>JAJRRU010000004.1 GCA_024279135.1 Alphaproteobacteria bacterium
TAATGATTTTTACGTTACTTTGTATCATGAGAGTTACCTTTTCTAAGTTTTCGATGGTTGGGTTGCACCACCATCAAAACTGGTAACTCTCGCTCTTTCAAGGGAGCAGTGTCAGATCAGATCGGAACTAATACACCTTATACAACAACACATTTCAGAACGTATGAACACAGCCTAACACCAGCCCCGTCAATCTCGAAAACCGTTGTACTCTTGCGAGTACCCAGGGTTCGAATCCCTGTCTCTCCGCCATCACTTTAAAAACAACAGGTTAGATAGCAGTCATCGACGGTGAAACACCGGAGTGAGACATTGCTATGCGCATACCTTCTTATCTAGTCATATCCAGACACCACGTATTTTACTTTCGTTGGCCTATACCCAGAGCCTTGCACCCTATTGGCAAAAACTCTGATATTAAGCTATCTCTTCATTCGCGAGACCAACATACTGTTTTACAACTTGCACGCCTTCTCTCATATCTTGCATATCAACTACTTAACGATATTTCAGAGGGTGGGATGCGATACGACGAGATCAGGACGCTTACTTACGTGTGACTATTATCACATCAGGAATACGTTTGGATTTGTAGAAGTTCAAAGTGACTACGAAAGAACTGCGTGTGGATTTAAATTTGGATATTCTCGAATTTTAGTTTCCTGCTCAAATGCATAGGCCATATTTATAAGTTTGGCCTCCTCTCCAGCAGATGAAAAGAAAGACAACCCGATAGGTAATCCGAATACATAACCCGCTGGAACAGTAAGACTAGGATACCCTGCTACAGCAGCAGGACAAGCACTGCCGCCTGATCTATTATCGCCATTCACCCAATCTATAAGCCAGGGTGGACAAGTCGTCGGTGCGATTATGGCATCCAGTTGATGTTCGGTTAATAATTTGTCGATACCGTCCTCACGAGAAAGTCGACGGCACTCTTTAAGCGCGTCCAGATAAACCGGATTATCCGGATCGCCCCTGGTTTCTGACATTTTGAGTATTTCCTGTCTGAAATAAGGCATAACATTCTGAACATTTATTTCGTTGAAAGCGATGACGTCCGCGAGAGAGCAAGTGGGATGTGTTGTATTGCTTAAATATTTATTGAGACCGGATTTAAACTCAGTCGACATAACAATCGTTTCATCGGACCTGATATCGCTCGTGGGTGTTAATTCTAAATTATCAACAACCTCACCACCAGCATTCCTAATGGAATTTATTGCGCGATCAACAATGTCATCAACGTGTTCATTATATCCACAGTAATTGCGTGGAAGGCCGACCCGTTTCCCCTTCAGATCATCTGCTTTCATATTTTCAAAAGTGTTAAGGTCATAAGAGTTTGAAAACGTGGTCGTTTTGGCATCATCAGCATCTTCCCCAGCAATAACGCCCAGAACAATAGCCGCATCCTCCACGCAACGAGCCATTGGCCCAGCTGTATCCTGAGTATAAGATATTGGAATAATACCGGATCGGCTGACAAGCCCAACCGTTGGTTTGATGCCGACAATTGAATTCATGGCAGATGGGCTGACAATACTGCCATCCGTCTCGGTGCCAATGGCGGCGACACACATTCCTGTTGCAACAGCGACGGCGGAACCTGAACTGGAGCCACCCGGCGAACGATCAAGCGCGTATGCATTTCGTGTCTGGCCGCCCCGACTGCTCCAACCACTGGAGGAGCGAGGCGAGCGAAAATTCGCCCATTCACTTAAATTCGTCTTACCGAGAATTATCGCACCAGCCTCACGAAGTTTCGCAACGACAAAAGCATCCTTGGTGGCGTGAGAGCCAAGCAAGGCAAGTGATCCAGCGGTGGTCATCATTTTATCGGCCGTATCGAGATTATCTTTAACCAATACAGGCATGCCATGCATAAGGCTTCGTGGGCCACTCAATTGCAGCTCATGATCTAAATGATCAGCAATTTCCAAAGCATCCGAATTGGCTTCCAGAACGGCATTGACCATGGGGTTCATAAGGTCAATCTGATCCAGACAATGCCGGGTTAGGGACCGGGCTGAGATGTCACCAGCCAGCATCCGTTTGTTTAGGGTCCGGATTGTCTCAGACTGCAGGTTTATTGCCCCTGAGTTAACCGTCATGCCTAAACGTCTTTCACTTCGCGAACATCGAAATGATCTCGCAGGCCATCACCGAGAAAATTAATGCTGAGCACAGTTAACATAATGGCGACACCAGGGAAGATACCAATCCACCAAGCCCGTGAGATAAAGCTACGCGCATCGGCGAGAATAAGCCCCCACGTTGGCGTATCAGATTCAACCCCTAGCCCCAGAAATGACAGGCTGGCTTCACCAAGAATGGCGTAGGAAACACTGACCGTGGCTTGTACGATAATCGGTGCCACTGCGTTGGGTAAAATATGGCGCCACATGATCCTGAAATCCGAAGCACCCGAGACACGGGCTGCTGAGATATATTGTTCTTCTTTAATGGTCAGCACCATGCTGCGCGCGATGCGGGCAAAATCATCCAGAAAGGCCAGGGAGATGGCAACAATAACATTCAATAATCCTGCCCCAAATACAGCGACCAGATAAACCGCGATAATAAAATTCGGGAAAGCCCACTGCAAATCAATATAGCGCATAATGATCATGTCGACCCAGCCGCCGAAATACCCCGCGGCGACTCCCATGGCCACACCAAAGAAAAGGGCAATAGCCACCGTGGATACCCCAACCAACAATGAAATTTGTGTGCCATGGATAATACGACTGAGCAGGTCGCGGCCCAGATCATCTGTGCCTAATGGAAATTCCAAACTGGGCGCGATCATCATTTCAAAGTCCATGGCCGTGGGATCATGGGGGGCAATCCAGGGGGCGAAGATGGCAAAGAAGGTAAAGATTGATAGCGTGATCAATCCAAACATAGCTTTTTTATCTTTTTTCACAACGGCGAAAAAGCTGGCTTTCTGAGAGGCTGGTGAACGCTCTCCTTCAGTGCCTAAAACGGTAGAATACTTTGTCATGATTGAAGTCTAATTCTTGGGTCAATGATGGAATAGAGTACATCGACCAATAAGTTGGAAAATACAAATATCGCCGATACCACAAGGATCGTTCCCTGAACCACCGGATAATCACGGTTTAGAATGCCCTGAATTAATAATCGGCCCAAACCTTTGATGGCAAAGACGTTTTCCACGACAACCGTGCCTGACATCAACAACGCAAAGGCAATGCCAATGACGGTCACAACAGGAATGAGGGCGTTAGGCAATGCGTGGGTCATGATTAATGTTCGTTCGCTCAATCCTTTGGAGCGAGCGACGCGCATATATTCTGTATTGAGGACCTCAAGCATGGAGGATCGGATCATGCGCGCGACAATCGCCGAAAACGCCGTTCCAACGGCCAGAGCCGGTAATATCAAATGTGAAAGCCAGGGCCAAAAACCCTTGGCAAGCGGCACGTAACCGATAGCGGGCAGCCAATGCAGGTTTGCTGCAAACGCAATAATAAGCAAAATAGCCAACCAGAAATCAGGCATACTAAGCCCCAGGAAAGCAACAAATGTAACGGCATAATCCGCCCTGGAATTCCGTCTGGTTGCTGCAATCAATCCGGCTGGAACCGCAATAACCATGGCAATAATAAAAGACAGCGAGGCAAGCGACAAGGTCCTTGGAAGGGCTTCCATAAGCAATCGGCTGACCTCTACCCGACTGCCATAAATTGATCTGCCGAAATCACCCTGCACTGCGTTCCAGAGCCATTTTCCATACTGAACATACATTGGTCGATCCAGACCCAATTTTGTTCGAATTTCATCGACGGCATCAGGATCACCGGCATCATATAACATGGCAGCAATAGGATCGCCCGGAACAAGCCGCAACATAATGAAGACCAGTGTCGCAACGGCGAACATGACGATCAACGCGCCAAAAATTCGGCGTACAAGAAAACGGGACATTTTAACTCTCAATAATTATACAGACCAGGCTACATGACTGCAGCCTGGTCCATAAATTTAGCTCGGTTTAAGAAATGGTCACACGATCTAAATCGACCAATCCAGGTATCCGACTTTGTTTCGGGAAGTTCACGCTGATATGGTGAACCAGAATGTTAGCGGGGTGGAACAAGAAGATACTAGCAACTTTATCCGACGTAATCTTGTCCACTTTTCGCACCAGAGCCCGACGTTTTTCAAGATCAGCCTCGGTACTTTGCTCGGCGATTAATTCATCGGCTTCCTTATCAGAGAAGTAACCGAATGGATAAATTGATTTATCCCGATTACGGCCGTTAAATTTGGATTCAGTCTGCATCCAATCAACAATACCATCATCCGGATCAAAGTCACCGCCACTACCTGAACGACGGAGATCCCATTTCATGGTATCGAATTCTTCAACGTTAACGGACCATTCTTTGGCTTCAATTTGAATTTTAACACCCAGATTACGCTTAAAAATATCCGCAACAACGGTCGCCTCACGACGCCCTGAAGGGGTTGTTGTCAACTTTAATGTCGGGAACCCTTCACCACCGGGATAACCGGCAGCAGCCATCAGACGCTGAGCTTCCGTAACGTCAAATTTTTGATTTGACGTTTCAGCAAGCGTTTCATCGAAATAGAAACCCATAGCAGGGTTAATCGTCCCATGCGCAGGTGTGCCGCGACCAAACTGTGCCTGTTTGAGATAACGATCACGATCCATCGCTTTGGCAAATGCAAGACGAACCATGAACCCTTTTTCTTTCATCAATTCAGAAACAGGTTTATTAAAATCGCTGACTTTCATGTGTTCATGCCATGGGTTAATCCAGATCGACTGGAACCCGGGGCCAGCAACTTCATCGACAACCAGATCAGGGTTGGCAACAAAACGGTCAACCAGTTCAGCGGCAATAGGGTTGCCACCAATTAACTGGATGTCGCCCGATTCGATAGCCGCCGCCAGTGGTTCTGCGTCACTGATTGGCTTAATGATAACTTTATCAAGTTTGGGGCGTTCGGGATCATAATAATCCGCAAATTTATCCATTTCTACGCCTTGACCAAGTTGGTGTTCAATAATCTTGAAAGGTCCTGTACCAACCGGTGTCAGGCCATATTGTGACTCACCCATTGATTCCAAAGCGCCTCGGCAAACAATGGTCATGGCACGACCGCTTGAGCGTTCAAGAGTTTTGGTCAGGAAAGAAGCCTGTGGTTTATCAAGCTTGAAACGAACCTGAAGGTCATTCACTTTTTCGACATCATTAACATTAGCCAAAACACGAGAGTGGATAGATTTGGTGCTGTCTTTGGAGCGGTTGTAGGTGAATAAAACATCATCGGCATCAAATTTATCGCCGTTGTGGAACGTCACACCACTGCGCAATGTGAACAGGTAATCTGTACCGGAACTATCGATTTCCCAGCTCTCGGCCAGATCACCTTCACCAACCAGATCAGGGTTGATATGCATAAGGCCACTGAGCACATTTGACATGATCTGGAACTGCACAACCTGATTGATTTGTGCAGGATCAAGGGTGACGATTTGGCCAACACCGGCCCAACCGCAGGTTAATGTGCCACCGGAAACGGCTTCGGAATCATTAAAGCCGGCAGCCATGGGGATCATATTCGTTGCCGTTAGCGTACCAGCAGCGGCCATCAGTCGCAGAATTGAGCGACGGCTCATATGTGGGCCGCTCATATCATGTTTTGACAGGCCAAAGAGTGGATCCTTAGAATCAAAATCATAAGCGCTAGCCAATTCCCTTTCGAGTTCGGCTCTCTCGATGAGGGTTAACCCATCTAATGTTTTTATCGACATACTAAAATTCTCCCTAATTAAATTTTGTGTTTCTAATGGTCTTCCTCAATTTCGCTGTTCTCTCAACTGAGAGGGCAAGCGACTATCCGTCCACCGGGTAAATCCCGAGATTCTGGAATCTGTGTTTTACAACTATCGACCGCCATCGAGCACCTTGGATGAAATACACATCCGGAGGGCGGATTTATTGGGCTTGGCACTTCACCACCAAGATAGGTATGGGAACGACCCTGTTCTATTTCAGGATCAGGAATGGGAACGGCAGTTAGAAGGGCCTTGGTGTAGGGGTGTTTAGGATCTTTGAATATGTCATCACACTCACCAATCTCAACGATCTTTCCAAGATACATAACGGCCACCCTGTGACACAAATGACGCACTACGCTCAAGTCATGACCGATGAAGAGATAAGTCAGTCCGAATTCTTCGCGCAGGTCTTCTAACAAACGAATGATTTGGGCTTGAATTGACACATCCAAAGCCGATACGGCCTCATCACAAACAATGAATTCCGGGCGCAGTGCCAACGCACGGGCGATACCAACGCGTTGTCGCTGTCCGCCGGACATCTCATGGGGGTAACGATCGGCCAGATTTACTGGCAGGCCGCAAGTTGACAAGAGCTCCCCGACCCGGCGAGCGCGATCAATAAAGCGCATTCCCTTTTCATGGATAATCAATGGCTCGGCAATAATATCGCCAACCGACATTCTTGGATTGAGCGAACTGAATGGGTCTTGAAAAACGGCTTGTACTTTGCGCCGGCAATCAATCATTTCTTCCGGTTTCAGGTTGTTGATATCATACCCTTCGAAATTCACACGGCCACTCGTCGGAGCTTGCAAATTCAACAGGCAACGACCAATGGTGGTTTTGCCACAACCGGATTCACCCACAAGCCCCAATGTCTCGCCGCGCTTGATTTGAAATGAAACCCCGTCAACGGCTTTTACGTGACCAATAGTTTTTTGAATAAAGATGCCATCTCTTACAGGGAAATGGACTTGAAGGTTATCAA
This sequence comes from Alphaproteobacteria bacterium, assembly GCA_024279135.1. GTDB lineage: Bacteria > Pseudomonadota > Alphaproteobacteria > Rhodospirillales > Casp-alpha2 > JABJOR01. Next base: position 6,834 of record JAJRRU010000004.1, read on the forward strand.
CCCTTAGCAGATAATCCTGCTCGGAAAACTGGTCTGCCTGTAATGCTGTGCTGGACTGGCTCACGCCGCATTCTCCCTTTGCAACGCTTCAATTTCCCAACAGGCAGATCGATGTTCATCATCAACAACCGCTAAAACTGGAATTTCTATATGACACTTCTCAGTGGCAAAGCGGCACCTGGGGGCAAAAGCACACCCGTCTCCGAGTGCAGAAAGATCTGGTGGGTTTCCTGGAATTGGTTCAAGTGGCTTTCCTCGTTCCTGATCAAGCCGAGGAACGGAATTTAGCAATCCCACCGTATACGGGTGACTGGGATTAGCGTAGAGGTTCCGAGCACTGCCGGATTCCACAATGCGCCCCGCATACATGACATTCACCCATTCAGCATAGCGCGCGACAATACCCAAATTATGGGTAATAAGAACCAGAGCCACATTCATTTTTTTGCACAAATCCTGCATCAGGGACAAGACCTGTGCTTGAATTGTCACATCCAGAGCCGTTGTCGGCTCATCGGCAATAATAAGCTTCGGTTTGCAAGATAGGGCCATGGCAATCATCACCCGTTGGCGCATACCACCGCTCAGTTGATGCGGGTACTGATTTAATCTCTCTACTGGATCGGAAATGCCAACCATGGATAAAAGCTCAACCGCGCGTGCGTTAGCTTGCTTTTTATCCAGGCCAAGATGCAGCTTCATCCCTTCGGTAAGCTGCCGTCTAATCGACAACACAGGGTTCAAAGCGCTCATGGGTTCCTGGAATACCATTGCGATATCCTGTCCCCGCATATCTCTGATAGCCTGATCATCCAGGCTCAGCAGATCGGTTCCATCAAATAAAATCTCGCCACCAACAATTCTGCCAGGTGGGGTTTGAACAAGGCCCAGTATGGTAAGTGCGCTGACTGACTTACCACTGCCAGATTCACCCACAATTGCGACGATATCTCCCCCGGAAACTGAATAGGAAATACCGTTTACAGCTTGCACCAGACCACCCGGGGTCTTGAATTCAACGATCAAGTCTTTAATTTGGAGAAGTTTCTCCAATATACCGCCCTCCCTGGCAACACACGTAATTGACTTTTTTCGGTAACTGCAATTTTTTTAACAACAAAAATTCTGGTTCAACAGAATTCACTGCTTTTTTTTAGCGTTGTATAAATCCTTGTTGAAAATATTTTAATTTTGATTATTATTCAGATTATCGATAATGATAATCGATTGATGTGAAGTTCAAGTCAAGATGAATCTACCTAAATCAAGCAGCCCATTGTATAATTTTAAATTTTCGACCTTAACCAAAGGAAGCACTGTTTTCCATGCGGTTCGTCGACGTATCCTTTTGGGTGAAATTCCTTCAGGCTCCCCCCTTGTCGAGCAAAGCCTGGGGCGGGAATTCAATTGTAGTCAGGGCACGGTACGTGAAGCTTTACTACGATTGCAGGAAGATGGCTTGGTTGAACGCCGGGGTTATCGCGGAACGATTGTTGCCCGAACCTACGTGACCGAAGCTATTCAGATGGCAAAAATAAGAATTGGCCTTGAGGTTGAAGGTATTCGGCAAGCCGCCCTTTCCTTCACAACAAAGGATCTGGAAAACGTCGAAAATATGCTCGATAAAATGGAAAAAGCCATGGCTGGCGGAGATCAATATGCTGTCAGTGAATTGGACAGATTGATCCATATGACCATATTCCGCGCATCAAACCTGAAAGCCCTTGAATCCATTTTGATGCGTTGCACATTGCATATGCATCTTTTCACGTTTGGCAGTCAAGAGACAAAAGATCTGAGAATGTCACCAACTGAAGCGCATAAACCAATAATGCAAGCTCTCGCTGCACAGAACCCGGATCAAGCCGCGGAGGCTATGCGAGACCATATCACCCAGGTTATTGAGTTATGGGCCCCGCCGCTTAAGTCTGCATTAGATTAACATATATCACCGGCCAGCCGCATATCCTTGCATATATCGGGGGTTGGCTGCAGCGTGGAGCAAGTCTTTGTTCCTGGATGCAGCCGTTACGCGGCCAATGGACCAATCACTATCAACCGTGACGTTGTGTCCACGCCTGATGAGCTCATCAATTGTCGATTGAGGAAAGCGGCCTTCCACAATCAGAGAGCCCGCATCATATTCCCTGGGATAGAACGAGTTTGGGAAATGAGCAGTATGGAAACTTGGCGCCTCGATTGATTCTTGCAAGTTCAGGCCAAAATGCACATGCCGCAAAAAGAAATGTAATGACCACTGATCCTGTTGATCACCACCAGGCGTGCCGAATGCCATATAGGGTATTCCATCACGTTTACAAAATGACGGCGTCAGCGTCGTTCTTGGGCGCTTCTTTGGTTCCAGTTTCGAGGTTGAATTTTCATCCAGCCAGAACATCTGGGCACGGGTATTAAGACAGAAACCCAGCCCCGGAATGGCGGGTGAGCTTTGCAGCCATCCCCCGCTCGGGGTAGCCGAAATCATATTACCCCATTTATCGATGATATCGAAATGGCAGGTATCACCTTTAACGTCACCGTTTTTATCTGTGGGATTTTCTTCATATCTGGCAACGGTAGGCTCACCGGCACCGGCCGACCCTTCGGCATGTCCGACAGGCCGGGCAATGATTTTGCCCCCATATCCTTCAATCTCGCCGGGGCGTAATCTAAGAGATGCTTGTTTGGTGATTAATTGAGCCCGTTGTTTGTTGTAGCTATCAGAAAGCAGCGTTTGCATTGGCACATCAACAAAATCGGGATCGCCATAAAAAAGTTCACGGTCGGCAAAGGCCAGTTTTGTTGCTTCGGCAATGGTGTGAACAAAATCAGGATCGTTTTCGTCCATGGCGCTCAAATCAAATTGATTGAGCAGAGCCAATTGTTGCAGGAAGGCAGGACCTTGCCCCCAGGGGCCGGTTTTATAAACCGTATACCCGTGGTAATCATAGCTGAGAGGTTCTTCATAACTGGCCTGCCATGCCGCCATGTCCGCCCCGCTCAGCAAACCCCGGTGGCGTTCACCAGATGAGTCCATGACTTCATTATTACGGCAAAAATCGTCAATGGCTTCGGCAATGAAACCTTCGCTCCAGATTTTACGGGCCGCGTCAATTTCGCTTTCCCGGTTTGAGCCGGCAGCCTCTGCTTCGCGAATAATACGCAAATAGGTTTCCGCGAGTAGCGGATTTTTAAAGAGCTCACCTGATTTGGGAACATTACCACCGGGTAAGAAAATCTCGGCAGATGTCGTCCATTCGGTCTCAAACATCTCTTTTACATTGTTAATCGCATTACTGACGTTTTCAATGAGCGGACAGCCATCCTTGGCAAAGGTGATTGCGTATTCCATGACCTCGCTTAGCCGCATGGTGCCATGATCGCGCAACATCAGCATCCAGGAATCAAAGGCACCAGGGACAACGGTCGCAAGTAACCCAGTGCCGGGAATAATACCCAGCCCCTGATCACGGTACGTTTGAATTGTAGCGGCTTCGGGAGATACACCTTGTCCACAAAGAACTTGAACATCACCTCCAGCCGGGGCTATCAAGGTAGCAACATCTCCGGCCGGTCCATTTAGATGCGGCTCGACAATTTGCAGGGCAAAAGCAGTAGCAACACCCGCATCAAACGCATTTCCGCCTTTTTCCAAAGTGGCCATACCTGCGGCAGTAGCAAGCCAATGGGTTGATGTAACAACGCCAAAGGTTCCTTTGATTTCTGGTCTTGTCGTAAATCGTGCCACAGTATTATCCTTATGAACTAAAAATTATGAGAAATTGGATAACTCAATTCATTCCGCCCAGCAAGTAGCAATAAAATAATTTGAACCTGCACGCACTGTGTCCATTGGTAATACCCCCATTATTAGGAGCGATGGATTCAACTGGTCGAAGCAACATACCATGTAGAGGCAATGTCAGAGGAAACGGGCTTAAGTCTTCATGGCAAGTTCCGTAGCGTCAGCTGATGAAAAACTCATTCCGTTATTTTAAGACTTCTCCCGAAGTTATTCGTCTGGCAGTGATGATGTATATTCGCTTCCCCATGTCGCTACGGCAGGTCGAGGACCTTCTCGACGAACGCGGTATTGACATCAGCTATGAGACAGTGCGTGGCTGGTGGAACCGGTTCGGACCGATGTTTGCGGCGGAAATCAGAAAGAATCGATCGGCATCCGGCCAAGGATCGCCGCAATGGAAGTGATCGGTAACGAGGCCCGCCAAGTTACTGGACGTTGGCTCAACAATCGTGCCGAAAACTCACATCAACCGTTCCGGCGACGAGAGCGAGCGATGGCCAAATTCAGGAACGTGAAATCGCTTCAGAAATTCGTCTCGGATCATGCCTCGATCCACAACCACTTTAATCAGGAACGCCACCTCTATAATCGGCAAATTTTCAAGTTCAACCGTGCCGCTGCCCTGGCCGAGTGGCGTCAGCTTGCCGCCTAAATTCGGAGAGTTGCTGTCTTCAGGTATACGTTCTTTTTAGTCTGACAACGCCAATTTTCGGTTTATATCACCCACCGTGCGGCGAAACGGACGGGATAAACGGGTTAATTCAAATTTGAACTTGGCTGAAATATGCCAAGCCCTTGTTTCGTTCTGCTAACCCCCTTAAATAGTAGGCCACTGTAACAGGCAGATGTGAACCCATGACAAAACCCCAATTTATCTGGCATTATTTTTTACTTAATAAATACTCTTACCTTTTTGCCATGGTTTGTATCTTTATCGTCAACTGGCTACAGGTGGAAATTCCCCGGTTTATTCAGCAGGCAATTGATTTGTTGAACCAGTCATCCAGTGGCGCAAAGGCGGATTTGATCGAAAACGTGCAGGCTGTCATCGGATTGTCGCTGGTGATGGTGATGGTGCGGATATTGTCTCGTATGTATGCCCTTAACCCGGGGCGTAAAACGGAGATGGTCCTGAAGAATGATTTGTTTTACCGCCTAAACCGTCTGCCCAGAGCCTTTCATTATAAATACTCTTCAGGAAAACTAATCTCCATTATTAATAACGATTTAGGTGGGATTCGCCGATTTTTTGGCATTGGATTTTTACAGCTGTTTAATATTTTATTTGCCCTCTCCTTAACGCCCATATGGATGTGGCAAATTTCACCCAGACTTACTCTCTATTCCGTCATCCCCATTTTAATTGGATTCGTATTTTTCCGGATTGGTTTCCGTCATTTACGTGAGCTCGTCGCACAACGATTAATCCGATTACAAGATTTGTCGGAACAATTGATGAATTATCTATCGGGTATTGATCTGATTAAAAATCAGCAGATGGGGCCCTGGGTTTCTGAAAGAGTAGAGGACGTAAACCAGCGACTGTTCCGATGCACGATGCAGATCACCCGCATTCAAACCTTTGTTATGCCGGTCATTGATTATGCCAACCATGTGATGAAGGTGCTGATTCTAGGCTTAGGGGGGTATTACGTCTTGCAAAGTGAATTGAGTATTGGCGAGATTACGGCGTTTCTCTCCTACTCAGTTTTATTGGCGCTTCCCCTTGTCAGTTTGGGGCGAATTATGACGGTTTTCCAAATGGGTATGGCCAGCATTGATAGTGTGCAAACCGTTCTAAACAGCAAAGTGGCTGATCGTGATCTCAATTTATTGGAGGAGTCTCAAAAACAAAGTCTGGAAAAAAACACCTTATCAGTAAAAAATCTCTGTTACCGTTATCCGAAACAAACAGATCAGGAAAACAAACTGGTTTTAGATAATATCAGTTTTACGATTGAACCTGGGAAAAAGCTTGGCGTCCTGGGCAGCATTGGTTCCGGGAAAAGCACACTGGTAAATTGCCTGAACCACTATCTGGATGTTAAGCCTGGTTGTATATTCTGGAGTGACATGGATATCACGCAGATTTCGCGCCAGGACCTGAGATCGTTCATTCGAACCATTACCCAGGAAGCGTATTTATTCTCTGAAACCATTGAAAAAAACGTACGTTTCGGATCAGCTAAATCACCACAGACACCCAGCCGTGAGCAAGTTAATCAAGTCCTCAGCATAAGCCAGTTAAGCGATGATATTCGCTCTTTCAGAGAACATGAAAAAACCATCGTTGGTGAAAAAGGAATTATGCTCTCGGGGGGACAAAAACAACGCTTAAGTATTGCCAGAGCGATCCTTACCCCCAGTGATCTGATCATCATGGATAATGTCTTATCGGCCGTCGATTACGAAACCGAGCGAAAAATACTCAATGCTGTATTTCATCATATAAAAGAAAAGAGTTTATTGGTTGTCTCTCACCGTATCAGTGCACTGGAGAATATGGATGAAATTCTCGTTTTGGAAGAAGGGCGAATTATTGCCCGCGGTACACATTCTCAACTGCTTGCATCCTCCCGTTATTACCGTGAGACCTGGGAGCTACAACAACATAATGGGCAAAGCACAGTTTCAGAAGTGAAGGAGGTGAGCTTGTGATTAAGGCCCTGGATCTTCATTATTTAAAACATTTTTATCTCTATGCGCAGAAATATAAAAAGACCGCCTTGCTCGGGTTGATGATGATGCCCCTGTCGATTGCCTGTAATTTATTATTCCCCTGGCTGGTCATTCAAGTCATCGACACAAAGCTGATGGCGGGGCAACAGGATGGATTGTATACGCTCATTTTCTGGATGATTATCGTCCTGATTGTTAACTATCTGGCCGATGCGTTCTATTCCTATTTCTTACGCAAAACCGGACAATTAACCGTATTTGATATGCGATCTGCCCTGTTTAAACGCATCTTGCAATTGCCCCGATCATATTTCGATAAAACACCAACGGGTGTGACACTGTCACGGTTGACCAGTGATTTAGAAGCCATCGGGGAATCCTTTGTGCAGGGTGTTTTAAGTCTGGTTAAAGACTCGATTAACACCGTGGCCGTGTTGCTATTTATGTTTTATATCAATTGGCAACTCACCCTTGTGGTGCTCGTAGTGTTTCCGCCGATACTTTTTCTCACACGGTTTGTGCGCAATAAACTCCGCGCCCAATATTATATTACACGTTACTCCCTGGCCAAAGGAACAGGGTTTTTGCAGGAGTGCCTGTTAGGGGTAAAAACGGTCCAGCTGTATGGTGCCGAGCAAGAAGTGGAAGACCAGTACCGAGAGCATACGACAGACTTCCTGCGGGCACAGCTAAAAACCAATAAATACGATGCTACCCTCTATTCTCTTATCACGGGCATCACCTCAATTACCATCGGCCTCATTATATGGTACGGGGCGGACCGGATAATTCTAGGTACATTATCTCTTGGAGTTTTGATTGCCTTTATTAATACATTGGAAAAAATATTTATTCCGTTACGTGATTTCACCTCCCAGATCGCATCAATTCAACGCTCCTTTGCGGCGTTCGAGCATATAGAAGAGCTATTTGTCGAGCCCCTGGAGGAGGAAGGCCGCTCACTGCTCGTCCCCGATGAGATTAAAGATTGCCTGAGTACCTTTGAAACGTTGCAATTCATCAACGTGACTTTCCGGTATAACGAACAGGGGCCGTATGTTTTACGGGATGTTTCGTTTACCCTGTACAAGGGTCAGCAACTGGCGATGGTCGGTAAGACGGGATCCGGTAAATCTACAATCCTGCGCTTGATGAATAAAGTCTATCTGGACTACGAAGGCAGCATTTTATTAAATGGCATCGAGCTCTCCCGCATCCCAAAAGAAAGCATGTTGCATCTGTTCTCCCTGATGCAGCAGGATGCTTTTCTGTTTGAGGAAAATGTTCATTTTAATATTTCCCTGGGTGATAATAATGTCAGCGATAATGTTGTTCTCGATGCTGCACAATATGTCTATGCGCACGATTTTATTATGGAACTGCCCCATCAGTATGAGTTTCAATTGACCAATAGTGGCGGAAATTTATCCGCCGGGCAGACACAACTCATTTCATTTGCACGTGCAATTGCACAAGGTGGACAGGTTATGATGCTGGATGAAGCGACAAGCTCGGTGGATTCAATAACTGAAGAATCGATTCAAAAAGCTATTGGTCGGTTATTTAACGACAAAACCGTAATCGCCATTGCCCACCGATTGAGTACGATCCGACATTCCGATCAGATCCTCGTCATGTCGAGGGGTGAAATTGTTGAACGTGGAAACCATCAAACTCTGCTGGCTTTAGACGGCGTCTACGCCGGATTGTTGCAAGACAGTACTGACATCGAAGATGATACACTGGCAACCGCATGTAGCAGGTGACAATGAGATGGTGAAACGGGGAAAAATCAACTTGAACATTGGTGGCAACAATCGAACCACTAAGCCATTGAGTAGGTTCATTTATGTCATTAAACATCAGGCATACATGAAGGTACTCAGCAAATCACCGACATTACGTTATGTTCTTGCAGCTTTCGCAACGCCACTGCTAGCGACCGGCATGACAATTTGGGGATTCTCTGGCTACGCTGTATATCTGCCGGGTAGACCATGGCGGGTTGATCACAACAGCGGACAGACGGTGCTTGCCTTAACTATATTTTTCTTACTTATAGCTGGATGGCCGATCATGCTGTGCGTCATGATGCCCTTTGTTAAGGCAATGCGTCGGCGTCGAAAGACCAAACTAGCCTATTTCCTCCTTGCGGGTTTTGTCACCGGTGTTGTGATTTCTAGCGCGTATTTCCCTATCATATTTTCATGGAGAGATGCAAAAGCGTTTTTCTACCCCACAGTTACGGCCAGTACTCTAACAATGTTCTTAGTTTGGATGACTTGTATCGTTGGTGATCCGGATTACCCCTTTGATAAGAGCGAAGAGGTGGTACACGAAGAAAAATGATGAATGTTTGATTGGAACGACAACCCGGTCCAAACAAGCCCATAGCCAGAGCAAGCCTTACTTATGAATAAGAGTAAGTTGGGGAGTATGTCAGCTTGAATACAAACGGACACTATACGGACACAAAGAAAGAAGGACCTAGCGAATAACTGCTAAGTCCTTGATATGTTTGGTTGCGGGGGTTGGATTTGAACCAACGACCTTCAGGTTATGAGTTTGATTAGCCGAAATGGACATAGATAGACATGCTTAGACATAAATAGACATTTATATTGTTTTTCAATTAGTTAGACTATTCACTTGTGGACATAGGTGGACATAGATAGACTGGAATATGCGTCACGCGGCTGCCCATAGGGTGCCCAATAATTTCAGACAGGTTATATACTATGCCCAGATTAACAAAAAAATTCGTCGAAAACCTGCCGGCCCCTGAAGACAAGTACATCACTGTTTGGGATGACAAGCTAATCGGTTTTGGGGTCCGCATTCGACCAAGTGGCAGGAAAGCCTACATTGTTCAGGCCAAGAAGAACCGCAAAACAATTCGTAAGAATGTGGGCATTCACGGAACCATGACTTCCGACCAGGCACGAGAAGTGGCGGCTGACCTGCTCCGCCAAATTCACGCCGGGATAAATCCCAACGAAGAAGCCCGGAAGGAGCAGGCCAAACGCACGGTAAATAGCCTTTGCGAACAATTTCTCGATGAATATGTCCCCTCACATTGCAAGCCTCGCACCAGTGTTGAGTACCGTCACTGCGTTGATAAGTATATCACCCCTGTTCTTGGCAACATGAAAGTCGAAAACGTGGCCCGCGAGGATGTCGCCAAACTTCATAACGCCATGCGTAACGTCATCTATCAGGCAAACCGGACTCTCGGCGTTCTTTCGGTGATTTTCAACCAGGCCGAGGTTTGGGGGCTACGCCCGGAACGCTCCAACCCTTGCTACCATATTAAAAAATACAAAGAGCAAAAACGTGAGCGTTTTTTGTCACCCGAAGAGTTGGCTTGCCTTGGCGAAGCTCTGGAGGATGAGAAGCGCCTATCCCCTTCAGCCGTGGCAGCCTTCCAACTGCTTATTTTCACCGGGGCCAGATTATCAGAAATCCAAACCCTCAAATGGGAGTACGTTCGAGGCAACAAAATCCAATTACCCGATTCAAAGACTGGTGCAAAAGGTGTTCCGCTCAATCAGCCCGCTCTTGAAGCCTTATCAGAGATCGAGCGAATTGAAGGTAACCCCTATGTCATCACTGGGAAAAATGATGGGGCGTATCTCTCCGACTTACAAAAGCCATGGAGGCGCATTCGCAAACAAGCAACAGTCTTGTTCTGGCTCCGCCATACAGATATAGCCGCCAAATTAGTAAATAAATTAACCGAAAAAACTGGTCAACGCCCGACCTGGGAAGAGTGCCAGAAAGCAGTGGAAGTAAATAAACTTGAACTCCCAATCGGCTTGGCCGATGTCCGTATCCACGACCTGCGCCACACCTTCGCTTCCGAAGCCGTCATGAGTGGAGAAAGCCTGCCAATGATCGGCAAGATACTCGGACACACTCAAACCCAGACAACGGCCCGCTACGCCCACCTCGCCGATGACCCACTACAATTGGCATCGGAACGTATTGCGAATTCGCTTAAAAAGGCGATGGCGGGATACGAACAACGCCCTTTGGTCGTTTCATCATGCTCGTGAGTGCCGGGAAAGGATACGATTAAGTGAGGAAGAGTATCGACATTTGGTCGAACGACTCACTGATTCAATCCTAATTTTGGAAAATTTTCGTGTTTCATTCACCAATAAGCATTGTTTAATTTGAAGAGACTTCTGCATAACGCCTAAATCTCTAAAATATTAAAATTGTAGCATTGCTTTATTGGATTATTTTTCGAGAAATTGGAAAAAAAGAAATCCTCACCCAATCAGCAAGACGAAACAGCCCCCTAAAATCCCAAGGGGTTGAGGCTTGTCCGACACCGGCCCAACAGAGTTCAAAGCTGGCGATGTGTCAGGGCAGGTGTCCGACAACCCTTAACAACAAGAGACCAAAATGGAGGCCAAATAATTGGTCTGCTTAGCCTTGATCTGCTTAGCCCTCGATAGAAAAAATTCCAGAAATTACAATAACTTAGTGTAATTATGGTATTTCACACTGAGTTGACAAAAAACAATGTTTTATTGGATTTTTCACTTTTACAAAGTTTCGATCAGCACACTAAAATTATAACTGGTCATGTGCGCTAAGCGGACATTCTGAGCATTTGATTCCTGCTGTGAGTGTTATTCTATGCAAAGCTAAAATTACTCTCAAGAACGTAAGCGTTCGCTGTGGGTGACCTTACATCCTGTCGTCAGATTTGCGATTATGTCCATAGGAAGCGGGCAACAGGTGTCCGCTTGATTTAAGTGGACACTTATTAATGACAGAGAAGCAGCGACGCCGGAGATGGAGTGATGAGGAAAAGAGCCGGATAGTTTTGCAGACGCGTGTTTCTGGCATTTCGGTTTCTCAGGTTGCGCGCTGCCATCGTTTTGAAGCAAGCTCCGAGACCCTGGACCAACTCCAGTTCTCTTTGGAAGATGAAGAAGTTGCCCAGGCGGCTGAGGGCGCACCACCACCGGCTGATCAGGATACGACACCTGATCAGAAGCCAAAAGGTCAAGCCAGACGCAAGCCATTGCCTGATCACCTGCCGCGTCATGAAGATGTCCTGTCGCCGGGCGAAGGCTATGCCCAGTGCGGTGGCCGTCTCAAAACCCTTGGTCAGGATGTCACCGAGGAACTTGAATATGTTCCCGGTCGTTTTGTGGTCAACCGGATTATCCGTCCGCGTATGTCGTGTTCGTGTTGCGAGACCATGCATCAGGCCCCGCTGCCGTCCCGACCCATTGAGCGTGGACGACCCGGTCCGGGACTGTTGGCCCATGTGCTGGTCTCGAAGTATGCAGATCATCTGACGCTCTACAGGCAGAGTCAGATTTTTGAACGCGATGGTATTGACTTGCCGCGTTCCACATTGACCGACTTGGTTGGTCAATCGACGGCACTTCTGGAGCCGTTGGCTGATGCCATCAAAAAACATGTGCTGGCGGGACAGGCCATCTTCGCTGATGATACCCCGGTAAATATGCTGGCACCGGGTTCCGGTAAAACAAAGACCGCAAGACTTTGGGCATACGTGCGCGACGAGCGACCTTGGGGCGGAGAGGGGCAACCCGCATCATGGTATCAATTCTCCACAGACAGAAAAGGGCAGCGGCCCAGCAAACATCTGGCCAGTTATAAAGGCTGGATGCACGCTGATGGCTACGCGGGGTTTAACGATTTGTATCGCAAAGGGGATATTCAGAAAGTTGCCTGCATGGCTCATATCCGGCGTAAGTTTGTCGATGTGCACAAGTCCCAGGGATCAGCCATCCCCGAGGAAGCCATAAAGCGGATTACCAGTCTCTATGGCATCGACTAAGATGTCCGTGGTCAGCCGCCGGACCAACGGGTGAAGATCAGGCAGGACAAATCAAAACCTGTGTTTGATGATCTCGAATCCTGGCTGCGGGTCCAATTGCACAGGATATCGGGCAAAACACCCCTTGGCGGGGCCATTCACTATGCCCTGACACGTATGAAAAAGCTGAGGCCATATCTGGATCACGGCTTTCTCGAACTCGACAATAATGCCGCAGAACGCTCCATGCGCCCCATAGCTGTGGGCCGTAAAAACTATCTGTTCATGGGCTCTAAACGCGGCGGCAAGTCCGCTGCCATCGCCTACACCCTTATCGAAACCGCAAAACTCAACAACATTGATCCACAAGCATGGCTGGCCGATACCCTCGCCCACATCGCCGATCACAAAATCAATCGTATCGACGAATTGCTCCCATGGAATTATACTCAAGCCTAAAAATAATGAACCAGTCAAGGTCAGGAGCACCGGACGCTTACTCAAGAACTTCCACTTGAGACACAAAGCAGTCCTTATTTTGAACCGCTGAAAAGGGCAGGAGTTGACCCAGAGTGTGTAAAAACGTGAGTATTAATAGAACTTTGCAATAACTCTGATAGAATCACTTCATCACTTTGGTGGAGAGTTTCATGAAGCGTTATGGCAATCCCGTGGAGATTGTTACAGACAGCCTTCGCTCCTATCGTGCTTCTGTGAAAGAGATAGGCAATGAGGCACGTCAAACAATAGGACGTTGGCTGAACAACCGAGCCGAGAACTCCCATCAAACGTTTCAGCGACGAGAGCGAGCGATGGCGAAGTTCAGAAATTTTAAGTCACTAAAGAAATTCGTTTCTATTCACTCATCCATTCACAATCACTTTAATCAAGATCGCCATCTCTATGATCGTCACACCTTTAGACTCAACCAATCTATTGCCTTGGACGAATGGCGTCAACTTACCGCCTAAATTTTGTCTATCCTAGGTTTCGTAGCTCCGGTCGTTTTACTCTGACACTGCCGTCAAATTGCCCCCATATTTATCAATTGTAAGAACCCTGATTTCTGCATGCTGGCTAATGCCATGGGGGCTAAATCAGCCCGCCTTGAAACGTATGCTGATCTGGAACAAGCTATTGAGCAAGCCTTTAAAGAAAATGTCCCTACGCTTATCGAAGCAAGAGAAGATATTCTGGAATGCTAAATTAAAATGTCCGGCAATTCTGCATTTCGACGTTTCATATACTCAAGTAATGCTTCATCCAGACCTGGGTCGATGCCCGGGTCTTCGTACTCTTCGATCTTTTGTGATATTAGTGCCAAGGCACGCTCTGTGACAGAAGATCTGCCTTCTTCATCCCATTGTTCATAAGTGATGGTGGTTTGCAGGTCAGGATCATAAAAGGCTGAACGGAATCTCTTTTGGGTGTGGTCGCAGCCGAAATAAATACTACCTGGTCCGACTTCATCAATAGCATCCATGGCAAAGTCATCCTCGGCCATATCAAATCCGGCCATTAGGCGTTGAATAATGGTCAGTTGTTCCAGATCAGTGATGTATTTCAGATAACAGGTTGAAAGGGCTGACTCGATCCATCCGGCGCAATGGGTGAAAAAGTTACCACCAGCCAGTGCTGGCATCATAAAGGATTGGATGGATTGATAGCCCGCTTCGATGTCAACCTCCATGGCGTTGGTCTTGAACCCCGTCATTCTGATGGGCAACCCGAGACGCCGGGCTATTTTAGACCCGGCGCAGGAAACCTGGTTAGCCTCCGCCGATCCATACAGGACACCGCCGGTTTTCATGGAGGTGATAGTGGTGGTTAAGCCGAACAAACAAGGACAGCCCGGCTGAACAAGCTGAACATAGGCAATACCAGCCAATGCTTCGGCAACAATCTGAACGATTGTACCGGCCACGGTTATCGGTGTGCTGGCCCCTGTCATGATGAACGGAGACAGAATAATCGCCTGGTTATGGCGAGCATAAATCCGCATGGCATCCAGCATGGTAGTGTCCCATACCAGAGGAGAGGTGCAATTAAACAGAGATGTTGTGACCACGTTATTATGAACAAAGTCCTCGCCGAACGAGAGCTTGCACATCGTCATACAGTCTTCAGCCTGGGTTTGTGAGGAGATTGATCCCATGAACGGTTTGTCTGAATACCGTAAGTGGGCATATGTCATATCCAGATGACGTTTCGGTACAGGGATATCCACGGGCTCGACAACGGTGCCACCGCCACAATTTAGTGCGGGGCTCATTTGGGTGATTTTCAGCATTTTATGGAAATCATCAATTGTCGCGTACCGGCGTTCGCCACCTATATCGCGAACAAACGGTGAGCCGTATGATGGACCAAACAACATATGACGACCGCCAACCTTGGCACTGCGTTCCGGATTTCTGGCATGATGTGTATAGCTGCCAGGGACTTTTGATAATGCATCACGGATATAATCAGCGGAAAATCGCACCCGCTCATTCTCGACGGAAAGCCCGGCATCTTTCCATTGGGCAAGGGCTTTCTCGTCTCGGAAGTCACACCCTGTTTTTTCAAGAATCTGTAGGGCGCGCTCAATGAAATCATCCGCCTGTTCATCATCAATGATGTCATAGTGCGGTACTTTCTTTTCGAAGTTTGACAACATAACTGAAGGGCTTGATACATCCTTCTCGTTGCGACGTTTTCTTCTTGCCATAGTCCAGTCCTTTTAAGTGATTGCTTACATCCGGGAGCGAAGATGCTCTGGGTCATAGGGTGAGTCTGGAATTACAACAGCTTGCACATTCCCGTCGAAATACTCAATCTCAAGACAGGTATCGGCTTGCGCAAATGGTGTGTCCACATAAGCTAGCCCTACAACACACCCTTCATGGAAAGAATAATTAGCGGACGTAATATAACCAACTTGCTTCCCGGAAGAATACAGTCCTTCGTTTCCGGAGAGGACATCCTGAGCCTTTTCTGACTTAAAACTAACCAACCGTTTTTTTAATCCAGTTTTTTGTTCTGCCAGCAAGGCACTGCGACCTATAAAGTCTTGTTTGTCGAAGTCAATGAACCTTTCAAGGCCTGCTTGCAGGGCGCTGTGTTCGATATTGAGATCCCGACCGATGACCTTGTACGATTTCTCCAACCGCAGTCCATCGATAGCGCGGGACCCCATAAACCGTGCATTAAATTCCTTGCCTGCATCCATCAGAGCACACACAAGATTACGTTGATAGGCAATTGGGTGATGCAATTCCCAGCCTAATTCGCCGACAAAATTTACCCGCAGCATACGTACTTCAGGCACAAGAGCGACATCTGAAACCCTGCAATTCAACCATGGCGCTGCTTTATGGGAAATATCCTGATCGACAAGTTTTTCCAGCACGTGTCGTGCATCAGGTCCATGTACGGCAATAATTCCCCGTTCTTCAGAGACGTTCCGGATAGAAATACTACTTTCTAATGGTAAAGCTTTTGAAAGCACATCAAAGTCATGCTCACCACGGGTCGGTGATGAAACCAGATAGAATTGATCTGGTCCCAAATTAACAACCACAAACTCAGACAACACTCCACCAGAAGGTGTTAACAGATGACACAACCTCAAGCCGCCTGTTTTGCGAGGAATGCGATTTGCCAGTAATTGATCAAGCCAGTCGCCAGCGCCATCGCCACTTATTTCAAACTTGACCATATAGGTCATTTCTTGAAGGGCGACACCCTCTCGTACAGCTTTTGCTTCTTGTTTAAGATTTTCGAAAAAACTGACTTCTTTATATTTAAAAGCTAGCTTTTCGTCCCTTGATTTCCTCTCGTCAGCAAACCACAGAGGAACTTCCCATCCGGCAACGGATCCCCAAACAGCACCTTTTTGATCAAGCACATCATAACAGGGTGTGGTTTTCTGGGGGCGGGCAGAGAACAATTGTTGCCCTGGAAAGCCATCATCAAACGAATGTGTATAGGTCTCGATATTACGTGCCATGGTCCATGTTTTGGTGGCAAAATTACCAAATCGACGGATATCGAAATCTCGCAAATCAATCTCTGCCTCACCGCTAACAATCCACTGGGCTAAATAGTGCCCGACACCCGGACCGGCCTGAATACCACCAGCGAAACCTTCGGCCAGCCAGAAATTATCCAGCCCCGGCGCAGGCCCTATCATGGGGAAGCGATCCCCGGTCACATTAATGGGCCCCCGGATAATACTCTTGATGCCAACGTTACCGAATGAGGGCACCATCTTGATGCCTTCCTCGATCTGATCTTCAATATCCTCAATAGCCGGTGGCAAAAGATCAGCACCGAAAGATTTTGGTACACCATTAACGGCAAAATGTTCGATCTTGTCAGCTGTTTCATAAGGTCCAAAGATCATGCTATCGCCTTCTTCTCGGAAATAACCGCGAAATCTGTCGTCGCGAAGAATGGGAAGTTCCGGCAGGCCTGATTGTTTGCGATGCTGAATTTCCGGCATGGCTTCACCAACCAGATATTGATGAACCAGCGGAATAGCTGGAATATTCAAGCCAACCATTTTACCGCTTTGCATGGCGTAGTTGCCTGTCGCCATGACAACTTTTTCAGCAATGATATCGCCTTTGTTTGTTTTGATACGCCAGTTTGCATCGGAGGTTTTCTCAAGCCCGAGAACTTCGGTCCGAAGGGCAATGCTACCCCCCAATGACCGGGCCTCTGTCACCAGCGACTGTGTGCAGTCTGCGGGTGCAGCATGACCATCCTCAAGGTTAATCAGACCACCAATTATCCTGTTCTCAGGGTCTTCCAGGAGAGGCCAGTATTCCTGTACTTCACGCTTGCTTAGTAAATGAGCGTCAATGCCAAAAGATTTTGCGATGGGCATATAGGCCTTGTATTCATCAAGCCTGTCATTGGTTGACGCTAAACGAAGATTACCACACTTGTGCCAGCCAGCGGATAAAGCCGGGTGGGCTTCATAGCCTTCATAAATTTTGATGGTTTTTTTAACAATTTCAGAAATTGAACGATGGGCCGTATAAATTGGTACAAGCCCGGCGGCATGCCATGTCGACCCGGCAGTCAGTTCAGTGCGTTCAATCAGTAATAAATCTGTTTGCCCAAGTCTCGCCAATGCATTCAAAATTGAGGCACCAACAATACCACCCCCGATAATCGCAATTTGAACTTTTCTGTCAGACATACCTTATTGACGAGCTTTCATTTTTGGAAACCCTACGAGAAAATTCGCATTCCTTAACCTAATTTAGACCCTGAAAATCAATATCGCAATAAAAATCATATTAATGAATAATAATTCTTATACATAAAAATATTATAATTATTAATCACATATATAAATTAT
The DNA here is from genome assembly GCA_024279135.1 of Alphaproteobacteria bacterium. Lineage (GTDB taxonomy): Bacteria > Pseudomonadota > Alphaproteobacteria > Rhodospirillales > Casp-alpha2 > JABJOR01. Next base: position 24,477 of record JAJRRU010000004.1, read on the forward strand.
TCATCTCAATTAAGAATAATTTGACGATTATGTCCATACAACCTAGGTTAGGGATAACCCATCAACAAAACAGTTAATATTTAAGGATTTAAACAACATGGAACAACAACGAAAAAAAATAGGCCTGATCGGGTGCGGCACGATTGGCAGCAGGATTGTCAAACGCGTAACGGAGGCTGATGCCGCAGATATCGGTTTTATTTGTGTTCGAAACGTTGAGCGGGTAAAAGACCTATTCCCTGGCATTCCGGTTTTTTCTGATCTTTCAGAAGTCAAAAACCACGATGTTGATCTGGTCATAGAAGCAGCAACAGCCGAGGTTGTTCGTGAAGTTGCAATGGATATTCTTGCCAAATGTGATTTTCTGCCATTTACCATGACAGGCTTTGCCGATGAAGAGTTCCTTAATCAGGTTAAAAAACAGAGCGAAGAATATGGCAACCGGATCTACATTGCTCACGGTGCCGTACTCGGCCTGGACGGTGTTGCAGATGGTCAGAGGGTGATTGAGGAAGTAACGATCATAACAACAAAACCACCAAAGAACCTGGACGTATCTGAAGATACATCTGGCGTTATCTACGAAGGCCCAACCCGGCCTGCCTGTAAGGACTTTGCCCGCAATGTAAATATTCATGCGGCCTTTGCCTTGATGGGTATCGGTTTTGACAAGATGCGTAGTGTGGTGATCTCTGATCCGACCTCAAAGAAAATGAAAACAGAGGTCAATGTAAGAGGCGAAGGGCTGGAATGGAACATCAACATTACCAGTACGCCTGTCGGGGCCGTGTCAGGCAATTATATGCCAGAATCCGCTGCCTCGACAGTATTGCGATTACTCGGCGCCAATGCCGGTATCACACTCGCCTGATTTGCGGCTAACATATCGTCGCAACTCCCTGAGGAGCCTGGAAAGTACATTCTTACTTTCCAGGTTTTCTTTAAGTGTCCGTCCAGAAAGTTCTTGAATCATTATAGTCAGTTGTGATTCAAGGGTCTTATTTCCAAATGGAGGATAAGACCGGTGTGGACATCAGACGATCGTGGCCGTTATGACCGCAGCAAGCTTCGCTACCCAAGTGACCTTACAGATGCTGAATGGGGTCATATTGATCCGCAGATACCGCCTCTGCGAAACGGAGTGGACGCAAGCGTAGCGTGGATGTCCGTGAGGTGGTGAATAGCATGATGTATATCCTGAGCACCGGTTGTAAATGGCATGCGATCCCAAAGGGTTTCCCTGCGCGCAGCACCTTGTTTGCCTATTTTGATCTTTGGGATTATGACGGGACACTGGAGCGTACCCACCACTCCCTGTACATAAAATGCCGCGAGGCAATGGGACGAGGCCAGCCCGACGGCAGGCGTTATCGAAAGTCAGAGCGTGAAAGGCGCAGAAAAAGGGAGGCCTGCACTGATCCGTCTGGCTTTGACGCGGGCAAGAAAATCAAAGGCAAGAAACGCCACATTCTCGTAGACGCGACATGCCTGTTGCTCCACGCCATTGTACATCCAGCCAATATTCAGGATCGTGATGGTGGAATTCTGGTTTTGCAGACCTTGTTTGGCAAGTTTCCGTTTCTGAAGAAGCTCTTCGCCGACGGAGGGTATCAGGGTCCAGTTTTTAGGCAGGCTCAGAAGAAAGCCTTGCCCAGTCTGGAAACTGAAATCGTAAAACGATCTGATACGGCAGTCGGTTTCGAGATCATTCCCAGATGGCGGATCGTGGAAAGAACTATCGCCTGACTCAATCGATGCCGTCGCCTCGCCAAGGATTTTGAGAACCGGACCAGAACCGCCAGAGCATTCCTCCTCTTGGCATCAATACGCCTGATGGTTAGAAGAATATGTTTTGAATGGTAAACTTTTCGGACGGACTCTTAGGTGAAAGGTAAAAGCAAAAAAACCGACCCGTAAAGGTCGGTTTTTGTTGTTCTCAACACTGTTTAAGCGCAGTCTTAGTCCATGATGCCAGACAATTCGCACAGACGCTCCATGAAGCGTGCCATGGCTTGAACAGCGTAACGGGTTGAACCTTCCAGAATATCACCTTTTTCATCGGTGGTTCCCAGACCCAGTGACATTTTGACGTTGGCGTCATAAGCGAGGCAAGGAATGATCCCCATTAATTTACCTGCCGTCTGTGGTAAAGCCGTACCGGCGTACATGTCCTCAATAGAAAATATTGGCCATCCCATCTTGCCGTCTTTCCAAGTATCCTGATAGTTAACTTCGACACCGCAGCTACCGTAGTCTTTGTCGATGGTAACATTTTCCATGAGCCCGGAATCTATTTTGCCGAACTCTTCGGTAACGATACCGTGGAAGATGTCACAGTTTCGGTGGAACTGATCGCGATTATCAAGCAGAACCCGCAAGGTGGCAATGACACCCATAAGAGATTCTTTGCCAGGATCAACCTGTACATAAGCGGCTTTTGCATGGGATATCAATCCGCCCATCCGAGGACCGGAAACGCCCAGCCCGCGAGCCAATGGAACAATGGCTTCTTCCTTGCCGATCGCCAGACCACATGTGGTGCCGCCACTGGCCTTATCCATACTGAACAGCATCATATCGGCTTCGGCTTTACGAATATCCAGGCAATGGAATGGAATAGCCGCAGCAGCATCGATGACGTAAGGGACGTTATAGTGTTTCGAGAGACGAGCGATTTCTTTGGTCAGGATTGGTGTGTCTTCTTCATCAACATCGCTATAGCCGTAGGATGGGTTAGTGTAGCCAATGGATGTAAAGCCTGTCAGCATGCTTTCATGCCGTTTGGCCATTTCCTCGATTTTAATCGCTGTGGCTTTCCCATCAACATGGGTTAGCTGTGCACATGGATTGTACTTAAGCCCGTGACAGCTGTAATCGGCACCTTCCATAGGAACCATAAGAGTGTCGAGGTTGTTCAAGCGCCGTCCAAGGAAACCAAACTCGCCAGCGGTCACGCCGCGATCAGCAAATGCGTCTTTGTACTTCGGTGGGAAGGGTCGCCCGTAGCCACCATGGTGGTGAACATGACGCTCGAATGGTGCAATATAACGTGCACGGTAATTGTCTCCACGTCCGGCAATCGGGGGGGTGAACAACGTATCAGAGCTAACCATCACCAACGCCTCACAGGTGCTGGCCGTTACCGCATCATATTCGTCACCGTAGTATTCTTTAACGAGTTTGCGAATCTCGAAATCCAGATTGCCACTATTTACAATCTTGCGGTGTCCACCATCAACCGCATCCGAAATTTCCTTTCGAAGCAGCCCGTGACACTCCGAAATCATTCCCGAAAGCCCAACCTTGCCAAGAAGTTCATCCGGAAATCCGATCTCACCGGGGATTTTTGCTGCTTCAGCAAATATCTGACCTCTGATATCAGAGAGATGTTGGTACATCTCGATTTTATACTTCCATTTCGACATAAAGGGGCTCCTGTAATTGATTGGTGAAATTGATAATAGTCTTGGGAGCATGATAGACGGACAGAAAAATTTCACAAGTTATTACATGATTGTGAATGAATATTCTTATATATGAATTTTCAATAACCATGAACATTCTTAAATCAATAAAGCAGGGGCATGTCTTCTGGGTGCCGTTAGAGGACCCCTTTCTAGCAATGTGAAAGAACATTAGCCATCCCTTCTCCCTCTTAAGCTGAAAGGCAAAGGTTTAGATCTTTGTTTGTAATTGTTGAAAGTAGTAACAACGGAGGTGAATAGGGAAAAAATACAGGTGATCCCTTGCCCATAAATTGGGGAGGGCACCATAAGCATACCCCCCTATATTTTCCCCGTCAGCATTTATGAGACAGAATATTGAGTTTGCATAATAGAGGGTTTTTGGTTCCTCGTAATGACGTAAGGAATGAAGATGAGACAAAAATCCTTTTAAATCAGTATAAGCAAGATTGGTGTGGTCACAATTTGGGCACAGTGAGTCTTGTATGTAATATTCACCATGATGGCTAATCTTTAAGCTTGTTTGAATAGCTTTTGGTTAAGGGAATTTACCATTAGAAATTCAACTGAAATGACTATTCATGGGGGCAATACGTTATACCGAAGAATTCAAACGCGATACTGTTGCTCAGGCCACAGATTGCGGCTATTCCGTCAAGGAGGTTTCATTATTATAAGCTGGTTATAAAAATTATAATTCCGTGGATAGATTTTTTGATTCTACATTTACATTAACTTGCATTAGCTAGGTTGATGGATGAGATGAGGAGTTTCTCGGAAGGAATGCCTAGTTCTCTGTATTATGACTGATGAGCGCATGGTCAGGACGGTTTGAATTTTGAGCTTATTAATTTAGGTATCACGGTAGCCTGAAATATTCAATTCAGATAAAATGCAGGCTCGGATAGTTTCTATATTGGGGATGCCGTGTTGAATAAATTTGTATTTTAGGGTGGAGCTGAACCATGCTGCAATTGAAACGGCGAGATTTGATTCAAGAGGCAGAGTTGGTGCCATACGGGAATTTGCTTGCAGCCGGTCGTATGATTGCCCGCGATTGGCAAGTCGGTCCATGTGCATTCCTCGAATACACGGACCACACTTCCGAAGCCAGTTACAAGCGGGCGCAGATGGCCGCAGGCAATTTGATGCAGCATGCCCATGTTGGATTCCGGGAGATTTCAAAAAGCGTTGAAGCCTGCAAAGAGATCTATGAGCGGTGTAACAGACATGGCGCCGTCGTTGATCGTTACGGACTGTGTCTTGATTGGTCGATGGGCTATCCGGCTGATGTGCGGAAAAACCGCCCGCGTGGCACCGGGATGATCCTCAATGGTCCGGAGGATTTCGTTAAAATAACCTCTGCTGCACCCGTGGCACCACATTTTGGCGATTTCGTTCTGGGCTTGCCGAATGCCGTTGAGAATACCAAGGCGGCGCTCGCTGCGGGATCGACATCACTTGGAAATCTGGGCCAGTACTTTACCTTTCGCCTGCCGCACTGGGATGATGACGTAGCGACCACCGAGGCGACAATTACCGCTCTGGGGTTGATTGTGGCGCAAGATGTAGAGGTGTTAATCCATTCAAATTTGGATGATGGGTTCGCCGCCATGTTCATGGATCTGAGTTCGTGCCTGGGGATGGTGTTGATTGAAAAATGGATCATTGAAGATCTGATAGGCGGGCAGGTTTCCCATTGTTTTGGGCATCATTTTGCGGACCCGGTGATCCGGAATGCCTTTCAAAGTGCTTTAAACAGGGTATCAACGACACCGGGAACCATGATTTTCGGCAGCACAGTCAGCTATCGTTCAACACCGGCGGGCAATTATGCCAGTCTCGCGAGCTACATGCTGGCTGATATCATCGGACAACGCCGGCACCCGAGCGGACATGCGCTCAATCCCGTTCCGGTAACCGAAAATGAGCGCATTCCCGATATCGATGAAATAATTGACGCACAAATTTTTGCCCATCGACTGGTAGAACATGCCACATATTATGAGCCGATGCTGGGGTGGGATAAAGTTGATCAGATCGCCGACACCATCGTTGAGGGTGGCCGTCGCTTCCGGGATAATGTTCTCAAAGGATTGCATAACGCAGGCATTGATACGAATGATGCAATGGAGCTAATGCTCGCTATACGCCGGTTGGGTCCAAAGCGTATGGAAAAATTATTTGGTGTTGGGCTGCTTGATACTGACAATAATAACGGACGTATTCCACAGGTTCCTACAACCACAATTGTTGACTTAAATGACATGTCGATGGCCGTCATTGAAAATGCCGACATCACCATCGTGGATGAAATTTCCCGGGCTGGCCTGAAATGCATAATAGCAACAACCGATGTTCATGAACACGGGAAGTACCTTGTTGAGAGGGTGTTATCCCATCTTGGCGTGGATATTATTGATGGTGGAGTGGCTGTGGACCCTGATGATCTGGTCAGAACTGCGAAACTCAATGACATCGATTTTATCGCCCTGAGCACATATAACGGGATAGCTCTTAGATATATTGAGGAATTGAAAGGTGAAATGAAGAGGGCCTCTCTCAATCTTCCAGTCCTTGTCGGCGGTAAGCTGAACCAGATACCGGCGGATACAAATTCCAGCTTGCCGATTGATGTCACTTCAGAGATTCGTGCGCTAGATGTTGTGGTGTGTGATGAAATAGAAATGATGATACCGGCACTTCATATGCTGGCTCGAGAAACCTAAATGAATATCGATACGTCAGTGTTGTCCAACCCGTTACTGTTAGCACTCGCTCCCGGCGTATTGATTTTGTCATTATGCATAATAACGGGGTTACGCGCTCGCCTCTGGCGTCGAGGTCGAAAACAGCCGGGTTTGCGGTTTTGCAATTTGTTATTGGTCCCAAAACGCTATCTTGTTGATCTCCACAATATCGTAGCGCGTGACACCCTCAGCGCACACATGCACGCCGCGAGCGCCGCTGGCTTCTGCCTGGCATTATTTTCCCTGCTGGTTTATTCCGTTGTATCCGGGATTGATGGAGAAAAACTGGCTGGCTGGGTTACTCTTGTCTCGTCCATTATCATGTTGGGCGGCATCATAGCGGTGTATGGACGTCGTTACGCACACCCTGTGGGGACAAGCGGGCAATTATCAAAGGGCATCTGGTTACAGCAAATTTTTCTACTCTTTATCGTCGCGGTATGCATGTTTGTAATAGGCCTGCTTGCCGTTTTCGATAGCTGGATTACTTCAGAATTCATTCTGTTACGGGTTTTGGTAACAGGGATTTTAATAACTACGGTTTGCGTTCTTGGCGTTACAGCCATGTATGGCGGTCTTCTGAAGCATGTTGTCGCGGGTGTGTTTCACCTTGCATTTCATCCTCGTCCCGAACGATTTAGAGAGGGGGGGATTTCAAGCGCCCTACAGCCGCTTGATTTCGAACAAGGTCGGCTTGGCATAGAGAAAGCAGAAGATTTCAAATGGAACATGCTGTTGGGGTTTGACGCCTGTGTGCAATGCGGACGGTGTGAAGTCGCATGCCCGGCATTTGCCGCAGGTATGCCTTTAAATCCAAAGAAAATGATTCAGGATTTCGTGGTCGGAATGCAAGGAGGGAAGATATGCTTTCCTTACGCCGGAAGACCACACCCCGGAGTTGATCCGAAAACCCAACAGCATATGAAATCCGGGACTATACTTCCCGGTTTGGTGCCGGGCGAAACAATCTGGTCCTGTACGACCTGTCGCGCGTGCGTTCAAGAATGCCCGATGATGATCGAACATGTTGATGCTGTTATTGATATGCGTCGTTTTCAAACTCTGGAGCTCGGTAATTTACCGAGCATTGCCCCCGCAACCTTGCAAATCATTCGGGAAACAGACAATGCTGCCGGGCGTTGTCTTTCTGAACGCCTGGACTGGACTGCCGGGCTTGAGCTGAATAAATTTTCGACGGTTAAGACAATGGACGTATTGCTATGGCTTGGAAACGGTGCCTTCGTCCAACGCAACCAACGTACGTTACGAGCACTGGTTACGCTTCTCAACCGGGCGAATGTCCGCTTCGCGGTATTGGCAGATGAAGAACTCGACAGTGGTGATTTAGCACGACGGCTCGGAGATGAAGTGACCTTTCAAAATCTTGCCCGCCGTAATATTGAGATACTCTCAAAGTACCGGTTCGATACAATTGTTACGGCGGATCCTCACGATTTCCATAGCCTGAAAAATGAATACCCTGCATTTGGTGGGCACTATACAGTGAAACACCATACGACATTTCTCTGCCAATTGATTGATCGTGGAAAGCTGGCCAAGAGTGCTTTCAATCAATCCCCTGCATCTGTGACATATCATGATCCATGTTATTTGGGTCGGTACAACGGGGAGGTTGTTATGCCGAGGCGATTACTTCGGTTTGCCGGCATGGAGCTGATAGAAATGAAACGGGCAGGTTTAAATTCTCGTTGCTGTGGCGGCGGCGGCGGCTCGCAGTATACTGATATTCCCGGCGAGCGCCGCATTGCAGATATTCGTATGGAGGATGCCAGAGATACAGGGGCATCCACACTTGTAGTAGCCTGCCCCAATTGTGCGGTAATGTTGGAAGGTACGACTGGCAAGCGGTTAGCGGTTAAGGATATCGCGGAGATTCTTGCCGAGAGGTTGGAGAGTTAAATGCCAAAAAACAAGGATCGAAGGATCCGACGTGACCCACGTAGAGAAAGAATTGCACGGCAGGGAAAGTCGGTGGGCGGGTCTGAGCATTTTGATATTGATGGCAGAGCGGATCGAGTACGAAAGTTCCCACATTTCTGCCGAAGTGTCACTTATGGTGAGCGGGTACGGATTAATCCGTTTGCTGCCACCCAGAATATCCGGTGCTCGAAATCTGAATCACAGCCAAAGAAACACGAATCAAAATCAGATATTAAACCCAGCATCATCACAGACCCATCCTACTTTGTCGTTGTCGTTCCTGATTTGCTCGCCGGACGCCCCACAGACCACGATCGATTGACTTTTTCAGCTGCTCGCCAACTGGCAAGTGATACTGATGGGGCTGTACTGGCTGTTCTTTTCGAAGACTCTGATTTCGATTTCGGCAAACTCGGAGTTGACCGGATCATGAAATTCAGCACCGTTTTGCTTGCGGGATATTCACCTGAATACCGTGCAGATGCAATTGTTTCTATTGCACAGGAGACACCTGTTCGTCACATTCTTTTTCCCGACAGTAAATTCGGGAGTGGTGATTTGGGGCGTCGGGTAGCCGCAAGATTGGGGTGCCGCCCAGCATCAGGGGTTCGGCAAATCGGGGAAGGCCAGATTGTCTGTAAAAGTGCTGATCCATTGCTGGAGATACATCGCTCTCTTTGCACAATTATGTTGATGGACCCTGAAATTGATGTGGAAACGACTCAAATATATTGTGAAGGACGGGAATTAAACGCACCACTTGTGGATATATCAATGCCGAAATTGCAGGACGGCGGCCTGGAACAGGTTGATGTGTCTGGCATTCCCCTGTCAGAGGCTTCGTTAATCCTTGCTGCTGGAGCTGGGGTCTCCGATTGGCAGGAGTTCTATAATCTGGCTGAATCACTTGGCGCCGCTATCGCAGGCAGCCGTGTCGTCGTCGACAAGGGATTTGTGGGACGTGATCGTCAGGTTGGGGCCAGTGGTGTTTCAGTTGCCGGACGTTGTTACATTGCACTTGGCATATCCGGCGCACCCCAACACTTACAGGGGATCGTTGATTGCGATTTGGTAATCGCGGTGAACACCGACCCGGGATGTCCCATGTCCTTGCGTGCCGATCTCATGATTGTTGGAGACGTAAACTCAATAATGCCGATATTAAGGGAAATTATCAGTGACAGGCTTTGAAAAGCAAAACGGCCAGAGACTCTTGGTTGCCGTCCTGATTTCAACAGGACGCAACCCTGTATCAGGGGTCGTTCGACGGGCAGAACTTGATGCGCGTGCGCTTGAAATTGTCCTTGCACTCGATACGGATGTGCAGTTTGAGGTTATTCATGCCGGAGACCCGGAGAACCCGGTCCTGAAGGACTACCTAGGTATGGGCCTCTCTGACATAACAGTGCTTCCATGTGATCCGGACGATGACCCGGCAAGCAGCCTTGTGTGGTACCTGAATCGCATCCGCCCTGACGTGGTTTTGACAGGCAATCGTGCCGAAACAGGAGAAGGCTCTGGTTTTATTCCTTATGCAGTTGCCCAGCAACTCGGGGCATTGTTTGTCGCTCAAATTACCGCACTGAAATTTCTTGCAGATAGCAAATTGCAGTTAAGCCAATCCATACCAGGTGGCTACCGCAGAAGATTGTATGCCCAGCCACCAATTGTTGGTAGCGTCGATGGCTCTGCTCTCCCGCCACGCATTCCAGCCTATGCACGATCACAACGGGGCAAAATTCATATCGTGGAAGCTCCTCGTCAAAATGATGCCCAGTCGGCAGATTGGAATATTTTGACTGGGCGTAATAAACCTAAGAAAATTACCCGCTATCATGGTGAAACCATGGCAGAGCGACTGGACTTTGCGTGGGGGCAGGATCGTACTGGTGGTACGACAATCGAGGCACGCAAAAACCCCCGTAATGGGGCAGACGCTATACATCGTGCCCTCGGCGATGCCGGTCTGCTGGACCGCGCGGGTAAGGGTGACAATAGCAAGCTTACAGACATTACCTGATGACAAATTTTATCATTGATAAATTGATTAGTTTTTCTGGTCTCCCGAATAGGAAAACTCACTAACGTCTCAATTTTTTTTATGCAAAGTTCTTATTGAAATGGACGTGGTTAAATTCTGTGCCCCGATCATGAGCTTAGACTGGAAAAATTTGTGGCATGTCAAATCTTGAAATTCTTTTAAAGCCATTCCGGCTCCGCCATCTTGAACTGAAAAATCGCGTCATAACCACATCTCACGCACCTGCTTATGCTGAAGACGGAATGCCTCAGGAACGCTACCAGCTTTACCAGGAGGAGCGAGCTAAGGGTGGAGTTGCAATGATCATGTTCGGAGGCTCATCCACGGTGTCGCCCGACAGCCCGGCCACCTTTGGCCAAATATGTATCGACGATGACAGGGTGATACCTTATCTGCGGGAACTTGCTGACCGAATCCATTATTACAATACTGCCATCATTTGTCAGATCACTCATATGGGTCGGCGATCGCGTTGGGATATCGGAAGCTGGCTACCTTCCGTAGCACCTTCATCGAGATGGGAGCCCGAACACCAATCCTTTCCAAAAGAAATGGAAGATTGGGATTTTCGTCGTATTGTAGATGACTTTGTGGCTGCAGTCCGACGTTGTCGTGAAGCAAAACTGGATGGCGTCGAATTATCTTTCAATGCCCAACACCTCATTCCCCAATTTTGGTCACCAGGCGTCAATCACCGTACCGATGACTATGGCGGCAGCCTTGAAAATCGAATGCGGTTTGGCTTCGAGATACTTGATGCAGTGCGAAAAGAAATCGGTGATGCGTTTATTGTCGGCATACGATTATCGGTTGATGAGTTGCTCGACAATGGCCTCTCGGATGCAGATTGCCGAGAGATAGCCGTTATATTGGCGCGATCCGGAAAAGTCGATTTTTTTAATGTCGTGGGCGGGCAACCATCTGATTTTCCATCTCATGCGGTGAACATGGCTGGCATGGCCTTCCCCGTTGCGCCATTCCTCCATTTAGCTAGTGCCTTAAAATCCGTTGTTGAGATACCTGTAATACAGGCCCATCGGATAAGCGATCTCCATACTGCGGCTAAAGCGGTTGAGGACAGACATCTCGATCTTGTCGGGCTTACCCGACCCCACATGGCTGACCCGTATATCATGAAAAAATTGATGGAGGGCCGGGTCGACGACATCCGTCAATGCATTGGTGCAAACTATTGCATAGATCGCCTTTTTGCTGGCAAGGAGGCGTTGTGCATTCAAGCTCCGGCAACTGGGCGGGAAGCTACGATGCCCCACATTATTGCCAAGGCCAGTGAAAAGAAGCAGGCGGTGGTGATTGGCGGCGGTCCAGGTGGGTTAGAAGCGAGCAGGGTTCTGGCCGAGCGGGGTCATCATGTGGTCCTGTTTGAAGCAACTGAGCACCTGGGAGGCCAGGTTAAACTCGCCGCTTGCGCAACATGGCGTAACGGGTTGGATGGTATCACCCGCTGGCTTGTCAGCCAGATTGACAAGCTTGGCGTTATTGTTCATCTGTCCACGCTTGCTGACGCTGATAGGGTGAAGGCTGAGAAACCCGATATTGTTATTGTTGCAACGGGGGGGCATGCCAACAAAGGTTACTTTAAGGGCAATGATCTTGCTGTTTCCACTTGGGATATCATTTCCGGTCAAATTGAACCGGGTGAGAATGTGTTGCTATATGACGACAATGATGGCCATCAGGGAATGTCTTGCGCCGAGGTGCTGGCAAAAAAGGGAAGCAAGGTGGAAATTGTGACACCTGACCGCTTTACCGGTCGAGACGTTGGTGGAACCAGTTTTCCTGTATATCTGCGAAATCTGTATCAGACTGATACGATCTTCTCCCCCGATCTCAAGTTAATCGAAATTCAACGTGAGGGGAATCTATTGATCCCAGTGCTGCGGAATATTTATTCGGGTATTGAGGAGGAGCGTGCTGTAGATCAAGTAGTTTGCGAACATGGATCACTTCCAAACGATGAGCTGTATTTTGCGCTCAAGAATTATTCGACCAACCTTGGTGAAGTTGATTACTACGCCTTACGTGAAAATAGCCCTCAAAACGTTACAACCAACCCCGATGGAGAATTCGTTTTGTTCCGGGTTGGTGACGCAGTTTCAAGTCGCAACATCCATGCTGCAATATTTGATTCACTGCGTCTTTGCAAGGACTTGTAACCGATATGCAGATGGTGAACGCCGAAGATATAAGTCGCGTCATGGAGTACCCGGGACTGGTTGCAGCCCTGCGCGAGGCACACTTGCAGGACATCTTGATTGAGCCTGAAATTCTCTTGTCACGTCCCTTGGATGGCGAAAGGCAAAACAACTTCAATGTGTTTCCCGCATGGCAGGACGGTGTTGTATTCGGCGCAAAGCTGGTTTCGCTGTTTCCTGAAAATCTTCACAAAGCCGAAAGGCTTCCAATGGTTCAGGGTGTCTATGTTCTTTTTGATGGCAAGAATGGTTCGCCGGTTGCCGTTATCGATGGTACGGCATTAACCTATTGGAAAGCGGCTGCTGATTCAGCTCTTGGTGCTTCCCTGCTGGCCCGGAATGACATACAGAGTATGGTGATGGTGGGGGCAGGTGCGCTCTCGCCACATGTGATCTCCGCGCACCTGGCTATCCGTCCCTCCCTGTCCAAGATCCGTATCTTTGATATCGATACCCAACGGGCGGAAGCGCTGGTTCAGCAATTCAACTCGCTAAACATGGATATCGCAGTTTCAGACACGCTAGAGCGTGATGTTGGAAATGCAGACCTGGTGTCATGTGCAACCACGGCACGCAAACCTGTCATCTGTGGTGGCTGGCTCAAACCCGGAACCCATGTGGACCTCATCGGGGGGTGGACACCGGAGATGCGTGAAGTCGATGATGAAGCAATCAGGCATGCCAGTTTATATGTTGATTCTATTCTATTAGGTAAACGTTGCGGCGATATATCTAATCCATTGTCACGTGGAATTATTAGTGAGAGTGACATTCTTGGTGATTTGTTTGATTTGTGTCGGGGCTCAGTATCTGTTCGGCAAAATGAGAACAAAACCACAATATTCAAAAACGCTGGAGGCGGGCATCTTGATTTAATTGTTGCCCGCTATCTACTTGCTAAAATCAACTTACCAGACATCGTGTGAAGGATAGAGGTTTATTGGATGACCAGACGTACAGGTGGAGCGGCAAATACCCGGAAAATTCGGTCTCATGGCAATGCTATTGATCAACTGCCATTTAAACAAGTGATCAACCCGTTCACACCGCTCGAAATTGTTTCAGCGGATGAATTGGAGAGTATTCATCAGACTTCTCTACGCATTCTCAAAGAGATCGGCATTAATTTTTTGCTTCCAGAGGCTCGAGAAATTTTTCGATGCGTAGGAGCTGATATTGATGGCGAGAGGGTCCGGCTTGATCCCGAATTGGTAGAAGCCTCAATTGCCTTGGCACCCCCCAGTTTCAAAATTCACGCCCGAAACCCAGCTCACTCTCTGATCTTCGGTGATAAGTACATGAACTTTGGCACAATTGGTGGCCCGCCGTGGGTAACTGATCAAGACCGCGGAAGACGCTATGGCAACTATGAGGATTTCTGCGATCTTTTGCGTCTCGGCCAATCCCTGAACACAGCTCATCTAACTTCTGGCTACCCTGTAGAACCGGATGATATTGCGGTTCCGGTCCGGCACCTTAAAGCGACCATGGCGATGATCGAGTTAACCGATAAGGTTTTTAGAATTTATGCATCAAGCCGGGAGCGAATTCTCGACCAGTTAACAATGGTTCGAATTATGTGGGATATGACAGAGGAAGAGTTTGAAAATCATCCGTGTGTCCATACAAATGTCAACGCAAATACCCCTATGCAGTACGATATCCCGATGACATGGGGGATAATTGAGATGGCTAAACGGAACCAACCTGTAGGGATTACACCATTTACATTAGCGGGTGCAATGGCGCCCGTGACGATAGCGGGGGCTCTGGCTCAACAAAATGCCGAAGCATTGGCAGGGATCACTTTGACTCAATTGGTGCGCCCTGGTGCGCCGGTGATTTATGGTGGTTTTACATCGAACGTAAACATGAAAACAGGTTCTCCTTCCTTCGCAACCCCTGAGTTCGTCAAAGCGGCCATTATTACCGGACAGTTAACGCGTCGTTATAAGTTACCATTTCGCTCATCCAACACGAGCACATCCAATATTCCAGACGCCCAAAGTGCCTATGAATCCCAGACGTCTATCTGGTCGAGTGTCCTTAGTGGCGTCAATTATCTGCAACACGCACACGGGTGGATGGAAGGAAGCCTGTGTGCGTCGTATGAAAAATATATTCTCGATGCTGAGATGCTTCAGATGATCACCGAAGTCATGAAACCAGTCATAGTTAATTCAGATGAACTGGCATTTGATGCAATTCGCGAAGTGGGCCCTGGAGGCCATTTCTTTGGTGTTTCCCACACCATGGAACGCTACGAAACGGCATTCTATCACCCCTTGTTATCGGATCATCGCAATTTTGAACCGTGGGCTGAAGATGGCGCTCAGGATGCCACAACCCGTGCTAATCACATCTATAAGAAATTGTTGTCAGATTACGAACAACCTCCCCTCAATCTAGCGATACAGGAGGCGCTGAATACCTTTGTCAGGAAACGTGAAGATGAGGGGGGAGCTCATGTCTATTGAGAACCCGCATAAAAGAGATGCAGCCATGATTGAGGGCGTACTAACTTTTAATTTGTATATAGGAAAACCAGATGGACAACTTGAATAATCGGGATTTTGATGTGGTCATCATCGGAGGGGGGATCAATGGTGCCGCATCGGCGCAGCATTTGTCAGCAGCAGGTTACTCGGTTATGCTTGTGGAAAAGGCTGATTTTGCCTCGGGTACCAGCAGCACCTCCAGCCGGCTTCTGCATTGTGGAATAAGATATCTAGTTCCCGGCAGTTCGGTATTTGAATTCGTTCGCCACCCCTCCCGTTTTCTGAATGGCTCCCGGATGGCACGCGATGCCATGCGATGTCGAAGCCAGTTTGTCAACGAGTCCGCAGAAAGAGTTAAATCATTTAATCTCTATTACCCTGTTTATCAAGAGGACCCCTTTAAGCCGTGGCAGGTTGACTTGGCTTTCAAGTTTCTTGATTGGCTGGGGCCCAGGGACGTCCCGCTTGATTATCAGAGGTTCCCTGTCTCGTCGGTTGCCAAGACTCCAATGCTCAAGTGGCTGCGTGACCAGGATAAGCTTACTGGAGTCGTTCGTTTTCGTGAGTACGTCTTTGATTGGCCGGAACGAATTGCTATGGATACGATCCTTGACGCCGAACGTCTCGGCGCCGAGGTCTGTAATTATACTGCCGCAGTGGCTATAGAATCCCTTCCCGACAAACGCTGGCGTATTGAATTGGAGGATACCCGGGGCGATCAGGAACGAGTCAGTGTTCAGGGTTCCGTATTAATTAATATGGCCGGAATATGGATAGACCAGGTTAACCAGTTGTCCAGTAAGCCGGTTGGCCGCAAGATCACGGGCACAAAGGGTAGCCATATAGTCGTCAAACTACCACCAGAGTGTGCCGATTTCGGGATCGCGGCCATGCATCGGGAGAAGGAGCCTTTTTATTGCATACCCTGGCGTGGGCTGCATTTCTTTGGCCCGACAGAAACATTATTCGAGGGCAATATCGACGATATAAGGCCCAGTGAAGAAGAAATATTGTGGCTGTTGGAAGAGGCAAATTATCTTTTTCCTGGTATGGGTCTGCGGCGCTCGGACATACTCCATTCCTGGTCAGTAGTACGCCCTTTGACCTATGACCCGGATCAGCCTCGCGGCGCACGAGCACGAATACTATATGATTTGGCTGACGAAGGATTAAGCAACGCCTTCACAATGACAGCAGGCCCAATCTTCACGCATCGGGTCGCAGGGCATGAGGTCCTTCAGGCGGTAGAGGGGAAGATCAGGCCATCGGGCTCACCCCAATCGCTCTCATATGCCCCGAGGATATTTTCAGGGAACAAGAACTCACCAAGCTTGCTTGGGGACTGTGACCAGATCAGGTTATCTGATGTCCAGCATGTTGCCCAAAATGAGCACTGCTACACCCTGATGGATATTCTTTGTCGTCGGTTGGGAGTTCATTGGACAGAGAGTATGGCATTCGATGCAGCGCAAGAAGCTGCCGAAGTTGCAGGAGCCGAATTGGGTTGGAATCAGGAGCGGGTTGATAAAGAAGTCGGAGATTATCGCGAGTACCTGACTAGATATTTTCTGGGTCCATTTTGAAACAATTAATGAATGCAATGTTCGGAACGTGTCATGAGACGTATTGGCAGTCCGCAATGATTATTTGTTGCCGCCTGACAGGGAAGCGCTTTGTCAGGTTCGTTCGTAATTATCTGGTTTGTTCTGTTCGCGCACTGGCGGGGCGAGGTTTTATCCAAATAATGTATCCTGATACTCCTGATGCAACCACTTGCGAAAGGCTACAATTTTGTGTTTTTTGGCCATCCAATTCTGACACACAATATTATAGGATAAAGCAACCGGTATAGCGTAATCAAAGGGGCGAACTAGGCGACCGGAAGCTAAATCGTCGGCAACAAGAAGCTTGCTGCTTAAAGCTACGCCGTGGCCGTCTACAGCAGCTTGGGTCGCCATGCTGGCAACGCTGAAAACGGGGCCTCTCGTTGCATCACACCCTTCCATGTTGGTGTCATCTAGCCACATTTGCCAGTTTGGATAACGTATCTTGCCAAATTCCATTTTTTCGATGTGCAATAATGTGTAATGGTGAAGGTTGCCTGGGTTCTGGAGGCCGGTTTTTCCCTCAAGCAACTTTGGGCTGCAAACTGGGAAAATAATATCGTTGTTCGTCAGGTTGTTGACGTAATATTCCTTATAAATATTGCAGCCATACAATATTCCCACGTCGACATCTTCAATAGTGAGGTTCGGATCATTAATCTGGGCGTGAATTTGAACATCAAACTCAGGGCAAATTTTGGAAAATTTGGCAAGCCGAGGAGCCAGCCACTTGGAGCACAATGTAGGCGGTGCAATAACTTTCAAGGTTTGATTGACGCGTTTGTCCTGAGCTTCTGATACGACTTCGGCTAACCGGTCGAAGGCCTCAGTTAGGCCCGGAAGGCAATCCTTACCGACATCAGTCAATACCATGAGGTTGCCATTTCGAGAAAACAGTTTCACGCCGAGATAACTCTCGAGGGACTTCATATGATGGCTTATCGCTGCAGGAGTGACGCACAATTCGTCTGCTGCAAGTGTCAGGCTTAGATGTCGTGCAGTCGCCTCGAATGAGCGAAGAGAATTTAGCGAGGGTAATCGACGTTTCACTGGCGGCCTTTTAGGTTAATTGAACAAAGCATGAAATTTTCTAATTTGAAACTCGTATCAATCCACGGAATATTGTGGAGGCAATAATTAATGATGCTCACCAAGTTTCAGTTCAGTCAAGTTTCTTGATTTGAGACGGTGAACATTAGGTTGTTTGAGGTAGGGGACATTTTTTGCATGACCGCCATCAACACGTTCGCTGAGTGGATAGCATCAACACCGATAATTCAGGACACTGTGCCTCAGGATATGGCACGAGATGCGCTACTCGATACGCTGGCGTGTATCTGTGCTGGCCTTGACGAACCGGCGTCTGTAATTGTCCGCCAGACGATTAGCGACTGGGGTGCCGGAACTTCATCGTTGATTGGAGCCACTGATAAAGTTTCCACCCCTTGGGCCGCAATGGCAAATGCGACGGCGGCACATGCGCTTGACCTGGATGATTGGGACTACACTTCACATTGTCATATCAGTGCAGTTCTGATTCCCGCACTCCTCGCATTGGGTGAACAGCTTGAATGTTCGGGAGCTCAATTTCTAGACGCTTTCATTGTTGGTGTCGAAATAACCATGCGGATTGGTGAAGTGGTCAATCCAGATCACCTTAACAACGGGTGGCATCCAACATCGACTATCGGAGCCCTGGGTGCAGCGGCTTCATGCGCTCGATTATATGGCTTAGATAGTAATAAGTCCGCTGCTGCGTTAAGCTTGGCGACAAGCATGGGGGCGGGCTCCATTGCACAGTTTGGCACAATGGCAAAGCCTACACATGCCGGGCTAGCCGCCCAGTCAGGCGTTGTTGCAGCGAGTTTGGCTGCCGCCGGGATAAGTGCGGCGGGCGATACTCTCGATGGCGCCTGGGGGTTTATTAACCTACGTACTCCATCAATAAATAATGATTTCAGTAGCCTGAAGGATAAGCTCGGCGCTCCGTATGCAGTTGAACAGCACGGTTTAATCAAGAAGCGGTACGCTTGCTGTGGCGGCATTCATCGGTCAATTGATGGCCTTCGCCAGCTTCGCGCAAAGAACGGGTTGCGAGTTGATGACATAGCGTCTGTAATCGTACGGTTGCCCGCACCGGAGGCGAACTACCTGAATGTCGCCATTCCAGACAATGAGATGCAGGCGCGCTTTAGTATTCATTATTGCCTTGCCGTCGTACTACTAGAGGGTAGCCTTAGTATTAGTGACTTCACCTTAGAGGCCATCTCCCGCCCACAAGTACGTGCATTAATTCCATTGATTTTCCTTGAGCCATTCGATATCGAAGGCCAGGAGACAAACAAACCAATTGGGCCTCCTCATACTATTATAGTCAATTTGACAAACGGGAATCAACTTGAAATCGCCGTTGAGCATGCCATGGGATGGCCGCAGGAACCGTTTAGTGAAGAGGATTTAGCCTCGAAGTTTTACGAACATTGCACCCCGATTTTCGGCGTTGACAATACAAAAGTGATATTCTCGATGATTCATAACTTTAAGGAAATGAAAAATATCTGCGCGTTGCAAAATTATCTGAATAAGAGGGGGGCAGATAACTGAAATTAATTTAATAATATTCGTATATGAAAATTAATATTCAAAATGGAGAATTTTATTGAGCGATCTAAATACCTGATGTTAATATGCAGGCTAATTGGAAATTGCTTGTCAAGCATAAGGCGGTCGGAATCAATAGTAAGCGCTCATCTGACAATGGTCTTAATAAGAAATGAAAATTATTTTTGTTACAGGCCTCAGATGGAATGGAGAGAAACAATAACGAGACCTTATAAAGGGAGGCTTTAAAATGAAGCACGTAAAGAACAGTGTCCATAAATTAACGAACTCATACAAGTTAAATCGTCGCGAATTCGGAGCCGGAGTAGCTGCTACAGCAATTGTAACTGCTGGTGCCACTGTTGCTCCTGGTATGGCGAAAGCGAATACCCCAAAGCGAGGTGGGCGGGTCAGAATAGGCGTGACGAGTGTCGGTGCGGATGACACGCTTGATCCAATTTTTGCAAAATCCTCGACTGACTATTGCCGTCTCGAGCAATTTTATAACGGTCTGACTGAATTCGATACTGGCATGAATGCCAAGCCTGACCTTGCGTCGGAATGGAGCGTAAGCGACGACGGTCTCACTTGGAAATTCCGACTTAGCGATGGAATTGAGTTCCATAATGGCAAAACGATGACTGCAGAAGATGTTGTGTTCTCTATGAACCGCAGCATGGGTGATGATTCCGTCTCGAAAGGGAAGCCTCTACTCAGTATGGTTAAGGAATGGCGAGCCGATGACCCATCGACAGTAACAGCTATTCTTGAAACCCCGAACGCCGAACTCACTTCCGGGCTTGCTACTTGGGCTTTTAAAATCCTCCCTGCCGGAACGACATCCTTTAACGATGGCGTTGGCACGGGTCCGTTTAAAGTAAAGGATTTCACGCCAGGTATTGGTTCCCTGGCGGTGCGTAACGATAATTACTGGAATGGTGACGGCCCATACATAGATGAAGTTGAGGTCATTGGTATCGGTGATACAGTGGCACGGGTGAATGCATTGATCTCAGGCGAAATCGATTTCTTGACGGATCTGGATACAAAATCTATCAATCAGATTGCCAGCGCAGACGGTGTTGAGATATTCGATGTTGCAAGCGGCAAGGTTGCCGGGCTCAATGTCATGATGGACCGTGAGCCGACTATAAACCGTGACCTTCGCCTGGCGATCGCCCATCTGCAGAATCGCGAGGTTTTTGTTAAGAAAATCCTCAAAGGATTTGGTTCTATTGGCAATGATACGCCAATTGCGAGTACGTATGCTGACTATTGCTCCGACATTCCGCAACGTGAGCTTGATCACGATAAGGCTAAATTTCACTTGAAGAAGGCGGGTATCACTGAAATTGAGGTTAATGCCGCAGAAGTCGGCCACGGTCTTGTTGATTTGTGCCTGCTCTTGCAGCAGGAAGGTGCCAAGGCAGGCTTGAGAGTAAAAGTGAATAAAGTTCCGACATCGGGTTACTGGTCAACCTATTGGGCGAAAACACCCATACACGTATCTGTTTGGAATCCACGGCCAACCGCCAACATTATGATGTCGCTTGGCTGGAAAGGTGGAGCCCCATGGAATGATTCTGGTATCGATAACCCACGTTTGGACAAATTACTGGTCGAATCAAGGGCCGTGCTTGACCCTGTGCTTCGCAATGAGATGTTTTGTGAAATGCAGAGAATTATTCATGATGGTGCTGCAACGCAGGTGCCTGCCTTCACAAGTTTCCTTGATGCTAAAACAACAAAGCTAAAAGGAATTAAACCTGTTCCTGTTTCATCAGGCGGTGGATGGGCTTGGGTTGAGAGCGCATGGTTAGAATCTTAATGCGCATTCTTTTCAGTTGACAACTTAAAGCCGACTCATTCGAGTCGGCTTTTCGTGCCATATGGCTAACCTGTATTTGTTATACTTCAGAAAGAGTTTTTTCAGAGATGGGTTGTGATAAATTCTCTGGGTAATTTTCTGTCTATATTTTGAGAGTGTTATTATTAAGATCAAATAATTTAAATTTTTTGACAGGTGATGTGTCCGAGAATGCTAAGTATGCTGTTGAAACGGGTAGGTGTTGGATTGTTGACACTTTTTGTTGTCTCGATTCTGGTTTTTATCGGCACCGAAATTCTTCCTGGTGATGTTGCTGAGGTCATGCTTGGCCAGACAGCAACACCGGAATCGCTTGCTGCTTTACGTACTCAACTGAATCTAGATCAACCCGCATGGCTTCGGTATTTCGGCTGGCTCGCGGATTTGGCTAATGGTGATCTTGGCTCCTCAATGACAGGTTCGACAACGATTGAAACACTGATCAAAGATCGTTTTGCTAACACGATGCTGTTGGCGGGTGTTGTTTCTATCGTTGCAATTCCAATATCACTTATGATCGGAATTACAGCGGCGATGTATGCTGGCAGTGCTATCGATAGAACAGTTACGACTGGAAGTCTTTGTGCTGTATCAGTGCCGGAATTTTTCACAGCAACCATCCTGGTCATGGTATTCTCCATACAGCTTAAATTACTCCCGTCGATCGCGCGCCCGACGCCCTATATGTCATTTTTCGAAATTCTGCGAACCCTTACTTTACCAGTTCTCACGCTGAGCTTCGCCATCGCAGCGCAAATGATTCGAATGACCCGGGCTGCGGTCCTGAACGTGCTTGATGCCGCATATATCGAAATGGGAATACTTAAGGGAGTGCCGCGAAAGCAGATTATTCTCAAACATGCGCTCCTGAATGCAATATCGCCAATCGTTAACGTGATAGCACTTAATCTTGCCTATCTGGTTAGTGGCGTGGTGATCGTTGAGACTGTATTTGCCTATCCAGGACTCGCGAAGTTGATGGTTGAGGGGGTGCAGACCCGTGATATGCCGCTGGTCCAGGCTTGCGCTATTATTTTTGGTAGTATTTATGTTGTCCTGATGATGCTCGCTGATTTGGCTTCATTTTTGTCCAACCCTCGACTACGTCACCCAAAATGAAATTATTCTTGATGGAGGGCTTCTGATTATGAACGATTCAGAAAATCCAATAATCACGTTCAACGAAGGCAGCGGCATAGATAAAAAGCGATTCAGATTCTCATGGACAGGATGGTTGGGCATCATAATCGTAACATTCTGGGTGATCATGGCTTTTGCCGGTCCTTATATTGCTCCCTTTCACGAAGCTGAATGGATTTCAGATAATACCTTCGACCCGATAGGGACGACCTATTTACTTGGAACAGATTATCTCGGACGCGATGTGCTCTCGCGTGTTCTCTGGGGTGCCAGAATTACGATGGGTTTGGCCTTTGCGGCAACCGTTATCGCCTATCTTGTCGGAGTAACTTTAGGAATTGCCGCAGCAGTCTCAGCTGATTGGGTGGATACATTACTAAGCCGTTTGAATGATGCATTTTTATCGTTGCCCACTATTTTGCTCGGTTTAATTGTCATTGCTGCTCTTGGCTCGTCATTAACGATCCTCGTTTTTACGGCGGGCTTGATATATGCGTCTAGTGTATTTCGTATTGCACGGGCGTTGGCAAAGGATGTCTTCGTTCAAGATTTCGTAGAAGTCGCAAGGGCGCGTGGTGAAACGATTTGGTGGATAATATTTCGTGAGGTCTTGCCAAACATAATTATGCCCATCTCGTCTGATTTTGGCATCCGGCTGGTATTCGTAATCTTGTTTATTGCAGGACTAAGTTTTCTCGGACTTGGCGTTCAGCCGCCGATGTCAGATTGGGGTAGCATGGTGCGTGAAAATCTGCAGGGCATTGCGTATTCCTCCCCGGCACCCCTTGCGCCGGCTTTCGCGACGGCGTCTCTGACGATCGCAATTAATTTCATTGTCGATGATTTTACGTCAAAATCGGGTGGCGCCTTAATCAAGGAAATCGTTTGATGATCAAACCAGTCCTGAAAGTAGAAGATCTTCACATAGTCGTTAAAGGACTGAACGGCACTGAAAAATTGATAGTTAAGGGGATTAATTTCGAAGTTCAACCTGGCCAGGTTGTGGCCTTAATTGGAGAATCCGGCTCAGGTAAAACGTCGATAGCCCTCGCTGCCCTTGGATATTGCCGTCCCGGCCTGGAGTTTGCTGGCGGTAAAATAGAATTTAAAGGCGTTGATTTGATATCGACATCAAGGCTGGAAAGACGAGCGCTGCGCGGCCATAAGATCGCTTACCTGGCACAAAGCGCGGCGGCGACATTCAATCCGAGTATTAGGATCGGCGATCAGGTGACTGAGTCTGCGGTGCTTCACAATGTATTGAGTCAAAAAGAGGCGGATAATAAGGCGGTCTTACTTTATCATGACCTGGAATTACCGAAAGCTGAAACAATTGGCCAACGATATCCGCATCAAGTCAGCGGAGGGCAATTACAAAGACTTATGGCGGCGATGGCATTGTGTTCAGGTCCTGAATTGATGCTGCTTGACGAACCGACAACCGCTCTAGATGTCACAACCCAAATCGAAGTCCTTAAGTCTTTCAAGTCGTTAATTCGGGAAAAAGGCACGAGTGCGATATATGTAACGCACGACCTCGCCGTTGTTGCGCAAATAGCCGATCATATTATTGTTCTTTGTGATGGCGAGATCATGGAGAGCGGTCCCACCGACCAGATTATCCACCACCCGGCGCATGCGTACACTCGAAAACTTATGGCGGCTGTGAACCCTATACCGACAGACAAACGGGAAATTAAAATCTCTGATAAGCAGGGCAGACTTACCCTGGAGGTCGAAGCCCTTTACGCTGGTTATGGACAGATTCAAAATGGCAGGCCGGAAATACCGGTTTTACAGGATATAACATTTTCTCTTCCAAGTGGATCAACCACGGCCATTATTGGTGAATCTGGGTGTGGAAAAAGCACGCTTGGGCTATCGATTGCCGGTATTTTGCCACGTGCCAGCGGTAATGTACGTCTTGATGGCAAAAATCTTCCTGCTCGGTTGGAAGTCCGATCACGCGAAAATTTAAAACATATTCAGTTTGTCTTCCAAATGGCAGATACAGCATTGAACCCTCGGCAGCGGGTCAGTGATATTATAGGCAGACCACTTCGTTTCTATAAAAAAATGAACCGTATTGATGTTCGAAATCGAGTCCTCGAAATTCTTGAGATGGTGGATCTTTCACCAGAATTAGTCACCCGCTATCCAAAAGAGCTATCGGGCGGGCAAAAACAAAGGGTCAATCTGGCGAGAGCTTTGGCCGCGGATCCGGAAATTCTGATTTGTGATGAAGTGACATCGGCCCTGGATACAATTGTCGGTGCAAATATCATCAGTCTGTTGTCTCGACTTCGCAGTAAACTGGGTGTTTCGTTTATTTTTATCAGCCATGACATTTCGACAGTCGCAACATTTGCAAACCAGATCATTGTTCTTTATGCGGGTATAATTGTCGAACAAGGTCCAGCAGATCTGGTTTTATCACCGCCCTATCATCCCTATACAAAGCTTCTCTTGGCATCCGTACCGGAGCTTCGAACGGATTGGCTGGATGACACGGTTCAGCTTCAGGAAACAAAGGCTGCTATTGCACGCCAGGTGGAAATCAATGAAACCGGCTGTCCTTTTTATACACGTTGCCCATTTGCAATTTCGGGCACCTGCAATGAAAGCTTACCACCAGTACGTGATCTTGGAGCTCAACATAGTGTAACCTGTCATCTTGATGGTTTGGCATTGCCAGGAAATAATGATCCGTATCAACAACGGGTTGGTTGAATTATGCTGGCAGATCCATCAATGTATCTTCTGGGTTTAATCGCTGGGTGTTTGGATGAAGATGGTTTTATTGAAGCAGACTCCGATATGGCCCAGCGTTATCTTGTTGAGCCGCTCGGTCTATATCAAGGGACACCCGCGGCAATCATACGACCAACGTCCGCTGAGCAAATATCCGCAGTTATCCGGATTTGTAATCATCATCACATAGGAGTTGTCCCCTATGGAGGTGGCACCGGCGTCGTAGGCGGGCAAGTCTGCATTGAAAGTCCTCCTTCTGTCGTATTATCGTTAGAACGTATGAATTCCATACGTGCCGTATTAGATAATGACTGGGCCGTCGTTGCCGAGGCAGGTGTTATTCTGGCGGATTTAAAAGAGGCCGTTGACGCTGCCGATAGAATGTTTCCTTTATCATTGGCTGCCGAGGGATCATGTCAGATTGGTGGAAATCTGGCTACAAATGCAGGTGGGGTGCAGGTCTTGCGCTATGGGAATATTCGCGACCTGACACTCGGAATTGAAGCTGTAATGGCCGATGGGTCTGTGTATTCGGACCTAGAGCCGCTGAGGAAAAATAATACCGGTTACGACCTTCGTCATTTGCTGATTGGATCGGAAGGGACGCTAGGTGTGATTACGGCAGCCACCCTTAAAGTCTTTCCCAAACCGGTTGAAACGGTGACGGGAATGCTAGCAATCTCATTACCAGAAGATGCCGTGAATGTGCTGGGGTATATACGCGAACGATTGGGTTATGTTGTCTCAGCGTTTGAGCTGATTGCGGGTTCAGGTGTTAAATTTATTGATGATTTCTATCCGGATAGCCCTGACCCTCTCGATAATCACCCCGCTTGGCGTGTACTGATTGAATTTAGTTCATCATCGAAAAGCAATCTGGTTGTAAGAAGTTCTACGGTATTCGAAGAATTGTTGCTATCTGGTCAGATCACAGGTGGTAGTATTGCCCGCAACGAATCACAGCGGCGTCATATGTGGTGGATGCGCGAAACTATTCCGGAGTGTAATGCACGGGTAGGGGGCATTGCCTCTTTCGATATTTCGGTTCCGATTAGCAAGGTTGCGTCATTTATAATGGATGCACAAAGCGCGATAAATGATATAGACCCAGATCTTCGTATTAATTGTTATGGTCATGTAGGCGATGGAAACCTTCACTATAATGTATTTACGCCCGATTGTGTGGCTGCATTTGAATACGACCATTGCGCTGACCTCATAAAAACAGCCATTTATGATTTAGTTCAGGTGAGAGGCGGATCTTTCAGCGCCGAGCATGGAATTGGACGTCTGAAGACAAGTGATTTAGTAAAGTATGGAAATCCGGCAAAGTTGAGTATTATCCGAACAATAAAAGATGCTCTCGACCCAAATGGGATTCTAAACCCTAGTGTCTTGATGGCGGCACTGTCAGACGAAATGTCCTTTTGACCAGACCCTAGAAATTTCCTAATGTTTTGGGATGATAAAACACAATCCATTCCGCTATTTTAAAACATCCCCTGAGGTCATCCGATTAGCTGTGATGATGTATGTCAGGTTTCCGCTTTCACTACGCAGCGTCGAAAACCTGCTTCATGAGCGGGGCATCGACATTAGCTATGAGACTGTGCGCTATTGATGGAACCGATTTGGTCCGTTGTTTACTCACGATATCCGTAAGAAACGTATTCACCCTTCCCCTAATTATTTCAACTGGCGTTGGCATCTTGATGAAGTCTTTGTGAAAATCAACGGCGAGTTACATTACCTGTGGCGGGCCGTTGATCATGAAGGTGAAGTGCTAGAAGCCTTTGTTACCAAGCGTCGCGACCGTAAAGCAGCGTTGAAATTCCTCAAGAAAATCATGAATCGTCATGGAAAACCGTATGAAATTGTTACAGATCGGCTAAAATCATACCGCGCCGCCATGAAGATGATCGGAAATGCGGCGGTTCAAGAGGTTGGCCGATGGAAGAACAACCGCTGTGAAAATTCACATCTTCCATTTCGTCGACGAGAGCAGGCAATGTTGAAGTTTAGGCGCCTGCGAAATTTACAAAAGTTCGTCTCAATTCACTCTTCAATCCATAATCACTTCAATCATGAGTGCCATTTAAACAACCGAGAAATTTTCAAACTTCAACGAAATGCCGCACTGGCCGAGTGGCGGCAACTTTGTGCAGCATAATAGAGACACATCCATGATATACTGAGACGAGTTCGCATTCGTCTGACAGCACCGCTGAGCTTCCCGATATTGAGCTTTAACGATTTAGAACATCGGCCCTTGCTTCGATAAGAGTTGGTACATTTTCCGCAAAGGCCAGTGTAATCGCAGCTTCCAGACTTTCGTATGTTTCAGGCCGTGCCGACTTCGCCCCCATAGCCTCAGCCAGCATGCAGAAATCAGGATTGAGGCACGTCACCGAGGTCGGGGTAATCTGGCGGCGTACCATTTCATCTTTGATGGCATACAGGCTGTCGTTGTTCCAGATAATCACAGGAATCGGAAGCGCGTGTTGCACAGCAACAGCCAGTTCCTGCATGGTGAATTGAAATCCGTAATCACCAGCAAGTGCTGCAACCGGACGCTCGGGCGCTCCGAACTTTGCGCCTATGGCTGCTGGCAGAGCGTAACCAAGTGTGCCGAAACCATTGGGATGCAGCCAGCTTCGCGGTTCATAGGTTTTATATACCTGACTGCCTAAATATGCGGGCATTGTCATATCGCTGGCGAGGATTGCGTTTCTTGGAAAAACACGATCAAGGCAGCCTAACAATGGATCACATGACGGGTTTTGGGCGCGCGCCTCTACCTGAGACACAGCCTTTAACTTCGTGATCTCCGCCTCGGATATTCCAGATAGCGCGTCGGTGAGGCGCGACAATAACCCATCAATAGCGTACCTGGCATCGGAAATAATCGGTAGGTGTGACGTTCGATGTCCCGCCAAGGTATTTGAGTCAATGTCGATCCGAATAACTTCCCCACCAAACGGGAGAGAATCACACCAGAACTCTCTCGATCCCAATTCACTTCCAATGACCAACACAACATCAGCGCTTTGCAAAAATTGATGGGTAGCGGTTTGCTGTAAAGCGGCCCCGAGTGTGCGCGGGTGGTCTTCCGACACGATGCCCTTACCGGCAATCGTCGTGACGACAGCAGCCTGTAACCTTACTGCCAACTCAAGCAATTGCGGCCCTACATTCATGGCACCGCCACCGGCAAGAATAACCGTGCGGTTTGAAGCAGCTAGAATGGCAGCGGCCTTATCCAGTGATTTCGGTGCAGCAGCGGGTGGCTCTGGAAGCTCACGGGCAGCGGTTTGGCGTGAAGTCGGGCTGTTCATCAAGTCGATGGGAACTTGCAGATAAGCGGGCCTTGGCCTTCCCGTTTGAAACATGGAAAATGCCAGCGAGCAAAATTCCTCGATGTCGTTTTCGCTATCCGCCGTCATACAGAGTCCGCTAACCGTGCTTACCGCACATTCCTGGTTCTTCATGGCGTGCAGATGACCATGATCCTTGTGATCGTGTTCCCTGGAGAGAGATGATGAGATCATCATGACCGGAACGGAATCTGAATAGGACTGTCCAAGTGCCGTCAGGGAGTTTGTTACACCCGGCCCTGAGATAGAGAAACACACGCCGGGTCGTCCACTGGACCTGGCGTAACCATCGGCCATAAATGCAGAGCCTTGTTCGTGGCGCGGCAAGATAAAATTCATGCCAAGATCCTCAACGCTGCGAAACATTTCAACATTATGGACACCCGGAATTCCAAACACCGTATCAACACCATATTGATTGAGCAAAACACTGATATTTTTGCCGACCGTTTGCGATGAACTCATGTTCGCTCTTTCATGGTTATTTATGCTCTGTAACACAGTTTATGTTGCTCTTTTGCAATAGAAAATACGGTAAACCAAACAAAAGAACAGGTCCATATATTTTTCATATTGCGGAATTATTAATCTCATATTAGAATTTTACATATTTTTATGATATAAGGATTTTTTCAGTGCCAGTAACAGAAACAACAAAAAGCGCCATCGTCATTGGTGGCGGTATCGTCGGCGTAAGCTGTGCACTCTACCTGCAACGTGAGGGCTATCATTGTACACTGATCGACAAGGACAAACCTGGACTGGCGTGCTCTGCTGGTAATGCAGGCAACCTTGGTGAAGCGTCCTTCGTCCCGACGGCCCTACCCGGTTTTATCTGGAGGATTCCCATGATGATGCTGGATGGCAGCTCCCCCCTGCAATTACACTATGCACAGTTCCCATTCCAGCTGCCCTGGTTCCTGCGTTTCATGGCCACCTCACGGCTTGAAAAGGTTACCGAGATTGCCAGTTCTCTGCGAACACTGATGATACCAATCATGGATGCCTACGAACCTTTGCTGGAAATATCGGGTACCAAACATCTTGTGCAAAAGCGCGGGCGCTTACAGGTCCACGGCAGTGCAAAAAAATTCAAGGGTGCAGGCTTTGCCATGAATATGCGCCGTGAAGGTGGCATCGAAGTTCAGGAATTGAGTGGCGATGAGGCACGCGAGCTTGAACCGGCCCTGGGACCTGCGATCCATTCCGCTTACTATATGCCCAACGCTTATATCAGCACCCAGCCCTCAAAAATGGTTCAGGCCTTTGCCAAAGCCTTGACGGCAAACGGCGGAGCGGTCCTGCGTGAAGAAGTCCGTCGGTTGGAGCCAGCCGGTGATGGTCGTGGTTGCGTCATCACTGATAAGGGCCGTCATAGCGCAAATGCCGTCATCATGGCTGCTGGTGCCTGGTCAACAAAGCTTGTTAAGCCTCTTGGAGTCCGTGTGCCAATGATCGCTGAACGCGGTTATAACGCGACACTGCCCCATAACGGCGTGGATTTGAAAATACCCATAACCGCAGCTGACAGCTACGTTGTATTATCTCCCATGGAAGATGGATTGAGAGTTTGCGGGATGGCTGAATATGCCTCTATAGAAACACCGCCAAACTGGCGGCTTGTTGACCAAATGATCGAGAGTGTTGAACAGGTCTTACCGGGAATTTCACAACAAGGTCGCTTTGACTGGCAAGGAGCACGCCCGTCAACGCCCGATAACAAGCCCATCATCGATCAGCTGGAAAAACACCCGTGGGCATATATGGCCTTTGGACACGGCCATGTGGGTTTCGGGACCGGTGCCATTACCGGTCGCATCATCAGCCAACTGGTCACTGGACAAACCCCAGAAATTGACCTGACACCGTTCCGCCACAACCGTAAATTCTATTAATACTGCTTGGTATAAGATTAATCAGCCAGGATAGAATCGCTGATTTTTTCAGCAATCATGATCGTCGGGATGTTGGTATTGGCCGCCGGAATGTCGGGCATCACCGAAGCATCGACAACATACAGGCCTTCCACGCCATAGACTCGACCCTGCGGGTCCGTCACAGCGTTCACGTCGTCTGAGGAGCCCATCCGGCACGTCCCCGATGGATGCCAGTCGCCCGTAATGGTATCGCGAAGATAGTTTACCAATGTTGCCTCGTCAGCCATCAAGCCCTTAAGCGTAACCCCATGGGTAATCAGGTGACGTGTAAGGAGTTGGCGGGCAAGCGGCCCTGCATCCATCAATCCGGCGAGAATGGATGTCAGAAAATAGTTCTTTTTATTATATTTTGTTACTTTGCGCACGCGTTCTGAATAGCTGCTGGGGAAAGGATTCTTGAATACGTCTTTCATGGAATCATGTTGCAAAATCTCAAACAAGGTTTGATACCCCGACTTCATGCGCTCCATATCAAGTGGGTCTTTGAGCAGGTTCAATTCGACCTTTGGCCATTCTTTCGGGTTCGCAGACAGCAAGCTAACTTTACCCCGGGAGAACGGCTTGTTCAGGCATAATGAAAAACTGCCCAACCGCTTGCCCAATGGATGCCAGCCTGAGCGCTGCACAACGTTCACCAGCATATCCGTTTCAGGACACCCGTTCAGCTTTGAGGAAAACCTCAGTCCTAACTGTATATGGCGTGTTGATTCAGGGTTAAGTCTAGCTGCATATGGCATATAGCCACTGATAATCGACATTGGATGGTCGCACAGATTACCACCGACACCGGGGCGATCGGCCATCACATTAATACCATGTTCCTTAAGGTGTACGGCGTCACCAATGCCAGCACGCATCAAAAAGGCTGGCGACTGAAGAGCACCAGCCGAGAGAATAACCGTCTTACTATGCGCAGTTTCAGGCTTGTTATCCTTAAGCAGCTCAACGCCAGAAATGCGGTTGCCATCAAAAAGTAAGTTATTCACTCGGGACTTGGTCAGAATCGTCAGATTTTCGCGCTGCCGCACGGTTTGCCCCAGGTAGCCCATAGCCGTTGATACACGACGCCGGAAAGAATTGCTTGATGGAACCGGATAGTAACTATCAACCGCCCCAGCGTTAATATCATCCACATAAGGATAACCGGCAGCCGCGAACGCTTCGGCGGCTTTGGCCGTCAGGCCGGACCATTGCTCTGCAAACATCCGCGAAAGCGGGATCGGGCCATCTTTGCCATGGTCAGGGCCCTCAAAATCCATATCCCGTTCAAGCTTGTTAAAATAGGGCAGGACATCGTCCCAGCCCCAGCCCTTAGCCCCCAGAGCATCCCACGCATCATAATCAGCTATCGTGCCACGTAGCGCCATTTGCCCATTGATGGATGATCCGCCCCCCAAAATACGGGCCTGTTCATAAGAGGTCGTCTTGCGGCGTTTCTCATGTATCCGCTCAGTAGCGGGGTGTGGAAATACCTTGGTATTGGGCCATGTATAGCTGGGATAGAAAAAAGCGATTCCAGGATAACTATCGATAACATTTTCCGGTTCGTTCCAGGGCGGTGTATCCGGTCCGGCTTCTACGAGCAATACCTTATTTTTGCTATTGCTCGACAGGCGGTTGGCAAGCACACAACCGGCCGATCCGCCACCCACTATAATATAATCGAATGTGCCCATGGTGCTCAAGGTGCTCATGATGCGCTCCTGTTAATCCGCATACCGATGTTCTTAACTTGCACGTAGTCCATGATCGCATCCTGGCCGCGCTCCCGACCATAGCCGGACCGCTTCATACCGCCGGATGGTGCGCCAGCACCGCCAATTCCCCAATCATTGACAAACACGGCTCCGGCCTCCAATTGATCTGTCATCCAGTGGGCCATATTAAAGTCTTTTGTAAAGACACCAGCAGCAAGGCCATATTCTGTCCCGTTGGCGATGACAACGGCTTCTTCGGGTTCATCGAAGCTCAACAGTGCCAACACAGGGCCAAAGACCTCTTCCTGGTTAATCTGCATTTCAGAAGTAACGCCGTAAAACGCCGTGGGCTGGAAGAAATAGCCACCACCTTGATCATCCGTGCGGCCGCCAAAAATCAACTTGGCCCCCTCTTTGCCCGCACCCTCACAATAAGCCGCAACACGTTGCCGTTGCTGCTCGCTGATTAATGGTGTGATATCACACTCATCCTTACCCGGACCAACTTTGAAATTACTCAACACATCACGAACCTGATCAACTACCTGCTCCAGGCGGGAGCGATGAACGATTAAGCGTGTCATGGCAGCACAGTTTTGGCCTGAATTTTTAAACGGAGCCGTACTAAGTGTTTTTCGAACCACATCCATATCCGCATCAGCAAGCACAATACCCGGTGACTTACCACCCAGTTCCATGATTGCCGGCACGGCCCGGTCAGCCAAGGCATGCAACACTTTACCGCCTGTTACGCGTGAGCCGGTAAAGACCAGATGATCGATATCGAGGTGCTGTGCGAGCATGGCACCGGTTTTGGCACCTTCCCCACACAAGACACTTAGTGAACCTTCTGGCGCACCAGCTCTCTCAAAAGCTTCAGCGATTAAATATAATGCCAGCGGCGCAAGTTCCGGTGATTTTACCACACTGGCATTGCCGGTAACCATGGCCGCCGCCAATGACCGGCAGGCAATACCAATGGGGTAATTCCACGGCACGATTTGAGCTGAAACCCCATAGGGCACCAACATTGTATAATCGATTACGCCACCGCCAACGGGGATATACCGGCCTTCAAGTTTATCGGAAAGTCCGGCAAAATAATCGAAATAGGAGGCAGAGCCCAAAACTTCGCCGTTACATTCGGAAAGTTTTTTCCCGGTCTCAAGGCACAAATACTCAGCAATTTCGAATTTCGCAGCACGAATTTCCTGTGCAATTCGGCGCATCAGATTACCGCGTTCCGCTGGTGCCATCCCTGTTAAACATCGTTGAGAGACACAACGCCGTGCGGCGGCAACAGCCCTGTCAACGTCTTGTGAACTCGCAGCATCGCAACTGGCAAAAACCAGTCCAGTTGCAGGATCATCGATCTCGATCTGATCGCCACTAGTGCTGTCAGACCAAGATCCAGCAATAAAATTTTTCCAGTGATTTTTCATGTCTCAATGCCACGCCTAAGAAATTAGTAAATCGCGTTATCAACGGCGGTAAAGTTGCACAACCGATGCTATTTACTCTATACAATGACGGGGCATTTTCATAACAATTTCTTAAATATGATTTATAATTCTTAAATATGAATTAAACGTGTTTTTTAATCTCCCGTTGGGCAATTTTCACGACCTCTTCAATTCGGTGTTCCAGTCGATTAATAGGCGCTCCAACGCCCAGGGCAAGCGCAGGACGTCCATCGAGAGGAGGGATCGCAACCGCCACCATACCGGCACCTTCTACAATTCGATTTGCTGCATAGACGTACCTGTCACGGCGAATTTGATTAATCTCTTCCATGACAGATTCATAAGTATATCTCGTGCCTTTTTTTCCGGCTTTGCTGTTAACACGTAGAACCATCCGCTCGATGAAATCATCACTTTGGGGAGCAAGTAAAACCAAACCAACGCTGGAATTTAAAAGCGAACGGCGAACTCCGATAGACGGCGCATACGGTAACGGATGCTCCGTCTGCACTTGAAGAATATACTGTGCTTCGTTGCCATTCATTGTTGCAATAACAGTCGATTCACCTGTTTCCTTGGCAACCGCTTCAGCTATGCTCTTTATGTTTCCACTTGCAAAAATATAATCATTCAACCATGACCCCAGTTGTTGCACACGGACTGATGGCAGGTATTTCTTGGTCAATGGGTCAAAGGTCATGTAGTCAACAGACTCAAGTGATCGCAGTAAAGCAATGCAACTTGACATAGGCATCTTCAAATCTCTGGAAATTTCGGTAAGAGTTCGCGGTTCTTTAACATCATCAAAGTATTCCAACACCAGAAACACCCTAACCGCAGACTTTACTTTTTGCATAGATACAAACTCCCAACATTCACATTTCAACCGAATAATCACCCATAAACCGAGTGTCGACTATACCAAGAAACATTACCTACGTAATAAGAAAATTTCTCAAATGTGAATTTTATCGCACATACATGACCACAAACAGGTAACCCGGACAAACATCGATTTCTCGACAAGTTATTCAGGCCCTATATATTTAATCCGTCGCCAATGCAGTAAGATTATCCAGTTCACGGTGACAGCGAATACTATGCTTACCGGTTACTTTACGCCATGGTGGGGGGGTTGTTTCACACTGCGAGCCTAGCTTCCATTGGCAGCGTCCAGCAAATGGGCAAGCCCTGCCACCGGATGATGTCTCCTGCTCAATAATATTCTCATGCATTTCATTGCGCCGCTCAATATCTGGTACGGCTTGCAGCAAAGCATAGGTATAAGGGTGATACGGGGGTGCGTATACTGCCGATGTGTCGCCAATTTCTAGCATGAGGCCATTAAACAATACTGCAACCCGATCAGCCAGGGACCGCACGACTGCTAAATCGTGAGATATGAAGAGCATTGCGACTTCCCTGTCTTTCTTGAAATCCTCAAGCATGGAAAGTATATTTGCTTGCACCGACACGTCTAGAGCAGATAGAGCCTCATCACATAGCAATAAACTTGGTTTTGCGACCAAAGCCCGTGCAATTGCTACACGCTGACGCTCACCACCGGAAAGCTGGTCCGGGAATCGAGCGGCATATGTTTTTGGCAGCCGGACTTCTTCGAGGGCCGCTGCAATCTTGGAGGTAATCTCGGAAACCTTCATAGCGAAAAACTTGGCCAATGGACGTCCGAGGGCCCCGCGTACCCGAGCCCGGGGATTTAAAGACGAATCCGGATTTTGAAAGATGTATTGGATTGTGCGCTTTTGCTCTTCAGAGCGCCCGTCAAGTTGGCCCGGCAAAGGCTTCCCATTGAATTTAATTTGCCCCTTACAAGGCGGCAAAAGGCCACTCACAGCCTTCGCGATGGTAGATTTTCCACTACCGGACTCACCAACCAGAGCGACAACCTCACCACGTCTAATGGTGAATGAAAGATCATGGACAACGGTTAGCGGTGAATAACCGATCAGCTTATCCAACCTTCCAGGCTGAGAGTAGCTCAACGATACATCATCAAATTCAACCAGGGGATCATCACCGTCAAGCTCTGTTACAGGGCTGCTTTCAGGGACATCTTTCAAACGGGTCTGTTCTTCTTGTTCCACATGTTGCCAACGTTGACAGGCCACATAATGATCCGAGGCAACCTCGACGGGATGCTGATGAACCTCGGCGCAGGATGGTTCGGTAAAGTCACAACGTGGTTGGAACGGGCATCCTTTCGGAAGTTGGGAACGACGTAAGAGCCCACGCAACGGGCGAGCGGTTTTATCTTGATCAAGATCAAGGCGAGGAACCGACCCAA
The DNA here is from genome assembly GCA_024279135.1 of Alphaproteobacteria bacterium. Classification (GTDB taxonomy): domain Bacteria; phylum Pseudomonadota; class Alphaproteobacteria; order Rhodospirillales; family Casp-alpha2; genus JABJOR01. The sequence continues at coordinate 60,126 of JAJRRU010000004.1, forward strand.
TCAAGCCTCGTGTATAGGGGTGGCGCGGCTCACTAAATATCCGTTCAGTAGCCGCTGTTTCGACCACATGCCCAGCGTACATAACGCATACCCGATCCGCAATCTGGGCGACCACACCAAGATCATGCGTCACATACAGCATGGCGATACCAAGGCGCGAGCGCAATTGAACCAACAGGCGCAGTATCTGATCCTGTGTCGTTACATCAAGCGCCGTTGTCGGTTCATCAAGAACCACCAGCGATGGATTACAGGCAAGTGCCATGGCGATGGTGACGCGTTGTTGTTGTCCACCCGATAGCTGGTGCGGAAAGCGTTTCACCAGGAATTCAGGGTTCGGCAGACCAACATTTTCAAACAGCTCAATAATACGCGCCGTAATTTCTTCTTCAGATTTCTCATCGCCATGTTCACACAACACCTCAGCAATCTGAGCACCGACCCGCATGGAGGGATTTAAGGCTGTTGTCGGATCTTGCGGTACCAGGGCGACCCGCCGGCCACGAATACCATCCAGAGAGTTCCGCTCAAGCCCGAGAAGATCGACGTCCTCAAGTATCGCCCGGCCACTTTCGATACGCGAACTGGGATGGCGATAACCAAGCAATAGTCGGGCAAGCGTCGATTTACCACAGCCCGATTCCCCCACAAGGCCGACGACTTCGCCAGGAGCAATATCAAGTGAAACACCCTGCAGCACCTTAAGCCACGACTCATCGTGTCGATAGGACAGATGAATTTCTTCCAACCGCGCGAGATAGGGTGAACTGTTATTCATTCTTCGTGCCTCACACTGCGACCAAGGATACGGGCCAGTCCCTCGGTCCACATATTTAATCCAATGATGAGGGAGGCCAGCATCAAGGCTGGTGCCAGCACAACAACCGGTGAAGCCAAAACCAGATCCCGATATTCACTGATCATCAAGCCCCACTCCGGATTTGGTGGGGCTACGCCGAAACCAAGAAATCCGAGTGTGCCGATGAGCACTGGTGCGTAACCGGTACGCAAGGCAAATTCAACCAACAAGGTTCCCGATGCATTAGGCAGTAGCTCTCGCCAGATCACAGACCAGGCACTCTCACCGCGTAAACGGGCGATCGTAACATAATCGTTCATCACAACATCGAGCCCTGCCGCACGGGCCAGACGCGTAACTCGAGGCGCAAACACAAAAGCAACGACGAGAACCACAAGAGTGGGCTCCCCTGAATATTTTGGACCTGCTGCTGTTACCAGAAGCAGGGCCAGCACCAGGTAGGGAATACTGATCAACGTTTCGATCAGTCGCATCACGACTTCGTCAAACCATCCCCGTAAGTAAGCACTCAATAATCCGAGAGCCGTACCCAAGGCAACACCCAGGAAGGATCCTGAAATTGACAGAATGATGACCAGATGGGCACCATGGATAACCCGGCTAAAAACATCTCGTCCCAGCATATCGGTACCGAACAGGTGTTCCCAACTCATGCCCATGAGCGGTGGTCCGGTAAATATTGTGGCCTGATCATAGGGTGCCCAGAACGGCCCTGTAATGGCGATGAACACATGGACGAACATGATTGCCCCACCAATACGAAAGCTCATGGGGGACTGTCGCAATACCCGTTTCAAGGCTTCAAAGCGGGAGATCGGTGCATCTTCCAGTTGGTCTGAATTAATCTGGATTTCCGTGCTCATCTTCATTGCTCCCTAAGTCGGGGGTTGAGAAGCATGGAACCAAGATCAGCAGCAAGGTTTGCAAAAATATACACCATCGAAGCCAGTAATACTGTAGCTTGAACAACGGGTTGATCTTCAACAAGCAAGGCATCGACCAGTTCTCGTCCGAAGCCTGGAAAAGCAAATACTTTTTCCACGACAACCATGCCGCTAACCAGAAAATTAATATTCAGGGCGGTGATATGCAGGCTGGGACCAAGCGCATTGGGAAGCGCGTGACGCAGCAACACCCGGTGTTTAGACATGCCCTTCAATTCCGCCATGCGAATATAATCAGAATCAAATACCTCGATAAGATTGTCGCGTAACATGCGCATTGTATGGGCGGCCATAACAATCGCCATGGTCATCACGGGCAGGATTATAGCAATCGCAAACTCGCCCACCGTACTCTCGTCCGTAACGGCCGATATTGCGGGCAATATGGGGAAGGTGATGACAAATAGTATGAGCAAAAATGTTGCCAGCAGAAAGGGCGGTATAGAAACGGCAAGCAGATTGATGCTGGAGATCATATGGTCCATCAGCTTGTCACGATTGGCAGCGGCGAATACCGCCGGGACCACGGAAAACGGGATGTAAACCAGGAAGGCAACAGTGGCTAAAATCACTGTGTTAAAGATCTTTGGCGCAAGGACTTCGGTGACTGGACGTCCACTGGTGAGCGATGTGCCAAAATCGCCCGTGACGGCACCGCTAATCCATTTTATATAACGCTCGTGCGCTGGGTCGTTGAGATGCATGCGTTCCCGCAAGACTTCGAGTGCTTCGGGTGTCGCATCGCGGCCAAGATAACGCGTGGCGGCATCACCCGGGATGATCTCTATGGCAGCAAAGACCACCACGGATACCATTAATAAAGTCACCATAGCAAATGCCGCCCGGGTTACTAGCAATCTTACAAGGTTCACTTTTTTACACCCAGGTTACCGCTTGCCGTTAATACGGCAAGCGGTGGATTGACCATTATTTACATTCTACTTCACGGAAATCGAAATAGAATGCTGTTGTATGAGGCTTGTAACCACTGCAGTTTGATCTTGATGCGGCGACCTGAGAGTAAAATGCAACGGTGATTGCACCACCTTCTTCGGCAAGCAATTTTTGTGCTTTCTTCCAAGATTCAATCCGCTCATTGTCATCAAGTGTGGAATCCGCCTTGTCGAGCAAAGCATCATAATCATCGCGATACCAGTGGGTATCATTCCATTTACTGGCTTTACGATAAGGAGCCGACAATGCCGCAGATGGATGTCTGGCCGACCAGCCAGCAACAACGAAAGGCATTTTCATCCAAGTCTCTTTCCAATACGTTGCAGCGGGAACCTGCTTGAGCTTAACCGTGATACCGGCTTCTGCAGCCATTTGCACATAGGTCTGGGCAATGTTCATATAACCTGCTGAGGCTGGTGCAACGTATAGCTCAATTTCCAGACCATCAGGATACCCTGCTTCGGCAAGCAAACGCTTGGCTTTTGGAATATCCTGTTTTGGAATTTCATGTGAAAAGGCTATGTCGCTGGAAGGGGGAATAGGATTGTCTGCCCCTGGTTCCCCAACGCCCAGAAGGGCACCATCAACCATGGCCTGTCTATCAACAACAGCTTTAAGAGCCTGGCGGACCCGCACATCATCGAAGGGGGGGTGGTCAATCAACATGGTCAGGTTTCTCGAACTGCCACCTTTTGTTTGCATCAAGGTAATATCTTCATTCTTACTCAGCATTGGCATAAGCTGAGGGTCAAGTGCTGTCGCGATGTCCACATCACCTGAAATAAGGGCTGCTGCTCGAGTAATAGGTTCAAGAATCGAGGTAAACCGGATGCAATCTGACTTTGGCAGCCCGGCAGCCCAGTAATTCACATTCCGCTTCACGGTCCAGAACGGGGAACTCTTGTTGAAGTCATCTATGATAAATGGGCCTGTACCAACAGCATGACTTTCCATTCCTTCTGTCGTCGCACCTTCCGGTACGATGTAGGCAAAACGGTTCTTCATCATCAGCGGCAACTGTGCCACAGGTTTATCTGTGGTAAAACGGACTGAATATTTATCGACTGCCTCAATGCCATCTGCATTCAGGAAGGAGAGCTGCTCGCGAGCAGGAGATCCGGTGCTCTCATCCAGTAGTCGTTTAAATGTATAAACAACGTCAGCGGAATCAAAATCGCTTCCATCATGGAACTTCACACCTTTACGTAGATCAAATGTCCATTGGGTTGCATCAGAATTTGATTTCCATGAAGTAGCAAGGCGGGGCACAACTTGAAAACTACTGTTAATATCGACAAGAGCTTCATACAGGGAGACATTAAGACCTGCCCCATCCAGACCCGTGCTTCGGGCAGGATCCAGGTTCAATTTTTCGCCACTTGCAATATCATGTGCAATGGTCACGCACTCTCCTGCGGCTTTAGCTTGGCTGCCCGATGCTATTGTAAAAGCACCTATCGCAGAAAGCGCGATGGTTCGAAACCAGATTTTCATTTTTCGAGTCCTCTCTGTTTTGATAAGTCAGTTCTGCATAAAGAAATAAAATTCTATGACACAAGAACGATATCGGGAGTTAATCTTCCTGTCAATAAATTCACGGTTATGATAATAAAATTCTCATATAAGAACTTTATAAACTCTAGGTATGCCATCTGAGTTCGGCCGAGTGCGCGACATCAAGAGGGTTGTTGACTGAAAGATTTGCACCGTCACTGTAGTGCCATTTTACCCCGGCATTGAGTGAATTATGGCCGAAATATTATTTATGCCTTCCTCAAGCTTTTCTGCTTCACTCATGTAACCAATGCGGAAAAAATTGTTAAACGCACCTTCGTTGTCATAAACAATTCCAGGCACGATAGATGTAGCACTTTTCTCTAGCAAAGCTGTTGCAAGCTTTCGAGTATCCATATCATTATGGCATTGAAGGAATGCTGTTGTTCCAGCTTCAAGCCGAATGGGGCACGTAATCAGTGGTTCGCTCTCCAGCCAACTCTCGATTATTTGCCTATTCTTGACGGCAATGTTTCTTTGCAAGTCCATGATGGTGTTGTAATTAGTCATGGCTATCAACCCTATAGATTGATCCAAAATACTCGTGTCGAAGCATATATATTTCCAACGAATCTTCATTTCTTCTATCGCTGCTTTGCCACCTGTGATCCAGCCAATTCGAACACCGGGAATACCAACAACCTTTGACAAACTGTTTGTTGCAAGGCCCCTGTCGTATAGATCGGCAATCGATGGAAAATGAACCGAGGTATTGCTTTCGATGCCTTTGTAAATCTCGTCACATAGAATCCATATGCCGTGCTTCTCTGCAACCGATACAATACCTTGCAAGTCTTCCCGGCTCATAATGGAACCACCAGGATTGTTCGGATTGGTCAATACAATCATCTTGGTTTTGTCAGTAATGAGCTTTCTGATCTCGTCAGGATCAGGCACAAAGGCATCCTCAACCTTTGTTTTCAAAAACTTTATCCGGGCACTAAATGAGGGTGGGATTGCCATAATGGGCCACCAGGTCGGCGTGACAATAATCACCTCATCGCCTGGTTCAAGGAATGTGTAATAAGCCAGGAAATTCGCTTTTCGACAGCCGGCCGTTACCAGAACGGATTGCCAGGAAATGTCTGACCCATATATAGCAGCAATGGCATCTCGGAGTTCGCCAGAACCATAACTTGGGCCGTAAGACATGACTTCATCCTGAATCTTTTTTATAAAACTCTCTACTCCACCACCAAACTTCAGGATTTCAACATAAGAAAATAACCTGCCCATCGATTGTGAGAGATTCCATCTGACGCCTTTTTTCGACACTGTGGTCCATAGGTTGGATTGGTTCGCTTCAATCTGCACAATACCCTCCTTGCAAGCACCTCGGACAATTATTCGACCGATTGTTGTTGTCAGTCTTTTTTTCTCTTGTCAACGCTCGTTGAATTTGACCTATTACACATATGAAAAATATTATACAGACATATAACAATTGACATCAATGATAATGACGTTGATTGAGCCATTTTACAGACAAATATAGGAGACAAAAAGTGACCGGGATAATAGAGGCACGCATGAAAGAAAAGGGCATCACCCTCCACAAAGCGACCACCCCGATGGCAAATTATCTTCCCTATACCATAAGTGGGTATTTGGTTTTTGTTTCCGGCCAGGGGCCAGTTGAAAAAGGCGTCATAAAATATATTGGCAAATTAGGACGGGAGTTCTCAACCAAAGACGGATATCAGGCTGCCAGACTTAGCGCCATGAACCTTCTGGCACAATTGAGCAGTGCCTGTGATGGAGACCTTGACCGTGTCACGAAGGTTTTGAAAATCAGCGGCTTCGTTAATTCGACAGCAGACTTCCTGGACCAGCCACAAGTTATTAATGGTGCTTCCGATCTCTTGGTCGAGGTGTTTGGCGAACAGGGTCGCCACGCCAGATTCGCGGTCGGGAACCCGTCTTTGCCAGGCGATGTTGCGGTCGAACTGGATGGTGTTTTTGAAATCCGCGCTTGATACGATTGCATCCGATGTTTCGTTCAAACATTTTCATACCACCTAATCCATTTCAGGTAATTAAAATTTCACAAACCTAATGAGAAGATACATCTATTATTAGGGCGGATCAGCATGAAGCACCCGGAAGTCACCCATAGAGAAGAACTGAACGGCCGGGAGATCAATGAGATTTCTACTGTTTTTGAGGACGCTCGCAGAAGCAATCGCATTGGTATTGATCGTAAGGTGTTTAGAGAGCATTTGAAGGCATTGTCAGAGCAAATTTGCTTGATCGACGAAGGTGTGTCTCGTAGCGTCTGTGTATGAAAAACCCATTCCGCTATTTCAAAACTTCGCCCGACGTTGTTCGCTTGGCGGGCATGATGTATGTCCGCTTTCCTCTGTCGCTACGGCAGGTTGAGGATTTTCTCCACGAACGCGGCATCGACATTAGCTGGACCTGTACCGATAAAATGGAGAGTGCCTTCTGTTAAAATATGAATTTACAGGAGGAACACATGGGTATCAGAAGAACTGAGGAATTTCGCAACGAAGCTGTTCGAATTGCTTTGACAAGCGGACTATCACAAAATCAAGTCGCGGACGATCTGGGCATTGGCCTATCAACATTGGGCAAGTAGATAGCACATCATAATCACACGGATCTGATGTCTGGTCGGCATGATGGCAAAGACAAGGAACGGCCTCGTCTTTGCAAAGAGAATAGAATCTTGCGCGATGAGAGGGACTGACCTGCCCCCCGAAACTGAGTCATGACGAAAGAGAGTTCTTCGTTAAACTGCACCAACGGAGGACACTATGAAGAAACGATTTACAGAAGAGCAGATCATCAACATTTTGAAGGAACAGGAGGCTGGATCTCCGATCAAGGAGATCATCCGCCGCCACGGTATTGCCGAGCAAACATTTTACCGTTGGAAGTCGAAGTTTGGTGGTATGGAGGTATCTGACGCCAGACGATTGCGTGAGCTGGAGTCTGAGAATACCAAGCTAAAGAAACTTCTGGCCGAGACGATGCTGGATAATGCAGCCTTGAAGGATGTTGTTTCACGAAAGTGGTAAGGCCGACCGTGAAGCGGAACGTAGTTTCGCATATGGTGTCGGCGCATGGGTTGTCCCAGCGCCGCGCCTGCCGGTTGGCCAACCTCAATCTATCCACATGGCAATACAAGGCCAGGAAACAGGTATCAACGGATTTACGGGACCGGATCATCGAGCTTGCCGCTGAGCGTCGCCGCTTTGGCTATCATCGTTTGTACATCCTGCTGCGCCGTGAGGGCTGGATTGTAAATCACAAGGCAGTCCATCAGATTTACTGTGAGGAAGGTCTGCAAGTGCGTAAACGCAAGAGGAAACGGATCGCCCCAGCCGAGCGGCAACCGATCATATTGCCTGTGAGCACCAATGAAAGATGGTCTATGGATTTTGTCTCCGATGGTCTGTCAAACGGCAGGCGTTTCAGAACACTCAACATCGTTGATGACTACAGTCGGGAATGCCCAGTTATCGAAGTCGATACGTCATTACCGGGCACTCGTGTCGTGCGGGTGCTTGAACGAATGGCGGAGACACGGGGCCTGCCAAAAACCATTGTTGTGGATAACGTTCTATATAGCGAAGCTTATCGTAACCACGTCCGGTTGCACTTTATCGAGCCCGGCAAGCCTGTGCAAAACGCATTCGTTGAAAGTTTCAATGGCAAGTTCCGGGATGAATGCCTCAACGAACACTGGTTCACCAGCATGGCTGATGCCAGGCGAACCATTGAAGAATGGAGGATCGATTACAATACACGCAGACCCCACAGCTCATTGGGCTATCTGACGCCTTGAGTACGCCCAGAAGAACGACTATCGTGCGGAAGGACTCTCTTTGTAAATGACCAGTTCATGGGGGCAGGTCACGCAAGTTATGCGTTAGCGTCGGGAGACCGTCGAGCATATCACTGAGATATTTCCGTTTCGCATTAAAGAAATCAGAACCGATAACGAACACGAATTTTAAGCCAAGTTTCATTGGCGTGTAGAAGACTTTGGCATCCGCCACGTTTATATCAAACGCGGCACGACGCAACTCAATGAAAAGATTGAACGTTCACATAGATCCGATCAGCAAGAATTCGATCAATTATTAAGCGATAAAGGTGACGTCGATCTGGAGGCTAAACTTATTGAGTGTGAACGCTTCTATAACTTCGCCAGGCCTCATGGTGCACACGATTGTCAACTGGCATCTAAAACTGTCCACCTCCAGGCGTCCAAAAGTGGTCAGTTAGTAAAACCTGCCGATATTTTGGAATCGGCCGATCAAGATTTTACCGCTGGCGAACGGCCTATCGTAAAGCAACCTGAATGCAAGGTGATAAAAATCAAAAAAATTGCCCCCGCCAATTTGTTCTAAATTAACCGCACAAACACAACGGCCTGAGAGCCTAATAAATAGGCAAATCCACCCGACCTGCCGCATTATTAATTTGAAAGACGACTACAAGCCGGGCCGATATATGCCCAAATCGTTTCGACAACAGCTTCAAGAGAAAGACCATCAAGATCAATGGATGCAGCATAAGCTGCCCATTGCATCAACTTTTGTTCATCATTAATGAACTCGTCTGACAGGCCCACCGGGGCTTTATCAGGTATGGCAGTTCCCCGCCGCTCAAATGTTGCACGGATAGCAGCATCAAGCTCATCTGGCTCTATCGCTTTCGCGTTGGGAATAGCCCACAGGTCATAATAATCTTTCATGCGCCCATTTGCTAATCCGAGATTTACAATCGCTTGAAATTTTTCGGCAATAACCGTCGCTGGCGGGTAAGCTCTGATATTAGCTGTCGGCATATCAAGCAGGGACGGATATTCAATTGTGTAACTTGGGTCAGCGACCGCATCGCCAAACCCGATGTCAATAGTAATCGGAATCCGCGTAACCCCGATATTGGCAATTGTTTTCAAACGTACACCACCATACTCCTGGCCTTCCCGGATCGGTGCAACCGTAAGCGCGTTAACATCGAAAACAAGACCATCGTCAGACTCTATGTTCATAACCTCGGAGAAAATCGTCTTCAGGTGATCCTCTGTCGATTCACCATGACCAAGAAAATCCGCGTCGCGCGTAAACCTGTTATCGTCAGTCGTCCAAAGTGTAACCAACATTCCACCCTTCAGAACAAAATTGTTTCTGTGCTCTGAGACAGACAAGCGATAGATAAGGCGTTCGAGTCCATAGGTGACGAGGACCACATCGAACACTCGCCCCTCTTCCCGTGAGAGATTAAGCAACCGCTGGCGAACCGAAGCGGCAACGTTTTGTGGAGCCTTAGCCATCGTGAGTTATCGCCTCCATATACGGCTGCATTCGCTTCCATGCACCACAATGTTTTGCCATGTCGGCAATCTCGCCAGGGGATACTTTGCGGCTGGTAATCGCATTACGAAGACATTCAATTGCAACAGACCGATCAAGCAATTTCGGGTTCCTGAAAGCATCTGCCAGCGCCTTTGTCACCGAGTAAATGGGAACATCGGTGCCAGCAATCAGATGGTATTCCACGCCATTATTCAGATTTGGCGGTCTGAAGCGAACAATTCGTAGCGGCGGATAACTAATTTTCGGCTCCCAATCCTTGGCGCCAATGGCCATCCAGATCTTTCGCGGCATTTGATCGGTGAGGCCATGATAAGCGAGTGCCGAAATCATACAGATAATACCTTTTGGCACCCGTTTGGAGGCTTCTGCCAACGTCAGATCAGCATTAGCTTCGTTATCAGGAAGTTGATAAAGACCACGTCCAATGCGAGAGACATCACCATCCGTGACCGCACGCGAAATCGTCGTCGCGGCAATACCAGCGGCCTGAAGCTCATTGGCACGCGCCAGCGTCCGTTCCTTAAGCAGGAGAATAAGTCGGTCTTTCTGTGTCAGTTTTTCGCTCATCATAACTGTTACGTTTCCTCGGACAATATCGCTAACTGTCCGAGGTTTTGTAACATCCATTATATGAAAAAACAATGCTTTAAAGTACGCACTTAGACATCTGCATGCAGATGCTTCCATTCCACAGGCACATCGTATATTTATTCAAGGTCCTGCAACATACCTGATATGGAGAATTCACAACCTGAAAGGTATTTATTTTGCATAATTACGCTCAAAAATTAACGAGTTTTTGCAATCAATAGATCATTATCGCGCCTCTTTACCCCTTATACGAGAGGCAAATATGAATATTACTAATTACACCTTAACAACCCCCACGCAAATTGCCTGGGCATACCTTCGACGAAACCATAATTACCAAAAAGATGTGCGCCATTACATGGCAAAGAAACCCGCCAAGGTTGGAAACAACACTTTCCCCTGCTTTCAACAATCAAAATCCGACTTACAAGCTCGAAAATGGGGATTACTAACTTTTGCCGATCCCAGGCAAGACGCATCTCCTTTCTGGCACCCGGATATGCGAGATACGACTATGTCCGCAGAAACGACAGATACGGGCAATCAACCGTTCACTCAAATGCTTCGTGATACTGACATCGTTGTGCAGGGTTTATGCCTGCTTGATGAAAGGCAATGCTTAAAAATTACTTCGAACACTTCAGAAGTTCAGCTAATGTTTCCACCCGGAACCACTCTCAACGAGCATTCTAACGTGAGTCTCAACTTACCCTTTGACCTGGACCTTCCGAGCCAGATTGAAAAAGCAAAAGCCTTGTGGGGTATCGCTCACGGGAAGGCAAAAAAAATGTCCACCATCGCTCCAAAAGCATTGTGAGCTTCTCATTGCACTGGATGGTTCTCTTGCAGGGAAAAGCTTGCGAGAAATCGCCCTTGATCTCTATCCCCCCGAACATGTTGCCTCCGACTGGTTCAATAACAGCGCCCTAAAGAATCGCGTTCGACGGCGCGTCAAGCGTGGGCGGTATTTCATGGACGGCGGCTATAAGACATTGCTTGGTTACAGTCCTAATCAGTAACCCGTAAGAGTGCCGTTTTTGGTATGGGCCATAAACGGCACTCCCTAGAACAATCCATACAGTCTTTACTCGTCATCAACAGACATGACCTGACAGGAGAAGACTGCAATGGAGAAGATTAATTATCTAAACCGCGTCAAGACGGCTGAGTATCTCGGGCTCAGTGAAAAAACCCTTGATAGACTTCGGATATCTGGGGGTGGTCCGCGATATTGGAAAACAGGTGCGCGCGTTATGTATGACCAACGCGACCTCGATACCTGGGTTGAGGAACGCAAACGCAACTCGACCTCAGAAATTGTTAAAGCGTAATGGCCGGGCCTTCACCATCTGAGCGAAAACAACTCGAACTATTTTCCTGCAACCCTGAACCATCAGGCGTTCGCGACTATCAAGACCTGATGGCATTTCCGTTCTTTCACTAGCAAAGGGACGGCGCGTAAAACCGCTGTCCTATGATCGTCATGGCGTCACAATCAAGGTCGAGACCGTGCCGGAATATGGCATGGCAACAATCTGGGATGCTGACTTATTGATCTGGGTTGCTAGCCAAATCATGGATGCACGAAACCGTGGCGTACCGACATCTCGGCTGTTATCCATCAAAGAAGTAAAATTTTTAAACTCCTTACAAATTTGATAATACTCTGATTTGGTTGCAGCAACATGGGCTGCAATCTCCGTTTTAACCTTCTGTATTTTTTGAAAATCATCAGGAAATGCAATAAATTCGAGCAGCGACAAACATTGAATGAATTTTGAAGTTTCAGTGTTCGCTTCTAAAACGTTCGTAAATAAACGTAATACATGACGAGCAACATTTGCTGTCTTCCCTTCCCCAATTTCCTGGCACATCAAAATACTATTAATTTCCAAGCCAAGACCAGCAATGATAGTATGAGTTATACCGCTTCCTGCGATGATGTATGACTCATGATCTCCCATCGTATAAAAAAGGCATGCTGAAACAGGTGACGAGCATTCGAGCAAACCAGGACGGCCCGGAAGTGTATCTGGAAGATCAAGATGGCAAAGATTGAAACGTATTGCATCCAAAACGCGTTCTACATGTTCTGATGCTTCTCTAATAAGATATTTGTGCTCTTCGTGACTATTGCCAGCAATTAACTTTTCCCAATCTGGTTGACCTGTGAAAGCTGCTAAGGGCTGTAAATTAAATTGTTCAATTGTTAGAATCTTGCATTAACCGGGCCCAAGTAGAGTGAGCAATTCGAACTAATTCTGAGTATGCCTGCCCTGGTGGTCTGATAGTTTCATCTGGTTCTAAAGGATATGGATTGCCCGTTTTTTGTAACAGATGGATCAAAATTTGGTATTACTAGGGTCAGAACTCATTAACTAATATATGATTCAAAAACTTGATGTTCAATTTTGAGGATTTCAGGCTATGGCGAACAGTTTTTGGTTATCAGGCACACAATGGGCATTGATCAAGCCGCACTTGCCTTACCGGGCAGCAGGCAAGCGACGTGTGGATGATCGCCGGGTTATAAGCGGCATTATTCACATCCTCCAGTCAGGATGCCGTTGGCGGGATTGCCCTTCAATATACGGCCCACACACTACGATCTATAATCGTTATAACCGATGGTCGCAAAAAGGTATCTGGCAATATATGATTGCCGAATTAACGGCATCGCTGGCGGGACCGGCGGATGAAATTTCCCTGGATAGTACAAATGTCAAAGCCCATTGATGTGCTGGTGGCGGAAAAGGGGGGCTTCTGTTCAGGCCATTGGCCGTACAAAAGGAGGCCGCAACACCAAGGTTCACGCCATAAGTGACAAGTATTGTCGCCCGATAATGTTTTATCTGACCCCCGGTCAGACTGCCGACATCACCGGTGCCACGATGATGGTTGAACACTTGCCTGCAGCTAAATACTTCCTTGCCGACAAGGCGTATGATGCGGATCATTTACGGGCACGATTGAAAATGAAACGAATGCTGCCAGTTATACCCAACAAGTCTAACCGCAAGAAACCTTACCCCTTCAACAAAAAACGTTATCGTGGGCGTAATGTAATTGAACGGATGTTCGGGCGGCTTAAAGATTTTAGGCGGATCGCTACACGCTATGACAAAAACGCAAATAATTTCATGGCTGCATTATGCTTATCCGCTCTTATATGCTACTGGATTTGAATGAGTCTGGACCCTAGGCACATGCTCGATACGCGAGACGGATCAACCTGATGTGCATACTTTTTTGTTGCTGTTACATCACCAGCCAAATACAAAAACTGAGGCAACGGCTCACACATCATATCCACATCTTGGAAATGAATGGCGAAAGCTACCGCCTCAAGCAAAGCCGCTCAAAAAGAAAGCTCAAATAACCATCTCCTAACCGCTGGAATGATTAAGGCCCCTGAAGCTTCAGGGGCCTTAATCATTCCATAACCACTAAAATTCAAAGCATCCAAAATGTTACACTTTTGCCCCACCACAGTGGTAACTTTTTACTCTGGGATTTACAATTTAGCACAGGCCGATACCAGGCGCTCGCACGCTTCGGCAAGACGCGTATCGTCAATGGCGAAGGCTATTCGTATATAGGGCGATGCACCGAATGCCGATCCGGGCACCAGTGCAATCCCCGCTTGTTCCAGAAGATAGCTAGCTACGTCAACGTCAGTCACGAGCTTCCCGCCGTTCGGGGTAGTAGAGCCGATCATTCCAGAGCAATTAGCGAAGACGTAAAAAGCCCCTTGTGGGATTCCTGCGCTCAGGCACCCTGCGGTTCGTTTCAGTGTCGCAAGGACAACATCTCTGCGGTTCCTCAAGGCCTCTAGTCGCGGGTGGAAAAAATCCAACGATGCCTCGAGTCCGGCCGCCGCAGCCGCCTGGCTTATGGAGGAAGCGTTGGTTGTGCTTTGCGATTGCAGAATCTCCATTGCCCGGATGAGCCATGATGGACCGCCAGCGTAGCCCAGTCGCCACCCGGTCATGGAAAGAATTTTGGATACCCCGTTGACCGTCAGCACACGCTCGTACAGGGCCGGTTCAGCTTCGGCAATAGTTGTAAATTGGCCATCGTAAATGATGTGCTCGTATATGTCATCGGCCAGAACCATAACATGCGGATGGTTGATCAACACCGCGGCAATAGCCTTCAGTTCAGCCGCATCATACACCGTGCCGGTCGGATTGTTCGGGCTATTCAGGATCAGCCACTTTGTTTTCTCGGTGATCGCCTCGGCTAACGCCTCCGGTGTGAGTTTGAAGCCAGAAGCCTCGTCACAATTGATATGGACCGCAGAGCCGCCGCACAAGCTGACGATATCAGGGTAGGATACCCACGACGGGATGGGTATCAACACCTCGCCACCCTCGCTGACGGTGGCCAGCATGGCGTTGAAGATTAACTGTTTGGCACCTGTCGCGGCAATAATCTGGTTCGCCTGGTATTCTAGGCCGTTATCAGTTTTGAACTTACGACGGATTGCCTGCTTTAATCTGTCTGTGCCAGCGACCGGGGTATAGCGAGTCTCACCGTTACGTATAGCGAGTATCCCGGCTTCGCATATGTGTTCCGGTGTATCAAAATCCAGTTCGCCTTCGCCAAGGTTGATGATGTCGCGGCCATCGGCGATCAATGCGGCGGCTTTCGCAGATGTCGCCGCAGTCGGCGACTCCTTTACAGCAGACATGCGCGGAGCAAGTTTCAATGTCGAACCCATAGTTTTAAATTATGCCTGTATCTGTTCGGGTGATTTTGGATTCAAATGTCATTTTCTTTTATTTAACTGTCAATTACTGGCGTTTTTCCTTCGCCGAGCATGGATTGAGCGACATCCCGATAGATCAGGACGGAACGAATAAGCTCGTCCACGGGGACAAATTCATTGGGCTGATGAGCGACTTCCAACGAGCCAGGGCCCAGCACGATCCCATTGGCCCCGACGGTACGGAAATGTACCAAGTCACACCCACCCTGGAATCCGGAAAGAGGTGTTGGGACACCGTTGTGATGGGTGCAAGCCGACTGGCTCGCCAACACGACAGGATGGTCAGCCGCAGTTTCTGTCGCACCGCCCGTGGTTGGACGGAATTCAATGATTTCAGCAGGCGTGTTGCTTTCTTTTGCTGCCCGTTCGACGAGGTCGGCAAGCTCTTTTTTAACTTGTTCTTCGTCCTCGCCAGGAACCATGCGCCGGTCAAGCAGGAATTCACAGGACTCCGGGACTACATTATCGGCATGGCCTCCCAGTACCCTAGTCACCGTCAGGCTGGCCTGGCCAACTAAATTATGGGTCCTTGTTTTGAGGCGATCGTGTTCCTTGATGACAAGGTCGAGCAGTTTCGCCGATTTTAGAATGGCATTGACGCCCAGGTCCGGCATGCCGGAGTGTGCGGTTTTTCCGTGAATCCTAATTAACGGACGCAGGCTGCCCTTGTGCGCCGTTACAGTGGTGCATGAGGTGGGCTCCCCGATCATACAATAGTCAATCGACGGTGCCGTCTTCACATAAGCTTTCGCGCCAAGACTTGCGGCTTCCTCGTCTGCGACGAAGGCCCCAATTAATGTCCCAGACCAGGTATCCTTGTTGGTGATCAAAAAACGCATGGCCTCGAGCATGGCAACAAGGGGACCCTTGGCGTCACAGGAGCCGCGGCCAAACAGATTACCGTCGGCCTCACGCAGGCGAAACGGATCCGATACCCATCCATCTCCAGCTGGGACAACGTCGATATGGGTATTGAAGGCAAAGCTTGGTCCCGGACCGTTTTCGAAGATGCCGATCACATTGGTTCGCCCAGGCATAATATCGATGGCCTCGGCACGGCATCCCATATGCTGCATTTCGGCCAGAATAAACTTAGCCGCCTCGGTCTCCTGCCCAGGAGGATTTTGTGTATCGAAACCGACTAGGCGTTCCAGGACAGTCTTGACCCGGCTCTCATCAACAAATGTGGTCATCTTATTATAATGTCCTCTTAAAATGTTCCAGGGTAGGCGCCACCATCCAGCAGGATATTCTGGCCTGTCAGGTATCCGGCGTGTAAACTGGCCATGAAAGCGCAAAAGGCACCAAATTCGTCGGGCCTACCATATCGCCTCGATGGATTGGAATTGCGCCGGGCTTCCCAGGCTTGCTCGAACGATATATTCTGGCGCTTTGCAGCACCATTGATCGTCGCGTTCAGGCGGTCGGTTTCGAAGGGTCCCGGTAATAAATTGTTGATTGTCACTCCATGTTGAGCCACGTCGCGAGACAGCCCTGCGATAAATCCAGTCAAACCCGAACGGGCGCCATTTGATAGCCCCAGAATGTTGATAGGGGCCTTTACCGCACCTGAAGTGATGTTGATGATTCGTCCGAAACGCGCATCGATCATGGCATCGATTGTGGACCGGATCATCAGGATGGGTGCTACCATGTTTGCGTCAACGGCATCAAGCCATGTTTTCCGGTCCCACTCCCTGAAATCGCCAGTGGGTGGGCCACCAGCGTTATTGACGAGAATATCTGGTTTTGGGCAAGCCGCAAGAACCTTTTCTCGCCCTTCCTCGCTGGTAATATCTCCTGCAACGGGCGTCACCTTAACGCCGTGGGCTTTGGCCAATTCATCGGCAGTCTGACGCAAGGTGTCCTCGGTTCGAGCGTTGATAACCAATTCTACCCCCGCTTGCGCAAGGGCATCGGCGCAAGCACGGCCCAACCCCTTGCTCGCCGCACAAACAATCGCCTTGCGGCCAGAAATCCCGAGATCCATTTACAGTACTCCAACGCTTAAATTCGAGAAACACAAACCACTATTGACCGTTAATCATGGGACGGTGATGTCCTTAAATAAATGTACTAATAGTGACAATTTATACATGAATAAATTTAGTTGGCAACCAAAAATCTTTACGCAGGTAAGTATGTTATCATTGAGTCTTCTCCTGGTGGAGTATCTGCGAGGGTATTGTATGATATACGTAAAGAAATCTATTGATCAAGATGAGTGTATTAGTGCATTATTAAATGCATGGTAGAAGACAAGCGTGCAATCCGAAGAATCCAGCTGGCGCAAAAAATAATACAGCTCGCCCATCAAGGTAGTTGGGAAGAAGGACATCATCTTACCGAAATAAAGTTGGGCGAGGCGTTAGGTGTTTCGCGCTCTCCGGTGCGTTCAGCACTAGCGCTGCTCGAAGAATGGGGGGGCGTGATAAGTCGCCCTAATCAAGGCTACGTATTGAACGCGAATGCCTCGGACCTCCTGACTATGGGCCAGGATGCGCCGCCGACAATGGAAGATAAGTTGTACCTTTCCATCATGGATTCCCGACTGGCCGGGGATCTTGGCGACATTATTAATCAGGTCGAAATTATGTCCATCTTTGACAGCCCGCGAAATTTGACCGAACGCGTCCTGACCCGATTGGTCGAGGAAGGATTGATGGAACGCCGCAAAGGACGCGGTTGGCAATTTCTCCCCACCTTCAATAGATTAAGATCATGGGAAAACGGATATCAACTACGACTGCTGGTCGAACCAGGTGGAATTCTTCTGCCACAGTTTCATGTCGATCACGAAAAGTTGTCTGCCTGCCGAATTATTCATCAAGATCTTTTGGTTTCGGCGGAAGCTAATATCGAACCGGGAGATTGGGTTTACAGCATTGATTCCAATTTCCACGAACTTATAGCCTCGTTTACGAATAATGCATTTTTCCTGCAGGCAATCCAGAACCAAAATCGTTTGCGCAAGCTGCTCGAATTTCGAGGATATGTGAACCGTCGGCGAATCGTAGATTGGTGCCAGGAGCACATAGCTATCATTAATGCCATTGAGCGGGGCCAGATGCAAAAGGCTTCCGAACTAATGCGTCAGCATTTATTGAGTGCGGCCGAAAAAACTGCGGAACTGTCACCCCTCAGTACAACCTGAATCAGTCCGCTTACCACGCGCCATTATTGATGCTGGATAATGTTCTCATAGGCGCTAAATAGACAATTTTTATAACAGACATTTCGTGCTCTGGGTATTTAAATTTCTAGGTCTCTCTCCTCCTAATTTCCGAATAATACAAACAGGGTTCATTGCTTTTGTCTTCCAAGGCTCCCTGGAACCAATCGGTAAATATCTATCCATGCTGCAACTTGCAGCTATCGTGATTTGGTTCAGGTGATTGAGAACGCCCCGTAGTTTAATAATATAACAGTGGCTCGGCTAAAGAAATTTTAAATGTATCTGTTGACACATTTTATACAATTCATTAAAACAATATGCATCACCAATGATAGGAACTCCGCCGCCAAATAGGCCAGTCTTCTTATGACCCATTACTGCGGTGCCAACTCACGGTGTCTATGAACAATTAATTTTTATGAGATCAATCGAATAGGAAATAAGACATGCTGAGTACGCCGGAAGAAGCCACCAACAAGATTGGCGGACTGTTCAATATTGCGATTACACCATTCGGTGCCGATGGTGAGGTTGATTACGTCGCCCATGCACAAAATGTCCATCGCGTTATCGAGATGAGATATGATGGATTATTGATTGGTGGCCAGTACGGCGAGTTCGCGACAATGAGCCTGGATGAACGTGTAGAACTGTCCCGCCAGACCATGGAAATGGTCGATGGCCGTTTACCAGTCTTGTTGGGAGCCGGAGGATCTGAACCGGCAGTCGTTAAAGAGTTGGTCCAGTTGAACGGTGCCCTGGGGGGGATTTCCATGGTGACCGTTCCTTATGTCTCTGAAGTTCGTGAAAATCATATTTTTGATTATTTCAAGGAAATAGCGCCCCTGAGCAAGACGGGCATTGTGATCTATAATATGCCGGAGACCGGACACATCATTTCACCCGAATTATTGGAAAAACTTGGGGAAATCCCAAACATTATAGGGATCAAGCAAGGTGACTTAACGCCCTCCGTGGTTGACAGGATTGCTGGCCGTTTACTGAAACGATTCAGGGTTATTGCTGCATCGGATCTGCACTTTCTTGGGCCGTTAATGGTTGGCTTTCATGGGGCAACTTCGACGAACAGCAGCGCCTTGCCTGAGTTGATCCTCAAAACATTTCGTGCCTTGGAATCCGGTGACGCGACGAAGGCTCGCCGACTTCACATGGCCTGGTATCCATTACGGGAACTGTTTAGAGAGTTCGGTCAGCCTCAAACGACAAAAGCGCTCATGAACCTCCGCGGATGGAGTGGCGGGCATGCTCGCTTGCCGTTAAGTGATATCACGCCGGAACAACTTGAGCGCCTGACGGTGACTTTCAATGAGCTCGATGGACAGGGATTCAATGAATTAGAATCTGCGGCAGCATAAACAGTTCGGGCCCTTGGTTATGAATTTGGTTAATATGAGTATGACGAAGATGATGCCAAAGCGCCTCCTTCTGGGGCCGGGGCCGTCTTCAGTCGCATTGCATGCAATACAAGCCATGGCGATGCCCCCGATTGGTCACCTTGACCCCGCTTTTTCAAAGATCATGAACCAAACCAAGGCCATGTTTCAGGCTGCCTTTCAAACCCGTAAACCTGTCACTTACCCCGTCGCCGGGCTCGGCCAGAGTAGCGGAAAAGTATGGCGGATTGGTTTGATGGGCGGTGGCACTACGCTGGGCAACGTCGAAACATTACCAGGCGCGCTTGAAGATACACTTGTATCCGTTAGCTGAAATCGATATCGAGAAAGTTTAATAAACTGGAGCACCAAAAGATTATGACTTCTTCATTTGCCGGCATCATGGCACCGGTATTGACGCCGTTTGAAGATAACCTCAGGGTTTGTGAGGAACTCTTCATAAATCACAGCAAATGGGTTCTGCAATCCGGATGCCATTACATCGCCCCGTTCGGCACCACCAGCGAGGCCCTGAGTATGAGCGTCGATGAACGGCGCGACCTGTTGGAAAGTCTGGTGCTATCGGGTATTGATCCGAAACGCATTATGCCCGGGACGGGATTGTGTTCTTTGAATGAAACGGTCGAACTTACCCGCCACGCAGTGTCCCTAGGATGTGCAGCCGTCATGACCCTGCCGCCATTTTTTTACAAGAATGCCAGCGATGACGGGTTATTCACCTATTTTGCCAAACTGATCGAACGGGTGAACTCATCTGATCTACGCCTATGCCTATACCACATACCACCCATAGCTATGGTCGGGTTCAGTTTGGATCTCATTGCCCAACTGCACACGGCCTTCCCAGAGACGGTGGTTGCATTGAAGGATAGTTCAGGTGACTGGGAGAATACCCTCAATATCATCGAAAAAGTTCCCGGGATGGCTATTTTCCCAGGCTCTGAAGCGTTTTTGAGCAAAGGTATGGCATCCGGTGGCGCTGGTTGCATTTCGGCCACCTGTAATATCAATCCTGCTGGCATTCGATCCGTGTTCGAAAGCACCGGAACCGATGCCGTCAAATTACTGGAACCCGAAATGCTGGCCGTACGTCGCGAAATCCAGAACGCGGGTCTTATCCCCGTCATGAAAGGCCTTTTAGCCGAGGTCACGGGTGATTCTCGATGGCAGAATATGCGTCCACCGCTGATGCCCGCATCAGCGAAACAAATAGAAGCACTGATCGGTGCCTTACCGAACGGGCTGAATTTCTTGAATTCCTATCCCCAAGTATAAGTAAAATAGAGGGAAAGGCTGATGAAAAATAGTCAAGAATGTTTGTAATTTGACTCGCAGTAATCAAATAATCCGCAACTAAGGAACATCATATCAACGTGAGGAGTTCAACAATGCCAACACAAGCAGTCGTTCAGCAAGGCCAGGAAGCCGTTTTCCCGAAAGAAGAAATTGACAATCGGGTTGCCCGCGCACGCGAAGCTCTGGCCAAACAGGGCATTGACATCATGATCGTTACGGGGCCAGAGAATATTTTTTATCTCACCGGACAACAAACCCCCGGATATTATACATATCAGGCTCTTTTGTTGCCCGTTGATGCAGAGCCTGTGTTTATCGTTCGCCAATTGGAAATGAATAATCTTATCGCCAACTCTTACGTTAGCGACCTGGAAATATATCAAGATAACGCTGACCCCGTCGATGTGACGATTAAGTTAATTAAGTCTCGAGGTTGGTCCAATAAAAAAATTGCTATTGACGAGCGCGGTTGGTTTCTCCCCATTTCCATCTATAAAGCGCTGCTTGCAAATCTTGGCACACTCGATAATGCAGCGGGAATTATAGAATCCCTTCGCGTTATCAAATCCCCGCGCGAACTGGCTAAGCTGGAAACGGCGGCAAGCTATGTCGAGGCGGGTATGAAAGCTGGATTAGCGGCGGTTAAAGAAGGCAATTCGGATAATGATTTTGTTGCAGCAATGATGGGGGCGGCCATCACCGCCGGATCAGAATATGTCGGGATGGAACCGCTTGCCTCGAGCGGTCCACGAACAGGCATACCGCACGGAACATGGCGGCGACACAAGCTCAGGTCTAACGATCCAGCATTTCTTGAAATGGCGGGTTGTCACGACCGCTATCATGCCGCACTCATGCGTAGCGCCTGGGTTGGCAAACCTCCTGGCGAAGCACTGGCGATGAATGCAACCTGCCAAGAAGGGCTGCAAGCCGCCCTTGATGCTATCAAGCCCGGCGTAACCTGCGAAGCCATTCATGATGCTTGCCAGACGGTGATTGACCGTGATGGGTTTACTGAGAATTTCAAAAAACGTACAGGATATGCCGTCGGCGTATCCTTCGCCCCGGACTGGGGTGAGGGAGGGATATTATCACTCTACACCGGGGTTACCCGCGAACTGGAAGCGGGAATGGTTTTCCATATTCCGCCGGCCTTACGGCGTTATGGAGAATTTACCGTTGGGGTGAGCGAAACAGTTATCGTCACGGAAACGGGATACAAAACCCTGTCATCCATCCCCAGAGATCTACTTGTTATCAATTGATAGCCCGTTAAATTCGACCAAGTGTATGAAAACGTCGACATCTTGTCGACATTTTCTTATGCCAAATGTGCCGCTGGATTTGATCTTTGCATCAAAATTGTATATGTCGGTCCCACAATAACGCCGAATTACCCTACTCGACGGAACCGATTTCCGCGTTGTGTTTCTTATGGCGGCGGATGATTCCTATATTCTTGTATTTATTATAGCACTCTTAATGCGAAAGAATTTGTTCAAGGAATAGCTTTGCCCGTTCTGATACATCACCACTAAAGAATTGATCCGTCGGTGCGTTTTCAACAATCTCGCCGTGATCCATAAATACCACACGGTCAGCCACGCGCCGGGCAAAGCCCATTTCGTGGGTCACTACCACACTGGTTGTGCCTTCCTGGCTCAGTTGTTGAATAACATCGAGAACCTCCTTGATCATCTCAGGATCAAGCGCAGAGGTCGGTTCATCGTAGAGCATAACCTTTGGTTCCATGGCCAGAGTCCGGGCGATGGCTACACGTTGTTGTTGTCCGCCCGACAACTGATCAGGAAAGGAATTCTCTTTTTCTGGAATGCGGACTTTTTCAAGGAGTTTAATCCCTTTTTCATTCGCTTCATCGCGACTGATACCCTTTACGATTTTGGGGGCCAGTGTGATGTTTTCCAACGCAGTCAGGTGTGGAAACAGTTCAAAATTCTGAAAGACCATGCCAATGTCTAGTCTAGTTTTCCAGGCATCCTTGTCATCACCCGAGATTGCTTTGCCTTCGAATAGAATTGTCCCCGCATTGATGATTTCAAGCAGATTGAAGCATCGGATCAGGGTTGATTTCCCGGATCCCGATGGCCCGACAATAACTATCGTTTTGCTCTGATCCACATTCAGCGATACACCCTTCAGCACCTCAAGCGGGCCGAATGATTTTCTAATCTGGTGAGCCTCGATAATCGCATCAGGTGACGTTTTTATATCGTTTTCCATTATCTCGTCTCCATATGCTCAGTTGAATTGAGCGTATCTACGTCAACATTAGCGAGGTCGCGTTTACGGCTGCCCTTCGCCCAGATTTCAATGTGCCGCTGGATGAACATAAAGACCGTTGTGAAGGCTAGGTAATAGACGCCTGCTGCCATCAGCGCTTCGAGATATCGGAAGTTTGAACTTGCCGCCTGATTTGCGACCAGCAAGAGTTCTTCAACGGCGACAACCGATACCAACGCGCTAAGTTTTAGCATGCCAATGAATTGGTTGCCGATGGGAGGAATAATGACTCGCAAGGCCTGCGGCAATACGATGTAGCGCATGACCTGCCATTCTCTCATCGCAAGGGCCGTCGCGGCGGTTCGTTGCCCCTTGCCAACAGATTGCAGACCGGCTCGCATGATTTCCGCAATATAGGCGCCTTCATTCAGGGCCAGTGCGACCACACCACTTGAAAAGCTCGATAGTTCAATACCAAATTGAGGCAACACGTTATAAACAAAAATGATCTGGAACAGCACGGGGGTACCACGGAAAAACCAGAGATATATGACGACGATATAGTTAAGCGCCTTGTTATTTATTTCCTGGCAAACCGCTATTATCAAACCTACCACTATTCCAAAAAATACAGAAATGATCGTGAGCAACAGAGTCATCTGTGCCCCTCGGAAAAAAATATCGGAAGTTATGTATTCCAGCGTTAGATCTAGTGCATCCATATCGACAACCCTTTTATTTCGCCGAACCTAAAAAACAAGGCAGGTACGCCGAAGCGCGCCTACCTTGGTTACATCTCCCACAGACTTACTCTAGTTCAGTGGCATCCAATGGGAAATTGTATTTTACAACTAATTTGTCGAAACTGCCATCAGCTTGAATGGCCTTAAGGCCGGCTGAAAGGGCACTTCTCATGTTGTCATCACCTTTGCGGACCGCAATTCCAACAAGGAAATATGGGCCGAAAGCTTTTCCACCAATCGCGAAAACATCGGGCAGAGCCGTGACTTGTTTTGCGGCACCGGGTGTCGAATTAAAGATGGCGTCAGCACGTCCCTGCTTGAGAGATAAAGCCGCGTCCTGTGCAGAGGGGAAAGTCAACACGACCGTATTATCGCTGCCTTTAGCAACACATTCTTTGCCCTGTTCTTTTGCGAGTCCTTCCTGAAAACCACCAAGAGTAACGGCAATTTTTAATCCGCAAAGATCATCTGTGCTGTTAATGTTTTTTGGGTTTCCGGCAGCCACGACAAGCTGGTTGCCCACTCTCAGGTAGGGAATAAAATCGACCACCTCGGCACGCTTGGGCTTAATGTACATTCCCGAATTGATAATATCGACCCGATTTCCTTTCAAGGTGGGTATCAGACCCTTGAATTCCATGTTTCTGGGGTTCGTTTTCAATCCCATTTTTGCCGCTATTAGCTCCATCATGTCGACATCAAAACCGGTAAGTTTTCCGTTTTCCTGAAATTCAAATGGAGCAAACGTAGCTGCCACGGCATAGGTTATACTCCCGGCTTCGACAAGCTTGGTGGGTGCTTTTACTTCACTGGCATTGGCTGGCACCGCGATGGCAGCAGCGAGCAACGCTGCGGTAAATGTTCCACGTAACATTAGATTTCTCCCATTATTCATAATCTCTCTCCTTTACATTGCTTGTTGTTGGATAGTTGATTTGGTCGTTGCGTTCGTTTCAAAGCTTATCTCCCAAAGCAGTTGAAGTTGGGACAGATTGAACGTCAGGCCCAGACCAGGTCCGTTTGGAATATGTATTTGCCCCGATTGATAGGTTGGACCTTCTGCGGGATCATCGATCAAGCCATCGGCGCCATAGAGTTCATTGCCGCGTGAGCCCAGGACCATGGCGCAATGCGCAGCGGCGGCGGTCGCTACGCCACCTTCATTCATTTGCCCGACCATTACCGGAATTCCGGCATCGGCCAGACGATGTCCAGCACGCAATAAAGGCTGAATGCCACCACATTTTACGAGTTTCAGATGAGCTGCCAATTTTCCGCCAATGGCGATAATACGATCAACATCGCCCGGCGAGGCGACTGATTCATCAAGCATGATCGTCATTGGTGCCTGGTTGGCGAGCAGGCTAAGAGTTTCCCAACTTGACGCGGCAACGGGTTGCTCAAGATAATCGAGTCTAAATTGATCGAGTTCCAACAATCGCCTGGCGGCCTGGTCATCGGGCCATTGAGCGTTTACGTCAGCCGACAACCGTATTGTATCGCCAAAATGTTCCCGTAACAGCGCCAGTCGGTGAAGGTCTTGCTTGAATGATTCCACACCCATGCGTAGCTTCAGATTGGTGAACCCACGATCAACATAGTTTTTGCCATTCCTGAGGAGGGTTTCATCGCTGCACCAGAACAGGGTCTGGTTCGTTTCAATTCCTATAATTTTGTTTACACCCCAAAGGGCGCAAAGTGGGATGCCGAGTGCGCGGGCACGGGCATCGTGCAATGTCTGGTCGAAAAGTGCGCGGGCCGGTGCGCATAATTCCGGGGTATTATGGACCTTGTCGATCAGATCCTCGAGCGCCATCGTCCAATCGATGCTTCGGGCCCACTCGAGTGTCTGGTTTTCGATAGTGTGGGATGGAATTCCAGTTAGATAAGAAATGTTGATCCTGACCCCACCGAGTCCCGCCATTTGTCCATCACGCTCGAGTACCAGATAAAGCTCTTCAAGGTGGGGCACGGCGCCAGAGGATGCTGTATGAACCACCACCTCGGCGCCATAATGCAGGCGCCCCTTAAAAAGCTTCACCCGAGTGCCCATCAGAGGCCTCTATCGGTCCTGTCACCGACGACTATATATGCGGCTCTTGCTAGGAGGGCATGGCATGTAGGTATTCTGAACAGAGCTTTTTCTCCCTAAAGGTTTATTCTGGCACCATTGCACATTTGAGTTTGTGTTAAATTGTTCGTGATGATGCATTTTATACAATATGATTATCAATTATACTTTCCCCCGTCAAGCTATTTTCCCCTTGAATAGCCCTAAATATTTGATAATTTTCTTAATGTCGCGGGGGTAAATCAAATCATTTGTCGTACATCTACACTTAACTTATGCATTTCATAGGCTTGAAAAATGATGAAATTACGATGACGACCGAACAACGTTCGAAGGCAAATCGGTATCCTTTGACCTGGGCCTTCCGTGCCAGATTATGAAAGCAAAATCCTTGTGGGATATCGCCCATGGGAAAGCAAAAAAATATCCGCCATCTACTCATAAGCATCGTGAGTTTCTCATCGCACTGGATGGCTCTCTCGCCGGAAAAAGTTTGCGACAAATCGCCCTTGATCTCTATCCCCCCGAACATGTTGCCTCCGACTGGTTTAATAACAGCGCCCTAAAGAATTGCGTTCGACGGCGCGTCAAGCGTGGGCGGTATTTCATGAATGGCGGCTATAAAACGTTGCTTGGTTACAATCCCAAACAGTAGCCCCTAAGGTGCCGTTTTTGGTATAGGCCATAAACGGCACTCCCCAGAACAATCCATACAGTCTTTACTCGTCATCAACAGACATGACCTGACAGGAGGAGACTGCAATGGAGAAGATTAATTACCTCAACCGCGTCAAAACGGCTGAGTATCTCGGGCTCAGTGAAAAAACCCTTGATCGATTGAGGGTTTCAGGAGGTGGCCCACGGTATTGGAAAACGGGATCGCGTGTTATGTATGACCAGCGCGATCTCGATGCCTGGGTAGACGAACGCAAGCGGAGTTCGACCTCAGAAATCATGAAGAATTAATGCCTCAAGTTCCCACATCTGAGCGCAAACAACTTGAACTGTTTTCCTGCAACCCTGAACCATCTGGAATTCGCGACTATCAAGACCTGATGGCATTTCCGTTCTTTTCACTGGCAAAGGGACGGCGCGTAAAACCGCTGTCCTATGATCGTAATGGCGTAACCATCAAGGTCGAGGCCGTACCGGATTATGGCATGGCAACAATCTGGGATGCTGACTTATTGATCTGGGCTGCCAGTGACCTGTTCCCCAACTTCCTACCATTCATAAGCAGAGCCCCTGTTCCAATTGATGCCCTTTTGGGGCGGTTATTGCAACAGTCATCCGGGCATGCCCGGATGACTGTTGCTTCGTCCAATTCTTGTGAA
>JAJRRU010000005.1 GCA_024279135.1 Alphaproteobacteria bacterium
ATGATTTGGCTGTCTGAATAACGTGACTTTTTCATGTTGAATCTCCTGCGTTTACATTACGAGAAAACTCTACTCATGAAGACTATTAATTTGAGGGAGTATTACCATGGCACTCGGTTTAAACAGATCCTGCTAAACCTTCTTTCCAATGCAATCGCATATAATAAGGATGGAGGAAAAGTAATAATTGAAGGGCGGGAAACCGATGATAAATTCCTTCGTATATCTATAGTTGATACTGGTACCGGAATTGCTAAAGAAAACCAGAAAACTATTTTCGATATGTATCACCGCTTTGAACAAAACTCGATGGAAGCAAAGGATGGAACAGGTATCGGGTTAACTGTATCAAAACTATTGGTCGAACAAATGGCGGGACGGATTGGATTGGATAGCGAAGTGGGTAAAGGGAGCACGTTCTGGATAGAGTTGCCCTTGGCATCAAATCAAGAAATTTTGATCTGGGAGGATGCAATGCGCTATGGCATCGATGCCATCGACCATGACCATCAGACGTTCATCTCTCTTACCAACAATATTTTCAGGAATTCACTGGATGAAACGATAATTGAAAATGAAATCATGGAACTGATCGAATTTTCCCGTAAACACTTCCTGCGCGAGGAGACGATTATGATTGTCTGTGATTATCCCGACTATAAAATACATTATGACCTCCATCGAAGCTTTATTGAAAAAATAAATGGTATCCAATACCAGTGGAGAAATGATCAAAATCCGAAAACTCTACACAACCTTCGTGTTTTCCTAAGAAAATGGTTAGCAGACCATATATACAATGCGGATACCGAAATATCCCAATACACAAAGGGGAAAGACCAAAAAATCAAGAAAGCACTGGAAAGCCTCGGATAGGTCTATATGGAGATTTCCAAAACGACTGCTCTGGATCATAAGCAGACATGTCGGATGCCTCCTGTGCATATCTGCTTACTGCTTTACAGCAGGTATTTTGAAGAGATTTATGGCTTTTTGAGTGGAAACCGTGTCGCCGAGAAGAATTGAACCTGCGACCCCGCAATTACCAAAGCGGGGCGGCATCATCAATGATCATTTGAATGGTTGTTCGTCCCTGCCAGGTATTGCGGCGTAATTTCCCGGCGATGTGTAACGGGGCGTCGTTGTGGTTCAGCAAGGCATGTCCCAGCCCGCTTTCCACACAACGAAAGGCGATGCCATCAAGGCGCGAGCCCGAACCATCGATGATCGAACATTTTATATGATTTTGATCGGCCCCGATCACCTTGACGAAGCCCAGCCGGGCGTTGGATATGGCAAAACACGGTTCCGCATTGCCCGCCCCGTAAGGGGCCAGTAGTTCCAGAGCGTTTAGAAATTCCAGATTAGCCCCACCCACTGATAGTTCGCCATCCAGCGTGATCATCGGTTCGATGCTTTTCTCCGCAATCTGTGCGCCGATCCGTTGCTGCATAAAGGCCTCAAATTCAGCCAGTTTATCGCCGTCCAGCGAAAACCCCGCCGCCATGGTGTGCCCGCCGCCCTTGATCAGCAGGTCGCTTTGACGCGCCGCAATGATGACCTGGCCCAGGTCAACCCCGGTAATCGAGCGGCCACTGCCGGTCCCCATGCCATCATCACCCAGTGCAATGACACAGGCCGGGCGGTTGTAGCGGTCCTTCAGGCGACTGGCGACGATGCCGATAACACCGGGATGCCAGCCTTGCCCGCTGGCGATGATGATGGCGGCCTTGGTATGATCGGTGTTTTCGACCTGATCGATGGCGGCGCGCAGTATTTCAGCTTCCAGGGCCTGGCGTTGCTGATTGAGAACGTTGAGATGTTCGGCTATCTGTTTTGCCTGGGCCGCATCGCGGGTCGATAACAGCCGCACGCCCAGATCGGATTCCCCGACCCGGCCCCCGGCATTGACCCGTGGGCCGAAAACAAATCCGGCATGGTAGGTGCCGGGCGGCTCGTCCACACCGGCCACATCGCCCAGCGCATTGATGCCAAGATTGAGCCGTTGGGCCATGACTTTCAGCCCCTGATGAACAAACGCCCGGTTGACGCCCTTCAGGGGAACCACATCGCAAATCGTACCCAGAGCAACAATGTCGAGCAGGTTCATGAGGTTGGGCTCGCGTCGCTGTCGGGTTTGTTGATTATCGAACCAGCCCTGGTGTCGTAACGTGCGGTTGAGGGCCACACACATGAGGAAACACAACCCCACGGCGGCGAGTTGGGTATGCTGGTCGCTGGCTTCATCGAGACGCTTGGGGTTGACCACGGCGACGGCTTTGGGCAGTGATGCCTCCGCGGCATGGTGATCGATGATAATAACATCCAGTCCCGCTTGCGCGGCGGCTTCTAAAGGTTCGAAAGACGTGGTACCGCAATCGACCGTAATGACCAGCGATACCCCATCATCGCCCAGTTTCAACAGGGCTGGTGCATTGGGACCGTAGCCTTCTTTCAGACGGTCGGGGATATAATACCCGGCCCGGGTGCACCCCACATCGTGCAGGTAACGCAGCAGCACCGCCGACGAGGTCGCGCCATCCACATCATAATCACCGAATACGGTAATTTTTTCATCCGCCATAATCGCCTGGACGATGCGCTCGGCTGCTTTGTCCATATCGAGGAATCCGCTGGGGTCTGGCAGGGCGTCGCGCAAGGTGGGCTTGAGGAAATGCGCCGCGTCATCCAGCTCTACGTTGCGCGCCGCCATGACGCGCCCCAGACTTTCGGGCAGTCCCAAACGCTGGGATATGGCGATTGCGGTGCGTTCGTCACCAGCCCTCAATATCCACTTGCGCCCACTGGCCGAACGGCTCACATCGAGAAAGGCGGCTTCGTCTTGCATTCAGGCTACCTCAATGTATTAGTGTAATTCTATGCGGATCAGATGGGGCTCACTCATGACACTGTCCAGTGCCGAAATTTCAAGCAGGGCTGCATTCATTCTGTGCTCGCGGGTTTCGTGTACCACCATGACCAGCGGTACGGGCTTGCCAGGGTCTTGCGCCCGCTGCAAGACAGACTCCACCGACACGTCATGCTTGCTCAGGATTGCGGTTATTTGGGCAAGCACGCCGGAATGATCGGTTACCTTCAGCCGGATAAAGTATTTCCCCAGGTGTTCATTCATCGGCACGGTCGGGAGTGCTGCCAGTTTATCGCCGGGCACGTTGAATACCGGCAAGGTATGGCCACGTGCAATGTCCACAAGATCGGCAATGACAGCAGACGCCGTCGGTCCGGCCCCGGCGCCCGGGCCTACATGAATGACGGTTTCAGCAAAATCGCACGTTACTTCAACGGCATTATAGGCAAATTCCACATTAGCCATGATGCTGGACGCGGGTATCAGACACGGGTGAACCCGCTGTTCAATGCCGGTTTCTGTACGTTGGGCAATGCCCAGAAGCTTGATGCGGAACCCCAGTTCATTGGCGTATTCAACATCACTGAGGGATATGTTGCCGATACCCTCTATATGGATAGCGTCAAAATTAATCTCGGTACCAAAAGCCAGAGAAGCCAGAATTGCTAATTTGTGGGCCGCATCGACGCCGTTCACATCGAAGATGGGGTCAGCCTCGGCATAACCCAGATCCTGGGCATCCTTGAGCACAGCTTCGAAGCTCAGGCTTTCATTTCGCATGCGTGTCATGATGTAATTGGACGTGCCGTTCAGGATGCCGCAGATGCGCTGTATGTTATTTGCCGATAATCCCTCGCGCAGGGATTTGATGATGGGAATACCACCGGCTACGGCCGCTTCATAGTGTACCGAAGCGCCAGAATTTTTGGCGGCGCGGGCCAGTGTCATGCCATGGTGGGCCAGCAGTGCCTTATTGGCCGTGACGACATTGCGTCCGGCCTGCAAGGCGTTCATGCAGGTTTCAAGCGCGATGCCGTCCGAACCACCGATCAATTCCACAATGACCTGTGCATCGGCCTCGCTGGCCATCCGGGCGGCGTTGTCATACCAGGTAATGGACCCCAAATCGACGCCCCTGTCTTTGGTGCGATCACGCGAGCAGACGGCGGTGACGACAATCTCACGGCCACAACGCTGCGAAATTGTTGTGCTATTGTCTTGAAGTAGCTTTAACAGGCCCATACCGACTGTTCCAAGCCCGGCGATGGCAATTTTTAGCGGTTCACTCATGTTTATTCCAATAATTTTAAAATTATGGCTGATAATCTGTACCCTACTGGGCGGGCATAATGCAAACTGGATATTCGGTTATAAGTCTGTCTCTACCCAATAAGGGAAATGATCGGAACCTTGTGCTGCTGTATCGCAATAGGCGTCTTTGATATATTTGGTCAGACCGGTGCTGACAAAACAGTAATCCAGTCTTATTTTGTTCTGATCCCGGTTGGCCTCGTCCGTCCAGTATGTATAGGGCGTTCGCGCCGCACCATCTTTTGTCAGGTTCAGGCTGTCGACAAATTCGTCGATGTAGCTGACCCGGCCATAATCGGGCTCGTGGTGCGCGTTGAGCAAGGAATATGTCTGGCTTTCGGGTTTCATGTTGAAATCACCCATCAGGATGGCGTGGGGTGTGGCTTGGGGGGCGCTGTCTTCTTCCGACCAGCTGGAACTGGCGATTTTGTCATCGCCTGTCCAGGCGGCACCGGTTCGGTGCCAGTTTCGGTGATGGGCCAGTATTTGCTCGGTTTGCAACACCCTCTCGCGTTCGCTCAGGGAACTCAGGTGCAGGGAATAGAACCGCACAGGACCGGCCTTGGTCTGGATGACACCCTTAAGGGCGCCCTGTTCCATATTGAAACAGCTTGTGGAAGCTATTTTTTCAAGCCCCAGCAGCTTCGAATACCCGATCGGTGTCTTCGAGAGCAACATGGTGCCGAACTGGCGGCGGCGGTTTAGGATGCTGCCATCGTCTGCCCTGGTGCTGGCATCGGCATCGAAGGCCGGGCCATAGACCCAATAATAATCGGGCAACAAATTGGCAATTTCGCGGGGTTGATCGGTCATGGCGGATCGTTGCCAGTGTCGTTCAACTTCTTGCAGAGCAATGACGTCTGCCCCCTTTACGGCGTTGGCGATGCGTGCGAGATCGATCTTGCCGTCCCGACCCAGACCATAACGTATATTATAAGTAACCAGATGCATGATTGTGCCTTGAAATTATATACTTTGTGATTTTAAAAAGATGTGGTGATAATGACCCAGATAAGGCCGGATATACAAGTCAGTTCTAGTCTCGATATCTATCCGATCAACTGCCCTGAAAGCAAACAGAATTCCAGGGCAACGGCGACACAGCGGGGTTTATGAGGAGGTTCGATGAACAAAATCTTCAAGGATGAGCGCAAACGTACATTTTTAAACTCTGAAGGGGCCGACAAACCGTTAAAAAGCCCCCTACCCCACGAAACCCTGGTTAAGGCTCGTGGCTACAGGTTGTCGCGTATGCGAAAGCAACTGATCGAGAATGACTGTGCGGCTATCCTGCTCTATGATCCGGTCAATATCCGATATTGTTTTGACAGCTCTAACATGCAGGTCTGGACCGCTCATAATCCGGCTCGCTACGCGCTGATTTTTGCCGAAGGGCCGGGCATTATTTTCGAATTCAAGACCTGCGAGCACCTCGCCGAGGGGCTTGAAACAATCGATGAAATCAGATCAGCCATTGGCTGGATGTTCATGCTTTATGGCGACCGGGTTGATGAATATGTCAACAACTGGGCCAATGAAATAGATGATCTGATGGCCCGGCACGGTGGCGGAAACCGCCGTCTGGCCGTCGACCGTATGGAGCCCGAAGGTGTACTGGCTCTGGGTCAGAGAGGCATCAAGATTATTGAAGGCGGGCAGATTACCGAACGTGCCCGGTCCATCAAGTCGGCCGAGGAAATCGAGTTGATGGCCTGGACGATCCGGGTCTGCGAAGCCGGCTTGGCACGAATTTACGAACATTCCCAGCCCGGTATTACCGAGCAGGAACTGTGGGCTCATCTGCATTTTGAAAATGCCCGCTCCGGTGGAGACTGGCTGGAAACCAAGCTGCTGACCTGCGGGCCTAATACCAACCCGTGGTACAAGGAATGTTCCGACCGGCCCTGTCAGGAAGGCGAGATGATCTCGCTGGATACCGATATGATCGGCCCTTACGGCTACTGCGCGGACCTTTCGCGGTCGTGGACATGCGGCTATACCCCCATGAGTGCTAAACAGCGTGAACTGTATGGTGCGGCATTGGATCAAATCAACCACAACATGGCGCTGATCAAAGACGGTCTGAGCTTTGCCGAGTTTAATGAGAAATCCTGGCAAATACCGGATAAATATCAGCCATACCGGTATTCGGTCGGAGTGCACGGGGTCGGCATGGCCGACGAATGGCCCATGGTCATGTTACACCCCGACTTCGCCGGTAATCATGGCGGCCATTTCGAGAGCAATATGGTTGTTTGCGTGGAAAGCCTGATCGGCGAAAAGGGCTCCGAAAGCATTAAACTGGAGACACAGGTATTGATTACCCCAACCGGTGTGGAGCGGCTCGACAAGTTTCCCTGGGAAGACGTGTAGATTTTCAGAAATTTAACAGATTACAAGTTAACTGCTGATAAATATTTCGGCCCGGCGGTTGCCAGCCTCTCCGGTGGGCATGACCTCGAAATACAAGGGTTGGGTATCAGATACCGCGCCGATCATGATGCCGTCCTTCGAAGCCCCAAGACGGACCATTGCTTTGGCGATGGTGTCGGCGCGTGATACGGACATGGTATAATTCACCCGCTTGTGCTCAGCTTCCGCCATGGCACGGGTCCGGCTGCTTGCGTGGCCGATAATCTGGATAACACCGCCGTTTTGGCGTTGCAGGGCAATGACTTTGCGTAACACCTGAATATCGGTGTTGTTCAGTCTGGATGAGCCGTTCCGGAAATGAACCGTGGCTATCCTGACCGCATTGGGCAGCATCATGAGCTGCCCGTTCTGCACGGTAATTTGCGAGAAGCCCAGGCGACTGGTTTCAACCGTCGGCTGGGATCGTGAATAACGCTCAGAGCTTCGAACACCGCGCGAAGATATGACCAGTGTATCGCTTTCATAAGCCAGTGCCGAGACCGGGGTGGTTTTGGAGATCAAGCCGGTCGTTGAGGCAGGTTGTGTTATAAACGGAGCCGGTGGTTCGAGGCCCGCCATCAGTCGGCTGCGGTATTGATCGTATGTTTCACCCGACGGCAGGATGCCGGGCCGAATGACCAGCGGCGTAGACCTGGCGAGTTCTGTTGTATCATCGATGGATACTGCCGGGATTGCCGGGCGATCTGAAACCACCGGTGCGGCAGGTGCAGGCTGGGCCATTTTAATGACCGGGGGCGGTGTTACGGGGGCGGGTCTAACAGGTGTTACCGGTTGCGGTGGTGGTTGAACGGCGGCTACGGCGGCGGGTTTTTCGATGAATTGCCCCGATCCGTCATCGCTCTGGCGTGCGATGCCCGAGGCATATTGCGGCTTGTTGGGGTCTGCAATGAGGCCCTGTTGGCCACTGTCCGCAGACAACACGGCGGCTTTTTGAGGAACCGACGATCTGTCCGGCACTTCGTTCAGACTGGGAAAGTCCTCATTTTCGCCGGGCACGTTCGTATTGGCATTGGTACCAGTTGAGGCCTCCTGGCTGTCATCGTCGCTTGAAAGCATATCAACCGTACTGCGATACCATTCAACGGGATTTGCCGCATCGGGAACCGACGAGCACGAGCCCAGCAATCCGAGCATCATAATCGATACCCCGATTTTCAGGGGTGATCGACTGGATTTGTCACGTGACCTGTCGGAAGACAACCAGCGATTGTTTGTCCGCTGTTCTTTCTGATCCGTGTTCATTTTATCTCCGTCCCCTCAAAATCACTCTACTGTTTCCTCAATTTATCAGACATGCCGACAAAAGAATACAATGATAATTATGTTTTATGCCCGTAAATGATTAATGGTTTGAAAACATCGAGCGTATAAAAGCACTTTATTTAGTTGTAGTGTGCAGGTGCAATATTTATTGTGCACTGCAAAATAAATGTTTATAGTCATTTTAAATGATTTGACTGTTCCCGATTATCATTACCATAGGGGTAATCAGGACAAAACCTTAAAGGATATAATATGCCTCACGAATCAGTGCAGCAGGACGAATTTGCACATCTGGAAATCATGAATGATATTGCCCAGCGCTCTCGACACCTTATATCAGAATTTGCCTTGCGCCATAGCGGAAAGGTGCCAACCGTTCCCGAAGATGCCTTAAACCTTAACGGGGCTTACAGCGACCTTGCGGTGAAGATGATGAGCGATCCGTCCCGCGCCCTGTCTCACCAGATGGATTTGTGGAAAAACTTTATGGGGTTATGGCAATACTCGGCTGGCAGGATGATGGGCCTGGACGTCGAACCACAGGCCGAACCGGCAAAGGGTGATCGTCGCTTCAAGGATCCGGCGTGGAGCGAAAACCACGTTCTCGACTATATCAAACAGTCTTATTTGCTGACTGCTGGCTGGTTGGAAAGTCTGGTTAATGATGTGGACGGGATCGATCCTAAAACCGCCCATAAAATCGAATTTTTCACCCGCTGTTATATCGAAGCCATGTCACCGGCCAATTTTGCCCTGAGCAATCCGGAAGTCATGCGCGAAACCCTGGAAACCAAGGGTGAGAACCTGTTGCGGGGCTTGCAAAACCTGCTGGCTGATTTCGAGCGGGGTAATGGCAAGCTTAATGTCAGAATGTCCGATGAACGGGCATTCGAAGTCGGTGTCACGGTTGCCGCCACGCCGGGCAAGGTTGTTTATCGCAATGAGCTTATTGAGTTGATTCAGTACGAACCGAGCACCAAGACGGTGTACAAACGTCCGTTGCTGATCGTGCCGCCCTGGATCAACAAGTATTACGTGCTGGATCTGAGCGAGAAGAACTCATATGTCAAATGGGCCGTGGCCCAGGGACATACTGTATTTGTCGTTTCCTGGGTCAATCCGGGCAAGGAACTGGCGGACAAAGATTTTGTCGATTACATGCACCAAGGCCCGCTCGATGCTCTGGTCGCCATTGAAAAAGCCACCGGAGAACGGGCCGTCAATGTTGTGGGGTATTGTATCGGTGGCACGCTGCTGGCGGCTACCGGGGCATGGATTGCCGCCCCAGACAATCCGGAACGCGAAAACTGGCAGGGCCGTATAGCCTCGCAGACATATCTGACCACCCTGACCGATTTTCAGGACGTTGGCGACGTGTCTGTTTTCATCGACGAGGCCCAGGTCTCAAAGCTCGAAAAAACCATGAATGAACGCGGCTATCTGGAAGGTCGCGAGATGGGGGCCGCCTTTAACCTGATGCGCTCGTCTGATTTGATCTGGTCTTTCGTGATCAATAACTACCTGATGGGTAAATCCCCCTTCCCGTTCGATCTGCTGTACTGGAATAATGATTCAACCCAGATCCCGGCCGCACTGCACAGTTATTATCTGCGCAAGATGAATTTGGAAAACCGGCTTTCCCAACCCGGCGGGCTTGACTTCGATGGTGTCGCCATCGATCTGCGTGATGTTGAACTGCCCACTTATATGGTTTCGGCGCACGACGATCACATCGCACCGTGGGCCTCGACCTTCAAGGCGACAGATATGTTCAAGGGGGATATGCGGTTTGTACTGGCGGCCTCGGGCCATATCGCCGGTATTATCAATCCGCCAGCCAACAAAAAGTATCACTTCTGGACCAATGAGAGCCTCGGTGATGGACCGCAAAACTGGCTGGATGGCGCGCAGCGTCACGAAGGTTCATGGTGGAGCGACTGGGCCAAGTGGGCAAAAAAACAAGCTGGGACCAGAATAACGGCCCGTATTCCCGGTGCGGGCGAACTCGCCGCGCTGGAAAATGCCCCCGGATCTTATGTCATGGTTCGCTACGACTGATCAGCTTGACTTGATCAGTTCCAGGGCCGCACTGTAGGGATCAACGGTGCGCTTGCGAACGTTTTCAAAGGCACTGTCCCTGACATTTTCGTGGGCCGTGATGACGCGCTCGCGGGCGATCTCTTCGGCGGCTTTCAGGACGCGCATTTCGGCAATTTCATGCTGGCGTGTGGTCCGCTCGCCAGATGTTTCAAGGTGTTGTTGGTGGTCCTCCAGGTTTTTCACCAGATCATCGATGCCCTGCCCGGTCTGGGCACTGGTCGCAATGACACGGACCGGCCAGCCCTGACGGTTACGGCCCGACAGCCCGATGGTCAGCATACCGTTTAATTCGGCAACCGTTTTTTCGGCTTCCTTGCGGTCGCACTTGGAGACCGCATGAATGTCGGCGATTTCCAGCACACCGGCCTTGATGGCTTGGATGTCATCACCCAGCCCGGGTGCCGAGACCACCACCACGGACAGGGCGGCTCTGGCGATATCAACCTCGTCCTGACCCACACCAACGGTTTCGATCAAGATCACATCAAACCCGGCGGCATCCAGGATGTCGACGGCTTCCATACAGCCGCGTGTCAATCCGCCCAGGCTGCCGCGTGTGGCCATGGAGCGGATAAAAACCCCGTCATCTCCGGCCAGTTCGCCCATGCGCACCCGGTCACCCAGAATGGCCCCGCCGGAAAACGGACTGGACGGGTCAATGGCAACGATGCCCACCGTGCGACCCGAAGCCCTGAATTTTTGAGCCAGGGCGCGCACCATGGTTGATTTTCCACTGCCGGGAACACCCGTCAATCCAATGGTATGGGCCTGGCCTGCACGCTGGTAAATTTTGGCGAACAGGGCTCGGTCATGGGGGGCGCCAATTTCAGCCCGTGACATAGCCTTGGCTATGGATCGGGGGGCACGGGCAAGAATGCCGTCCAGCAGATCGGAATGGCCTTTGTCCAAGGTTTATTGCTCCGTTTCGTCTTCTTCGCGGTTGATTGTTCGCAAGTCCTGGTTTGCATCGATGTAGGTCTGCGACAATTTAACATATGTCGGCCAGATATAGTCGAGCATATCTTGTTCCTTGTCACCGATATTGCGCAATTTGCGGGCTGGCGAACCGGCCCACACTTCACCGGCCCTGACACGCTTGCCGGGCAGAACCAGCGAGCCCGCCGCCACCAGTGAGCCGCTCTCGACCACGGCACCGTCCATGACAGTTGCCTGCATGCCAATCATGCAGCCATCTTCCAGGGTGCAGGCATGCAGCAGACACATATGCCCCACGGTGACATTATCGCCGATATAGGTGCCACAGGTCCGGCTGTCGATATGGATAATGGTGCCGTCCTGAATGTTTGTATTTTCGCCGATCCTGATTTCATTCATGTCGCCGCGCAAGGTGCAATTAAACCAGATACCAGATCGTGCCCCGATCACCACATCCCCGATGATCACGGCATTCGGCGCGATAAAGGCGGTGTCATGAATTTGGGGTGTCTTGTCGTTGTGGGCCAAAATCAAGCCCGGCCAACGCGATAAGCGGGATGAAGACGCAGTTTCTTGTGACATTTTGTCCTCATGGTGTGGAAGTTACAGCAGGAAGTAAATTGCCCGCTAACACATGTAATACATGGAGTTAACGGGCAATTTAATACATTAAACGTAACCGCGTCTAGTAGGTTACGATCTCCGGTCCCATCATCAGGGTCGGTAACCATATAGAAATCCACGGTATATAGGTCACCATGATCAGGAAGATAAACATGATGCCGACGAATGGCAGCGCGGCTTTGACCACCGCCATCACCGACATATTCGCCACCCCGGCGGTCACAAACAGGTTGAGGCCCACCGGTGGCGTTATCATGCCGATTTCCATGTTGACCACCATGATAATGCCCAGATGAATAGGATCAATGCCCAGTTGCATGGCAATGGGAAAGACCAGCGGGGCAATAATAATCAACAAGCCCGAAGGTTCCATGAACTGTCCACCGATCAACAGGATGACGTTGACCATAACCAGGAACATGATGGGGCCAAACCCGGCACCCAGCATGGCTTCGGTAAGCATTTGTGGAATCCGTTCCTCAGTCAGCACGTGTTTGAGGATCAGGGCATTGGCGATAATAAACATCAGCATGATGGTCAGTTTGCCAGCCTCAAACAGGGATTTCTTGGTATCAGGATGCCACATCACCGATACCACGCGTCTGATAAAGCCCCCTCCCCGATTACCTTCTGCGCTGAACGGTCCCATGTCGCGGTAGACGAAATTTGCAATGATAAAGGCATACACCGCAGCCACGGCGGCGGCTTCGGTGGGGGTGAAAATGCCGCCATAAATACCACCAAGGATAATCACAATAAGCAACAAGCCCCAGGCAGCATCGCGTGCGGACTCATAAATTTCTCGCCAGCCAGCCCAAGGCTGCGACGGCAGCCCTTTCCAGCGTGCGGCGATATAAATACCGATCATCAGCATGCAACCGGCGATAATGCCCGGCACCACACCGGCCAGGAACATGCGGCCCACCGAAACATCCGTGGCGGCGGCATAAACAACCATGACGATGGATGGCGGGATCAAAATACCCAGCGTTCCGGCGTTACAAATAACACCGGCGGCAAATTCCTTGGGGTATCCCACTTCTCGCATACCGGCGATAACGATGGAGCCAATGGCGATAACCGTGGCGGGAGACGATCCCGACAAGGCGGCGAACATCATGCAGGCAAGGACCGATGCGATGGCCAGCCCGCCCTTGAAATGTCCCACAATGGCAATGGCGAAGCGGATAATCCGGCGCGCCACGCCGCCCGTGGACATGAACGTTGATGCCAGAATAAAGAACGGGATAGCAAGCAGGGTATAATGCCCATGAAAGGCAGAAAACAGTGTTTGGGCCACGGACCGCAAGGAGCCATCCGAAAAAGAGACCAGAAAAAGAATGCTGGACAGACCGAGAGCAACGGCAATTGGCACCCCGACAAAAAGCAGCGTGATGACAAGCGTAAAGATAATAAGTACTTCCATGGATCAATCTTCCCCGATCGGATGTGTTTTCATGGTTTCTTCCATATCTTCGGCTTCGTGGCTGGCGATGATAAGGGTCGTCTGTCCGGTGAATACTTTCCAACCGACTTGAAGAAATCTAAACGTCATAAGCGCAACGCCCAGGGGCAGAGCAAAATAAGGAATGAATCGGGGCATTTTTTCATACGCCTCACCATCATTCAGCCAGACGGATAAAAACTGCAGGAACGCTGGCATAGGCACATCTTCTGTTTCAAGGAATGCTCGCTTTGTGACGAAAGGATACCAGTATTCCCAGCTTCCTATCAGTAAAAGCACGCTAAACAGGATGCAGGCCGAGACGGCGATCATGGCCATGATCTTGCGTCCCGTTGGGCCGAACATATTGACGGCCACGTCAACGCCCAGGTGAAGGTTCTTTTTGACGCAGTAGGATGTTCCCAGCAGGACCAGCCAGGCAAACAGAAAAACTGTTACCTCCAGTGCCCATAATAGATTGCTATTGAATACATATCGTGTCACCACATTGGCAAACGTGATCACAGTCATGACGCCTAACAGGACGGCGATGACTGTTTCTTCAAGCTCATCAATGAACCGCCCAAAAGGCGTAGCATTTTGATTTTCCATAGAATCCTCCCTCTCGGTCACTATAATAGAAAAATCTCACAAACATATAGAAATCTATATCGCCATAAAGTAAGGGCGTATCGGTGATATGCCGGATACGCCCTCTCCCTAGATGATATCGATTAGAAGATATCGCTCTGAGTATGGATCAA
Source organism: Alphaproteobacteria bacterium (assembly GCA_024279135.1). Taxonomy (GTDB): domain Bacteria; phylum Pseudomonadota; class Alphaproteobacteria; order Rhodospirillales; family Casp-alpha2; genus JABJOR01. The sequence continues at coordinate 13,745 of JAJRRU010000005.1, forward strand.
CCGATCTACTGACCAGCCTGAGCAGCGGCGATCATGTCGGCACCGATGTCAGCCTCGAATTTAGCCCAGACAGGTTTCAGTGCATCAACCCACGCCTGACGTTGTGCAGATGACAGGGCGCGAACCGTGCCGCCAGCGTCGATAACTTTCTGCTTGTTGGCCTGATTAACCTTGAAGGATTCTTTGTTTCTGGCTGCGGTAACTTCCTTCAGGATTGTGTCCAACTGAGTGCGCACGTTGCTTGGCAGTCCATCCCACCATTCGCCCGAGGTCACCACCAGATAATCGATGATGCCGTGATTGGTTTCGGTGACACCGTCCTGTACTTCGAAGAACTTCTTGCCATATACGTTAGACCAGGTGTTTTCCTGACCGTCGATAACGCCGGTCTGCAACCCGCCATAAACTTCCTTGAAGGCCATTTTCTGAGGGTTGGCACCCAGTTGCTCAAACTGAGCGACCAGAACATCGGAGGCCTGAACGCGGAATTTAAGACCGCTGGCATCAGAAGGCATTATCAATGGTTTGTTGGCAGACATCTGCTTCATGCCATTGTGCCAGAAAGCCAGACCCACAAGGCCTTTTTTCTTCATGGCATTTTTCAATTTCTGGCCAGCATCCGAATTCTGGAATTTATCAACGGCGTTAATGTCCTTGAACATGAACGGCAGATCGAAAATGCGATATTTTTTGGTGAATTTTTCAAATTTTGACAGCGATGGAGCGGCCATCTGAACGTCACCATTCAGGATGGCTTCGAGCACCTTGTTGTCATCATACAGGCTGGAGTTGGGGAAAACTTCCATGCAGGCGATGCCGTTCATTTCTTCATTGACGCGGCTTTCCAACAGCGTAGCGGCGATGCCTTTGGGGTGTTTGTCTGTATTGGTTACGTGACTGAACTTGATTTTAATCTCGCCGGATTCACAACTGGCGACAGCCGGTGTAACGGTGGCCGTTGTTGCAAGCAGGGCCGCACCCAGTGTGGCGGCGGCAAATAACTTAAGCATGGGGTTACCTCTCTGAATATATGTTTTTATTATAGGGCTTCCATAGCCCCGGTTATTTTGGGGCATTTCTGCCCCGGTCGTCTCCACATACGTAGCAAACAATGTGCCATACTGATTAATTTTAATGTTATACTTTAAATATGTTTATTAATATTTTGATTTTATTGAATTTAATAAATAAAAATATCCGCAGAACGGACTCGTTGATTGCCTGGTCTGGGTAGGTTTCTACACACAAACCGAGGGGTGTGTGTGGTGGTTTACACGTTAGCGACTTTTATCTATCCCCATCGATGGCGTATTTCTGCATTTTGTCGTAGAGCGTCTTGCGGGATATCTCCAAGGCTTCGTAGGTTTGTTTCAGCGAGTTGCCATGTTTCTCCAAAGCCGTGATGATCAGACGTTTTTCGACGGCCTCCATCTGGGCCGCCAGGCTTGAGGGGGTGGCGCTATCGTTATTGTTGACCGGTCCATCAGCCCCCAGGGCGAAGCGCAGGGCCGCATTTTGGACCTCGCGAACATTGCCGGGCCAGTTCAAGGATTGCAGATCGGCAATCTTCACCGCCGAAACCTCTAGAGGGGGCCGCTTGAAGCGGTCGCAGGCCTGGTTAACAAAGTGCTGGAACAACAGCGCAATGTCATCCAGACGATCACGCAACGGAGGAATACTTAGCGACAGAACGTCCAGGCGATAGAACAGGTCCTCGCGGAACCGTTTGTCATCGGCCAGATCACGCAGGTTCTCCTTGGTGGCCGCGACGATGCGCACGTCGACCTCAATCTCGTCGTTGCCGCCCAAGGGCATAACGGTTCTGTCTTGCAGTACCCGCAGCAATTTGATCTGTAAATCCAGTGGCATACTTTCAACTTCGTCCAGAAACAAGGTGCCTTCGTGGGCATGTTGAATTCTGCCGATGCGTTTTTGCGTGGCACCGGTGAAGGCCCCCGCTTCGTGTCCAAACAGTTCACTTTCGATCATGGTTTCGGGTAACGCACCACAGTTTATGGCCACAAACCGACCATTTTTACGTGGGCTGTCCTCATGCAAGCTGCGCGCAACAAGCTCCTTGCCCACGCCGGTTTCACCCAGTATCAGCACATCGGCGTCCGTGGCCGCGTAATTACTGATTTGTTTGCGCAGGCGGACCATCACCGGGGTCCGTCCGATCAGTCTTTGCTCCAGGCCCGAGCCTTCCCCCAAGGCGGCGCGCAAGGCCCGGTTTTCCAGTGCCAGATGACGTTTTTCAAGGGCCCGGTGTACGGCACCGACCAGGACATCCGAGGCAAACGGTTTTTCGATGAAATCATAGGCACCATCACGCATGGCCTCCACTGCCATGGCCACATCACCGTGTCCGGTAATCAGGATAACCGGTAATCCCGGATCAAGCGCATGGACCCGGGCCATTACGTCCAGGCCGTTCATACCGGGCATTTTGATATCGCTGACGATGACCCCGGGCCAGGAACGCCCGATCCGCTCAAAGGCCCCGTCCGGACTCTCGAAGCTTTCTACCTCCATATCGGCCAGTTCCAGGGCTTGGCGACAGGCTGTACGCAGGTGTTCCTCGTCGTCAATCAATACCACTATATTCTTCATGAGGTTGCCCCTATAAGCTTGAGCGTGAACACCGCCCCACCGTCAGGCGCATTATGAACAACGATGGTTCCACCGAATTGATTAATCAGGCCAAAGGTGATGGAAAGACCAAGCCCCATACCCTGACCGACTTCCTTGGTCGAATAAAAAGGGTCAAACACATTATTGATCTGATCGTGCTGTATACCAGGGCCGGTGTCACGTACGATGATGATCACTGTGCCGTTTTCCAGCGAAACGGTGATGTGGATTTTCTTGCGCGTTTCATCCTGTATGTTCCGACCGCTTTGCCCGGCGTGGGAAGGCTGCATGGCATCCAGGGCATTTGATATGAGGTTGACAAAAATCTGTTGCAGGCGAACGTCTCCGGCCATGACACTAACATCTTCATCGGGCAGCGATTTTACGATAGTTACGTTTTCATGGTGAATACGTGTGTCCATCAGGTTCAGGCTCTGGTCCAGTGCCGCACCAAGAGAGGTGGAGCGAAGCTCGATGTTTTCCTCGCGGGCATAGGTTCTCAGGTTTCGGATAATACGCGCCATCCTGTCCGTCAGGTCTGATATTCCTTTCAGGTTTTGTTTTGCGGTGACCTGTTGCTTCCGGTCGAGAAAGGTCCGGGCATTATCAGCATAGGAACGGATGGCGGCCAGCGGTTGATTTAGTTCATGGCTCAGCCCGGCGGACATTTGACCCAGGGCGGCCAGCTTGGCCGTCTGAACCAGGGAGACCTGGGCTTTGCGGACTTCTTCTTCGGCCCGTTTGCGCTCAACAATTTCGTTTTGTAATTCCACATTCATCTGGGTCAGATCATTGGTGCGCTCATATACCCGTTGTTCCAACTGGGCGAGGGATTCCTCGCGTACCGCGATGCGATCAGCAAGACGACGGCGACGTTGATAAATTGCCGCTGCGGCGAGCAGGATGCTGACCAGTAGAACACCCGCCGCCGCCATGGCCAGTCTGAACTGGGCGTCAATGCGTGCGGTTCGAGCCAGCAACATGATCCGCCAACCTGCATCGGCCATGCTTTCCTCGTGGACTAGAAAAGGTTCCTGGATATTCTGGCCTTGTTCGCCTTGTATTTCGATGACGACCCGTTCTCCATCGCGCAATACTGCATCGGTCCGGCTCAGAATTAGCGGCGTCAGGGGCTTGTTGCTGTAGCGCCTGCTATCGCTAAGTCGGGTGAGCAATTCATCACTCAGGCTGGTCAATGTCTTGAAACGCCAGCTTGGTTCACTGCTCAGGAAAATAACACCCTGATTATCGACCACGATGACTTCCTGATCGCGCACCCGCCAGCCGTTTTCGTGGTGATCAACCTGTATTTTAACCACGGCAACGCCCAGTATGTTTGTGCCATCGCGTACCGGATAGGCGAAATAATAACCCCGTTCCCCCGATGTTGTGCCGACGGCGAAATAGCGGCCAAGCCGACCTTCCATTGCGGCTTTGAAATAGGGCCGATAGTTAAAATTTTTGCCGATAAAGGTTTTGTCAGAAGCCCAGTTGCTGGCGGCCACTGTCAGACCGGTTGTATTCATCAGGTAGGTATCCAGAGATCCGGCGATATTATTGATGCGCTCCAGCTCTTCGTTGACATTCTGTAAGCCGGTGGCCGACAGAGTGCCACGTAGAGCGGCGCGAATACCTTCGTTGGCACCCAGCATTTGCGGCAGGTAAGTGAATTTTGAGAGATCCCCGCGCAGGCTCTGAACAATCAGATTGAGGGTGTGTCTACTGCGCTCTCCGATTTGGTCCAGCGTGATTTGGTGAGACCAGTAGGCCGTTTGCCAAAGAACCAGTGTTCCCACGGTTACACCGACCAGAGCCAGTTTCATCCAGGGTTTCAGTATGTTTTTTCTAATGATCAGCATGTTGTCTGTACCATAGTCTTGGCGACACAGCATTGCAAAGGCGATCCTTGCCAAGATTTTTGCTGAATGCCGTAAATTTCTGTATAGAATTCTTATGTAAAATCAAGTTAAAACAACTACTTTTCACTTTTGACTTCCGATTGCGACAAAGTTACAGTGTTTTGTTATGAAATCTGAAGTCGATAAATTATTATATTGGAAACAAGGGTGGTGCATGGTTACCACCTTTCTGATGGTGCTGTTATACACAGCCATGTCGTCTGCCTGGGCGGCGGATGATCCCATTGAATTAATTTATCATGACCGGCCACCTTTTTATATTCACCACGATGATGGCTCGGTAACCGGGTTGGTTGCCGAACCTGCGGCGCGTGCGTTCAGGAATGCGAGGGTGGATTTCAAATGGAAATTACTGGCTGCCAACCGGCAATTGGAAATCGTTAAGGCAAACCGGCGGAAAGTATGTGCGGTGGGCTGGTTCAAGAATGCCCAGCGTGAAGAATTCTCAAAATACACAACCTATGTTTATCAGGAAAAACCCATGGTTGTGATTAACCGTTCTGAAAGCCATGCGCTGTCGGGCTACAGGACGGTCGACAAGCTGCTCGCCGATGGTGATTTGAAAATGGGGGCTAAACTGGGTTATTCCTATGGAGATTTCATCGACACCATGGTCAGTCTGCATAAAACCAACATGATTACGTCGACCCAGAGTAATACGGGATTGATCAAAATGTTGTTGGCCAACCGGTTTGATTATATTTTTATTCCGGGCGATGAGTTAAACAGCATTCTTGATCAAAACGCTGAAACTGTCCGAAAACTATCAGTCATTTCGCTTGACGATATGCCAGAGGGAAACAAGAGATATATTCTATGCAGTAAAATGGTCAAAGATGAAATAATTGACCGACTTAATGCTCAGATTAAAGAAAACCGTTTGTGAGGATGGCTGATTTCACTTTTTATAATATCCTGGAAATGCTCTAGGCAGGAATTTTTTGCATGTCTGTGAAACCCACGCATATCGGTCGGCGCGGCTCCATTAGCATCAAGTTGCTATCATTTTATCTGCCGATGATTATTATTGGTCTATCCGTGGTGTTTACCTTTCTGGAGTTTCGTAATTATCAAACACAGATGACATCTCTGCGCGAAAACATGGAGTCATTTGTTTCAACCCAGGCCAAGGTTCTGGCATCGCCTGTATGGCATCTCGATACAGCCACGCTGGATATCCTCGTCAAGGTCATGTCGCTCAATCAAGATGTCCTGAAGATTCAGGTCTTAGATCTTGACGGCAAGGTTATTTCTGAAACCACTCTTCTTGCGGACTTGTCTGAACATCCTGATTTGTATGTCGAGCGCCCATTGATTTTTTCCAGCCCGGCGGTGACCCAGAAAATTGGTCAACTGGTTATTTATTATCATACCGATCGTGCCTGGATTACCCTGAAGCAACATCTGATTGTCGATATGGTCGTTCTGGTCATTTTGTGCGGACTGTTGATTTTAACCACGTTGATTGTAACCCGTAAGATTATATCTCTGCCCATCGATAAATTACAGAACTCTATAATGCGCATGAAGCTCGATAATATACGCGAACCCGTGGAATGGAGTTCAAAGGACGAATTTGGTGATTTTATCACCGTGTATAATGAAATGCAGGCTCAACAATTCATTACCGAAACGCGGTTCCGCGACTTCGCGGAATCGTCTTCAGACTGGTTTTGGGAACTGGATGTCTATGGCCGAATTATTTGGGAATCAGAAAGCGCCGACGATAAATCCGGTCGCCTGTTCGCCGAAATCAGGGGTAAGACATTACCTGAAATATCCGGCGATCTACTGAGTGATATTCAATGGCGACCTTATTTCCTTGCCTTGAAAAATCACAAGAAAATAACGGATTTTGTCTTTAGTTATGTTGGACACAATGGGCTTATTCGTTATTCAGAAATTGACGGAAAACCCCTGTTCGATAAGGACGGTGTTTTTATGGGCTATCGCGGAACGGCGTCCGATGTTACCGAGCGTAAAAATGCCGAGGAAATACTCCAATTGGCTTTGAGTGATGCAGAACGGGCCAATCGCGCCAAGTCGGAATTTCTCGCCAGCATGAGCCATGAATTGCGCACGCCCATGAATGCTGTACTCGGATTTGCCCAGATGCTGCAACTGGACCCCAAGTCTCCCCTTACCGTAGACCAGAGCGACTATGTTGAGTGCATCTTAGCCGGTGGACATCATTTACTTGAACTGATTAATGAGATTCTCGATCTGGCCAAGGTAGAGTCTGATCAGCTTCATCTTTCTGTAGAAGATGTGGATGCCTGTGCGGTTGTTATTGATTGTCTTGAACTGACATTATCGCTCGGCAAAATGCGAAATATCAAAATCATTGACCAGTTCAGCGATGGCCCGTCATTTCTCCTGCGAACAGACCGTCTGCGCTTTAAGCAGGTCTTGCTAAACCTTCTTGCCAATGCGGTTAAATATAACAAGGATGGTGGGGCAATCATCCTGGATTATCACGAAACAGATGACGGCTTCCTGCACATATCCATCACCGATACAGGCATAGGCATCCCCCTGGGTGAGTATGATAATGTGTTCAATATGTTCCATCGGTTGGGTGTGAACCCGGAGGTGGCGAGCGAAGGAACGGGTATCGGCCTGACCGTAACCAAGCTGCTGGTGGAGCGAATGGCCGGACGGGTCGGTTTCCAGAGCGAAGAAGGTATCGGCAGCACGTTCTGGATCGAGCTTCCCTTATCGACAAATTTGAAAGCACTGATCTGGTCCGATGTCTTGCGTGTCGGCATTGATGCCATAGACAAGGATCATCAGGTTATTATCCGGTTGTTGAATAAACTGACTCATCGGACTGTTGGTCAAACGGATTTGAGTAGCGTACTTTTGGAATTGATAGATTATACTGAGCACCACTTCCGCCGCGAAGAAATAATCATGAAGGCGTGCGATTATCCGGACCTGAAAGATCATATTTCCGATCACCGAAAGTTTATAGATAATATGAATGTTCTGATCGAGGATTGGCGCATGGATTCTAATCAAAATACCTTACACGCACTCCGTCAATTCCTGCGCGACTGGTGGATAGATCATATCGTAGAGGTGGATGTGAAGATTGCTGAGTACACCATTGGTAAAGAACTGCGCATCAAGGATGCACTTGCTGAAATCTGAAATATAACGGGCTGAAAAGCCCGGATTTAGTATCATTCCTTGTCAATCTATCGTCGGTTGTCTGGTTATGTTTCTGATGGATATTCCATATATCTGGTTGCAGGACCGACGTGCAAAGATAACCCGGTGTTTTATGATACTTGACCTTTGATTATATCTAAAACAAAGTGGTGCCGCTCTCATTTCAGAAATGTGTATTAACAATTAACAGGGAACAAAATCTATGAAATTCACACGTAAATTATTGTGGGGGGTGGTCGCAGGCGTTATTGCCATGACAACCGTACCTGCCCTGGCGAAAACGCCGGCAAATATATTGGTGATTGCCAACCGGATCGATGACGTGACAACACTGGATCCTGCAGAATCATTCGAATTTGCCGGCAGCGATCTGAGCCGTAATGTATACGGAAAACTGATTAATTTCGATCCCCAGAATCTGGCTGCCGGATATCAGCCTGACCTCGCTGCAAGCTGGACTGTTTCCGGCGATGGTAAAACCATCACCTTCAAAATGCGTCCAGGTGTCAAATTTCATTCCGGTAACCCGGTAACGGCCAATGATGCTGTCTTTTCACTGCAACGCGCCGTCAAGTTGAATAAAACACCGTCGTTCATTTTGACCCAGTTTGGTTTCACGGCCGATAATGCAGACCAGACCATCAAATTGATCGATGACATGACCTTCTCGATCACCACAGATGCTAAATATGCCACGTCTTTTGTGCTTAACTGTCTGACCTCAACCATTGGCGGTATCGTCGATCAGAAAACGGTTATGACCAATGAAGTCGATGGTGATATGGGAAATTCATGGCTGAAAACCAATACAGCCGGTTCCGGTGCTTATACATTGTTGAGCTGGAAGCCTAATGAGTCCCTGACATTGCAGGCAAATCCCGATTTTTACCTGGGCAAGCCTCACATGGACAAGGTTATTGTGCGTCATATCAGCGAGTCATCCACCCAGCGTTTGTTGCTGGAAAAAGGCGACATTGATATTGCCCGCAATCTGAACCCACAAGACATCGCTGGTATACAAAAGAGCGAAGGCGTGACCATCGACAGTGATCTGCGTGGTCGTATCATGTACATCTCGTTCAATCAGAAAGACAAGGTCCTGTCTAATCCTAAGGTCAAAGAAGCTTTGAAATACCTTATTGATTACAAGGGTATGCAGGATTCCTTCCTGAAAGGTCAGTACACCATTCATCAGGCGTTCCTGCCCAAGACATATCTTGGCTCGATCGATGACCAGCCCTATTCCTATAATGTTTCAAAGGCCAAGAACCTGCTTACAGAAGCTGGCTATGGCGATGGTTTCGAGGTCGAGTTGATCGTTCGTGAAGCTCAGGAACGCATCGAAATTGCCCAGTCCCTGCAAAATACCTTTGGCAAGGCGGGCATCAAGGCCAGCATTACCCTGGGTACAGGCAAACAGACCCTTTCCAAGTATCGGGCTCGTGAATTCCAGATCTATGTTGGTGCCTGGGGACCGGATTATCCCGATCCGAACACCAATGCCGCCACATTTGCTGCCAATCCCGATAACAGCGACGAGATTAAAGCAACGGGCTTGCTGGCATGGCGTAATGCATGGGATATTCCTGAAATGACCAAAGCCACTAAAGCCGCCGTTCAGGAAGGCGATCGTGACAAGCGGGCTGAAATGTATGCCGCTATCCAACGCGATCACCAGAAGACTTCTCCGTTTGCTATCATGTTCCAGAAAATTGAACAGACAGCACGCCGCTCCAATGTTAAAAATCTTAATGTTGGCGCTGCAATAACGGCTGTATCTTATTGGCCAGTAACAAAATAAATGGCTCAAACTAAAAGTACAGAAAAACGGAAAGGGCGGCGGATGTCGCCCTTTCCATCTTTTCTGAGCGCGACTTTCCGTATTTTGATATCCATCGTGATTACGATGATTGGTTTGTTGCTGATTACATTTTTTATTGGCCGGGTTATGCCTATTGACCCTGTGCTGTCTATCGTTGGCGAAAGCGCGTCGCGGGCAACCTATGATGAGGCCTATATCCGTCTGGGGCTCGACAAGCCCCTGATCGTTCAATTTTTTAATTTTCTTATTGATGTTTTCAGGGGCGATTTCGGCGAGTCATTATTGACCGCCAGACCGGTTTCCCAGGACCTGATCCGGGTCTTTCCGGCGACCCTGGAACTGGCCACCGTGGGAACGATTATCGGTGTTCTGGTCGGTGTCCCGCTGGGTGTCATAGCGGCGGTAAAACAGGGCACCTGGTTCGATCATGTGGCCCGCGTTGTAGCATTGATCGGTTATTCCATGCCGGTGTTCTGGATCGGCCTTATCGGGCTATTGGTATTTTATGGTATTTTGGGCTGGGTCGGCGGGCCAGGCCGTCTCGATATTTTCTATGTTGATATGATCCCGTCTGTCACGGGCATGATTTTAATAGACAGTCTGCTGGCCGGGGATATGGATATTTTCTGGAATGCGGTGTCCCATATCATGCTGCCGGCCGGGTTGCTGGCCTATTATTCGCTGGCCTACATCAGCCGTATGACCAGAAGTTTCATGCTTGAACAGCTGGAACAGGAATATATCACCACCGCCCGTGTCAAAGGGCTATCGGAACATACCGTCGTGTGGCGTCACGCCCTGGGTAATGTGAAAGTCCAGTTGGTTACCGTGATCGCGCTTTCCTATGCCGGGTTGCTCGAAGGCTCGGTGCTGACCGAAACGATTTTTTCCTGGCCGGGAATTGGCTTGTACATCACCACTGCCCTGCTCTCTGCGGACATGAATGCGGTTCTTGGCGGTACAATTGTCGTCGGTCTGGTTTTCGTCTGCCTCAATATTCTGGCGGATTTACTCTATAAAGTTTTTGATCCGAGGGCGCGATGACACATAATTCAGAGACCGCCCAAAACCAACATAACCAAAGCCTGCATAGCTGGTTGCTGAGCGAAACGCCCACATCACGCAGACAGGCGAAGTTGTCGGTTATCTATCACTCGTGGCTGGCCTTCAAATCTAACCCCATGGCTATGGCTGGTTTGGTTATTTTAGTTTTGTTATTGATTTGTGCTGCTTTTGCGCCATTTCTTACGACCCATGATCCTTTCGAGCAGGACCTCGCTTTGGGTCTGTCTGCGCCCGGCGAAAACGGGTTCTGGCTGGGGTCGGATAATCTGGGGCGAGATATCTACAGCCGGCTGATTTATGGTTCCAGAATAACCCTGTATATTGTTACCCTGGTTGCCGTGATGGCCCCGATTGCCGGATTGTTTATCGGCACCCTGGCGGGGTATCTGGGCGGCTGGCTGGATTTTGTCCTGATGCGGATCACCGATATCTTTCTGGCTTTCCCCCGGTTAATCCTGGCGCTGGCGTTTGTTTCGGTGCTCGGTGCGGGTATTGAAAATGCCGTGCTGGCAATCGTGCTGACGGCCTGGCCGCCTTACGCGCGAATTGCGCGGGCCGAGACCCTGACTATTCGCAATGCGGATTTTATCAGCGCGGTTAAATTACAAGGTGCCGGGCCGCTGCGGATTATCGTCCGCCATATTTGGCCGCTGTGCATATCGTCGCTGGTTATCCGGGTTACCCTGGATATGGCCGGAATCATCCTGACCGCTGCCGGGTTGGGTTTCCTGGGGTTGGGAGCGCAGCCGCCGTCACCTGAATGGGGTGCCATGATCTCAGCCGGGCGAAAATTCATCCTCTATCACTGGTGGGTTGCGACCATGCCGGGGCTGGCAATTTTTGTTGTCAGTCTGGCCTTTAACCTGTTGGGTGACGGGCTGCGCGATGTGCTCGACCCCAAGGGGAAATCGTGATGGAACCTATTCTGGAAGTTGAGAATTTGGAAATTTCCTTTCCAACCCGAGCCGGGGTTTTTGAGGCGGTCCGTGACATCAGTTTCTCATTGGGCCGTGAAAGGCTCGGTATTGTGGGGGAATCAGGCTCCGGCAAATCCCTGACCGGACGGTCAATCTTGCGACTGATCAAACCACCCGGCATTCTGTCGGCCACAAAGATCGCCCTGCACGGGGAAAATCTGCTGGATTTTACCGAGAAACAGATGCGTAACGTGCGCGGGCACCGGATTTCAATGGTCATGCAGGACCCGAAATTCTCCCTCAACCCGGTAATGACCATCGGCAGTCAAATTATCGAGGCCTATCGCCTGCATAGCAAAGCGAGCAAAAAACAGGCCCTCAAGGCCACCCTGGAAATGCTGGATGCCGTGATGATCCGTGACCCGGAGCGGGTTATCCGAGCCTACCCCCATGAAATGTCCGGCGGCATGGGACAGCGGATTATGATCGCCATGATGCTGATCCCCCGTCCTGAAATCCTGATTGCTGATGAGCCAACCTCTGCCCTCGATGTGACCGTTCAGAAAGAAGTTCTGGAAATCATGGATAAGCTGGTTCACGAGAGAGGCATGGGACTGATATTTATCAGCCATGACCTGAATCTGGTGTCCAGTTTCTGTGACCGGGTATTGATTATGTATGGCGGGCGTATCGTGGAGACCTGTCGCGCTGATCGGTTGTATGAAGCGAAACACCCCTATACCCGGGGGTTGCTGAATTCCATGCCACACCTGGACAACCCCAAAACCCGCCTTGAGGTCTTGAAGCGCGATGATGACTGGGCCAACCAACCCAGTGTCAGTGGTGCCTTGTTGATGGATGATACGTTGTGAGTAATAATTCTGGTATAACCCTTAAAGACGTCAGCATCTGGTTCGGTGAGGGCGAAGACCGTGTCGATGCAGTCATTCACGCCAGTTTTGATATCAAAAAAGGTGATGCGTTTGGGCTGGTCGGTGAATCCGGTTCCGGCAAGTCTACCATACTGAAGGCCATAACAGGGTTGGCGCAAAACTGGTCGGGCTCCATATCGGTCATGGGACAGGACCTGGGACAACAACGCAGCCTGGAATTTTATAAAACCGTCCAGATGGTGTTTCAGGATCCCTACGCATCCCTGCACCCACGCCACACAGTAGACCATGTGCTGTCAGAAACCCTGTCTCTCCATAATGCCGATAATGTTGATCATCGCATTGTTAGCGTGCTGGATGATGTGGGGTTGGGAAATACCTTCCGTTTTCGCTATCCTCACCAGTTATCGGGTGGTCAGCGACAGCGTGTCGCCATTGCGCGTGCCCTGATACTGGAACCTGCCATATTATTGCTCGATGAGCCCACATCGGCGCTCGATGTTTCTGTGCAGGCCGAGATATTAAATCTGTTAACGGACCTGCGCGAGGAACATAATCTGACGTATTTGATGGTCTCCCATGATCTGGCTGTGGTCGGGCATATGTGCTCCAGCCTCGCGGTCATGAACCTGGGCGAGATCGTCGAAGTGCTGAGCATTGAAAGCATGCGGACCATGACGGTGGAACACCCCTATACACGTCAGTTATTGGAAGCCAGTGTCTGACTGTACGGGATCACCAGTCAGGCTCACCATAAATTCCTTATATCAAGAATAAATTATTAATTTTAATATATTTATATTGGTCATTTAGAATTTAATATTTGAAAATGTCGCAGCGTTAGCCTTCAGGCTGGTGAATCGAGAGATTCAGGTTGTGCGTTCGAAGGTTCCGGTTGCCGGATTCCAGGTTTCCAGGGCACCATCGAATATATTGAGATACCAACCATGCAGACTTAAGCTACCGGCAGTAACGGCATCGTTAATGAAATCAAAGGTTGTTAAGTTTTCAAGCGATAATAACACGGCCTGACGTTCGGCTGCCCGTAACAAGGCCGTGCCTTCCAGCTCGGGGTTGATGCGTGTTGCGCGTTGGTGCGCCTCGCGCAGCAAATTGGTCCATGCTGTAATAAACTGCCCCCCTGCCTGGCCGCCTTCCTGATTGGTGACCATGGCGGCCACACCGCCACATTGGGCATGGCCAATGATGACGATATGTTCGACACCCAGCCCGCACACGGCGAATTCCAGGGCTGCACTGGTGCCATGATAATTACCGATTTCCTCGTAAGGGGGCACCAGGGCCGCCACATTGCGGATGGAGAATATATCCCCCGGTTCGGATTGCAGGACAATAGCGGGATCGACCCGTGAATCCGAACAGGCGATTACGGCAAACCGGGGCGACTGACCATGATTGAGCTGATCGCGGTAGAGACTGTTTTCTTGTTCGTAATATATTTTCCGAAATTTACGGAAACCGTCCAGCAAGGTATCAATGCTCATAATCGTTATCTTTCACAAATATAGGTTTTCACCGTGCTGAATATTGTCATGTTCCTGTATCGCATAGACTAAATATGGGAGCAAATCGATTTCAGAGGTAACAATTTATAATTGCCCTCTCACTGGCAAAATAAAAAAGTTCCATAGGGCTCTTATATTACCTATACAACAACAGAACAATTCGATGATTATGAAAAAACAATTCGAATAAATCGAATGAATTTAAATCAGGACGTATTATGGCAGCAATCAATTTCAAGCACCTGCGCTATTTCTGGGCCGTGGCAAAAGAAGGCGGGGTTACACAAGCCAGTAAATTCCTGAATTTAACACCACAGACTATCAGTGGGCAGTTGAAAATTCTCGAACAAGATCTGGGCGTAAAGCTGTTTAAAAAATCCGGACGTAATCTGGTTCTGAGCCAGGCTGGCCAGAAGGCCTTGAGTTACGCCGAGAAAATATTCCAGTTAGAAGCTGAACTGGAAACCGCATTGCTGGGGCCTTGCGATAATGCAGGCACGGTGTTCAGGGTTGGTGTGGTCGATGTAATACCCAAGCTTATCGTCTATCAGATGATCGAACCCGTTCTGCGGTCCGACGAGCCGTTACGGCTGATCTGTCAGGAAGGCGATCTTAATTCATTGCTGGCCGATCTGGCCATTCACAAACTGGATCTGGTGCTGACCGACTGCCCTATTCCGCCGTCTCTTCGGCTCGATCTGTTCAGCCACCCGTTGGGTGAATGCGGCATGGTATTTTTCGGGGCCAAAGAGCTGGCGGACCGATACCGCAAGGGTTTTCCCGGTTCATTGTCGGGCGCGCCGGTTCTCATGCAGAGCAAGGAATCCTCGTTGCATAGCGACCTCAGGCGGTGGTTTCAGGGCCATAACATTTTCCCCTCGATCAAGGCGGAGATTGAGGACAGCGCTTTGCTGAAAGTGTTTGGTGAAAAAGGTCTGGGTGTTTTCAATGCACCAGCGGTCATCGAACGCCAGATCGCCCAGCAGTATGATGTGGAGGTCATCGGGCGTGCCGATGATCTGCGTGCCAGGTTTTTTGCCATTACCACCGAGCGCGATCTTCAACACCCCGGCGTTGCCACGATCACCACCCAGTTCCGCACCCTGTTGTCACGGGATGACGATAAGGCGGTGTAATGTCGGCTATTTTAGACCAATAATGAAAAAACCAGATAACTTAAAAAAATCAACAGCATAATGACTGCCATGGTGCCAATTGGCCGGCTTCTGGGTTCAAAGTGACGTAAATCAAGCTTGGCATAGTTGGCTAACCGGGTCCGTGTCGCCATCTCTGCCTGGTGTTGAACCTTGAGCACCCAATCTAGACTGCAGGCGACCACACCACCCAGTTTCCGGTAAAACCAGTCGAAATCCAGGGTAATGGTCAGGGTCCGTTTCATGAAGGGCAGCATGAGGAAGAACGCAAAACCGGAAAATAACAGGAGTTGCAGCATTTTGACCACATGGGCCACGGTATAGGGCTCGTAGGCAACCGGATAAGGCAGCATGTCGTACAGGTATTGCGGCCAGATACCCAACCCGATGCACAAGGCAGCAAACAGAACCATGGCCAGTTTCATGTTCCATGGTGGATCGGTGGGGCGCAGACCGGAATCCTTCTGGAAAAAGACAAACCATGGGAATTTAATGCCGGCATGTAGGAAAACGCCGGCTGAGGCTGCCAATAACAACATCCAGACCACAAACATGCTTTCGTCGGCGGCTGACTGGCTGATCATGGATTTGCTGATGAAGCCGGACGTAAAAGGAAATGACGAGATCGACAGTGCGCCGATAATGCCGCAAATGGTGGTCAGGGGCATACTCTGGAATAGCCCGCCCAGATCGGTGCATTTGCGTTTGCCCGTCATATAGAGCACGGCCCCGGCAGACATCAGCAACAAAGCCTTGTAGATGATGTGCGTGAATGCGTGGGCCGCAACGCCGTTCATGGCCATCTCGGTGCCGATGCCGATGCCGGTCACCATAAAGCCCACCTGATTGACGATGCTGTAGGCCAGGATGCGGCGCATGTCATTTTCCAGCAGGGCATAAATAATGCCGTAAAAAATCATGAACAATCCGACGAAGATCAGAATTTCAGCACCGGGGAACCCGCGCAGCAAAACATAAACCGCTGTTTTGGTGGTAAAGGCCGACAGAAACACCGTGCCGCTGAAAGAAGCCTCGGGATAGGCATCGGACAGCCACGATGACATCGGCGGTGCGGCGGCGTTGACCAGGAAACCCGCAAGGATCAGAACCGTGCCCAGGGTGTTGGGCTGCATGGCGGAAAATTCCACAGAACCGGAGTCCAGAATAAAGGCCAGAATACCCGCCATCAACAGCCCGCCACCGAACATGTGGGCCAGAAAATAACGCAACGATACACGGTATGACAGTTTGCTACCCACCGAGAGAACCACCACGGTGGACGCCACGGCCATGATTTCCCAGAACACAAACAGGCTGATCAGATCACCGGTAAACACCACCCCGATGGCACACCCGGCGTAGATGAACACCGAAACCAGCTCCAGAACCTTTTTCTGGTTCAAGGCGTACAGGCCACCGGCAAAGGTCATGATGGAAAAAATGGTCGCAAACAGGCGGCTCAGTGCATCGACACGCACAAGAACCAGTTCGTATGTAAACAGGCTGACAACACCGTTTGAGCCGTCGGGCAGGCTCCAGATCAGTCCCAGCGTGACCAGCGGCAGGCCCAATATCAGCACCGACCTGATATTCTGACTGACCACGGGCAGCAGGAATGCACCCAGGATCAGCACCAAACCGGGGGGGAAATCACTCATCGTCATAATAGCTGTCCTTGCGCTTTAAAAAGACGCCAAGTGCTTTTGCAAACAATACCATGGCTACACAGACCACCAGCCCGAACCACGCGTAAAAGCCAAAAGTGCCATCAATTCCGAAGTACGGGTGTGGCTCCTTGAAGACATCGACCAAAACCAGTATGACCAGCAACCCGATGCCATAGCGCCATAACAGGCGGATGGTGTTTGGTCTGACGAGCCAGTGTTTTTCATCATTTCCGGTCATGGTATCGCTCCACCAGTCGTATCCAGGATGGCTGTTGCCAGATCATAGAGAGGTTGCGGATAAAAGAATAAAACCAGACAGGCAACCGCGGTGATGCACAGCGCGCTCAAGGACGCCAGGGGGGCTTCCTTCAGGGTATTATCGACCGGTGCGGCGTCATGTTTTGGGAAGAATGCCCGAAAGGGTATGGGCAACAGATAAACGATGTTCAGCAGCGAGCTGATCAGCAACACGGCCACGATGGCCCATTGCTGGGCATCCAGAGAGCCCATTAGCAAATACCACTTGCTCCAGGTCCCACCGGCCGGTGGCACGCCAATGATGCTGAGACTGGCAATGAAAAATGCCGCCATGGTAATGGGCATCTGTCGTCCCAGACCCTGCATCTGGCTGATGTTGGATTTGTGGGTCGCTACCAAAATAGCCCCGGCACAGAAAAACAGGGTTATCTTGCCAAAAGCGTGCATGGCGATTTGCATGGAGCCGCCGACCACGCCGATGGATGAGGCCAGCAAGGCACCGATGGTGATATAACCAAGCTGGCTGACCGTGGAATAAGCCAGCCGGGCTTTCAGGTTATCCTGACGCATGGCGACCACAGAAGACAGCAACACCGTGGCTCCTGCCAGATACAGCAAACCTTGTGTGCTGGGCAAGACATCCAGCAGGTCGATGCCGAAAATATAGACGCAGACTTTCATCACCGTAAACACCCCGGCCTTGACCACGGCCACGGCGTGCAGCAGTGCGCTGACCGGGGTCGGGGCGACCATGGCCGCAGGCAACCAGCGGTGAAAGGGCATGATGGCGGCTTTGCCGATCCCGAAGATAAACAGCGCCAGGATAATCGATACGACGGTCATATTAATGTCCGGCCCGAATACTCCCCCGGCGGTGAAATCCAGCGTTCCGGCCACAAACCAGGTGCCGAGAATAGCCAGTAGGAAAAAGGCGATGGATGTGCTGAGCAGGATGCCCAGGTAGACCCGACCGCCCTGCCTGGCTTTTTCGGTTCCCGCATGGGTGACCAGCGGATAGGTCGACAGGGTCAGCATCTCGTAGAAAATAAACAACGTGAACAGGTTTCCGGCAAACGCGATGCCCATGACACAGCCGATGGCGATGGCAAAACACAGGTAAAACCGGGTCTGGTTTTCTTCGTGATGATGGCGCATGTAACCGATGGAATAGAGAGTGGTTACGGGCCACAGGAAACTGGCGATCAGGGCGAAAATCATGCCCAGCGGTTCGATGGTAAAGCTCAATTGTAATCCGGGCAGAATTTGCAGCCAGTCTACAGTGATGACCTCGCCGTCCTTCAGGCCGGTGTATAATTGCACCACAAAATACAGCACCACCAGAGAGCTGATCATGCTGACGGCCTCGCGCAGGTTCGGGTTGCGCCTGAACGCCAGAATTCCGAACACAGCGGCCAGGGGCAGGAAGATGGTAAGCTGTAACATGGTTTCCAGTGAAAACGTCATGGCGAGCCCCCGAACAGGCTCTGGGCAGCCGATTGTGCCATTTGAACACCGAGACGGGTATCAATGCCGAAATAGATATTCCCGGCGACCAGCAGCCAGACCGGCACAAGGAGTGCCATGGGGGCCTCGCTAACCTGCGGGGTACCGGGTTCCGGGTCAATGAAGTAGGCCACTTCGACAATCTTCCAGACGTAGACGATTGCCAGCAAGGAGCCCAGCAGGATCAGTACGGCGACCGGCCACCAGCCATTATCCAGGACAGCCATGACCAGATACCACTTGCTGACAAAACCCACAGTCAGTGGTACGCCAATCAGGCTCAGACCGCCCACCACTATGGCCGCCATGGTTAGCGGCATCTGCCGGGCCAGACCCTTGAAATCGTTGAGTTGTACACTGTTAACCCGGTACATCACCGCCCCCAACGCCAAAAACAGTGCGCCTTTTATCAAGGCATGATTGAAGACATGCAACAAGGTAGCCATCAGGCCCGCCGACGTGCCCACACTGAAGCCGACGATCATATAACCGATCTGGGCCACGCTGGAATAGGCAAACAGATGTTTCAGGTTCGTCTGATAGATGGCGGCGGCGGAAGCGATAAAGATACCCAGCAGGCCGAGCCCCAGAAACAGTTCTTGCAACGGTAGGGTGGTAAAGGAAAAAGAATAGCCAAAAACCGAGAAGGTAAAGCGGATCAACAGATAAAGCGCGACCTTGGTGGATGTGGCGGCGAAAAAAGCGGTCACGATGGACGGCGCGTAGGAATAGGCGTTGGGCAGCCACATATGAAGCGGGAACAGGGCCAGTTTGAGACACACCCCGACAATGAAAAAAGCAAACGCCACCAATACGGTTTTTGTATTGGCCACCTGGGGCAGCCGGTCGGCAAGGTCGGCCATATTCAGGGTGCCGGTCATCTGGTACATCAGACCGATGCTGATGAGAATAAACGTGGCCCCGATTGTACCCATTATCAGATATTGGTAGGACGCCCACAGAGCCCGCCTGCCTTGGCCCATGGCGATCATGGCGTAGGCCGACAGGGAAGATATCTCCAGGAATACAAAAACATTAAACGCGTCCCCGGTAGAAACGATGCCGAGCATTCCGGCTAGCGACAACAGGTACAGTGCGTAAAAAATCGTGTGGCGGTCTTCGGAGATTTCTGCGGTAATGCTGGTCTGTGCGGCAAGCAATACAACGGTGCTGATCGCCGATATAATCAGCAACAAAATGGCGTTCAGTTCATCGATGCGGTATTCGATGCCCCAGGGCGGCGCCCAGCCACCCATTTCGTAGGATATTGTCCCAGATGCCAGGACTTGCTGAAGCAGGGCAATGCTGATTAGAAATGCCGCACCACTGACCATCAGCGTAAACATCCAGACCAGGACCGGTCGTTTGATGATCAGGCACGACGGTGCGGCCAGCAGCGGGACGATAACCTGCAATACGGGTAGGTGTGCTAACACTCCTGATTATCCTTTTCCTGTATTTCATCTTCTTCGATGCTGCCATAGGCTTCTTTTATGCGGACAATCAGGGCTAACCCCAAAGCCGTGGTGGCGATACCCACCACAATGGCGGTGAGGATCAGTACATGGGGTAAAGGATTGGAATACTGGCTGAACTGGTCGGCCAGAATGGGTGCAGTGGCACCGTCGACCTTGCCGATGCTGATGTAAAAAATAAACACCGAAGTCTGGAAGATGATCAGCCCGGCTATTTTCTTGATCAGGTTGCCTTGCGCGATCACGATGTAGAAACCGATCATCATCAGGATCACCACAATCCAGTAGTTATAGAGCCCAACTATCATTATTTATCCCTGTTTATCTCTGGATCGCTTGCGTTGCAGGTATTCGATGCGGCCAGCAAAGTTGAAGAAGATGATGACCATGACCGATGCAACGGTAATGCCCACGCCAAGCTCGATGAGCAATATACCCAGATGCTGACCGGCGATGGGATCAGACAGCAAAACGCTGTAATCCAGGAAATCCCCCCCTTTCAGCATGGATACCACCCCGACCATGCCATAGAGCATGGCACCGATCCCTGAGAGCAACAGCACCAAGGGTTGGTTGATGACACGGCGCGCCGTGCTTAAACCGAACAACATGCCATAAAGGATGATCGCCGCGGCGAAGATCACACCGGCCTGGAACCCGCCACCGGGGCCGAAATCGCCATGAAACTGGACATAAAGCGCAAACAGCAGAATAAACGGGATCAACATTTTACACACCACGCGCAGGACCAGGTGTTGCTCGTGTAACTTGTCATGCAACAGGTCGATTTCGGCGTCACCGTCTTTCGGCGGTTTGGCCAGACCCAACAGGGCCAACACACCCAGCCCGGCGGTAAAGATCACCATCACCTCGCCAAAGGTATCAAAGCCCCTGTAACTGGCCAGCACGGCCGTGACCAGATTGGGAACCCCTACTTCCGCCATGGAATCCTGAATATAACGTGGTGCCACGTGCAGATTGGCTGGGGCTTCTGCGAAACCAAAATAGGGCATGTCCATGGTGCCATAAACCAGTAATGCACCCGTCATGACCACCAAAACCAGGGCCAGCAGGTGTTTGTACGGTGGCGCACTTTCATTGCGCCCAGTCATGGCGATGGTGGTCAGCATCAGGACCGTTGAAATACCGGCTCCCACGGAGGCTTCGGTAAAGGCTACGTCAACGGCGTCCATGGTGACGAAAAAACTGGCCGATAAAAGCCCATAAACACCCAATAGCATAACCACGGCCAACAGATCCTTCATGCGAACGATGGCGACGGCAACACACAACAGCATTGTCAATAAGACGATGTGAACTAACGGGTCGATGGCCCTGCGTCTCCCTTGTTTGCTTCTTCTTTTTTGTGAAGGACTGGCAAGAGCCCGTTCTGAAAAGCTGTTTTGGTTAATGCATGACTTGAAGTTGGGTTGATAAACAGTGTCATAAAAAGAATAATAATAAGTTTTATGACTACCAGCCATTCAGGCATTTGTAGTATCAGCCCAACCAGAATCAGTCCTGTTACCAGCGTATCACCGACCCCGGCGGCATGCATGCGGGTATAAAAATCGGGGAACCGCAAGACGCCAATGCCGCCGATGATGGCGATAATGCCACCCAGCAGCAGAAAGAGCCCGCCGATTGAGCTGATGATCACATCCATTACACGTCCCTTCCGATAGATTTTCTGTTGCCGGGAGGGCGGCGCTCATCGAAGGAGCCGGAGTAGCGTAATATGGCAATGACACTGATGAAATTGATCAGGGCATAGACCATGGCTATATCGAGGAATTCCGGACGACCCATGACAAATCCCAACAAGCATATAAACAGCACCGTTTTGGTGCCGAACATATTGACCGCAAGAATACGGTCATAGAAGGTCGGGCCTATGTATCCACGAATGAATGCCAGGAACATAACCACCAGAATGGCAAGGGTTGCGGCGATAAGCATCTAGTTTTCCAAGCGTGTTACACGGCGATCCATTTCGCCTTTTTTCAAATCTTCAATGGAGTCTTGTAACAGGGCGTGCACCAATATCCGGTTTCCCTCAATGCCAACCGAGATAGTGCCCGGCGTCAGGGTAATGGAGTTTGCGTAAATCACCTTGGCAAGCACGGTTGTCTGGCTGATATCTATCCTGGACAGGGTGGGCGAAATGGATTCATTGCCCAGCCAGATGTGCTTCAAAACGGTGATGTTTGCCAGAATTACTTCCTTGATAAGCCAGGCATAATAACCGGGTAACTTGAAAGTCAGATGAACCGGGGTCGATTCGTGATCCACCACATCCATTTTGTGGGCGATATAAACAACAAAGATGATTGAGCCAGCGGCAAGCGACAACATAAGTAAACCGGTGTGCCCGGAGTTAAATAACCAAAAAAGTGCTAATGCCAGAGATAGGTGAATAGTATGCTTCATGATTATTCCGTTATGTGCGCCACGATAGTACATTGCTGTATTCTTCAGCAAATTCAAAGTTTATTTGTACAATTTCTGAATAACCCGTCCTGATGAACCCGGACGGCAAGAGCGGAATAAAGCCCAAAACCCGGTTTTTTAGTTTCTGGCAGCTCCGGTGCGAAAGGATTTTCGCTTATCGCCGTTGACCGAACAACCGCAGCAACATCATGAACAGGTTGATAAAATCGAGATAAAGGGTCACGGCCCCCATGACGGCTTTCTTGGTGGTGGTTTCCGCACTGTCGGCCTCGTTATAGATGTTCTTGATCTTTTGGGTATCGTAAGCAGTCAGGCCAACAAAAACCAATACCCCGATGACCGAGATCACGAAATGCATGGCAGTGCTTTGCAGGAACATATTCACGATGCTGGCGATGATGATACCGATCAGACCCATGAACAGGAACGAACCGAAACCGGATAAATCACGTTTGGTGGTGTAACCATACAGGCTCATGGCCGCAAAAGTGCCCGATGTAATGAAGAATACCCTGGTGATGGAAGCGCCGGTGTAAATGATAAAGATCGACGCCATGGACAGGCCCATAACGGCAGAAAACGTCCAGAATACCGCTTGTGCGGTGGTTGTCGACATGCGGTGGATACCAAATGACAAGGCCAGAATGAACGCCAGCGGTGACAGCATGACGATCCACGACAACCCGGTCCCGAATATCAGTTGCATGGCGGCCTCTGACGTAGAAACCGAATAAGCGACCAAACCGGTAATCGCCAGGCCACCGGACATATAGTTATAGACGCTTAACATGTGGTTGCGTAAACCAATGTCAATATCATCTGCAACCGTCCGGGAATGAGTAGAGCTGCCGGTGTGCAAGGTCATTCGGGCGTCATGTTTCAGGCTCATAGGGTATCCTCATACGGTGGTGTTCGTCATCTGGGGTTATACGTCATCGGCGGCCCGATTTTTCCACTCGGGCATCAAATATACCTGTCCCTGTATTGCATATCCTTAAGTTCAGGACAAATCGAATAAAATTTAACAATACATCAAAAAATACGAAGTGTGTTTGGATGTTCCGGGGGAAATCAGCGACAACATGAAACTGATAGATGAGGTGCGTCCTGATGGCGAGTATTAACGAATAATGACATCAAATGATCGCCAAGTCGTCAAATAAACGGTGGTGACGGGTGGTTGAAAAAATGAATACTATCTAAAATTATGCAACATTGTATGATTTTATCAAGTTTGAAAATTATTTGGGAAATATCGATTTGGACGATTCTGGATTTTTTACAAGTGGCTACTCATAAATTCGGATGAATTGATTATTAAGGAGTGGGATAGCATCAATGAGAAACATTCTCATTTTAGTGCAATCGGCTTTTTTGTTCAGCGTATTGGCTGGCTGTCAAACGACAGGGTTAAAAACGGATGTCGCATCTATAGAACAGTCACTGATTGGTGTTGGTGTATCCCTTCCCCCTCGGAATCCATTTTCAAACATTAGAGTTAATATCCCAAAATCCCTGACAGACATCAAAGATATCGTTGATTGTGGTACTTTTCCCGAACAAAATATTACTGAATGGGTCGATTCCCAAAAAGAGTTTTATAGTGGACTCAATAAAGGTACAGATATCTATAGTTTGCGTATTGTAGCGGAAAGAACCTTTCAAGAAGGTCTTCCCCGTCATGCTGCTGCGTTTCTTAAAAAAGTTATTGGTTGGAGCAATCCAACCTGGAAAAGTGAAATATTGGGTAGTAATGCTTTTCTAGCTACATTTTATGCAGCCTATGGAGAATTCGACAAAGCAAATAAACACCTGAATATAGCCATCGTTAATAACCAACATAGAAGATATAAATCCTGCGTAACTAGAAATTCTTATTGGTTAAACCGAGCCAAAGCGTATGTATCTCTGGCTGAAGGCGAGAATCAGGTAGCGCTTAAATCCTTATTAACCGCTCAAGATTCCCTAAAAGCACATATACTTTCCACCGACAACGAATGTGGAGGCCAAAATCGCAAAGTTGCATGGCGATATATTGAATTGTATGCCCTTTTGGGAAAAGCGTATTTTCAACTGGGTGATCTCAACAATGCGGAAGCATATGCTCGAAAAACTGTTGATCGCTGGAGTCCGGGTAAAACATATATAGAACGCACTGGCCTTCAAATTCTTAGCCAGATAAAGATGCGACAAGGGCGCTATAAAGAAGCCTTATCTTTTTCATTGTTGTCAAGACGTGCTCAACTTGAAAGGTGCGTAACCCTGAGCGCACCAGAAAGAGCAGAAACTAATCGCGATATTGCCCTTACCATGACGGCACTCAACCGTTTTGATTCCGCTTATATGGTTATGAATGAAACTGAATCAAATTTGAAACCCGAACCGGAGTTATGGAATAACCTGTTCGCAAATTCAGTTGACCGAGGACTAATTTTACGCGAAACCGGGCATCTTGAAGAGGCTAAAACTGTTTTTCGTCAAGCTGTTACAAGATTACGTGAGCAGTTCGGAACAAGGCATTATTTCACGGTCGAAGCGCGCGTTCTGTTAGCCCAATCCGAGGGCAAGAAATCTATAAACGAAATGACCCGGTTAATACGTGAGCTCTTATCGTTATGGCAGGAACGTGCCGGACAGTTAACGTCTGACCAAAAAAGTCTTTCAATTCGTCTGAAGTGGATTGTTGAGGATTATCTATCGCGGGTTTTTTCTGCAAACGGTGACGAGCAAGCTCTGGGCGAAGCCTTTGAAATTGCTGAAATAATGCGATCAGGACAAGTTCAGGAGGCTTTGGTTCAAACAGCCTTGCGGAAGTTGGCTCCTGATATAGAAACACGTGATCTTATTCGTCGGCAACAGGATATGAAAAAACAGTTAGTCGTTATCCGGCAACTCAAGGATGACGGAAGCGCCTATGGCAATGTAGGAACCGAGACACTAGGCGCCCTTACACAGAAGGTCGATAAAATTGAAGCTGCTGTTGCCAGTTTGACCGCCTCTGTGCGATCGGCGATTCCCGATTATGACAATATTATAGGTGCCCAGGCTTTCAAACTTACGGATGCTTTATCCGTACTTGAACCCGATGAAGCCATCGTCTCGTTGATATCAGGCCGTAAGGAAAGTTTTGTATGGGTGATTACCGCCGACGGCACTGTCAGTGGCCGGAAAATCGCCAAGACCAAACAAGACTGGGAAGACGATGTCAGGGTCATACGGGCAAATCTGAGAGTACCAAATGGCCGTCTTACCGACATTGCCCCCTTTAATACGAAAGCTGCTTATAATCTCTATAGTGATTTATTGCAGCCTTTGGAAAGCCATTGGTCCCTTGCAAAGCATCTCATCTTCGTGATCGATAACGACCTCGCATCTATCCCCATGGGGATGTTGCTTCGCGAGAAGGTTCCATCGCCCCCTGTTGATGACTTGATGTTTGCCGGACTCAAAGACCTGCCATGGTTGATCAGAACCCATGCTATCAGCATGGCGCCCTCAATGACCTCTCTGGCCTTGTTACGTAAGGGCAGTTCTTCCGATAACAATCGCCTGGCCTTTTTGGGGGTCGGTGATCCGATCTTTAATAAACTGGACGCTGCGACTCGCCAGATAGAAGTGGCCGACGCCGCTGTTTCTCGAAGTATTGATAGTTTTTCCTTACGGGCCATCTCCACGACACGCGGCCTGGACAGTGCAGGGTTTGATCGGTTGCCGCGCTTGCCTGACACCGCCGACGAGATCATCGCCATTGCCGATATCGTCGGGGCTGATCGCCAACGTGATATTCTTGTTGGCAGCAGGGCGGCGGAAAGTACCATCAGGGACATGAGCGCCAGGGGGGTGTTGCGACAGTACCGCATTCTTTCTTTTGCCACCCATGGCCTGGTACCTGGCGAACTTGATGGTTTGTTAAGTCCGGCCCTTGCCTTGAGCTTGCCACTGGATGAACCCAAGGGCGATTGGGATGATGGTTTGCTGACCGCTGATGAGATCATGGAACTTGATCTGGATGCTGACTGGGCGATCCTGTCCGCCTGTAATACGGCTTCCGCAAAGACGTCTTCCACCGAAGCGTTTTCTGGGCTGGGGCAGGCATTTTTCTATGCCGGGGCTCGTTCGCTGTTGCTTTCAAACTGGCCGGTATTCAGTGACTCCACCCGGCATTTAATGGTTGCCATCTTCAAGCACGAGCTTAACACACCCAGTCGGGCGCAAGCCCTTCGTGCGGCCACCCTGGAGATTATGAATGAAGGTATGTTTAAAAGCAGTGGCGTAAATAGTCTTGATTTCAGCTACGCTCACCCGCTTTTCTGGGCACCATTTACCCTGGTTGGTGATGGCGGCGCTTAGTAAATTTGACGCTGTCCCGGTTCTGTCCTGCTAGACCAGATCGCCAATATACCGGTACAAAACATCAATTGCGTGGTTTCTGTTTATTGTACAGTTTATTACCCGCTGATCTGTTGTTATGCTATCTCGACATCAAAAAGGGAATCAGGGAATATTTAGGTAATGGTCGTGCGAAACCGAATACGTTTGTATAGCGGGCTCATCCTCTTTCTGTTCGTAACCGGGCATTTTATCAATCACTCCATGGGAATCGTGTCGCTCGATCTGATGAACCGGGCCAGTGAATACTTTATTGATCCGTGGCAATCACCCATAGGCTCTGCCCTGCTCTACGGTTCATTTATAGTCCATATCGGTGTTGCCCTTTATAGCCTGATGCAACGCCGCACGCTGGTCATGCCGGGGTGGGAGGTTACCCAACTGGTTGCCGGATTTCTAGCCCCCGTAATATTGGCGGCCCACGTTTCGGCCACCAAGGGTTTGTCGGTCAGTACTGATTTCATACCCGATTATGCGACGACCCTGAATGTGTTCTGGAATTTTTCACCCTGGCGCGGTGCCTTGCAATCCATCGCCCTGGTGGTGGTTTGGATACATTCGTGTGTCGGGCTGCATCATTGGCTCAGGATTTATCCTGTTTATCAACGATATGCCGCTCTTGCTTTTTCACTTGCATTGATCACCCCAACGCTGGCTCTGGCCGGATATGTCAGTGCCGGTATGGAAATCCTGCAACTGGCAAACAATCCGGACTGGGTTCCGGCTTTGTTAAAAGCGGCCAATTTCAAACCTGAAATGCTGGATATGATTGCCCAGAGGGAAACCAATATTCAGGTAGCAACCATCAGTCTGATCTGCATTGTTTTGTTGTTTCGGGTCGTGCGCGACCGGGCCCGCAACCTGCGCCAGCGTCCCCGGCTCTATTATTCGCCGGACAATCGGGTGGTTGAGCTTCAGCGTGATGCCACATTGCTGGAATCCATTCGCCGTGCAGGCATACCTCACGCCTCTGTCTGTGGTGGGCGGGGCCGGTGTTCGACCTGTCGGGTCCGTATTTCCTCGGGGCTGGAACATTTGCCCCTGCCGGGTGATGACGAGGAAAAGATCCTGTCGCGACTGACAAACTCACCCTCGGTCCGTCTGGCCTGTCAGATCAGGCCGACCCAGGACCTGACCGTTTCCGCACTGGTTCGTGTTGACACCGATCCCCATGAAGCCACGCGCCATCCGGGTTATCGCCAGGGCAAGGAGCTGACCGTTGCTTTTATGTTTGTCGATCTGCGCGGATCAACCCGGCTGTCCGAAGAGCGTCTGCCGTTTGATGTGGTATTTATCCTGAACCAGTTTTTTGCCGAGCTTTCCCTGGCTCTGACTGAGACCAATGGTCATTACGCTCAATTTAATGGCGATGGGCTGTTGGCCATATACGGCTTGCAAAGCGGTGCCGAGCAAGGTTGTCGTGAGGCGATCAGTGGCGCACAGGCCATATTCGCCCGCATGGAACAGCTCAATGCCCGGCTGCACGATGAACTGGGCCACGATCTGGAAATTGGTATCGGTATTCATGCCGGGGAAGCCATCATCGGTTCCATGGGGCCACCTCAGTCGCCCATCGTATCGGCCCTGGGGGACAATGTTAATATCGCCGCCCGTCTTGAGGCCCAGACAAAAGAACTGGGGGCCCCGTTGGTGTTGTCTGCCAGGACGGCCCGGTATGCCGGTATCGACTTCTCACACTGCCAGATGCACACCATCCACGTCAAAGGACGGGTTCATCCGATTGATGTTTATGCGGTTGATGATATGGAAAAAATTATGATCTCGGAAACGCTCTAACTATTCTTCAGCCCGGACAGTCCTTTTCCGCCAGACAGGAATTGCACCAGGAAATTAATACTGACGATAATCACCACCAGCAACAGGGTCACCGCACCGGAATGTTGCGACATATCCTGTTCGTTGTAGCTGAAGATCAATCCCGACAGCACCATATTGGACGGTGACAGCAGCAGAATGATCAAGGATAGTTCGCGCATGGTTGTGATGAACGTCAGCAACATACCCGATATGAGGCCGCTGGTTGACATGGGAATGATGATCTTGGCCATTCTGCGGAACCACCCGATGCCCTGCACCCGTGCGGTTTCTTCCAGGGACTTATCAATTTGCAGCATAGCCGCGATCCCGGTCCGCGAGGTAAACGGCAGGTTTTTCACCACCGTGATCAGGACCAGGATAGCGAACGTATCATACAGTGCTGGCATGGGGCCAAAGGGGGTCGAGAACATACCGATGTAAATAGCCCCCAGCGCAATGGACGGGAAAATATAGGGTGCAAAGGCAATGCCTTCCAGCCACTTGGCCAGCAGGGTTCCCCGGCCACGCACCGCGGCATAACCGATCATCAGGCCGAACATGCCGTTCAGCACGGCCGCAGATACGCCCAGTTGGATGGTATTCCAAAGTGCGGTCATAATGCCTGTTGAGTGAATAACGCCCGGTTCCCCGTAGGCCAGGTTCGGATCGCTCTCACCGAACCAGAAATGGGTGGTCAGGCCTTCAAGCGTATACGAGCCCGGTGTGATAATCAGCGATTCCCACAACAATATCAGCATAGGCAGGATGACGATGCAGACGATGAATACCGCTACGCCAATTGTTGCGGGCCAGCGCCAAACACCCAGTTCAATTTCCCGTTGCCGGAAACCCTTGCCGGTCAGGGTGACGAAGCTCTTGCGGATACCGATGACCCGGCTGTTGATCCAGATAAAGGTGATAGCCATGAAAATCAACACCAGGGCGAGCACATAGGCATCGCCGCTGTTTCGCGCGTTAATGGATGCGTAAATCTGGGTGGAAAACGTGAAAAAACGTACCGGAAGACCGAGCAACGCCGGGGTTCCGAAGGTGCCCAATATGCGGATGAATGTGAGAACCACGGCAGAACCCAGCGCCGGCATGAGCAATGGCAGGGTGATGCGCCATAACCGCTGGCGCCGGTTCATGCCACAGATCGCCCCGGCTTCTTCCAGCTCGCTATCAACCGTGGCCAGTGCGCCCGACATCAACAGATAACCATAAGCGTAATAATGCATGGTCAGGCAGATTACGATGGGAACGAACCCATAGGACATCCAGTCGGGCGGCTGTATGCCAAACATGTACGTGAACATGCCTTCCGAACCACCGATTCTGTCGTTCTTGAATACGCTCAGCCAGGCCAGTGCCAGAACCCATGACGGCATCATATAGGGGATCACCACCAGCGAACCAAATACACCCTTGAAACGAATATTGGTGCGTACCAACAGCCAGGCCAGTCCGGAACCGATGCTGACACCGAAGAACGTCACAAACGCGCCAATGGCGAGGCTGTTCATCAATGGTTTAAAGAACAGGGCGTTGGACAGTGGCCCGGTAAATACCCGTTTCAGATGAAGCCATGTAAACTCACCGACCACGCCATCTTTCTGATAGGCCTTGTCGTATTCCTGGAAAGTCAGTGCATCGTATATAATTTCAAACAGCGGCACCATGACCAGAACGGCAAGAACGGACAGACACAGCACACCAAGAATTAATTCCGGTTTGGTGCGTATTCTGTAGAAGTGGTAATATAAATTACGGCCCGAGAAAACCGGCGGTTTTTTTAATTCAGTCTGGGGAAACGACATGTGAGTTCTTTCAACCTCAGGATTTCAGATTTTGTTCTGTATCTGGGTCAAAGAAGTTCACGGTTGACGTATCAACATCAATCCACAGAAAATCACCAACATCCATTTGAATGAACCCGGGTTGTAACAATGTCATGGAGATATGTTCCGTGCATGCCTGCAAAATTGTACTGGCCCCTGTTGGTTGAACAGATTCCAGCGCAACCTTTAGCCAGCCTTCCCTCTCGGTCTTTGAAACATTAATGTTTTCCGGTCGGATGGTGGCAATCAGGTTGCCTGTCTTTGGTTGCAGATCCCCCGGCATGGCAAATGATAAATCACCGCATTCGAACATGGCCTGTCCGCCGTCATTTTTTGGTGTGCCGGTGAATGTGTTCATACGTGGATCACCGATAAATTCGGCAACGAATAAATTGCTTGGGTGGTGATATATGTCATAGGGCGTGCCGTGTTGCATCACCAGACCTTCGTTCATGACTACGACAATATCAGACAGCGTCAAGGCTTCGATCTGATCATGGGTCACATAGACGGTGGTGGCTTCCAGGTCGCGGTGCAGATGTTTTAGTTCCGTACGCATCTCCGTGCGTAATTTGGCATCCAGATTGGACAACGGCTCATCCATCAGCAAAAACCGGGATCGCAGGGCAATCAGCCTGGCAACGGCCACACGTTGTTGCTGGCCGCCCGATAATTCTGAAGGATAGCGATATCGATAGGCATCAAGCTGAACCATTTCCAGGGCATTTTCCAGGCGCTGTTCGATCTCGCTGGCAGACAGTTTTTGTTCTTTCAGGGCCAGAGTGATGTTACGTTCGACGGTCATGTGGGGCCACAGGGCATAACTCTGGAAAATCAAACCAAGGTTCCGGTGTTCCGGTGGTACGATAATGCCGTCATCGCGCGAGAAAACAATTTTATCGCCCAACTGGATGATGCCTGTATCAGGCTCCTCCAGTCCCGCGATTACTCGTAGTGTGGTGGTTTTGCCGCAACCGGACGGACCAAGAATTGTCAGAAACGCGCCCGGCTCAATGGTTAAATCCAGATGTCTTACGGCAACTTCTTTGCCGTAAGACTTCCGCATTCCCGTTAATTCAATTTTCTCCATCTGGATTATTTGCTCGACTGGATGGTCCAGAAATCACGCATTCTTGGTGCGTTATCCCACATGTACTGGGCGTCTACTTCCCAACCCTTCATGATATCCCAGGCTTCGCCACCGGCAGGCAATGGAACATCGCTGCGTGGACTGATCGAACCCGGATCGTAATACGGGGCAAGACCCTGCAATAAATCAAGGCTGGCACCTTCCATATAAGGCTTTTCAAGTTTGGAATTCATGTTCAGATCGATGCTGCCCAACAGATACGAAATGAACAGTTTGGCGGCGTTCGGGTGTGGTGCCTGGCGGCCAACTGCCATGAATGTGGGGTAGATCAGCTTGGCCACAGGATCAACGTCCAACATCATCCTGTTGACTAAACCTTTCGAATCATTACGCGAGATATAGGTCATGTTGGCAATGGAGATCAGGGGTTTTGCCTGACCTTTTTTGCCCGATGCAACAGCCAGTTTGGTACCGGACTTGAAAATCACCAGATCATTAGCCAGCAACCGGGCGAAGTATTCCTGACCGGCGTCTTCGATACCCTCACTGAGCACGATGTCTTTACCGGTATGGCGTTTGTAGGCGGCAGCCATTTCATCGGCGTGCTGGATCATGGTCATCACGGCCATCAGGTTCGAGCCAGATGCCAGTGGGTTCTTGATACCGACCCGGCCTTTGAATTTGTCTTCGGTAAGCTCCCACAAATTCGTAATCGGTGGTCCCGAAGGATAGGATTCTGCATTATAGAAGAAGACCATAGCCTCGTTCACCCGCATGAGCAGTGGATCACGGTTGCCCACCGGAATGCGATCAATATAATGGTGCGGTACGTAATTGACGATGCGGTGTTTGTTCAACATCTCAAAAATAACCGAACCCGAATTTCCCGTGGTCACCACGTCAACATTAAAGATATTGGCGTCTTGCTCACGAATGGTCTTTTCAATGGTTTTGACCGAACCCAGATCGTGTACCGTTACTGTTATTTCCGGATACAGCGCATTGAACGGTTTGACCAGTTTTGCTATACGACCAGAAGATGTATAGATGACAACCTCGCCTTCTTTCTTGGCCGCAGCAATGATGTCATCCCAGTTTTCGTTTTTATCGTATGCACCGAGTTTTGAGGATTTTAACCATGCGTCCATTTCCGCCGGTGGCGCGGAGGTCGCGCTGGCTTGGCTCACGGCGAATACAGAAGCGCAAATAACACCTGCCATCAATGTTGCCGTAAGGTGAGATAGATTAAATTTCATAATAGACTCCCTGATACAAATTATAGCTTCCCAAATTTAGTATTCTTGCTTCCCAGGCCTTCGATCGTGCATGGTTTGGATATACTCTGTAGAAATAGTGAAAAAGGTCAAGGCATAAATATACTTTTTCTAATTCTAAACATTGTAAAGTATTGTAAGGTGTGTCTCTGCAAATACAGTTCCAATTTACACTTGTTTTGTCTTGGGTATAGGAATCTTGTGTCCTTGTGCGCCAATAATCATGGTCAATATCTAGCTATCAAGCGCTGAATATGTGATTTTTTGGTTGCCTGGCACGTCGAAATCTCAATATTCACAAACCTGAATGTCTATATGAACTAATGTTATAAATATGGATAAATATATTACTTTTATCAATATTGATCTACGTCAAGGAAATGAAATTCCTAGGTGTTAAAATACCTATAATATTTTCTCATACGTTCATGCCTCATGCGTTCACACCCCATGCATACGCACACAGTATTTCTTCATACGTTCAATTGAATTAGTCCGATAATCATGATCGTTTAATGTCGTTCGATCATTGTAAATAGGAAGTGTCATTTTTTTTCATTAACATTTAAACCAAAGTTGATTGCAGTATTTCTTGCAGTAGGCATCATACCTTTTGCAACTATAAATATTGTTTCTTTGATGCAATCGACTGATGCAATAAATAATGCGGCTTTTAATTAGTTGGAAAGTGCCCGTGCCATCAAGATGTCACTCGAATATTCCAAAATAATATGGTGATCGATGCTCTTGAGGATTTCGAAGCCGGTTGGACCGAATTTGGGCTGACAGTAGCCACTGATTTGCCGAAACTTTATATTTCAGACAATCCAAATTCATACTACTCAAAATTGATAGATTAATATTAACCCAGGGGGCTAACAGCATGAATAAGAAGAGTCATACTCAAGGCCATACCCTACCAATAATCAATATATGGAGGATATAATGAAATTTCTCAACAATATTCGTATAGGCATTCAGATTAGTATTATTGCAGGTCTTGCTATGGTGGGGTTTGCTATCGTAGGTGTTATCTATATTAACAGCGCCAGTACCCAGGCTGGAATTCAGCATGCACAAATCATGGCAACCCGTGGGGTTACATATGTATCGGAAGTTACCGAAGGTGTCCTTATGGAAAGACGTAACGAAAAGGACTTCTTGCTCAGGAAGGATATGAAATATGTGGAGCGCCACAAGGCGGAAGCCGAAAGAATTATGCCCTTCTTTAATAA
The DNA here is from genome assembly GCA_024279135.1 of Alphaproteobacteria bacterium. Lineage (GTDB taxonomy): Bacteria > Pseudomonadota > Alphaproteobacteria > Rhodospirillales > Casp-alpha2 > JABJOR01. The sequence goes on from JAJRRU010000005.1 coordinate 47,844, forward strand.
TCTGAAAGAGGTTTTTCATTCAACGGAAGATCAGCTGCTTATTGACGAGGTGAGAGAAGGTTTCCTCGCCTACGTCGGTCAGTTTGATAGAGTCGTTAATACATCGATAAAAATCGGCCTGACGCCGAAAGACGGCCTGTTAGGCAACCTCAGGAAATTGGTACAGAATGTTGAAGAAGAGCTCGCTAAATACAATGATAAAGAACTCTCCATCATCATGTTACAAATGCGCCGAAATGAAAAAGATTTTCTGGCCCGAAAAGACGTAAAATACCATGTGCAACACACAGCCAGAATGGTCACCTTTGGTGAATTGCTAGCCAATTCAATATACATCCCGGAAAGTGAAAAGGCGAATATCGAAGATAAGATTGGTATGTATGCGAAAGAGTTTGGCATCGTGGTTGACTTGATTATAGAAGATATCAAGACCACGAAAGTTATGAGTACACTCTTTGCCGAGATGGTCCCAAAACTTGAGCTCCTCGAAGAAGGGGGCGTTACGAATGCCCAAGCAGCAACCAAGGAACTGGAGGATAACATCGCAGTTACCTTCACGACGATCCTTTCGTCAATGGGCCTCGTAACGGTTGTTGTTCTTGTTTTGGCTATTGTTATCGGACGTGGCGTCAGCGGACCGATTACATTGATGACAAGCGCCATGGGCCGATTGGCTGATGGAGATATGGAAGTTGATATTCCGGCCAGGAAAAACAAAAACGAAATTGGCCAAATGGCTAATGCCGTCCAGATATTCAAGGCCAATGCCATCGAGAACAAACGTCTTGCCGAGGAAGCCGAAATCCAGTCCAAGCGTATGTTGGAAAGCGAGGCACGCGAACGAAAGGAAACCGCCGAGCGAGAACAAAAACAACGCGAGGTCGAAGAACGTCGTAGGGTGGAATCCACCGAAGACCAGCGTCGGGTGATGAATGAGATGGCTGATAAATTTGAATCGAATGTAGGGGGCGTGGTTGAAGCCGTATCTTCTGCAGCGACACAAGCCAATGCTTCGGCTCAGTCCATGTCCTCCATTTCCGAGGAAACCAATACGCAGGCTACCACGGTGGCTGCGGCCGCCGAACAGGCCAGTGCCAACGTCCAGACGGTTGCTGCGGCAACCGAGGAGCTAACCAGCTCTATCTCTGAAATCACCCGTCAGGTCGCCGAGTCGTCGAAGAAATCGGCCGCCGCCGTCAAGGAAGCACAAGAAAGCCACGAGACGGTTCAGGGGCTGGTTGAGGCTTCCCGGAAAATTGGTGATGTGGTTAGTCTTATCACCGACATTGCCGAGCAGACTAACCTGTTGGCGTTGAATGCGACCATTGAGGCTGCACGGGCCGGTGACGCCGGTAAAGGCTTCGCCGTGGTTGCCTCGGAGGTCAAAAATCTGGCCAATCAAACCCAGAAAGCAACCGAAGAAATCGGTGGCCAAATTCACGGAATTCAGTCGGCGACACAGGAAGCCGCAGATTCCATTGAACACATTGGCAAGACCATCTCCGAGATCGATGAAATTGCGACTACCATCGCCTCTGCGGTAGAGGAGCAAAGTTCTGCCACACAGGAAATCTCGCGCAATGTGGGTGAAGCCGCATCGGGAACGCAAGAAGTATCATCCAATATTCAGGGCGTTACGGCTGCTGCCGGTGAAGCAGGAGCTGCTTCGTCCGAATTGCTGGGCGTGGCTAGTGAACTTAGCAGTAATTCAGAGGTGCTGAAGACCGAAGTTGCAAAGTTCCTTGAACAAGTAAGAGCTGGCTAAAAGCATGCCCCGCCCTCATGCTTTTTGGCAAGGAGCGTCGGGTAAACAACGAAGTTGCTGGATTTTTCAGCACCCTGCTAGCGGTACTGGCGACACTGGAGAAGCTTCAATCGTTGTTGGCGACACAAACCCGGCGTTCAGATATTTCGCAACGCTGGCAGTTTGGAATGAGGGGCTTTATCTCTCAGGAAACGACGGTCCTTTCCGGTGGGAAACGCACGGTGATAGTTGTCCCTATATTGATTTTGCTTTTGAGTTCCATAGATCCGCCGTGCAGCGCTATCAGATTGCTGCATATATAAAGACCCAAGCCTGTACCTTCATGTTTTTTAGGCTGAGAACTATCAACCTGCTCGAAAGGTTCCAAAGCCCTGGCAATATCCTTATCGGATATGCCCTCGCCGTTGTCCGCTACTTGAATTACCAAAGAACCGTTCCCATCAACCTTGACGGAAGCGGTGACGTTACCTCCCTCCTGGGTGAACTTGATGGCGTTGGAAATAAGGTTGTTAAGAATCTGCATTAGCGGCCTGTCGTCCGCGTAAAGCATGGGGACGCCGGGGCCGGTCTCATCGGCAAGACGAATGTTCTTTGCTTCGGCTTGGGCTTTGTTGAGTTCGACGGATTCCTTGATAAGAGATGCAATGTCTAGCGCCTCTTCGGTCAATTCGTACTTTCCGGCCTCGATCTTGGACAGGTCGAGAATACCATTTATCAGGCTGACCAGGTTTTTGCCGCTTTTGTGGATGTCTTCGGCATATTCATCATAGTGGGAATCGCCGAGAGGACCAAAAGAATGCTCCTTCATCATCTCGGCAAAGCCCATGATGGCGTTCAAAGGCGTTCGCAAATCATGGCTCATAACGGCCAGGAACTCTGATTTGGACTTATTGGCTTTTTCCGCCTCACCCAATGATACCCTCACCAGGGTCGTCTTTTCATGCAGGGTAGCGGTTTGCTCGGCCACCGTTGCGCGTAGTGTTCGTGTCCACATGAAGAAGAAAAAAGCGAAAAACACGACGATGACAAAACCCACAAGCAGAACATTTTGAAGCAGAGTCTGTCTTTCTTCACTTTGACGAATGGGATCAAAGATAAAATCATTTAGATCGAGGGTTCCCTTGACCATTTTGGCATTCTTGAGTTCTTCGTATATGCGCCGCCAACGCTCAGGGTTTATATGCCCAAGTTCCACGATCGGGTAGAGCGTGAGCTTTTTTACCTCTTCGCTCTGGAACTGGTTAAAGCCCAAGAGGTCATCGATAGGCATAGTACGGGGCAATTTTTCGACAATTGCGGAGATAACTTCTTCCGGATGTTCCAGGGCATAGCGCCAGCCTTTCAAACTTGCATTAACAAACCGTTCGACCATTTCGGGATCGCTCTTGATAAGGCGGTCACTGGTGATAAGGCCATCGCCATAGAAGTCGATGCCGTAAGTGGATGGGCGCAGTATGGTAAGCGTTTGTCCTTGCTTTTTGGAGCGCCACAGTGCTGTAAGGGTATAACCTGCATAGGCATCGATCTCCCCTTCTACCAACATGTTGAAACCATGCCCGTCCATTTTCCCGCCCACGTTGTCAGGGTCGATCCCTTCAGCCCTCAACATCGCCTGAAGTTCTACGTCCGGAAGATCATCATTTGTCCGCCGCACCTTAAGGCTCACCAGATCGGCTGGAGAGTTTAGGTTCGTCTCACTCTTGGCGAACACCCCTACCGCGCTCTGTTGGAATATAGCGGCCGCCAGAACCAACGGCATTCCACCGTCTCGCGCCACTAGGGCGTCAACGGAGCCGATACCGAAGTCGGCCCGGCCTTCCGACACTTCCTTGACGGCGAAAACCCTGGTGCGGTCGGGATTAATTGCCGAGCGAATATCAACATCCAACCCGGCAGCGGTGTAATAACCCTGCCAAAGGGCAGCATAGTAGCCAGCGAACTGGAACTGGTGATCCCAACGCAATTGAAGGGTTACCCTATCCGCTGCGTTCGTTGGGAAAGACAGTAAGAGCAATGCCGTGATGGGAATGACGAACCGTATTATTTTTTTTATTCCAAGAGAGTCCATGTTAAGGTCACTAGGCTAAATTTTTCAGTGGATATCCCAGACAATGATCTCAGCATCACATTTAACTGGAATAATTCAAGCACTTATTATAACAGTTTCTACGTGAATAATCGTTTGTTGCCAATGTCAGTTCTTGGCTGAGGCTGTTGTAAAACTCTTTCCTCGATGATAGATGTGAAATTTCTTGCGTGTCATAAAATCCTCCAAGAAAACGTTGATTAATCTTGAAGGTGCTGTCTACTTTTTTCAGACAAGTCCAGTGTTCACTCAGTTACGTCTGCAGGAAACGACATGAAGGGAACCAGCAAAGCCGCGACCATACTTTTTAATATTGTCATATTCCAAGCGCCTGTTTCATTTGAATTTCCAGTTGAACGGCTTTTGGTGGTTTAACGATAAAGCCGTCAATTTTATGGATGCGGGCTTTTTTGATATTTTTTTCGGTGTCCTGTCCGGTCAGCATCAAGACGGGGATTTTTTTGTACTGGGGCACCGTACCGTACCGGATACGTCGAACCAGTTCATAACCGTCCATTTCCGGCATCTCGATATCGCTGATGATTAAATCTATTTGATTGTCCTTGTTCTCCATCAAGCCCAGTGCTTCCAGGCCATTTCCGGCCTCCAGCACAAGTGAAACGCCGATTTTCTGGAGAATGCGCGAAACAAACCGCAGGGAGAATTCCTCATCGTCAACAATCAGGACTGTCAGAGACTTAAAGATATTGACGTCAGGCATGGGTGAATTTCCCGTGTTAAGACCAAGATAAAAAGAACCATTAACTGCGGCGTAATCGAGCTGGGTCGATGGGTTTGCCGGTTAACCCCATTTTAATTTTTGCTTCAAGATCATTTCGCGAAACCGGTTTGGTCAGAAAACCGTGAATGCCGAGCATAACGGCATCATAAATATTGTCTTCATCGGAATGACCGGTGAGAATAACAACCGGGGTTTCCGGGGCCCGGACTTCGGGGTGTTTTCGCAATGTCTTCAGAAACTCAAGGCCACTGATAATCGGCATTTCAAGATCACAGATAATTAAATCAAAATTTGTCCTGCTTTGAATGATTTTATTGATGGCTTTCAGGCCGTTATCCGCCTCAGAAGTATTCTTGATGCCAATATCAAACAATATCCTGACAATGAGTTTCCTGATAAAAGGCTCATCATCGATGACTAAAATCTTGATAGTTGAATAATCGATATTATCGTATTCAATGATCGACATAATAATGCTCGTTTCTTATGTATTATATATATTTTTGACATTATAACGATTTGATGTACGCCGTCACGTCTGCCATGTGATGTTCAAGTTTTGCAATGGCCTGATCAATGTTTGGCCAGTCATCGCTTTTCCCGGCTTTTTCAAGGTCTGCACAGACCTCGGCCAATTGATTGGCGCCAACCGCGCGGGATGATGATTTAAGCTTGTGCCCGGCGGCCCCCACAGTCGGCCCATCGTGGTCCTGGTAACCCGCCATGATTTCCCGCACGATATCTTCGGACGGTTCAATAAATTCAAGCAGAATCTCTTTAAATATGTCATCATCGTCACCGAAGATATCCTTCAGGGCCCGGGGATCGATAACGGTCCTATTTGCCTCCCCTGGCTGACTATTGGCGGGTATTTCATGGCCTTTGTCATTATCTGCCAGCCCATCATCGGGCGGCGGTCCCAAGGGAACCCATTTTGATAAACTGGTTTCCAGCTTATCCATTTCCAGTGGTTTCATGAGGTAGTCATCCATGCCTATTTCCAGACAATGTTCTCCTTCACCTTGCAGAGTGCTGGCGGTAATGGCAATAATTGGTATGCGAGCGGTGCCGATCTGTTCGGCTTGCCGAATGGCCTGGGTTAACTGGTAGCCATCCATATGGGGCATATGGCAATCTGTCAGTAACGCACCGTAGTCTCCCGACTCCCATGCTTTTAAGGCTTCTACGCCATCTGAGGATATCTCACAGGCATAACCAAGCAAATCTAGCTGACGGCGGATTACATCCTGATTGGTCAAGTTGTCCTCGGCGACAAGGATCAACTGGCCCAAGGTTTTGGCGTCTTCACGTGACGGGGCTTTTCTTTTTATGCGCGTCGAGCCAGAGTTTTCTGAGGTAACATCCTCGGCAAGCCGCCCGGTGGCAAGGCCCACGGCGCGAAGTAAAGATCTGCGTGGCAGAGGGCTGCTGCCGACGGACACCACACCGGGTTGGATCAGGCCTTTTGGAGCCGTCCGGTCACTGTCCAGCAAGACAATACATAATTCTTCTGCCATGGCGCGCAGATCATCGACATCGCGTTTATCACCGCCGTTGATCACCACCACATGGATGGGATTGCCGCTGCCAATCATTGTCCGAGCTTCATCCAGGGTGTTGGCTTTTTGGCCGGTGGCACCTTGATGTGTCATATATCGCAGGGCAAAGTCTGCTTCCATGGGGTTGGCAAATACGGTCAGGATGTTTAACTCAGAAAGTGTTAGCGGGTCTTCTTTATCGGGGTCTGTTGTTGATGGCTCAACCGGCAGGGTAACGGTAAACGTCGAGCCAACCCCCTGCTCACTTTCAACGCCAATTTCGCCACCCATGATGTCGGCCAGGTTCTTGCAAATAGAAAGCCCCAGGCCGGTTCCGCCGAAACGACGGGTCGTTGAACCTTCGGCCTGGGTGAACGGTTTGAACAAGTTGCTCAAAGCCTCTTCGGACATACCGATGCCCATGTCAGTGATTTGCAGGGATATACCATCCTGTGAAGGGCGCCAGTTTTCCACAAAATCCGCTCGAATAATGACCCGGCCCGGGTTGTCCGGCGTATTCTCGGTAAACTTGACGGCGTTACCGGCCAGGTTGAACAAGATCTGACGGATACGCACTGGGTCGGCCATGATCTGCTCGGGCAGGCCAGGATCAACGAAGGTTATCAGACGGACGGATTTCTCATTGGCGTTGGATAACAGGGTTTCTGCCACGCCATCGATAATCGCTTCCATGGAAATGGGTAAGATTTCCAGGTTGAGTTTGCCGGCCTCGATTTTTGACGAATCAAGAATGTCGTTGATGATGTTTAACAATGCAAAGGCGGAATCGCGAACCGTCTGCATCATATGCTGCTGATCGGTATCCAGGCTTGTTTCACGCAACAGGTCTATCATGCCGACCACACCGTTCATAGGCGTGCGTATTTCATGGCTCATGGCTGCCAAAAAGTCAGCTTTCGCTTTTGTTGCCGCCTCGGCACTCGATTTTGCCTGTCTGAGGTCTATTTCATTTCGGTCGTTCAGGCGGACCAGTTGTTTGGTTCGTTTAAATAATTTTCGATATTGCTTGATCAGGTTAGCGAAATCATCACGGGGAATGTTTGCAGCATCTTTGCCATCTTCCAGGAGAGACTCTGCACGGTTTATAATTTCATTTTCGGCGCTGTATAAATCATATACCATGGTTTGGACTATTTTCCCTTTACGGCACGTAACCTTTTTAAAGCGACTTGCATTTTGCTAATGGCTTGCGGGCGTGTAATCTCGTCCAGTTTGTCAAAATCAAGGAACAGGGTCATGCCGTCATTTTCGGCTCGGAGAAACCGGCTCTGCTCATCGATATTTTTATAAATGCCGATCAGTTTATAAGGATTTATTTTGCGGTGAATGCCTTTTACCGTGATCGGGTCCCCCATCTCGACATCGACAAAATCTTTCACCAGGGCGTAGGTCTCGTATGACAGGGTGATCCCGTCGGCATCGGCAACGTTTTCCAGACGGGCGGCCAGATTTACCTCGCCCCCGATGATCGTATAATCCATACGCTGTTCGCTGCCAAAGTTTCCCACATTACAATATCCGGTGTTGATGCCAATGCGCACCTGGAACGGTCGGGCATAGCCCATTTCAGTCCACTTGGCGCGTAGGCTGACCATGTGCCGTTGCATGGCGATGGCCATTTTAACGCAGGAAAGGGCATCTTCCTTAACGCCTTTGCTGGTCGGGTCACCGAAGAAAACCAATATGGCATCTCCAATAAACTTGTCGATTGTGGCACCGTGGTCCAGGGCAATTTTCGACATTTCGGTCAAATAATCATTAACCAGAAATGTTATATCCTCGGGTTCCAGGTCGTCGGTGGTAGCCGTAAAATTCTTGATGTCGGAAAAAAATATGGTCAGTTTCTTGCGCTTTGTTTCAAGCACGACGTCGTGGTCACTGCTGAAAATTGAATCATAGATTTGCGGGGATAAATATTTTGATAGTTTGCCGGACAGGCCTTCCAGCATAGTATTTTTTTCATCCAGCGATTTTGCCGTTTTATTCAGTTCAGCTTCGCTGCGGTCACTCAGGCGAACCAGTTTTTTAAGTGAGCGGAATAATTTTTCATAAGAATTAAGCAGGATCTCGAATTGTTTAATCGCGTCTTTATCGACACAGTTACCATCGCTCAGGAAGGCATGCGCCGTCTGAATGGCATCTTCTTCTTTCTTAAAAAGGTCGAACCCCATCAGACAGCAATTTTCTTCAGCTCGAACTTGGCATTTTCAAGGTCTTCACCAAATTCTTCACCCATTTCCTCCATATTGTCATCGTCTTCTTCAAAGATCCAGGTGATCAGGACGTCATTGTCGTTGGCTGCTGCCTCATCAAGAATCTCGAAAAGTCCCATGAGAACCTTTGCCGTGGAACTGTTGAAATAAATCAGTTCAAAGGTAAAGTGCACTTTTCCCCCGGTAAGCTCGTCCAGGTATTCTTCCAGTTTGCCGATGACCGGCCCATAAAAATCAGTCACGTCTTCAGGGTACGATTCCCCCTTCAGCAAAAACGTATTGGCACTGAAATCAAAATTGACTTCCGGCGAACGTTCCTGTGCTTCAATATTAATGTTTTCCAATTTATTCCCCTATTCTACAAATATGCTATTAGGCAAAAATATGAATAATCAGAGTCAATATCCATAAAGTCGTGCTTGAATTCTCTGGCGCGACGGGCAATGTCTATGAAACCAACTCCGGCCCCCTTGCTGCCTTCCGGTGTGTCGCCTTTCAGGGTTTCCTTGTACAATAATTTCAAACCATCTTTATCCAGGGTATTAATGTGATTAAGCGACGCATCAAGCCGTTCAACATCTGACTTCAAGATCAAATTGCAGCATGACACAAAATACATGCCGTCTTTTTCGCCCACAGTCAGTACGCCGTAGCGTAATTCCCTTGCTGACTCGTTATTATCATTATCGCCTGTAATTTTTTCGGCGGAATAGCGGATGACGTTTTGTACTTGTTCAACAAAGATCGAAAACAATGTTCTGGAAACACTTTTTTCGGTCTTTTCAAGTTCAAGCTTTTTCTTCATGGCGCTGCCGATCCCGCTCAACACCTCCTCGGTCATATAACCGCTGTAGCAGAAAATGATGCCCCTCTCCTGCAGGTATCCCCGGAATTCATACATTTCTTCGGCCAGCATTATAACGTCCTCATTATTCGATTTTGAAACCGATTACCGCGACATCATCACGCCGTCGATGAGCTGCCTGATAGTTGATCAGTGCTTCACGTATACATTGTCGCTGATTTTGCATGTCTTTGTCCTGTATATCCAGCAATAGCTTGCGGAAACGATTTTTGCCAAACATGCGATTTCGCTCACCGCCAATCTGGTCGACTAATCCATCTGACGTCATGTAAAAACTTTTACATGCCAGATTGACGATTTCATGTTCCTCAAAGACTTGGTCATGAGGTATGCCGTGATAACCAATACCGCTTTTGGCACCCTTGATGACGCTGATGCCCCCGTTTTCAATAAGATACAATTCAAAACGGGCGCCAACGAATATTATCTTGTCCATTTTCGAATTTAAAAAACAGATGCCCAGTTCCATTCCGTCATCTGATTCGCCTTTGTCCCCATGCTGGCCCAGTGTCACCTGAACAAGCTGATGTATGTGTTGCATCAGTTCAGCGACTTCGCCGCTGGAAACTGCGGACAGGGCATTGTCAAGGGCGCCGGTCGCAATCAGCGTCATAAAGGCACCGGGAACACCGTGGCCTGTGCAATCGCCCAGAATAATCAGGAAACCATCCCCCCACATACGGCTCCAGTATATATCACCGCCAACAACGTCGCGTGGTTCCCATAAAATAAAGTGGTCAGAAAGCAGGGATGAGAACAAGACGCCGTCAGGTAACACGGAGCGCTGAATGCGGGCGGCATAATCAATTGAGCTCGAGATCACGTTGTAGGCATCGGATAGTTTATTCTCAGCCAGTTTACGCTCGGTGATATCATAGAGCCAAACCAGGGCGGCTTTCTTTTTCTGGTATTCTATGGGGCTGATGGACATCAGCGTCCAAAGCTCCCGACCATCCTGGGAATGAATGATTTGTTCTGTATTACGCAAACTCTTGCCTTCGTTGAGGGCGACTTGGTGTTTATCCCTGCTTTCACTTTTCATAACGAAACTATCGGTTCTGAATGTACCGATGTCAGATTCTGAAATTCCGAGCATGTCCAGAAACTGTGGGTTGCCGAACTGAACCTGTCCGTCGTCTGCCGAGCGATCATCAAGCGAGATACTGACGGCGATCGGGCTGTCTTCAAGAATGCGGCGGAATTGCTCCTCGCTCCTGCGCAGGGCGTTCTCTTGGTTTTTTCGCTCGGTGATATCGGTGAATGTACTGACAAAACCACCGCCGGGTAACGGCCCGCCCTGGATTTCAATGATTGTGCCGTTGGGTCGTGTGCGTTCAAAGCTGTGTGCAACAAATTGTTTGGCGCGCAGGATTTGATCGTGGATGATCTCCTCCGGATCACCACTCTTGAACTCACCGCGCTCAACGTCGAACTCGATCCAATCGACAAAGGAGGCACCCGGTTTGCTCAGCTCATCGGGCACATCGCGAATTTCCTGGAATCGTTTGTTGGAGATAATCAGCATCAACTCTTTGTCATAGGCAACCAGACCCTGATTGATACTACCCAGCACGGCTTCCAACAGGGTCGATTTGTGCTCCAGTTCCTGGGTTCTTTCTTCAACCAGGTTTTCAAGATTTTCCTGGTATTGTTTTACTTCATTTTTGGCCGCCTCTTCCTTTTCCTGCATTTCATTATAGGCTCGCACGACCTGGCCCAATTCATCACCGCTTTCCCACAGGACGGGTGTTCTGATATTCTCTGTCTTGGTTCTTTCAATGGCCTGTCGCAAGTGCAGGAGTGGGCGGGATATCACCCGGTTGACCGCAAACAAGGTACTGGTGATGAGGCTGGCCAATAAAACCAGCAAGATTATTGTATTGACCTTGAGGTGTTCGATCACAAGCTGCCAAATTTGTTTACTGTGGACCGTTACGACCAGACGGCCAATCAGGTCTGTCGTTCCATCGGATGGAGAGAGCAAGGCCCGGTCAATTTTAAAATCCGGCATTTCGGGCGCTGTCTTGATATCGCCCACCTGGCCCATGATGATGTCGGACGAATCGTAAACGGCTGCGCCCTGAATATGGGATAAAAGCAGAAAGTCGCCCAAAAGACGCCGGATCTGGTCAATATCGTATTCCCATACCGCAGACTGGAAAGCCGCACTCTGGATGGTAACGACATTTTTAAGTGATGAAATTAACTGATCGCGTTCTTTCTGATAGAACATGACTTCCAGGATCAGAAACAACACAATAGCGGCAATTGCGACCAGTGGCACATAAATGGCGAGCAGCTTCGATGTCAACGTTCGGAAGGAAGTATTTTCTTCATCCGTCTGTTCTTGGCCTTCGGTTACACCCGCTATTTTGCGGACGCGTTTCATATTATAAAAACGCCACCCGGTTAACCCTGCAAAACTAATAATGATGATGGCGACCGCCCCGAACAGCAGCCGGTTTGTTGTCCAGAAAGGTTCGCCCTCACCATGCCAGCGGTCATAGATTTTATCGTAAGCCGCCGATTGGGTGAATTCATATGTCGCGGTTTGCAGGCGGACCAGCAGATCGGGCAAATCCTTTCTTACGGCGATCGCTCTTTTGATCGTTAAAAGGGGTGGTTCGAGCTTACGGATTTGATTTTCCAGCTTGAGCTCTCGGGCGATTTTCCAGGTGCTTGTATCTGGATATACAACGCCATCCACACGACCGCTTAACAGGGCGATTAATGCATCCTGGAAAACTGGAAAGATCTTCGTTTTAAGGTCATCTCTGTTTAACAGCACCCGCGCACCGGCATTGGCATCGACGGCACCGATAATTTGTCCCGAAATATTATCCAGCTGATTGAATTTGGATGTCTCGTTTTTAACGAACACAGATATATCAAAAAATTCCAGAGGCATGGTAAAGGTGGCGAATTTTTCGCGATTATCCGATATGCCGAGATTTGGGATAATATGGGCTTCACCGTTGATCAAGGCATCCTGCGTTTCCCGCCAGGTATCCTTGATAACATAGGTAACCTTGATGTCGGCAATGTCTGCAACAGCGTCCATAACCTCGATTGCAAACCCTGTGGGTAAGCCAGCCTCGTCGATGGAATACTGGGGCGGAAAACTGCGCGGGATGGCCGCGATGATTGTGCTCAGGTCATTACCCGTCGGATCAGCCGCACGCGCAGAGGGAACGTCAGAGATAAGCAGCCAGACAGATAATGCAAGTAGACAGGAGAGCAAGCGGTTCATTTCAATTTGCCTTTTTCTCAAAACACGAATAATCCTTGTCACATAGTGGAAGGTTCATTTCGGCGAGTTTCAACAAGACTGAAATGACATGGCGTCGAATTTCTTCAAGTTCTCCGGCATCTTTCATAGCTTGCAATGTTTTCGACAGGGCCGGAACCAGATTTTTGTGTTTTTTATGAACGTAATGAAATAGCTCAAACCGCATAATCGCCGGCGACAGCTCACGCAAACCCTTAACACCCAATTGTTTAATCTGATATTTCCCGTTCAGGCTCGGTGAGACGATAATTTCAAAACGCTTTTTGTCGAGCATATTAAACAGGGTTTTATAATCACTGGCCGATAACACATTCATGTCGGCCGTATGACGTTCAGCGAATTTTATCCCCCGGATAATCCCGATCTTATAGGGTCGCAAGCTTTCCCAACCCTCGACCTCAAAATCGACCGACTTGGAGAAAACAACACCTTTAATATAATTAATCGGGGGGTATATTTGAATCAAATTTGGATATTTGGAGGCAATGCCATCAATCCGCTGGACTTCGCCATCTACAGTACCCTGGTTAGCCAGTTGCAGAGCCCTCTCGGCGGGGTATTTTTTAATGATGACGTCAATACCCATGCGGCGGTAAGCCTCCCTGATTATCACCTCGCTGATCACGGTATCGACGGTGTTAACAGGGGTCACCACAATCATCTGTGCTGATATTGCCAGCTTACCTGACGTTATGGATATGATCGCGGCAAGAAACAGGGCGGACAATACTGTTGTTTTTATCGTCATACCGCCACTTACCTCATTGTCTCGTTTAAAAGTCTCGTAAGAAGATCTTTCTCTTTCAAGGCAACAAGAGCTTTTACGAATTTGTCAGTCTGGGCATTGCGCACGAATGATTTGCCACTGGCAAGCCAGATGTCCTCGCCTGACACAGGGGCACCTATCTTGACGGTAATTTCTGATTTATCCGCGTCAAGAAATGACTGTATTTCATTGCAAACCCAGTACAAAGCCGCATCTGGAGCAGATTTAAGAATCTCTAGAATTTTTAGTTTGGTTTTCACGACAATGAGATTTTTAAATTTATTTTTTTCCAAAAATTCCTGATGTGAGGTTCCCAGCCAGGTAATTACACGTTTCAGTTTGCGTGCTTCATCAAGGCTGTTAACGGGTGCGCCTACGGAGGAGAAACACATCAGGTTCTCTGTCAGCGGTGTGATCCAGATAAACCGGGCTTCGCGCTTAGGTGTCCTGGTAAGGGGAAACAGCAGCAAGTTATCTGATCGTTCGGTTTCCCTGACGGCTCGGGCCCAAGGCACAATACGGAAGTCAATCTGAACCCCGGATCGTACAGAGGCTTCATGGAAGTACGTTGCATAGGCCCCGACGAGTTTTTCATCCACATATTCAAGCAGACCACCCGGTAATTTAGCACTAATAAGATGGACACCATCCTCGGCCGCGAAAACGCGTTGAGGAACCCCGATTATCATGAGCAGAAAGAAAATAGCGATAACGGCACGCCCAAAATATGTCACCCACAAGATCATGCTATTCTCATTTGCCTGACAGGTTGCGATCATCCCGGCGCAAAATGCTCACCCGGTAGATAGGCGATTGATGACCAGCGTATGACTATCTATTGCTGGTCCGTAATTACCAGAATTGAACTGTAACTCTGCTGTATGGTAATGTCAAAACGCGCGCTATTAAGGTTCTCAGGCATTACCAGTGCAATTATTTACAAGCGCAATGGTTATGTTGTGGTTATGGTCATCTGGTGATGGAACGTGATGTCATGAGCTTCAATTGAGGTGGGCATATCTATGAGAGTTCCGGCTCCGATATGATTTTTCCGGGAAAATCTTACTTTAAGGGCCGGATAACTCATGGCTGGGGCCGGTTGTTACTGTGTCAGTATGTAAATTTTTCTTGCGCGCACGACCAGAATCGTTTGGTTGTTCATGTGAGCATGGGATCCGATCCATCATGTGTGGTCGTTACGTTCAGCAATCTTTGTGTCATGATTGCCCACAAGGCCGCAATACAGGCTGGCGGTATGGGGCTTGGGGCACTGAGCCCATATTTTAGACTATGGTTAACAAAAGTTGAAATTACGGCTGGTAAACAAAGCTTTCCCATGACCCGGAAACTGGCTCGTTCACCCGGCAATTTGGTACCATGGACTGATTTTGAGGTTGTTTTTATCTAATTTTCAGCCATTTGCCCGCCTGAACCAGAGACAGAAACCATCAATATCACAGCCCATGGGTTTCTGACGGACAGAAGTTACCGAGACCTTAATAAAATCAGTCCGACTTTATTTCTAAAAGTAAAATTCAATGGCCTGATTATGTATTTATTATCAAGTGGTTATGAAAATGATATCTGGAAGTTGGTGCGAGAGCCGGGAAAATTCAACAATCGCTGTCTCGAAGGCGGGTTTTTGGGTCGAAAATCATAATTTCACCAACAATCGCAGTTGCAATCGTGCCGGGAACCTCTAGAATCGTTGCAAAGCGGACATGATAACCGAGTAAATACCCGAAACTGGATTGGTATGTTCTGCCTTGTTGCCCGGCAGGGGGTGTCTTTAATCCGGGTTTTTCTCTGCAACGAACAAATATCAGGAAGGCCAGACTCGTTATGGGATCACAACAGGGCAAACGCTCCTACACGATTACCTGTAGCAGCGAGTTTCGCGATGCGGTCCTGGCACTGGCCCATAAACGCGGTGCCAATGCGGCCGATATTGCGCGCTCTATCATTCTGGTGCTACCCCGCAAAACCGTGATGGACTACCCGGACCCAGGTGGACCGGGCCGGGAAGACCGGGAAGACGTTGTTTTAAAGTCCGGCCCATCGGCTGGCCGTCCATGGCAACGTAAACCCCGCCTGCAGATCCGTATGGTTAATGGTTTCGATAGTGTATATATCAGGCGGGCCCTGGCCATAGCACTGGATATGGATGCCGCCAGGGCGAACATAGAGTTGGAGGCGCCAGGCATTATCGTGCAACCCAAATCGCGCTTGATAAAAAAACTGGAAGATCGGATTGAGCGCCTGAACGGGGCCATTTCAAACCTGGCGTTTGACCCTTTGCCCCATGGTGTACAGAGCCGGGAAGAGGCACTGTATGTGCTTGGCTATGCCCCCGGCCTCCACCCCACCATGTCACTGATACGGTCCCGTTTCAGGACCATGGCAACCATTCACCATCCCGATGGTGACCAGGGTAGCCATCAGCGCATGAGCCAGCTAAATGAAGCCATGGACTTTCTAAAACGAGATGGTTGATGTTGTGTGGTTGTGTAGGGTCTGGGCCCTAGATCAGCGCGTAAATACTTAACGCCAGTCCGCCGACAATAAGCCCCACAGGCAGATTTAACGGGTTGTTGAACAATTTATTTTTCAAAAGATATTTTTTCATAATTCATGTTATGACCCCAGGGTAAATAAACCATGAAGCGCCCTGTAATTACCACCGTATCATCAATGGCATTAATAAAAACGCCCGGACGTTGTGTCCGGGCGTTTTCAGGAATATCCGTTGGTGATCAGTCGCGATTGCCAAACAGGCTCAGCAACATGATAAACAGGTTGACAAAGTCCAGATAGAGTCGCAGGGCACCCATAATGGCTTTCTTTTCCTGGACTTCACCGCTATCGGCTTGTCGGTAAATAGCCTTGATCTGCTGGGTGTCATAGGCTGTCAGACCAACAAAGACCAGGACGCCGACCACCGATATGACAAAATGCATGGCCGAGCTTTGCATGAACATGTTGACCACCGAAGCGATGATGATGCCAAACAGGCCCATCATCAGGAACGAGCGAAACCCGGAAAGGTCGCGCTTGGTGGTATAACCATACAGGCTCATGCTGGCAAATGTACCTGCGGTAATGAAAAATACCCGGGTTATACTGGCGCCTGTGTAGACCAGAAAGATATAGCTCAGCGATAGTCCCATCATTGCGGCATATACCCAGAACATGGTCTGGGCCGTCGAAGCTTTCATGGAATTCATACGCGCACTCAGGAACAGGACCATGCCGATGGGAGCCAGCATGACAACAAAGCTGAGCGGCGAGCCGAAAATTGCCTGCATCAGCGCGTCATTGGTGCTGGCGGCAAAGGCGACCGCCCCGGTCAGCGCCAAGCCTACGGACATATAGTTATAAACACGCAGCATATAGCTCCGCAGACCAAGATCAATGTCGGCCTCATGGGCCTGAGCCTGGTTCATGTGCGCTGTTTTATAGGTAAACCGGTCGTTCGGGCTCATGGTAATAAATCTCCTGATGTAATTACGAGGCCATTGTCCCACATATAAATGAGTATGATGTGACTTAATATGGCACAAGAAGGCTGTTAATCAACTATTTATGACGGTTTATTCGACTTTCCTTATATGATCCTTATATGATATTTTTGCAAGATGGTAACATTTCGCAGCGCACATGGTACGGGTAACGGTTGGGCATACGCCGTCAAGGAATGCATTGACGGTCTTGGCGAGCTGCCAGCCGCCGAGCCTGGCAAAAAATGGATTGGCTTCCTTTATGTTACCGATGCCTTTTCGGGTGACTTGTCGTCAATCTTAACATATGTGAAGCATAAAATATCAATCAGCCACTGGATCGGCACCATCGGCAGTGGCATCATTGTTGATGCCTGGGAATATCATGGCTACGGGGCAATCGGTATTCTGGCCGGTCAGTTTGACGAGGACTCTTTTCATGTCCTGCCACCCCTGCATGATCAGGACGAGGATCTGAAGGAGGTCACGCAGGCATGGATAAAAGCCAGTTCGCCAACCTTTGCCGTGATCCATGCCGACCCGGCAAGCCAGGGCGTGATCGGACTCATTGAAGGCCTCGCAAAAACCATGGGGGATCTTCCTGTTCAGGATTTGGATAACAACTATAGCGGCGGTTTCCGCGATGGATTTCTGGTCGGCGGCATGACGGCCTCGAACGGTCAGGGTTACCAGATAGCAGACAAGCTTAACGGCAATGGTATTTCAGGCGTTGCCTTTTCACCGCAAGTCGATGTGGTCACCGGGTTGAGCCAGGGCTGCCAGCAACTGGGTGACATCCATCTGGTAAACCAGGTCGTTGACAATGTGATCATGCGACTCGATGACGAGACGGCCCTCGATGTGCTAAAAAATGATGTGGGAGAATTGCTGGCCCGGGACCTGGCGCGGTTGCCGGGATACGTCCATGCCGCAATCCCGGTACCCGGCACCGATACGGGCGAATTTATGGTCCGCAATATATTGGGTATTGATACGGATCGGGGTTGGGTAGCCATTGGTGACAGGACTCTCGAAGCGGGTGACCAGCTTGGTTTTGTGCGCAGCGATCCGGTACGTGCGCGGGCCAATATGGACCATATGCTCGATGATCTTAAATCGCGCATCCCATCACAACCCAAGGGCGGGCTATATTTTTCATGTGTTTCACGTGGGCCATTGTTGTTTGGTACGTCTGGGGAGGAAGCCCGCATTATCCGTGCGGCCCTTGGTCCCATACCCATCGTCGGGTTCTATGGTAATGGTGAGATTTTTAATTCCCGCCTGCATCAATATTCCAGTGTGCTTGTGTTGTTTTGTTGAGAATAGTTGGCAGAAAAAAAGGGTCCATCATATGATCAGATTATTTGTTGCCATCGCCTTACCCATTGATGTGCGTACACAGCTTGCCTCATTGCAGACAGGCCTGAGCAACGCCCGCTGGATTGACAAGGATAACATGCATCTGACCATGCGGTTTATCGGTGAGGTGAGCGAGCAGGATGCCCGGGAAATCGATTCTGTGCTTGGCGGGCTGGTTGAGCCCGCCATCAAGGTTGAGCTGCACGGTCTGGGATACTTTGATCGGCGGGGCCGGGTTCATTCATTATGGGTCCGGGTCAAAAAATCCGATGCCTTGACCCATTTGCAGACAAAGATTGAACGTGTATTGGTAAATTTTGGCCTGGAGCCGGAAAAACGCAAATATACGCCCCATGTAACATTGGCTCGCATTCACGATATGCCTGTTGAACGACTGGCTCCATGGCTTTCCGATCAGGGTGACTTTTCGGTGCCGGTGTTTATGGCTCACCAATTTTTGCTGGTGGAGACCTTCCGGGGCCATGGCGGTGCCACCTATACACCGGTTGCCGAATATGACCTGTTCGAAGCTTTATAAGTGGTCTTTAGTCGTCCAGACCATGTTCCTGGCAGATCCTGGCGAGCAGCCCTGCGGCAGCTTTTTCCGACAAATCCAGAACGGTCTCGAAGCCATGAGGCCCGCCGTAGTAGGGATCGGGCACATCGTCGGTGGCAAGTTTTGGTGCAAAATCGAGAAAACGTGATACCCGATCATGCAGGCCGGGCGGGCACACCGCCTTGATATCCATTACATTGTCGCCATCCATGGCAATCAGGTAATCAAATCTTGTGAAATCGTCCTGGCATAATTGCCGGGCGCGCAATCCGGTAATGTCGATACCCCGTCTGGCTGCGGCCTGACAAGCCCGGGTATCGGGGGGCTTGCCGATATGATAGCGCGCGGTGCCACACGAGTCTGTGCTGATGTGCCCGGATAAATCTGCCCGCGCGACCTTGTGGGCAAACACCCCTTCTGCTGTGGGGGAGCGACAAATATTACCCAGACAGATAAACAGTACCTTGACCAACAGGGCCTCCCGATAGGACAATATCATTAAGCTCATTGAACTCATTGAGCTATGCAGTATTTCAATGCTGGTCGACCCGGGCAAGGGCATTTTAAGAAAAGAAAACCATAATGGCAGATTTTTCCCATAATGGGCCAATAGTTATCCTGACCGGGGCCGGAATCTCTCGGGAATCCGGGCTGTCGACCTTTCGCGACAGTGACGGTTTGTGGGCGCAATATAACATTGAAGATGTGGCAACCCCCCAGGCTTTCGCCCGCAACCCTCAGGGTGTTCATGAATTTTATAACCTGCGACGCCGTTTCATGAGCGAAAAAGATATTCGTCCCAACGCCGCTCACCATGCCTTGGTTCGCCTGGAACGGGACTGGCCCGGCGGAGTTCTGATTATTACCCAGAATATCGATGACTTGCACGAACAGGCCGGATCAAAAAACCTGATTCACATGCATGGCCAGTGTAATCAGGTGTTATGTAGCTTGTGTGGCGATGTGCGCCATAGCCCGGGCGACCTTTTCACAGATCATATTTGCAAGGCTTGTAATCAGGCTGGCGGATTACGACCCAATGTGGTGTGGTTCGGAGAAACACCCTACCACATGGACCGTATTGCCCAGGCCCTGGTGGGATGTGGTTTGTTTATATCCATCGGCACATCTGGCACCGTTTACCCGGCGGCCGGGTTCGTTGATCTGGTCAGTTCAACCAGCAAGGCCCGAATCGTAGAGCTTAATCTTGAGCCTTCAAAAGGGGCAAATCAGTATACCCAAGCCTATTATGGCCCGGCGAGCGAGGTAGTGCCGGTGTTTATCGAAGATCTGCTGGCTTTATGTGATGTTTGATTAAGTTTAAATGGTTGATTTTAATTGTTATACTGATGTTCATAGATTAAGATTACAATATTGATCTTAACTGTGTGTATTACTTCAGCCGAGGCTCTATTGCGAAGCATCTCCGAGACTGATCTTACCGCTCGTTTGGAATTTGATAACCCGTGGTGGGCCTTTACCGAAGATACCAAAATTCGGTTCCGGGCACCCACCCGACGATCTTTTTATGCTGAATTCGAGGGCCACGTCATGGACTGTGGCCAGGGTCGTGTATTATGCCTGACCGGGCCATTGCGGGCTGGAAAAACCGTATTAATGCGCCAGGTGGTGGCCAGCCTGATCGAAGGCGGGGTGTCACCACAGGCAATATTTTATTGCTCCCTGACCACACCCAGTTATGCGGCATTATCGCTGAGTGCCTTGTATGAGGTTTTTTACGCTCACCATGAGCATAACGGTAATACATCTGGCCCTTCCGATGGTTCGGGGCGCCGGGACAACGAACTATACGTATTTTTTGACGAGGCGCAGTATATCCAGGGTTGGGAAGCGGACATGTTAATGTTGGCAAAACAAAACCCCAATGTACGTTTTGTGGCTTGCGTATCGGCCGGTGCCCCCGCGCATGTCAGTGAGGAAGTGACCCACAACGGGCTCATGCGCACGGTTGTTCTGACCCCTTTGACATTCCCGGAATTCCTGCGCTATCGGGAAACTGAAGATCAGTTGTTTGAATTGGGCGATGTGGGATCTGGCGGTCCGGGCGCTTTGAAAAGTGGCGCCATATCACAGCTCAATGCCGAGTTTCACCGTTACGTAAATTTTGGCGGGTTTCTCGAAGGTGTCCTGGGACAGAAACGGGAAGGTGCACCGGCACCGACCTTTATTCGTGATGGGCTGATCGACCGGGTGTTGCGCAAGGATCTGGCCGGTATCCACGGTGTCAATGATGCCCGCGAGCTTAACCGGCTGTTTGCTTTGCTGGCATTTAATACCGGGCTTGAAATAAGCATGGACGATCTGGCGCGCAGTGCCGGGATTGCCAAGAATACGGTACGAAAGTACCTGGATTATCTGGAATCGGCGTTTTTAATCCACCGTCTGGAACGTCTCGATCGCCAGGCCAAACGTTTCCAGCGCGCCGTTGCTTTCAAGGTCTATCTGACCAGTCCGTGTCTGTACAGTGCCCTGTTCGGTCCCGTGGCGGCCAATGACCCGGTCTTTCCCAGACTGGCTGAAACGGCCCTGGTATCGCAATGGCTGGGCACGCCGGCAATACGTCATCTGGCCTATTCAAGCTGGCGCGGCGGACAGGTTGATTTGATGTCCATGAACCCCGAAGATGACAAACTGGAGCGGATTTACGAACTGGACTGGCATAATGGTTATGGCTCGCCCGATCACAAGCCCGAAGAACTGGTGAAATATCTGGAGAGCAACAATCCGGGCGCCCACCCCTATATTCTGACCCGCACCATTGCCCGCCAGGGTCGTATGCGGGGCACCGATATCACCCTGGCCCCGCTGGCATTCTATTGTTACTGGCTGGGGCGTGATGCTGGCGGCTAGGATTTATCTTCCAAGGCCTTACGGGTACGCAAACGCAGGGCATTGAGCTTGATGAAACCCTGGGCGTCGCGTTGATCGTACACGTTGTCTTCCTCGAAAGTCACCAATTCTTCACTGTACAGGCTAAAGGGTGATTTGCGCCCGGTAATGATCACATTGCCCTTATAGAGCTTCATGCGCACGGTTCCGGTCACGTTGTAGGATGCGGCATCGATGGCGGCCTGCAACATCTCGCGTTCCGGCGAGAACCAGAAACCATTGTAAACAATCTCGGCGTAGCGCGGCATCAGCTCGTCTTTCTGGTGCATGGCACCGCGGTCCAGGGTCAGGCTTTCCATGGCGCGCCGGGCGTGGAACAGCACGGTGCCGCCGGGGGTCTCGTATATGCCCCGTGATTTCATGCCCACGAAACGGTTTTCCACGATATCGATGGCACCGATACCGTTGGCACCGCCCAGTTCGTTCAGTTTGCTCAGCATGGCGGCCGGGCTTAATGTCTCGCCGTTGATGGCAACCGGGTCACCGGCGGCAAAATCAATGGTTATTTCGAGCGGTGTATCGGGCGCTTTCCAGCATGGCACCACGCGGCTCAGCACATGGTCCCAGTCGGCCTCGACCCAGGGGTCTTCCAGCGCCTTGCCTTCCGATGAGACGTGCAACAGGTTGGCATCCTGAGAGAATGGCGGCTCACCGCGCTTGTCCTTGGGAACCGGTATCTGGTTTTTTTCCGCATATTCGATCAGGGTGGTCCGCGATGTAAGATCCCATTCACGCCACGGTGCGATGATTTTGATGTCGGGTTGCAAGGCGTAATATCCCAGCTCAAAACGGACCTGGTCGTTGCCTTTGCCGGTGGCACCGTGAGATACCGCATCGGCCCCGACCTGGCGGGCAATCTCGATCTGGCGTTTGGCAATCAAGGGCCGTGCTATGGACGTGCCCAACAGGTAGGTGCCTTCATACAAGGCATTTGAGCGGAACATGGGGAACACATAATCGCGGACAAATTCTTCTTTCAGATCTTCGACAAAAATTTCCTTGATGCCCAGCATTTCGGCTTTTTTGCGGGCCGGTTCCAGCTCTTCACCCTGGCCCAGATCGGCGGTAAATGTCACCACCTCGCAATGATAGGTTTCTTGCAGCCATTTCAATATGACCGAGGTATCCAGGCCACCGGAATAAGCCAGCACTACTTTGTTGATTTTATCTGCCATGATGATGCACCCATCTAAAGGTTTTGTTATGGTAATCCGGTGCGCAGTATATGAATATTTGAAGCTAGAGCAAGCAATCAGGCGAGCCAGGTATCGAGCGGCTGTTTCAAGTCTTCAAACGACTGATAACCGGCACTAAGCAGAGACATTTCGTCATCCTTACGCAGGATTACACTGGGATAACCGGTAATGCCCATCTGGCGGACCACGCTAAAATCCCCGGCTACCTCATGGGCGCTGGCCACATCGTCGAACTGGTTTAAAAAGATTTCGCTCTCCAGACCGGCATCCGCGGCAATGTCTGCCAGAATATTTCGATCCGTAATATCCCGATTATCCCCATAAAACGCCTGCTGGAGGCCATCCAGATAGGCAAGTGTCCGCGAGGGCTGGATTTTACGCATGATGCAAACCGCCCGACATGGCGGTTCGGTGTCATAGACAAACCCGTCGCGCTCAAAAAATGTCCGGTCGAAGGGTTGTCCGGTGCGCTCAGAAACATGATCCCAATGTTCGGCGATGCTGGTTTTCATGGCATCATCCATGGCCGTGCGGGTCAGGGGCCGCAATCCGCCCATCATGAAACGCAGGGTTGCCCGTGGTTCGATGTACTCTGCAATGGTGTTGATGACCGGTGAAAAGCCCCAGCACCAGGAACACATGGGATCGGCGACATAGATCAGCTCAAGGCTGGAGTTCTCACTCATGAGGTGCTGGCGTGCTGGGTTTCCCGCGCCGCTTTGCGCTGTTGGCTTTCGGCGCGCAGACGGTCAAGGTCGCGGGTGCTGGCCGATTTCAACTGACCACAGGCCGCCAGAATATCGCGCCCGCGCGGCACCCGGATGGGGGCGGAAAAACCGCCATCATTGAGAATTTCGGAAAACCGCTTGATGTCATCGGCATGTGAGCACTGATACGGTGCGCCCGGCCAGGGGTTAAACGGAATCAGGTTGAATTTGACCGGGATACCCTTGACCATCCTGAGTAACTCGCGGGCATCGGCCGGGGAGTCGTTGATGCCGCGCAGCATGACATATTCAAAGGTAATGCGCCGCGCGTTGTTAGCCGATGGGTATCGGCGACAGGCAGCAAGCAATTCCTTGAGGGGATATTTTTTATTGATGGGGACCAGAACATCACGTAACTGGTCGGTCACGGCATGTAAACTGACCGCCAGATTAACACCCAGTTCACTTCCGCAACGATCCATCATGGGCACCAGCCCGGACGTTGACAAGGTTATGCGACGTTTGGATATGGCGATGCCTTCACCATCCATAATGATCTTCAAGGCTTTTGATACGTTATCGAAATTAATTAAAGGCTCGCCCATACCCATCATAACGATATTGGATAACAACCGTGTACCCGAGGGTGACGGCCATTCGCCATAACTGTCGCGGGCGGCCATGAATTGTCCGACGATTTCTCCGGCACTCAGATTACGGACCAACCCCATGGTACCGGTATGACAGAATGTACACGTTAGTGAACAGCCAACCTGACAGGAGATGCACACAGCACCGCGATCGTCTTCTGGAATAAAAACCGTTTCGGCCTCATTACCATCTGGGAAGGCAAACAACCATTTGCGGGCTTTGTCGCGGGAGGTTTGTTCCAGTGAAATCTCGGGTCGGCGAATAACACATTGCTCGCTCAGGGTTTCGCGCATGGATTTTGCGATGGTGGTCATTTTGGCAAAATCTGTCTCGCCGCGATGATAAATCCAGTGCCAGAGCTGTTTGGTCCGAAATGCCGGTTCGCCCATGTCTTTTAACAGCTCACCCAGTTCATTGCGTGACAGACCGACCAGGTCGGTACGCTTATCACGGGATTTCGCGGCGGGCCGGTTGTTTTGAGCAGGTGATTGAGTCTGTGATTGAGTCTGGGGCTGTGTCATGGCCTATTACATAAAGAGCCGAAGCGTAAATGTTAAGCTTTAATTTCACGCTTTAATTAATACCACAAGCCGCCAGAGACTTTTTATAGGCTCGTGTGAAGCCCTTTAACGAATAAATATCCGTGGTTTGTGTACCTCGCCAGGATACGCCGTCGATAATCATGGTATCACCCTTACGCATGGCGGCAACCAGCTGTTGATCACTTTTGACATCGCGGGCCCAGGCCATTGCGCCAAGGGCAAACAGGGTATAGGTGGTTCCGTCGATGGTGACTCCAACGTTGCTGTTTTCCTTGTATTTGTACCCGGCGCGAATACTGACCACATTTAATTCGCCAATTTCCGGGCGGTGGGTCACCAGCAAGAAGGTATCGCCCCGGATGGTATAATCACCTTCGGACCCCTGCGGTTCAGAGCCTATATAACAGACCTTGTTACCGTTACTGGTGGTCATGAAGGTTGACCAGTCTCCAAAAGTTCCAATGGTTTCGGCTTTAAGCCCACCGCTGGCAAGCAACAACATCACGATAGTTGCCGTCATAGCCGCGTGGAAACCGGTTATCCGTTTACATTGCATTTTTGTCTGTTTTTTCATCAGCACACTATTTATTTCATTGCCCAAACATGCCACTTTGTCAGGGGTTCGCAAGGACATTCTTAAACATTTGAAGAACATAGTATCTCATGAAACTTTCCGAAGTATTACTGGTCGATGTTATTCGCGGCAATCTGGTTGAAAGCAGCCATTTATGCGATGGTGCCGTGGTTACTGCATCGGGCGATATCACCATGGCCTGGGGCGATCCCATGCGAGAGATTTTTCCACGCTCCGCCATTAAACCGGTGCAGGCCCTGCCATTGATTGAAAGCGGCGCGGCGGATCATTTCGATTTTTCCCCAAGTGATATCGCGTTGGCCTGTGCCTCCCATAACAGTGAGGAAATTCATGTTCGCAGCGTCGAGGATATTCTGACCCGTCTGGGTTTGAGTCACGCCGCACTGGAATGTGGCGCACACCGGCCTATTAATGAGGCGGCCAGAGATATTCTTGTGCAGCAGGGTGAAGAACCTCACCGGGCGCACAATAACTGTTCGGGCAAACACGCCGGATTTTTGAGCACGGCTGTGCATCTTGGTGAAAATCCGGCGGGATACATTCGTGCAGAACACCCCGTGCAGGAACGTATTTTTCAGGTTATGAGCGATATGTCAGACTTTGATCTGTCGGCAACGGCCCGTGGTGCCGATGGTTGTGGTATCCCGGTAATCGGGATGCCGCTTAGTGGTCTGGCGCGTGCCATGGCGCGCATGGCAGACCCGACCGGGATGGGCCATGCACGCGAAGAAGCCGCGCGGCGGATTACCAAAGCCATGATGGCACACCCTTATATGGTAGCCGGAGCAACCCGCATGGATACGCTGGCCATGCAGGCTATGGACGGTGTTGCTTTGAAAACCGGTGCCGAAGGTGTGCATATTGCCATCATACCCCACCGGGGTCTTGGCATCGCGCTCAAGGCCCGTGATGGCAATACACGGGCCAGTGAGGTGGCCATGCTTTGGATATTGCGCCAAATGGGCATGATCAGCGACAGTGCGGCGCGTGATATGGCCGGGTTGTTGCAGCCAGAGATTAAAAATACCCTCGATGAGATCGTCGGTTCGATCCACGTACATGGCTCAGCGGCGTGAGCAGTGCTGTTCGCCATTTGTTGTCGGTACGTGGCTTTCATCTCGGTATGGGGGGCTATTTACTGGCCCTTTATGTCTTGCGCATTGTGTTGTTTCCCGGAGCCTCTGAAGACGACGCCGAACAGATATTTTTTGCCCAGTCGCTGAGCGGTGGTTATAAACCCGGCCAGCCACCGCTTTATACCTGGATTGTTTATAGCGTTACCCAGATCGCCGGTGTCAGCCTGGCGGTGGTGGTCGCCATCAAGTTTGCCGCACTGGCCGCGATTTATGGCCTGAGCTTTCGTCTTGCCCGATTGATGGGCCTGGCGGCAGACTGGGCGGCATTTGCCGCACTCAGTGTATTTGCCTTGTATTATATTGGCTGGGACAGTGTGCTGAACTACTCCCAAACGGTCCTGATGACGGCCTTGTGTCTGGCCGCCCTGCATGGGGTTATGCGTATTGCTAAAGGTCATGCGGGCTGGATTGAATTTATCTATCTCGGTGTGGTGACCGGGGCCGGGGTGATGACCAAGTATAATTTTGCCATTTTTCTTGTCGCCATGTTTGGTGCGGCCCTAATGGATCGTGAACTGCGCCGGGCATTGCTGAGCAGCAAGGGTTTACTGGTTGTGGTGCTGGTGGGTTTAATCGCCCTGCCGCACGGGTTGTGGTTGCTGGGTGGTCATGTGGGCACGGAGGATCTGGCCCGGGCGGTACCTGAAACAGCCGGATTTTCTGTTGCGACACGCCTGAGCGGGCTCGGCGATATGTCCAATGCGGTGTTCTCGATCCTGTCGCCTTTGCTGATTTTGTTTTTGATATTTTTTCCTAAAGCCTTTCTGCCCATTCAGCATTCGAGCGATGCTACCTTGCAGGGGCGAAGACTGCTGGAACGGGGCGGGGTTATCATCCTGGTCATTATGGCGCTGGTGGTGGTGGTTTCCGGTATAACGGAAGTGCGCAACCACTGGTTCCTGGTGTTGATCGCATTTCCGGTGTACGGCACGTTACGCATTGCCGCGGTTTACCGCGAGA
This sequence comes from Alphaproteobacteria bacterium, assembly GCA_024279135.1. Classification (GTDB taxonomy): domain Bacteria; phylum Pseudomonadota; class Alphaproteobacteria; order Rhodospirillales; family Casp-alpha2; genus JABJOR01. Next base: position 75,238 of record JAJRRU010000005.1, read on the forward strand.
TCGCTTTGCGACGGGTAAGTTGGTATCTTTGTGTGCTGGTGGTTCTTGCCGGGGTTGTCATGATTGTGCTGGCTGGCCGTGCTTTGCAAGGCGCGGAGGGGTGTCGCAAGTGTCGCCTGATCGTACCGTTTTCCGAGCTTGCCGATAAGTTGCGCCAGTCTGGTTTCAAAGGCGGGACCATCGTGACCTATGATTATCCGACCCAGGTCAGCGGGAATTTACGGCGATATTTCCCCGACCAGCGGTTCCTCAGTATGCGCTTTAACAGCTATGTCCCGCCATTAGGCCCGACTGTCTCGGCGTCCGGCCCGGACCAGTGTTTGGTGGTCTGGCATCTGGATTCAAGGCAGAAACCTGATCTGGCGGCAATTGATAGTGCCTTGCAAAGCCGTCTTGCGATTTTCCTGGAAAACACCGGCCCCATGCAGGTTATCGCGGTTCCCCTGGACGGTTTGTTCGATCCGCCGGGAACCCATGTTATGCGATTTGGTTATGTGCTTATAAATGATCAAACCCGTCAGGGAGCCTGTTGACCTTCCAGCAGCTAAAAGCTTTATAACGGTATTTGTTTGTAATCACTTCGTTCTATCAAAGGAAATAGTCGTGTTTAAATATATCTTATCAGCACTGATTATCGTTGCCATTGCCCTGGCGTGGATACAGTCAGATTCCCAGGCTTCAGCGACCGTCGATCCGACGGCGGTAAAACTGCCAAAAATGACGCCTGCCCTGAATATGGGTAAAACAACCTACGATGCGTTTTGTGCTGTTTGCCATGGCAAAAATACGGCTGGCACGGATAAGGGACCGACCTTCCTCGACCGGGTTTACCATCCCGGGCATCACGGCGATGTGGCATTTTATGTGGCGCCCATAAAGGGGGCCAAGGCTCATCACTGGAAATTTGGTGATATGCTGCCGGTCGAGGGTGTAACAGATGCACACCTCAAGAAAATTGTGCCTTATATCCGGGCGGTCCAGAAGGCTAACGGGCTTTTCTAAGCGTCTCCGCCCAGGGGCGGATCTGATCTATATGGTTCCAGGTTATTCAGGTCCGCTTTAGGTTTGCGGGAGTACCGTCCACCGTGTTTGTGTTTGGCACGGCCTTCGATCGGGCCGCCGGGGATGGTGTTGCGCGGGGCAAAGCGACCCATGGAAATACTGCGGTCATAGAGCACAAGGGCTCCGGCGAGGCCCACATTAATACAGAACTTGGTTGGAATTTTCACCGTGAAGGCACAGCGTTGCAAAATCTCCGGTGACAGAGAGCCTTTTTCCGGACCCAGAATATAGGCGGCCTGTTTGGGGTGATGGAAGCTGGGCAGTTCGATGGCATCATCGGTTAATTCAATACCTACCAGATCACAGCCCAGGGGCAACATCATGGCATCCATGTCAGGGAAATCGTAAAACGGCACATGGCCTTGCGCATTGGAGGTGTCGGAATGGCGCATGTGCTTGCGTTTGTAGCTGGCCGCTACCGTGAAGACAAAACTGGCACCGAAGGCATGGGCCGTGCGAAACAAGCTGCCAATATTCATGGCCTTGCTGATGCCTTCTACGCCAACGCCGAAATAACCCCGCATGGATATATGCTCCTGACATATTAAATTCGCTCCGACTATGGTCATTATGACTTGAAAATCAAGACAGTGTTGCGTAGGGGTACATACATGCGTGCTATTGTGTGTCACTCGCTGGATGGATATGAAGCCCTTCGCCTCGAAGATGTGCCGCCGCCTTCTATGGGTGAGGCGGGCGATGTGCGGATCGCCGTCCATGCCGCGGGTTTGAATTTTGCCGATACGCTGGTTGTTCGCGGTCGCTATCAGGTCAATCCGGCCCTGCCTTTTTCACCGGGTATGGAGGTGGCGGGCGAAGTCATCGAAATTGCCCCCCACGTAACGAGCATAAAGGTCGGCCAGCGGGTTATGGCCATCGTCGGCCATGGCGGATACGCCGAACAGGTGGTCGCCCCCCATAATACCGTGTACCCCATACCCGAGACCATGGAATGGCAGACCGCCGCAGGCTTTCCCATTGTTTATGGCACGGCCCATGCCGCCCTGAGCGAGCGGGCAAGACTGATGAGCGGTGAGACCCTGTTGGTCCACGGTGCGGCCGGTGGTGTGGGTCTTGCGGCGGTCGAAATTGGCAAATGCCTGGGTGCGACGGTGATCGCCACGGCTGGTGGGGCAGAAAAGCTGGCGGTGGCAAAACAATACGGTGCCGATCACCTGATCGATTACCGTACATCTGAGTTGCGCGAGTGTGTGCTTGATATTACCGGCAAGCGTGGTGTGGATGTGGTGTTTGATCCGGTGGGCGGAGAGATCTTCGATGCGTCCCTGCGATGCACGACCAGCGGCGGGCGGATATTGCTGATCGGTTTCGCCAGTGGCACGGTGCCGCAAATTCCGGCCAATATTCTGCTGGTCAAGAATATTGACGTTTTGGGCATCCATTTCAGTGCCATGCGCCAGGCCGATCCGATCAGAATTCAACGTTCTTTTGCCACCTTGCTGGACTGGTTTGAGGCTGGCGATCTGCATCCCCATGTATCACAGACATTCGCTTTGGAAGATGCGGTTGAAGCCCTGACCATGCTGGTCGAACGGCGCTCTACCGGGAAGGTTGTATTAAGGGTTCAAGGCGGTAATATGACCTCATCATGATGAACTCCAAATCGAGCAAACTCTATACGGGCCTGACCAGACGTTTTTCCATCCGCCGGGAATTATCCCTGTGGATGTGCCTGTATGCCTTGCTGTTTCAACTGGGTACACCACTGGTACAGGTAGCGGTCTTTAACGGTGCGCTTTCTCAAACAGGTAGGATCCTGACGAGCGAGATTTGCTCGGCTACAGGTGGTGTAATTCCAAACGATTTATCCGGGCAGACTCCCTCTCACCATACGATGGCATGTGAATTTTGCTCACTTTGTCAGGTGCCGCACCTGGATGACATTGTTGCACTTGCCTGGTCATCTGGTGATTCTCAAAGTAAAAAATTACAACGTTATCCAGTTCACTTTACAAACGAGTATATTGATCGTCGAACGTTTCTGGATGTCCGTGCCATTCGTGCACCACCTGTCTTTGTCTGATATCCGTTATTCCATAAAACAATCATTATAACATGGACGTGTCGTTGAAACGGCACGGTCCGTGCGACATGAATTCAGATAAAGAAATTGAAAGAGACATCCCATGAAAAAGCTTTTTGCGTTTACGGTTGCCTGCCTGATACTCGTTATGGGCAGCACACATGAACTACGTGCTAATAGTGTTACCGTCGGTGATCTGGTTATTAGCAATGTGTGGGCCCGCTCAACGCCCACCAATGTAAAAACCGCGGCGGTATATTTAACCATCACCAACAATGGTCAGCATATGGACAGGGTGAGCGGTGCTCGCACCACCATGGCCGGGAAGGCCATGATACACCAAAGTAAAATGGTCGACGGTGTGATGAAGATGGAACATGCCCAACATGCCATGATCAAGGCGGGCGGCAAGCTGGAAATGGCACCGGGCGGTATGCATGTAATGTTGATGAAACTGACCGGGCAACTGCGCGAAGGTATGGTTTTTCCGCTGATCCTGATGTTTGAAAATTCCGGCGACGTCGAGCTTCAGGTAACCGTAAAAAAGACCGGTTCATAATACCGGCGAGTCCAACAATATAGCTGCAATATTAAACAGGAATTCTGATCATGGTGCGTCGATTTATTCTTACCGGTTTTATCGTGTTTGCTTCATTTATGTCCTATAAGGCATGGACCATATATCAATTTAACCAGATGCCATCACAACAGCGGGCCGATATTTTGACATCCATACCCATCGAAGGGGTTTTCTCTCTGACGGATCACAATGCCCGGTCAGTCAGTATGAAAACCTACTTCGGACGGCATACGTTGATATTTTTTGGTTATACCTGGTGCCCCGATGTGTGTCCCACAGTCCTGAGCGATATTGCCGTGGTAATGGATAACCTGGGGCAACAGTCGAAACAGCTTGTGCCCATATTAATCACCGTTGATCCGGAGCGTGATACGGTTTCTGTTTTGCAGGACTATGTCAGCAATTTTCATCCAGACATTGTCGGGTTGACCGGCAGTCTGGATGAAATTGCCAAAACTGCCAAATCGTTCCGGGTGCGTTATGGCAAGATGTATCTTGATCCCGATGAGCCCGACGACTATTCCATGAGCCATTCGGTAACATTATTCCTGATGGGGCCGGACGGTAAACCGCTCAGAACATTCCGCCATAATGAGGGTGCCGACGAACTTACAAAAGAACTCCGGGCGGTTTTTGATGGAACGTGAAAAAGGTTTATAGCCTTCATTTCTTGTAATGCTGGTTATCTCAGACGGCCCGCGAATGTCGTTTGGCATCCGGTGAGAGGTATTTGTCGAACGCCGACGCGACGGTCCGCATCAGGATGCGAGACTGCTCCGGGATCTCGACCCGCCAGCCGTCAATCTGGCACAGGCCATCATCCTGCAAGGATTTCAAGCTATCGAAGCAGCTCAGCATGTCTTGCGGTTGGCGATCATAATCTTTGCACAATTCCGCCACATCGACGCGCAGATCACACATCAGACGCTCGATGATGGCGCGGCGCAAACGGTCATCATCGCTCAAAACCAGGCCCTTGGCGGTGGGCACCTTGCCGTCTTCGATACAGGCTCGCCAGGTTCGCACCGGGCTATGGTTCTGGATGTAACCATTGGGGTGGGCACCGATGCTCGAAGCACCCAGGCCGACCAGGGCATCGCAAGGGTCGATAGTATAGCCTTGAAAATTGCGATGCAGTAGTCCGGCGTCATGGGCGATGCTCATGTCATCGGATTGTTTGGCAAAATGATCCAGGCCGATCCACCGGTAACCATTTTCCTCAAGCCGAGTGGACGCCGCCAGCATCTGGTCATAACGTTCATCGCGGCCGGGCAAAACTTCTTCATTGATCTGTTTCATGTGGGTTTTCATCCACGGCACATGGGCATAACCAAACAGGGCCAGACGGTCGGGTTGCATTTCAAGCACCGTATCGACGGTGCGAATTACACCTTCGACGGTTTGATAGGGCAGACCATACATCAGGTCAATATTAATGGCGGTAATGCCCAGGCTGCGCAGGGTGTCGATGACATGACGGGTAACCTCAACGGGCTGGATACGGTTGACGGCTTTCTGGACGATGGGGTTGATGTCCTGCACCCCGATACTGGCCCGGGTGATGCCACCTTCGGCCAGGGCCTCAAGGGCGCTGTCGTCCAGCCCACGCGGGTCGATCTCGACGGCAAATTCGGCATCAACCGACAGGGTGAAGTTTTCGCGCAACTTGTTGGCCAGCCTGAGAAGATGCTCGGGCTTCAGAATAGTCGGTGATCCGCCGCCCCAGTGAATGTGATTGGCGATGCGTTTAGGCCCCAGTATACCGACGATTAAATCAATTTCATCCATCAGGGTGTCCAGATAAGCCTCGATGGGGGCGTAGCGGTTGACGATCTTGGTATTGCAGCCGCAAAACCAGCACATGGTGTCGCAAAACGGCACATGAACGTAGAGCGATAAGGCAATATCAGGGTCCAGAGAACGTAACCAGTCCGTATACAGTTCACCATCGACGCCGTCCTGAAATTGCGGTGCCGTCGGGTAGCTGGTATAGCGTGGTACCAACCGGTCGTATTTCTTCAGTATCTCTCTTTGCATGGGTCGTCCTGCATAAATTAAATCGTTGATGTCTATATAGGGTCAGTTCTGTAATTCTTCCAGCCCTATATAAAGATCGAGGGCTTCGGGGTTCGCCAGGGCTTCTTTATTTTTGATGGCTCGCCCATGCACCACATCACGCACGGCCAGTTCGGTGATCTTACCGGATTTTGTGCGCGGGATATCGCCGATCTGTATTATTCTGGCCGGTACATGGCGCGGGGTGCAGTTGCTGCGGACCTGTTTGCGGATACGATCCTGCAAATCCTGGTCCAGTATAACGCCGTCTCTGAGGCGGACAAACAACACCACCCGCACATCATTATCCCAATCCTGACCGATCACGATACTTTCTTCTACGGCCTCAACCTGTTCCACCTGGCGGTAAATTTCCGCCGTGCCGATACGCACACCGCCGGGATTCAAGGTGGCGTCAGACCGGCCATGAATGATAATACCATTGTGGCCGGTCAGTTCAATATAATCACCATGACACCAGATATTGTCGAAGCGTTCGAAATAAGCGGCGTGATATTTAGCGTTATCCGGATCATTCCAGAAACCAACCGGCATGGATGGGAAGGGTGCGCAACAGACCATTTCGCCTTTGACGCCGCGAACCGGGTTGCCATCATCATCGAAAACCTCGATGGCCATGCCCAGCCCGCGGCATTGGATTTCGCCGCGCCAGACAGGTGCCGCCGGATTGCCCAGCACAAAACAACTGATAATATCGGTGCCCCCGGCAATGGAGGCCAGATGCACATCGGCCTTGATATCACGGTAAACGTAGTCAAAACTTTCCGGCCCCAGGGGTGATCCGGTCGAGGCAATGGCGCGCAAAGCACCAAGGTCATGGCTCTCGCATGGTTTCAGTCCGGCCTTGGACAGGGCATCTATATACTTGGCTGATGTGCCGAAAAAGTTGATTTTTTCTTCGCTGGCATAGTCCCACAGCACATTGCCATCGGGGTAAAACGGCGAGCCATCATACAGCATCACCGTAGCCCCGCGCCCCAGGGCACTGACCAGCCAGTTCCACATCATCCAGCCACAGGTGGTGAAATAAAACACCCGGTCATCGGGCCGGATGCCACTGTGCAACAGGTGCTCCTTGGCGTGTTGGATCAACGTGCCGCCGACCCCGTGGATAATACATTTTGGCACCCCGGTGGTACCTGAGGAAAACATGATAAACATCGGATGATCGAAGGCCAGTTGTTCAAACTCGATCTCTGCCGGGCTGTAAGGGGCGGTGAAATCTGCCAGCATGACAGCCTTTGGAATGGTGCTGATATCGGGGTTTTCGCTGGTATAGGGCACAACCAGAATATGACGTGCGGAGGGCAGGTCCGCCATGACGGCGCTGAGCTTGGCGGTCATGTCGTGCCGCTTGCCGTTATAAAAGTAGCCGTCCACGCTGATCAGTATTTTCGGTTCGATCTGGCCAAACCGGTCGAGCACGCCCTGAACCCCGAAGTCCGGTGAACACGATGACCATACCGCCCCGATGGAGGTCGCCGCCAGCATGGCGATAATGGTTTCGCACATGTTGGGCATGTATCCGGCGACCCGGTCGCCGGGCTCAATGCCTGCATGACGCAAGGCTTGCGCCAGTACCGATACACGGTCGTATAGCTCGGCCCAGGTGTAGCTTGACTTGACCTGATCTTCGCCCCGAAATACCAAAGCCTGGCCGTCATCGCGGCGTTGCAGCATGTTTTCCGCATAGTTCAGGCGAGCCTGCGGGAACCATTGCGCCGCATTTTCACCCGGCGTCATTTGCGCCGGGTTCAGGCAGACCACTTCGCCCCAGTTTGAGGCACGAAGGTCTGCGAATTTGCGAATCGAGTCCCAGAAATTTTCCCGTTTGGTCACGGAGAACGTCCAAAGCGCATCGTAATTTTGAATGGTTTCGCCGTGCTGCTTTGACACAAAGTCCATAAAAGCCTGCATGGCGGACTGGTTCGCGTTTGCTTCCTGGGGTTTCCACATGGGTGTTATCGGGGGCGTTTCGGGTGTATTGGGCATGAACTGGCGGTCCTGTGAATGGGTAGGATATGAGTATCGTTTCGTCTGCAAAAGATAGCAAGGTCGGATGGATTTGATTTTATCACAGTCTGTGTCACTCTGAGCATATGAGACGTCTGTTTATTGTTTTCGCCCTGATCGGTTTTGGCTCCGGCTTGTTTTCCGGCCCTTTGTGGGCCGTCGAAATTCTCGATGGTATCAAGGGTCGTGATGACCGTATGGTCATGCCTTCCGATGAATATCCGTGGCGCGCCATCGGACGGATTAATACAGAGACCGGCGGCCATTGTACCGGCGTTATTGTCGGGCCTGCCCTGGTGGTCACGGCGGCCCATTGTCTCTATGACAAACGAAAGGCATGGTATGTACCGGCCTCGCAGGTCCACTTTGTTGCCGGGTTTCGTGATGGCAAATTTGCCGCTCATTCCGTGGCAAAAAATTATTTTATACCCAACGGATACGATGAACTGGCCAAGCCGTCACAGCGCACAGCCCTGTTTGACTGGGCCATCGTGCAACTGGCCGAGGCCATCGGTTACCAAACCGGCTGGCTGGGTGTGCGGACCGCCGGTCTCGATGAAAACTTCGTGCAGGCCGGGTACAGCAAGGACAGCAAAACCGTCCTGACCGCCCATATGGGTTGTCAGGTACTCAGCCAGAATAAACGCGATGCGGGGGACGGTAAAAAACTGGCCCAGATGGTTCATCGCTGTGACGCCGTGCCCGGTGATTCAGGTTCGCCGATTTTTTACTACCATGATGGAAAACCATATCTGGCGGCAATCCATGTGGCGACCACCAAAAAACAAAGACCGGTGACCGGCATCGCGGTGCCGGTATCCACCTTTATCCGTGGCATTACCCAGCTTGGCGGCGGGGCGCCTGCCGAACCGGAAGGCGGGGCAACGCATATTACGCAAAGTGTTCAGATTCTGCTCGGGCATCTGGGTTACGCCGATGCGCAGGCATTTTATACCGACATGGGGCTGGATCGACCAGAGGTATTGGATTATGCCATCATGGGTCACTTGATCGAAGCCATGGGTGGAATGCCAAGAGCCTCGCAATCCCCCCAGCCATAATAAAAATATGACAGATACTATGATGGACAATGCCAATCTTTATGCCTTGCTTGCCGCCCGGTTTCCCAGCGACCCGGATGCGGTATTTCTCGAGACACCCGATGGTCAGATAACGCGCTATCATGACATCCCTGCCCAGACCGCCCGCATGGTCCGGCTGCTGCAAGATTGCGGGGTCGTGCCGGGCGAACGGGTGGTGGTGCAGGTTGAAAAATCCGCTCAGGCGGTGATGGTATATCTGGCGTGTCTGCGGGCCGGGGCGATCTACGTGCCGCTCAATACGGCCTATACGGTCGCCGAGCTGGATTATTTTATTGCCGATGCGCGGCCTAAAATGGTGATATGTGACCCTCGGTCGGCAGGTGACATTGAAAATATTGCCCGCCCATATGATGTATCGCGTGTCTTTACACTGGACGGTAATGGCGGCGGATCATTCATGGCTGGGCTCGATGGTACCATCGAAACCGGTACTATTGCAGTGCTCGGAAAAAATGATATCGCCGCAATTTTGTACACTTCGGGCACCACGGGGCGCTCAAAGGGGGCCATGCTGAGCCATCATAACCTGTCGTCCAATGCCGTGTGCCTGCACAAGCTGTGGGGCTTCGTGCCCGGTGATGTGTTGCTGCACGGGTTGCCGATTTATCATGTGCATGGGTTATTTGTGGCTTTGCACTGTGCCATGCTGAACGGCTCAAAAATCTGGTTTTTACCCAAATTTAATCTGGAACAAGTCCTTGAGCTATTGCCTGAATCCACGGTGATGATGGGGGTGCCAACGTTTTATGTGCGCCTGTTGGATGATATCCGCCTCGACAGGTCCTTGTGTGACCATATGCGGTTGTTTATTGCCGGCTCGGCACCGTTGCTGGACGAGACGTTTGCCGAGTTCGAACGCCGCACGGGCCACCGGATTTTGGAACGTTATGGCATGACCGAGGCCGGGATGATCACCTCTAACCCCTACAATGATCATAATGGCGATGGCAGGCGAACAGCCGGCAGTGTGGGTTATGCCCTGCCCGGTGTGACGCTCAGGGTGTGTGATGCCGAAGGCTTCGAAGTCCCGCACGGCGAGCCCGGCACCCTGGAAATCAAGGGGCCGAATGTTTTTATGGGATACTGGCAGAACCCGGAAAAAACAGCGGCCGAGTTTCGCGCCGACGGGTATTTCATCACCGGCGATGTGTCGGTGATGACCCGTGATGGTCGTATCGCCATTGTCGGGCGGGCCAAAGACCTGATTATATCGGGTGGTTTTAATGTTTACCCCAAGGAAATTGAGTCCGAGATTGATGCCATGGCCGGTGTGATCGAGTCTGCGGTTATCGGTGTGGCCCACCGGGATTTCGGCGAAGCCGTAGTGGCCGTGGTGGTGCGCGATGATGAAGACTTGAAAGAGCAAACCATCATCGCGGCACTGACCAGCCGATTGGCCCGCTTCAAGCAGCCCAAGAAGATATTTTTTGTTCACACCCTGCCGCGAAATGCCATGGGCAAGGTGCAAAAGTCGGTTTTACGCGAAACCTATGCCGGGGCTTTCGCCTAGCGCGATACCGCAGTCGGAGCGTTGTTTTTATGACCGATCTTCATGGCGTCATAATAAGGCGCGAAGGTCGGCCGGTTAATATAGCGTCCGGCACCGCGGATGGTTTTAACCTCACCGTCCTTATACACCACATTGCCCTGGCTGACCGTGACCACGTTGATACCCTTGACCGTCATGCCTTCAAAGATGTTGAAGTCGATATTCTGATGATGGGTATCCTTGCTGATGGTGCGTTCTTTCTCCGGATCCCAGACCACCAGATCGGCGTCTGCACCCACTTCCACGGTGCCTTTGCGCGGATATATGTTGAAAATCTTCGCCGCATTGGCCGAGGTAATGGCGACAAATTCGTTCATGGTCAGCCGCCCGGTGCCCACACCGTGGGTCCACAGCACATGCATACGGTCTTCCACGCCGCCGGTTCCGTTGGGGATCAGGGTGAAATTATCTTTGCCAGCCTGCTTTTGCGGTGTGCAGAAACAGCAATGATCGGTTGCCGTGGTTTGTAACATGCCCGATTGCAGGCCACGCCACAGGGCTTCCTGATGGTGCTTTGGCCTGAACGGCGGGCTCATCACATGATGGGCGGCAAAATCCGGATCCGGGTTGCGGTAGACGCTGTCATCGACCAGCAAATGCCCGGCCAGAACTTCGCCGAACACCCGCTGGCCTTCGTGGCGTGCCCGGGTAATGGCCTTCAGGGCGTCTTCGCAGGAAGTGTGCACCACATAAAGCGGTACATCGAGGACCTGGGCAATGCGGATCGCCCGGTCGGCGGCTTCGCCTTCCACCGCCGGTGGGCGGGATAAAGGGTGACCTTCCGGTCCGGTGATACCTTTTTTAAGCATTTCCTGTTGCAGGTGAAAAACCAGCTCGCCATTTTCCGCGTGCACAGTACAGATGGCCCCCAGTTCGCGGGCCTGGTTAAAACTGTTCACCAGAATCTCGTCATCGGCCATGATGGCGCCTTTGTAGGCCATAAAGTGTTTGAAGCTGTTGACGCCATAATCTTCCGTCAGGGTCTGCATGGCTTTTTTGACAGTTTCATCCCACCAGGTTATGGCCACATGAAAGCTGTAATCGGCGGCGGATTTTTCGGCCCATCCGCGCCAGGTATGATAGGCCTCCATGATATCCTGTTGCGGGCCGGGAATAACAAAATCGATGATCATGGTGGTGCCGCCCGCCACACCGGCGGTGGTTCCGGTAAAGAAATCTTCTGATGCCACGGTGCCCATAAAGGGCAGTTCCATGTGGGTATGGGGATCGATCCCGCCGGGCATGACATAACAGCCACCCGCATCAATAACCTGGGCACCGCCCGGGGTTTCAAGAGCTTCGCCAACGGCAACAATACTACCGCCATCGGTTATAACATCGGCCCTGACAGATTTTTCTGCCGTAACGACGGTTCCGCCTTTGATGTGAAGTGACATAATGTCCTCCCTGATATGAATTGATAACGAGCTATCGCCCAGCCAGTGAAAAACCGGCCGGACGGTATAGCTGAGGCACTTACATTCCCTGGTTACATTCCCAGGGCTTTGTCGATGACAACGTGGGTCCAGGCACCGGTCGGTACTTTGGAAATCACCGGATCGGAACCACCACCCATGAGGGTTGATACCGTGCGCTCGTAAGCCGCAACATCAAGCTTGCCGTTGGAGCCAGCCGTCAGTTTGTTGATTTCGCCCATCATGCGAACCTGGTGTTTTTTGGTCTGGGCACCGGTTGCATCATTATCCAGAACGATGTCTGCGGCGGCTTCCTGATTGTCACGTGCCCAGGCCCAGCCTTTCATGCTGGCTTTGACAAAACGTGCCATCTTGTCGACGAATGCCGGATCGCTGAGGTTTTTCTCAAGCACGTAGAGACCGTCTTCCAGTGTGGCCACACCCTGATCTTCATACTTGAATACGTTCAGCTCATCGGCACCCAGGCCTGCATCGATAATCTGCCAGTATTCATTATAGGTCATGGTGGATACACAATCGGCCTGTTTTTGCAGGATCGGATCAACATTGAAGCCCTGTTTCAGGACAGTGACGCCATCGCTGCCGCCCGTGGTGGGAATGTTCAATTTGGACATCCAGCTCAGGAACGGGTATTCGTTGCCATAGAACCACACGCCAAGGGTCCGTCCCTTGAAATCACTGGGTGATTTAATGCCGGTTTCCTTGCGACAGGTCAGCATCATGCCGGAGCGCTTGAAGGGCTGGGCAATATTGACCAGAGGCACGCCTTTTCACGGGCCGCCAGAGCCGATGGCATCCAGTCAATAATCACATCGGCGGCACCACCGACGATGATTTGTGGCGGAGCGATGTCGGGGCCACCCGGATTAATGGTAACATCAAGCCCGGCGTCCTTGTAATAGCCGTTTTCCTGAGCCACGTAATAGCCCGCAAACTGGGCCTGGGTGACCCACTTTAATTGTAGGACAACCTGTTCGGCTGCCATGGCGCTGAACGCCGTAAAACTTACGGCCAACACGCCTAATCCCATTATCAGTTTTTTCATCATTTATATCCCTGTTGTTGGTTCATTGTTGTTACGTTCCGCCTACCGGTGCTTGACCCGGTAGGACGGGTGCCAAAATGTAACGGCTCGCTCCAGTAGAGCCATCACGCCATAAAATGTAGAGCCTGCCAGGGCGGCGATAAAAATCTCGGCCCAGACCATATCTACATTCATCCGCCCCACCTCGGTGGAAATACGGAAACCCATACCGACAATCGGTGTACCGAAAAATTCGGCTACAATGGCACCGATCAATGCCAGCGTTGAATTTATTTTAAGTGCATTAAAGATGAATGGCATGGCAGAGTGAAGCCTTAATTTAAATAATGTTTGCCAATAACCAGCGCCGTATGAACGCATCAGCTCCAATTCCAGCTTTCCCGCCGCCGAAAGACCGGCCACCGTGTTCACCAGCATGGGGAAAAAAGTCATGATCACAACCACGGCGGCCTTTGATTGCCAGTCGAAGCCGAACCACATGACCATGATGGGTGCAATGCCCACGATGGGCAGGGCACTGACCATATTACCCAGTGGCAACAGCCCACGTTTCAGGAAGGGACTTCTGTCGACCAGAATGGCGACGATGAAGCCCGAACCGCAACCCATGATAAAACCGCTTAACACGGATTTCATAAAGGTCTGGACAAAATCAGCGTATAATATGTCCAGCGAACTGATCAGTTGCAGGAAAATAGCGCTCGGCGGGGGTAGTAAAACTCCCGGTACGCCAAACCCTACACACAGCATTTCCCACAAAAACAACAGCCACAGCCCGAACAGTGCCGGGATGAATATGCTGGTAGCGACCCGTTGTCCCTTATGGAGGGTGGAGGTGTTGGATATGTGCGCAATACCACGCCAGATTAATGCCCAAAGGGAAAAAATATAGGCCCAGAATCCCCAACTGGCTGTCCCGGCGAGGCCATCATTCATCAAGCCTATGGCACTGAGCACTCCGATAAAAACGAGCCCGACGATCAATAGCGCAACACCAGTGCCATGGACGCCTTTCCAGGCCGTATAGAGACTCACGCCCCCGACCAGCAACAACACAGAAAATGCCGCAGGGTGATCCATCCAGCCAAGCTGGCTGTCACCTGCCGTCAAGGGCAGCAACAAGGCGAGCACCACAAAACCCAGGGCCACCAGCGCAAAGTTATCAAACTGACGGCTCATGGTCGTGTGCCCATTTTTTTAAGTACGTAGCGTTCAATCCAGCCGATCAGGATAACCAGCGAGGCCGCCAGAATGGCTGCGGTGACCAGCGCCGACCAGATCTGAATGGTTTGGCCGTAATAAGACCCGGCCAACAGTCTGGCACCCAGACCGGCTTGCGCGCCGGTCGGCAACTCGCCAACAATGGCACCCACCAGGCTGATGGCGATGGCAACCTTCAGGCTGGTGAACAGAAACGGCATAGAGGATGGCCAGCGCAGCATCCAGAATGTCTGCCAGCGGCTGGCGTTGTAGGTTCGCATCAGGTCGATCTGTAATACGTCGGGTGACCGCAGGCCCTTGACCATGCCAATGGTGACCGGGAAAAAACACAAATACATGGAAATGATCGCCTTGGGGACCAGGCCCTTCAACCCGATGGCCCCCAGAACCACGATGATCATGGGCGCGATGGCCAGGATGGGAATGGTTTGCGAGGAAATAATCCACGGCATCAGGCTGCGTTCCAGGGTTGTGTTATAAACAATCCCCACGGCCAGCAGAATGCCCAGCAAGCCACCCACCACGAAGCCCAGCAAGGTGGACGACAGGGTGACCGAGGAATGATAGACCAGACTGCGTTTGGAGGTGATTTTTTTCAGGAATATAGTGTCGTTCATTTCGACCAGAACCTGATGGGGTGCGGGCAGGATCGGGCGTTCCTGTTGCATGGTTTTGCTCACCAGCTGGACCATGGTCCAGTCGATATTTTTTTTCGCAAAGCGGTCGATTTCCCAAGTCGAATTCATCCATATGGCACCGGCGTACCAGATTGCCACAAAAACTAATAATACGATGGTGACCGGGCCGGTCTTGCCAGCCATGGCAACCGCAATAAAAGAAGGTTTTTGCAGTGATACATCCAACCCCATGGCGCCCGGTTCAGTCGTCATAACTGTGCCCCGCCCGCAAGCCTTCACGGACCCTGTGTGCGACTTCAAGGAATTCGGGTGTCTCGCGGATATCGAGCGAGCGATCCGCCGGAAAATCACAATCGATCACATCGATAATGCGTCCCGGTCGCGGCGACATAACCACGACCTTGGTCGACAGGAAAACCGCCTCGGGGATGGAATGGGTGACAAATACAATGGTTTTTTCCGTTCGCCGCCAGATGCGCAGGAGCTGCTCGTTTAAATGATCACGAACAATCTCGTCCAGTGCGCCAAAGGGTTCATCCATCAACAATAGTTCCGGATCAACGCACAATGCACGGGCCAGCGATGCACGCTGTTGCATCCCGCCGGATAGTTGCCAGGGGTATTTATTTTCAAAGCCAGCCAGATTGACCAGTTCCAGGTATTTGGTCGAACGTTCAGCGCGTTCGTCCTTCCCCATACCCATGATTTCCAGTGGCAGGGTGACATTTTTTTCGATGGTCCGCCACGGGTACAGGGCCGGAGCCTGAAAGACGTAGCCATAAGCCCGTGCCATGCGCGACTCGTGGGCTGTGGCGCCGTTAACCGAAATCGACCCGCTACTGAGTGGTTCAAGATCGGCAATGGCCCGTAACAATGTTGTCTTGCCACACCCCGAGGGGCCGATAAAAGACACAAAATCCCCATGGCTAACCGTCAGATTGATATCCGAGAGGGCAAAAACAGGGCCGTCTGCGGTCTGAAAAGTAACCTCCAATTCCTGTGTTTCGATTACGGTGCGTTTTTCCGGTGCTGGACTTTGCTGGCTCAAGATATGTGGCCTGCTTTATCCAGTATGGCGCGCAACAAGGTATCACCGCCTGCTGTGATCCATTCCGGTTTGGCATCTTCAACTTCGTTATGGCTGATCCCGTCAACACACGGCACGAACACCATGGATGTTGGGGCTACCTGGGACAGGTAACAGGCATCGTGGCCTGCTCCGGCAACGATGTCGCGGGTGGAATAGCCGCAATCCTCGGCGCCTTGGCGAACCGCCTTGACGCAGTCCTCATCGAAGGGCACCGGCGCGTAATAGAAGATTTGCTCCAGTTGCGATTGCAGGCCGATGTCGGCGGCAATTTTTGCAACACCCTCGCGAATGGCCTTGTCCATATCGCTCAACACATCATCATCGGGGTGTCTGATATCGATGGTCACGAACGTATGACCCGGAATGACGTTTCTTGAACTGGGATACACATTGAGCATACCCACGGTGGCACAGGCGACCGGGGCATTATCCAGACCGATCTTGTTGACCAGTTCGACAACCCGGGCAGCCCCTAACAAGGCGTCCTTGCGGCGATCCATGGGTGTGGGTCCGGCGTGGGATTCCACACCGGTCAGTTCAAGTTCGTACCAACGCTGGCCTTGCGCGTCGGTAACCACGCCGATGGTAATTTCTTCTTCTTCCAAAATTGGCCCCTGTTCGATGTGGACCTCAAAGAAGGCATGGATATCGCGTCCACCGACCTCATCCTCACCGGCGTATCCAATGCGTTCCAGTTCCTCGCCCATTGTCTTGCCGTCTTCATCGGCGCGGCTCAGGCCGTATTCCAGATCATAGACACCGGCAAACACACCCGAGGAAACCATGGCCGGGGCGAACCGCGAGCCTTCCTCGTTGGTCCAAACGGCGGCTTCAATGGGGTGTTCGGTCTCATACCCCAGATCGTTCAGGGTGCGGATAACCTCCAGCCCGGCCAGCACGCCGTAAACGCCATCAAATCTGCCGCCGGTTGGCTGGGTGTCCAAATGGCTACCTGTCATGACCGGGGGCAGGTCGTTATTGCGGCCCGCTCGGCGAGCAAAAATATTGCCCATTTTATCGATGCGGATGGTGCACCCGGCGTTTTTACACCAGTCAACAAACAGGTCCCTGCTTTCCCGGTCCAGATCGGTCAGGGCCAGCCTGCAACAGCCGCCTTTTTCCGTTGCACCGATCTTGGCCATTTCCATCAGGCTGTCCCATAAACGTTGTCCATCGATACGTAAGTTTTTGATATCAGGCATATGAACCTCCCTGGTATCCCGGAATTTTTCTGACTTAAGGCCAGAAACCGGGCATAAATTTTTTATGATTTAAAAATAAAACTGACCATCTGGTCAAAAAATAGTATACAGTTTTTATTTTACGATCAAATGGAATCTTGAATTGAAGACGAATATTAGCACGATGGACACTCAATTTCAGAAAAAATCCAAACCCCGGAAAAGAAACGAGGCGTCAATTTTATCAGCGGCGGAAGACGTTTTTGCTGAACTTGGTTTTGCCGGGGCCACCACCTCGCTGATCGCCAGACGTGCCGGTATCCCGAAAGCCAATCTGCATTATTATTTCCCCACCAAACAGGCTTTGTACCGGGCTATCATCAACAATATTTTCACCATCTGGTTACAGGCAGCCGAAACCTTTGACGACTGTGATGATCCTGGCGAGGCCCTGAGCCGTTATATTCGCGCCAAAATGGATATTGCCCGCAAACACCCATTGGGGTCCAAAATATGGGCTCAGGAAATAATGCAGGGCGCACCACAAATACAGGATTTCCTTGAAACAACGCTGAAAGGCTGGACTCTTTCGCGGGTTAAAATTATCAAAAGATGGATTGCCGAAGGAAAAATAGCGTCCGTTGATCCAGCCTACCTGCTCTATATGATCTGGGCGACAACCCAGCACTATGCGGATTTCGCCCATCAGATAAACACCCTGAATGGCGGGCAGGCCTTGTCAGATAAACAATACGAAGAAGTCACGAGCAATGCGGTGACGATTATCCTGCGGGGAATAGGGGTGCAGGTTCAGGAATAAAACTTGACCGCTTGGTCAAATTCGTACCACTATATTTTCTACACTAAAATAAAACGATATAAAAATAGATATACAGGTATAGATATACAGGTAATGCGATATGGTTTCGCGTGGAATAAACAGGAGGGTACTATGATGGTAAAATTAAATCTTACAAAACGGAAATTTTTATCTCTGGCAATAGCCGCACCGGTTGCGGCAATGGTCGCGATGAACAGTTCGGTTGCCAATGCCGCCACAATCAAGGTTGCTGGTATTTACACCCAGCCCATCCAGCAAAAATGGGATGCCCGTTTGCATCTGGCATTGGACGCGGCGGCCAAGGCAGGCGACATCGAATATGTGTTTTCTGAAAAAGTCGCCAATACGGATTATGTTCGGGTCTTGCGTGAATATGCAGAAAGTGGTGTGAACCTGATCGTTGGTGAGGCCTTTGGTATCAGCAAGGAAGCCCGCCAGGTGGCCGAGGATTACCCAGGTGTTTCTTTCTTGATGGGTGATCCGTTCAAACCCCATGGTTCTAATTTTTCCGTGTTTGATAATTACATTCATGAACCCTGTTATCTCATGGGTATGATCGCCGGATCCATGACCAAAACTGATAAAATCGGTATGGTCGGTGGTTATCCCATCGGTGAGGTCAATCGTCTGTTTCATGCTTTCATGGCGGGTGCCCGGGCGACTAATTCAAAGGTAGAATTCAAGGTCAACTTTATCGGCTCCTGGTATGATCCACCGAAAGCCAAGGAAGCTGCCTTTGCCCAGATCGAAACCGGTGTGGACATTCTATATGCAGAGCGCGCAGGCGTCGTTGATGCGGCCCGTGAAAAAGGTATCCTGGCCTTTGGTAATGTCAATGACATGAACAAGGAAGAAAATGGCACAGATGTGGTTGTGACTTCCGCCCTGTGGCACATGGAATCTGCCATAAATAATGCCATTGCCGACGTGAAAGCCGGAACCTTCAAAGCCGAGGATTACAAGGAATGGACAATGATGGCAAAAGGCGGCGCCAGCCTTGCACCATACTACGAATTCGATAGCAAGATTTCCAGTGACATCAAAGCCAAGGTCGCTAAGACACAGGCGGATATTATGTCTGGCAGCTTCACCGTGGTGATTAATGATGAACAACCGAAATCGACTTATTAAAAGCCGGTTTCGTCCATCGTGACGGGGTTGGGGGGACGGCCTGCTGTCTCCTCTGCCTAGCGTCCCCCGCGATGGTCAATGGGGAAAGTGTGGTTTCATGACGGCACTGAAAATCAAAGGTGTTACAAAAACTTTTGGCTCGCTCATAGCCAATGACAATATCTCGCTCACCTTGCAGCAGGGCGAGGTTCTGGCGCTGTTGGGTGAAAACGGTGCCGGCAAGACCACCTTGATGAATATTCTTTTTGGCCACTATGTTGCCGATCAGGGCGACATCGAGGTTTTCGGCAATCAACTACCGCCGGGTGCTACGGACGCCGCCATCCAGGCCGGTGTCGGTATGGTCCATCAGCATTTTACGCTGGCCGATAATCTGAGCGTTCTGGAAAATATTATTCTGGGTACAGAACCGCTGACATCCTGGAGGTCTGATACGGCCCGCGCGCGGGTCAAACTGAACGCCCTGGCCGAGGAATTCGGCCTGGCCATTGAGCCCGACAAGCTGGTTGGCGATATTTCCGTTGGTGAACGCCAGCGGGTTGAGATTATGAAGGTTTTGTACCGGGACGCAAAAATTCTCATTCTCGATGAACCCACCGCCGTTTTGACACCGCAGGAAGTCGACCGTCTGTTTGATACGTTACGTTCCATGGTTTCGCGTGGTCTGTCGATTATTTTCATTTCTCACAAACTGCATGAAATTCTCAATATCAGTGATCGTGTCTGCGTTTTGCGGCGCGGTCAGATGGTCGGTGAAATCGCCACCAGGGATGCCGACCGTGATAAACTGGCCCTGATGATGGTTGGTCATGAAGTAACGCGGCCTTTGGTCGAACATCTGCCACCCGGCCCGCCGGTTATAGAACTGGATAATATAGTGTTGGCGGGAAGCCGGGGTCACAAACCATTATTGGATGGGGTTTCCTTAAAAATACGGGAATGCGAGATTATTGGTCTTGCCGGGGTCGCCGGAAATGGTCAATCGTCCCTTGCCGAATTGCTCAGTGGCCTGAAAACGCCTTCTTCCGGCCAGCTCCGTCTGGCCGGAGACGTGGTGAAACAATATTCGCCTCGCGGTTTTATTCATGCAGGTGTGGGCCGCATTCCGGAAGATCGCCACGTCCATGGCGTAATTGGCGACATGATGGTATGGGAAAACCTGATCAGTGAAAACTTGCGCGAAAAACCCCTGTGGAATTTTAGCAGCCTGATTAATTTTACGGCGTGCCGGGCCTTCGCCAGCCGCCTGATTGAACAATTTGATGTGCGGTGCAAGACCATGGAAATGCCATCCAAACAATTATCCGGTGGCAATATGCAAAAACTTATTCTGGCCCGAACCTTGCAAAATAATCCGCGTTTCATTCTTGCCAACCAGCCGGTCCGGGGGCTGGATGAGGGTGCCATTGCGGCGGTCCATGAGCGTTTACTGGCTGCCAAGCGGCGCGGGGCCGGTATTTTATTGATTTCAGAAGACCTGGACGAGCTGTTTGCGCTGGCTGACCGGATTGTCGTGATTTACCACGGCCATGTGAGCCAACCCATTGCCGTATCAGATATCACGGCCCAGGATATCGGCATCATGATGGCAGGCGATCTGGCGCACGGCGAGAAATTTCTCCAGGCGGGTGTATCATGAGGTTAGAGCCCCGCGAAACCGTATCGCCGTGGATGGTGATTTTTGCCCCCGTGATGGCAATTGTTGTCGCACTGGTGATAACCTCGGGTCTGATATTGTGGACGGGCGAGTCCATTATTGAGGCTTATCTGGCGTTGCTGAAGGGAGCTTTCGGTTCCCGGTTCGCCCTGACGGAAACCCTGACACGGGCCACACCGTTGTTGCTGACCGGACTGGCCGCAGCCGTAGCATTTCGCGCCCGGTTCTGGAATATCGGCGCAGAAGGCCAGCTTTATTGTGGCGCGCTTGCGGCAACCTATTTTGGCACCGGGTTGATAACCCTGCCACCGTTCATGATGATACCATTCCTGTTTATGGTCGGGGCCCTGGCCGGTGGTTTGGCGTTGTTGTTGCCGGTGTACCTGAAAAGCAAATTAAAGGTCGACGAGGTGGTCACCACCTTGTTATTGAATTTTGTTATTTTGTTATTCGTCAATTATCTGCTGGAAGGGCCGTGGCGTGACCCCATGTCCATGGGCTGGCCCCAGGCCGCACCGATTATTGACGAGGGCGTGTTGCCCCGCATCATGGAAAAAAGCCGGTTGCATCTGGGCTTGATTGTCGGGGTTATATCGGCCGTGGCGGTCTGGTTTGTCATGCGGTTCACCATCTGGGGATATGAAATTCGCGCCGTTGGCAACAATCCGTCTGCGGCGACCTTTGCCGGGATCAGTATCAATAAAACCGTCTTGCGGGTTGCCCTGATCAGTGGCGGTCTGGCTGGATTTGCCGGTGTCACGGAAGTCGCCGGGCTGAAGGGGTACCTGACACTGGATCTGTCGCCGGGCTTCGGCTATGCCGGGATCGCGGTGGCCATGCTGGCCAATCTGCATCCCTTGGGTGTCATTATGTCGGCGTTGTTTCTGGCTGGTATTTACGTGGGTGCGGATTCCATGAGCCGGGCGGTCAATATTCCCAACTATATTGCCGACGTGCTGGTCGCCATATCCGTTCTGGCGGTTCTGGTCAGCATCATGTTAACCCAATTCCGCATTCGATTTCGATAGGGGGCGATGTTGTTAGATTTATTGGAAATCTTCCTTACTGCCGGGTTCTGGGCCGCCACCATCCGGATTGCCTGTCCGTTGATACTGGGTACCATCGGAGAGCTGATCTGTGAGCGGGCCGGAGTGCTTAATCTGGGCATCGAAGGCATCATGACGGCGGGTGCTATGTCGGGCTGGATGTGGGTTTATCTGGGCGGCGATCTGTGGACGGGTTTGATGTTTGCGGCCATTATCGGTGCCACGTTTGGTTTATTGCACAGTATCTTTACGGTCCATCTGGGACTGTCCCAGCATGTCACGGGCATCGGCATTACCATGTTGGCCTCCGCGCTGAGCTTTTTTATTTTCCGCATGATGTTGCCGGAAAGTACCACGCCGCCCAAAATTACGGCATTCCAGCCCGTTAACATTCCGGGCCTGTCCGATATGCCGTTTCTGGGCGAGGCAATATTCTCCCACACCCCCATGACGTACATGATTTTTGCTATCGTGCCGCTGGTGATCTACGTGCTGTACAAAACGCCTGTTGGGCTGGCGCTACGCATGGCCGGTGAAAATCCCATGGCACTGGAGGCACAAGGCATGAATGTTTTGAGCATCCGCACCGGGGCGGTAATGGTGGGTAGCGCCTTCATGGCCGTCGGCGGGGCGTACCTCACCATGTCGGCTTTCGATGCGTTTTTCTTCGGCATGATTAACGGCCGGGGCTGGATTTGTGTTGCACTGGTAATTTTCGCCTCGTGGCGTCCCGGCAAGGCCTTGCTGGGGGCGCTGTTATTTGCCGGGCTGGACGCCATGCAGGTCCGCGCCCAACAGTTTGCCGGTAATTTCATTCCCTATCAGTTCTTCCTGATGACGCCCTATGTGCTGAGCATTGCGGCCATGGTCGTCATGGCCCGTCAGGCACGCTACCCCAAGGCCCTGTTGAGCCCGTTCCGCAAAGGTGAGCGGACCTGATGTTCAGAAGGGTTATTTAAGGATCACGTTAAGGAACACGACCCATGCTCGATTTAATTGTCCGCAATGCCCGCCTGCCCCATGAGGCTGAGCCGACAGATCTGGCCGTGCTCGATGGTAAAATTGTCCAGGTCAAACCGGCCCTAGATGCTCAAGCCGCTGAGGAAATTGATGCGGCGGGCCATCTGGTCACCGCGCCCTTTATCGACAGCCACTTTCACATGGACGCAACCCTGACCTATGGCCAGCCCCGGGTAAATGCAAGCGGGACATTATTGGAAGGTATCGCGCTGTGGGCCGAGCTTAAACCGACCCTGAGTGTCGATGAAATCAAAGCCCGGGCCTTGCGGTTCTGCCGCTGGTCCATTGCGCGTGGCACGTTAGCCATTCGCAGCCATGTGGACATATCCGACGACCGGTTGCTGGCAGTGCAGGCATTGATCGATGTGCGCGAGGAAATGAAACCGTGGCTGGATATTCAACTGGTCGCTTTCCCTCAGGACGGCTTCCTGCGTTTGCCCAGGGCCCGCGAAAACCTGTTGCGATCGCTCGATATGGGTGTGGATGTGGTGGGCGGCATTCCACATTTTGAACGCACCATGGCCGACGGTGCGGACTCGGTTCGCCAGCTTTGTGAAATTGCCAGCAAGCGCGGATTGATGGTCGATATGCATTGTGATGAAAGCGACGACCCCCTGTCACGCCACATTGAAACCCTGGCCTGTGAGACAGTGCGGCTTGGTCTGCAAGGCCGGGTTGCCGGATCGCACCTGACGTCCATGCATTCCATGGATAACTATTACGTATCCAAACTGATGCCCTTGATAATGGAGGCCCGCATCCATGTGATCGCCAATCCACTGATCAATATAACCTTGCAGGGTCGCCATGATACCTATCCCAAACGCCGGGGCATGACCCGGGTCAAGGAATTGATGCAGGCCGGAATAAACGTTTCCATGGGTCACGACTGTGTTATGGACCCCTGGTATAGTCTGGGCAGTCATGACATGCTGGATGTGGCGCAAATGGGGTTGCACGTGGCCCAGATGACGGGCATCAAAGAAATGCAGGCGGTCTTCCAGGCCGTCACAGCCAACCCGGCCCGCGCCCTGCATCTGGACGGCTACGGCCTGGATGTGGGATGCCATGCCGACATGGTTATCTTGCAATGCAAAGATCCTGTTGAGGCTTTGCGCCTCAGGCCAGCCCGGTTGTTCGTGATCCGGCGCGGCAAAATTATTGCACGAACCATGCCGAGTGAACCGGTGGTCACACTGGACGGCGTCGAGGAAACTGTTACGTTTTCTCTATGAATTTCTCCACTTGAGCGAATGGGAAAACCAGACTGATGGGATCGATAAATTTCTTGGGAAATTTCATGGGATTGTATGTTGTCCTGGCGTTCATATGCGGCGTGGTTTTGGTCACCCAGCCCGGAGTGAACAGTGTTTTGTCCGGTAATATTGGCGGCACCCTCAATGCAGCAACCATCTCGTTGTGTGTGAGCACGGTTACAATTTTCGTGGTCAGGTTTTTTTACGCCCCGTCGTTTTCATTCTCCATGGCCTTTGAGAAAACCCCGTACTGGGCCTGGTTTGGCGGATTGCTGGGGGTTGTTTTTGTGGCGGCCTCCATGTACGTGGCGCCAAAAATCGGGGCAACAGCGCTGATCTCGTTAATTTTGTGCGGCCAGATTATCGCCGCCTTGATCTATGATAAATTTGGCCTGTTTGGATATGGTGAGACACCCATAACAATTCTGCGGTTATCCGGTGTGGGCCTGATCGTTATTGGTACGACCCTGGTTCTGGCCAGGAGTTAGTATTTTATGAAAAAACTTGACCGATTGGACAGGTTTTAGTTTAATATAATGAAAAGCTGAAATAATATCGGCAATTCAAGGCAGGCACGTGATGTGAAACTATCACGGATCGATAAAGGGAGGACAAGCCATGGCGAACAATTCCACTGCGTCCGACATATCAACGCATCGTTTGGAACAACACGAATACGAAAATAATTTTAGCGATATACATCCCTTGCTCGATGGATATCAGGCTAGTGTGGAGGCATCGCGATGTTATTTTTGCCATGATGCTCCTTGTGTGGTCGCGTGCCCTACAAGCATCGATATCCCCCTGTTCATTCGCCAGATTGCCAGTACAAATAACACAGGTGCTGCTAAAACAATTTTTCAGCAAAACATTATGGGTGGCATGTGTGCCCGGGTCTGTCCGACAGAAACCCTGTGCGAAGAGGTTTGCGTGCGTAACGAAGCCGGCGGCAAGCCCGTTAAAATCGGTTTTCTGCAACGCTTCGCCACCGACGGTTATATGGAAACCGGTGATCACCCGTTCCAGCGGGCGTCATCCACCGGCAAAAAGGTTGCCGTCGTGGGGGCTGGCCCGGCAGGTATGGCGTGTGCACACCGATTATCCGCTCTGGGCCATGATATTACGATCTTCGAGGGTCGCGCTAAATCCGGCGGACTGAACGAATACGGCATTGCGTCTTACAAAGCAGTTGATGATTTTGCCCAAAAGGAAATCGACTTTATCCTTTCTATCGGCGGTATCGAGTTGAAAACCGGTAGTTATCTGGGCCAGGGTCTGGATCTGGACACCTTACGAAGTGACTATGATGCGGTTTTTCTGGGATTGGGACAGGGCGGCTCCAACAATCTGCGTCTCGATGGAGAGGACACCGATGGGGTGATCAATGCCATCGATTATATTGCCCAGTTGCGCCAGGCGGACGATCTTTCCCAACTGTCCGTTGGTCGGCGGATCATCGTTATTGGTGGCGGCATGACGGCTATCGATGTTGCAGTTCAGACAAAGTTACTGGGGGCCGAAGAGGTCACCATTGTGTATCGTCGGGGAATTTCACAAATGGGTGCCAGTAAATATGAACAGGATCTGGCGCAGACCAATGGTGTAAATATCGTCTATTGGGCAATGCCGGTGGAACTTGTCGAACAGGATGGCCGCATCGGCGTTGTGCGTTTCGAGCGCACATCGCTCGATAATGATGGCAAATTAAACAGTACGGGCGATGGTTTTGACCTGGCCTCCGATATGGTTTTTAAAGCCATTGGACAGGTATTCCTCAGCGATGTATTTGCCAAAAATCAGGCCCCCGAACTAACCCGGGGCCGCATACGGGTTGATGACAACCGGCAAACATCTCTGGGTGATGTGTGGGCCGGCGGGGACTGTATCGATGGCGGTGATGATCTGACTGTTGCGGCGGTGGAAGATGGCAAGGTTGCGGCAATGGCAATTGATAAATTTTTGACATCAGGTGAGGTATAATTCAATGGCTGATCTTCGTAATGATTTTCTTGGTATTAAATCTCCCAACCCGTTCTGGCTGGCTTCAGCACCGCCGACCGACCGCGAGACCAATGTGGTCCGTGCCTACAAGGCTGGATGGGGTGGGGTGGTCTGGAAGACCCTGGGTGAAGAACCCCATGTGGTTAATGTCAACGGGCCACGTTACGGCGCCATTCACAGCAATGACCGACAGTTAATCGGGTTTAACAATATCGAGCTTATTTCAGATCGCCCGCTGGAGGTTAATTTACGTGAAATCAAAAAGGTAAAACGCGAATGGCCGGATCGGGCCTTGGTTGTATCCTTGATGGTTCCCGTGACCGAGGAGTCCTGGAAAACAATTGTTCCGCTGGTCGAGGAGACAGGGGCAGACGGCATTGAGCTGAATTTTGGCTGTCCCCACGGTATGTCAGAACGGGGCATGGGCTCGTCTATCGGACAGGACCCTGAATATATTGAAAATATCGCCCGGTGGTGCAAACAAAGTACTTCCATGCCAGTTATTGTGAAATTAACACCGAACATTACCGACATTCGACAACCCGCATTGGCCGCGCTGAAGGGTGGTGCCGATGGCGTCGCACTGATCAATACCATCAATTCGATCATCGGCATTGATCTCGATACCATGTCGCCCAATCCAAATATTGATGGACAAGGGTCCCACGGTGGGTATTGCGGGCCTGCGGTAAAACCCATTGCTCTGAATATGGTTGCCGAGATTGCCCGCAACGCCGATACCGCTGCGCTACCTATTTCTGGCATAGGCGGTGTTTCAACGTGGCGCGACGCTGTTGAGTTTATGACGCTGGGGGCCGGAAATGTTCAGGTTTGTACAGCGGCCATGACATACGGTTTTAAAATTGTCGAGGAGTTGATCGACGGTATGAGCGACTGGATGGATGATAAAGGCTATACCACCACCGATGATTTTATGGGTGCTGCGGTCAAGAATGTTGTTGACTGGAAATATCTTAATATGAATTATGTGGTCAAGGCGGTTATCGATCAGGATAAATGCATCAAATGTGGCCGTTGCCATATTGTTTGTGAAGACACCTCGCACCAGGCGATCACCCTTGAGAGGAATGGCGAACGTTATTTTGAAGTCAAGGATGATGAATGTGTCGGCTGTAATCTGTGTGCTAGTGTTTGTCCGGTGGAAGGCTGTATAGACATGGTTCAGTTGACCGGAGGGATTGATCCCAGAACGAACCAGCCGGTCTCAACCGAATATGCCAACTGGACGACCCATTCAAACAACCCCAATGCGGTTTGAATGGATACTATGTGATGATTATCCAAATTCGGAGAAGGCATTATTACCGAACGCGTAACACAACAGAAAACCAATCGCCAGGCCGGAGATATTTATAAAAAAATATCTGACTGTGCCGGATTAGGCTATGTGCTCTGGGATGAAAATTCTCAAAACTGTCTGGATTATTCACCTGTTATCCTGCGCATTCACAACTTGACAGCCAGCCAGTATTTGCGCCGCATTTCAGCAGAAAAGGGGTTGTTGCATGTCGCACAGGAAGATCGTGAAACTCTGGAAAACGTCAGGGGTGAAGCCAGACGCCATGTTCGTTCCTATGATATAAAATATCGAATACTTGACGATGACGACCAGCTGAAATGGATTCATGAAATAAGCCAGCCCTTCGATGTGGAGGGTGACAAGCTGCTCACATCCATTCGAAGTATGCAGGATGTTACGGATGATATCCTGAAACGCGAACAGCTTGAGCGTGAAATGGTTTTCATACAGCAAATTGAACGGGCCGCAGGTCTGGGTGTATTCGTGTGGGATATTGAGACCCAGCGGAACCTGTATTGCAGCGACAACCTGATACATTTGCATGGAATGGAACTAAGCGAACTGGAAGCCACTGCTGACGGTGAACAGGGTGATGTAGATATGGCGGTACCACAGGACCGTGCCCGTCTGGCGACAGAGTATGAAAACAGCCGCCTGTACGGCACCCCGATCGATATTGAATATCGTTACAACCATCCGCAAAAGGGTCTTCGCTGGTTTCATGAAATTGCCAGCAGAAGAAACCTGGGGGAAGGCAAACGCCAGGTCACCATGGGGGTCTTGCGGGATATTACCGATAGAAAACGAATTGAACAGAGAGTGCATGAGCAAAGAATAATTGCTTCGGAAGCCGAACGGACAAATCTGGCCAAGTCCGAGTTTTTATCCAACATGAGCCATGAGCTGCGAACACCCATGAACGCCGTGCTCGGCTTTGCCCAGATGTTGCAACATGATCCCAAGAACTCGCTAACACCCATGCAACACGAGCACGTGGATAGTATCCTTAAAGGCGGTTATCATCTGCTCGACCTGATTAATGAAATTCTTGATCTGGCTAAAATTGAATCCGATCAGCTCCGTCTGGTTGTGGAAGAAATTGATGCTGGCGACGTGATCGCAGGTTGCGTCGCTTTGTCGATTCCATTGGGCCAGTCACGCAACATCAACCTTATCCATAAACAAAACCCCAAATCGGCTCCGCTGATGCTGCGTACCGACAGAACGCGATTTACACAGGCTTTGCTTAATCTTCTCTCCAATGCGGTTAAGTACAACAAGGATGGCGGAACGGTCACCGTGGACTGTTGGGAAACTGACGAGGGGTTTTGTCGTATCGCTGTCGTGGATACGGGCATTGGCATAACCAGAAGGGATTATGACAGTGTCTTTCAGATGTTTCACCGGCTTGGAATCGATGCGGAAATTACCAGAGAAGGTACGGGCATTGGATTGACAGTGACAAAATTACTGGTTGAACGTATGGCTGGTCAGGTAGGCTTTGAAAGCGAGGAAGGCGTTGGCAGCACCTTCTGGATCGAACTGCCCATGACAACAAATAAAAAGGCGCTTATCTGGTCTGATATCCTGAGTGTGGGGATCAATGCCATTGACAAGGATCATCAGGTTATATTCCGATTGCTGAACAAGCTTACGAACCGCACGGTTAATGATAGCGATCTGGATAACCTGATCGAAGAATTAGCGGACTACATGGGCCATCATTTTCGCCGCGAGGAAGCCATTATGGAGGTCTGTAACGACCCCAAACTGGCAGAACACAGTGAGCATCATCGCGTTCACCTTGCCGAGTTGAGTGACAAGATCAGTTCCTGGCACATTCATCACGACATGGCCTCGCTTCGCGAACTGCGTCAATTCCTGCGCAATTGGCAGACCGGTCATATTATGAATATGGATTGCGACATCTCCCGTCATACCTGTGGTAAGGAACAATTGATCAGGGCTGCCCTTGCTCAACTCAAATAACCCCAAGGTATGATCCGGGCAATGCAGGAAACTCTGGTGCCTGAAAATTGCCGTCAGGTCACTGAAGAAACTGGTGGAGCCGAGGAGGTTCGAACTCCCGATCTTCGTATTGCGAATGAACTATGAAAAAGTTAATATTAATATAAATCAATGAGTTAGATAGACGCTGCTGTCACGCCTAATCATTAAGTTTGCCCCTACTATTTTTCTTCAAAACCCTGTGTACGCAACATTCGTAGGAATACGAGGGGGGGGGGAGTATCCGATTGGGGGCTCCTCCCTCCTCCACTCAGCCAAATACCCTACCGAGAAAGTAGACGTTTATAACGGTTTCGCATTTCAAGAGTTTGATGCCTGATTTCAGGTATATAGCGGAAGTATTTCCAATAATGAGGCCATCTGTGCCTGAAACTCTACAATTTAGTACACATAACAAGGGGATTTAACACTAACGCTTACAACCTCCATAGTTGATTTAATCTTGAAATACCATCAAACTGCGATTTATTATCATTCACAGGTTGTAATACATGCAATTCTCACAGCTCAACACGCAGATTGCCCCTTCCAAGCTGGCGGTCGTGGAAAGTTTTCAGGCTGAAAACGGTGTGCCGATGGTCATACCCGGTGGTGCGTGGCTGCTGAAGGCTGATTTTGCCCCCCAGGGATCAAATCTTCTGCTAACCGGTCAGGACGGCTCGCAAGTACTGGTCCGTGATTTCTTTAAACTGGATTTGCCACCTGATCTGATAACCGATGGCGGCGCG
>JAJRRU010000006.1 GCA_024279135.1 Alphaproteobacteria bacterium
CCCGCTCAGACATGTTGTTGAAGAACAACTCCTTGACCTCATCGGAGGCACCCTTCAGGGCGATGCCCAGCACGTCTTTCTCGGCCTGGCGGAGCAGGACCTGGATACCGGCGTCGCTGACACGGATCAGGTCATCGAAGGTGAACATCAGGTTCTTGATGCGCTCGGCGGACTCGCGGTTACGTTCTTCCAACGCGCCCATGAAACGGGTTTCGGTGTTGCGGTCAAATGAGTTGAAAATATCGGCCATCATTTCATGGCTGTCGCGCTTGGCGGTGCGCGCCAGATTGGTCATGAACTCAGAGCGCAAGGTCCGTTCAATATGATCGAGCACTTCCTTTTGCACCGATTCCATGCGCAGCATACGCATGATGACCTCCAGCGCGAAGTTTTCCGGCAAGATGGCCAGCACCCGCGAGCCATGATCGGGTTTGATCTTGGACAGGATCACTGCCACGGTCTGGGGGTATTCGTTCTTCAGATAGTTGGCCAGTACGCTTTCGCTCACGTTGCCCAGCTTGTCCCACATGGTACGGCCCGCAGGTCCGCGGATTTCTTCCATGATGGTGGCGACCCGGTCGCCGCCCAGGGTGTCGCGCAGCAGGCGTTCGGTGGAATCAAATGAGCCGACCAGGCCTCCGGCCGAACTGAGGTGTTCGGTAAATTCAACGAACAACCGTTCGATGATGTTGGCGTTGATGGTGCCGAGCAGGGACATGTGCTGTGAAAGCTCACGGATTTCTTCGTCATCCATGCGCTCAAACAGGCGGGCAGATTGTGATGGTCCGATAGCCAGCATGAAAATGCCAGCTTTTTGCGGGCCCGACAGGCTGCGGTAATCGTCACGTACGGCCATTAACTCATTATCCCGTAAATCATTGTATCAGTTTTTACCCGGTTATTATTATTTTTCTGCATACATCCAGTTGCGAACAATGGAAAGAGCTTCGTCAGGGTGTTTCTCAACAATTTCGCCGACTTTCTTGACGGATGACGCTTTCACTCTGCCTTCAACGCGGTCGATATCGATGAGCTCTTCAAACTGTTCCACATCACCGTCCAGGGTTTCGCCGGGGATTGGTGCTCCACCCGGCGCAGTCAGGGCCGCGGCCGCAGTCTGATCGGCAATCAGACGTTCTGCTGCAAGTGCATCTGCGCTTGGAATGGACTCAATAGCCCTTGAAATCAGTGGCCGGACAACCAGCAGGATAACCAGGATCGCGACGATGCCCAGCACCAGGAATTCAGCAATGCGTAATAGATCATTTTTATCCATTCCGAAGAATAATTCGAGTTCGATATCCTCCTCGATAAAACCGGCGAATTCCATATTGATCATTTCAATAACGTCACCACGATCGGCATTAAAACCAATGGCTCCGCGGACCAGGGTTGCCAGCAGTTCCATATCCCTTTCGGAGCGTTCTTCATAAATTCGTTCGCCATCGGCATTCTTGCTATGTTCACCATCGACCAGAACGGC
Organism: Alphaproteobacteria bacterium; assembly: GCA_024279135.1. GTDB lineage: Bacteria > Pseudomonadota > Alphaproteobacteria > Rhodospirillales > Casp-alpha2 > JABJOR01. The sequence goes on from JAJRRU010000006.1 coordinate 1,484, forward strand.
GACGGAAAGACGCCTGACGGTACCGACCTCACGGATGTGGTTGACGACTTTCTTGGAAATTTCAAAGTTAACAGTTTCTGTGATGGTCGCATCGTTGGCCGAAGAACTGACACCTTCCTGGGCGCCGATGCCCGGATCTGGGAGATTGGTGCCTACGCCGACGGGGGTCGCTCCTTCACTGTCAAGGGCGCTGGAATTTTGTTCTGATGACTGGGTAGATCGAACGACCTGACCATCGGGATCGAATATTTCTTCCTCGGTATTTATCCGGTCAAAATCAAGTTCCGCATTGACCTGGGCCTGAACTTTTCCTGAACCGATTGTTCTTTCCAGTAATTCTTCAATGGTCCGGGCCATTCTGCGTTCGAAAATTCTTTGCCGTTGGGTGGTTTTTTCAGCCATGACGCTGATGTCATTCTCGTCTTCAAATCCGGAAGCCAGCAGTTTGCCCTTGTTATCGGTAATGGATACCCGATTGGGTTTGAGATCGGGCACTGCCGTGGCGACCAGGTGCTGGATTGCCTGTACCTGTTCATTTGCAAGACGTTTGTTGCCGCTCATGTTCAAGATGATCGATGCACTGGGTTCCTGGCGCTCACGGCTGAATAGCTGGCGCTTGGGCAGGACCAGATGGACACGGACGGATGAAATAATCGAAATTGATTGAATCGAGCGCGACAGTTCACCTTCCAGAGCGCGAACCAGATTAACATTCTGGGTGAAATTTGTAGTGCCCAGGCCTTCCGCTTCATCGAAAATCTCATAGCCCAGTGTCCCGCCGCCCGGAATACCCTGGTCGGCCAATAACAAACGAACCCGGGGGATTTCTTCGCCGGGAATGCTGATGCTGCTGCCTGCACCAATTTCGAAGGGAATTTTCATGGTATCAAGGATCTGGGTGATCTTGCCGGAATCTTTCGGGGACAGATCGGCGTACAACAAATCCAGACTCGGCTGGGCGATGCGTGAGGTAATGTAGATAAAGAAAAATACCATGCTTAAAACAACACCACCCATGATAGCGAGACGAGAGGGGCCCAGGTTGCGCATGGCTTGGAGAAGTGCGTCCACAATATTTCCCTTTATTCTTTTGTTCGGTCTACCAGAATGCCACGAGACAGACTTTGGTATGTCTATAATATGTCTATTGGGGCTGTATTATTCTAGGATACAGAAAACAGGGTAAATAAGTGGTTAATGTCCGGCAATTTTTGCCGGGTTTGGGCAATCTTTATGACAATGACATATGAACGGGTTTTAGGGGGGATGCCGCATAATTTCGGTTCCACCAGCAATTTATAGCCCCGCCGCGACTTATGGTCGAGGTTCAGGACTATATATTGGTGGTGAAGGGTTGTGGTGGAGGGTTGTGGTGGAGGGTTATTGTGCAGCAGTAGAGCGTTGGGTTGATTTGCTGTTATTAGCATCATTTTGCTGTTGCGGGTGCTGTGGCCGGTAATCGGCAATCCTGGTGACTTTAAGCCCTTTTAGACCGTGACGGTCCAATTGGCTTTGCCAGGTCAGGAATTCATCAATGGACAGGGAATATTTCTCGCAGGCTTCTGCCAGACTAATCAGGCCGGCCCTGACGCCAGCTACAACTTCAGCCTTGCGACGAATAACCCAGCGCTTTGTATCGGCTGATGGTAAATCTTTTTCACTCATAACCTGACCATCGGGACCGATAACCACAAGTCCGGGCGTTGAGCTCTGTTCGTTATTATCCATTGTTTTCCGAATGTTTTTTTGCATCTTGAATAATGATTTCAACGAATGTTTCTGATGGGTTGATGCTAGCGCGGACCTCTTAATTAAGAACTAATATGAATGGTTAATCAGGCCATAAAGTGAAAAAAAGTGCATTTTTTTATACCACAACAAGAAAGACCCCGGTTCGGATGTTGCCGAAACCGGGGTCAGGGTATGGAAGGGTATAGGTCTTAAGGTTGGGTAGTAGAGTCTATGGTCGAATTAGCGCTTGATCCTCAGCAACTCATCAAGCATTTCATCTGCCGTTGTGATGATTTTCGCGGCCGCCGAGTAGGCCCGCTGGGTAATAATCATCTGAGTGAATTCTTCACCAAGGTCAACGGTGGAGGATTCCAGTGTTGCCCCGCTGAGCTGTCCGGCACCACCTTCACCGGCTTCACGAACAGTCGGAGAGCCCGACACGTCGGTTTCGATGTAGACGTTGCCACTGAGCGATTCCATGGCGTTGGCATTAACGAAAGTAGCCACGGGAAGCATGAAGACCGGGCGTGTCACACCATTATCGAACAGCGCGGTAACAACACCATCACCACCGACGCTGACACCGGCGAAGTTACCGAACTGGGCGCCGTTCTGGGTAATGAAGTTTATCTGATAGTTACCGGCAAACTGTGTCATGCCGTTATTGATACCGGCATCACCGAGGAACACGCTGATCCGTTTGTCGTCAAGGGTCGAGGTGAATTCCTGATCGGTTGAACCGTTTGCCCATTGGATATCGATGTTGTTAACGTTGAACCCGGACGGCAAGCCATCACCGGCGAAATCAATAGCGGCTTTTTTGGCTCCGTAAGACGATGTCGATACAGTAAAGTTTGTGGACGCCGCAGCCGTTCCTTCCGTGGCAGTAGAGGGAATTGCATAGATTGTGGAAATCTCTGAAACGGTCGCTATATTAAACACCACTGCATCACCAATCGAACTTTGTTCGAAGATCAAGCTGGAACCATCGGCAGAAAATCGTGTTGGTGTGGAGATGCCGGTAACTGTATCAATTTCGGTTTTCAGTGCCGTGGCGATGGATGCGCCATTGGAACCGGCCGGAATAGTGACATAGTTGGTGGCGGTCGGCTCAACGAGCGTAAGTGTCATGTTCGTGTCGGCGGCATCGCCAACGGTTGTATTGGTGGTCAAGGTGATAACCTTGCCATTGGCGGATACACCACCGGCGGCAATAACATAGGTGGCGTCATCACTGCTGTTTGAGAGGGTGATCGAGTCACCGGGCTGGAAGCCATAAAAAGTTCCCGCATCGATGGCCGTGATCGTGGCAGTACCAGCACCCGTTGTGAAGGTGTTTGTGCCGTTAGCCTGGGGTGAGGTAGAACCTGCACGAAGCTCGAACGTCTGTGTAGTGTTGGTCCCGGTCGTTATGACGATCGTATCGGTGTCGTAGCTTTTCATGATGCTCATGGTTGTGTCTGACGCATTGGTCGATAACAAGGTACCATTGGCAAAGGTGATTACCGAACCATCGGCGTTAACCGAGGCAATTGCGGCAACGACCCTGTTTCCGGTGGCCCCGGTATCCTCTGCGCTGGTTATGATGACACTATCGGTAGCCGAAAAGGCGGAAAATGTACCAGCAGCAGCCGTAATGGTTTCAGCACCTGGATCGGTAATGACAAATGGGTTCAGGGAAGATGCAGTGACGTGGGCATTGATGAAGTCCATGCGGGCACCATTTTTGAAAGCATAATCAACGGCCTCGATGGTATAGACACCCAGGTTGCCATTGGCGGCAACCTGTTTGACCGAAAGAATATTGCTGACATCTACGGAGATTGATGCACCCATGGTCGATTGGGTAATCTTCATGTCAGAACCACTGGATGCAAAACGAGATGTTTCCTTGATGCCGGATGCATCAATAGCCGTTTTGAGCAGGGGCGTTACATCCGAACCGGCGACAACGGTTGTCGCGCTGATATCGACTTGACGGGTAGTCGGGGTTTGCACCACGCTTGCATTGGTATCAAATTCAAATGTGATGCCATCGATGATGATGGTTTCACCATCGGTCGGCAGTTTGGTAAAGGTAATCAATCCGCTGGCTGCATAAACATCCGGGGTGGTATCTGTATTATCGGAGCCGTGCAGTTCAATGGTTGCGGCGTTGGCCGGGGTTTCAAGAGAAATATCCCACGAGTTTTCCTGACCCTTGACGAAGATCATTTCCAGATTGGCACTGTTGCCGAGGGTATCATTGATGACCACGTTGGTTTTATGGTCAACCCCGATGGCATCGGTCGCTGGCAGGTTTGCACCAAGCCTGATGGCCGTGGTTTCCTGGGCCGTACCGCCAATGGTGTTCAGGTTCAATGGTTGCAGATCAGACGGGCTGACGATGTTATCATTAATCGAAACGGTTGTGCCTGTACCATCTTCATAGGCTTTGACGAAAGTATCGGAACCGATGGTTACAGTTGCGAAGCCCGTCGTGCTGTTGCCGGCGGGTTGCAAGGGCCAGCCTTGCAGATACCAGCCTGCGGTGTTTCTCAGGAAGCCGTCCTTGTCTACGGAATATGATCCGGCACGGGTGTAGGCAAATAGTGAGCCAGATCCAGCCTCGGGTTGTTCATTAACGACGAAGAAACCGGCACCGGATATGGCGATGTCTGTTGATGATGTTGTGGACTGTAACAAGCCCTGGACATCAACGCCGGTCTTGGGTGCGGCCTGCACACCACCGGGAGAATACTTGGAGGACGAAACCTGTTTCGTGATCAGTGTTTTGAACTGAACATCGGTACTCTTGTAACCGATGGTGTTGACGTTTGACACGTTATCACCAATGGCTCCCAGAGCACTTGATTGGGCGCTTAGTCCCGAGACGCCTGACGCCAATGCACCGAACAAACTCATGATATTCTCCTTTTTTATGCCCTTGGGTCTATGTGTTTCAAGGGCGCTTTAATTTGTTTTCTAAAACTAATTACTGATAAACTGCTTTGACTTGTTCAACTGTGTATCCTGTTTCACCGACTTGCAGGGTGGCGATGCCATCTTCCATGCTGACGCTGTTGACTGTTCCGACGATTGTATGTTGCACACCAATTGTTTCGTCTGAAGAATCCAGGGCCGTAACGGTCAGGGTGTAATTGCCGTCAGGGACTGCGACATCAAAATTGTCTTTGCCATTCCAGGTGAAGGCATGGCGACCGGCTTCGACTTCGCCGGGGCTGAAGTATACGGTTTTGCCGGAAGAATCGGTGATGATGATGGTTGTGCTGAGAGATTTTTCATCCAGTGTGTACGAGGCTTTCGCTTCACCATTTTCCAGAGACATTTCAGTGCCGTTGACTTCTACTTTTGTTCCGATGTAGCCAACCACCGTGCCAAGCAGACTGGTTTTTTGCAAATCGAGCATTTGTTCGAGATTGTCATTGGCCTGAATTTGCTGTTCAACACCGGCAAACTGCACGAGTTGTGAGGTGAACTCATTGGCATCCATGGGATCCAGGGGGTCCTGATTCTGCAATTGGGCTACCAACAGGTTCATAAACTGATCCAGATCTTCAGCCAGCTTCTGCTTGGAAACATCAGACTTTTTCTGATCTTCCAGGGTTGTGGCTGCTGTATTTACGGCTTCGACCATCGGTCTTGTTCCTTACGCTCTGATATCGATACGTTTTTCAGAGATTATCTGATCCATCTCGCCATTGAGCAGGCGGGCGGCCAGTTCGGCTTCCGGGGTACCATCCTGTTCTTCCGCGTCGCCTTCATCGGTGTCTTCTGCCATCTGGCTGTCGGGCTTGGCTTCATTGGAGTTTTCATTCTGGTCACGCAGGCTGAAGTTCAGATCAGCCGATTTTGCGTTCAGCCCGGCATCCTGCAAGGCACGCTCCAGATTTCGCGAGTCATTGCGTAAAAGCTCCAGGGCCTCTGGACGGTCAGCAATAATTGTCGCGGTAACTTTGCCGTTTTTACCGACTTCAAGTTGAACCTCTACCCGGCCCAGGGATTCGGGGCGCAAGTTGATTGAGATTTTGTCCAAACCGTTGGCAATGGCTTTGGTAATATTAACGGAAATCTGATGGGCCAGCGGGCGGGCCTGTTCAGGTGTATGCGGGGTCTGAACCTGTTGTGGTTTAGGGGTATTGGCAATCTGTTGTGGCTGGTTGTTGGTGGCTTGCGTGGTCGCACTTGAGGCATCAGCACTAACCTGAGGTGTGGCGGTGAGAACCTGTGTTGCTGCTCCTCTGGTGATGCCACGATCCGCCGTTGCTGCATTCTGGGCGGCGTTTTGTACCTGTACCTGGGCCACACCTTGAAGATCGGTATTATTGGCTGCGGCCTGTGCGGCACCTGTTGCAAGCACGGGTGCATTGGAATTGGTCTGGTTAAGTCCGCGATCCTGTGTCGCTTGCAGGGCAACCGCGCTGGTTAAAGACTGGCTGGTTTGGGAGACCGCAGCCTGTGCCTGATTATTAACCTTCACATTAATATTGGTCGGGCGGTCCAACTTCAAAAAATCAGACAGCATTTTGGCCTGTTGCTCGGACAGCGGTACCTGAGCGGCCTTGGCGGCCTGGCTCAGATCGGCAGGACTGGTGCCAACGCCGAGACGGGTGACAGCCCGTAAAACTTTTTGTACCTGTTCGTCATTCATAACATCCTGGGGTATATTACCGGTGTTGGCTTGTTGACCGGCAGCACCCGCTTCGACAGCATTATTTTGCACACCGACCGTATTATTCTGGGTGTTCTGTGTCGCCCGACCGCCCGATACAACGGCGCTCAGAACATTGGCAGCTTCCTTGACCGTGCCATCGCCAGATGTGCTATGGGCGGCGACGATCAGATCATCGTGGGCCACTTCGAAACCAGCGGCATTTTTACCTGAGTTCATGTCTGCGAGATTGGCTGTTTCTTCCGGGGCTGTGTCCTCTTCAGAGACCACATTTTCGGAATTGTCATCGCTGGATGTTTCTACGGTCTGACCTTCATCCTGATCGCTGGCGTCTTGCTGGCTGAGCGATCCATCATCAGTGTCGAAGTTATCAACCACGTCATCATCCCGGTTGGGAGCATCATCGCGTTGCGGTGAACGGTCCTGGGCCTGTCTGTTATCTTCCGGTTCATGCCGAGAGTCGGCTCTTGGCGCATCACGGTCCGTATTATCGACCCGGGCTTCCTTGTAGTCATTATCCCGGTAGTCGGACTCCGGTGCTTTCTCGCGCAGATCTGCATCTTGTCTGGGGGGTGTTACGGTTCTGTCTGAAGCGGCAAAAAGGTTGCTGTTCTGAACGAGCGGCACCCTTATCATGTTGGCAAATGATGCTTTCAGTGCATCGATGCCTTCGAGAACTTTCCCACCGGATTGAGCTTTTTGCCCGTTTGTTGCGTTGGCTAGAGCTGAAATTTTATCTACGTCCATAATATTGCTTCCTGACAAGGCGCTAAAGATGGACATTGCGCTGCAAGACCTTTGCCAAGTTTAGGAATGATGCTAATGCATTGAATTAATGTAATAATTTGAAACTACATAATTTCCTTGCCGACAGGATCAGGCCTTATGGGTAAAATCAACCAATACAAGTGGGTAGAAAATGCCTAGTACACAATTCGGTTAGCCTTGACCTGACCCATAATCGCCGCATATTAGGGATGGTGGTCTTATTGTTATTCTGCGAGAACAAGGAGTTGTTATTTAATGCCGTTAAAACTGGAATTGAAGCAAGGCGACAGAATTATTATTAATGGCGCTGTCCTTGAAGCCGCATCTCCCCACACCAAAATTATTGTTCATAATCAGGCCGCCATTTTACGCGCGAAGGAAATCCTGTCTGAAGATCAGGCCGTTACACCGGCGACACGGGTGTATTATGCCTTGCAGAGCGCCTATCTGTTTCCCGACCATGCGGATAAATATCTGGTGCAATTTTCAGAATACGTTCAGCAATATTTGATTGCCTGTCCCAGTGCGGTCGATATTGTAGAAAATATTAAAGACGAGATTTCGCAAAGCAAGCTCTATCAGGCATTAAAACATGCCAGGGAACTGGTCATACATCAGCAAGGGGTGTTGCACGAGTTTGAACAGCAACTTGCTGAACTCGCCGATGAAGATGAGATTGACTGGGAAGAAAATACCAACCAACCCTCGGACCCGAATTAACGCCAGACATTCTAGCGACGTGTATAGAGTCTGTATGGCTGCCCAGTATTTGATGGCGGCCTTAAAACCATCGTGTTGAGTTAGGGGCCTGACCCTAAGACATCGGGTAATAAACCGCGAGCATGTCCTCGCACAGTGCTTCAACTAATGACTTGAAATCAGAATTTAACTCAAAAGATGAGTCCATCTCCGCTTCACTGGATACTTGGAGAATTTCCTTACTGAGACCTTTCACGTCGGTGAATTCTTCCAGCGTTGCAATGAACTCTTCGGTGTTGTCCAGTGCATCCTCGTACCGAATTTTTATCAGATTGTCATTTGCGAACTGGAGATAGTCCGCCATCATGTTGTTCCACATTTTGCAAATTTCACGAATGTTTGAATCGGGCTTGTCGCGCATGGCATCACGGACCGTATCAAAAGGGTTGCGGTAAATAAAAATGGCCTTGCCTTTGGGAAACAAGGATAGCAACAAATCGAGGCGTTCAGATGGAATACTGGCCCGTGACGTCATCCAGATATCACGGTCAATGTCTTCTAAATAGGATTGCGCCGTGAAAGGCAGATTATAAACAACTGACAGCAGTGAGCCGGTATACAGATTAAAAGGTAGGGCTAGCTCAGGCATCCATGTTTTTGGATTACGGTCCAATGCGGCTTTAAGGATGTTTTCCTCGGAGTCTTTTAGCTTTTTATGGCGGTCGATCAAACCACCGGCCCAATCCACCAGGCTACCTATTTCATCGTAGAAATTATCGCCGAAACAAATAGCATTCTCCGAAGCGCATACGGCACGTTGTAATAATGCGCCACCACTGTGATTGCATGGTGAGGTAATGAAGATAGGAAATGTTTTTTCGGCAGTCGTTGGAAGGGTAATTTCGATATCCATGGGATGGTCCTGTAATTGTCTGATTTTTATTGATCGATTCGTAAGGAATGTACGCAAGGAAACTTACGTTACTGAAAGGTGACTATAAAGCGCAATGCTTAATATGTTCTTTTGATCATCCAGGCCACCATCACCTGATTGGTTCAGTACCTTGTTAGTCCTTTCGTGACACAATCAGTAATCCAGAACTCTTTGTCTGTGCCAAAACGTCTGTCTAAGGATAAGTCGAAACCTGCTCCGAGTTCTGATATTCTGTTGCCACCATGTTGGACAATTTTATCCCAGTAAAAAAAATTTCCTAATTATTTTAGACCCCACTGATGGTCTTCCGTAAAAATCCATTTGGGAACGCTGAAAACATTCATGTCTTTATTGGTTGCTAGTCTGAACATTGAAATATTCCTGATTTTATAATCTTGTCATAAAATTAGTGCCGGGTTTATCGAGGAGAACACCGAATGACTGAATTGTTATGCATACAGTCAGATTTAAGAATATAACTTACAATATTTAGGTGAATTATGGGGAGCTTCTGTGTGTATCTATACTGGGGTAAAGAGTGAGTACTTTATTTAAAGGCTGCGATATCGCGTTTTGTGAGTTTTGCAATCAGCCAATCTGCATCGTCATTTAATAAATAAGATTTAAAAAACTTGTCAACGGTTTCTCTCCCCAATGCGGTGTGCTTGCCATCTACTACCCAGTTATCATAATTAAAACCCAACCGAACGCAGCCATCGTCAGTTAAAAAATTATCTTTTAAATCATTTAAAAAATACATCCATTCATCAACATCCCAAAGATCATCAGTATTATGCCCGTTAAAACAGATCTGGGTACAGTTTACTAAATCAAACTTGTAGGCAAATCTTGTTATGGGAGTATATTTTTCAATGGTGAACTCCCGTTTGTTTATTTTGAGTATTTCGGTAGATTTATTGTACTCTTCTGGCACGTTTTTAATGTCGATAGCATCAACAATATGACCGTTGCGCTGGCACACGTATGAAAAAAAACCAAAACCAGTACCAATATCCAGAATTTTTGCGCCTTTGAAGGGTGATGACATTCGAAAATCAGAAACTACTCTGTCAAAATTCTGGTCGAAATTCCGACAATATTTATTATCGTATTTGTTGTATAGTGACCTGATTTTTATCCGTGTATTTTCTGTAATAAGGGGCTGCATGGTCTTGAATAGGCGGCGATTGCCATTGGAAAGGTTTCCCGCTGTTTCTGATTGTTCCAATTTCAGTAATAACGATTCCAGTGTTTCTGCATTGCGGTTACTTCCGACCCCCTTAAAGACAATAATAAATTGACCGAGGATGTCTTTGTCACTGTTAAAAACTGTTTTTGACAGATACGTATTGCACACATAACAAGCATATTCGTCTGCACAGAAAAAAAGTTCGGCTGTGTAGGCTTTTATGGATTTGTTAGCATAATGCCTCGTTTCTAGATCGATAGATTTTTCCCGTGTGGCCGTTGCATTATTATTTGTCATTGAGTCTGCTTTATTCCAAAGGTATATCATCTGGTCAGAAAGAGCATAACGTCAAAATATGTAACGCTTGATTAATTAATTTAAACTTGATGAATTGATAGACACTGTACCTGTTAAACATCATTATCTTATGAAGATACGATCCTTTTCATGCACGGCAAGTCTGTCAGTGTAATGGATGAAACTGCATAGGTTGTTGTGTTAAGTCAATGAATGATCATCCAGAACCAGATAACATACTGTCACTCGATTCCATCAATCGTGCCATCGAGCTTTATAATGATGGTCAATTGCAGGACTCTGAGGATTTGTGCCGTCAGATAATACAAGTTGACCAGAATCAGGCCATTATATTTCAAATCCTTGGCCTGATCGCCCTTGATACTGACAGATATCAGGAAGCCATTGAGCTGATATCCCGATCCGTTGAAATAAACCCTGAAGATGCCGGTGCGCACACCAATCTGGGTAACGCTTATATGCCTGGGAAAGCCTATGAAAAAGCCCTCGGCTGTTTTGAAAAGGCGAGGGGTTTAACACCGGAAACCGTTGATGTGCACTATAATGTGGGATTAATCTCTTGGCGTCTGAAAATATACGATAAAGCCGCCAGGAGTCTCCTCCAAGCCCTTGAAATAAAGATAAATCATCCCCCATCGCTGGTTTTGCTCAACAAGGTCATGTTGGCTCAAGATACATTTGGAGACGCTGTTTTTGAATTTGGTGCGGGGATAAAAATAGTATTACCCGACACATTAAACCTTTTAACGCCCTATGTTATAGTGGAACAGAAACAATGGTTTGAAGATGAAATCCATTTCATGGACAAGCTCATACAGCCCAAAATGCGGGTCATTGATATCGGTGCAAATTATGGCGTATATACACTTTCTGCTGCAGCCAAAAAAGCCAAGGTATGGGCCTTTGAACCGACACCAACTGTTGCAAATTACCTGAAAACGAGTTTGAAAGAGAACAATTTCAACCGGGTAGAAATTATCGAAATGGCCTTGTCAGATAAGCCCGGCATGGCAACTTTGAATATCAATATTAACAGTGAAGGTAATGCACTGAGCAATACTCCAGTACCACCGGGAGGAGATAAAATTGAAGTTAAAACGACGACCCTCGATCATTGTCTGTCAGACTACAGCTGGAACAAAATTGATTTTATCAAGATCGATGCGGAAGGTCATGAAGCCAATATCCTGACCGGTGGTGTTGATTTCTTTAAAACATTATCGCCGCTAGTGATGTTTGAACTTAAACATAAAAACAAGATCAATGTGTCTCTTCTGAATGACTTCAAAGAGTATGGATATGATTTGTATCATCTTATTCAGGGGCTTGGTGTGCTGGTGCCTTTTGTCGAGGAACAGGCATCGCTTCGGGATGAATTGAACTTATTTTGTTGTAAGAAGGACAAGGCTGCTGAACTGGAAGGACGCGGTCTTCTTCTTACAAATCAAGCAATTCAGGAATTCAGTGAGCCGCCAATTTGTGACCATTGGCAAGATGGCATAACATCCATGGCGTACTACACCATGGTCTATGATGATAAATCCCTGGAGGATGTTATGGTGCCAGGAAATTATCAGGCGTCATATCTGGAAGCCTTGCATTGGCTTGTTACGGCTATTTCCGATAATCATCCGCCATTGGTTAGATACAAAGCCGTGCTTAAGGCAGAAACCTTGTTGACGGACATAACAGACGATGAGAAAAATAATATTTCCTGCCTGATGTCTCTGGTTCGTGCGCTTAATATTCTGGGCAGAACCTACACCAGTCTGGTTGCCATTGAGCGCCTTTTGGCATTACAGAAAACCTACGGGCAGCTTGATCCGAAAGAACCCCTTGTTCCCGTCATAGACAGGTTTGATACGATCACACCATCTTCCAGACAGGACATCTCGGACTGGTGTCTGGCGCAAGTGCATGAATATAGGGAACTGCGGCGTGCTTTTTCATCCTTTGGCACCCATACCTCTGGATTGAAGGGACTCGCAACGATGGAGGAAGCAGGCTTCCTGAGTGAGGATATGAAACGTCGTCAGACTATGATCAAAAAGCGATTCGGTATTCAGAATTGAACAGTATCTGTGAACCATTGTGAGGCATGATGATCAAGCGTCTCTTTTAATGAAAAAATAGTTTGTATATTGGTTGTATTTCTCGGCGTGGACTTCCTCAAAGCCTCGGGCAGTCAGCCATTCTCTGACCTGGCTATCTGTTTCCTGGGCGGCTTCGATCATTAGCTTGGGTGTGCCATCACACAGCGTTCGCTCCGCACCTTCCAGAACAGACATTTCTGCTCCGTCAACATCGATTTTGATAAAATCAAAGGCACCTTCAACGAGGCTGTCAATTGGTTTCTCCGGAACGGTAATTCCCCTGATTTCGGCGGAACCTTCCGAGTTCCCGGCAAAGGCATTATGGACGATAACGTCACATGGGTTATCCTCATCCTGATTTAACTCAGCCGTAAATCGAGTTACCTCTGCCATGTCAGGAAGCGCCTCAAATGCTATCAGTTGTTTGGGTTTCAGAATATGCATATAATATGCCGTGTGATTGCCGATTAATGTGCCGACTTCCAGTATGCGATTGGCTTGCCCGACGAATGATTTGGTGAACAACAGCTCTTTGCCTTCAAACAAGGTCGAGTTCATATAATATGTCGCGATATTCACACAGGCCGGTGTTTGTGTATTCAGAGGCATTGAAAAGGTGTGATCGGAATAATTAAATTTATAAACTTTAATGCCCGACATCAAAATTTTGGCTAGCCGGTTGAGCAGGATATATATCTTTTCGGAACCAAATTCAATTTTGTTATGCATGGCGGCAGCACTGACCAGAAAGGCGTCAGTGTATTTTTGTTGGGCGAGCAGAGAAGAGATCAGAACATGGTACGCTCCGCCGTGCTCAGGATTGATTGATATGGCCTGCTTGGCTAACTGATTGGCCCGCTCATAATGAGTGTCATCACCGCCGATGTAATAGGATATATAGGCATAGGCATAGAGGAAGCCGTCTTGTTGCGCGAATTGAGGATGTGCCACCGCCCGATCAAAGATTTGTAATAATTCTGGCGTATTATGAGCATTGTTAAACAGCCACAAGCCTGCAATATACTGGAGTTCTAGATTATCAGGGGCTGAGTTGCAGGCCTCGATAATATAGCTATATGCTTCGGTTATATTACCGGATTCGAACAGCTCCTTGGCCTTGGTTATAATGTCACTTGTGGTCATTTATGGTTCTCGTTTGTATTTAACCCATATGGAATGTTAGTTTATCGGCCAGCATAGGATGGCTGTAAGATTCTATGTGTTTTTTGCTTAACATATAATTAACTATCTTAACGCCTAATCATTATTGTTGTTAAGATACAATAGTTTCAGGTTCCAGAGAGTTAAAAATTTCATGATATTTCATTTGGTCCCACATTTTAGTGACAGGGCTCGGTTGCTGGATGAGGTTGCCCGATGTATCTGGTATTTTGAGATGCTCAGAGAAGAAATTGATGAGGTCAGATTTTATTATGTGGGAACGGACCTTACGACGGATGTCATCTCTGACATCTTGCGTAATCCGGAAGATAATTTTGAAGTCTATTATGATCCTCTGATATATGAATGGGCATCACTGTGGTGTGGCAAAATTATTATTATTCACGATCCTCATGGAGAATATGTTCAGACACGTACCCATGAAGCCCAGGGGGTTCTGGTATGGTCTATGAAAGACGGATATCACAAAGAAATCGTCAATAGCTGTGCGAAGCGATATACCGGACTGTATGCCGAAGCAGATACCCGCGCTAATCCCATTGAAGCTGTTAACCGGGTAGAGCTTCCTTATCTACTTATTTCCATCGAGAAACGCAAAGCCATCGATGCGCTCAGCAAACGCGCCCTGCTGGATCTGTATGAACAGATTAACGGGGCTAAGCTTTACTTGTTTGGCACCGCACCGAGTATCAGCCAGGTTGTCGCCGCCAATTATGATTATGGAGACGGTGTGTCTGTTGTTTGCAACAGTCTTATCCGCAATAAAAAATTGATGAATTCCGTCAATCCGCGAGTGCTGATTTGCGGAGACCCGGTATTTCATGCCGGGCCATCACGGTATGCCGCGGCTTACCGTAAAGATTTGATGCAAACCATGGCCAATTTTGATGTCTGGTTGGTGACTCATTCTAATTTTGTGCCCATAATGAGAAATCTGCTGGGCGAGAAATATTATGACAGGATTATCGGGATCAGAACGCAGGTTGAGATCGATATAAACCTCAATTTGCTTGAGTCTTTATCGGTATTAACGACAGAGAATATATTGACAATGCAAATGCTGCCGGTTGCCTGTACCTTGAGTGATGACATTAATATTCTTGGTTGCGACGGGCGTAGTTTTCTGGAAGAAAGCTATTTCTGGAAACATGACAAAACATCTCAATATGACGAGCACATGGAAGAAACGAAACTCGTGCATCCCAGTTTTTTTGAGCGTGATTTCAATAATTATTATCTGACACATTGCGCGACCGTTGAGCGAACACTCAGCACGGCCGAAAGTGCAGGGAAAACAATACGGATGATAACACCGTCCTACATTCCGCCGCTCGCCAAACGATATCAGGCAGTGATGTAATGTTTGATGATCTGTTTCTTTTCGGCGTTGCGGCAAATATACCCGAAGAAAAAAACCTGTTTATCCTGTCAGCCCGTAAAGTCAGTCAATTTGATTTTTACCGGGGCCAGGGCTGGACGACGTTTGTTAATTCAGAAGTCATTGTCAGTGAGCGTTTCGTTTTCACCGATGACAGGGTTACATTTATTGCCGATGGTCGTGTCGATAAACCGGTGAGTATGATCCTTGGTGATTTAGCCGCCTATTCACAGAAACGAGTGGATGCGATGCTGGCTTATTCACCCCGCTTTATCAAGGCGGACTATGTGACCAGTCTGGTCGATGGCAGCGCCTTTCTGCCCCCTGAAGGGGAGGCCGTTATGAAGGATCGCGCCGTGAAGATGGTCGAGACGATGATTGCCCAAGGGTATTATGTGCTGGCATCAACCTGGTATTCAAATGATAAACAAATAAGGGCGCAGGTCGTCGTCGACGCCTCGGATATAGGCGCCTTTCCCTGTAATCTGATTTTCTTCAAGAACCAATCGGACATTGCCGAGTTCAAGCGATATGAAGAACTCTTTGAGTTGCAAATAGGTTCCGTGGTGTCGCTGCAACATGCCATGAGTCAATCTGCTCAAGATAGTATGGCCCGGTATGAGCTGGAAGAAAAAGTTAAAAAATGTGAAACCTATATTGCCATTTTGGAAGACGCTATGATCAGCCTTCAGCCTTCCGAAAAAATCAAGATCTAAAGATACTTCAGGATCAGGTTTGCGGTTTTGCCCGTGACGTTTTCGGCGCTTTGCGAAAACTCTCTGGCCGCAAGTTTACGGGATTTTACGCGCTCGGGATTGTCGAGCAGGATGCCGATTTCGCGCTGGAGTCCGGCCCTGTCGGAGACCTGGATTGCCGCACCGGTTTGCAGCATTGTTTCCGTAATCTCGGTGAAATTGCTCATATGAGGACCGAGGATGACAGCTTTTTCGAGTTTTGTTGCCTCAAACGGATTTTGCCCGCCGCCGGGTGTGATAAATGATTTTCCAATAACAACGATATCACAAAGCCGGTAATAAATCCCCAGTTCACCTACCGTATCGGCCACATAGGCTCCCATGTGGCTCTCGGGTTTATCGCCGGCCGACCGCAGACCTGTTTTAATGCCTCTGGCTCGCAGACTTTCAGCGATAACAACCCCGCGTGTTGGATGGCGTGGAACAATCAGGCTCAACAGCTCAGGATGGCCGTCTGCCAAGGCCAGATGAATATCTCCCGCCAGGGTTTCCTCCCCATCATGGGAACTTGAGAGCATCCATCTGGGGCGATCACCCAGGGCCGCCGAGAAGTCAGCCAGGATCGTTTCATCGGCAGGCAGCGGGGGGGCACCGAGCTTGATGTTGCCGTGATTGACGGCGTTTCGCGCTCCTAAATATGTTAATCGACGGCTGTCTTCGCCAGACTGTGCCAGACAATCGTCGAACATGGCGAGCATCGGGCCAATAATAAATGGTATCTTCTTCCATCGGGTAAACGATTGATCGGAGACCCGGCCATTCAGCAATACCAGAGGAATTTTCTGTTGTTTAATGCCGTGCAGAATGTTGGGCCAGAATTCTGATTCCAGCCAGACCACGACCGATGGCTGCCAGTGTCTTAAGAAATTTGCTATCCAGTCAGGATGGTCGAGCGGCGTGTATTGATGACAGGTACGCTCCGGTAGCCGGTCTTTCAGCATATTGGCAGAACTCATCGTTCCGGTTGTCAGAACAATGAAGAGATTGTCTGACTTTTCAAGCAGGTCCTCAATGACCGGAAGCACAGACAGGGATTCGCCAACGCTGGCGCCATGAACCCAGATTACCTTGCCGTCGGGACGGGGAATGTCAGTAAGACCTTTGCGCTCCAGAATTCGATCAGGGTCTTCCTTGCCACTGGCAATACGCCGGTTCAGGTAACGGCTCAGCAAGGGAGAGCCAAGATAAATAACACTGGTATAAATTTGTCGGAACAGGCCAAATATTAAGTGATTACTCATATGGTTGCTTTAATTTCATTATAAGGGTCAGCAAGGGCGTGCCCGCTGAATGTTGGCCTGCATAATGATAACGTTATAGGATTGTACTCGTGAAGCAATCCCCGTTATAAGAATCATGGATTTATGTCAGGATCAATCGTCAGAAATGAGTGCCAGAATACTAATTACCACATCGTCATTCCAGCTTGAAGGCTGTCAGCCTCTGGAAGCCCTCATGGCCGAGGGTTATGAGATTATCTTGAACCCCTTTGGTCGCCGACTGACCGAACAAGATATCGCCGGTCTGATGGATGAACACAAGCCCGTTGGCATGATTGCCGGGGTCGAACCACTGACCAGATCAGTTCTGCAAAAGTCCGCTAATCTGAAGGTCATATCACGCTGTGGTGTTGGCCTCGATAGCCTTGATTTGGTCGCCGCAGATGAGCAAGGCATAACGGTGACAATAACACCGGGCGGTCCTACCTCATCGGTTAGTGAACTGACACTGGGTCTTATGCTTGCTGCCTGTCGGCGGGTTGTTGAAGCAGACCTGAATATCAGGAATGATCGTTGGGGTTCTTTGATGGGACGACTGTTGGCAGCCCAGACCATCGGGCTGATCGGTGCCGGTCGGATTGGTCTGGCTGTAGCACGATTGTGCAAGGCTTTCGGTTGTGAAGTGATTGCCTATGACCCCCATGCGACGATCACCGACGGGGTGGTCGAGATGGTTTGCCTTGAGGTGCTTCTTGAACGCTCCGACGTGATATCGCTGCATGTGCCGTTAATTGATGAAACACGGCAGATCCTGAACCGTGAGCGGATATTCTCCATGAAACAAGGTGCCATCTTGATCAATGCGGCGCGTGGCGGGCTGGTTGATGAAACCGCCCTGAAAGAGGCCCTCGACAGTGGGCATCTGGCGGCGGCGGCCCTTGATTGTTTCGAACAGGAACCCTATCAGGGTGAATTGCTTGAATGTCCGACTGCAATTTTAACATGCCACATGGGCTCTTATGCAAAAGAAGCCAGAGCCATGATGGAACACGAGGCAGCCGAAAATCTTGCTGCCAAATTGCAGGCCTTGAATATCTGATACCGGGGAGTGGTCTATGACAAAAAGTGCAACTGTTTTTGGCGGCAGCGGATTTCTGGGTAGCCATACGGCAGACGCTCTGACCGATGCTGGTTATAAAGTCAAAATCTTTGATCGAAACCCATCACCCTGGCTGCGTCCAGAACAGGAAATGGTTATCGGCGACCTGCTTGATCGCGATGCAGTTTATAAAGCAACAGAAAACGCAGACGCGGTTTTTCAGTTTGCCGGTATCGCTGATATTGGTGAGGCATCAAACGATATTAGCCGTACAGCCGAGGTCAATGTGATTGGGACCATCAACGCCCTTGAGGCTGCACGGTTGGCCGGGGCTGCACGGTTCGTATTTGCCAGCACTGTATATGTCTATTCCAGTCATGGTGGGTTTTACCGGGCCAGCAAACAGGCAGCGGAGAGTTTTATTCAGACCTATTTACAGGAATATGGTCTTGAATACACGGTCCTGCGTTATGGAACATTATATGGTCGGCGTGCCGATAATCATAACCGGATATATAATATGCTGAGGGAAGCGGTTTCAACCAAGGCGATCCGCTATCCCGGCAGCGGAGAAGCGATCCGCGAATTTATACATGTCCGTGATGCGGCCCATATGTCGGTAAAAATTCTCGATAAGGAATATGCAAATCGCCATTTGGTGCTGACCGGGCAGGAAAAATACAAGGTAAAACACCTGCTCGAAATCATTCGTGAAATCATGGGCCATAAAATTGACGTCAGTTGGGATAATGATGAACCCATTGGGCATTACCACTTGACGCCTTATTCCTTTATGCCGGAGATCGGCCATAAGCTGGTACCGCCTGATTTCGTTGATCTTGGCCAGGGACTGCTCGATTGTCTGACAGAAATTCTGGAAGAGACCAGTGCTGGTGATACGCTCGAAATTGATTCCCGCATGACCCGCTCGGGTTCCGATGAGAATTCTTGATGGATACAGGCTGTAAATACGATGCCCTGATGTTTGATTTCGATGGTGTTATCTGCGACTCGGTCGATGTTAAAACACAAGCCTTCAAGGCTCTCTATGAACATCATGGCCCCGATATTTGGCAAGCCGTCGTACGTTATCATCATGATCATGGCGGGATTAGCCGGTATGAAAAAATTCGCCATTACGAGAGGCTTGTTCACGGCACGGAACCCGACCAGAAAACAGTGAATAAATTAGCCGGTAAATTCTCAGATCTGGTGGTTCAGAAAGTCGTCGAAAGTGATTATATTGAAGGTGCGCTGGAAGCACTTCAACAGACCTCGACGTATCTGTCTCTGTATGTTGTCTCAGGCACGCCGGAGGATGAATTGCGCCATATTGTCCAGGCTCGTGGGCTTAGTGGTTTTTTTGATGGAATTTATGGGTCACCACGTTTGAAGCATGATATTATCAGCTCTGTTCTGGATGAACATGGATTTTCACCATCGCGTTGCCTGATGATCGGGGATGCCATGACCGATTATAGTGCGGCTCAAGAAACATTTCTCGACTTTCTCGGTGTGTTAAGTGGCGGTGTAAATCCGTTCCCGGCGGGAACACAAGTCGTCCAAAATTTAACGGCGTTATCGGCTGCTCTTGTTCAGGGGCAGGGTATTGAAGGGAATAAAAATGAAGTTTGAAGCAGTGCGCAAGGCCATGACAGAGAAAAATCTGACCATCGGATCATGGTTGATGTTTGACCACCCCTTGATGACGGAACTGATCGCCAAGTCCGGGGCATTTGACTGGCTTGTTGTTGACATGGAACATGGCGGGGCTGATTTCTCCGGCATGTTGCAGCAAATTCAGATTGTCGATCTGGCCGGGTGTACTCCCATTGTCCGGGTCGGCTTTAATGATCCGTTTCTGATTAAACGTGCTCTCGATGCCGGTGCAGCCGGGATAATTGTGCCCATGACCATGGACGCCGATGATGCCAAACGGGCGGTTGATGCGATTTATTACCCGCCCAGAGGAAAACGCGGTGTTGGATTATTCCGCGCCCAGGGTTACGGCGGAGAATTTGAAAATTACAAAAAACAGGTTGATGACGGCTTGATTTTTATCCCGCAGATCGAACACCATGAAGCCGTCACTGATCTTGAAAACATTCTGAATGTCGAGGGTGTTAATGGTTTTATTATCGGACCTTATGATTTGTCGGCCTCGCTAGGTCTGCCGGGGAAGTTTGACCATCCCGATGTCATCGCACAAATGGACAGGGTGGTAAGCATTATGAAAGACAATCCCAAACCAGGTGGTTTCCATGTGGTGCACCGCGATCATGACACCATGAAACACCGGGTGGATCAGGGGGCACGGTTGCTGGCATATGGTGTTGATATGGAATTCCTGCGCTCGGTTCTGGTTGAAGAACGCAGTTTTCTGCAAACGCTTCGTGGATAGTTGCACATCATGAATAACCAGAACCAGAAATTTACCGCCCTGATACCCCTAAAAGGGCATTCCCAACGGGTACCGGGGAAGAACCTCAGAGCCCTGTCCGGGCGACCGCTCTATCAATGGATTTGCCGCTCCCTTCAGGACGCCCACTGTGTCAGCCAGATTGTCATCGATACGGATTCAAAGGATGTGGAGGACAGTGTTCGGAACTTTGACCCAAACATCAAAATACTCCGCCGCCCAGAGGCATTGCAGGGTGATCAAGTTTCGGTCAATAAACTGATCGACTGGCAAATGGCGCAATTACCGGGGGAATGTTTTCTGCAAACCCACGCCACCAATCCGCTGTTGAGCCCAAAATCAATTGATCTGGCGGCACAATCATTTGTCGATGATGATACTTGCGACAGCCTGTTTGCCGTGACACGTCACCAAACCAGAATGTACCTGGCCAATGGATCGCCGATTAATCACAACCCGGAAGAACTGATCCAAACCCAGGACTTATCACCGCTTTATGAAGAAAATTCGTGCCTGTATTTGTTCTCGCGAGCAGGATTTTCAAAGGTTGGTCGGCGGATTGGTGCCACACCAAAGATGTTTGAGCTTCGGATGCCGGAAAATGTTGATATTGATACGGAAGATGATTTCGCCTATGCACAATATCTTTGTGCCGATTAATCTGAAGCATAATTTTCTCCAGCAATGCCGTCAGATTGACTGTCCTGAATTGATTGCTTCAGGCGGGCGATCTACGAAATGTTATGGATGGAGAGAAAACGTTCATAGTCACACCGGTTGGCAAAGGCTAAAAGGTTGCCCCAGGAGTCGGGTGAAATCTCCTGAACGTTCGTGGTATATCTGCGCCATTCATGGTGCACACCGTATTCTACAATGGGCAGCCATTCAGATACGATAATATGGTAGCCCTTCTCCATCAGGAAGGTAACCATATCTTCGGCGTCATAACCGATTTTGTCGGTGATCGGGTTGTCATATTCCGCCGCGATGATGGTCGGTAACAGGCTATCCCACGGCAGGCCCTGCATGACCATCATTTCATTACCTTCCACATCAATTTTCAGGAACATGACGTTATCGATGCGTTGCTCCTTGAAGGCCGCGGTCAGTGTGGTGACCTCAATCTCGGTTGATGTTAGTTTGCCCTCGGCTGTCTCGTGCATGCCATGCAGGGACCGGATATTTGATTTCTCACCTTGGTAAAACGTAACACCGGATTGACATTTATCGGATACGGCCCGTGTATCAATATTAAGGTTGCGGAACCCGGAAAACTTATCCCGTAATATCTGTAAGCTGTCTTCGGTCGGCTCAAAAGCAAGGACACGCCATCCGGACCACACATAAGGCGTCAGTACAGTTCCCCATTGGGCCCCCACGTCAACCATGGTGCCTGGCCCCATATGCGAAAGGAAATCGGTTATGTCATTAAGGTCGACCGTACTCGTTTCAAAATAACGGGTGAATAGTCTGGGTAATTCCGGGTAAGACAGGTTATAGCCAACCAACGCCATTACATGCATGACATCGAGAGATTGAATAAAAACGTCTGGCCGTCCTTCGTATTTTCCCCGCCAGATATTGAACAGACGGGTCGCTTCGTTTTTATCGTTTGAATTTAATGCTCCCACAACCTGATTGGTTGCCGATATCATTTGATCAACGTCACTCTTGGACATATCAAAACCTTTTGATTGTGATGATTGATTGCGATCAGAACTCCGAAGATAATTTGTCCGCGATTTTATTCATGAGTTGTTGCTGGTTCATTTCTGAACTTTGTCTGAACAGCTCCAGTGAGTCATACCATAAACTATAATTATGGTTTCTGAACCAGTGCCACAAACTGACTTCGCCGAGTATGACCCATGTTTTGACACCACAAGCACCTGCAATGTGGACTGTGGCATTGGAAATGGAGATCACCAGATCGACGGCAGAGATTTGTGCAGCACTTTGTTCCAGGCTGTCCAAAGCATTAACCTCCGGGTCAACATAGATGGCTGCACCAATCTTATCTTTCGCCCAGGCTATGTCCGCGTCCACATCGCCATATTGCAGGCTGACAAAGGTGAATTCTGACTGACTCAGGATTGGTTGCCAGAATTCAAGGTCAGTAGATTTTTCTACATGAAATCCTGGGTTCCTGGATTGCCATGAAATACCAATGACAGGACCGGCACCAAGATTTTGGTATTTCTGACGATAAAGACGGGATAGATCAGGGTCGGGCTCAAGGGTGTTTGTCTGGATTTTAAAATCAGCCGTCGTGGGCCGCAAGAATTGTCCCAGCGAGCCAACGGCGATACGGAAATCGGCCTGTTTATCTGAATTTATGATCTCTGAAATTGTTTTGGGTGCGGAGCGTGGCGTCGTCATAATCTCGGGCATGGCACGATTGAACAAAGGGATGAGCCTGTCATCGCACTCATAAATAACCGATGCTTTTTGAGAAACCAGGTCGGGCAGCATGGTAGAAAACATGATCTGTTCACCGATTCCCTGTTCCCCGGCAACATATATCAAGCGATTTTCGAGAGATTGACCTGTCCACAATGTAATTGGTGACGGCTTTACAGGGCCTCGGACTGATGTTTTCAGGCCGTATTCATATTTCCCCCATCCGGCCCGAAAGTCCTCATTAATCAGCAAGGCAAAACCAAGATTGGTGTGGGCTTCAGGGTTGTCGGGATTAAGTGCAATGGATTTGTTGTGATAGTCAATGGCGGTGTCGTACCGGCCCTGAGAGGCTAAGGTTAAAGCCAGATTATCAAAAACTTCAGAATTGCCCGGATCAATTTCAAGTGCTTTTAACAGGATGGATTCTGCCTCGGCGTATTGGTGGTTCTTTATATGATTCCAGCCTTTGTTAATATACCCGTTAATGAAATCAGGGCCAAGTTCAATACAACGATCATACAATTTGATTGCCTTGTCCCAGTTTTCCTGACGACCATAGGCACGGGCAAGATTATAGACCGCCTGCAGATTGTCAGGAGCGATCTTGATACTGCGCATGCCAGCTTCAACGGCTTTATCAAATTTCCCCATTTCCTGCAAAACACCGCACGAATTAATCCAGGCTTCGATATAGTTTTGGTCGAGACTGGTAGCCTGCTCCAACATGCCCAGCGCTTGATCCCATAGTTTCAGCGACATGAACACCGAAGCCAGTGTATTCAATGCTTCAATATAATCTGGCCGTATTGCCAGGGCGGCTTCAAGGGCCTCGATAGCTTCTCCGGCATTAAATGTTTTTATGTAGGCCAGGGCCAAATTGAAATGGTAATCGGCAATGGTGCTGTCTATGGAGATCGCTTGTTTGAATTGATCCCGGGCATTTTCAGGATTGTTCGATGCAAGACTGACGGCGCCTAATAAATTCCAGGCGTTTGAGATGTCTGAATTGCTCAGCGCGATATTTCTGAAAATTGTTTCCGCCTTTTGCAATTCACCTCGTTGGAATAGTTCTATACCCTTGTTCAGTAGAACTTCTGCCTGCCCACTGGATATAGTCCAGGGTGATGAATTGTTGTTGCCGGTGTTGTTTTCTGACATTTTTGGTATGCCCTGTTATTATCTTGGTAAATATTTAAGTGATTGGCTCTGTCATCATAATTTCTTAATTTTGCCCGGTAATTCTTTCATGATTCCTGAAACGACTGTATCCCAATTTCCAGCATGGGGCTTCCGAAAATTTCTGACAGATTTATACCATAGGCTGTCATTGCGATGAACGAACCAGTGCCATAACGGTACGTCACCGAGGATCATCCAGGTTTCCGTGCCCAATGCTCCCGCCAGATGAACCGTAGCATTGGATATGGATATGACCATATCAACGGCAGATATCTGTGCCGCGCTCTGTTCCAGACTTTCCAGTGGAGAAATGTCCCGGTCTATATAGATTTCCCTATTAAACTCTTTTTTGATCAAGGTGCAGTCTTCTCTAATATCACCATATTGGAGGCTGACAAAATTGCAATCTGGTAGTGTGAGTATCGGGCGCCAGAATTCCAGTGGCATAACCTTGTTACCGGCAAATTCCCTGCTTGTGGATTTCCATGAAATACCAATTGTCGGGCCGTTTCCTAATTTGCTGTATTTTTCCTTCAACAACGCAACAAGTTCCGGGTCCGGTAGAAGAAACTGTGTCGAGGGCTTGAAGCTATCTACGGAACGGCGGAACCACCTGCCCAATGAGCCAACGCAGACGCGAAAATCTATATCAGGACTGCGTAGGTCTATATGGACCGGGTTCTGAAGTTCGATAACGCTGATCTCCGGGAAAGAGCGTTTATACAAGGGAACCAGGCGTTTCTCGCATTCATAGATGACCTGGCCACCCTGCTGGATGATATCTTCAATCATGGTGGAAAACATAATCTGTTCGCCGATGGCCTGCTCTCCCATAATATGAACCAGACGACCTTTCAGAGGTTCACCATTCCAGAACGGGACCAGTTTGTTTTTGTATATACCCCGTCTGTCTACCTGAAGCCGGTATTCAAATTCATCCCATCCATGGTCGAAGTTTTCCTGCATCAGTAGATTATGGGATAGTGAATAATGCGCCTCGGCATAGCTCGGGGACATTTTCAGGGTTTGCCTGAAAAGCGCGCTTGCTTCGTCGAGCTTACCTTGCGCGGCGAGAGCCTTACCAAGGTTGTAGGGTGCCTGGATCAGGTCGGGACAGAGTTCCATTCCCCTCATTCCGGCTGCGACTGCTTTTTCACCCAATTCCAATTTGTTCATGATGCCGCAGGAATTAACCCATGCCTCACCGATATTCGGATCTATCTTCAATGCGGCATCAATGGCCTGACGGGCTTCTGCCCAGCGTTGTTCGCCCATATAGGCCGCACCCAGGGTATTCAATGCTTCCGTATAGTCAGGGCGCAGATCAATGGCTGTTTTTAAAGCGGAAATAGCATGCTGGTGTTCTGATAACTGAATATAGGTCAGGGCCAGATTGTAATGGTAGTCGGCATAGGAGGTGTTGATCCTGATCGCAGCCGTGAAATGCTCAACGGCTTGATCAGGGGTGCCTGCGGCTAGTTTAATCACCCCAAGTAAATTGTGTGCATCGGCATTGTCCGGTGTTATGCGGAGGGCTTTTTCTATCATAGTTTCAGCATGGAGATACTCGCCCTGTTGATAGAAACGGATGCCGGTCTGGATTAATCCCTCTACATTATGTGTTGGTGTTTGTGACATGGCGTTCCCGATCCCAATTACAATGCTGCCGCGGATTGCGCCAGAGATCTGGTGATCATGTCGATGACATCATCCCATTGGCCAGCTTCTTTCTGTCGGAAAACCTTAACCGTATCATACCATAAGGTGTCATCGCGCTCACTGAACCAATGCCACAAAGGAACCTTGCCCAGCATCATCCAGCTCTCTACGCCGCATGCGGCCGCCAGATGAATGGTGGCATTTGAAATGGACAGGACCAAATCCATGGCACAGGTCTGGGCCATGCTTTGCTCAAGGCTGTTGAGGGCAGAAACATCCGGATCTACAAAGATATCAACCCCCAGTCTGTCCCTGACCCAGGCACAGTCATCCGCCACATCGCCATATTGCAAACTGATGAAATGGCAGTTGGGATGTTTCAGGATAGGTTCCCATAATTCAATGGGAATATTCTTTATGGCCGCATGGTGTGGGCTGGCTGATTTCCAAGAAATTCCCACCTTCAGACCTTTGCCCAGACCGTCATAGGTTCTCTTGTACCGGGCAGTCAGAACCGGGTCGGGTTTCAGGAAGCTGTTAGTTGGCTGGAAATCATCAACAGAATGGCGATAAAATCTACCCAGTGAGCCAATAGCGATCCGGTAATCAATATCCGGGGCGATCACGGCGGGGTCTGGCGGGTCGCTCAGTGCCGCTACGGTTATATTTTCCATGGACCGTGCGAAGATGGGGGCGAGGCGTTTCTCACATTCATAGACCACGGTTGCGCCATCGTTTAGCAGGTCATTGAGCAGGGTTGCAAACATGATCTGCTCGCCGATGCCTTGCTCGCCGATAACATGTATTTTTCGTCCGGCAAGCGGTTGGCCTTCCCACATAGGAACCGGCGAAGCATTAAGCGGTCCCCGATAACCGGTCAACAGGCCATATTCATATTCATGCCACCCGGATGAAAAATCTTCCAACATTAATAATGTCCGGGCTAAATTAGAATGATATTCAACGTTGTTCGATTCCAGGGAAATTGTTTTATGGTGATAGAGTAGGGCCTGGCTATAATTTCCCACATTAAAAATCGCCAAGGCAAGATTGTTATTGGCTTCGGCGTTATACGGGTCGAGACTTACCGCACTTTGTGCAATCTCCAGTGCGGCAGTGACCTGGTGAGTCTTGGTTAAACAGCGGCTATAGTTGACAAACCCGCTGATAAAAGTGGGGTCAAGGGCGACGCATTCCTGATAGTAACTGATGGCTTCATCCCACTGCTCGTCACCATCCATGGCTCTGGCAAGGTTGTAGTATGAGTGAGGTTGTTCGGGGCAATATTCAATTCCTTTGCTGCCGGCTTCTATGGCTTGATGATGTAGGCCAAGTTCCTGATAAACACCGCATAAATTGACCCAGGCTTCGCCGTAACTTGGATTTGAAACGGTGGCTTTTTCCAGGGCTTGCCGGGCCTCTTTCCATTTTAAGCGGGCCATGTAAATGGTGCCCAGCGTGTTCCAGGCCTCGGTGTAACTTGGTCGCAGGGATGTAGCCTGGTTCAGGGCCGCAATGGCGTGTTCGCTTGCACCTGTTTCCAGAGAAGCCAGGGCCAGATTGAAATGGAAATCGGGGGGGGTGTTGTCGATGGCTATGGCTTGGTTGAAATGTACAACCGCTTGTGACGGGTTCCCGGCACTTAATTCGGTAACGCCGAGAAGGCTGTGCACATGCGCATTTTCGGGCGTGATGGCAAGGACTTTTCTGAATTGATCGGCAGCATAGCCCAAAGCACCTTCCTGTAGATGTTGAATTCCTGAATTGATGAATGATTCTGTTTTTTCAAGCGACCCAGATGGTCTGGTTTTATTTGGGGATGGTTTTCCATGGCTGTTTTTCTTACGATTGGGTTTTTTGTTCTTGGCCATGATCGCTTTTCTCAAATTTGCTGAACTGATGCAGGGACTAGCCAATACGGGCTAAACAGACGATCATGCCAGCTATAAGAGAGTACATATCCAAGGGGAAAACGCAGCAACACATAATCGAATATTAATTTGCACATTATATGCTTAATATTATATCAAAATAATGTTTCTTTAATATAAAATCCTTAAATTCAAGTCAGAAGATGACCCATACCGGTGTCTCGGGATTAACGAGTTTCAGGATGTACAGTAAAGATGATTAATATTTTTATCGGGTATGATCCGCGTGAGGCCGTTGCCTTTCACGCGCTTTCACATAGTATTCACAAGCGCGCCAGTGAACCTGTTTCAATAACACCATTGGTGTTAAGCCAGTTAGGAAAGGATATGTGGCGCGAGCGTAATCCGCTCCAGTCAACAGATTTTTCCTTTTCAAGGTTTCTGGCCCCGTCATTATGCAACCATGAAGGCTGGCTGATATTTATGGATTGCGATATGCTGGTGCTCGACGACATCGCCAATTTATGGGCCTTGCGTGATGAGCAATATGCGGTGATGTGTGTGAAACATAATCATACACCCATCGAAGACGTTAAATTCCTGGGCGCCATTCAGACTAAATACGAAAAGAAGAACTGGTCGAGTGTTATGCTTATGAATAATGCAAAATGCACGGCCCTGACGCCCGACTATGTTAATGAGGCTTCCGGTCTTGACTTGCATAGATTTAACTGGCTCGGCAATGATGAACTGATTGGTGAACTGCCCCACCGCTGGAATCATTTGGTAGATTATGATCCGCCAGAAGACATTGATAACATATCAAATCTTCACTACACCATCGGTGGACCATATTTTAAAGAAACAGAGAATTGTGGCTATTCCAGGGAATGGGCTGCCGAATACGAAGACATGATTTCAGCAGGATAGATCACCACCATATAATTTGCTGATTATATACGCCCAGGGAGTATACATTTTTTGAAGAAGTTTATCTGGCTTGCGTCCTTTCCTAAATCTGGCAGTACATGGTTGCGGTTTATTACCGCTCATCTGCTGTTTGATGTTGGCGAGGATAATCCTGGTGTTCGTGCCATGGTTCCCAGCTTTCACGACTGGCGTGGGGATCTGACGTATTCCTGGCAAGGTGCTCACCCTGTTAAAATCCATCTGGCCGCAGAATTCATTCCAAGGCGCACGGCCACCCATTCGGCTATTTATATTATTCGAAACCCTCTGGATGTGGTTGATTCCGCAATTAATTATTTCAAACCCAGTGCTGCGGCCCGCGATGATATTATTAACCAGTTCTGTCAATATGGCTCTACGGAACCCTGGTATTCAACACTGAACTATACCTCGTGGGATAATAATGCCGATAGCTGGATTAATGGGAAACATGATTTCCCGTTGCTCACTCTGCGTTACGAGGACTTACTTGAGGATACCCAATCCAACGTCCGTAGAATTGCCGATTTTCTGGCTGTAGATACCAGTGCTGCCAAGATAAAAAAAGTCGTTAAGGAAACGTCTTTTAAACAAATGAAGAAAGTCGAAGATCAGGAGCTTGAAACGGGTGTTGAAGGTGTTTTCCATGATGAACACAAGTATGCCAAAAAAGAATTTACCTTCATGCGCTCCGGTAAATCCGGCGGATATAGAGATAACCTGACGGAAAGCGAAATATCCAGATTGTTAGAATATTTCGCACCTCACATGGAAAAATTCGGATACCTGTAGAACCCCAATCCAGGATTTACGGGCAGGGATCATAATCCAGAATTTCCAGAATTTCCAGATAGTCCGGATTCCCTTTGATCCGGCTGAGGAGGTCCGGGTCCACATCCGTTGGAAGCGGGGCCGTTATTACCTCTGATGCTCGCTGTTCCAGCGTTCGAGAAACTCCATCACCGGAAACGTGCCGGTTAAATGGCCAGACATCCTTATAATCCGGATCAAATGGAATTTCTAAATGTTTACAAACCTGTTTTAGAATATTGTCGGGTTTGTCGGCGAAATCTTCACACCGAATGTACGTTGTTTCTTTTGCATGTCGGGCAAAGTTACGATAGCCCCTCAGGAATTCTTCAATGGTTATATGTTCCGGTACATTGGTTTCCTTACAGTAGGATAACCACTGTGCCAGTGGATGCCTTGTGATGTAGAGTTCCTGGACGGTGAAAATTTCTTTAAGGGCGTTGGAGGTGAATTGTTCATAGCTGGGGGCAGCCATAAACGGCAGGGCTATATAATCCAGGTGACTCCAGCACTCGATGATCAAATGACCATTTTGCCGGGAGACCAGGTTATGAACCCTGGTCATCGCTTCTTTGAAATCCTTGGGCCGCTCGGTCAGGATTTTCCATTCATCTTTATCAAAGAACGAATATCTTTTCTGTGCCATGGGCAGGGGGGCCGTTATATTCATGCCCAACGGGTGCATATCGCTCAGTGTCCAAGAATCCTTCATGGCGCCAAGACATTTGCAAAATTGAACGAAGGTCTGGTTGGTCAATGCATGGACCAGACCGATGTTCGGTTTTAACGGCTTGGTTTGCGAACGGCCAAGTTTTTTTCGTTGTTTCCGTCGGGTGGGTTCCTCATCAGACCATTTTTTCCACATAGTCCGATAGGCTTCTTCGACGCCGCGCGTGTGAGCGACCTGATCACAAAGGGGAGACGTTCTCATGTTTTCCCGCAGGTTCTTGCGAATTTCGTGAAGCCGGTCAAGATCGCTTGCCAGCCAGGCCGCTTTTTCAACGTAGTCATCCACATCAATGGCCACCAGATAATCCAGGCCGACCTGGGTGATTAGACTGGCCGTTACCCGTGCAGCATGTCTGTCGCCCAGTAACGCGATGATGGGAACCCCCATCCACAGGGCTTCACAACTGGTAGTCGTTCCATTGTAAGGAAAGGGGTCCAGGCATATGTCGATCTGATCGTAGAACCGTAAATGCTCCGTCGAAGGCATCGAACCGAAGAAAAACAGTTGATCGTTCGTAATACCACATTGGTGAAATTTTTTCTTCAGGCGCTTTACCGTCCCTTTATCCTGTAAGGAACCGGATTTCAGATAAAGTCGGGAATTTTTAACCTTCTTCAGGATGCGCGACCAGACTTCGATAGAGGCCGTGGAAATTTTTGACGCATTATTGAATGAGCCATATGTAATATGCCCGGATGTCCTTGCATCCAGTTCATCTCCGCATGGCAATTTCGTTTGAGGGTTGAAACAAGTGAAAGATTTAGGCAGCCTGAACAGGGTTTCTGAATGGTGTTTGTCAGCCTCCCCGACGGGGTCCGTAATGTCATCGACGAAACGGTAATCAATTGCCCCAAGTCCAGTGGTATTGGGGTAGCCTATCCATGTAACCTGGACAGGGGCCGGTTTGCGGACCATTACCAACAATTTATTACCGGCAGTATGGCCGCTCAAATCGACCAGAATGTCGATTTTATCTTCCCGGATCAACTCAACAATTTCCTCAGTGGTATTGTTGAGAATTGACCGCCAGTTATGGCCGTATGATTGCAGACGTTCGGTTATGCCATCGGGGCTGCGGACAGAGGCATAACAATAGATTTTAAAATTTTCTTTGTCGTGGTTTTTCAGTGCGGGTTCAATAAAATAACTGACGGCGTGGCCGTAGAAATCGGATGTGATATATCCAATGCGCAATTTTCGATCCGTTGATGGATCGTTGCCATGGACATCGGCACCGTCAAGGATGGGGTGGTTGTGCAGTTTATCCCAATACAGATGTTCCTCGTAGAGCTTTTGGGTGGAAAAATCACTGGAATAATTCATATAAAATAACATGTTAGACCGAGCACCTGCATAATGTGGCTCGTATTCCAGGGCTTTGCGATAGTAGGTTATACTATCGACAGGCTTATTCATCTCCATGGCGAGGATGGCAAGGTTATTATAGGCAAATGATGGCGTTGAACTTTTTTCAGCACTTTTCAGGTAGAATTTTTCTGCTTTTTCATACTTGCCGATGTCGCGCAGGGATATGGCATAGTTATTAAGCATTCCCGGATCATTGGGTTTCATCGTAACATATTTTTTGAGGTATTTTACGGCTTCTTCGGGTTGCCTGATTGATTGATAGAATGCGCCGGTACTTTGCAGGATTCTTAGGTTGTTTGGTGCCATTTTCAGAGCATGTTTATAGTGCTCCTTGGCCGCATCAATTAAATTTTGTTCGCGTAGAATTCCACCCAGTTCTATCAGTAATGACGCATCGTGGGGGTGAATTTTCAGTGCCGCCCGGTTTAGCTCCTCAGCTTCTTTGAAGCGATTCAGCCTGCGCAGTATCTTGGCATGATTTAAAATGAATTCTATTTTATCCGGTTGGGACGCCACGGCTATTTCCGTACATTCCAGGGCTTTGTCATAGCGTGTTCGGCTATAAAGAATATCACCCAGTGCGTTATTGGCTTCGGCATGATCCGGGTCTATCTCCAGTGCTCTGCGATAGGCTCGTTCCGCTTTATCAAAGTTTCCCGAACGTTGCAGGCTGACACCCATATTAGTCATTGCGTTGACATGAACGGGGTTCAGGGCAAAGGTATATTCGAATGCCTTTATGGCATCTTCATGTAAATCGAGAGCAGAAAAAGCGATGCCGGACAGATAGTGTGTCTCCTGCTGGTCCTTGTTTATATCGATAGATTTTTGCAGGTACTGTATTGCTGTTGAATTATCATTGGATTGGATTGCGATAGCGCCAACAAGGTTGAGGATGCCGGTGTTTCCCGGGTCAAGTTCCGCTGCATTCTGGGCGTGTATCAGGGCATCCTGAAATTTTCCGGCCCGGTATTTTTCAATAGCCCTGGTTTGCTCTGTCTGAAACTGTCTTGAGGGTGTTTGCTGCATTTTATACCTGGTATTTTTTTGTGTGTGTGAGGTCCAATATGGACGTTTAGTCGGGACTGTTGCGTTTTACGTTATCTGTAACTAATAAACGCAGATCCGATTCAAACATGGATTTGACAAGTTCCGGGAACGTTGTGGTATGACGCCAGCCCAAAACCCGGTGTGCCTTGCTTGGGTCGCCGAGCAGGAGGTCAACTTCTGTTGGGCGAAAATATCGTGGGTCAATTTCAACCATAACTTCCCCGGTCTCGGTATCAATCCCTTTTTCAGCAACGCCACTGCCCTGCCATTCAATTTTCCAGCCACCGGCTTCAAAGGTTAATTCAACAAATTCGCGGACAGAATGCGTTTCGCCGGTTGCCAGGACATAATCATCGGATTTTTCCTGTTGCACAATCCGCCACATGCCTTCCACATAATCCTTGGCATGACCCCAGTCGCGTTTTGCATCCAGGTTGCCAAGATAGAGTTTGTTGCCCGCCCCCAGGGTCATGGCAGCTATTGCGCGGGTTATTTTCCGGGTAACAAATGTCTCACCGCGAATGGGGCTTTCATGGTTGAACAAGATACCGTTTGATGAATGTATGCCGTATGCCTCGCGGTAATTTACCGTAATCCAATAGGCATAGAGTTTGGCTGCGGCATAGGGGCTGCGTGGGTAAAATGGCGTTGTTTCTGATTGCGGGGTTTCCTGGACTTTTCCATAGAGTTCGGACGTTGAGGCCTGGTAAAAGCGGGTTGTTTTCGTCATGCCGAGAATTCGGATGGCTTCGAGCAAACGCAAGGCACCCATGGCATCGGCATTGGCAGTGTATTCCGGTGTATCAAAACTGACCTGGACGTGGCTTTGCGCCGCCAGATTGTAAATTTCATCCGGTTGGACTTCCTGGATAATGCGAATCAGGTTTGTGGCATCGATCATGTCCCCGTAATGCAGGAAGAAACGAACGTTTTCAGCGTGGCGATCCTGATACAGGTGATCAATACGGGCAGAGTTAAATGATGAAGAACGGCGTTTGATGCCGTGCACTATATAACCTTTTCCCAATAACAATTCCGCCAGGTACGCGCCATCCTGCCCTGTTATGCCTGTGATGAGTGCTACTTTATCTGCCATCGTTGTGTCCATTCATTGAGTATAGTTTTGGCTTGTTGCTCAGAGTTTTCTATTGCCGTCCATAGGTGTCTTCAATCCGCACGATATCATCTTCGCCAAGGTATGCGCCACATTGCACTTCTATGACAAGCAAGGGAATCTTTCCAGGGTTATGAAGCCGGTGTACGGCCCCAAGCGGGATAAAGCACGACTGGTTTTCGCTCAGCAGAAAAACCGCATCATCGAGCGTAACTTCTGCGGTGCCTTCAACAACCACCCAGTGTTCGGCGCGATGCGCGTGTTTCTGCAGGCTTAATATTGCTCCAGGTTTTACAAACAGTTTTTTAACCTGGAATCCGGGGGCTGAGAGGATTGAGGTGAAACTGCCCCAGGGCCGGTAGACCGTACGGTGGTGAAGGTGTTGTTCTGTGCCATGCTCTGCGCCGTGCTCTGCGACCTGCTCAATCAACGGGCCCAACTCGTTCAGCTTGTCAATGTCACTGATCAGGACGGCATCATCGTTTATGACAATGGCCAGATTGTTTACCCCGATGGTGGTTGTGAGAATGCCATCACTGCGGATCAGGGAATTTTTTGTATCCAGCACGACAACATCACCGTCAATGATATTACCATTTTTATCCTTCAGACTTTGATCGACTGCACCATGGAAAACAGACTTCCAGGTTCGCATATCCTGCCAATCTGACGTGACGGGCAGCATGGCGGCATTTGCTGTGTGCTCCAGGATCAGTTCTTCAAATGATACCCTTGCAATGGGTTTGAAGAATTGTTCATCCAGTCGGATAAAATCATGTTCTGATGTTTTATTGGCATAGGTCTGGTGGCATAGTTCCAGCAGGTCGGGGGCAAGCAATCGTACATTATCCATCAGGGTCTCTTCCGATACCAGATAAATGCCCGTGTTCCAAAGATACCCTGCATCGATTAAAATGCGGGCTTCGTCCTGATGGGCAGGCTTGGTGACATCGGCTGGTTTGAGATATGTCATGGTGGGATCGGGTGATGTCGGTTCGTTGGAAAAACAAACCAATTTACCCGACTGAGCAAGACCGACCCCGCTCATGACCGCTTCGCAAAATGCCTGATGGTCTGTAATTTTATGATCTGATGGCATAATCAGCATCAACCCGGAGGGGTGGTTATCGTGCATCCATAATCCGGCGGTGATGATAGCAGCGGCCGTGTCGCGGCCTTCCGGTTCAAGGATAATATCTGCCGGCTGAATTTCCAGTACGTGCAATTGCTCGGCAATAAAAAACCTGTGTTCCTCCGTGCCAATGACAAGCGGAGAGTGAAAGGCCGTTTTGTTCACACGAAGGGCGGCTTCCTGTAACAGGGTATGGGTGGTGTTAAATCGTTGAAACTGTTTGGGGTACATGGCTCTGGAAACGGGCCATAAATTTTTGCCTGAACCACCACACAACAACACAGGTACAATGACAGGTTGTGATGTGGTTTCGTTCATATGGTAAACACTTCATGCTAAAGGGCAGGGCTTTGGATTGTGCAGAATATTATGCCATGATTGCGGAAAGGTTAAAGCTGAATATTGGGAATGGTCGGAGGCTACAGGACAAAAATGTCTGCTGCGACTAAAAAAGCCGCCGCTGTGATGTACAGCGACGGCCTTTTAGATAGTCTGTTATCTTGCGTTAGGCTGCTATTAGAAGAGCTGCAAGATACCCTGTTCGGACTGACTGGCGAACGACAGAGCCTGGGTGCCCAGAGCCTGACGTGTCTGTAAGGCCAGCAAGTTCGCACCTTCCTCGTTGAGGTTGGCTAGGGTGAACTTGGACGCACCGGCTTCGAGTGTATTCACGAAGTTTTCCGTGAAATCCAGTCGAGTCTTGAGTAGTGAAATATTACTACCCAGTGTAGAAGCCGAAACGCGCAGGGTTGTCAAAGCTCCTTCAAGCTCTGTAATAACCCCGTCGACAGCCGTCGTTGCACCAACGGCAACAACCGTACCACCAAGACCGCCACCAGAAGCAACGGAACCTTGTAGGATAGCTGCCTGAGCCGTAATGGCTGCCTGTGAAGAAACAGAAGCTTGTGAGCTCAGCGCCGCAACAGCTGCCCGCGATGTAACGGCCGCCAGTGAGGCAACAGAAGCATAGGATGCAACAGAAGCCCGTGAGGCGACAGAAGCCTGCGTAGCGACAGATGTCTGCGAAGCAACAGAACTCTGACCACCGATCGTACCTTGCGAAGCCTGTGAAGCCTGAGAGGCAACAGAAACCTGCGAGGTTACAGCGGCAACAGAAGCCTGCGAGCTGATATCAGCAGCAGCGGAAGTCGCAACAGCAATTGAGGCGACGCCAGCGATAGAAGCAATTGATGCTGATGAAGCGACGGATACCTGTGCTGAAACAGCGGCTTGTGTTGTCGAAACTGCCAATTGCTCAAGAATCAGAGCCTGACTGGAAACAGCCCCTACACTACCCTGTGAGGATAGTGCCGCAACAGCTGCCCGCGATGTATTAACAGCCGCTGAGGCAACAGAAGCATAGGATGCAACAGATGCTCGTGAGGCAACAGAAGCCTGTGATGTCGCTAAGCCAGCTATGGAAGCCTGTGAGCCGACCGAAACCTGCGACGCAACAGAAAGCTGCGAAGCAATAGATGCGGTTGTGCCAGAAGCTGCAGCAGTCGCTACAGAACCCTGAGAAGTAACAGCGGCTTGAGAACTAACAGAGGACTGTGAGGCATTTGAAGCAACAGATACCTGTGAGGTTACGGCAGCAACAGCAGCCTGCGAGCTGAGATTGGCAGTGGCGGAACTCGATGAAGCAATTGAAGCTACAATAGCGATGGAAGCCGTAGAAGCCTGTGACGCACGTGATGCAATAGACTCATCACGAGCAACAGAAGCCTGTGTGGCAACGGAAGCCTGTGAGGCAACGGATGTTACACGTGTAATGTTCAGGCCGGCTGTACCCGTACGCAGATCTTCTGAAGAAACAGAAATCTGACTGGCTGTCCGATCAGAAAATGACACTGAAAGGGTCTGTCCCGTACCGTTGATCAGATTGGTGCCCTGATAGGAAGCATCAGCAGCAAGTTGGTCGATCTGATCGCGCAGCGTATTAAACTGGGAAAGCAAACTGTCGATCTGGGTTGATGAGGCAGATTTCATGGTCTGTGAAAGACCCTTCATCTGACGCACGATACTGTCGATGGTTTCCACGCCATCGTTGGCTGCGGTCAGGGTACTGATAGCCTGATCGATGCCATCTTTTTTCTCGTTGAAGTCGCGGGCCCTATCACTGAGTGACTTGGCTTGGAAGAATGCAACTGCATCATCAATAGCACTAGCAACCTTCAGTCCGGTGGACAGACGACTGTTCGTTCGATCAATAAAACGGGAAGTTTGTTGGAGAGATAGCAGTGACTCACGCACCGCCGAGGAGAGTGTAATATCAGCCATGATAAACTCCTTTCTAGAGTTTGGCTACTATGTATGCCTGCTGTGTATGATCTGGTGCATGATATTTCATCATAAACACCGCTTCACCATTGTTTAACAAGAAATGTTTAACAACAAAGACGGCAGACGCTAAGCGGCATTCTTCTGATGCCACGGTTCTGTATAGCATAGTTAGTGTCAACTTGCCAATGATTATTTGCCTTTATAAGGCGGCAATCGGCAAAATGCCGTTAATACATTCCTGAAGTTTTCAGGCTATGGTCTTGCACGAGAATGGACATGACGATAGATTCTTTTCAGATCGTGGAATAACCTGATCTGTGACTGTAAGAACATTTTTACCACACCAGGGAGCATTTGTTAATGAGTGATACCACCATAAAATCGACAGGTATGAATACAGATAACTATAGCTTGCAGATTAAAGCGGCCATTACATATCTGAATATGGAATCCCTGAGCGCGGTTGCCGATAAATGTGGTGCGGCCATACAACTGGATGAGGAGCGTTGCGAAGCTTATCTGATCCTCTCCATTGCAGCATTCTTGATGGATGATCTGGGCCGCGCATTGGAGCTGGCCATGGTTTCCCATGAAAAATCACCAGACTGCCTGGAGGTCAGTGAAATTCTTGCTCATTACCATGCCCATGCCGGTAATGTTAACGACAATGTCTATTTTGCAAAACTGTGGAGTATTGGCGAAAGCAATCCATTATTGGCTGAATTGAGCATTGATGGTTTGAATAACCTGCCAAAGGCAATGTCGGATAATCACGATACATCCTATCGGGTCGAAGCCATGCTGGCATATTTTGAAGAACGATATGGCGATGCGGTAACCAGTTTTGAAAAAGAACTTCGATTGCGCAAAGGGGACGCTGAACTTTTCCGATTGTTCGGGCACGCCTTATGCGAAGTTGGTATCATTTCCAGAGGATTGGCTGCCGTTCTGGGGGCGGCTCATCTGGAGCCGGATGATGCCAGAACCTACCTATCCCTGGCATCTGTCTATGGCCGAGTGGGTGATTGGGCGCTTGCCGGGCCGTGTTATAGCAAAGCTGTTGCGCTGGCTGGCGACGATCCAAAAGTCCTTGCCGCAGCATCGGCCTATCAGAACCGGACGGGGACGCCTTTGTCGCAGTTTGATCATGTCTGTCAAACCTGGTTCGAGCAGGCATCATCAAATAAATACAGTCATACAAAAAAGACCTCATCTGGCGGTCCGTTATCCATCGGTTTCCTGTTAGACCGGTCATGTTTGTCTGATATGTCGAGAATTCTGGAGCCCATGTTCTGGCATTACGACCGGGAACATGTTGAATATTATGTATATTCCAAGGATATCCCCAATGATGCTGTGCCCGTCAAGTTTCAGAGTTTGGTTAAATACTGGCTGGATACCAATGAAATTCTGGACGAAAAACTGGCGGCGATCATCAACAACCACGATCTTGATGTGCTGATTGACCTCACCGTAACCGACAATGGTTTCCGTCCCGATGTGGTTGCTCGCCATCCAGCGCGTAAAATTCTGCGCTGGACCGGTCCGCGTGGCGGTGTGTTCTCGCATGGCTATGACGGAGCCCTGAGCCTGCAGAATAAGAAAAAGTCAAACCAGGTCATGCCAGTCGTATTGGACCCGGCAACTATGCCACATATAGAAGGTGCCGCGCCCTGCCATGAACTGGGTTTTGTGACCTTCGGCGGACGTTGTGACCTGAATAAATTAAATCTTGATGTGATCATGGTGTGGGGCGATGTGTTGCGCGCCGTTCCCGGTTCCAGGATGTTGTTGGAGGTGCTGCCGGACTTTTCCGAAGAAGTGCGCAAACGCTGTATTGAGATGTTTACGGCAGCCGGGGTCTTCGACCGCATTGATTTTGATAAACCGGACCCTAAACTTAACCCCAATCATAATAAATCGGCTGAGAGTAGCCCGATTTTAAAACGTCTTGGTTTCATGGTTGAAATCGACATATACCTTGATATTTTCCCGTCAAACGGGTTCGTTGAGCTGGCCGATGCGCTCTGGGCGGGGGTGCCGGTTGTCACGCTCGTCGGTGATGACGGGCTGGATATGGCAGAAGCAATTTTACAGGCTGGCGGGCATGGAAAATATATCGCTCATGATCGTCGCCAGTATGTTGAGCACGCTGTCTCGGCTGCCAAAACCGTTTCTGCGGACAAAAACTGGCGTGCTGACATGCATTCTCAGGTTCGCCAATCCGCATTGTTCGATCCCGAACAATGGGGCCAGACATTTTTCAAGACTCTGCAAACCCTTACCCGTAGGAAACCGGTAAAAAAAATGGGGAAACCGGTTAAAAAGAAAGCAGCGAAAAAGAAAAAACCCGTAAAATCGTGAGGTCAATCTACCAGGCTCACGTACGGCTACCCGCCTGCGCCCAGTGTTACATTACCGTGTTTTAAGGGGTGGGGTAGGTTTGCTGGCGTTCAGACCAGAATGGAAACAATGCTGTCCAACGGTGGTTCAATATCAGGATTGAGGGCGTCTGCCAGTCTGGCATTGGATTGTGCCTGACCGTCAAAAGCCAGTTCGATGGAGCGCAGGAAGTTGGCATACTTGACCTTCAGCAGCTGGATTTCAAATTCGATCTCACCCGCCCGGATAACATTGATATCAACGATTTCCGATTTGGTATCGGCAAGCTTCCTGTCCATCTGGATCACAACATCCTTGGAAAACTCTTCAAGGGTAGTCGCGGTTGCCTGAGCATTGATGTTGGTCGTTGACAGAGTGGACAACATATCCTCAATAGTCGAGTTGTCATTTGTGGTCGGTGATGTGTCATCCGGATCAACTACACCGGCAACGGGTGTCAGCGCTTGCAGGCTGTCAATCATGGATCGAAGGTTGGTAACATTGTTGCCGTCTACGTAGTCTGGATGATTGAGCTCGACCAGACGATCACTGACGGTGACGATCTCAGCCAAGGCAGCTTCATAAGCGCTGACTTCGCTGGCCGATACATTATCGGTGTCGTCGTCTGATGATATGGCTGCAATAGCCGTTGTAATAGCCGTGGTAAGCTCAATGTGGTGGTCAACGTTTGCTTCATTTGCAAATGCGAATTTCAGAACCTCGTTACGGCGAACGGCCAGGTCGTTGAATGTCTTGTTAAGGTTGTTTAGTTCACGTTGATTGTTCGTGGCGTTGGTCAGCTTTTCAGCCTCGGCATTGAACCGCCTGATAACCGTGTTTTCCAGGTTCTTGAAGGAAATATTGAACCCAATATCGCTGGCCTGCCTGTTGACATTGGTCAACAATCCGGAAAGGGGGTTTTTCCCTGATTGTGGTAAAAACACTACCACGGACATTGCTCCTTAATGAAACTTATCGTTCTGTTAGGTTACGTTTAAGGGCCGTATGCTGCGATCCGAATTTGGTGTTTATTCTGATCGCAGCGTTTTAGTTTCCCGATGCACTATACACTGGTTGAGATATTTGTCACTACTGGCTCAGAATCGCCAGCCTCATTGGTGGCATCTGCTGCTTCTGATTCGGGGTCTAACTGTTTCAGTGACTCGAGCAATCCGGCCGCGATATTACGGTTGATTTCAATCAATGTTTTAATTTGTTCGGGATCAGGATTTTTCAAGGTATCCATGGTGTGTTCATCGACAAATTTGCACAGGGTCAGCATGTTTGTACGAATCTGATTGGGGATCTCGGTTGATGTTTCATCGACAGACATTTCAGCCTGGAAGATCGTCCATAACCGCCAGTTCAGGCGGATAGAATCGCGAACCTTGTTGCGATCGGTAATGTTAGCCAGATCGGCATAGTCACTGGATGAGGCCATGCGACGGGCCGCCTCGATCAGTGCCCAGGCTTCAGTATAGGTCGGGATGCCCGGGGCGGGTATACGGGAATAATTGCCTGATTGTTTATAGGCATCGGTTGGATTGTTTTCGGCCATTCGGCGCTCTCCATTGATAGACGATGTGACTGTTTCGCTGAAATCGGTAAATTCCCCAGGGGAAGTTCCGTTCGATGTGTTCAGCATAGCTCTTTCTTTGTGTGCAAGCAATATAGCCTCCTATATTTTTAAACGTTTACGTAATGTTTGGTCTTATAAATTAAAGAAAATCAGACAGACTGAGCTGCAGTAGCCTGGACATGGCCTGGTATGAAGCTTCCAGACCCCTTTGTTCATCGATCAGGGCGGTAATGGCTGCCAGTTGGTCAGCATTCTCGATCGAGCCAATGAAATCACCCATCAGCGCATTGTCATTTTCCAGCAGTGTTCTGGTATCGTTTATGACGACCTGCTTGAAACCGTGGTCAAATTCTATTTCCCGCATATCCTGATTTAGCTCGGCGCCGTAAGGTGGAGTTCCGCCGGTGGTTTTGTCTAAGGAGTCATTCAGCAAAAAGAGTGCATTGTTCACCCGTTCCTGGTTCTGGTCCAGCCCACCTTCACTGCCAAAGTCACCTTGGGCAATAATTGACAGGGCGCGGATTGTCTTTTCGAAACTGGGGTGAATGGCGCTCAGATCCCAATCAATGGTGCGCGATTCATCAACCCTGTGGGTCAGCACCAGATCATCGCCCTGGTAGAACGAATTATTAGAATCCAATGTACCAGCGGTGGCATAAACGGCGATGTCGACGGCTGTTCCGGTCACATCGGGATCGAAAGTCTCATCCGTCAAGGTCTCGGTGACGGTAATACTGGAACCCGAAAGTGTGGCAATGGTATAGGCACCATCGTTGCTCGCCGATCCGGTGATGTTGATGGTCATGCCAACCTTCAGGTCGCCAAATATACTGTTCGGGGTGGCGGCGCTCGATGTGATGTCTTGCAGGGTAATTGATTTTGCCGCCGCGTTGAAAACAATTTCGTCCCCGGAATGGAAGGTCAGCCCGCGCGAGGCCGTGGTCATGGTGACGCCGTTTTTATCGGTCTCATCCAGGCCCACAGTGGTGGTATTGGTAAAAGTCAGTTTGGAGCCATCGGACGATATGGTGGCAACGGTGTAGGTTGCATTGTTGGCCACATTTGCATCGGTTACGACCACCGAGTCGCCGACTTGCAGGTCACTGAAGGCACCTGGTATGACGGCACCGGTGATATCCTGGGCGACAACAGAGTTATCGACGGTGGCAAACTCGTATTGGGTGCCAACCTTGAAATCAAAATAATTATTGCC
The DNA here is from genome assembly GCA_024279135.1 of Alphaproteobacteria bacterium. Classification (GTDB taxonomy): domain Bacteria; phylum Pseudomonadota; class Alphaproteobacteria; order Rhodospirillales; family Casp-alpha2; genus JABJOR01. The sequence goes on from JAJRRU010000006.1 coordinate 43,659, forward strand.
GCTGGCGGTCCCTTCATCGGTAAGCTTCGAGCTTTTTATGGTGATGGACTTACCATCGGCGGCAACGGTATTGATGGTATAGGATGCATTGTTTTCAGCCGTTCCGGCAACGGTTATAACTTCGCCTGCGCTGAGCGCTGCAAACGCTGCATTATCTGCGGTAATTGTGTCTCCGGAGCGATTGAAAACCATGCGCGCGGTATCGGCAGAATCAATCACGGTACCATCACCCAGCGTTATGGTCGCCGCGGATGATACGGTCATCACGGAGCCAGTATTGGCTGTCACGGTAAAGGTGCCGTTACTGCCCCCTGCGCCACCGATCTGGATGATGTCGCCGACGTTGACTGAGGCCAGGGACGCGGCAGTCGTAGCCGTGACTGTTCCCGCGTCACGATCAAATGCAATGTTACCGGTTGCCGCGTTGAGGATTTGCGATCCATCAGGCAGGGTAAACGTCGCCGTTGCAACGCCGGCTTGTGTATTGAGCCCCAGGGGTAACTCTTCATCGGTCAGCATTTCGGTCTCGACAAATATTTTAGTCTTGTCGGTTGAAATGCTTTTTATGGTGTAATCGCCGTTATTGCTCGATGTACCACTGATGGTCACGCGGCTGCCGACGGTATAATCGGTGAATAGCGCACCCTTTGCCTCGATGGAACTGGTCCCGCTGGTCGAGCTTACCCCATCATCGTCCTGATTGAATGTCAGCCAGTTGGTTGAGGTAATATTGGCCGTGTCATCATTGGCGGTGTCTTTGGAAAGTGAGATCGTCGCCAGGTGTGTGGTACGGGTTTCCGGGTATTTATTGATTGCACCATCATATTTTTGCTGAAATGCAGCCAGTGTTGTCAGATTCAGGTCCACTGGCGCGGTTCTGGTTTCCGAGCCGGCAAAAACAAACTGGCCATTGATTTCGGTATTCAGATAGGCTTCGATACTTTTCAGGTTGTTGAAGGCCTTGATCTGCAATTCCGAGACGGAAACTTCATCAAACTGTCCGCTGCCATTAAAATTGGTAATATTCAGGCGCATATCGACGGTCGCTTCCTTGATGCCCTGGATGCTTGAATCCATGGTGGTCAGGCGAAGATCGGCCAAATTATTGTTGGCGATGTAGCGTTCATTGGTATCGAACGATGTTTCCAGGTTTACCAGCCGCTGTGAAAGTCGCGAGATACCCTCATAGGAGTCAGAAACTTTACCCGAGACCACCTGTTTGTTGGCATCATCCAGACGGCCTCGGGCACGCATCATGATATTGATCAGGTCAGATGAGGCCGCCGCATCAGATATACGTGTTACCATAAGCGATTTCCTTCCTAAACAGCATCTTCAAGGGTTTGAAACATTTGCTGGACCGTTGCCAGAACCCGTGCCGCGGCCGAAAAAGCCTGTTGATACAGGATCAAATTCGTCATTTCTTCATCCAGGCTGACGCCACTGATATTTTTGTGTTCCAGGTTCAGGGAATCCGACAGGGAGGCTTGAGTTTTATATTGAGATTCATTCACCGCTGCCTGATTGGCATTGTTCGATAGAATACTCGTGGCATATTCCGTAAAGGTCTTGGAGGCCACCGACAGCCCGCCAGCCTGATCAAATAAATTTTTTGAGCTTAGTAAATCTGCAATACTTTGAATGCCTGTGTTGTCGCCTGCCGTGATCCGGTATTCTTTTTTACCTGTGTCATATTGGACCTGGCCCGTGGTCGCCAGTGATGGGGTCAATTTAAGATCACTGCGAACGGCTATTGTCGCGGCAGAGCGGGCTTGCGAACGGTTGATGCCCATATCAGTGAGCAAGGTATTGCCGGAGGCCTGCGTAATGACCATTTCTTTGCCGGTGTTATGCAAAATACGTAATTTGAAACCGGCTCCATCGGGAATGAGCGACGCGGTAGCCCCCAGGGATGCGTTATTGAAGTTGGTGACAAAATCCGTTAGCGATGTGCCTGCGGTAACCGAAAATGTGCCAAATTCATTGCCCGTACCCACACCATTGGTTTTATCAAACAGGGTCAGGGTTGCTGCCGATGTGGTGAAGCTGCTCGATAACTGAGCACTCTCATATAGCGATCCATCACGGGAATCGGTGTACAGATTGTTCAGGCCGAAAAACTGTGCAAAACCATTGACGGTTTCATCCACACCACCGATGGCATCACTGTCAAAACCGATTTCGATGTCGCTCTGTGTGCTACCTTCGGCTGTGGCGGTCTCGTCACGAAAGGCAATATAAAGGCTGGTAATATTCAGATCGAGTACAAGTTTACCTTCGGTATTGACCGCGACTGACGCGGAACTGGCGCCGTTGTCTTGCAGCCAGTCCTGCATGCTCTGGGCGACCTCGTTGATATTCCAGGCTCCGTGATCGGTCTGTGTTCCGGTGCCATACAAACCCGAAACCATAATCGTGTTCAAGGTGGTGGTGCTTTGCTGGTTGCCTGACGAATCAAACAGGGAAATGGTCACATCAGCCGCACTGTTTGTGGGGTCCAGTGTCATCGTCTGGTCCGCCGGATCGATAAAATTACGGGTACCCGTCATGGTTTGTAACCCGGGAAACGTGGTACCGCGATTGTGTAACAGGTTAATGGCATCGATCAGTTCTGAAGAAAGCTCATCAAGCTGGGCCTGAAGATTTGGCAGGACAGTATCGCGCTGGACCAGCAGGCCACCGACTTCTCCGCCTTTGATACGGCTGGTAAAATCGTTACCGGGTTTGATTTCTCCGGCGAAGATACCTGTCAGGTTGCCCGCGGCGTATGTTGATGTTGTACCGACAATGCCCGCCGCGGTATGGGTCAGGGTATTTGCCACGCCATCGACCAGGGTAAAGCCGTCCGAGGTAAAGACAACCAGGTCGCCGGAGCTGCGGGGGAATGTCTGGACATCGATCAGCTCGGACAGTTTGGTGATTGCGAGATCCCGTTTATCCTTCAGTTCGGTGGTGTCGGAATCGACCGCCTGGGCACGAATAATTTTAAAATTGGTGTCCTGGACTTCGCTAGTAAGACCGTTGATCTGGAAGATGGCATCGGCGATTTCCTGATCAGCCTGGGCACGCAGTTCCTGAATCTCCTGGGTCATTTTGTTGAGTTTTAAGGCCACTTCATTGGCAAACCGGATAAATTCATTCTGGTCCAGTGACTGATCGGGTGATAATGCCATGGACTCTGCAGCCTGGGTCAATCCGGAAATTACGTGAGAGATCGAATTGTTACTTTCAGGCGAGCCAAACAGATCCTGCAGGCGTTCATAATAATTTAGCTGGGAGGATAATAAATTGGTGTCGGACAGTTCGCGACGCAGATCTTTCAACAGACTTTCATCAACCGCCCGTGTGAATGTGCCTAGCGTAACACCGGCCCCTGCCCCTGCCAGAACCTGGTTCTCGAAGTTCACCAGTTTTCTGGAATAGCCTTCGGTATGAACATTGGCGATGTTCTTGGCTGTTGCTCCGATAGCCGCTTGATTGGTAAGGATACCGCTCTGGGCTGCACGTAGGGCGACTGTGAGGCTCATTGTTATCGTTCCCTGGTATTATAAAACCTGGTTGTATGATACGGGTGACGGGGCTTGCTCTGACAATTTGCTGCCTGCTAACAAGTGTCCGTTTTTGCTGTAACTTCCGGATTTCGGCGTACACTCTATAGCCGCTGTGCGAACCGCTTTCATGAGCCGTTCATTGGCCTGAATGGCAGTCTTCAGTGCCGTCGCATTGCTGGTGACCAGTTCGTCAAGTTTTTTGCCACACTCCAGCAAGGCTTCGCGCGTATCGTCACCGCTTTCGTGTAAATTGTCCTTGTCCTTGGACAGCCCGCGGACCAACAGCTCAAAGGCACGGCAGAGTTTGTCTTTTTCCTCGATTGAGTCAGCGATAGCCTTGAATTTCCGTGAGCCGATATGTGCCGTTTCATTCTCGAGCAAGGTACTGAGCCGCTCGATGACAGTCATTAGTGTTTCTACTTTTTCATTCATGTCCATGGTCACATACCTCTTTGCTGAGCTTCTTCAAGAGTACGGGCTTCCTGTGCCTGCAACAGTTGTTTCATAACCTGATCGGCGATGCCGATGCCGCCTGAACGGGCAATGGCTTTGCCATATTCGTCGATTTGCAGGGACCGCCAGATATCATCACCGGTACCGCCACCAAAAGGCTCTTCGGCCTTGATGTTGGCGAACATGGGCTGCAATGACTGGCTGAGGAAAAAGGCCTCAAAGTCTTCCGCCACTTTTTTCATGTGTTTCATGCTGGCGTTCTGGTTCCCCATTGAACCCACGCCCGCCACGCTCGGAGCGGCACGTGAATTCTGGTAGGCGAACATGGCCTGATTTGAATTAATAGCTTCCATTACATCACCCGGATATCGGCTTGCAGGGCACCGGCGGCCTTGATTGCCTGTAAGATTGTGATCATGTCACGGGGACCGATACCCAGGGCGTTTAGCCCGTTGACCAGTTCCTGCAGAGTTACACCGCCATTGACCACGGTAAGTTTGTTATCTTCACCTTCGTCGATCTCGATATCGGTGCGTGCCACGGTTGTCGTTGTACCAGCCTCGGCAAAGGGGCCGGGTTGAGATACCTGGGCGGCTTCGGTTATCCGGATGGTCAGGCTGCCCTGGGCAATGGCGACGGTGCTGATCCTGGCATTGTCACCCATGACGATGGTGCCGGAATGTTCATCGATAACCACTCTGGCGACCTGATCGGGATTAACCCGCAACTGTTCAATATCGGTCAAAAGCCCGACTGCGCCATTGTTATAGTTTTCGGGAATGTTAACCGCGATGGTACTCAGATCGATAGATCTGGCAGCGTTTGTGCCGAGGAATGCATTGATGGCGTTGGCAACCCGGCGACCGGTGGTGAAATCGGGGTTGCGCAGGGTCAGGTTAAAGTTAGTCATGTCGGACATGTCGAAGGTCAGTTCGCGTTCGATGATGGCACCATTGGCAATTCGTGCGCTGGTGGGAACACCCTTGGTGACTGATTCTGCATCTCCGGAAACCGCGAAACCACCAACCGCGAGTTGGCCCTGGCTGACGGCGTAAACCTCACCATCGGCACCCAGCAGGGGTGTTACCAGCAGTGTGCCGCCCAACAGGCTTTCGGAATCGCCGAGGGCGCTGACCGTCACGTCGATGCGGCTGCCCTGACGGGAAAACGGCGGTAAATTGGCGGTCACCATGACGGCGGCCACGTTGTCTGAATCGACCGCTGAATCGGTGGTTTTAATGCCCATGCGATTGAGCATGGATTGCAGGCTTTCTTTGGTGAAATGACCATCGTTGATACTATCGCCTGTACCGTTCAGACCGACAACAAGACCGTAACCGATCAAAAGGTTGTCGCGCACACCTTCAATTGAAACGATATCCTTGATGCGCGATGTGGCCGCAACGGACTGGGCAAATGATGTGATCGTCAGGCAAAAAATCAGTCCAGCCGTGGCCATCAGTGTCATGGTGCGGCGAAATCCTGATTGTATGTGCCTTTGTGTGGTATTCATCGTTTTGTATCCTGATGTTTTCTGTATTTTGGGAAAACGGTCATTGTTGTGATGTTCTGTGTGGTATTACTCTGCGAAATTCGTGCCAAGTGCCTGTAATCGTAGTGCGTTGTTTTTAAAATAGAAAAATTAATACCGGGGGGCTGTATTCGGTATTTTGAGGAAAACTGTGCCACCAACCGGGTAAATCTTGCCTCGTGTCTTACCTCGTGTCTTTCCTCGTATCTTTATCTTGGGCGGTTATCAGCGTTTCATGTTGGTGGCGTTTTCCAGCATTTCATCTACCGTCTGGAATGCCCGGGCAGAGGAACTGTAGGCGCGCTGGGTTTTGATGATGGCGGTAAATTCATCGACCAGGCTGACATTGGAAAGTTCAACGGCACCGGGCAGGAAGGTGGCCTGGCCGTTCACCGTTACGACCTGGACGGTAGGCGTTCCGGAATCGACGGTTTCCTTGAACACCATGCCATCAGCAGTTTCCAAGGCGTCGGGATTGCTGAATGTTGCAAGCGGAATCTGGTAAAGTTGTACGCTGGTACCGGAGGTGAAAAATCCAACTACATGGCCGGACGCATCGAAGCCAACCTGTGAAATTGCCGCCGATTCAAAGCCATTCTCAGTGACCCGCTGGACAATAAATGGGTTGGCAAATTGCGTAAAACCATCGATATCCAGTGAAAATGTGGCTGTGGTCGTTGACCCGCCAGTTGTCGCCGGGGGATAGGTCAGATTAAATGACACCGGTGTGGGATTGGTCAGTATTCCACTGCCGTTGAAATTGAGGGTCGTCGGGGTCGTGGTATACAAACCATTGGCGTAAGTACTGGTCAGGGTTGACGCCGTGTTCGTGCCCGTTGGATTAAAGGTTGCCTGGGTGGTGCTGATGACCGCGGTATTACCTGGGGTTATGCCGCCATCTGTCGCCAAGGTGCTGCTGACGAATGAGGTCGAAGCGGTATCGGCCGTCAGGGTAATTTCCCCAACCAAGGCCCCGAAGTCAGCCGTAACGATGGTATTGACCGGAGCGGTGGCATTAATCAGGTTTTTGAAATTAGTGATAACTTCCGCAAAATTGGCTTCCGCGCCAGTGACATTATAGGTCACGGTGTTGCCATCAATTGTCACCGAATAACTGTCACCGGCATCCACGGTACCGACCATGGTCAGGGTATCGACCTGGGCCGTCGGGCTACCATTGGCTGCCGTTGCCGAAGCGGTAAAACTTGTGCCCACCGTCATTCCGGTCAGGGTCAGCGCACCGCTGGTACTTGACGAGGCGGTGATATCGGCTGCAATGGTGGTATTGCCATTCAGGGCGGCAACCAGGGCACTGGTAACCGTCGTCATGGTATCGGTGGCCGTCGCCGTATAGCTGGCCGTTGTTCCATTGACCGTAACGCTGTAGGTGTCGCCGGTTTCGATAGCTCCTGAGAGGGTGACATTGTTGATCTGGGCTGCCGGAGGCCCCTGGACGGTCGCCGACATACCCCAGGTATTTGAGGATGTTTTGGTTAAATTCAGACGCGCTGTCTGACGCGTGCCCGCAGAGTCGACAAAATCAAGTGTCAGGACTTCCATACCGGGACCACGGCTACCTGAGGCAATAAAATTACTGACGGCTGTCAGGTGGTCGCCTGATATTTCCGAATTGGAATCCATGTTCAAGGCCAGTTCGAGCACTGTTGTCGGCCTGCCATTATCGGAAAATGCCAGTTGATCGACCCGCATGGGTTCGGGGGGGCCGGATGTGGGGAATACCCCGGCGGCATCGGCCGGGTAGCCGAGTAAAAAATTACCATTTTTATCAACCAGATAGGCTTTCTTGGCCTCGTAAGAGTTTCCGGTATCCGGGTCGGTGACTGTAAAGGGTTCGCGGGTCGTCAGCTCGAAGCTGCCGTCACGGGTATAGAGGGTTTCACCCGAGGTATCGAACGTTGTTCGGGTAACAAACAACCCGTCGCCCGCAATGGCCAGATCCAGTTCGCGAGTGGTCCCAGTGACCGTTCCCTGAATACTGGTGGTTTGTGATACCACAGGTTTTGGGCCACCTAAATCCGATTGGGCAAATAACGAATTGCTTTTCAATGTCTGGAAAAACGGGTCTGTTCGTTTGTAACCGCCAGCGTTCACATTGGCCACATTGGTGCCGATGATACCCAGTGCCGTGGCCTGGCTTCTCATGCCCCGTGTACTGATTGAAAACGAGCCCAAAATAGACATTGGGAAGACTCCTGAAAATCTGGTTATATCCGCAATTGCGGATTGAGCGCACATTGCGCCACCCCTTTCTTTGCAAAATAGGGGCCAGTTTGTCAGTCGTTTAATGCGTTGAAATTGTTAAGTTAATTAATCTGGAGAACCCAGATTAATGGTATCTAGGCATATTTTTCTGTCGGTACTGAAAAATATGCCGGGTTATGGTGTCTGGTCTTGTTTGGCGAACACAAAGACATAGGCTGGATCGATTTTTACATCGATCAGCGAGCCTGTTTCGGGCAGGAAGATGCCGGGAACCCGGGCCCGGATGATGCTGCTCGAGTTGACGCCGCTCAGTGTGGTCAGGCGCAGATGGGATGACCGACCAATGGGGCGGGCACCCACGACACGCAGGCTGACGGTCTCGGTTTTCTCGGTGGTTATGTGACTTTTTTTACAGGGACTGATTCCTTCCGGGCGGATCAGGACATCGACCAGGGTGCCGGGGGCAATCTGATTTGCGGCAAAATTACCCAGCGAGGTTTCCACCAGACCGTCATTGTTAACCCGGCCATCAAGCACGTCGATTTGGCCAAACAGGGTGGCCACGAAGGAATTTTTTGGGTGGCTGTATATCTCGATGGGGGGGCCTGATTGTATCAGTTGGCCCTTGTCCATAATCAACAGGTTGTCTGACATGAACATGGCTTCTTCCGGATCATGGGTCACCATCAGTGCACTCAGGCCGGATTCCTTGAGGAATTCCAGTGTTTGTTCGCGAACCGATGCACGGCGGGTGGCATCAAGACCGGAAAAGGGTTCATCGAGCAGCAATACACTGGGTTCGGGAGCTAATGCGCGGAGCAGGGCTATGCGTTGCTGTTGTCCACCCGATAGCTCGTGGGGGAAGTGGTCGGCGTATCCCGCCAGGCCAATTTTGTCCAGGCCCGCAACGATCCAGCGTTTTCGCTCACTCAGCGAACCTTTGATGCCGAAGCTGATGTTATCGACCACGTTCAGGTGGGGGAACAGGGCAAAATCCTGAAACATCAAACCGATATTTCGTTTTTCTGGGGGCACAGACCTGCCACCGGATTTGCTCATAGATCGACCATCAATGATAATCTTGCCGGACTGCAAAGGTTCCAGACCGGCGGCAATCCTGAGCAGGGTCGTTTTCCCGCAACCCGAGGGACCGAGCAGGCAGGCGATCTGTCCGTTGGGCACCTCAATAGAGATATCATTGAGGATTCTATGCTGTCCAAAAGCATGAGAGATGTTCTGCATGGACAGGCCGGCTGCCATCATTGATGTGTTATCTTTCATGAGCTCTCGCTAGATCTATGGCCGGGTCGCGAGCGTGAGATAGCGACGCTCAGGATGATGACCGGTAAAATTCCGGCACCGACAATAGTTAGCGCACCCAGGGCGGATTCTTCAAGTAGTTCATCGGAGGCATACTGATGAACATAGGTCGCCAGTGTCTCGAAGTTAAACGGTCTGAGCAACATGGTCATGGGCAGTTCTTTCATGACGTCAACAAAAACCAGGATGCCGGCGGTCAGGATGCTGGTCCGTATGAGGGGCAGGTGTACACGCTTCAAAGTGCTGGCCGGGCCATGGCCCAGTGTGCGTGATGCGCCGTCCATGTTGATGGTAACTTTTCCCAGACTGGCCTCAAGCGTACCAAATGACAGGGCCAGGAACCGCACAAGATAACCGATGATCACGGCAAAGATGGTGCCGCTTAAAATCAGTCCCGTGGAATAACCGAAGGTTTCGAGCATATAACTATCGACAGCATTATCGAAGTACGACAGGGGCAGGATCACACCGATTGCCAGTACAGCCCCGGGGACGGCATAGCCGATGCTGGCAACCCGGGCAGCCCCGATCAATAACGGGCTGCCGTGCAAGCGGATGGAGTAGGCCAGGAACAAGCCAATCATGACCGCCAGAACCGCGCTGGTCGAGGCCAGTAACAAACTGTTCGTGGTATACAGCAGATAGTCGCTATCCAGGGTTACCTGATAGAATGCGAGTGAATAATCGATCAGAATGCCCGCCGGTATTGCAAACCCCAGGATGATGGGTAACAGACAGATCAGGCTTGCCAATAGTGCCTTGCTGTGGCTCAAGGGCACGGTCGGCAGGGTGGCATGTTTTGATCCGGTGTGGTGGAATTTCCGGCCATGACGACTCAGTCGTTCCAGGGCGATCAGGGCGATGACAAACATCAGCATCACCGATGCCAGCTGTGCCGCACCGCTGATCGAATTCATGTTCAGCCAGACATCGTAGATCCCGGCGGTGAACGTGGCGACAGCGAAGTAGTCAACTGTGCCGAAATCGTTCAGGGTTTCCATCATTACCAGCGAGACCCCGGCAACCACTGCCGGGCGGGCAATGGGCAGGGCGACCTTTGTAAAACTTTGCCACGGGGTCTTGCCCAGCACCCGGCTGGCTTCCAGCACCGAGACCGACTGTTCGAGGAAGGCGGCACGGGCAAGCAGATAGACATAAGGATAGAGAACCAGCGTCAACATGGCGATGGCGCCACCCAGCGAGCGTATTTCAGGAAACCAGTAGTCGCCATAGGAAGACCAGCCAAATATACCGCGCAAGGCGATTTGCAGCGGCCCGGCATATTCCAGAAGGTCGGTATAAACATAGGCGATTACATAGGCTGGTACGGCCAGGGGCAGAACCAGCGCCCATTCGAATATTGATTGACCGGGAAACCGGTGCATGGTGACCAGCCATGCCGTTCCCGTACCGATGATCAGGGTTCCTGCCCCGACCCCGAGCATCAGGGTCAGGGTTGTGGAGATGTAGTGGAACAGGACCGTTGAAACCAGGTGCGACCAGATATCATCACTGGACGTTATCCCCGGGGCCAGGGCAACCACAAACACGCTCAGAATAGGAACGGCAATTAACAAAGACGTGAGCAGCGCACCGAATGTCCAGCCATCGATACGGCGGAACAATGCAAATACGCTGGTTTTCTCCAAACCCAATACAGAGACTCGTTGTGACACGTCAGGTATTTCTCCTATAGACCGGATGGGTTTTAGTCGTTCTGTGGGCCCAGGTCAAAGGCTGTTTCATCAACCAGCTTGGAGGCGGTGATGCGATGTTGCGCTACTTTGTCCAGGTTGATGGTGTCTGCTTTGAATTTGCCCCACGATGAGACCAATGGATGAAGGGTAACATCAGGTTTTACCGGGTACTCGAAATTCTGCTCGGCATAAATTTCCTGGGCATGGGTATCGCTCAGAAATTCGAGCAGGGCGATGGCATTATCACGGTGTTTGGCGCTTTTGGTGATCGCCGCACCGCTGATGTTGACATGCGTGCCGTGGCCGTCCTGATCGGGGAAGATGATCCGGATGCCAGCAGCCCATTGCTGTTGCTCGGGTTTCAGGGTGTTGGTTACCATTTTACCCATGTAGTAGGTGTTAGCGATGGCATAATCACAGACGCCCTCGCTGATGGCCTTGGCCTGGGCCCGGTCATTGCCCTGGGGTTTGCGGGCCAGATTATCGCGCAGACCCGTTAGCCACTGCCGGGTTTGATCGATGCCTTCGTTGGCGATAACAGAAGCGATCAACGAGACATTATAGACGTGCTTTCCCGAGCGTGTGCAAACCCGACCCTGCAAGGCCGGTTTCGCCAGATCGGCCAGGCTCAGAACCTCGCCAGGCTGGGTGCGGTCTTTTGACGCGAAAATTATCCGTGCGCGCAACGTCAGCCCATACCATAAGCCCTCGGGGTGACGAAACTGCGAGGGAATATTTTTGTTGAGTTTGTCCGATGAGACGCCTTGCAGGACCCCGGCTGTGACCATGTCGTGCAGTCTGCCAATGTCCGCGCTCAGCACCATATCGGCGTCGCTGTTGCGGCCTTCGGCTTTCAGCCGTTCCAGCATACCCTTTTTGACAAACACGGTATTGACCTTGATCCCTGTTTGCTCGGTAAAGGCGTCCAGCAATGGATCGATCAGAAAAGCTTGTCGATAGGAATACAGGTTTACACTGTTTTCATCATCAGTAGCCCTGGCGGTGTTACCCCAGGGACTTACAATTAAACCGGTCACCAGGACACTCACCGCTGCGTAGCCAAGTATCTTGGGATATAAACGGTGTAGATCTGCATGTTTCATAGTATTTCCTTTGTATTTCAGATGGTTATTAAGTGAGCTTTCTTTATTCTAATTGCAAATGAGAATTATTCGCAACAACAATAATGGAACCATAATCCTTAATCGCTTTAATTGCAAATGATTCTTAACAACTTTTGAGATTTAAAGTAAATACCCTTGTGAGCCCGCATGATCGTGGACAGACCGGTATTGTTTGTGTTCGCATATGGGTTAAAACTGTATATAATTCAGGCTCGTGAATATTCCTGATAAAGTTCAACCCGATTTGTCTGGTAGCTGGTATGGCCGATATACGGATTAACAAATCATCGCCGATCGTTGCGGGGTCTTCAGTCCGCAAGGCAAAGAAGAAATCCTCTTCGGGGCAGTCTTTTTCCGAGTCGCTGCGCGAAGTATCGGAAAATGAGCCTGTATCCAACGCAGGCAGTGTTAGTGGTGTTGGACCGGTCGGTGCAATACTTGCCGTACAGGAAGTTCCAGATTCCATGGAAGGACGCTCCCGGGGATTGATCATCGGCTATGGTGATGACCTGCTTGACCGTCTCGAAGATATCAGAATCGGCTTGTTATTGGGGGGTGTCTCCAAGGACAAACTGGCAGAACTAGCCCAGCAAATGCGCCAGAAAAGACAAGAAGTTAATGATCCCAAACTTACCGAAATTATCAATGAAATTGAATTGCGTTCTGAAGTCGAAATTGCAAAATTGACCCGGAAACTCTAATCCCGTTAACCTGTTTTACGTGTCAGGCTCTGGCTCTGACACGTTCTGGTAACGGGATTTTGTTTAAACTTTCTCTATTCAAACTAATTTGATACTTGCGATTATTGTAAGCCATCAATATATTCCGCCCGAGTTTATCTAGTGCTTCACAATAAGCTGGGGAGAACACGCTACAATGAATGTTTCACTGTCACCCGATTATTCACCATCGAACGATAAAGTGTTCATGAGCGATCATATGCTCGAGTATTTCAGACAGAATCTCCTGAAATGGCGGTCTGAACTGGTGACTGAGTCTAATGAAACCTTGCAGAGTTTGCAGGAAGGCGGGATTCTTGAGCCCGACATTGCTGATCGTGCATCCATCGAAACAGAACGCTCGCTTGAGTTGCGGACTCGTGATCGCGCCCGCAAACTGATCGGCAAAATTGACCTGGCCCTGGTACGTATTATTGATGGCGCCTATGGTTATTGTGAGGAAACTCACGAGCCAATTGGAATTTCCAGATTAGAGGCCCGTCCCATTGCAACCTTGAGCATTGAAGCCCAGGAACGTCATGAACGCATGGAACGTACCCACCGGGACGACTGAAGAAAATTATGTACAAACAAACAAGGCCGGAGCGTTCTGCTCCGGCCTTGTTTTTGTATCAAGCATTGATCAGATCAGAACGGGAAGATAATATCCCAGACCTGCATGCCCCAACGAGGTTGTTGCATTTCACTCAGCGAACCCTGACCGCCATAGGCAACACGCATTTCAGCGATTCTTGTGTGCGCTATGGTATTATTGGTATCGATGTCACTGGTTCGTACAATTCCGGTAACCATTAACTCGCGCAATTCATTGTTAACCTTGACTTCCTGGCGACCCATAATGACCAGATTACCGTTTGGTAAAATCTGTGTGACCACGGCGGCCAATTCAAGCGTGACGACCTCACTTCGGGTTATCCCGCCAGTACCGGATGTGTTATGAGTGCTTCCAAAAGTAGCCAGATTGCCATCCAGTACTCCGAGGCCGGCCTCTGCCGCGCCTGAGCGAACAAAGGGCAATTCGTTCAGGTGGTTTTCCCATCCCAGGAAGTCTGTAAGATTAGCGTCTTCCGTATCGGCGCGTGCGCGTGTGGTGACATTTGACAGGGTAGCGGCATCATTCAGGTTCAGATTAACTCTCAGAATATCACCGACCTCTTTGGCTCTGTGGTCCTTGAAGAATGCCTTGGCCCCGGCTCGCCATAATGAATTCGGGTTTTCCTCGACAATCATCGGGGCTGGCATGGGCATAACCACGGGTTGATAGTTAGGGGCCGCAACCGGGTTGCTGATCGGGGTCACTTGTGGCCCATCACCGACGTTAGCCAGGCGGCTGAATAGTTGACAACCGGACAAACTTCCAACAAGCAACACGATGGTCATGCTGCGAAGAAATTTCCCATACCTCGGCACGCTGTTTCCCGGCGGAGCGTCGATTTTCGTTTGGTACGTTATTTCGGTCATTGGATTTCTCGTTTTTTCAGTGTTTGTTATGGTCAATGAACCTGCTCAGTTCATGGCCATAATGGATGGTACGCGGACCCGGGCTTTTCCGGGGCCGACAACTTCCGCATCGATAATTTGTTTGCTCTGGATGTTGGTAATGCGGATCATATCCCCGCGAGAACCGTTTTCCAGGGCACGTCCCTGGATGGTCAGGGTCATGAAATTATTGACCAGTGAGATGGTCACCAGGCTGCGCCTTTGGATCAGCACAGGATAACGAACTTCGGTACTGCGGATCTGATTGCCGGCACGTAAGGTACGCCTCGGTGTCATGCCGATGAGGGCATTAACTGAGGTAATCGTATCATTGGTTATTTTCTCCGACCGGACAGATTGCCATTCCAGGTTGTTTTTGGTTATGCTATCACCGGCTCGCAGGGTATCTTTGAGGACCGGAATATCGATCATTTTGTACAATTTCCCGGTTACCCGATGGCGCTGTGCAGCCGGGTGGTTGGCCGGGGCGACAATGATGGCACTGAACCGTTTTGAACGATTGTCATAAACCAGATCTTCAACGGCGATTTCTGGGAAAATATCGGCTGGCAGGTATAATTTCATGGAACGGTTGGAAATTTCAGCCAGCATATCGTTCGGAATATTCTCATCCTCAAAGGCGGTCATGACAGCCTCGACAATGTCGTTGTATCCGACGGTAATACTATCACGGATAATGGTGATCCGATCACGTGATGTGGTGGGTTTCCAGTCAAGCCCATAGTAGCGGGCCACCCGATATAACCACTTGGCGTTATAGACTGTCTTGCGGCCCGGGCGGGGCGCATAGACAACCGCCTTATCGGCCTTGGCACCGGCATTTTCAAACAGATCGCCGAGCAGGACAACCTCGCCACTGATCTGGGCCTGGAAATTCAAGACCACCGGGCCCGTCGGTAAATCCTTGTCACCGAAGCCTGCCCCGTCAAGGGCCGCCGAGACGTCCGTCGAAGCCTGGGCGGTGGAAGCCAGCGACAACAACAGGCCCGCTATGAATGTGAGCAAGAGTGTGTGAGAGAGGGTCTTCATGTCAGTCTCCATTACCTCAAGTTCGCCGATGTCCCCATCATTTCATCCGCGGTCTGAATGACCTTGGAATTCATTTCATAGGCGCGTTGTGCCGAAATCAGCGTGGCAATTTCCTCCACGGAATTCACATTGGATGTCTCCAGAAATCCCTGAAGCAATGAGCCGTAACCGGCCGCTCCCGGGGTGCCGGTCGTCGCCTTGCCCGATGCGGGCGTTTCGGAGAACAGATTGCCACCTTCGGCCTGTAATCCAGCCGGGTTGGCAAACGTTGCAAGCTGTAACTGGCCCACGTTGGACAGGGCGACCTGTCCCTGGAGCTTGACCAGGACTTGACCGCTGCTGTTGATGGTCACGTCGATGGCATTGGTGGGAATGGTGATTCCCGGTTCGACCGAATATCCGTCATGGGTGACAATTTCCCCACTGGCATTGAGCTGGAAGGTGCCATCGCGGGCATAGGCAGTGTCACCAGAGGGTAATTCAATCTGGAAGAACCCCTTGCCCTGAATGGCCAGATCGAAGGTGTTGTCGGTGGCCGTCAGGTTGCCTTGTTCATGGATCCGGTAAACCGCGGCCAACTTTACGCCAAGTCCAAGTTGCACGCCCGACGGGACGATGGTTCCTGCATCCGAAGATGTGGAGCCGACACGACGTAAATTCTGGTACAGAAGGTCGTGAAATTCTGTCCGTCGGCGCATATAGGAAGTGGTGTTCATATTCGCCAGGTTGTTCGATACAACCTCGACGTTTCTTTGCTGGGCCAACATACCGGTGGCTGCAATGCTAAGTGCTCTCATTTTACAATCCTTTCGGAATTTATTCAGTTTGTTTTTAAGGCCTGTCCTGAAAAGGGATCAGGATGTCCTCATCAATTCTCTAATCATCGTCTTCTGACGTTCGTCTTCTTTACCAATAAAATTTTTGATGCCGTCGTACTGGCGGCTGACCGTAATCATTTTGGTAATTTCGATAATTGGTTGGACGTTGGAATTTTCCAGAGCGCCTTGCAAAACTGTCGGTATTTCAATGTCGGTAGGCGGATTGGCATCCGAAGAGGTAAACATAGCCGCGCCGGTCTGTTTCAGTTTCATCTCACTTTCGAAGCTGACGACCCGTAACCGCCCGAGAGTTCCATTTTCTGTGGAAACCGTTCCGTCGCTGGCAATGTTGATGTCGGTATCGGTTGGACCGAAGAAAAATGGCTGTCCGGTATTCGACATGACAGGGTCGCCCGATTGGTTAACCAACTGGCCCGTTGCATCGAGCTGGAAACGTCCGTTGCGCGTGTATTTTTCGCCGCTTTGCGTTTCAATCACAAAATAACCGTCCTTGGTCAGGGCCAGGTCGAGCGGATTGTTTGTCTGGTTGATATGACCCTTGGTGGTGTCGCGAACTGTTGCGATGTCGCGAACATAATTCAGCTTTTCGCCGAGAATATTGTCCGCGCCCTTCGATCTTACCAAATGTTCTACAAACATCATTTTCTCACCTTTGAAGCCGGTGGTATTCATGTTGGCAATATTATTGGCAACCACATCCATTTGTCGGCGGAGTGTTACCTGTCGCGATAAAGCGACAAAAAGTGTGTTTTCCATTTTCCATACCTTTATATCGAAACTTCATATACCCACCGCTTGTCACGCAGGATGTGTGCCAACTTTTTTATTGTGTAATTGTAATAAGTTAGGTATAAGTTTTATGGATTCTACTGGGTGAAACGAGCCTGTAGGAAGTCTTTGCCCGGCAAGTTTTTCCGCCGTACAAACGGGCGGTTATGGGCTGTCGTGAGGGGCGGTCAAAGGGCTGGAGTGCCGTTAATCCCGTGGGTTCACGGGATGTATGGTGTAAATTTCTTGTTCTGTCGTTTTTTTAATAATAGCCATAATGGCCTGCGCCGTGTACTTACTGATTTATTGAGGTGATCGGGTCTTTGTCAATAACTTGTTAACCATCAGCGTTTACCTTGAATATGGGGCCAGGAGTGGCTTCAAACCTGCGGGAGGCCAGGTTTTAATATGGCAGAAGATATCGAAGAAGATGATGATGAAGAAGAAGGATCGGAGGAAGAAGATTCTGGTGGTAATAAGAAATTGCTTATCATCATCGTCCTGGTGGTGTTACTCATCATAGGGGGGATGGCCGGGGCTTATTTTACGGGCCTGCTGGATAGTCTCCTCGGTGGTGCGGGTAGTGGTGCCGCGACGAGCGAGCAAGGAGAAAACGGAGAAAATCTGGCGGGTGGTGTGTATCTTGAATTACCGGAAATGCTGGTTAATTTAAATACCGGTACCCGCAAAAGCCAGTTTTTGAAAGTCCAGATCAGCCTTGAAATTTATAACCAGTTGGATATTCCGAAAATTGAACACACCATGCCAAGAATTATCGATAATTTTCAGGTATATTTGCGAGAATTACGGCTGGAAGACATCAAGGGTGCGGCTGGAATGTACAGATTACGTGAAGAGCTTTTGCTGCGTGTGAGCAAGGCTGTCGCCCCGATCAAGGTTAAAGACGTATTGTTTAAGGAAATGCTGATACAATAATGCGACCTTTGTGAAAAAGGAGCAGCTTATTCGGACTAGTCGACTTAAACGAGGATATAGAAAATAAATGGGACCCGCTGACGACGCAGACCAAGATGCACTTGCCGCCGAATGGGAAGCCGCCATGGATGGTGATGGTGAAGGTGAAGGTGACGGTGGTGATCAGGACCAGGATGATATGGCCGCTGAATGGGAAGCCATGGCGGGGGGCGATGGTGACGACGATGAGGCAGATGGCGACAGTGCAGCGGAAACCACCCGGGTACTAAACCAGGACGAAATCGACAGCCTGCTAGGCTTCGATGACGACCAGGAAGTATCCGGACGCTCTGGCATTCAGGCGATCCTGTCCAGCGCGCTGGTTTCCTATGAACGCCTGCCCATGCTGGAAGTGGTGTTTGACCGGCTGGTCCGTCTGATGTCCACATCCTTGCGAAACTTTACCTCCGATAATGTGGAAGTCTCGCTTGATAATATTGCCTCGATCCGGTTTGGGGACTATTTGAACTCCATTCCCTTACCGGCCATGCTGAGCGTATTCAAGGCTGAAGAATGGGATAACTATGGCCTGATTACTGCTGACTCATCGCTGATCTATTCAATCGTTGATGTGTTGCTCGGTGGTCGTCGTGGTACCGCGGCCATGCGAATCGAAGGTCGACCCTATACCACCATTGAACGCTCGCTTGTGGAGCGCATGATACACGTCATGTTGCAGGATTTGTCGGCTGCTTTCGAGCCGCTCAGCCCGGTTGTCATGCGGTTTGACCGACTGGAGACAAACCCCCGGTTTGCGACAATCTCGCGTCCCTCCAATGCCGCTATCGTCGCCCGACTGCGGATCGATATGGAAGATCGTGGCGGACGGCTTGAATTGTTAATACCCTACGCCACCCTGGAACCGGTTCGCGAGTTGCTGTTACAGATGTTCATGGGTGAAAAATTTGGCCGTGACTCCATATGGGAAACCCACCTTGCAGAAGAGCTTTGGAAAACCGAAATTTATCTCGAAGCCATCGCCGACGAGCAGATTATGAGCCTTGGCGATGTCTTTAATTTATCTGTCGGCTCGCGTTTTATGTTGAATACGTCACCGGATTCCCTGATCCAGTTGAAATGTGGGAATGTTCTCATGGGAACTGGCAGGATGGGACGCAGTGGTGATACTATCGCAATCAAAGTCGAGGAAAGTTTCTTTAAATAACACACAGAGCTTTGGATCGTGATATGTTACAATCATCATATTCTGAGCCACTTTGTCGTGATATGCACTCTCAGGTGAGATAACAAATGCCCTATTCCTTGATCGTCGATATTGTCGTTGCTGTGTTGCTGGTTATTACCATCATCTATGCCATATCGCTGAACAAGCGTTTGGGGTTGATCAGGCGTGATCGGGGAGAATTGGAAAAACTGGCACAGAAATTTGCCGCTTCGACGGAACGGGCCAATGAAAGCCTGGGCCAGCTTCAGTCGACGGCAGAAATCCTCCAGCGCCAGATTGATTCCGCCCATGCCCTGCACGATGATCTGGCTTTTTTGCTGGAACGCGGCGAGAAAGCTGCCGACAGGCTGGAAGATACCATTCGCCGTTCACGCGGTTTGTCCGACGATAGTGCCACAGTATCGGATAATGGCGAATCTGACCAGATGGCGCATAAAACAGCACGTAATTTGACCAAGCAGGGACAAAAAAACTCGCCGAAAAAGCAAAGTAGGCAGAATTCTACCGGGGAAATAAACGGCACCGCCGGCAATTCTTCAGGGGCAGAGGTTGATTATACACCCTCGGACGCCGAACGGGATCTGTTGAAGGCGATCCGCTCGTCCAGTTAATGAGCAGACGTAATATCTTGGTAATACAATACGGGTAGTATATGGAATGTTTTCCAGAATTAGATTTCTTCCGATTATGATATTCTCAACAGTCCTGTTGCTGAGCGTCAAGGTTTCCGACATCTGGAATGGTGTGGAAGGCTATGTTGATGTGGCTTCGGCTGTGGCTCAAACGGTTGGTGGGGAGCAACCGCTGCCCCTGACCCCGACCGGCACCGATCAGACCGGGCTGGACCCTGATGGTGTTGCGCCTTTGTCCGAAGAAGACGTATTTGACAGCGAATTATTCCTGCTTGAGGATGATATTTCAGAGCAGGCCGCAGAGAAGATGATCGCCGATGACCCCACGTTGCTCTCGCAAACTGAAATTGAATTACTCCAGCGTCTCGCCGCACGCCGTATTGAACTGGAATCCCGGGCCAGTGAACTGGACCAACGGGAAGTTCTGCTGCTCGCGGCTGAGGAACGAATTAATAATAAAATCAATCAATTAAAGATATTCCAGGAATCGATTGACGATCTAGTTGTGAAATATGATGAACAACAAGAACGCAAGATGCAGAGCCTGGTAAAAATTTATGAAAACATGAAACCCAAGGACGCAGCCCGAATATTCGAAGAGCTGGATATGGTGACCTTGTTAACAGTTGCCGAGCGAATGAAAGAGCGTAAACTTTCAGATATCATGGCGAAAATGACGCCAAATAAAGCCCGTGACGTTACTGTAGAATTGTCTCAATTACGTGATCTGCCTGAAGTTGACAATGCTAGTGGTGGGTGAGATGAATTTTTTGTGTCCTACTTTTTTGGATTGCCTATTTAGTTATTAATATTTATGATTTCGGTATCCTAACAAAAAATCTTTCGGATGATATATCCTGAGACTTACTAATCGGAGAGACTAATGGCCGTCGACTTAAAAATGAAGATAATGATCGTTGATGATTACAAAACGATGTTACGTATCTTGCGTAATCTTTTACGACAATTGAACTTCATGAACATTGTAGATGCCACAGATGGAACAATGGCGCTACAATTGTTGCGGGGCCAAAAAATTGATTTGGTCATTTCCGATTGGAATATGGAGCCAATGACGGGAATCCAGTTGCTCCGTGAGGTTCGTTCCGATGTAAAACTCAGACACATTCCGTTCATCATGATTACGGCGGAAAGCAAGACTGAAAATGTCATTGCTGCAAAAGAAGCCGGGGTCTCGAATTATATCGTTAAGCCATTTAATGCTGAAACCCTCAAGATGAAATTGACTAGTGTGCTGGGTGAATTCTAAACGACGGTGTGAATATGACCGGCAGCTACACTGATGATGCAGTTCTGAGTGAGAACCTCGATCAGATCTTTGGGGACACTGATAAGCGTATTCCTATCAGTGAGGTTCGTGTGGTTGTCGATGCCGTACTGGAAACCTTGCAGGGCGATCTGACGTCCAGTGATGTGCCGTTGTACCTGGAACTGGAATCTCTGGCCAATTATATCGAACAAGCTAAAAGCGATATCGCGTCCTTGCGTCCCGACGAGGTCAATGAAGAGTTTATCCCCAAGGCAACCGATGAGCTGGACGCTATTGTTGATGCCACGGCTGTGGCGACAAATAACATCATGGATTGTGCAGAAATCATCGAGGCTGAAATACCTAACATGCCTGCAGAATTGGGCGAAGTGCTGACTGACGCTACCATGAAAATTTTTGAGGCTTGCGGGTTCCAAGATATCACCGGTCAGCGTATTACAAAGGTAATCAAAACACTCAGTGAAATTGAAGACCGGGTAGACAAACTTGTCGATGCCTTCGGTGTCGAGATTGCCAAACTCAAGAAATTCGATGTTCCCAAACCTGCCGAGGACGGCGATGACAAAGAAATCTCCGATGAAGACCTTCTTGACGGACCGCAACATAAACATGAGGCCAATAGCCAGGCTGAGATTGATGCGTTACTGGCGAGTTTTGATTAGTCGCGAAAACTAGGGCTGGTCCACCATGGATCAAATTGGGCATTCACAGAATAATGATTCCACCGAGGATCTGACGACGATCCTGTTTCTGGGATTGTATTTGCTTGTGCTCGCGTTTTTTATTCTTCTGGTCAGCATATCGACCTTTGAAGACGTTAAATCCAAAGAGGTTATGAACAGCCTGACATCAACCTTTGCCGACGTCAAAGAAGCGACCACTGCGCCGGTCGATTTTTCATCAAAATCCGGGGAATTACTGGGCCCGGAAGCGTTTCTTAACATGATTGAAGGGGTTTTTACCACAGCGATCAAGGTTGACCAGGTGCGTCTGGTTCAGTCGGGCCGTATCATGGCGATCAGTTTCCATGCCCGGGAACTGTTCGTTGAAAATGAGGCCGGGCTGAAACCCGCCAGGCAGGAGCTGATCGATCGAATTGTTACGTCGCTAGCAGCCGCTGCCAAAGGGACCCGTTTTGAAATGGTTATTCTGATGGGGGCCGGGACCGATAAGGAAACAGATAACAAAACAGACAACAAAACAGACAACAAAACAGACAACGGCTCTGGTCCGGTGGTTGAAGAAACACTCGAGATGCGACGGATTGGGACATTCCTGCGAACTACCGTAGAAAGAGGCGCCGACCCGGCGTCCTTGTCCGGTGGTATTATGGTCGGGGATGCGGTCAATATAACCTTGAAGTTTTTTATCTTTGGTGAACCCGAATCCGATACCGGCCCCGAAGGCTTGTCGGCCAGTCAAACCTCAGGCGGTGGCTTCATCAACGACAATGGTCAACCCCAACAGGAAACACCTGTTAACCGGGAAGGGACGGCACAATGAACTCGGATGTCGGAAGTTCTGGCCCCCTTGCCCCCAATGTTTTGCCGGTCACGGACGGTGAAGATATGGCGCCAGGCAAACGTAGCCTCAATCGGGCATGGCTCATTACCTTTACAGACCTGATCTCACTGATGCTGACGTTTTTCGTGCTGTTGTTTTCCATGTCCAGTGTCAAACTTGATAACTGGGATATGCTGACCGATACATTGTCACGATCTCTGCGCCCTGTTATCCAGGAAGCCCCACCCCTGTTCAAAGCCTCAAGATTCAATATCTCGACCCTGGTTGAACGGGATGCTGAAAATCTGGATTATCTGGCATCGGTTATCGAGGAACTGACCTCGAAAGATGAATTACTCGCCAACAGCACACTAACGCGGCTGGATGATCGTTTAATCGTCGGTCTGCCCGGACAAGCCATGTTTGAAGAGGCCAATGCGGTGATGAACGGACCGGCGCAGGCGGCCATTTTTGAGCTGAGCAGTATCTTGCGAAATGTTGATAACCGAATCGGTGTTAACGGTTACTCTGCCTCAAATCAGGATGAGGGGGGGGCCTACACCTCTGATTGGGAACTTTCCATTGCCCGCGCAATGGCGGTGAGTAACTATCTGGGCCGTTCTGGCGTGGATCAGGATATTACAGCCTATGGTTTTGCCAATAGTCGCTATAATGGAGATAGTGATACCGGGGACGCCGGTCTGGCTCAAATAGTTGAGCGGGTGGATATCGTTATTTTTCCGTCAGCGAGTAAACAGTGATTGGTTTTTTAAACAGGATTTTGTTACAGCGGATTAGCTTTGGATTGATTGCAACTTTTGTTGTGACGAGCCTTGCCATGGGCACCCTTGCGCTTGGGGCTAGTGTTCGCATACAAACGACATCCAATGACAAATCCGGCCGGATTGCTTTTCGCTGGGACGCTCCCGTCAGTTATAAAGCCGTTATGAGCGGAAAAAACCTGCGTCTTTCATTCAGCAGCACCATTGATGGTGATATTCCGCTGATTGCCCGTTCACTATCAAAACATGTGGCCAGCGTCGAGACCGGTGATGGGGGGCGCGCACTCAATATCGTGTTATCGGGTGAATATAGCCTGACCCATTATCCGACCGGTACGATGGTTATTGTGGAGTTTACCGGAAAGCTGAACAAAGAAGTGGTTGCTGACGATCAGGCAGCCACACCCACACCAACGCCCACACCAGCACCAGAGAAAGCTGCGACTTCAACAACAACACCGTCTTCCCCGACTGAAAGTGTTCGTAAAGTTCCCGATAATCTACCACGGGTGCCCGTTCGTTCCGGTCGCCATCCTGATAAAATTCGCCTGGTATTTGATTGGCCGGACAAGGTTGCATACAAGCTCGACCGGCAAGGTGATGTCGTCAACCTGAATTTTCAGCGCCCGGTTAATATGGAAGTCGCCCCATTGAGCAGGCTGATGCCTGGCCTGATCGGGGCGGCCCGCTCAGAGGTCAGTCCGTCATTGACGCGTGTTACGCTCAGTGTGGCTTCTGGCGCAAAGGTTGAGGATTTTTATGCCGGCTCCAAGGTGGTTGTGGATGTGTTTTTTGTCAGTGATGGCAGTCGAGCCAGCAAAAATCTGCCCAACAGCCAGATGGCTCAGGCCCCGACGGTAAATCAACCAGCCGCGCAAGCCCCCGCACAAGCAGCGACACAAGCCTCCGCACAAGCAGCGATACAAGCTTCCGCACAAGCAGCGACACAAGCAGCACAATCGTCTATCACGTCTGTGGCAGGCACGACAGGCGCAACACCCGATACCTCAGTGACCCCCACATCCCTGAGCGTTGAAACCACGTCACAGACCGCTCTGGCTGGCGCGGTGGAAACAGCAACACCTATCACCAACGAACCCTACACCGGGGAAAGCTCATCGGGTGCCGATACGCTGGAGGATGGGTTCGTCTTCCGCTTTGACTGGGACGAGCCTACCGGTGTCGCGGTATTTCGCCGCGGTGGTGCCCTGTGGATGGTTTTCGATAATCCCGGCGAGGTCAATATTGACGGTATGCGCCAAGTAGCCGACACGAGTATCGTGGATCTGGTTCAATTGACCCACCCCGAAGCTGTCATTCTTCGCGCCATCACCCTGCCAGGTGTAAATCCATTGTTACGAAAAGATGGTTTGTCCTGGATATTGGAATTCAGGAAACAAAATCTGACCACACAGACGGCTATTGACAGTTTGGCGCAACCGGATTCTCCCATCGGTGCACGGGTGTTCATGCCCGTTTCAGAGCCACGCACCGCAATCGCCATTACGGATCCGGAGATCGGCGACAATTTCATTGTCGTTCCCGTGGTTCCGCTCGGCTACGGGGTAAACCATTTTTATAAATATCCACAGTTTCGTATCCGCCCGGCCAGCCAGGGGATCGTTGTTGAACCGGCTATCGATACACTTCAAGTCCGTGCACAAAGCGATGGCGTGAGTATTGTCAGTTCCCAACCGCTGTATATTTCACCCGTCACCGAAAGTGATATTGCCCGGGCACGATCGGATTCTTCACGACCTCTCTCACGGATTGTAGATTTCACCCCGGTACAGGGAATGATCGACAAGTTTTACAGTGTGGACAGACAAGACCTGGAGCACGCTGTCATCTTGGCCGAAAGTCCGCAAGACCGTCTCGCCGCCCGTTTGGAGTTAGCCAGGTTCCTGTTGGCCCACGGGTATGCTTCCGAGGCACTGGGTGTGGTTAAAGTCGCCAGCGCGCTCAATGAAGCCGCATTCGAAGAGGCTGCGTATTTTGTTTACCGGGGTATCTCAAACTGGATGTTGGGGCGATATGAAGAAGCATCGCAAGACTTTATCAGCGAATTACTCGATAAAAATGATGAGGGAGAATTTTGGCGGGCTATCGCAAAATTTTCTGTCGGCAACACAGAAGACGATACCATCAGGACAATCCGCTCGACGAAGAATATACCGAAAGAATATCCGCTGGACTTACAGGCAGCCCTTACATTGAAGACTATTGAGGCCGCGCTTTTTGTCCAGGATATCGAAGATTCCAGAAACCAGCTGGAACTGATGATGGCACAACCCCTCGGGAAAAAATATCAGAGTCAGGCGTTGTTATTGTCGGGCCGGGTAAATGAAATAGACGGCAAGGTTGAAGCGGCGATCACAGACTGGGAAAATGCGATTGCTCTGGAATATGAACCAACCACCGTGCATGCCGATTTGGCGCGTATAAAGCTGTTGGTGAAACTGGGTCGCATTTCATCGGGAGAGGCATTGGTTGGACTGGAGGCTCTTCGATATGCCTGGCGGGGGGGTGATTTTGAATTCGACCTGCTGCGTGAACTGGGGATGACGTACGTGGCAGTAGGCGGGTACCGCAAGGGGTTGGAGACTTTACGCCAGGCTGCGTCATATTTTCGCAACAAGGAAGAAGCCGCCGACGTCACCCAGCAAATGTCCGATGTGTTCTCAGAACTGTTCCTGGAGGGCAGGGCTGATGATATGTTGCCCGTATCTGCCATTGGCCTGTACGAAGACTTCAAACTTCTGACCCCGGCCGGAAGCCTAGGAGACGAAATGATCCGAAAACTGGCTGACCGGTTGGTCGGGGTTGATTTGATGGATGAGGCTGCGAAATTGCTGGAAGATCAGTTGGAATTCCGTCTGGAAGGCGTCGAGAAAGCACGGGTCGGGGCACAACTGGCGGTTATGCGAGCATTATCCAGGGATTATGTGAAAACTCTTGAAGCCTTGCAATCATCGGAACAAGAAGGCCTACCCGAACCGCTCATGCTGCAACGACGGTACTTAAAGGCACGGGCTTTGGCCGGCATTGGCGAGGATGTGAATGCTTTGCTTTTGCTGGAAGAAGACGAAGCCCTGGAAGCCGAACAGTTGCGCGCTGAAATATACCGCTCCACCGAAAATTGGCCTCGGGCATCCCAATCTCTGGGCAAGATTGTGTCCCTGCTCGGTGTTGTGCCGGGTCAGCCTTTGAGCGAAGAAGACGCCAGTTATGTGCTGGACTATGCCATTGTCCTGACTTTGGGCAATAATGACCGTGCCCTTGTCCGGTTGAACCAGGATTTCTCTGCGGCCATGCGTGAGAGTTCGTTGTCGGACGCTTTCAACCTGATATCCAAACCCCAGCAATTTGGATTGATTAATTACAGCTCCATCGCCAACAAAGTCAAAGAGGCCGAAAGATTCAAGTCATTTATGACCCAGTACCGCGCCCGTCTGGAAAGCGGCGAACCTTTGAGTTCGATTAATTAAACACTATTCGCCGAAACTTCGCACCAGGGTGCCGACCACCAGATACCAGCCATCGACCAGAACAAAGAAAATAATCTTGAAGGGCAGGGCAATAATGATCGGCGGCAGCATCATCATGCCCATGGCCATCAGCACCGATGCAACAACCATGTCGATGACCAGAAACGGCACAAAGACCAGAAAGCCGATTTCAAAGGCCCGGCGTAATTCGCTGATCATGAATGCCGGTATCAGAGCCCGCATGGGTACGCTGTCCTCTAATTCTTTATCGGAAATTTTGGCGATGCCGAGAAACAGCTCAAGGTCCTGTTCGCGAACATGTTTCAACATAAAGGTATTAAACGGTACGGCGGCACGTTCAAAGGCCTCGAATTCATCGATTTCATTATCCATGAGCGGTCGGATGCCTTCGTCGTAGGATTGCTCGAACACGGGCATCATGACAAACACGGTCAGGAACAGAGCCAGGCTCATGAGCACCTGATTGGGTGGTGCCTGCTGGGTTCCCATGGCGGTACGGACAAATGACAGGACGATGACTATTCTGGTAAACGACGTGACCATAATCAGAATGCTCGGTGCTATCGTGATTACGGTCATCAGGACGATTAGCTGAATAATCCGTCCGGTGACTTCGCCGCCGCCTTCACCCAGGTCGAGCGACAGGGTCTGGGCCGTGGCTTGTCCGGTGATGAGCAGTATCAAAAACAAACCGGCCGTGCAGCTTGCAAGTGCCACAGTCAACTGTTTCAGGCTGACGGAGTGGGTGCCAATTTTCAGAATTTGACGCGACATGGGTTCCTACTAGTCCTGGATAACGACAGGTTCAGTTACGTCATAGGATTCCACAATCTGTTCGCCATTGATACCCAGTAATATTAGGTGTTCGCGATTATCGCGGCGAATAAGAACCAGCCTGCGTTTCGGGTCCAGGTTGGTTATTTCCAAAACCAGCACACGTTTGTTCTTGTTGCCGATTATGGGCGAAATGGCACCGAATCCTAATCGCCGCGCACCCACGGTTAACAGACCGATCAAAGCTATAACGAAGACCAGTGCCAGCAGGGCCTGGACATAATCCCCCCAATTCATTGTTTGCCACCTGTCTCGTCCGATGGTGCGGTGGTATGTAACGGATGGGCTAGATAAGCCTCATTGAGGACCATTACGGCTTTGACAATGCCGTTCAGGTTGGCAATCAGTGCCGCGCATTCTTCGTCTTCAAGATTGGCCATTTCTGCAATGGCACGCTCGGTTATTATTTTAATCCGGGTGTCAAGTTTGCCGAGTTCAGATATATCCCCGGTGGCCATGTTTGCATTGGCATTTTCCAGCAGGATGCGCACATCGTTAATTTCGCTTTCCAGAGACGGCTGTTTAATCTGCTCGCTCATGTGGACGGTTCCCCGTTGTCTAGAGTTTCATCGGTTTGGTCATGTCCGGACACCGTGTCCAGAATTGAGGGCCAGTTACCATTGGCCCGGTACACATAGATAAGAATTTCAGCCACTGCCGCGAAGGCTTCCGGTGGGATATCCTCATCCAGATCAATGGCGCTGAGTAATTCCGCCAGGTCGCCGTCCTCGCGAACCTTGACGCCATTGGCAAAGGCAATTTCAAGGATCTGTTCGGCAATTTTACCGTGCCCGCCAGCCAAAACGCGGGGCGCTTTGTCGCTCTGTGGGTCATATCCGATGGCCACGGCGATTTTATCGATTTTTTCTTTTTGCCGGTCTTTTCCGCTACCCGATGACACGTCATTTGCCTGAAACTGTTTTATACCAAGGTATTAACACCACAGTAACCATGTTTGCCACCTCCGTACAGACATGGCCTGGGCTGTGTGAAACCTTTATAGGGCCTAATTGGTAAAATAGGGTTAACCACTTGTTAATTTGATAGGCAGATAATGCCTATAAGGAAATTTTCAGGCAATCTGACTACTGATATCTGATTGCCGCCAGACGACAGACTGAAAAGACGGTTTATCATGGAACTTGGCGATTTAACGCTGTTTAACGCGATCAAGAAACGCCTCAACTGGGTCACCCAGCGACAGGAGGTTCTCGGCCAGAATATTGCCAATGCTGACACCCCGGATTTTCGGGCGCGTGACCTGAAGGCTTATAAATTTAAGGAACTGGTCCGCCTGGAAACCATGCAGATCAATATGGATACCACCAATTCAGGGCATCTGGTAGGTCAGCGCAAGCAGCTTACGGACTTCTTTGATGATAAGGCCTCACATGCCTACGAAACTGCACCCAACGGTAACTCTGTGGTCATCGAGGAACAGGTCAGCAAGCTCAATGAGACCATCATCAAGCACCGGTTGACCACGGAATTGTATACCAAACATTTGCGCATGATGCGAACGGCATTAGGGCGTTAAGAGCGCGCGTTACTTTTATATATTTGTGACCAATTGACAGGACACAGGAGATTAACATGGCTCAGGATGATTTATTAAAATCGCTGGCGATCTCAGCCGCCGGAATGAAGGTGCAGGGCATCCGTCTGCGGATCATTTCGCAGAATATCGCCAATGCTAATTCATTGGGTACCAGCCCCGGAGAAGATCCTTATCGGCGCCAGACTGTGACGTTTAAGAATGTCCTGGATAACAGGTTGGGCCTGGATCTGGTGAAAGTTGACCGCATTCATACGGACAATTCCAAGTTTGGTACGGCGTTTGATCCGGCCCATCCATCGGCAGACGAAAATGGCTATGTGCGGACCCCCAACGTGAATACCTTGATTGAGATGATGGATATGCGCGAGGCGCAGCGGTCCTATGAAGCCAATCTCAATGTCATCAAGAATTCCAAGCAAATGCTGCTCCGGACAATCGATATTCTGTCTTCGCGTTAAGCCGGGACATTTAAATTTTAAAGAGGAACCAGGAACATGGTCGACGCATCATTACAAATCAATCAGGCGATTAATGCCTATAATTCGGCGGCCAAGAGCGTTGGTAGCGCCGTTGAAGAAACATCCAACTCATCCGGAGGGGATGATTTCGCGGCCCTCGTCAAAGGGGCCATCAACGAAGCTGTGCGGATCGGAGAACGCAGCGAGAGCCTCTCCATTGCAGGCATCAACGACAGGGCCGACCTGACGCAGGTCGTCATGGCCGTGGCCGAAGCCGAGGTTACTTTGGAAACCGTGGTCCGGGTTCGTGACAAGGTCATCGAGTCCTATCGCCAGATTATGCGGATGCCCATGTAGGTGCCATGTGAATACCAATGTAATTCATGTCTGTAAACTAGATGATGCTCCCATAAATCTTGCATAATAGTTTCGTGCGCTAATCGCCGCCCTGCATCATTGCGCATGTCCGGTCATTTAAATTCGCGGCTCTAGACGGTCAGTGCTATACTTTGCCAAGCGAGCGATTCTGGCAACGCAAGACATGCTACACGCAAGAAGGATAGCACCAACATGAACCAAGAAGCCGTCCTGCAAGTCGGAAGTGAAGCCCTGATTACGATTTTAACTATTTCCGGACCGATCATGGGGGCCGGACTGATCATCGGCCTGATTATTGCTCTTTTTCAGGCCTTGACCACCATTCAGGAATTGACCCTGACCTTCGTTCCGAAGATCCTGGTTATTTTCTCGGCGGTGATTTTTTTCCTACCATTCATGATGACCACGATGATTGAATTTACGCTACGGTTATATGATCGCATGATTGCTCTTTAGGGCGCTGTGTGTATGGCTGTAAGGCGAGAGTGACACCCTATGCTGTCTGAATTCATGTCTGTTAATATTTTTGGTTTTTTCCTGATTTTTTCAAGAATCGGAACGGCCATGATGTTGATGCCCGGGTTCAGTGCTATTTATGTAAACGTACGGATCAGGCTGGCCCTGGCCCTGGCGATCAGTTTCGTAGTCTCACCTATGTTGATGCCCATTATGCCAATTCAGCCCACCGAGGTATCAGTTCTGATCCTGATGGTTGTTTCCGAAGTCTTTATCGGGGTTTTTATTGGCACTATTGGCCGCATAGCATTAGGTGTTCTTCAGGTCGCCGGTACGATCACCGCCATGGTTTCCTCGCTGGCCAATGCCTTGATCCAGGATCCCATTGCCGAACAGCAAAGCTCGGTTATTTCCAGTTTTCTCACCGCATTGGGTGTGATGATCCTTTTTGTCACCAATATGCACCATATGATGATCGCGGCGGTTATTGAAAGTTATTCCTTGTTTCTGCCGGCAACGGTTTTGTCGCTGGGGGATTTCGCCTGGATCGTGGCGCGAAATGTAGCCGACAGTTTTGCCCTCGGCCTGCAACTGGCTTCACCATTTATCGTGGTTGGACTGGCCTATTTTGTGGGGTTGGGTGTGCTGGGCCGGTTGATGCCGACGCTGCCCCTGTTCTTTTTTATGATGCCCATCCAGATCGCGATGCAGTTATCTATTCTGGCGTTATCCCTGTCTGTTATCATGATGGTGTTTCTACAGCACTTTCAGGACAAACTTCAGATATTTTTTGCACCATGAGGGAAATGCTCTAGATGGCTGAAGAAGATGATGCCCAAAAAACAGAAGAACCAACCCAGAAAAAGCTTTCCCAAGCACGTGAACAGGGTCAGACGGCTTCGTCAATGGAACTCAAGAATTGGGGACTTTTGCTGACGGCACTGTTGATTATTCTGCTGATGGGTCTCGGTATGGCGAGCAAACTCAAGTTTCTGCTTGTGAAGTATATTAGCCAGGGCGATGCCATTGCCTTGGATATTGGTAATGTCAGACTGATTTTATTCGAAATCGTGCAAGGGTTTTTCCTGATACTTTCGCCCTTCCTGGCCGCCATGATGCTCGCCGGTGTGATCTTCAGCGTGGTTCAGTCAGGCTGGATCTGGGCGCCGAGCAAGCTGGCCCCTGATTTGTCGAAAGTATCACTTCTGAAGGGGGTTAAGCGGATGTTCTCGGGGCGCACGGTTGTGGAGTTCGTAAAGGGCATCTTGAAGTTATTTATTGTCTCGATTGTCGGGATCGGGTTCGTTCTTCCATTGTTTGATGATATTACGCTGGTGCCGAGCATCGAGTTTATCCTGACTGTTGATCGAATTCATATGGTCATTATCATGTTCCTGACCGGTACGGTTTTGGTCATGGCCGTTGTTGCGGCTTTCGATTACATCTATCAGAAATATGCTTTTATCCAGCAGATGCGTATGACCAAACATGAGGTAAAGGACGAAAACAAACAGAGCGAAGGTGACCCGTTGGTCAAGGCCCGTATCCGCCAGTTGCGATCTGAACGAGCCCGCCAGCGTATGATGGCGGCGGTCCCCGAAGCCGATGTTGTAGTCACAAATCCGACGCACTATGCTGTCGCCCTGAATTATAAAATTGACGATATGTCAGCGCCAATTCTGGTTGCCAAGGGCATGGATCATATTGCCCTCAAGATCAGGGAAGTTGCAGATGAAAATGACGTGCCAATTGTCGAGAATGCTCCTTTGGCCCGCGCCCTTTTTGCTGCGGTAGAAATTGACGAAGAAATCCCTATGGAGCACTATCAAGCTGTTGCTGAGGTAATCGGATATGTTATGCGTTTGCGAGGTGATAAAATTCATTAGCAGGGTGCTGAAAAATTCGCCGCCCCGGTGCGCCGCGACTTTTTCAGCACCCTGTTAGGTGCGATCAGTGTGATAAAAAGGATATCTGGGCTGTTGTCTGAAAGAATTGTGGTTCCATCTGATAAACGCCAATTTGCGTTGTATTCTCCCGTATTGTGGGCTTCGATTTGCCTTGCCACAGCGCTGATGGCGCTTGGTGTTTCGTTCATCGACAGCCTGGCAGTTTCACCGCTTTATGGTGGTTTGTTGCTTGGCCTCGGTTTGATGTCTGCGGTGATGTGTTATGTGATGATGGGCCAGTCGGCACGGCTAAAACTAATTGAAAAAAGTGAGTCCGAATACCGCTCGGCTTATGAGCAATCCAGGATTGTCTCGGGATATATGGGAGACTTGCCGGTTGGTTTTTTCGTGCTCGGCGGGGATGGGGTGTTTCGCTATGTCAATCAGGTCTTTGCCCGGTGGGTCGGTGTTGCCGCCGATGAGCTGATTTCAGGCAAGGCCCGGTTCGTTGATTTTATGGACGATCCGGATGCACCTGCCTCTGGTGGGGTCGGAAAAACCACCCTGCGTGATGCCGGGGGCGATACATTCACGGCCTACGTTATCCACGAAAACAGGGACCATCAGGGTGGTCAGGATGCTGTCAGGGCCGTTGTGTTGCGTGATTTGAGTGTTTTGCCCAGGTCCAGCGATGGTGACGCTCACGGCGAGGGCAATGGTGTGGCGGGCGCTTCTGTACCATCATGGCTGTTTGATGATGCGCCGGTCGGCATCGCATTTTTGAGTGATCAGGGGATTATCAAAAAGTCCAACCAGGAATTTGCCCGTTATGTGGGGGTGGCGAACAATGAACTGGTGGGTGTGGAACTGACCGGGTATCTGGCACCGGAAGATCGGGAGTATGTGGCGGCTGCGCTGTCAAAGTTGATGATGGGAACCGCTCGTGAGGTCCGTGTCGATGCCCGTTTCAGCCTCGAAGGGGGTGTGGAACGTGCGGGCTCTCTGCATTTTTCGGGTTTGTCGGATGATTGTGGGGGCGATTTCGAAGAGGGCGATCTGGTTTTACATGTGATTGACGAAACCGAGCACAAACATCTGGAGGTTCAGTTCACCCAGTCCCAGAAAATGCAGGCCGTGGGGCAATTGGCTGGTGGTATTGCCCATGATTTCAACAATTTGTTGACGGCCATGATCGGGTTTTCCGATTTGCTGCTGGAACGCCACGGCCCGGATGATCCCTCTTTCGCCGATCTTATGCAAATCAAGCAAAATGCCAACCGGGCTACCAATCTGGTGCGTCAGTTGCTGGCATTCTCGCGCAAGCAAACCCTGAAGCCGGTGGTAATTGACCCCACGGAAATCCTCGCCGACATGACCCATTTGCTGGGGCGGTTAATTGGCGAGCAAGTGGAATTGCAGCTTTCCCATGAACCGGGGGCCTATCTGATTCAGGCCGACCGGGGACAGTTCGATCAAGTTATTATCAATCTCACCGTGAATGCCCGTGACGCCATGCCCGGTGGTGGAACGATCTCTATTAAAACCCGTAACGAGACCGTTAGCGTTGCCGTCCAGCGCGGCTCAGAGATTATGGCGCCCGGTGCTTATCTGGTGATCGGGATTACCGATACGGGGACCGGCATCGCGCGGGAAAACCTGGACAGGATTTTCGAACCTTTTTATTCAACCAAGGACGTTGGTGCCGGTACCGGGTTGGGGCTGTCCACGGTATATGGCATCGTGCGCCAGTCTGATGGATTTATCTTCGTTGAAAGTGCCATTGGGCTTGGCACGACCTTTACGATCTATCTGCCGGCTTACGGGCCGGGTGAAGACGTCGGGGCGGAAGCCGCCGCGGTTGCTGCGGATATGGCTCAGTCTGACCGGCGCGCAGCCACAGCCGCCAGGCAAGTCGTACAAAACAAGGATGTTGATTTAACCGGGGACGCCGTCATCCTGTTGGTCGAGGACGAAGATGCGGTTCGTATGTTTGGCTCTCGGGCCTTGCGCAATAAAGGTTATACGGTCATTGAAGCTGACAATGGCGAAGCGGGTCTGGACGCCCTCAATTCGACGGATTTGAACATTGACCTGATCGTGTCTGATGTGGTGATGCCGGGTATGGATGGCCATACTTTTGTGCAATTGGTCCGCCACGAAATGCCCGACATGAAAGTCATCTTGATGTCGGGGTATGCCGAAGATGTATTCCGCGAAGAGATCAGCCGTGACCCCAGTATCCATTTCCTGGCCAAGCCATTTTCTCTGAAGACTCTGGCCGGGACGGTGAAGGATGTGCTGGCGGAATAGGGCGGTTAACGCTCTTCTCATGTTTCGGTATCGTATCTATCAAACCGGATTTTTATGAGAACATTTCATGAATTTATATGATTTTTCTGTTTATTTTCAAAGCATTAAAAAATGTTGTTGCAAATGAGAACAAAACATGTACAAATTAAGTTTCCAGCGGGACAGTGAAACATATTGACCCATCCGTATGAAGAGTGAAATAAGAGAGGAAGATTATGGCAGATCAAGCATTGAAGATTGTTGGGAAGGATGACGGCGTGGCAAGGAACGGAGAGAAGGACAAGGCTCTGGAAGCTGCCCTGTCACAAATTGATCGGGCCTTTGGCAAGGGATCCGTTATGCGGTTGGGCCAGCGCGAGGTGGTGGCTACGGAAGTAATTTCGTCTGGTTCACTGGGACTGGATATCGGTCTGGGTATTGGTGGTCTGCCCCGTGGCCGGGTTATCGAAATTTATGGCCCGGAGAGTTCGGGCAAGACAACGCTGGCCCTGCACGCCATTGCAGAGGCCCAGAAACTCGGCGGAACCTGTGCTTTTATCGACGCCGAACATGCGCTGGACCCGATCTATGCCCGGAAACTGGGTGTGGATCTGGATGAACTGCTGATTTCCCAGCCCGATGCCGGGGAACAGGCCCTGGAAATTGCCGACACCCTGGTGCGCTCCGGTGCGGTTGATGTTCTGGTGGTCGACAGTGTGGCAGCACTGGTACCCCGGGCGGAACTGGAAGGCGAAATGGGCGATCATCATGTTGGCCTGCAAGCCCGCCTCATGAGCCAGGCACTGCGCAAGCTGACATCGTCAGTAGCGCGTTCCAATACCATGATGATCTTCATCAACCAGATTCGTATTAAAATCGGTGTCATGTTCGGCAACCCCGAAACCACCACCGGTGGCAATGCCCTGAAATTCTATTCATCTGTACGGCTGGAAATCCGCCGTATCGGGGCTATCAAGGACCGCGACGAAGTGGTCGGCAACCAGACCCGTGTCAAGGTCGTCAAGAACAAGCTGGCGCCTCCGTTCAAGACCATTGAATTTGATATCATGTATGGTGAAGGTGTCTCCAAGATGGGCGAAATTCTCGATCTCGGCGTGAAGGCTGAAATTGTCGACAAGTCCGGTTCCTGGTTCTCCTATAATTCCGAACGCATCGGCCAGGGTCGGGAAAACGCCAAAAAATTCCTGCGCGATAACCCTGATATGGCGAACGAGATTGAAACCCGTATCAGACAGAATTCCGGTCTGGTCTCCGAAGCTATGTTAAGTGGCGAGTTGAACGATAAGCAGGATGACGAGGCGGGCAATGATACCGACCAGTCTGATACTGGTTCATTGCAAAACTGAGCAATTTAAAGGGTAATTTTTCACCGTAAATATTGCTCTTGTCATCAGGCGTGGATTCTCCGGTCCGCGCCTGATTTTTTCCGTGTCTGGCATTGGTTTGGTGGTTGTGTTAAAGGGGGAAATCAATTGATGAATTCACAATATCCGTCTGGAAACATGATGAGCAGCCTGATAATTTTTGACTTTGATGGGGTGGTCGCCGACAGCGAATATGTTGCCAACAAGGTCCTTGCCGAAATGATTACGGAACTTGGATTTCCTACGTCTCTGGAGGATTCCTATAACCAATATATGGGAAAGACGTTTGCTGGGGTTATATCACAGGTCCGCTCCGATATCGGTAAACCTCTGCCTACAGATTTCCCCGATGATTTTCAATCCCGCCTGATGGCAAGATTTCGCGCCGAGTTAAAAGCTATTGATGGTGTCAGGGACTATATAGCAGCATTTTCGCATATTCCAATATGCATTGCGTCCAATTCGACGTTGGACCGTCTGACCGTCTGTCTGGATGTGCTCGATCTGGCTGCCCGGTTCGGGCCGCGGGTGTACAGCGCCTCAAATATGGCCAGAGGCAAACCCGATCCGGCTGTTTTCCTCCATGCGGCCAGGCAAATGGATGTTGAACCCGCCAATTGCATTGTCATAGAAGACAGCGTTACGGGGGTTCAGGCCGGGGTTAGTGCTGGCATGACGGTGATCGGCCTGCTGGCCGGTAGCCACATTCAAGCAGGTCACGATGGGCGCCTGATTGACGCCGGGGTCCACCATATCGCGCCTTGTTATACGGACGTCCAGTCAATGACCCGTGACATACTGTCTGGCATGAGGCCATAATTGCATTGCCTGGCGGACTAATACAGCGCCACACTGGACAGTATACTTGCGTCTCCGTAAAAAGCATGATGAATTCATTGACTGCTGAGTGCAGGCTGACGATTGAAAACTATGAGGCATTTCTATGCAGACGGTAAATGATATCCGCAAAGGGTTTCTGGATTATTTTGCGGCAAATGAACATGCGGTCATCGAGTCCAGTCCGCTGGTGCCACGTAATGATCCAACGTTGATGTTTGTCAATGCCGGTATGGTACAGTTCAAGAACGTGTTTACCGGTCTGGAGCAACGCGATTACAGCCGGGCGGTTACCTCGCAAAAGTGCGTACGGGCCGGGGGCAAGCATAACGATTTGGAAAATGTCGGACGCACGGCGCGTCATCATACTTTCTTTGAAATGCTGGGTAATTTTTCGTTTGGTGATTATTTCAAGGACAACGCCATTGAACTGGCCTGGAACCTGATTACCAAAGAGTTTGGCTTGTCGGAAGAACGTCTGCTCGTCACGGTATATGCCCAGGACGATGATGCCTTCGATCTGTGGAAGAAAATTGCCGGCTTGCCGGAATCCCGGATTATCCGCATCCCTACGTCCGATAATTTCTGGGCCATGGGTGATACCGGTCCGTGCGGCCCGTGTTCTGAAATTTTTTATGATCACGGCGATCATATCCCCGGTGGACCGCCGGGCAGTGCGGATGAAGACGGTGACCGTTTTATCGAGATCTGGAATCTGGTTTTCATGCAGTATGAGCAGGTTACACTCGATGAACGTATCGATTTACCCCGCCCGTCCATTGATACCGGTATGGGGCTGGAAAGAATCGCAGCGGTCATGCAGGGAACCCACGATAATTACCAGACCGATATGTTCAAGGCGTTAATCGCGGCGTCTGTCGAGGCCTCGGGCATGCCCGATGAAGGACAACACACCGTGTCGCACCGGGTAATCGCCGATCATTTGCGGGCCAGCAGTTTCCTGATCGCCGATGGTGTTTTGCCTTCCAACGAAGGTCGCGGGTACGTTCTGCGCCGTATCATGCGTCGGGCCATGCGCCATGCCCAGTTGATGGGCTGTCGCGATCCTTTGCTGCATTTATTATTTCCCGCCTTGTTGAACCAGATGGGGCAGGCTTTTCCCGAATTGCACAAGGCCGAGAGCCTGATTACCGAAACCCTGTTGCTGGAAGAAACCCGCTTTAAGAAGACCCTGGACCGTGGTTTGAAGCTGCTCGATAACGAAACCAGCGATCTGGCGGAAGGCGATAATCTGGCTGGCGAAACGGCCTTTAAATTATACGATACATTTGGCTTCCCTCTCGATCTGACCCAGGATGCCCTGAAGGCCCGTAACATTGGCGTCGATGTGGACGGCTTCAATGTGGCCATGGAGCGTCAACGCAATGAGGCTCGCAAAGCCTGGTCCGGTTCGGGTGAAGCCGCCACGGAAGCCGTCTGGTTCGAAATTTTGCAGGAGCTGGGCAGCACCGAGTTTCTCGGGTATTCCACAGAGACTGCCGAAGCCCGAATAACCGCCCTGGTCAGGGACGGCGTGCGCGTTGAGAGCGCTGAACCGGGTGATGATGTGCACGTGGTCGTCAGTCAGACGCCTTTTTACGGCGAGTCCGGTGGCCAGTTGGGCGACACCGGGATCATTACCACGGCGCAAGGCAGTGAGATCATCGTCTCAGACACGGCCAAGAAATTGGCCGCATTGCACGTCCATTATGGCCGGGTGGCCAAAACCGCAGAGCACGGTATTAGCATCGGTGACGATATTGTCCTGACGGTCGATGCCAGCCGCCGTTCGGCGTTGCGGGCCAATCATTCTGTTACCCATCTGATGCACGAAGCTCTGCGACGCAGGCTTGGTGACCATGTAACACAAAAGGGCTCGCAGGTCGGCCCGGACCGTATGCGCTTTGATATCAGCCACAACAAACCTCTGAGTGATGAGGAAATTGCCCTTGTCGAGGCTGACGTGAATAATCAAATCCGCATAAATTCAGAAATCAAGACCCTCCTGATGGACCCACAAGCCGCTGTCGAGGCTGGGGCCATGGCGTTGTTTGGCGAAAAATACGGCGATGAAGTCCGCGTCGTCTCCATGGGTGTTAATATCGCCGCCGATGGGAGATTTGAAGGCGATGACAGCTATTCAACGGAACTTTGTGGTGGCACTCATGCGAACCGAACCGGCGATATTGCCATGTGCAAGATCGTTTCCGAAAGTGCTGTGGCCGCCGGTGTGCGCCGCCTGGAAGTAGTAACCGGTACGGGTGCTGCGGACTATTTCAAACAACAGGAAGAGACTTTGTTTGCTACCGCAGCGTTGCTGAAGTCATCACCTGTGGACGTGGCAAACCGGGTTGCCCAGTTGGTTGAGGACCGAAAGAGACTGGAGCGCGAACTGTCTGAGGCACGCCGGGCGTTGGCCACCGGGGGCAGTGGCGGGAACGCTGATGAGATCAAACAGATCAATGGTATTTCCTATATTGGCAAGATTGTCGAACATGTGCCGGCCCGTGAGCTGAAGAGCCTGGTCGATGATTTAAAAAAGAAGGTTAGCTCCGGTGTTGTGGCGCTGATCGCCGTTGATGGCGGCAAGGCATCATTGGTGGTCGGGGTGACCGAAGATCTGAGCGGGACCATTAATGCGGTTGATCTGGTGCGCATTGGTTCTGGCGTCGTAGGGGGAAAAGGGGGTGGCGGGCGCGCCGAAATGGCCCAGGCCGGTGGTCCGGATGGTGCCAGAGCCAAGGACGCGCTTGCGGCAATTGAAGCGGCCATGGCATGAAGTATTTGAAAGGTTTCCCCCAATGACATCTGAGACTTCTGAGAAAAAACCCTGGCGTCGGGCTGAAATATTATTGATCCTGCTGGCCATCGCCAGCCCGTTGGCCTTTGCTACCTGGATGACCCTGCTCAATAATTTTGCTATTGACGAAGTCGGATACACCGGCATTGAAATCGGTATTCTGCAAAGCCTGCGCGAGGTTC
Source organism: Alphaproteobacteria bacterium (assembly GCA_024279135.1). Lineage (GTDB taxonomy): Bacteria > Pseudomonadota > Alphaproteobacteria > Rhodospirillales > Casp-alpha2 > JABJOR01. The sequence continues at coordinate 83,375 of JAJRRU010000006.1, forward strand.
CGGGGTTCCTGACCTTTACCGTTATTTTTGTCCTGCTTGCCCTGCGCGAACAGACCTTTGTCATTATATCGCTTTGCCTTCTGGGTGGCGGAGCAGCGATTACCGGGTTTTTCCCGACTGTTTACGGGCTTTATTTTACCACGGTGGTGATGTCCATCGGTTTCCATTATTTTGAGGCCGTGCACCAGTCCCTGTCCTTGCAGTGGTTGAGTAAGGAAGAAGCGCCGCTGGTCCTGGGGCGCATTGTCGCTGCGGCTTCGTTTGCCTCTCTGGTGACATTCAGTATGATTTATTTCGCTATTGATGTATTTGGTCTGCCCCTGAAATGGGTCTATGTGCTCGGTGGGGGGGCGGCCTTTATTATTGCCATATTCTGTTGGCTGGCCTTTCCCCGTATGCCTGCCGGTGTGGAACAGCATAAACATATCGTTATCCGCAAGCGTTACTGGTTATATTATGCCCTGCAATTCATGAGTGGCGCACGACGTCAGATCTTCGTGGTATTTGCCGGTTTTTTGATGGTGGAACGGTTTAATTTCGATCCCGCCACAATGGCTCTGTTGTTCCTGGCCAATGGTGTACTGACCATGATTACCGCACCCTACGTCGGACGGCTGATCGGGCGATTTGGCGAACGCAAAATCCTGATATTTGAATATATCGGCTTGATAATAGTGTTTACCGGGTATGCTTTCGCTCATACGGTCTGGGCTGGTGTGACACTATATATCCTCGATCATCTGTTCTTCTCTATGGCTATTGCTATGAAAACCTATTTTCAGAAGATTGCCGATCCTGCCGATATCGCCAGCACGGCAGGGGTCAGTTTAACCATCAGCCATATAGCGGCCATCGTCTTGCCGGTGGGCTATGGTTTCTTGTGGGTAATCTCTCCCGCGGCGGTTTTTTTGTCCGGGGCGGCCATGGCCGGGGCATCGCTGGTCCTTGCCATGTACGTGCCGCGCCATCCTACTCGCGACAATGTATCACGGCCCAGCCCGTTTCGAGGGGCGTTGTCCCGCACTAAAACGGCGAGTGATTAACACGCGCACATAGCTGTTATGGCTGTTATGGCTGTTATGATTTTATTGTGCGGCGTCGTCGGCCATTCGCATGGAAATAATTTTGTCCGGATCGAAAACTTTCCCGTTCATGGACCCCACACCAAGCTTGATCTGGTCGACATATTCCATGCCACTTTTAACCTGACCCCAAACGGTATACTGGCCGTTCAGATGGGGGGTATCTGCCAGGACGATAAAAAATTGTGAATCCGCACTATTGGGATTTGATGAACGTGCCATTGATAAAGTTCCGCGGCGGTGTGGCTCATTGTTAAATTCGGCGCGAATTTTCTTACCCGATCCACCGGTTCCATTGCCATCCGGATCACCTGTCTGGGCCATGAACCCTTCGATGACCCGGTGGAATAATAAACCATCATAGAATTTCTGGCGGACCAGTTCTTTTATCCGTGCCACGTGTCTGGGTGCCAAATCAGGCCGCATGATGATTACCACGCGCCCGGTTTTCAGTTCCATGTACAAGATGTCGGAGTCTTCGGCGGCCTGCACGGTGTCTGATCCGGAAACGCTCATCAGTCCGAAAATAAAGCCAAAAATTAGTCGTAGGTAACGCATGATTGTTCTCACGATTGGTTCAGTCAATAATTATACAGAATTATGTACAGGGTGTTCAGAGATTAGTCGAACAAGGAGTCGATTTCGCCTTGCGAAATACCCTTACCCTTCAATTGCGGGCCGTTCAAGAGCTTTTCATCACTTGTTTTTTCCGATGTTGCCTGGACATTAACCTTGTCCAGTTCATCTTTGCCCCAGACGCCGATCAGGGCGTTGACGCGTTCTTCAACATAAATGATGGATTTCATTACTTTCGATACACGCTGTCCCGTAATGTCCTGGAATGAACAGGCCTCAAAAACCTGATTGCTCCATTCGATAGACTTATCAACAACCTCTTTTTGTTTGTCGGTGAGTTCGTCACGAATGCTGTAGAGCAGGTCTGTAGACTGTTCTACACTTTCCATAATAGTATTGGTTGCATGTTCGGTTGCTTCAACGATGGCATCAAGCTGTTCGCCCATGGAGGACAGATCATGTTCTTCCTCTACAGGGTGATTAATCGCCGCAATTTCATATCGTACGCGGTTAACATATTGGAAAAGGCCAATTAATTCACCTTTTAATGTGTCGACATCCAAGTCTGATTCGTTCGTGATATCGTTCATATTAATCTCGTTGTTACAAAATAAATAGGTGCAATTGAGCGTTCTATTGTCAAACTATTCCTATTTTCCCAAGAACAGCCCAAAAAGCCAGCGAAATCTCAATTTATTCTCATCAATTTTTGGCGAGATTCTCCTCGGGGAAAATTTGAATAGCTGGTATTGAGCGTATTTTTTCCACTGATCTGTTACGCCCGATACAGTTATCTTCCAGGTTTCCTGGGGGCTTTGCGGGGAGATCTGATCCTGCCATTCTGATCGACCAGCCCTTCGGATTTTGCAACAGCAGACAGTTCTTTGCGAATCTCTGGTGGTAAAGAGTCCGGGTCTAAGGCATAGGTGGCCATCAGGGTCAGTTTATCAAGGGCTGCCGGGTCAAGATCATTGAGGATGTGTGTTTTCTGTCGATGGATATTCATGGCTTCGGCAATGAGTTTTTCCCGTTCTGCGCCGCCCAGCCTGGGTGGTTTTGCGGGTAGTGCCGGTTTTTTTATTCGCGGGTGGGCGTCAGGAGTCGCAGCCTCTCTGCGGGCTTCTTCCAGGGCTTCGTTGATCGTCATGTTTAACAGATCATCGGTTTCTGTTGGTATGGGTTTGCGGGTTTTCTTTGTTTTTGTCTTTTTGGAATTTCCCGAGGTTTTTCCCGAAGTTTTCCCCGAGGTTTCCCCCGAGGATTTTTTCTTGGTCCGTATTGCTTCAAGTTTTTTGCGGGCCGTTTTGTCCATCACCACCGATAACAGGGCATTTGAAAAGAACTTCTTGAACATTGTTTTTCCTAGTGATGTTTCGTGTAACGTTACTACCAATTGACAGAAACATATTATTAAAAAGTAATTTTATCTTTTTTGTTATTCTCAGGAAACACTTTCTGAAACCTCAGAATCAGGATAAGTATACACTTACTGTGATTATGATCATAAAACTTCCGGAATCATTTCTTCATGTTTAGATAAGCCAAAGGGCAAATACCTTATGAGACGACTACGAAGTGCAAAAATAATAGCGACCCTTGGACCAGCATCATCTGGCATTGAAGCCATAGCGAAACTTTTTGAAGCCGGTGCTGACCTGTTCAGGCTTAATTTCAGCCATGGCAGCCATAAAGACCACCGTGAACGGTTTGAGGCGATCCGGGAACTGGAAAAACGCTATGACCGTCCCATTGGCATTATTGCCGACCTGCAAGGGCCAAAGTTCCGGGTTGGGAACTTTAAGGATGGCAGCACTAAATTGGTTAATGGAGCCGCCTTCCGGGTTGATCTTGATGATGCCGATGGTGACAATACCCGTGTCCAGTTGCCCCACCCGGAGGTCTTTCGCTCACTTGAAATTGGCACTGAAATGCTTCTCGATGATGGCAAAATCTGCCTGCATGTTACGGAATTTGGCGATGATTTTGCCCTGTGTGAGGTGATCGTCGGTGGTGTGCTATCTAATCATAAAGGACTTAATCTGCCCAAGGTGCTGATCGATGTATCGGCCCTGACGGATAAAGACCGCATTGATCTGCGTTTTGCCCTCGATCTGGGCATTGAATGGATTGCCCTGTCGTTTGTTCAACGCCCGGAAGATGTCCAGGAAGGCAAGGATCTCGTAGCCGGTCGTGCCAGTATTTTGGTCAAGCTTGAAAAACCAAAAGCCATGGAGAAGCTCCGTGAAATCGTCGATCTGGCAGACTCGATTATGGTTGCGCGCGGCGATCTCGGGGTGGAATCCCCGCCTGAGGATGTGCCGGCCTATCAAAAACAGATACTGCGAGCCTGCCATGCCGCCGGAAAACCGGTCATCGTGGCTACCCAGATGCTGGAATCCATGATCCATTCGCCGACCCCAACCCGGGCCGAAGCCTCTGACGTGGCAACCGCAGTTTATGATGGGGCCGATGCAGTCATGCTGTCGGCGGAAACGGCCGCCGGGGATTTTCCCTTACAGGCAGTCTCCATGATGGACCGGATTATTACCAGTGTTGAAAAAGACCCGGTGTTTGCTGAAATGATGGGATCAAATCGTCAATTACCTATGGGAACACTGGCCGACGCCATTACGGCGGCTGCCCGCCAGAGTGCCAATACGATTTCTGCGGCGGCGATTGTAACTTTTACCACCACCGGATCGACCACTTTGCGTGCTGCGCGGGAACGGCCCAACGTGCCGACAATCTGTTGTACGCCACGGGCCAAAACGGCTCGGCAGATGACCTTGACCTGGGGGGTGCATTGCGTTTTCACGGACGATGTATCCAGTTTCCGGGAAATGGAGAGCAAGGCCATAAAAATCGCCGTGCAACACGGCTTCGCCTCTGCTGGTGATCGGGTTATTATTACGGCCGGATTCCCGTTTGGTACACCAGGCGGGACGAATTCACTGAGAATAGCGACCATCGACTGATACCAAGGTGCAATGTTATGCAGGAGAACCGTTTGAGCGGCAGTTTATTTGCGCTCGCAGCATTTTCACTTTGGGGAATGTTCCCACTTTATTTCAAGACTGTCGCTGAAATTCCAGCCCTTGAAATGCTGGCCCACAGGGCTTTGTGGGTAATGATGACCTTGTTGCCGGTTATCCTTGTCTTGGGGTGGTGGCGACGGGTCCGAAAAATCTTTATGGATCGCACTAACCTGAAATTTATGCTGGCATCCACATTTTTCCTCAGCATTAACTGGTTTATTTTCATGTGGGCTGTGGCCAATAACTTCGTGCTGCAATCCTCTTTGGGGTACTACATTAATCCACTTGTCAATGTGTTGCTGGGTGTTTGTATTCTCAGTGAGCGTCTGCGCAGGCTCCAGTGGCTGGCCGTTGCTTTGGCGGGCACTGGTGTGATTGTAATGATTGTGATTGTCGGTGAATTGCCATGGATTTCCCTGTCATTGGGCATAACCTTCGCCATATACGGCTTGTTGCGAAAACAGGCACCCGTAGAGGCCATGCCCGGATTGCTGGTGGAAACCATGCTGGTGGTCCCTATAGCATTGGGATACATCGGCTGGCTCTGGTATGGCCCCGGACTGGATATACCGGCGGTTCGTCTGGATAATGCCCCACTGTTAATGCTGGTCATTGCCAGTGGTGCTATCACGTCTGTGCCGCTGGTTTTGTTCGCTGCCGGCGCCAGACGGTTGCCGCTCTCCATGTTGGGGTTTTGTCAGTACATCACGCCGACCGGGCATTTTATTCTGGCGGTTTATGTTTTCGGTGAGCCTTTTACCAACGGACATCTGGCCAGTTTCGCCATGATCTGGCTGGCGCTTGGGGTTTACAGCATCGATGCAGTGTTAAATAGCAACAAAAAAAGTGGAGAGCCTACCAGTGTTCGTTGAACTGTTCACCATCTTGGCACCGGTAATAATTTGTGCCCTGATCGGATATATCTGGACACGCCGGGGGCATTCCTTTGATGTGGAACACGTAACGCTGCTGGTGACCTATATTGGAACGCCTTGCCTGGTATTTACCACATTAACCAATGTGGAGATCGACCTGGATACGTTCTCCGAAATGGCAATAGCCACCGCAACCACCCTGACACTGTTTACCGTTTTGGGTGCTATGGTGCTCAGATTGTTTGCCGTTAATTTACAGAATTTTCTACCACCTATGGTGTGGGCGAATATGGGCAATATGGGTTTGCCATTGTGCCTGTTTGCCTTCGGCCCCGAAGGACTGGCGCTGGCGATAACCTATTTCAGCGTAAATCTGGTATTATTATTCAGCTTCGGTGTGGCTTTTTCAGCCGGGGCGTTCTCCCTGAAGAACTTTTTGTGTATGCCATTCGTGTATGCCGTTGGCGCGGCGCTGGCATTCACCCTGAGCGATACCCAGGTGCCGCGCTGGCTTGCCAGCACCACAGATTTGCTGGGCGGTCTGACCATCCCTTTGATGCTGATTATGCTGGGGGTATCTCTGGCCACCCTGAGAATTACCGGTTTAAAAAGCACCATGGCTCTTTCAGCCTTGCGGCTGGGCATGGGGTTTGTGGTTGGCTGGGGTGTTGCCTATGCTTTCGGGTTCGAAGGGGTTGCCCGTGGTGTCCTGATTTTGCAGGCATCCATGCCGGTCGCGGTTTATAACTATTTGTTTGCCATGCAGTATAACCGCGCTTCAGACGAGGTTGCCGGGCTAATCGTTGTCTCGACAATCATGTCCTTTATTACCCTGCCGTTACTATTGTGGTATGTGCTGTAATACCAGGCTGGGTTAATAAAGTGAGTGATTGTTTCCGACCTTTCGCGTATAGCAATACGACATTTTATTAAGGGAAATCCATGACAGTTCTTGTAACCGGTGCCGCAGGATTTATCGGCTTTCACACCTCGCGTCTATTACTGGAACGCGGTGAAAAAGTCGTCGGCATTGATAATCTGAATGATTATTATGATGTGTCATTGAAGCAGGCCCGTCTGGATGTACTTAATTCCTATGATGACTTTATCCTTGAACAGGCCGATATTGCCGATCAGGACGCTGTTGAGTCCTTGTTGTTACGGCGCAGCGATGTTGACCGCGTGGTTCATCTGGCGGCCCAGGCCGGGGTGCGTCATTCACTGGTTAATCCGTATATTTATATCCACAGCAATCTGAATGGTTTTGTGGTGCTGCTGGAAGCCTGTCGCCGGTTGCCAAACCTGCGCCATTTTGTCTATGCGTCATCTTCTTCGGTTTATGGTTCCAATACCAAGTTGCCGTTTAGTGTGGATGACCGGGTTGATCATCCGGTATCATTATATGCCGCGACCAAAAAATCCATGGAGATGATTTCCGAGAGCTATGCATCCATGTTTCACATGCCATTGACCGGGCTTCGTTTTTTCACGGTTTATGGTCCCTGGGGACGGCCGGATATGGCGGCCTTTATTTTCACCCGTAAGATTCTGGCTGGCGAGCCTATCGAAGTCTTTAACAACGGCGATATGCGCCGCGATTTTACCTATATAGATGACATCGTTAACGGGGTGGTGGGTTGCCTTGACGGTCCTGCACAACCCGTAGATGGGAAAATAGCCCACCGGGTATACAATATCGGTAACAATCGTTCCGAAAAATTAATGGATTATATCGGCCTGTTGGAAGACAACCTTGGTCGCAAGGCCGAGATCAATTTTCTACCCATGCAGCCCGGCGATGTGAAAGAAACCTATGCTGATATTGATGCTACATGTCGGGATTTCGGGTTTGATCCGAAGACCACCATCGCAGAGGGTATTCCACTATTCATAGACTGGTATCGTGACTTTTACGGCAATGAATAGGCAAAACGCCTTACAGTATAAATATGTCGGTATGTTAATATTGCTGGCGACTATCTGGAGTTCTTCATTTACCATGATCAAGGTGGCCGTGGAAACGGTCCCCCCCACAACATTGGTGGCGGTAAGGCTGACCATTGCAGCAGTGTTTCTGACACTGTTTCTTAAAATTCGGGGTGCTCAGTTACCACAGGGGTGGGACAACTGGCGGGCTTTGTTTGTGGTGGGATTTATCGGTAATTCCCTGCCTTTTTTTCTGATTTCATGGGGTGAGGTGGGAATTGATAGTGGGCGTGCCGCCGTTCTCATGGCTATCATGCCGCTGGCCACATTGTTTCTGGCTCACTTCTTCACCGATAGCGACAAAATTACTCCTTTGAAGTTTATCGGCATGACCATTGGATTTGTCGGCGTTATTTTACTTATTGGAACCCATCATGATGCCGGGCAAGGCGGCGGGCAAAACAATGCCCTGATCAGCCAGATCGCTATCACCATAGCGGCCCTTAGTTATTCGGTCTCCACGGTTGTGGTGCGGCGCTTGCCGGCCGGTGGGAATCCGGTTGAACGAAGTGCTGGTATGATGATTTGTGCGGCATTCCAGATGGTGCCTTTGTCGCTATTGATCGACCAGCCCTGGTTGTTGGAACCAACCGCTGCGTCAATGCTGGCGAACTTGTATATCGGATTGGTGCCGACGGCGCTGGCGTCTATTTTGTATTTTCAGATCATAGCGGCCCGTGGCACTGCGTTTTTCTCGGCCATCAACTATATGATACCCTGTATGGGGATCGTTTGGGGCGCAATTTTCCTGGGTGAGGAAATAACCTTTATGATGACCATCGCCCTCGTGGTAATTTTAGGTGGTATTGCTATTGCCAATCTTAAAAAGAAGGCTAACTAAAAGATTAAATATTGCCCGCTACGTTTGGCGGAAACCAGGACAGGACTCATAAGTTATGCGTAGATATCTCGATTTCAATCTTGCTGATCGGTCCGTAAAAACGCGGGAACTGCATGGCCGCGATGTCGCCCTTGTGGGACGGTATTTTATTGCCAAAACCTTGAGTGAAACCGGTGTTGCTTTGGTCGAGCCCATGTCAGACCAAAATCCGTTGATTTTCTCCGCTGGTCCTTTTGCCGGAACCAACTTTTCCAATGCCAACCGCATCAGTGTGGGCTGCAAGAGCCCGCTGACCGGCGGCATCAAAGAAGCCAACGGGGGTGGCACCTTCGCCTATGCCCTGGGGCAACAGGAAATCGCCGGGTTCACCCTGCATGGTGCGTGTGACGACTGGGTTGTCATTCACTTTTCCCGGGATGGTTCGATTTCCTTTGACAGTGCAGAGCCTTATCTGGGCAAGGGCAATATCGAGGCCGCCCGGTTGTTGCATGAACAGTATGGCGACAAAGTTAGCCTTGCTTTGTGTGGACCGGTTGGCGAATACGAAGGCCTGATCGCCGGGATCGCTTTCAGCGATACGGAGAACCGGCCCACCCGTCTGGCTGCTCGTGGCGGTGTTGGTGCGGTGATGGGGCACAAGAAGGTCAAGGCTGTTGTAGTTGATACTATCAAGATGCCGACATTTCATGACCGGCGCAAACTCATGAGCGCGGTAAAGGACTACGGCAATAAACTCGGTGAACAGGTGGCGGTCGATACCATGCAACGTTTGGGCACCGCCATGATGTCTGATATTGTCAACTATATGGGCGGTCTGCCTGTGCGCAATTTCACCAGTGGTCAGATGCCCTCTACACCGGGTGGGGTTCACAAGATGGGCGGTGATTTTATCCGCGAACGCAACATGGCACGCGGTGGTGATCCGTCCCACGCCTGTATGCCCGGCTGCATGATCAAATGTTCCAATGTTTATGTGGACGAAAATGGCAAGGAACTGGTCTCGCCCCTGGAGTTTGAAACCCTGTGTTTGCTGGGAACCAACCTGGGTATCGATGATCCGGACCACACCGCCCGACTGAATGAAGTGTGTAATGATCTGGGTATTGATACCATCGAGGTCGGCGCCACACTCGGGGTGTTAATCGATAGCAGCGACGCTGAGTTCGGTGATATTGAATTTATGAATGCGGCCCTCGATGACATAAGACTAGGCAACGAACGGGGTCGGTTGCTGGCCCAGGGCACGGCTCGGGTTGGTGCGCATTATAATTTTCACCGTGTACCGGTCATTAAAAAACAGGCGATCAGCGCCTATGATCCCCGCTTGATTGAGGTAACGGCCATATCCATGATGACCACAGCCCAGGGTGCGGATCATACGGTTGGCAATCTGCCGACCTATGAGTGTGCCGATAAAAGCGTTGAGGAACTGGCCGAGCAGAGTTATCAGGCTCAACTCAGGACGGTGATACCGGACGCTACCGGGTTATGCATGTTTGGCCGTACCGTGACGGACGCCCATCACGAATTGATCGTCAATGCCATGAATGACGCCCACGATGCGGGCCTTGTGCCCGACGACCTGAAAGTCATGGCGGCTGAAACCCTGCGCCTGGAACACCAGTTTAATGTGCAAGCCGGATTTGGCGAAGCCGACGATGAATTGCCCGGCTTCTTCCATGATGAACCGTTGAGCCCGTCGGGTAAGAAAGCACGCCTGCACAGCGCCCAGGTCAGTCAGGCCATGGCTACTTTGCGCGGATAATCATTAGCCATAAAGCGCGTCCAGAGACTGACCGTAGCGGGCTGTCAACGTTGCACGGCGGACCTTCATGGTTGGTGTCATTTCGTTGTTTTCGATGCTAAACGGTTCATTGGCGAGCATATGGCGGCGTACTTTTTCGATGTTCGATACCATGTCATTAACCCGTTTGACCGCCTCGTCGAGGGCTTTGGCAGTATCAGAACTATCGGCGGCAAATCCGGTTTCTTTCAGCCAACCGACATCGGGAACGATCAAGGCAACCAGATGGGGATGTTTGTCACCATAAACCATTGCCTGGGCAATTTCCGGTTGCAGGCATAATATGCCCTCGATCCGTTGTGGTGCGATGTTGTCACCCCCGGAATTGACGATGATATCTCTTTTCCGGTCGGTAATGATCAGATGGCCATCATCGTCGAATTCACCAATATCACCGGTATGAAGCCAGCCATCGGCTGAAATGACCGCCCGGGTTGCCTCTTCATCACGCCAGTAACCCTGCATGAGCAGTTCGCCGCGGCACAGGATTTCACCGTCTTCGGCAATCTTGACTTCCGTATTGACCAGCACCGGGCCAACGGTGTGCATTTTAACTTGTGATGGTCTGTTCACAGAGATTACCGGCGCACATTCAGTTTGGCCGTAGCCTTGCAACAATCGCAAACCCAGCGCGGTGAAGAATAGCCCGATATCGGGGTTGAGCGGTGCACCACCAGATACCAGGGCCTTCAGGCGTCCGCCAAATTTATTTCGGATTTTTTGCCGGATTAACCGGTCCAGAAAAGCATCCATCAGACGTTCCGTAATCGTCAAGCTGGCCGGATCAATGAAGCGTTTAGCACCAAGCCGATAAGTTTCATTGAACAGTTTTTCTTTCAGGCCGCCTTGTTTTTGAATGCCACGGGTAATTTTCTGGTACATGGTTTCATAGAGCCGTGGCACAGCCGTCATGATGGTCGGGCGGGCATCGGCCATGTTTGATGGTAATTTATCGATGCCCTCGGCATAATAAATTTGCGCCCCGGTTGAGATCGGAAAAAACTGACCCGCAGAATGTTCGTAGGAATGTGATATGGGCAGGAACGAGAGGAAAACTTCGTCGCCCTGGCTGATATCTTTCAGGGCTTCTTTCGCCCCGGTGCAATTGTGCAATATGGCTCCGTGTGACAGCATCACACCTTTGGGCTGGCCACTGGTGCCCGACGTATAGATGATACAGGCAAGATCATCGCGTTTCCACCGGGTGGCATGGTGGGCAATGTCTTCGTGTAGTTTATCTCCCCGTTTGAATAGTTCAGGGAAGGCAATAACCTCGAATCCCATGTTTGAGGCTTGTGGTTGATCCTCGGCGGTTTCTATACAGGCAATAAACTGAAGGTTGCCGGTTTCTATGGCGGCTGGAACAAAAGCGGTCATCAGGCTTTGTTTTGAGACGATGGCGGCTTTGGCACCGCTGTCACCGATGATATGGACATGGTTTTCGGTGGTGTTGGTTGTATAGGCCGGAACGCTAATCGCCCCGATGGCCATGATGGCAATATCGCTGATCAGCCAGTCTGCCCGGTTCTCAGATAACAATATGACACGATCACCAGTCTCGATACCCATTTCCAGCAATCCCCTGGCAAGGCTGGAAACCCGCTGGGCACTCTCACTCCAGGACAGGCTCTTATAGGTACCGCTCTGTTTCTCCCACAAAAAAGGGGCATCGGCTAATCTGTCAGCCTGTTCAAAAAACATTGTTGCCAGATTGGGCCATGTTTCTGATGAGGGAGGGTTCGTCATGTTCCGGTAATCCTTTTAAGCTGTGTTGGCTTTAACTATATATAGAAGATCACATAACACCGACACAACAGGAGCTTACCAATTGACCACAAAAACATCACCCGATACCGAGCCAACAGAGTTGCCACGCTGGGACCTTGATGATCTTTACACGGGGCCGGACAGTCCGGCTATTCAGGACGATCTGGCAAATGGGCGAAAACAATCATTGGCATTTGCCGAAAAATATCGCGATCGGGTTGCCGGGCTGTCGGGACTAGAATTGTCTGTTGCTATCAAGACTTACGAAGATCATGTGCAGGTTTTGCACAAACTGGTCAGTTATGCCCAGTTGCTGTATGCGGCCAATACAGGCGATGCAGAAATTGCCCAATTTTACCAGAGCATTATGGAACAGATCACCGAGATTTCCAGCGAGACCCTGTTTTTCACCCTGGAGATTAACCGTTGCGACGATGATGTGCTGGCAGGCTGGATGGAAAACCGGGAAGTGGCTCATTATGGTTCGTGGTTGCGCGATGTGCGGCAATACCGGGACCATGAACTAAGCGATGAGCTGGAGCAGGTGTTGTTACAAAAATCTATAACCGGGCGGGCTGCCTGGTCACGGTTGTTTGACGAGACCATGGCCGACATGCGTATTTCCATCAAGGGTGTGGGCAAAAAACAAACCCTGGCCGATACGCTGAACCGGTTATCGGACGGCAAGTCCAAAACCCGCAAACGCGCGTCAAAGGCGCTCGGCAGGCATCTCAGCGGTGAGGTGCGTCTGTTTGCCCTGATCACCAACACATTGGCCAAGGACAAGGAGATCGAGGACCGCCTGCGTAATTTCCAGACACCCATGGCGAGCCGCAATCTGGCCAATCAGGTGGAAGACCAGGTGGTCGACGCGCTGGTTACAGCCGTGCGAGATGCCTACCCCAGGCTGTCCCACCGATATTATGGCCTGAAGGCCAAATGGTTCGGGGTGGATAAACTCGAATATTGGGACCGCAACGCCCCGTTGCCCGGACACGACGAGAATAAATTTTCGTGGGATCAGGCACGCTCAACAGTGTTGCAGGCCTACGAGGATTTTGAGCCTTCCATGGCCCACATTGCAGATGATTTCTTTGTCCGCAACTGGATTGATGCCGGACCGCGTGCGGGGAAAGATTCAGGGGCTTTTTCCCATTCCACCGTGGGCTCGGTCCATCCTTATATCCTGATGAATTTTCATGGTAAATCCCGAGACGTGATGACCCTGGCTCATGAGCTGGGCCATGGGGTGCATCAGGTGCTGGCGGCACCACGCGGCACCTTGATGTCCGACACCCCGTTGACACTTGCCGAAACGGCCTCGGTATTTGGTGAGATGCTGACGTTCCAGTCTATGTTGCGTAACGAAAGCGACCCCGCGCGGCGCCGTGTGCTGATTGCCGGTAAAGTAGAGGATATGATGAATACGGTGGTTCGCCAGATCGCTTTTCATGAATTCGAGGTTGCCGTTCACGGTGAACGGGCCAAAGGTGAGCTGACCGCCCAGCGACTCGGTGATATCTGGATGCAGATCCAATCGGACAGTCTGGGACCGTGCTTCAACTTCGATGATGATTACCGGCATTTCTGGGCTTATATCCCGCATTTCATCCATTCACCGTTCTATGTGTATGCCTATGCTTTTGGTGATTGTCTGGTTAATTCCCTGTATGCTGTTTTTGAGGGCGGGCATCAGGGTTTTCAGGCCAAATATCTTACCATGTTAAAAGCCGGGGGCACGTTGCGACATCGCGAATTGCTGGCACCGTTCGGGCTCGATGCAACGGACCCGGCGTTCTGGGGCCGGGGATTGGGTGTCATATCGAGGCTGATTGACCAGCTTGAGGATTAATCCATGGCGGAAAATGGCGGAAAAGACCTTGAAGGAAATAAACTGGGCAAGCGGGTATTACGCTATGCCCGGGTTGGCCGGGTGGCTGGCGGCGTGGCGTTGCGGGCCGTCGGTGGCAAGGTGTTCAAGGATAACGCCGCCAGGCCGTTAATCAATGCCGAGGATCTGCGTGATGTGCTGGGTGGGCTAAAGGGACCGCTCATGAAGGTAGCGCAAATTCTGAGCACGATCCCGGATTTGCTGCCCGAAGAATTCACCAGAGAACTGGCACACCTGCAAACCAACGCACCCTCCATGGGTTGGCATTTTGTCCGTCGCCGCATGGCCAGTGAGTTGGGGGGCGACTGGCAGGCCAAGTTTGCCGAATTTGGACGCGAAGCCACAGCGGCGGCTTCTCTTGGTCAGGTTCACAAGGCAACGGATCAGGACGGTCAGGTGCTGGCCTGTAAGCTGCAATATCCGGATATGGCTTCGGTGGTCGAGGCCGACCTGCGCCAGTTGAAGCTGGCCTTCGCGCTGTACAAACACTACGACAATGCCATCGACCCCAGTCAGATCCATGCCGAACTGACGGACCGGTTGCGCGAAGAACTGGATTACCACCGCGAGGCCCGTCATATGCGCCTTTACAGCCACATGCTGGCCGACGAAGACGGTGTCCATGTTCCAGACCCCATAGACGGGTTGTCATCTGGCCGCCTGTTGAGCATGACCTGGCTGGACGGCAAACCACTGTTGGATTTTATCGATGCCCCGCTTGAGGTGCGTAACGCGCTGGCTATGAATATGTTTCGCGCCTGGTACAAGCCGTTTTACGGGTTTGCGGTTATTCATGGGGATCCGCATCTGGGTAATTATACCGCGCGCAGCGACCATACTATCAATTTACTGGATTTTGGTTGTGTCCGGGTTTTCAGGCCCAGTTTTGTGACCTCGGTCATCGACCTCTACAAGGCCTTGCGTGATGACGATGAGGCTTTGGCCGTTCATGCCTATGAGACCTGGGGCTTCAAGGATTTAAGCCGTGACATGATAGAAGTGCTCAATTATTGGGCAAATTTCCTCTATGGCCCGCTCATGGAAGATAAAACCCAGCTTATTCAGAAAGACGGGAAGCTGATCTATGGGGCAAACGTTGCGGCCAAGGTCCATGGTGAGCTGCGCCGTCTTGGCGGGGTCACGCCACCGCGTGAATTTGTCCTGATGGACCGCGCGGCCATTGGATTGGGTAGCGTGTTTACCCATCTTAAAGCCGAGATTAACTGGCACCGCCAGTTCCACGGGCTGATCGATGAATATGACGAAGAAATACTGGCGGCCCGACAGGCGGAAGTTTTGGCTCAGTTTGACCTATCGACTTAATGAACAGTGAGATAACTTGTGAAAAACACAACCCCGGATGAAGCTTCATATCGCACACTGGCCCATTACGACGGCTCGCTGGAAGGCTTCTGGTCTGGCACGAAGGATCATGATGTGAGCCAGAATTATGCCGCATTAATTTCTGCTATGGGGGATCGGGGCCACGGGCCTTTTAGTATCCTGGATGTGGGGTGTGGTCCGGGTCGTGATGTGATGTATTTTAAATCGCTGGGCCACAGCGTTACCGGGCTGGACGGGTCTCAGCAGTTTGTCGAACATGCCCGGGAATTGACCGGCTGCGAGATTTTGCATCAGGATTTTATGGCGCTTGATCTGCCCGGACAAACCTTCGATGGCATTTTTGCCAATGCCTCATTGTTTCATATTCCGAGCCATGAACTGGCCCGGGTATTGGCGGAATTTGCCGCAACGCTGAAACCGGACGGTGTGTTGTTTTCTTCAAATCCCCGGGGTAACAATCAGGAAGGTTTCCAGGGCGAACGGTATTGCTGTTACCATGATTATGACACATGGTTTGAGTATATGACGGCTGCCGGGTTTACCGAAATTCGCCATTATTACCGCCCGAAAGGATTGCCCCGTGACCAGCAGCCGTGGCTGGCCAGTGTCTGGAGTCTGTCTCAGACATAAGGGGTCCTGGCTGGAAATCGCAGCAGATTTGCGTTATTCTGGCAACCCTTCCTGTGGAAGGGGTTATTGATGCCCGCCAGGGTATGACAATAAAATTCTTTATTATGCAGGATTAAAGCCTTGCCGTGAGCGAATAATTTCAAGACGTGTCCACGAGGGACGAACACAGGTGAAGAAAAGTATCATTGTATTTCTGCTGTTTTTTATGCCGTCTCTGGCCAGCGCTATGGACTCATTCAAAATCGTTTATTTTGATTCCTACCCCCCTCTGTCCTGGGACGAAGGCGGGAAAATGCAGGGCATTCTTGTGGATATTATGAATGAGACCGTAAAGCTTGGTCTCAACTATAAGGTAGAGCATACGGGCCATCCCTGGAAACGAGCCCAATTACAGGTCAGGAAAGGTGAGGCAGACGCATTTGTTACCGTGCCAACGCAATCCCGTCTGGAATATACAAAATGTAGTCAAAACCCTGCTCTGACAGTGAAAGTCGGGTTGTATACCTATGCCGATCATCCCCGCATGGATGAACTGTTACAGGTTCGCAGTTATGAAGATTTAGCCGGTTTTACGGTTGTTGAATATATCGGTAACGAATGGGCAAAAGAAAAATTTAGAAATATGGATATCGAATGGGCTTCTACGCTGCAACAAACCTTTGAGATATTGGCACGGAAACGATCGGATATATTGGTACGTAATAGTTTCAATTATAATTATTTTACGGAAAGTATGAATATTGGCGAAAAAATTGTTAAACTTCCTGCCGTTTTAAGTTCGGTGGACTACCATCTGTGTATCGGTAAAACATCACAATACGTAAACCTTATAAAAGATTTCGATCGGGTCATCTTGACAATGAAAGCCTCAGGCAAGATGGAAGAAATATTCGCACGTTACGGAAAGTAGCTAGCCAGCAATATCGCGTATCACTGCTCTGCCGGGAATATTCCCGTTCCGCTAACCCCGGGGTAACAGGTCTCTGGTATCCTGTAATAATAATTTACACAGGGGTATATTTAACCACCGAGGTTCTTAATCCTTGACGATACTGGCACAAAACGTGAAAATCCCGACCAAAGTCAGAGGTAACTTCAGGATGTCGGATAATGTTTTCTGTAAAGCTAATGTGTCCGGGATTATAAAACGTGATACGTGATATTCAGGGCGAAAAGTTAGATATACAATCCTTCAACTCAAAGAATTTCCAAGGTTTTCTGAAGGCAGGCGTGGCTACATCACTTCTATTGCATGCCTCTATTATCATGGTGAGTTTTGGGATTTTACAGGATTACCAACCGGTTGCCGAGCCCTCGGTTTATCCGCTGCCCCCCCATATAGAAGTAGTGCTGGTGAATGAACCGGAACCAGAGCCTGAACCAGAGCCTGAACCGGAACCAGAGCCGGAACCAGAGCCTGAACCGGAGCCAGAACCAGAACCAGAACCGGAACCAGAGCCGGAGCCGGAGCCGGAGCCAGAACCGGAACCTGTGCCTGTGGAACAGGTGGCAGAGAAGGCCTTGCCGCAAAGCCCGGTTATGGAACCCGAACCGGAAACAACCCTGCAACCCCTACAATTGAAGGGCGGGCGTATTGTCAAAGATGATAAGGCAAGCTCCGGCGAGGATGAACTCGCGTCCGCCCCGGATGAACCCATCATTCTGGGTGAAGGTCCTGTGGAGAATGACCCGGGCGATCAACTTACGTTCAGGGTTGATAGTGGAGATGCAGGCGACATCAGTGGGGGGAATACACTCGTTGATATGGGGGACGGCGAACCGCTCACGCAAACTGAGAATGATTTTATTGTGGCCCAGATCATGAAATGGTGGCGGTTTAATTACAAAACACAGAAAATCGAGATTTTTAACGTGAACGGGGATTTCGTCGTATTGCCAAACGGTATGTTTGCCACCCCATTTGCCGGGGATGAAAAATGGTTGCCGCAAAATGCCATGCCCCAGTACGAGGAAGCCGAACGGTCTGGCAATGTATTATTGCACCGGTTGTTATTGAGCTTTTATACCGCCATTCGTCATGCTCAACCCATCGAACTCCCGCCAGGTAGCGACGGTCAATGGCCTCGAAAAATCACCATAAAATTTAAATTTAAAATACAGCCAGGATAACAAATCTGTGGTTGCTGAGATCCTCGGATATGTTTGATATGTCTGATACAGCAGAGCAATTCAGTTTGTCTCAGCTCTGAAATTCAGACCCAGCGGAACACCGCAATACCGTAGCCAATGGAGATGACTACCGCCCCCCACAAGGGTGTTCCCATCAGAGCCAGCCAGCCCAGGAAGATGAAGGCACTGCCCAGGATCGTGATGAAAAGCCGGTCGCCTCGTGTGGTATCCAGCCCCAGGATACCGCGCCGTGGTGCACCACCTGGGCTTTTCCATTCCCACAGGCCCATCAGAGCGATGCTGCTGAAAATGAAGATGAAGAATGCTGCCGTAGGCCAGGTCCATGCCATCCAGGTAAGATCAAACATTATATGCCCCGTTTCTTATACACGTCCAAGGGCAAAACCCTTGGCAATGTGGTTGCGGACAAAATAGATCACGATAGCGCCCGGTATGATGGTCAGGGCACCAGCCGCCGCCAACAGTCCCAGTTCATAACCCGAGGTGCTGGCCGTCCGCGTCATGATCGCTGCGATGGGTTTTGCGGCAACCGACGTTAGTGTCTTGGCCAGTAGAAGTTCCACCCACGAGAACATGAAACAGAAAAATGCGGCCACCCCGATGCCTGCTGCAATGGTCGGGATGAATATTTTAATGAAGAAACGCGGAAATGAATAACCGTCTACATAGGCTGTTTCGTCCAGTTCTTTCGGGATGCCCGACATAAAACCTTCCAAAATCCAGACCGCCAATGGAATATTGAACAGGCCATGGGCCAGCGCCACGGCAATATGGGTATCAAACAGGTTAACGGCGGAATAAAGCTGGAAGAACGGCAGGGCGAAGACGGCAGGCGGTGCCATCCGGTTCGTCAACAACCAGAAAAACAGATGCTTGTCGCCCAGGAAATTATAGCGCGAAAACGCATAGGCCGCCGGTAATGCTACCGAAACTGAAATGACCGTATTGATCACCACATAGGTGATGGAATTTACGTATCCTATATACCAGGTCGGATCAGAAAAAATGGTGATATAATTTACCAGGGTGAATTCTTGGGGCCATAGAGTGAAGCCGCCCAAAATCTCATTGGTGGTTTTGAACGACATGTTCAGCAACCAATAAATCGGTAACATGAGGAACAAAATATAAAGGGTCGGCACCAGCCATTTATATTTTCGCATCACTGGGCCTCATCTTTCATCATTAACGTATAGAATACCCAGCAGACCAGCAGGACAATCAGGAAATAGATCAACGACATGGCCGCAGCCGGGCCAAGGTCAAATTGTCCGAGCGCAATTTTTACCAGATCGATGGACAGGAAGGTGGTTGTATTGCCCGGCCCGCCGCCGGTCAGCACAAACGGTTCGGTATAGATCATGAAACTGTCCATGAACCGCAGCAATATGGCGATGGTCAATACCCGTTTCATTTTTGGTAATTGAATGTGGCGAAAAACCGCCCAGGCTCCCGCGCCATCGATTTTAGCGGCCTGGAAATAAGCATCAGGAATAGAGCTTAATCCGGCGTAAGCCAGCAAGACGACCAGTGACGTCCAATGCCATACATCCATCAAGATCGTGGTAAACCAGGCTGCCGTGGGGTTTTGCGTGAAGTTGTAATCAAAGCCTATGCCATTGATTATACGCCCCAACAGGCCGATATCCGGCAAGGCAAAAATATTCCACATGGCCCCGACCACATTCCACGGAATTAACAACGGTAAAGCCATCAAAACCAGGCATACCGATACCCAGAATCCTTTTTTGGGCATGGCCAGGGCGATGGCAATGCCGAGCGGGATTTCAATGGCGAGAATGATTCCGGTAAAGCTCAATTGACGTAACAAGGATGCATGAAAACGTTCTGAATGGAGAACCTGTTCGAACCATTTGACGCCCTCAAAGAAGAATATGTTGTTGCCAAAGGTTTCCTGAACCGAATAATTCACAACGGTCATCAACGGGATCAATGCATTGAAGGCCACCAGAATTATAACCGGCACCACAAAGAACCACGCTTTTTGATTGGTTGATTTGGTCGCCATGATCAGCTTCCCCCCGCCATCCAGCCGTCCACATAGATCTGTGTATAGCCAGGATCGAACGTAATATGTGCGCCATCGGCCGGAATATCCTGCCCTTCAGTAAGAAGCAGTTTAAGACTGTGCTCGCCGTGTTTTACCTCAATAATATTGTGGCGGCCCACATCGCTGACCTTGATAATGTCCACGTTGATGCCTTCATCACTGAAGGTAACAAATTCGGGGCGTATACCAATTTCGGTTCGCCCGGTGACAGGCCCGGCAATCGAATTGACCGTCGAGATAGCTTGTCCGGCAAACATTGCCCGTCCATTGTCAATAGAACATGGCAGCACGTTCATACCCGGTGAGCCAATAAAATGGCCGACGAAAGTGTGTTGTGGACGTTCGAACAAATCGATGGGTGTACCAATCTGTACCACGGTACCCTCATGCATGACCACGACCTGATCGGCAAACGTCAGGGCCTCTGTCTGGTCATGGGTGACGTAGATCATGGTCGCGCCGACCCGTTGGTGGAGTTCCTTCAGCTTGGATCGCAGCACCCATTTCAGATGAGGATCAATAACCGTCAGGGGCTCATCAAACATGATGACATTAACGTCCTTGCGGACCAGTCCGCGGCCCAGGGAAATTTTCTGCTTGCCATCGGCGGTCAATCCTGCGGCCCGTTTGTTCAGGGTTTCTGTCAGATCCAGCATGTCGCCGATCTCGCGCACCCGTTGATCGATTTCGGTTTCATCAACGCCGCGGTTGCGCAGGGGAAATGCCAGGTTGTCGTACACAGTCATAGTGTCGTATACCACGGGAAACTGGAATACCTGGGCGATATTTCGAGTATCGGCGGGTTCATTGGTCACATTCTCGTCGCCGAACCAGACCTCGCCCTGGGTCGGTGTCAGCAAACCGGAAATGATATTCAGCAAGGTTGTTTTGCCACAACCCGACGGGCCCAATAAGGCATAGGCCCCGCCATCGGACCATTCCACACTCATTTCTTTCAATGCCCAGTCAATGTCGCTACTCGGTGATGGCAGGTAAGAGTGGCGAATATCTTTCAGTGTAATCTTTGACAGTTCCTGTCCCCCTTTACGCCGTTATCCGGTTGCCGGCCGGATCGAAGAACAGACAATGTTCAATGTTTATGTGGAACCGGGCCAGGTCGCCCACATTGTTGCCGTGCATACCGTGGGATTGTGAAATCCAGGTCTGGTTGTCCAGTTCGAAATGGGCAACGCTTTCCGAGCCGCTTAATTCGGTTACCAGCACGCGGCCCTGGATATTGACACTGTGGCCCTGGGGCTGCACGGGAGTTACGTGATGGGCACGAACGGCCATTTTATAATCACCATCATCCAGGTGTTTTTGGCTTTCTGTAGCCGGCCATGACACAAGATCGTTGAGATGGATTTTTCCGCCTCGCATACTCACGGGCACGATATTGATGGGTGGATTGGAGAACACCTTGCCAGCACGCAAGTTTTCCGGGTCCCGGTAAACCTTGGATGTATTCCCGTATTGCACAATCTGGCCTTCGTGAAGGGCGACGGTATGACCGCCCAGGCTCAAGGCTTCCTCTGGCTCGCTGGTTGCATAGATCACCATACAACCCCGGTCAGTGAATAGTTTGGGCAATTCGTCGCGCAATTCCTCGCGCAATTTATAATCAAGGTTGGCCAGCGGTTCATCGAGCAGGATTAAATCAGAATCCTTGACCAGCGCGCGTGCAAGGGCAGTGCGTTGTTGTTGTCCGCCCGACAATTCGTTGGGGTTTCTACCCAGCATGGGGGTCAGTTTCAACATCTCAGCGATGCTGCCGACACGCTCATCGATGGTGGCACGTGTTAATCCGGCGACCTTGAGGGGCGAGGCGATGTTCTCGAACACGGACCAACTAGGGTAATTGATAAATTGCTGGTGGACCATGGAAACATTACGTTTCTGGACCGCAACAGTGGTGACGTTTTTACCCCTGAACCAGATTTCACCCGATGTGGGTTTTTCTAATCCGGCCATCAATTGTATGAGGGATGTTTTCCCCGACAGGGTCGTGCCGAGAAGAATATTGAATCCTTCATCCTCAAGCTCAACGGACATGTCGTATATATGGGTCTCAGAGCCCACCTTTTTTACAACATTTTTCAGGACAAGACTCACCAGCACATCCACTTCATGGGGCTAAATTCGAACAGGTCATAAACTAGCACAACTCAGGTGCATTATCTATCAGCACAGGCTCGAATAATGTAAAGATTGCCGGGGAGCAAACTTCGCTCCCCGGCACACTTTAAGGGCCTGTTGCAGGCTAAGTTTTAGTTAGCCCACCGCTTGATGAGTTCATCATAAGCGATCGTTTCGCCTTGAGGTTTCTCATTAGACAGTTTCGCTTTCGGCGAACCAGGCTTGTTCAGCCAGACCGATGGATCGACCTCGTCATTAAGACGGGGGCCGCAGCCGCCATAAATTTTGGCTTTTTCATCGGCAGCCTGCATCCGGGACATCACAAGGTCCATCTCGGCAGCCAGTCTGTCCATAGCCTGTTGCGGTGTGAAAGCACCAGAGTTCACGTCACCGATTTGCTGCCACCAGATCTGGGCCAGCTTGGGATAATCGGGAACATTAATACCGGTCGGCGACCACAGAACCCGGTCGGGTGAACGATAAAATTCAACCAACCCACCCAGATTGGGTGCACGATCCGTGAACGATTGATGATTAATCGTGGAGTCACGAATGAAGGTCAGGCCAACGTGGCTTTTCTTCACATCAACGGTCTTGGAGACCACGAACTGGGCATAGAGCCAGGCCGCTTTACGACGATCAACCGGTGTGGATTTAAACAGGGTCCATGAACCGGCATCCTGATAACCCAGTTTCTGGCCTTCTTGCCAATAGGGGCCATGAGGGGAAGGAGCCATCCGCCATAGTGGTTTGCCGGCATCATCGACTGTATTGTTGCCATCGCTTTTCGGGGCAACCATGGATGCGGTAAACGCCGTGTACCAGAAGATCTGCTGGGCTACGTTGCCTTGTGACAATGCTGGTAATGACTGATAGAAGTCATAGCTGGCAGCACCGGGAGGGGCATAGTTGCGCAGCCATTCATCCCATTTGCGGATGGCGTAAACAGCAGCCGGGCTGTTGGCGCCGCCACCTCGTGATACTGAAGCACCAACCGGGTTGCACGAGCCGGCTTCCATACGGATACCCCATTCATCGACGGGAACACCGTTTGGCTGACCTTTGGAACCCATGCCTGCCATAGACAGCCATGCATCGGTCATACGCCAACCCAGATCAGGGGCGCGCTTGCCGTAATCCATGTGGCCATAGATTTTCTTGCCGTCAATTTCCTTTACGTGTACCGAAAAGAATTCCGCAATGTCTTCATACGCAGACCAGTTGACAGGAACCCCAAGGTCGTAGCCATAGCGGTCCTTGAACTGTTTTTGCAGATCGGCCCGGTCAAACCAGTCCTTGCGGAACCAATACAGATTGGCGAATTGCTGGTCGGGAAGCTGGTAAAGTTTTCCGTCCGGTCCGGTGGTGAATTCCTTGCCGATGAAATCGTCAACATCGAGCATGGGGTTGGTTACATCCTTGCCTTCACCAGCCATCCAGTCGGTCAGATTAACCGCCAGTTGCAGACGAGAGTGCGTGCCGATCAAATCGGAGTCATTGATATAGGCATCGTACAAATTACGATTGGTTTGCATCTGGGTTTGAACAGCCTGCACAACTTCGCCTTCACCAAGGATCTGATGATTGACTTTGATACCGGTGATTTCTTCAAATGCCTTGGTCAGGGTTTTAGACTCATAGGTATGTGTGGGAATGCCTTCAGAAAGGACGTTGATTTCCATCCCCTTGAAGGGTTGAGCGGCATTGATAAACCACTCCATTTCTTTCATTTGTTCTGATTTGGAAAGCGCTGAGGGTTGGAATTCGGAATCAACCCATTTTGTTGCTTCCGCCGTCCCCGCCTGAGCAGCTCCCGCAGATAATATAAACGCCGCACCTGTTAGGGCGGCTA
Source organism: Alphaproteobacteria bacterium (assembly GCA_024279135.1). Classification (GTDB taxonomy): domain Bacteria; phylum Pseudomonadota; class Alphaproteobacteria; order Rhodospirillales; family Casp-alpha2; genus JABJOR01. Next base: position 107,416 of record JAJRRU010000006.1, read on the forward strand.
TAAATCGAGCATTCATCTTTGTTACTCCCTGGGTTTATTATCAACGTAAAAGACTCTCTACCTAATGGTGTTGGACGTCAATAATTAAAATATTCCATCGCGGGTTTGATAGTGTTTTTAATATGCCATTCAACAGCCAGATTCTATATCCTGTTAGCAACGAGAATGTTCTTTTGTTAGCTGTATCGGCAGGCGGTCAGATGCCGGTTTAGCCTAGAAAAGGCACAAGGCGGCTACGCAACATTGAAGCCCCGGAAAAATTAGTTTCTCTGATGGCAGATTTTATGCAAAAATACATGTTGATAATTATTCTTAATTTATACACCTATATTTATTCTTGTGCTAATGCCAAAGTATCAAAGCCAGTGATATACGTGGAGGGAGGTTCCAATGAAAAATAGCCGGTTCTTGTTTAATTTCATAAAATTTATGTTTTTTTGTACCGTTCTGGTGACGGCACTAACTGTAAACACATCGGAAACTTCAGCGTGTTGTGGTGGCGGTGGCAGTAGCAGTAGTAGTGAAAGTGAGAGTGAACCAAGTGAACCCGCCGGAGGTGATGAAGATAGTGAGCGTATGCAGGGTGGCGGTGAAAGCTCCGGAGATATCAAAGGCGTGATGGCACCACCTCCACCACCACTAATCGTTGTTGTACCCGTATTACCTAATACCGAGGGGCGCGAGTGCAGTTGGGACGACATTCGTTGTGATATTGCCCTGCAAGACAGAATAAAAAATGTCATGCTGAATTTGCTCAAATCATATTATTCCATGAATGGCGACAACCAGGACCAGGTTGAATTAATGTCGGAGCTTGCAGCCCGCGTGGTGGGGTCTAAATAAACAGCACTGAGAAACAGATCATAGGCTCATCGAGGAGCTTAATAACCGTTGATCATTGACTCACGGGATCAGGAGGAATTTTAAATGAAAATATATATGCTCTTTGCCCAGCGAAAGGTGTTGTTTGTCGCATCACTGTGCCTTGTACTAATTGCGTGTCAGGCAGCCAAGCCGACTGATCCGCAATTGGTCTCGTCGGCACTAGACGTTAATGCGAAACTGTTTTCCGGCCAGATGGTATCTTTTACTCCGTCGAATAATGCCGAGACTTTGATATCGACCCTGTTATTCGATAAAATCGTCGCCGGGTACAATGCCGGGGATGGTCCAAAACTGGCCTCGGCTTTGAGCGCTGATTTCCAGCAGCGTTTGATGTTACGCTCCCGGCCTTGTTCCAGGAAACCGCAATACTGCGTCAAGGATTTTAACATGGGGTTGTATGACCGGACATCGGTCATCGCAGAAGCAGCCAAAAATACCCACTCTACGGTGCGCCTGACCTATGTCATTCAATCTGTGAAGCTGGCCGAGGATAGAAATTCAGCCTCTGTTATTGTTCTGGCATCCTATAAATCGAAATATTTCGAGCCCAAATATATTGAAACCCTGATCTTTGTTAAAACGGGTGGGGCGTGGCAAATGGTTCAGCAATCAATGTTTAACCTGCATCCTACTGTGCCGGAACTGTACAAGGCGAAAGTTCTTGTTTCAGAAAAATTCTGGCCTGATGAAGAAGGCAAAACCTTCAGCGCTGTGTTCGCGAAAATGTCGCAGGAAATCGGACCCGATGCGGCCATTGATTATTTCAGGAATAATGCAAAACCCCGTTCGGGTGAGGCTCTGCACGTCATTGCCGTGTTCAGCGAACCGCCAAATGTTGGCTCTAAAGTGACATTGAGCGGTTTGTTCGAATTGGATGGAAAGTCTTCCAAATCCTCGGGTTCCAAGAAGATTAATGATCTTTATCGGCATTTCATCTTTGAAATTGTGACAGTGCCGATTCCGGAAGAGAAAACCATCGATTTTGAGGTTAAAGTCAACAATATTGTTATCAGAGCGGATCGTTCATGACGGTCCTGTCGGTAATCGGGCGCGATAATCGACACGATCAGTTGCTAGCGAGTTGTGAGCCGCCACCATCCCCGATCAGGACAAACGGTGCCCAGAATATGGGATGGGCATAGGAGAATAATTCCCGTCCATCGGGGGCCGTCTGGGCACCTGTGTCGATCATATTCAGCCGGGTCTGTTGCAGGGCAGCGGCGCGGGTCAACCTGGTGTCATTGGCCTGGCGGGCGAACAGGTCCGACATCATATAGGTGGTTGCACCGGAATGTACCGGCCAGTTGCTGACGAGGATTGCCCGTGCGCCAGCATAGAAGAAAGCCCGCCCCAATCCGGAAACAGCTTCGGCGCCCTCTCCTTCAGCGGCGGCGGTATTGCACGCCGATAGTATCGCCCAATCGGCATTCAGCTTGAGCCCGAGTATTTCGCTCATGGTCAACATGCCGTCTTCCATATTGCCTGTTACCTGGGGGTTGCTCAGAGCCAGAGCCGGTTCGTTGAGGCCGTCCAGGTCTCCCGTTACCAGGCCATGGGTGGCAAAGGAAATTACCCGGTATGGCATGAGATCGATAGATTTGACCACCTTTTCATCGGCCCGCCTGCCCAGATAGAGTATCTCGGCCGGATCAACATTTAAGGCCCGCGCAATGGATTTTAATTCATCTGCCGTATCAGGCAAACGGGGAAGTCGCGCCAGATCGGCGCTGTCCACGCCGCGGGTTTGTGGTGCCGAACGGAGCGCCAACGATCCTCTGGTGGTATTCTGTGAGGTGGCGAGCTGAATGCTCTGGTCGGCTTTACTGGCTTGCAGGACGCTGAAATACGGGTCGCCGAAACCGATGAATGGTTTGACAGCGGCAATCCGGGTGCCAGCCGAACGTAAAGCATTCAGAGACGCCACAGAGGGCAGATTAGTGATGGCATGGGTTCTGGCCAGCCAGTTAACGCCGCGGTATTTTTCGAACAGCAAGGTCTTATCTGGTGCTATGGGATCGAGCGTCACCGGCAGTAATGAAAACGGCAAAGTCGCCAGAGCGCCATGGGGGATCACGATCATTCGCCGGGCGTTCCGCCAATACCGGGCCAGTGGGGCAAGAATATCGCTATATAACCCATAGGCCACCTTAACATCGTAATCGGGCAATTCAGCCAGGGATTTGATGTAACCGGGGTCGAGCGATTTGCGCAGGCCAGAGGTGATGTCACGCATGGCCTCAGCACCGATATTAACCACATGTACGCCGGCCTCACCGGTTGCCGATACGGCCCAAATATAGGTTTTGTCTTCGGCCGTGTAGGTCGAGATTAACGCCTCATCAGGCTGGAGCAGAGCCTTGACCTGTTCCAGAGTGCCGGGTCGCGGGCGGATCAGCTCGGCGTATTGCGGATAGCCAACACGAATTTCATCAAGCAAAGTCAACTTCGCCGATGCCAGCGCGTTCAGTCGGCTTCGCATGTTGCTGATGGAAGCTGTATCGTCGTTGCTGGTGGAAGTGGCCAGAAGATCGCTGAGAATTTTTTGCAAGGCATCAATTTGTGTGGTGGCATCCTGTTCGCGGCGGATCAGGTCGCCGAGCACCGGGTCTGATATAACCCCGCGTGTGGCACTGGACGCCAGGGCCTGAGCCAGTTTGCGACCCCGCAGGGCATCAACAATACGGAATGATTCAGCCAGATCGGCGGCATTGATTGTTTTGCCGGTGGGTAACAAAACAGCCAAATAATAATTCAAAATTTCGTCCAGACGCCGATCGTGTAGGGTGCCGGAGCTTGCACCGCGGGCGATGGACAGGGATAACAGTTTCGGTACGTAGTCGACAAACATGGACCGGCTCTGTTCCAAGTCGATTGTCTGGCTCAACGCTGCTGCCAGCAGTGCGCCGGTTTCCAGTGTTTCCAGTCCCTCGGGCCCCTGTAATCGCCGTGAGCGCTTCAGGGCTTTTTGCAGGATCGAAATGGCGGATTTGTGATTGCCCGTTGCCATTAAGGCCCGTGCGTAACTGGCGTTGGCATCGACAAAACGTTGGCTCAATTCCACATTAGCGGCCAGGTCAGTGCGCAAGGCTTCGAACAGCTTTGCGGCCTGATCCCATTGCCCGCCCGCACCCAGAGTCTCAGCCAGTAAACTTCGGGCCAGCAACCGGTTCATGGCGATAACAGACACCCCGGCATGGTCGTAGATGGTAATCACATGGCGGACCAGCTCGGTTGCTTCTTCATGCCGGCCCTGATCAAAAATGGTTTGCGCTAGGGTCAGCAGAACCGATGCGGTCTGGTATGAATTACGGCCATTTAATTTTAAGGTTCCGATCAGGGCATCGCGGCTGGCCAGCTCTGATTCCACAAAGCGGCCCTGGCGGCGTAAATTTTCAGCCAGACTGATTTCCAGCAGGTTGGCAATGCGAGCGGTTTCACGGTCGTCGTTTGCAGCACCGGTTTTATTCCGGCGGAACTTTGCCCAGGTGGAAATGGCGCTCCTGTAGACCAGTTCCGCGTTTCCCAATGCACCCTTGAGATCGAGCAGCGATGCTTTGCCCTGATAAAGTGCGACCCTGAGAGCCTCACGCTGGGCCGTGGAAAAATCAGGCATCCTGTCGATCATGGGCAGGACTTCATTGGTGTCGAAGATCATTTTATCTACTTTTTCCAGCTGCCCGCCACGCCCCAGGGCTTCGACGATGGCCGCGGATTTTGAATTCGCATCCGCGAAATCCTGCCGGGTGTTCAAGGCCCGGTCGACCATCTCCTGACCCAGATAAAACGACCCTGCGCGAATATGGGCCATGCCGAGGGCAAGTTCCAATTTCGCAACATCCGGGCCGTCACCTGAACTTTGTGCCAGGGAAAAGGCCTGGCTCAAGTCCGCAATTTCCTGATTGGCCCGACCAAGCTGGCGGGCTGCCTCGGCACGGGATTTCAGCAGTCTGATTTGCTCGGCCATTGGAACCGACGTGTCGAGAGGGGTGTCGGCAATGTTCTGTAACGTGCTCATGCGTTCGGCACCTGCGGTTTCATAACGATCAAGGGCGGCCAGCACATCGCGGGTGGTGCGTGGTGGTTGTTTAATGGCTGTGGGCTGGAAATCTGCCGTTATCTGCAACGCTTCATCAAGGCTGATCCGACCGGTATTTTGACAGGCGGTCAGAGCAACCGAAAGAAGCGCGGTCAATATCCAGATTTTCTGAAACCGGTGCAGCAAGATCATTGTATCACCATATCGATAAATCAGAACATTGACCGTCTATAACTGTCTGGCGGTGGTAATATTCTGACTAAGACATCGTCAAGGTCTGCTTCGTCGCTCATTGTTCCATCAGTCTTGTTGTCGTTTTATAGATGGCGACAACGGGCAATGAGGTTCCATAAAAGATATATAGTCCGGCCAATCGATGCAATGAATTTATTGGTCCGTTTCAGGCGACCAGACCAAAGTTTAGTTCTGGAATTATGTTAATGAAATTTTTATCCCGACGTCCGGGTGTCGTTGTGCCTGGGGTTTATTCCGCCGCAATGGTGCGGATCTTGTCCAGTTCATGGCCTAAAAAACGAGCGAGACGGGCCGGGGCCGTTTCGGGAATATTTGCCCGTCGTTCGGCCGCGTTGTTGTAATTCGTATTGGTGTTTATGTCATAAACAAATGTGCGTCCCTCAGCATCTTTGATAAATTCCACACCAGCGACTTCTATCTGATTGGCTTTCAGGACTCGCTCGAGCCGATCAATAAGGGGGTCGGAAAAATTCTCGATTATTTGAAATGACGGTTGTCCGGGCGAGCCGCTGTCTTGTTCGGAAACTGGGCAGAATACGTCTTCGATATCACAGGCATCCGAAGGGCAAAGCTCGAAGCCGCTGGAGGTATCGACTTTGACCGCATAATGAAACCGGCTATCGATGAATTCCATTCGTGTGATGAAGGGGTTTTCTGCCCGAATATACTGCTGGATCAGCCAGGTGCCGTCGACCGGTTCTTCGTAATCCATGCTGTCCAGGTAGGATGCCAGGCTCGCAATATTCTGGAATAGTTGCACGCCCAGTCCCTTGCCCCCTCTGTTTGGCTTCAGAATGAAAGGCAGTTCACCGAAGTTCTCTGCGGCTTTGAGGATGTTTGCTTTTCCTACCACCGCCACGGTCCGTGGGGTGGTTATGCCGCCAACCTGCAATGCGGCATATTGGGCAATCTTGCTCATTTCCAGTTTAAGGACGCTTGAACCATTGATAATCCGGCGGTTGTGCATTTCAAGCCACCGGAATAAATGTTCGGTCATAATCGGGGCATGGCTATGGCCACGGGTATGGGCAGATGCACTCATTCGGGAGAAAAACACGCCCAGAGGGGGGACTTCAGTCAAACAAATTTTGCCATCGGTAATATGCCATTCGACAAAAGGAAGGCCTTTTGCATTAAGGGCATCCCGAAAGGGGGGTAGCCATTCTTCATTTTCATGAATGATATATATTTTCACTATGTTTTTAACCTGTGTCTGTTGGAACTAAACTTAGGATGGACAAGCCGGGTTTTCAATGATTTTTCAATGGCTATTCAATGGCTATTCAATGGCTAACAGGCATTCAGCCCGGCAGATAATTGCAGGGCCCTTTACATTAATGTGATAGAGTATCGCGTTGATATTAGCGTACGTTAAAAAAAGACGGGAGCCCGGTTTTATGCTTTTCAATGCCAGGCAATTTTTTGTTGTGGGGCTGGTTTTATTGCTCTCTGGCATGGGCCATGCCAAAGCGGCCCCACAATGGTGGCAACCGTCGGGTTTTGTTTCATGGGATTGGCAACTGACAGAACCCTTTGCCCTGGACCGGGATGTGGCCATGATCGATCTGGATCTGTTTGATACCAGTGCACAAACCGTCAGCCAGCTGAAATCCAGAGGCCTCAGGGTGATTTGTTATCTCAATGTTGGTGCCTGGGAGGACTGGCGCGAGGACGCAGCATTCTTTCCACAGGAATTACTCGGCAATGCCTATGATGGCTGGGATGGTGAACGGTGGTTTGATATTCGCCAGATCGAAAAACTGGCACCGCTCATAAGACAACGGCTGGATGCCTGCAAAGCCAAAGGATTTGACGGTATCGAGCCGGATAATATAGATGGTTATACAAACCAGACCGGGTTCGCGCTAAGCGCATCACACCAGTTGCGATATAACCGCTGGCTCGCCCGGGAAGCCCATATACGCGGCCTTTCCATTGGTCTTAAAAATGATGCTGATCAGGCAGCCGCCCTGGCCGATGAATATGACTGGGCCATGACGGAAGACTGCTTTGCTGAGGGATGGTGTGAGCAGATGATGCCGTTTATTGAACGGGGCAAGGCTGTATTCGCCGCCGAATATACCGACATGGACATGACAACCGGGCGTTTTTGCCATGAAGCAGCAGCCCTGGGTATCAGTGCTATTTTGAAAAACCGTGAACTTGATTCATGGTGGGCACCCTGTCTTTAAAACCAGAGTGCGTCCAGGGCGAATGGATGATCACCCGTTATCGGGTTGGGTGGTCAGGGTAACAAAGTATTGCGAACGGTGATGATCGTTGTAGAGTTAGCGATTGTCTACCTGTCTCCCAAACTTGGCGGTTTAATGTCTCAGTCTTCCAGAAAATCCAATTTCCTCATCCCCTTTGCCCTTGGCCACTGTGCCAACGATCTGGTGCCGATCGGGATGTACATTATTATTCCGGCGTTCGGCACTGCCATGGGGTTGTCGCCTGCCGAAATAGGGTTGTTGTTTATGATCCATAGTCTGGGTGCTTCCTTGGCCTATCTGCCGGCCGGGATTTTGGTCGATCATGTAGCCAATCGTGGGGTTCTGCTGTGCGCAACATTCTTCTGGGTTGGCGTTGGCTATCTCATCGCGTCCTTTGCCGATGGTTTCTGGTCCTTTGCCATCCTGATCGCCATTGCCGGTATGGGCGATGCGGCCTGGCATCCCATTGCAACGGGTGTGTTGGCCCAGATGCATAAAGCGAGACGCGCCTATGCATTGGGTGTTCATGCCATTGGCGGACAACTTTCAGAACTTATTGCGCTGCCTGCCGTGGGCCTGATGCTGACCATGTGGGACTGGAGCACGACCATAAGGGTGCTGGTCATCCCCACATTGATCGTCGGGTGTATTTTTATCTTTATAGCACCAAAAGTGCCGCGCCACGTTAACTCGCGACCGACCAAGGCGGATTTTAATGATATCTGGAAAATCTGGTCCACCAGGTCGGGCCTGCGGGTGATCGCACTTTTTACCACATACAATATGGGTTTGTTCGCGACCATCACCATGACCCCGCTATATCTGCGGGCCAACCACGGCCTTGACTGGATGACCACGGCCATTGCTCTGGCGGCGATGATGCTGCCCGGTGCAGTGTTACAGCCCAGTTTGGGCAAATTATCCGACAGAATTGGTCGGCGGCCCTTGATCATCCTGGGCAACGCCCTTGCGGCCGGGGCGGCGTTTGTCGCCTGGCTGCCATTTTCTTTCGTGATCTCCCTCATCGCACTGGGGGTCGCCATGACAGCACTGTTATCCATCCGCGCTGTGTTGTTGGCCGCAGCGATCGATCATTCCGGTGGCCGCGAAGGGACAACTCTGGGCCTGACGTTTGCCTTTATGGACGGTTTTGCCGCCTCTGCCGCTGTGCTGGCAGGACTGGTGGGAGCAAATGATCTGTCCAACGCGTTCCTGCTGGCGAGCGGTTTCTCTTTGGTCGCGGTTATGCTCGCCGTCACCACGTTCAAGTCCGTCCGCGCAACATCAGCCACAGCGACTTCCTGATCAATCATGAAATGCCAAATCTAGACGGGTTTGATCTGGGCACACTGTCGCCAATGTAAACTTATATTTTGATAGTTATGGATGATAAGTGGCTAACCCCCTAATTGTTGACATCTTATGGCGTTTTCTCTTCAACTGAATATTGCTTCCGCGTCGCTCGGCGAATGTCCTTGATCGCCTTGGCTGCATCCGTCTGTCGTGTCTGTGATTTCTGTCTCATCTTCATTCCCCTTCGGGTCGTTACGATAAACCAAAAATATTCTCATATGTAATCCCGTTAATTTGTTCCATAGGCGATGACGTTATACATAGGTGTGTCCCTTTTAAGAGTCACTGAGGGCTTCCCTGTATTCGTTTATTCTTCTTTGTCGTTAGTGTCACAAACGTTACGGAGTGTAGCTCAGTCTGGTAGAGCACATGCCAAGCCCCCGGCTTGTGCACCGTCGAGGGCCATACACATTAGGTAATGTGAATGAGTGTGAAAAGGTAATCCCCCCATTATTAGGGGCCTTTGAGAGTAGAATCGTTTAAGCGGCTATGGGCCTTACCGTGGCCAGTTTTTGCATCGGCGTTATGCCACCGAG
>JAJRRU010000007.1 GCA_024279135.1 Alphaproteobacteria bacterium
CTGATCCGTGTCAGCGACGCCGGTATCCAGGTCCTGCTCCGCCAGGCCGAGAAAGACGTGCTGGGCATCGCCCTGAAGGGTGCCTCCGATGAGGTCAAGGAGTTGTTCTTCAACAACATGTCTGAGCGGGCCGGTAAAATGCTCAAGGAAGATATGGATGCCATGGGGGCCATACGCCTGAAAGACGTTGACGAGGCCCAGTCGACCATCGTGATGATCGCCAAGGCGCTGGCCGATAGTGGCGAGATTATCGTATCAATGGGTGAATCCGACGATGAGATGGTCTACTGATTTTTCCAGCAAAATGCACGGATTCAGATAGTTCTGCTTCACAACCAATAGAAAGAGTGATAAAAATCGGATAAGCTGTTGTATTATCAGGGCTTTACGAGTCACCTTCATGTCACGATTTTTTTGCGGCTGAGACAGTCGGGAATTACAAATAAAAATGGATATTTACCTGCCGATTGCCGAAGTTTCCGTAAATATCTTCTTGATATTGGGAATGGGCGGCGGCGTTGGGTTCTTGTCTGGATTATTTGGTGTGGGTGGCGGGTTTCTGACCACACCGTTGCTTATCTTTATCGGCATTCCACCGGTCATCGCCGTTGCCACGGAAGCCAACCAGATTGTTGCCAGTTCTGTTTCCGGGGTTCTGGCCCACTGGAAACGTGGCAATGTTGATTTCAAAATGGGCGCCGTGCTGCTGGTTGGTGGTGTTGTGGGGTCCAGTCTGGGTGTGTGGTTATTCACCTGGTTACGTGCGCTGGGTCAGATCGATCTGGTCATTAAATTTTCCTACGTGGTCTTTCTGGGAATCATCGGTGCCCTGATGCTGATCGAAAGCGTCAAGGTCATCATGGTCAAACGCCGTCGCACGGGTGTGCGGAAGAAACTGCACAAACACAACTGGATGCACCGCCTGCCCCTGAAGATGCGGTTTCACAAATCACAACTGTATATCAGCGCCATACTGCCTTTTATCATCGGGGTTCTGGTTGGCATTCTGGCTGCCATCATGGGTGTCGGCGGTGGTTTTGTCATGGTCCCGGCGATGATTTATCTGCTCGGCATGCCAACGTCGGTGGTTGTTGGCACCTCGTTGTTCCAGATTATCTTCGTTACCGCCAACGTGACCATCTTGCAATCGGTAAACAATCAATCCGTTGATGTAGTTCTGGCCTTGTTGCTGCTTGCCGGCGGTGTCATTGGCGCACAATTTGGCGCTCGCGCAGGGGCCAAGTTAAATGGCGAACACCTGCGCGGATTACTGGCATTGATGGTACTCGCGGTGTGCGCCAAGATGTCATACGACCTTATCGTACGCCCGGTCGAATTGTTTTCACTGGGTGCGGGGGGGCATTGATCATGAAATTCCGTCGCCCCGTTATTGCAATTTCCGTTTTGCTGGTCACCATCATGGCCGCCATCCTGAGCGCAACCCTGTTGCGGGCGCAAGACCTGATTATCGATCTTTCGACACCCGTAGTGGCCATTACGGCAGGCTTTTCCGGTACGGATTTATTGTTGTTTGGCACCACCCGAGGCGGTGAAGGCGACCTGGTGGTTGTGGTTCGCGGACCGGAAGAAAGCCCCATCGTGCGGCGCAAGGCCAATGTCAGTGGGATCTGGATTAATGATGATAATGTGGTGTTTGATTACGTACCGTCGTTTTACGCTCTGGCATCGAACCGCCCGATTAAAAACTTTGTACCCGATGATGTGGCCAGCATCCACCAGATCGGTACAGATCAGATCCTGTTCGTACCGCAGGAAAACGACCATGGAAATATAAATGTCACTGAGTTCAGCGATGCCGTCATTCGTATCAAACAGACCGAGGGTCTGTATTCCACCGAGGAAATAGACCTTGTTTATCTTGGCAACGGGCTATTTCGGACGTTGGTTCACTTTCCGGCTAATGTAACAGTGGGAACATACGGAATCGATGTCTATTTATTTAAAAATGGCGAGTTAATCGACAATCAGACAACCTTGCTGAATGTCAGGAAATTCGGTGTCGAAGCAGAAATATTTAATTTTGCTCACCGTTACTCCGGTTTATATGGTGTACTGGCGGTTCTGATTGCCGTATTTGCAGGGTGGCTGGCCAATGTAGCCTTCCGGAAAGGATGATCATGAGCAACGAACAAGAAAATTCAGACACATCACAGGAAGAACCCGAAAAAAATAAGCTGGTTTCATCGCGGACATTCCTGTGCGTTGTGGATGAAAGTGATGAGTTCCCCACCACCCTGCGTTATGCCTGTGCCCGGGCCAAGAGTACCGATGGGCGAATTGCCCTGCTCTATATCGTCCAGCCCGCCGAATTCCAGCACTGGCTCGGGGTCGGCGACCTGATGAAACAGGAAAACCGGGAAGAAGCCGAAGAAATGTGTCACGTGCTGGCCGATGTGGTACAACGCCGGATCGGCAAAATTCCGGTAATCTACATTCGCGAAGGAAAACCCCATGAGGTTTTGCTGGAACTGATCAGGGAAGAACACGATTTATCGGTTCTGGTGCTGGGGGCATCGTCAACGGGTGATGGTCCGGGACCAATTATCCAGCACGTTGTCAATAACATGGCTGGCGCATTCTCCCTGCCCATTACCATCGTTCCGGGCGGCCTGAGCAATGAGGAAATCGACGCCATTACGTGACAAGCTCAGGCAGCAGCGTGCCGCAGGTCTTCTATGTTTTTGGCATAATCCCGACCCGAAAAGACCGCACTGCCAGCCACCAGCACATTGGCCCCGGCCTTAACGACTGCGGCGATGGTCTCGGTATTGATCCCGCCGTCAACTTCCAGGTCAATCGGGCGATCCCCGATCATGGAGCGGATCGTGCGAATTTTCTCAAGCTGGCCGGTCATGAATGACTGGCCACCAAAACCAGGGTTTACGGTCATGATCAAAATTTGGTCCACGGATCCGAGAACGTATTCAATAGCGCTGGGTGGTGTGGCAGGGTTTAACGATACCCCCGCCTTTTTACCCAACGACCGGATGACTTGCAGCGAGCGGTCCAGATGGATATCGGCCTCCGCATGAACGGTGATAATATCGGCCCCTGCGTCGGCATATTGTGCCAGACTGGGTTGCGCCGGATCGATCATCAAATGCACATCAAATGGCAGGTCCGTGACTTTGCGGATGGCGGAAATGACCGGCGGACCAAAAGTTAGATTGGGCGCAAAATGGCCATCCATCACATCAATATGCACATAATCCGCACCACCGGCTTCGATAGCTCGGATTTCTTCCCCCAATTTGGCAAAATCAGACGCCAAAATCGACGGAGCAATCTTTATGGTGGCAGACATGGGGTCTCCTTTTATAGGGTCCAGGCAACTGGTAGATTTATTTTATGGCTGGATCGAGCGTGCCGGCGGCATACCGTTCAGCCATGGACGAAATGGGAACGACGTTTATTTTAGAAGCCTGACCCGCAGCCCCGAAACGCTCGAAACGATCAGCACAAACAGTTTCCATGGCCGCCATAGCCGGTTTCAGGTAGGAGCGCGGATCGAATACCGCTTTATCCTCGAACAAGACCTTCCTGATCTGGCCGGTAATAGCCAGACGGTTATCGGTATCGATATTAACCTTGCGAACGCCATTCTTAATGCCGATTTCAATTTCTTCCACGGGAACACCGAAGGTCTGGGGCATATCGCCGCCAAACTTGTTGATAATATCCTGTAACTCCTGGGGAACCGAAGATGAGCCGTGCATCACCAGATGGGTATTGGGCAAGCGTTGGTGAATGGCCTTGACCACGTCCATGGCCAGAATATCACCGGTTGGCTTGCGGGTGAATTTATAGGCACCGTGAGACGTGCCCATGGCAATGGCCAGGGCATCGACCTTGGTTTTCTTGACAAAATCGGCGGCTTCATCCGGGTCGGTGAGAAGCTGGTCCTTGTCCAGTTTGCCTTCGAAGCCGTGGCCGTCTTCTTTTTCACCTTCGCCGGTCTCTAATGAGCCGAGACAGCCCAGTTCGCCCTCGACGGACACCCCAACCATGTGGGCGGTCTCCACGACCTTGCTGGTAATCTCAACATTGTAATCAAAACTGGCGGGTGATTTGCCATCTTCATGCAAGGAGCCGTCCATCATGACCGAGGTAAACCCGTTGGCGATTGCCGACATGCAGGTCGACGCACCATTACCGTGGTCCAGATGCATGCAGATGGGAATATGCGGGTACATCTCGGCAGCCGCCATGATCAAATATTTTAACACCGTATCATTGGCATATTTACGCGCCCCACGACTGGCTTGCAGGATGACCGGGCTTTCGGTCTTATCTGCTGCCGCCATAACAGAAAGCATCTGTTCCATGTTATTGATATTAAAGGCGGGCATTCCAAAATCATTTTCCGCCGCATGGTCGAGTAACTGTCGTAGTGATACCAGTGCCATTTCAATTCATCCTTTTTCTAAACAACCCTGCGGAAAGTTACAGCCGAGCCTTGATTTCACGAACAACCGCAGTTGCGGTTATGTCAAAATATTCAAACAGCTTACCAGCCGGTGCCGAAGCCCCGAAACTATCCATGCCGACAAAGCCACCGTGGAAACCGATATACCGGTCCCAGCCCATGCGTACCGCAGCTTCAACAGCCACACGGGCCTTGCTCGTCCCGATCACGCTCTGGCGGTACTCATCGGACTGTTCATCAAACAGTTCCCAGCAAGGCATAGAAACCACAGCCGCCAAAATACCTTCTTTTTGCAGAATTTCACGGGCTTCCATGGCAATGGATACTTCCGAGCCGGTTGCCAGAATGGTAGCCTGGCGTGCTTCAAATCCACCGTCGGCTTCCAGCATAACATATGCACCACGGGCGCACAGGTTTTCTTCCGTATGATAAATCCGCAAGGTCGGCATGCCCTGTCGTGACAGGACAAGCCCCGATGGCGCGTCAGACGATTGCAGGGCCACGGCCCAGCATTCCGCCGCTTCGACCCCGTCACAGGGACGAAAAGTCCTGAAATTCGGCAGGGCGCGCAACGAAGCCAGAGTTTCCACGGCCTGATGGGTCGGGCCGTCCTCGCCCAAACCGATGGAATCGTGGGTCAACACATAGATTACCCGCTGTTCCATCAGGGCCGATAGCCGCATGGCACCCTTCATGTAATCGGTGAAGACGAAAAATGTGCCACTGTAGGGAATAATGCCGCCGTGCAGGGCCAGCCCATTCATGACCGCCGCCATGCCGTGTTCACGAACACCGTAATGGATATAACGACCCGAGAAATCATTCGCAGACAAGGCGGTCATGGTCGGGGTCCTGGTATTGACCGAGCCGGTCAGGTCAGCCGAACCACCGATCAACTCCGGCAAGTGATCGGCAATGGCGGCCAGGGCCTCCCCCGAAGCCACCCGGGTTGCCCAGGCTGGCTGTTCTTCGGAAACCCGCTTTTTGTGCTCATTCAGGATGTCAAGCCAGCCCTCGGGCAGATCGCCCGACATGGCTCGGATGAAGTCACCTCTGGCGGCCTCGTCGAGCTTGGCGAACCGCGTTTCCCAATCAGTGCGATCAGCGGCCCCTTGGGCACCAACCGAACGCCAGGCGGCCAGAATATCGTCTGGAACCTCAAACGGTGCATGGGACCAATCGAGATTTTTACGCATCGCGTCCAATTCTTCATCACCCAACGGCGCGCCATGAACTTTCGATGTTCCCTGTTTATTGGGAGCGCCAAAACCGATCACGGTCTTACAGGCAATCAGCGATGGTTTGTTGGATTTGCGGGCCGCTGCGATGGCTTTGGTTATGGCGTCATAATCATGACCATCAACCGAACGGGTATCCCAGCCCGACGCCTTGAAGCGTTTGATTTGGTCATCGCTCACACTGAGGTCTGTTGCGCCGTCAATGGTGATCTGGTTATCATCAAACAAGACGATCAAACTGGACAGCTTCCAATGCCCGGCCATGGAAATGGCTTCATGGCTGATACCTTCCATCAGGCAGCCATCACCGGCAATCACATAAGTAAAGTGACTGACCAGATCATCGCCGTAGCGGGTATTGAGCATACGTTCGCCCAGCGCCATGCCGACCGCCGTGGCCAGACCCTGTCCCAGCGGACCGGTGGTGGTCTCGATGCCCGCCGCGTGGCCGAATTCCGGATGCCCGGCGGTTATGGAGCCGGCCTGACGGAAATTGATGATCTGTTCCTGGGTCATGCCGGAGTAACCGGTCAGGTAAAGCAGTGAATAAAGCAACATGGAACCATGACCGGCTGACAACACAAACCTGTCGCGGTCCGTCCAGTCTGGTGTTGCGGCATCAAATTTTAAAAATTTTGAAAATAATACCGTCGCCACGTCGGCCATACCCATGGGCATGCCCGGGTGTCCGGATTTAGCTTTTTGAACAGCATCAGCCGACAAAAATCGGATGGCATCCGCCATTGCTGTGTGGTTAAGTTTATCACCCGGCATTGAGCGTCTCCTGGAACTGTTTAGACTAGGGATTTAAGTACTGTGCTTGTCGCGAATCCCGAGCCAAGAGTCCAGCACCGCAGGGGATATTTTTACAAAATTCTGAGTAATTGCAGATTTTTCTGCGAATTAAGCGAATATTTCGGCTGGCAGTTCGCACCGGGAGCGTTCCGGATGGCCCTCAACAAGCCCTGAAGCCCACCTTTGTAATATTTTGCAAACCTGTGATGCAGGTCACATCCTATGATGTATTCATGAAGTATGTTATAAGAAGAGACGAAGAGATTCGCACTCTATTCCTCCCTGTTAAACTTCGCCGGGTCATTGTGACCCGGTTTTTTTTTGCATTTTCTCTGGATTATTCGCTGGGGTATTCACCGCAACCTGCCCCGGACGAACATTCCCGGTTTCACAATAATACACCAATGATTTCAAAACTCGTATGTTCATAGGATTTTGGTCAGAGAATACTGGAAGAAAACGTTGCGTGTTTATAAAATTTATGTATAAGTCTTGTTTAAATCAACTATAATTACACCAATATTTATACAAATACATATTTAACACAAAAAAACCTTAGTATTAAATACTTTTAAAAAAATAATATTATACATTTATAACTATAACAGCGACGTTTTGTAATATAAAAACATTATTCACAAATGGTGTCCCGTATAATGCAAACTGCAAACATGCCAATTGAACAAACTGAAGATCAAATCAGTGATTTTGATCGTGATTCGTTGTGGTCACTGCCTTTGGTCATGCTGCCGCTTCAATCAAAAGGACTTAAAAGTACAAGGCTGGTCAAGAACAGCCAGCTCGAAGGTGTAGTAGAATTATTCAATGATTCTAAAGCCGGGCGTGGCCACGTGTCGCCTGATCATCTCCATAAATTCTTCAGTGGCATCAGCAATGACGATGTCAACGTGGTCCGTAAAGTATCAACACTGAAAAGCTATGACGTATACAGTTTGCGCATATCCCTGCGCCAAATCGGGATCAATGTGGAAAATTATGACAACCTGAAGTTATCAAGACACAAAGAGGGCGAGTTGCAGGAATATATGCAACCATTCCTGTCAAGTTTAATCACTAATATTTTTGATCCTGATATTTCGGATATTGGCGATAAAATCGGCCTGAAAGAAAACAACTGGATCAATATTTTTTATAACCCGGATGTCAACAAGACACGCAAACATCTTCGCAGCATTGCTAACAAAATGAATATCAGCCTGCTGGAAGTCCCCTCGGTCATCCAGAAATATGGCGATGTGTATCTTTCTATTGCCTACTATCGGCAATGTCTGGACGATATCACCCCCCGGGTCGGAGATTTCGTGAATTCACTGGCCGAAATTGTACAGCATCAACAGATTAAAAATGACTTTCCGACTCTGGATGCCTGCAAACGCATACACCGGAAAATCAAACACATCCAATCGACCATCAAAACCCAGTTTCTGGAATTCGACGAATCCAGCCAGAAGATGTGGGATGATATGTCGCCCGAGAAATTCAAGAAATTTAAAGAAATCGTCGAAGGCAATCACCTTCTGATCGGTGCTTTGTTGTGCGCGCTGGCGGTTAAAATGAACCACTGGGGTGAAAAATTCCCCAACCCAAGCTTCGGTGGCCCCATGCAACGCGCCGACTTCATCATGAACGACATGTCCCAAGGCTGGCTGCTGGCATAACAAGGCTGGTTGCTGGCATAACCGGCGGCACCGATTAATACGGGTGAACCTGAAAAGTTACAAGGGCGACCGTTGGGGCGCCCTTGTATTTCCACGCAGCCGCACAAGATGTACGGCTGCAATAGAAGTTTTACTCTGCTGGTTGCGTCGGTTTTTGATCGACGCTCCACACATCGCGATTGATATTCAGATCCGCATATTTTTCCGGATCTAAAACAGGCCTGTCGACACCGGCCTTCAATTGTTCTCCGAAGTCAACAATCAACCGTTTAGCGATCGGGAACAGCATTGTAAGTGCCACCAGGTTAACGATCGCCAATATACCCATCATCGGATCAGAGAAGAAGAAAACTGACGTCGCGGCAGGCGCTACGGCACCGAGGAACACGATAGCGACCAACGCTACCTTGAAAAAATGTAGTGCCGCAGGGTTCCTTGTCAGGACTGTCAAAGCGTTTTCACCCAGATAGTAGTTATAAATGATGGAACTGAACGCAAACAGCAATACAGCACCAGTCAGGAAGTACTGGGACCAACTTCCGAGATGGAAAACCAACGATTGTTGGGTCAGTGCCACACCGTTGATATCCTGAGCACCGGCAACATACACATCACCAAGCAGGATCACGAACGCCGTGCAAGAGCAGATTATAATCGTATCGATAAAGACTGAAAACGACTGGGTAATGCCCTGGCTTATGGGATGGCGAACATCCGCGGTAGCCGCAACGTTAGGCGCAGAGCCAAGTCCGGCTTCGTTAGAAAACAATCCTCTGCGTAAACCTTGAGCGATAGCCGCTCCCATTCCACCGCCCACAGCTTCCTCAAACCCGAAAGCGTTGGCAAAAATAGAACCGATAACGGCTGGGATGCCATCAAGATTTGTCAAAATAACAATTAGTGACAAGCCAATATAACCAAGTGCCATGACGGGCACGATGATATCACAGGCCTTTGCAATACGGTGGATGCCACCGTAAACAACGAAACCGGTTCCGATTGCCAGAACCAAACCGGTGATCATCCGATCGATACCGAGGCTGTCTTGCGCGGCACCTGCTACCGTGTTGCCTTGAAAAGCGGGAAAGCCGATACCAAATGCGGCGATCAGCGAAATGGCGTAGAGAATTGCGAGCCATTTATAATCTGAGCCCAGACCTTGCAGGATTGTGCGCGCCGGCCCGCCCCGAAAAGTACCATCTGGTTCTCGTTCCTTGTACAACTGTGCCAAAGAACACTCAACCAGACTGGTGGCCATGCCGACGACAGCAATGGCCCACATCCAGAAGACAGCCCCTGGACCGCCGAGTGTAATCGCAACGGCAACACCGGCAATATTGCCGCCACCGACACGCCCGCCGACTGACAGCAATAAGGCTTCACGTGCCGTTATCGCGTTGGGATCACCGGTCTGGTTTTTACCAGATAGAACCCGGAACATCCGGGTGAAATATGTAAACTGTACAAACCCGCTTGCGATGGTGAAAAACAAACCCAAGACGACAAGAAACGGGATAAGTGCCCATCCCCAAGTCAGATCTCCGATTACGCCAAAAAACGATTCAATCATTTCCATTAGTAATAGACCTCCCTCTTTCCCCATTCGTTGATATAGATTTATCCGATAGCTTTTATCACCTGCTCATTGTAACCGAAGCTATTTCTACAACCTAATAAAAATGCTCGCAGGGGGTCGCCATGCTGTTCATTTTTCCATCGCCGTAATAAATTAAACAATAACTGCTTATACTTAGAGAAAATCTGGCTCACCCTGGCCGCTATACAGGCGGTGAGCTTGCGGTGTTACTAACACCGGGGTTCGATTGATATTTTGTTTAATCGATTCTCTCTGTTTTATCTGAAATTTCCAAAGCAATCCCTAAAAAAGGCACCTTCAAGCACTCCACAGGCTTAAGCACCACGTCGTCAGAGGTGAGCTTGGAACCGTGGAGTTCCAGTTTCAGGCGGCAGGTAAGCGCGTTAAATTTCTGCCACAGGGGCGTTATGGTAACGCTGCGATAATTTCCCGGTAATCGGCCTCAATGAACGCTGGCAACGTCTTGGTCCTGATGGCCCCGACCGAGCCGATAGTCAGCAAGAACTTCGCTGCGGTTGACGGGTCCGGCATTTCATAAATAACCACCAGATCATATTCCCCAATGGTCAGGTAGAAACTTTTTATCTTGCCGCCCATTTTCTTTGCCAGCCGTTTGACAACGCTGAGGCGCTTCGGAGAGTCTTTGATGGCGGCGATACCATCCTGTGTGTAGTTGACCAGAGTGATGTAAGTATTCATGACCCGTTCTCCTGAATTGTTCCAACTCATTGTATCATAAGTTCGCCAAAATCGCGATCATCGCTATGACGATGATGTGGATCTATGATCTGGCAGGGGAAAGAGAAAGGAGAAGTGGGGTGACAGACGGGAAATGACCAACAGCGCCCTCACACCAACAATTTTAATGACTTACAAGGTATCTTCTACTTTCTTCTGTACCCACGTCAAGAAATTTTGGTCAGTATTCACTTCCCTCATCATCATCAACCAGAACACGGCGAATGGTATTCGCATCACCACTGATAAAGGAGTAAGTCATTAGTTGGGTAATGGACTCATCATCCACACCGACAAACGGTAAGCGTAAAGACCGTTCCTCAATGGTTATGTTTAAGTTGGTGTTTCGTATCGTAGTATTGAACAGGCATGGTTCACGCCGTTCATAACACGTTCGATATTGGAAAAACACCTGTTCCGCTTCAGCGAGGGGTTTCATACAGTTAACAGACTTGTTAGTCAGTTCTTGCTTGTTGGCAGATACATGAGCGCTCCCCCAGAACCGATAGACAAAATCCAGGTTATCCTGTGTTCTAATAACATCTACCACGCCGCAATGCCTAATCGTCGATGTTGGTATGCTCATCCAATCCCATTCGGGCCAACATGGAGCCAACGCAGTTC
The DNA here is from genome assembly GCA_024279135.1 of Alphaproteobacteria bacterium. GTDB lineage: Bacteria > Pseudomonadota > Alphaproteobacteria > Rhodospirillales > Casp-alpha2 > JABJOR01. Next base: position 11,119 of record JAJRRU010000007.1, read on the forward strand.
CCTTTAGTTTCTGCCAGTATTTAAAGATGGCGAGTAAGGCGGGATCATTCGAGTGTTCAATGCTTTCCTCGATACAGTCCTCTATGACAACGGCTTCTTCAATGTGTGAGTTTGAATCCATGACACATGCTACCCTGCCAGATATACCCATTCAACCTGCTTCTATCAGCAGAGACCCCATTGATGGCGAGTTTCATCATCCCCTATCCCGCCACCATAGGCCACTTCGAGTAGTCAGGTATTACGGTATTATGGTACTATGGGGTATTACGGTGAGAAATAGGGGAAAGTGGGGTGACTGACGGGACTTGAACCCGCGACAACCGGCACCACAAGCCGGGGCTCTACCTACTGAGCTACAGTCACCATCTGATCTGACGAACAGAGCGACATATTTAGACGTTGGTTCAAGGGGCGTCAAGGGTGGAAGCCGATCCAGACAAATTATATTTGCCAGCCCTTTCAGGGCAGCGGTTATCACATCACGGCTTGAAATAGTCGATAAGTTTTTCGTACGCTTCCTCCAGAACCGCATCTTTTTTACAGAAGCAAAACCGGATGAAATGAGATGGTGGAGGTGGCTTCTTATCAGATGCCGCTTCGCGCAGATCATAAAACGCGCTCAGCGGCAGGGCCGTAACCCCGGCGTGGCGGGTAATATGCTGACAGAATGCAACATCGTCACCATCAAACCCGGTAGGTCGAATATCGGCGCACAGGAAATAGGTGCCTTGTGAATTCAGCACATCAAACCCGGCGCGACGCAGGCCAGTGGTCAGTATATCGCGTTTTTTCTGTTGGGTCAGGGATAGCTGCCTGAAATAATCATCGTCAAGCCGCAAGCCTTCGGCCACGGCATGTTGCAACATGGGCGGCGTGGTAAAAGTCAGGAACTGGTGAGCCTTGCACAAGGCATCATGTAATTTGGGCGGTGCGTTGATATAGCCCACCTTCCAACCGGTCATGGAAAACGTCTTGCCCGCCGAGCCGATACGCACACACCGCTCAGCCATGCCGGGCAGGCTCATGAGGGGAATGTGTTCAAGCTCATCAAACACAATATGCTCATATACCTCGTCACACACCGCGTAGGTGTCATAGCGTAAAACCATTTCGGCGATAAGTGCCAGTTCGTCTGCGTTATACACCCTGGCCGCCGGGTTTTGCGGCGAGTTCAGTAAAATCAGTTTGGTGCGTTCCGAAAAGGCTTCTTCCAGCGCTTGGCGTGACAATGTCCAATGTGGCGGTATGAGCCGCACGGTGCGCACGATCCCCCCGGCCCGCAGGATCATGGGTATGTAACAATCGAAAACGGGCTCGATAACCACCACCTCGTCCCCCGGATTGATCAAGCCAAGCAAGGCCCCGGCAATGGCTTCTGTGGCACCGGACGTCACCAGCACTCCGGTTTGCCAGTCGCTATCCAAACCATAGAACCGTTTATTATGATCGCCCACGGCCTGTCTCAAATGGGTAGTGCCGGCCATGGGCGGGTATTGATTGGGCTGTTGGCGGATGGCATCGCAAGCCGCATCCTTGATAAAGTCCGGTCCGTCCTGGTCGGGGAACCCCTGGCCCAGATTGATGGCATTGTGTTCCAGCGCCAGGGCGGACATGGTGGTGAAAATTGTCGTGCCGAACTGATCCAGCACCGTGTTAACCTGTTTCATGAGAAAAAATCCAAATACCATTCCATGTCTTCTTCGGAAAATGTATATCCGCCGCCTTCGTCGGGCATGATCAGGTCCGGTTTTGGGATATCGGAAAACCCGGATTGGACCTGTACCGAGGCTTTTGCCGACAAACCGGCTTTCCAGATCAACGCGACGATTGTTTTGCCGGTCTTTGAATTCAGAACATCACGGATGTTTTCCCAGCCAAACCCGGTCAACAGGGCCAAACTGTGAATAACAAACATGCGCTCGCCCTGATCGATTGCACGGATAATCACGGTTTCATCCAGCCCATCATCGGTATATAACTTTTCGGCCCGCTGACGGGCCTCTTCACCAGGGATTGCAACATTATCGGCACCGCCTTTTTTGATCCGGTCACCGATTTGTTCGCGAATATCGCGAAAAGCCTCTTCGGTGATGTCCGGTTTGTTTTTGTGCCGCTCGATGATCCGGCTGAGCACCGCATTACCCACAAAACTGGCGACCCGGCGTATGGTGGACAGGGTTAAATCGTCCCGCTCGATGAGATTTTCCAGAACATCGGACGAATTTTGTGCCGCACTGGCAATGATTTCATAGGTCTCGGCATTAATCGAGGCGGTGGCATTCTTCAACAAATGAATGGTCGCCGGTTCGACGTTTTCTTCGGCAACCGCATTGGACAGGGTATCGGACAGCTCATTACGCCGGGCAATAGCCGACAAGGCACCACCGGCGATACCGCTGCGGATTATTTCCAGCAAATGACGATCCGATAACAAAGGTGAATATTCAAGAACCGGCATGGAGACAATGGATTCGGCGTCCCACGCCAGTTCCTCGACCAGTTCCCTGGGCACATTTGTCAGGGTTTTAATCTCTTCGGAAACAATCGAGCGGACCCGTGCCGTCTTGTCCTTGGCCAATACGTTGATAATTTCCAGCACCATCTGGGAAACCTTGTCGGCCCGGGCGATGTTAATGCCGGGCAACAGTCTTGATATTTTCCGGGCCAGTTCCAACCTGACACTATCACTGGAATCCTGCGACAGTATTTTATCGGCCTGCAAGGGGGTGGTCTCGTTGGCTGCAACGGTCTGACGGACACTATCGTTTTTGTCAGTGGCAAAATAATACAGAATCTCTGGCTGCAACCCTTTTCGTGATGCCAGCCAGCGGCGTTTTGTAACGGTCCCCTTGGCCGCAATCCCGCGCGATTCTTCATAGGGAGGAAGCGTATCAGCTTTCGATTTGTTTTGTTTCGTGCCGAAAAGCCAGTTCAGCATTCAGTGTTCTCCGCTTACGGGGGGGCAACAGGGATTGGTGAGTTTTATTTTTACAAAAACCCACGAAATGATAAAGGCATTTTACGGCTCTGGTTGAAATTCTGTGAAACACTTATTAAATTGTAATGCTGTGTTCTATCATTAAATAAATATCGAGGACTTAAATCATTGGAAAACTTCACCCCTGTGCAAGCAACCGTCGGCGGCATGATCATCGGTCTGGCCGCTGCCCTGCTCTATATCTGGCTCGGCAAAGTCGCGGGTATCAGCGGCATTCTGGGTAATCTGTTACAGCCACGCGGCTCATCAAAAGATGACCGAGGCTGGCGGGCAACTTTTTTGCTGGGCCTGATCGGTGGCCCGTTTTTGTGGTTTGCCCTGAGCGGCCAGAGCGCACCGGCTTTGGCAACATCCCTGCCCGATCTGCCTTTATTAATTATTGCCGGTTTGCTGGTCGGCTTCGGAACTCGGCTGGGGCGGGGCTGTACCAGCGGCCACGGCGTTTGTGGCATGGCGCGATTCTCCGCACGGTCCATCACCGCGACGGTCGTTTTCATGGTTTCTGCCATCATAACCGTGGCCATCATGCGTCATGGATTAGGCGGATGAGCATGTCCGACATAAAACAGCCATCAACGGGGAATTCCCGATCAATATTGAAATCCCTGGCGGGGTTACTCTGTGGTGCGGTATTCGGCGTGGGCCTGAGCATATCGGACATGATAAATCCGTTGAAGGTTCTCGGTTTTCTGGATGTTTTGGGAAACTGGGACCCCAGCCTTGCCTTTGTCATGGGGGGCGCGTTGATTGTGGCGACACTAGGTTATCGAATGACCCTCAAACGTCAGGCCCCCAGCCTGATGCCGTTTTACGATTCCACCGCGATCACGGCCATCGACAGGCCCTTGCTGGGTGGGGCGGTTCTGTTTGGCATTGGTTGGGGTCTGGTCGGGCTGTGTCCCGGGCCTGCGCTGGCCAATATTACCCTCGCCATCATGCAGGAAACATGGAAACCACTTGTTTTTGTGGCGGCCATGATATCTGGCATGGTTATTCATGGGGTATTAATGAACAGCACCAGGAAAAAATAACAACGTGTTGCATACAAGAATACTGACCACGCTCATTGATCAACTGGACGAAGATACACAAGCCTATGTCAACAGTCTGATCACCTGTATCGAAAAAGACCCGCGTCTGGACGACTACCCAAACATGCCGTTTCTGGTGCTGTATGAAACCTTGCGGGAATTACCGACCTATCTTGAGCCAGAGATCGTATCCAATCTGTTGTTTTCCTTTATTGTCCACAATGTGGAAGACCTGAAACGCACGATCCACAGCAAAGAGTATATCCATAACAACAAGGTTTTGCGTTCGCACTGTACGCCATTTGTCATCGCCGTGGTTCGCGACTGCATGAAGGAAGTTGATCTGGCCTACGAAGACCGAAACAGGCAAACCTTGTATCATCTGGATTGGCCCATCGACCCCGAGAAATTCCCCTACATTGACGATGACGACGAGGATGACGAATAGAATGACGGCACGGCCAATACCGAATATAATTTACCGGCAATTTTCATCTGCCTGTTTTTTAGGCAAGTGATACTTTTTTAATCGTCGTACAGCACCAACACTCTCCGGTTATATCGAGCTAACCACTTGTAAAACATCAATTTTTCATAACACCGAAAATGGCATACATTGTGCACTTAAAGAGCCAATCGTATTACTCGTTACAAGAGGACTTAACCAATGAAAAAAATAGAAGCAATAATCAAGCCGTTCAAGCTCGACGACGTAAAGGAAGCTCTTCAGGAGGTTGGCCTGCAAGGCATAACCGTTACCGAAGCAAAGGGATTTGGACGCCAGAAAGGCCACACGGAATTATACCGGGGTGCCGAATATGTGGTCGATTTCCTGCCCAAGGTAAAACTGGAGCTGGTGGTTGATGATGCAATGCTGGAGAAAGCCATCGAAGCCATCCAACAAGCCGCCCATACGGGGCGCATCGGGGATGGAAAAATATTTGTAATGTCAGTAGAAAATGCCATTCGTGTGCGTACGGGTGAAACCGGATCAGACGCCATTTAACGCAACTAAATCTCAACACTAATTTTTTAAACCGGCCAAAGAGCCAAAAAGAATGGGTTATAAAATGTCACTCAATATCAAAACTCCAACCGAACTTATGAAATTTCTCAAAGACGAGGATATTCCCTTTGTTGACCTGCGCTTTACCGATCCGCGTGGCAAGTGGCAGCATCTGACCATGTGTGCCGATGCGATTAACGATGATAGCTTCGAAGATGGCATCATGTTTGACGGATCATCCATCGCCGGCTGGAAAGCCATCAATGATTCAGACATGGCCCTGATCCCCGACAGCACGACGGCCGTCATGGACCCGTTTGCGGCCCAGCCTTCATTGATCGTTTTCTGCGATATCATGGAGCCCACCACCGGCCAGGCTTATGCGCGCGATCCCCGCTCCATTGCCAAGAAAGCCCAGACCTACCTTGCATCTACCGGCATTGGCGATACCACATACGTAGGCGCCGAAGCCGAGTTCTTCGTATTCGACGATGTTCGTTTTGATGTGAAGATGAACAAGTGCTTTTACGAATTTGATTCAGAAGAAAGCCCCTATGTAAGCGGCCGTATTATGGAAGACGGCAGTGCCACCGGACACCGCCCGGGCGTCAAGGGTGGGTATTTCCCCGTTCCGCCAGTAGACTCCTCACCTGACCTGCGCGCCGAAATGGTCACCGTGATGAAAGAAATGGGTCTGTCCATGGACAAACATCACCACGAAGTAGCCCCCGGCCAGCACGAACTTGGCATGATATTCGATACCATGCTGAGGACCGCCGACAATATGCAGATCTATAAATACTGCACCCATATGGTGGCCCATACCTATGGCAAGACGGCAACCTTTATGCCCAAACCTGTGGCCGGTGATAACGGTTCTGGTATGCACACCCACCAGTCCATCTGGCAAAACGGCAAACCCATGTTTGCCGGTTCGGGTTATGCGGATCTGTCCGATACGGCCCTGTATTATATCGGTGGCATTATCAAACATGCCCGGGCACTTAATGCTTTCACAAACCCGTCGACCAATAGCTACAAGCGTTTGATTCCGGGTTTTGAAGCACCGGTACTGCTGGCATATTCGGCCCGTAACCGCTCAGCTTCGTGTCGTATACCATTTGCCACCGCACCCAGTGGCAAACGCGTGGAAATTCGGTTCCCCGATGCCACGGCAAATCCTTACCTGTCCTTCGCCGCCATGCTGATGGCCGGGCTTGATGGCATTGTTAACAAGATTCACCCGGGTGATGCCATGGACAAGGATCTCTATGACCTGCCGCCAGAGGAACTGGCCGAAGTACCAACGGTCTGTGGTTCCTTGCGTCAGGCCCTGGAGTCACTGGATGAGGATCGCGACTTCCTGAAAAAAGGCGACGTGTTCACTGATGACCTGATCGACTCGTACATGGAACTGAAATGGGAAGAGGTTTTTAATTTTGAACACACACCGCATCCGGTTGAGTTCATGATGTATTACTCTGCTTAACCAAAATTCGGTTAATTAACTAAGAACCCGCCCCGGGACAACACACGGGGCGGGTTTTTTTATGACGATCAGCCCATTAAAGGTGGTTCATCAACCGTAACGAAGGTTTCCATCTCAAAGCCGTTAAATTTCGTGCACAAGGCATTTGAATAGGCCCCGATCTGGCCAAACTCTATCCAGTCACCTTCGGCAATGTCAGATGGCAACTCGACCGTATAGGGCAACACATCCTCGCAGTCACAGGTCGGGCCAAACAGTGTATAGGCCTGGGTGTGCTCGCTGAAACTGCCGCCAAGCCGGTGCGGGCGAACCGGATATTTGATGTTTGCAGATACAGTCTCGCTCAGGCTGTGATAGATGCCGTCATTTATATACAGGGCATTGTCCTTGCGCAGATGAACCTGGGTCAACAATGATGTGCTGCTGGCAACGAGTGCCCGGCCAGGCTCGCACATCAATACACAGTCACCGCGAAGGTTGAGTTTGCCCAGACTTTCCTTAATGGCATCAACAAATTTTATAAATTCCGGCGGGTGATCTTCCTGATAATGGGCCGGAAAACCGCCGCCCACATCGAGATATTGCAACGGCGTGTCGGCCTTTTCGGTTATATCGGCAACCTTGGCAAGAGCATGGCGGAAGGCGTCCGGATTACGGCATTGCGAGCCGATATGAAAGGCCAGACCGGGCTGATAGCCTTCTTTAGCCACCCGTTTCAACAAGCTGACAGCCTGTTCGTTTGAGGCACCGAACTTATCGGATAGTTCGTATGCCGCACCGAAAGATTCGGTGTGAATACGCACCAGAACAACCTGGCCGTTGCCGGGACCGGTAACCTGGATCATCTTATCAAGCTCGCTGTCGTGGTCGATAACCCAATGGGCCACGCCATAGACATTATGGGCACCCAAAATGGCGGCGCGCGGCTTCACCGGATGCATAAAATAGGTATCGGCATCGGGGAAGTTTTCACGAACGGTGGCAACCTCGACCAGGGATGCCGTATCGAAATGCCTGATACCGGCACCATACAGAGCCTTCAGAACGTCCAGATGCGGGTTGCACTTCACGGCATACAGCACACGGCCGGGGAAGTTATCGAGAAACAGTTTGGCACACCGGCGCAGTTCGGCCGGGCGCAGGCAATAGACCGGATACCCGGGTTCGATGGTTTCAATAACCGATTGTACAGAGGCAAAGTGGGCGTTTTTATTATCCATGGTGTGCTCCGGCTGGCATTACCGACAGATAATATTTAACGTCGGGGCAATACAAAGCTATAGCCTTGTATTGTCGCTCCATCAACATTGCAATTAGCTTGAATGATCACCGTATTTGTTCCGATGGGAACGCTGACATTGGCCAGGCTGCGGGTGAACGGTTCATTGTTGCCATGGGGATGATACAGCGTGCGCGAAGCAAGCACGGTGCCATCTTCCGTAACGATATCCCACCGATCGGCGTAATGACTCCATCCCGTATCGGGGTGCTTCAAGGTAACCGAAAATGCATAAAGACTGTTGGCCTGGACTTCTGCCGTTACCTCGACAATCTCGGGTTTGTCGGCCCGCGCGTCTTGAAACAGCGAAACCGCCAAAAGAAATACTCCCGCCAATGCCACGAACGCTGTGGTTTTAAGAGCAAGTCGCTTCGCGAATCCAATTTGCATTATTGTACTCATTTTTTTGTGTTCATTCCTATTGTATCTAACAGTGCGCATAACACACAATCCACTGCAACGATTAGTATGGCCTGAAGGCCGGTTAAAATCTAAATCTAATTTAACACCAAATAGTCGCGGAACAAATATTAATCGGTCCTGTTATGAAAAGCCATATGGCGCACACGATCGTGATCTTCGCCAGCATCGTTATCCTGTGCTGCCCCAGACAGGACAATGTTCATGATAATGATATGTTTCGTTCTTGCTATGTTCTTTTTTATACTCTATAGTCTCAGTGTCGTAAAAATTTGAGATGGAGAACAACAATGGGTATGACAAAACAATTTTTACAGGAAATTGGTGGTTTGGGCGTCATGGTATGGGCCGGATATATTATGTTGATTATCCTATAGGTAAGTCTTTTCTATCCTATCATGCTACCGATGTTATACTATATCTTGTGATCTTTGGGGAAATGGCTACTTTATCATCCCTTATGGCACGAAGGTCTCCCAATGGACCCGAGACGCCCTCCCCTATTGATCACCGATTTATATAATGATGTCAGGAAAGCTCAAAAACCTATGGATGATTTGTTCAGCCACGTCGAACAGGAAGATGAGGTGAAAAACACCGGGAAAATCGAAAAATCCGGAGAATCCGGAGAATCCGGAAAGACCAGCCCGCCTGCGCCAAAGACAAAATCCATGAAACCGTCTGTACCGACCAACAATGACGATTATTCCGCAAAGCATATAGAGGTCCTGGAAGGCCTCGATCCGGTTCGCCGTCGCCCGGGCATGTATATCGGTGGCACCGATTGTACCGCCATGCACCATCTGGCGGCTGAAATCATCGACAACTCCATGGATGAAGCTGTGGCCGGACATGCCAGCCGCATCGAGATACACGTGAAACCGGGCAATATTATTTCCATCTCGGATAATGGTCGGGGAATTCCCGTCGACAAGCACCCGAAATTCAAGGATAAATCGGCCCTCGAAGTGATCCTGACTACCCTGCATTCGGGCGGCAAGTTCGACGGCAAGGTTTATGAGACATCCGGTGGTTTGCACGGGGTCGGGTTGAGCGTGGTTAATGCCCTGAGCGAGTGGCTCCGTGTCGAGGTCGCCAGGGACAAGAATTTGTGGCAGCAGGACTACGCCTGCGGTGCCCCGACCAGCAAACTGATCCACGGCGGAACAACCAGCAATAAACGCGGCACGACGATCACCTTCCGCCCTGATACGGCCATTTTCGGGAACGACAGCACGTTCATCCCTGCCCGGTTATACAAAATGGCCCGCTCCAAGGCCTATTTGTACCGCGGTGTGGAAATACGCTGGTTTTGTGATCCGGAATTGATTTCAAAAGACGACAAGACCCCACAAAAAGCCAACCTGCATTTTCCCGGCGGCCTGGTCGATTTCCTTACCGCCACACTGGAAACTCGCCGGGTCCTGACCCCTGAGCCGTTTTCCGGACTGACCAAAATGAACGGCACCGGCAAGATCGAATGGGCTGTCGCCTGGCCGCTCGATCAGGAGGCTTATTTCAGCTCCTACTGCAACACCGTACCGACGCCGCTGGGCGGCACCCATGAAACCGGATTTCGTTCTGGCATGTTGCGCGCCCTGAAAAACCATGGCGAATTGCTCAACATCAAGCAGATATCAAAAATTACCGCAGATGATCTGATCGGCGGGGCCAGTATCATGCTGTCAATTTTTATTCCCGAACCGCAATTTCAGGGCCAGACAAAAGAAAGACTGGTATCGACCAGCACCACGAAACAGGTGGAGAATGTGATCCGGGATTATTTCGAACACTGGCTGTCCGGTGATCCCGATACGGCACGCGCCATTATCGATCATACGGTAGAGCGGGCCGAAAACCGTCTGCGCAAGCGTCAGGACAAACAAACCAAACGCCAGTCGGCAACCCGCCGCCTGCGCCTGCCCGGCAAACTTTCCGACTGCACCCGCAGCTCTGCACAGGGCACCGAGATATTTCTGGTCGAAGGCGATAGCGCCGGTGGGTCGGCCAAACAGGGCCGGCGGCGTGAAACCCAGGCCGTCCTGCCCCTGCGCGGTAAAATTCTCAACGTGGCCAGTGCCACATCGGACAAGATGATGGCCAATCAGGAACTCAAGGACTTGATGGAAGCCCTGGGTTGCGGAATCGGATCATCATGTGATGTTGAATTGCTGCGCTATGAAAAAGTTATCATCATGACCGATGCGGATGTGGATGGCGCCCACATCGCGGCCCTGTTGATCACATTTTTCTTTCAGGAAATGATGCCGCTCATCGAAACGGGTCATTTATATATTGCCCAGCCGCCGCTTTACCGGATCACCCAGGGCAATAAAATGGTCTATGCCCGCGATGACCAGCATAAGGATGAGCTCATGGAAACCGTATTCACGGGCCGGGGCAAAATCGATATCAGCCGGTTTAAAGGGCTCGGGGAAATGCCCCCTCAACAGCTCAAGGAAACCACCATGGACCCGGAGAAACGAACCCTGATTCGGGTCACGGTTCCGGTGGGTAACGAACCGGAAGATGTTCGCGATTTTCGCTATACCAGCCAGATCGTTGAGACCCTGATGGGTAAAAAACCCGAGAAACGCTATGCCTATATTCAAGAGCACGCACGATTTGTTGAACAGGTGGATGTCTGATCCTGCTTGAATTTATGACCAAACAGTTCGACAATTAATGGATGACCCATCGTATCACCTTTAGTTTGTTTACGCTCGGCACCATATTTTTGCTGAGCGGGTGTAATTCCAATTCAATCGTCGCTCATCATCTTGATCCGCCGGGAAACACCGGTGTTCGATATTTCAATTCCGCCACCAATGATGGCATTGTACGAATGGATATCACGGGTAACCCGTTCAGTGTGAGCACGTCATCCCTGGAATCCCTGGTGACAAGTGAATTTGAAGGCGCCTATATTGGCCGCCAGGCACGATTCTCAACAACCTCGCCCCCTGAGCTGGACAATAACACCCGCATCGTTATCTTTTTTCAACCCGTTCGCGGGGTCAATCAGTCAACCATCTGTAATCCCGAAAGTCTGCCCAAACCGGCAACAATGGATGCTTCAGACTCCAGGCTTAGAATCTACGCCGCCCTGTGCGTCCGCAAGACCAGCCGCAGCTTTGCCAAGATCAAAGGGCCAATGCCATCGGCTCTGAACACGCCTGAAATGGTCTATTTCATCAAGACAACTGCGCGCAATGTCATCCCCGAACTCAAAATTGAAAATGATGACACCTGCATCTTCCCCCCCTGTTAATATAAATAAATACGTGTGCGTGCGATTTTCTTGCATTGCCTGGTTTTTTGTGACTTTATGTCGCCCGGCACTTTTCTTGTGTAATGATAGATTTACTGATCGACACACAGATTAATTCAATCTCCCAACTAAAACAGAAGAGAACGTAAAGTATAATCATGGAATTCAGCAAAAATATTCGTATTTTCGGTCGAGCAAAATCACTCGAATTAGAGATCGAGGACTTCCTCGACAAGATTTCAACCTCTTCCCTGATCTTCAAACATGCCATCGACATTTATCTCAACGATGGCGCGACGGAAGAATTCAATGAGAAACTTGCCCACGTCAACACCATGGAAAGCGAAGCCGATCATCTGCGCCGTAACATCGAGCACCAGCTCTACGCCTATACGCTGATCCCCGAAAGCCGCGGCGACGTTCTTGGACTGATTGAAAACCTGGATAACATCATCAACATGCTGGAAGGTGCTTTGTGGAACTTTTCCATTGAAACACCCGATATCGATGAAGAATTTCATCAGGATTTCCGCACATTGACCGAGATGTCCATTCTGGCCGTCGAACACCTGATCAGTGCATCGCGGGCATTTTTCACCAATCTGGCCGACGCCAACAACCATACTCACAAGGTAATGTTCTACGAAAAAGAAACTGACAAGATCAGCACCAAACTAAAGCGCTCGATCTTTGCTTCCGATATGGATCTGGCCCACAAGGCCCATGTCCGTAACTTCGTGGAACACATTGATAACGTCGCCGACTGTTCCGAAGACGTGGCAGACCGGTTGGCTATTTATATTATCAAACGCACCGTGTGACGAGGTTAAACAGTGGATATATCTATACTGATTTTCCTGACCAGCGGTCTGTTTCTAGGATGGGCGCTCGGTGCCAATGATGCGGCCAATGTGTTTGGCACGGCCGTTGGCTCTCGCATGGTACGATTTTCAACGGCTGCGATAATTTGCAGTGTTTTTGTCATTATCGGCGCAGTTGTAAGCGGTGCCGGTGCAGCCTCGACCCTGGGTAAACTCGGTGCCATCACGGCCCTGCCCGGCGCTTTCATGGCGGCTTTATCTGCTGGATTTTCGGTTTTTCTGATGACAAAGGCTGGTATTGCAGTCTCCACCACACAGGCCATTGTGGGCTCCATAATTGGCTGGAATTTATTTTCCGGCACAGCAACGGACCAGTCATCGTTGAGCAAAATTGTCATAACCTGGATCGTCTGTCCTGTTCTGGCCGCCATCATTGCAGCCATATTATACAAAACAACCACCGCCATTTTAGCGCGAACCAGAATTCACATCCTGCGGACCGATGCCTACACCCGGCTGGGTCTGATTGTCGCCGGTGCTTTTGGGGCATACAGTCTGGGTGCCAATAATATTGGTAACGTGGTAGGGGTCTTCATTCCGTCTTCACCGTTTACGGACTTTTCGATCGGTGACCTGTTTACCATTTCCGCTATTCAGCAATTGTTTCTGGTTGGCGCCATCGCCATTGCCATTGGCGTGATAACCTATTCCAAGCGGGTTATGCTGACCGTGGGCCAAGGCATCATGCCCTTGTCACCCATTGCCGCCTGGGTGGCGGTGATGTCACACTCGATTGTATTGTTCCTGTTTGCGTCAAAAGGGCTGGAGAGTTTTCTGGCATCCAATGGCCTGCCCACCATCCCGTTGGTCCCGGTTTCAAGTTCCCAGGCCGTTGTCGGGGCCGTTTTGGGCATCGCCTTGCTAAAGGGCGGGCGCAACATTCGCTGGAAAATGGTCGGAAACATCGTCGTGGGATGGATGCTGACACCTGTTATATCCGGAATCTTGTGTTTTATCGGATTATTCTTCCTGCAAAACGTCTTTAATCAACTGGTTTATTAGGCCAGACCCTGCCGAACTGACCCATATTTATGTGGTATCAGGCCATACGATCAGGTATTCGCGACGGTCAGGTCCACACCCAGTTCCATAATTGACTGGCGTATGGCTTCCCCGGGGTCCCGGTCGGTGATCACCAGAGCCGCCCGATTTGCATTAGCGATGCGGACCGGGGCAACCCGGTTGAACTTCGTTTGATCGGCAAGGAAAATTGCCTTTTGGGAATGATTGATCATCATGCTATGCAGATTTGCCGCAGGCCTGGTATAATCAGTGATCCAGGGGTGGTCAGACATGGCACTGACCCCGATAAAGGCAAAATCGGCGAAATAATTATCCAGCATGGCGATGGAATCGGAGCCGAATGCAGCCCCATCGCGGGCACCCAGTTCACCACCAATAAAAAATACCCGGTTCCCGTTTCGGCCCAGTAGAATCGAGGCGATCTGCAAATCGTTGGTATAGATTGTCAGTTCCGTGTGATGGGTCAGCGCTTCTGCCAGCCAGACCGTGGTGGAGCCCGAGTCGACAATAACCGAACAGCCATTGGGAATCATTTCCGCCGCCAGATCACCGATCGCCTGTTTACCCTGCCTGTTGACTTCCAGACGCTCGGCCAGGGCTGGTTCGAAAGAATCATTGGCCAGCGCGCCGCCATGGGTTTTGCGCAATTTGTTATCTTCTGACAGACGGGTGATATCGCGTCGAATGGTCTCACGGGAGACCTTCAGGCGGGTATGCAATTCGCTGACCGTCACAGAACCCCGGTGTTCCAGGATATCGAGTATCAGGCTACGCCTTTCTTCAGCCAGCATTCCAGAACGCACAGCCCCCTCCCCTCAATTTTGGTAAATTACTATATTACACTATCTTGCTAATTCGCTGTCACAGTATCATGAAGCGACAAAACATGGACTTATTATAGCAGTCTTAATAATAGCGTATCCTTAGAGGTGAGTATGTGACATTTTTCCCAAACATCCAAACACAAGATATAAAAACCCATGAATAAATTTAATACTTTCCACATTTCGTCAGTATAAACAGTTGAATTACAGCGATTCTTAACCATATACACCAATTAATAGCTTTACCTTGCAAAATTTTATGTATGGTATCAATTATAAATTGATGCAATGGTCTTGCTGGTCATGGTTCACGGCAGGCATTCCTGAGGTAGAAACTGAAGGAATTGAGGTAGAAACTGACGGTATTGAGCCTGTGGCCGTATTTGGAATGGCGCAAGGGAGTTTGCGCACATTTGACGATAACGAATCAAAATCTAGGGGCTTCAAATGATTAAGTTATATCTCAAAACATTAACACTTACCGCACTGGTGGTCACATTCTCAAGCGAGGTTATCGCTGCTGAATGGAACGTATCCCTGTGGGGAAAACGACGCGCGTTCACCGAACATGTTGAAAAACTGGCCGAACTGGTGTCGGCAAAAACCAACGGCGAATTCACCCTGAACCTTTCCTATGGCGGGCTATCCAAAAACAAGGAAAATCTTGACGGTATTTCAATCGGCGCTTTCGAAATGGCGCAGTTCTGTGCCGGTTATCACCGCGATAAAAACCCATCGATTACCGTGCTGGAATTACCCTTCCTCGGTGTTTCTTCGCTAGATGAAGAACGCAGAATCAGCCAGGCCATCTACAAACACCCAGCCGTCAAGGCTGATATGGCACGCTGGAATGCTACACTTCTGATGCCATCCCCCCTGCCACAGTACAATATTGTCGGCGTTGGCAAACCACCGCGCACTCTGGCTGATTATAAAGGCCTGACCGTGCGTGCGACCGGTGGTATCGGCAAGGCAATGGCTGCCGTCGGTGCCGTTCCCACGTCCATGTCGGCTTCCGAAGTCCGTCAGGCTCTCGACAGTGGTGTGGTCAAGTCAGTGGCTTTCGCACCCCATGCCCATATGTCTTTCGGGACCGTTGAAACCGGCAAGTGGTGGACCACAAACCTGAACCCCGGTACTGTAAACTGCCCGGTTGTGGTAAACACCGATGCCCTCAATGAGTTATCCGATGCCCATCGCTCAGCCTTGCTGGGTTCTGTGGATGAAGCACTGGACTATTACATTGCCACCTATAACGGCAAAACCATGGATGCATGGGGTCCAAAGCTGGCCGAAAAAGGGATTGAAAGCATCTCTTATTCAAGCTCGGAACTGGCTGCATTCAAGAAACAGGTTGCCGGACCTGCCGCTGCTGCATGGGTCAAGGATATTACCGCCAAGGGTATTCCTGCTCAAGAGCTATTGGATCTTGTAAAAGGTATGATTGGTAAATAACCGCTCTGTCAGAACGGCGACTGGGTTGGAGCAAACCCGGTCGCCATTTTTTCCAATTTACAATATATTTCTAGGATCATAACGATGGCAGGTAACGCATCTGTTCTGACAGATGACACACGTCTGAGCAAAATTGACCAAACTCTATACATCATCGAAAACAAGCTGGCCCTGATCAGTGGCATGGCCGTTTTTTTCCTGATGATGCTTGCCGTGGTTTCGGTCAGTGGACGTAATTTAATCAATCAGCCCATTCCCGGTTATGTTGACTGGATCGAACAAGCCATGCCGCTGATTGCGTTCATGGGGATCGCGTTCACCCAACGCGATGGTGGCCATATCCGCATGGATATTCTGATCCGAATGTTGCATGGCCGCAGCCTGTGGATCGCTGAATTTATTTCGACAACGGCTATACTGGTGTTGATGATCCTGTTGGTCTGGGGCTCATTTGCCCATTTCCAGCGCAGTTTCGATTTTGGCCTGCCGCTCTGGAGCCGCGACAGCTCCATGGACATCGCCATCCCGCTCTGGCCGACCAAACTGTTAGCTCCCATTGCTTTTTCCGTCTTGTGCCTGCGTCTGGTAATCCAGTTGTTTGCCTACGCTCGAGCCATCAAAAACAACGAAACAGAACCCGTCGCCATCCCCCTGATCCTGAGCGCTGCGCAGCAAGCCGCACAGGAAGCAGACACGGTAGCTGATCTGAATATCGAGGAACGCCCCTAATGGAACCCATCGAAATAGGCCTGGCGGTCTCTGGATTTATGCTGGTTATGGTCTTCTGGGGATGCGGGTTGCTTTTGCAGCCGGTCTGGCCGGGGTGGTCGGCCTGATCTGGATATTCTGGGCCAAAAAAGGGTACGACCCCAGTGATTTCATGTGGGCCCTGACCGTAGCGGCAAAAACCGCCGGACAGGTACCCCATTCCAAGGTATCCATCCAGGCCCTGTCGCTGATCCCCACATTCATTCTGATCGGTTATCTGGCCTATCACGCGGGCCTGACTAAAGCATTATTTGAAGCGGCAAAACGCTGGGTTGGCTGGCTGCCCGGTGGCATGGCCGTGGCGACCGTTTTCGCAACGGCTGGATTTGCGGCCGTGTCCGGTGCGTCCGTAGCGACCTCGGCGGTCTTCGCTCGTATCGCAATTCCCGAGATGCTGAAGGTCGGGTATAATAAACAGTTCGCCGCCGGGGTCGTGGCGGCGGGTGGCACCCTTGCCTCGCTCATCCCCCCGTCGGCCATTCTGGTGATCTATGCTATCATCGTCGAACAGGATGTGGGTATGTTGTTGTTGGCGGGCTTCGTGCCCGGCGCTTTTTCAGCCCTTATTTATGGCGGTTTGATTGTCACGCTTGCCCTGACCATCAAAGACTTCGGGCCACCGGTCGGCGGGTTCACCTGGGGGGAGCGGTTTAAATCCCTGCCCCCGGCTTCGCCCATCGTGTTTGTCGTCTTCATCATTATTTTCTTTATTTACAACCCGTTTGGCGGTGATGCCTGGGGCACGCCAACCGAAGGCGGCGCACTAGGGGCCTTCGTGGTTTATATGATGGCGGTGTACAAGGGCATGCGCTGGAAGCAGTTAAAAGACGCCTTGCTGGAAACCGCCAAATTAACGGTGATGATTTTTACCATCATCTGGGGTGTGCTTATCTATGTGCGCTTTCTCGGGTTTGCCCAGCTACCGTCGGCATTTTCCGACTGGATCGTATCGCTCGACCAGAGCCCCATGTTAACGCTGGTCTTTATTTTGCTGGCGTATGCGGTGCTCGGCATGTTCATGGATGCCATCGGCATGTTGTTATTGACACTGCCGGTGGTCTACCCGGCTGTGATGGCCCTGAACGGCGGCGAGAACGTTCTGGCGGTTGACAGTGCCTTCGGCATGTCGGGACAAATGTGCGCTATCTGGTTCGGAATCCTGGTGGTCAAGATGGCGGAGTTCTGCCTGATAACGCCACCGATCGGTCTCAATTGTTTTGTGGTCGCCGGGGTGCATGATAATATTTCTGTTCAGGATGTGTTCAGGGGTGTAACACCGTTCTTTGTGGCCGATGGCATTACCATCGCCACGCTGGTGGCTTTCCCGTCTATCATCCTGTGGCTGCCAAGCCAGATGTGATAGGTTTGTTCTGAAAGAATGCTGAGGAAACAAGGTACATGGCTGACCCCCGAAACACAGACGTAACGTCGCAAGGGGAAGGTGATAATAACCTGAGCCCCAATCGGCTGAAATGGTACAAAAACCAGAATGACCCGAAAACCCGGCGATTGCTGGCAGACGACGAAAAATATTTCCTCAAGCAATCCCTGTCCACGCCCTGTTTGTCGGCCATCAAAAAGGCCGAGGGCCTGTGGATCGAAGATACCAGTGGCCGCCGGTACATGGATTTTCATGGCAACAACGTGCACCACATCGGTTACGGACACCCGCGTCTGATCGCGGCCGTTAAAAAGCAAATGGATGATTTGCCCTTCGCACCCCGGCGCTTTACCTGTGATCCGGCGGTGGAACTGGCGCGAAAACTGGCCGAAATAACACCGGGTGAGCTGGGCCGGGTGCTGCTCGCAACCGGTGGCTCGGACGCCATCGATATGGCCTTGAAACTGGCCCGCATGGTTACCGGACGCCATAAGACTGTATCATTCTGGGATTCCTTTCACGGGGCAGGTTTCGGCGGCTCCAGCGTAGGTGGCGAAGAGCTTTTCCGGGGCCAGCCTTTGGGTCCCATGCTGCCCGGCGCGGAACATGTGGCACCTTTTGCCTGTTACCGGTGTCCCTATGGTCACCAGGGGCGTGACGGCAAGGCCAATTATGAATTGTGCGATCTGGCATGCGCCAACATGGTGCGTTATGTGCTGGAAAAAGAAGGCGACGTATCGGCCGTCATCGCCGAGCCGGTTCGCGCCGTGCCCTATATTCCGCCGCCGGGTTTCTGGCAATCGGTACGCCGGGCCTGTAATGACGCCGGGGCCTTGCTGATTTTTGATGAAATTCCCAACGGTCTGGGTAAGACGGGCCGCATGTTCTCGTGCGAGCATTTCGACGCCGTGCCCGATATTCTGGTCTGCGGAAAAGCCCTTGGCGGTGGATTGTTACCCATCGCGGCCATGATTGCCCACCCGGATCTGAACCAGGCCGGTTTGAAATCCATTGGGCACTATACCCATGAAAAGAATCCGGTGACCTGTCGGGCGGCCCTGACGACCATCGAGATTATCGAGAGCGAAAACCTGGTGGACAATGCCGCAACCGTGGGGGCTTACGCGCTGGACCGTTTGAAGGACATGGAACAACGTCACGATATTATCGGGGATGTGCGCGGACTGGGACTGGTTATGGGCATTGAACTGGTCATGGGACCAGGTGATAAAACCCCAAATATCGATACGGCAGACCGAATTCTCTATCGTTGTCTGGAAAATGGCCTCAGTTTCAAGAATAGCATGGGTAATGTGCTGACACTCTATCCACCGCTTATTACGACAAAAAGCGATATAGATCATGCCTTTAGCATCATTGACCAGGCCATTTCTGCTGAATAATTGACCCGTATAAAAAATAATTCATTTGTTGTGTTTTTTATTGTGGCTTTTTGACCGTTTATGACCGATAGTGTGCTCAATTCACTTTTACACACCCCCCACCGTAATTCAGGAAGATACAAAATGTCACAAGATCCATGGTTATTGACACCAGGTCCGTTATCCACGACAGCACAAACAAAAGAAGCCATGTTGCATGACTGGGGCTCACGGGATGCCTCTTTTATCGAAATGAATGCCCGGGTGCGTGATGCCGTGGTTCGCATCGCTGATGCGGAAGACTCCCACACCTGTATCCCCTTGCAAGGCAGCGGGACGTTCACGGTGGAAGCGGCACTGTGCACATTGATCCCCAAGGACGGCAAGGCACTGATTTTGATAAACGGCGCGTATGGCGTCCGCATGACAAAGATCCTCGATTATGTGGGGCGCAGCTATGTGGTCAACCAGACCCCGGAAGACATCCCGGTTGATCTGGAAGGCCTTGAGCTGACCCTGAATGATGACAAGGACATTACCCATGTTTGTGTCATCCACTGTGAAACAACATCGGGCATTCTTAATCCCATGGCAGACGTTTCCGCCATTACCAAAAAACATGGCCGCAGCCTGATCATCGATTCCATGAGCGCTTTTGGTGCCATCCCGATCAGCGCCAAAGAGATTACATTCGACGCCCTCATGGCCTCGTCCAACAAATGTCTGGAAGGCATCCCGGGCATGGGATTTGCCATTGTCCGCATCAGCGCCCTCGAACAATGCAAAGGAAACTCCCATTCCCTGAGCCTGGATCTGTACGAGCAATGGAAATCCATGGAAGCCAACAAACAATGGCGTTTCACCCCGCCGACCCATGTAATCGCCGCATTCGACAGTGCCATTTCACAGTTTGAGGCGGCTGGTGGCGTGGCGGCTCGCAATAAACGCTACAGCAACAACCGCAGGATCATTGTCGATGGTATGCGCGAGCTTGGGTTCGAGACCCTGCTTGGCGATAATTTGCAAGCCCCGATTATCGTGACCTTTAAAATGCCCGCCGATACAAACTTTGTGTTTGATGACTTCTATAACGATTTGAAAGACGCCGGGTATATCATTTATCCGGGCAAACTGACCGTGGCACCAAGTTTCCGCATCGGATGCATCGGCAACCTTGGTGAGAGAGAGATGAACGGCGCGCTTGAAACCATTAAAACAATCCTGAAGAAAATGGGTGTTACGACCGGCGTACCGGCAAACTCATAAATTGCTTCAGGAAAACAGGATATCAAAAATGTATAACAAGACTGCCCCTATCGAGGTCAACGGACGGACCTACGCATGGCCAGAAAAACCGTTGGTTGTTATCTGCGTCGATGGCTCCCAACCTGCCTATATCGAGGAAGCTATCAAAGCCGGTGTGATGCCTTTCACCGCCAAAATGCTGGCCAACGGTGCCGACTTGCGGGCCGATTGTGTCATTCCATCTTTCACCAACCCCAACAACCTGTCCATCGTTACCGGCAGGCCGCCTGCGGTGCATGGGATCTGTGGCAACTTTATCCTCGATCCTGATACGGGTGAGGAAGTGATGATGAACGACCCGAAATATCTTCGGGCAGACACCATCATGAAAGCCTTCCACAATGCTGGCGCGTCGGTCGCCGTGGTGACGGCAAAAGACAAGCTGCGCACTCTGCTGGGCCATGGCCTGGACTTCACAAGCGGTCGCGCCATCAGTTTCTCATCGGAAAAATCCGATCAGGTATCGCTCAAACAAAACGGTATCGAAGACGTGCTTTCCATGGTTGGTCTGCCCTTACCGTCTGTATACAGTGCCGATCTTTCAGAATTCCTGTTCGCCGCCGGTGTCAAGCTGCTGGAAAGCCGCCGACCTGATTTGATGTATCTGTCGACCACCGATTATGTTCAGCACAAATATGCCCCTGGCAGCGATGGCGCCAACAGCTTTTATGCCATGATGGATGGCTACTGGGCAAAACTTTCTGAACTGGGGGCAACGTTGGCAATCACCGCAGATCACGGCATGAATGCCAAACATCTTGACGACAGCCAGCCCAACGTCATCTACCTGCAAGATATTCTGGACGACTGGCTGGATGAAGACGTTACCCGTGTAATCCTGCCCATCACCGACCCTTATGTGGTTCATCACGGCGCACTGGGGGGATATGCAACAGTTTATCTGCCCGAGAGCGTTGATTGTGACGATTTATGTACAAAAATCGCCACCATGGACGGTATCGAGGTTGCCCTGACCAATGCACAGGCCTGTGAGCGGTTCGAGCTGCCGCCCGAACTGGTCGGCGATCTGGTGATTGTTTCAACCAGCAACACGGCGTTGGGCACCAGCCCGGATCGTCATGACCTGTCTGGCCTGAACGAGCCCCTGCGCTCCCACGGTGGCATATCCGAGCAAACCGTACCTCTGTTATTCAGTGCCCCTGTTAGCGCCGGCCATGATCAGGGCCGGCTCCGGAATTTTGACATTTTCAACATCGCCCTGAACCATTTACAGATTTGATAAACCAGGATTAATCAATGAACGTTATCGCGCCTAAAAAATCACCTATCCTTCACGAACCCATGCGAATTGCTGGTAAACTGGTTAATTCTGATCGAACCTTCGAGGTCCTAAACCCCTACACTGGCGAAGTGGTCGGCACGGCCCCTCGGGCAACCGTCCAACAGGTACGTGAAGCCTTCAAAATCGCGGCTGATTACAAACCCACCCTGACACGCTATGAGCGACAGAAAATTCTGTTTCGGACCGCAGAAATTCTCGACTCACGCAAGGATGAAATTTCTGATCGCATTACCGCAGAAGCCGGTATCTGTAAACAGGACTCGCTTTACGAGGTTGGCCGGGCTTACGATGTGTTTATGCTATCGGGCCAGCGGGCAATCATCGACGATGGCGAAGTCTATTCGTGCGATATCACCCCCCATGGCAAGGCTCGGCGCATATTCACGACCCGTGATCCATTAACGACGATTTCCGCCATCACCCCGTTCAACCATCCCCTGAACATGCCGGCACACAAAATCGCCCCGTCCATTGCCACAAACAACTGTATGGTTTTGAAACCGACGGAACTGACCCCGCTAACCGCATTGATGCTGGCCGATATTCTCTACGAGGCAGGTTTGCCGCCGGAAATGTATTCGGTGATCACCGGACTGCCAGAGGATATGGGCGATGAAATGTTCACCAACCCTGATATCGACCTAATCACCTTTACCGGCAGCGTGCCCGTGGGCAAGATGATTGCCGAGCGGGCCGGATATCGCCGCACAGTGCTTGAGTTGGGCGGCAACGCGCCGTTGATTATCATGGAAGATGCCGATCTGGTCAAAGCCGCCGACATGGCCGTGTTGGGTGCCACCAAGAATTCCGGCCAGCGCTGTACCGCCGTCAAGCGTATCTTGTGCGTTGAATCCGTGGCAGACGAATTCGCCGAACTGGTGGCCAAACGTGCCAAATTGATCAAATACGGCGACCCCATGGACCCCGATACCAACATGGGTACCGTTATCAACGAACGCTCGGCCATACTGTTTAAAAATCGTGTCAACGGTGCCATCGAAGCCGGTGCCAAGTTGCTCTACGGCAATATCCGCGACGGTGCATTGTATAGCCCAACCGTTCTTGACCACGTGCCTTACGATTGTGAACTGGTTCAGGAAGAAACCTTCGGCCCACCAATTCCCATCATCCGGGTCAAAGACATCGACGAGGTTATCAAGGTGGCAAATTCGACGGCATTCGGCTTGTCATCGGGTCTGTGCACCCAGAACTGGCAATACATCCAGCGCTGCATTGCCGAAATTGAAACCGGTACGGTCAATGTTTGGGAAGTTCCCGGTTACCGTATCGAAATGTCTCCGTTTGGCGGCATCAAGGACTCAGGACTTGGCTACAAGGAAGGCGTTATCGAAGCCATGAAAAGTTATACCAATGTGAAGACGTTCTCACTTCCCTGGGGGTGATGACGTCTGAAACCGCGATAATTCAGACGAAAAGGAAAAATGACGTACTTTATTTTCCAGACGACAAGAGCGTGACTTCGGGAATTTTTACTACCGCCGGACACGTAGTTAACGACTAATATTAATCTTCACACTTAAAACGAATTTACCCAATCAGGAGGAATACAAATGAGCACCAACGCAGATTTCACATACACACGCACCTACCGCGGCAAAGTCAAAGGCATTATCCTCGACTGGTCCGGCACTACAGCTGATGCCTATGTTATTGCACCAGCCGTTGTTTTTGTCGAAGTTTTCAAAAATCAGGGCGTCGAGATTTCCATGCTCGAAGCTCGTGGTCCCATGGGCCTGCGTAAAGACCTGCACCTGAAAATGCTGACCGAAGTTCCTGAAATTGCCGAGCGCTGGAAAAGCATCAAGGGCAGCTATCCGACCCAGGATGATGTGGACACCATGTTCGCCGACTTCGTTCCGGCCCAGGTTGCCTGTCTGCCGCAATACACCGACCTGCTGCCTGGCGTAGCAGAAGTAACCCAGAAAATGCAGGCCGACGGCATCAAAATCGGTGTTTCCACCGGTTTCATCCGCCCCATGGTTGACGTGCTTCTCGAAGCCGCCATCAAACAAGGCTTCACCCCTGACGTTACCGTTGCCGGTGATGAAGTTAAAAACGGCGCCCGCCCCAAGCCACACATGGTCTACAAGAACATGGACTTGCTCGATTTGACCACGGTTGCTTCGGTGGTCAAGGTTGATGACACCACCTCCGGTGTTGGTGAAGGCACGAACGCCGGTTGCTGGGCCGTTGGTGTAGCGCGTTACAGCAACTACATGAACATCAATAGCCTCGAAGAAGCACGCGACCTCACAGACCCAGTTAAAATCGAGCGTCTGACCGAAGAAACCCGTGAAATGTTACGCCAGGCTGGCGCGCATTATGTCATCGATACCATTATCGAACTTCCGGCAGTGATCGACGATATCAACGCCCGTCTCGCTCGCGGTGAAAGGCCATAGAACAATCATTCGGTTTTTAATATCATGGGGAGGCTTCGGCCTCCCCTTTTTTGTGCCTCACATGACAATAATTTGACAATACGGTCGACCGTAATAAAATTACATACAGAATAAATTACCGGGAATAACCTGTGGCGAAAATAAGCACCCCTCAGCCTTCTTTCGACTGTCTGTCAGCAAAGCAACGGCAAATCATTACCACCGGGTTACGAAACGGTGCTAACAGGCGAGACATTATCACCTGGCTGGCCGCTGGTGGGATCGGCATAGCCGCGGCGGGATCAATTGTCGGCTCCGCCCACAAGGTTCTGGCGGCAACCCCGCAAAAAGGCGGCAAGCTTACCTATGCCTGTGACCTGCACGGACCATCCGACACCCTCGATCCGGCCCGAAACACCTCGACAATCGACTATGCCCGTGGCCGTGCCATGTATAACAGCCTGTGTCAGATCAATGACAACATGACCACACGGGCTGAGCTGGCCATGGATTATTCGTCCAACCATAATAAAACGGAATGGACATTCAACCTGCGCAGAAATGTACGGTTCCATGACGGCAGTCCTTTTACGGCCGATGATGTGATGTATTCCATGGCCCGACATTACGGTGTGACATCCAAATCCACGGCAAAAACCCTGGTGTCGGACGTGCTGGAATGGAAAAAAACCGGTAATTATTCGGTCAAAGCGATCATGAATGCGCCCAACCCAGACCTTCCGGTCATCCTGGGTACCCCGCAATTCAAAATTATCAAGGATGGTACTGCGGATTTTCAGAACCCGGTCGGTACCGGCCCCTTCAAGCTGCAAAGGTTTTTCCCCGGCGTACATTCCATCCATACCCGCAATGACGACTACTGGCGTGAGCCTGCCCATGTGGAAGAAATCGAAATTTTTGCCATCGCCGATACGGTTTCCCGCATCAGCGTTCTGTTATCGGGGGATGTAGACATGATCCAGAATGTTGCCCCGATCGATAAGAAGTTAGTGGAAACATCCCCCGACGTCGGTGTGTGGTCGGTTCCCTCGGGGGGATATATGGCCATATGCTGCATGACCAATACATCACCGGGTAATAACCACGATTTTGTGATGGCCATGAAGCTGCTGCAACGCCGCAAACAGGTAGTGGAATCGTTCCTGAAAAACCAGGGTACGGTTGGCAATGACCACCCGATCAATGTCTCCTATGGTATTGACCACTGTGCAGATTTGCCACAGCGCACCTTTGATCTGGACAGGGCCAGATTCCATTTGAAAAAATCCGGCACAACGGAAGCCGTCCTGAACGTTGCCGAAATTCAGCCCGGCATCACAGAGGCCTGTATGCTGCTGCAACGTGATGCCAGCACTATCGGCCTGGACCTTAAAATCAATAAACACTCCAATGATGGTTATCTGAATACGGTGTGGATGAAAACGCCGCTCAATGTGGTGAGCTGGAACATGCGCCCCACGGCGTCCACCATGCTCAACATCGCTTTTGCCCCCAACGCACCGTGGAACGATACGTTGTGGCGCGATCACCGAATGGGTCAATGGCTGGAAGACGTTCGGGCGGCCCCCGACCCTGTCGCCCGCCATGAAATATACTGTGCCATGCAAACCCTAATTCATGATGAGAGCGGCATGGTTATCATGGCTCACAACAATATTATTGACGGCATATCTGATAAAGTTCGAGGCATCGGCCGAATGCCTCTGGGTTCGCTTGGTGGCTACGAATGGCCCGAATTTGCCTGGCTGGTGGATAAATAATAAACACTGGCATTCCCTGTGCCCGTGCTGAAAAAAGTGAAAGAGACAACAATGAGCAATAACTATAACGTGGCGTATAAACGTTCGCTGGCAGACCCGGAAGGTTTCTGGGGTGACGCAGCTCAGGAAATAGACTGGATCAAAAAATGGAACCGGGTTCTCGACAGTTCCAACAGCCCCTTTTACCGCTGGTTTCCAGGGGCTCAGTGCAACACCTGTTACAATGCGCTGGACCGGCACGCCGATGGCGGGCGAGGCGATCAGGCGGCGCTGATTTATGACAGCCCGGTAACCGGCAACACAAAAAAGACCTATACCTATAACCAGCTACGAGACGAAGTCGCTAAATTTGCCGGTGTGCTTCGCAGCCACGGTGTGACCAAGGGCGACCGGGTCATTATCTATATGCCTATGATCCCGCAGGCCGCCATGGCCATGCTGGCCTGTGCCAGACTGGGGGCCATTCATTCCGTCGTTTTCGGGGGCTTCGCGGCCCATGAGCTGGCCGTCAGGATCGATGACGCCAAACCGCGTGTCATCGTCAGTGCGACCTGTGGCATCGAAACAAATCGCGTCATCGAATACATTCCCCTGTTGAACGGCGCCATTGAGCTGGCCACCCACAAGCCCGATAAATGTATCATATTCAGCCGTCCAGAGTGTGAGGTTGAGCTGGACCCGGTGCGCGACGTATATTGGCAAAGTGCCATGGTTGATGCCGAACCGGCAGAGTGTGTTGCGGTGGCCGCCACCGACCCGCTCTATATTCTCTACACATCAGGCACCACGGGCGAGCCAAAAGGGATCGTGCGCGATAACGGTGGGCACATGGTCGCGCTTAAATGGACCATGAAGAACATCTACAACATGAACCCCGGCGATGTGTACTGGACAGCGTCCGATGTGGGTTGGGTGGTCGGCCACAGTTATATTGTTTATGGACCCTTGTTACAGGGCTGTACCACGGTGTTTTATGAAGGCAAACCCGTGGGCACACCCGATGCCGGGGCGTTTTGGCGTATGATTTCAGAGCACAGCATCAAAGCCCTGTTCACCGCACCTACGGCGTTTCGGGCCATCAAGCGCCAGGACCCGGAAGGCAAGTTAATCGCCGATTACGATATAAGCTGTTTCGAAACCCTCTATCTGGCTGGCGAGCGGACGGACCCCGACACCCTACACTGGGCAGAAGATAAACTGGCCGTGCCGGTAATCGATCATTGGTGGCAGACCGAAACCGGGTGGGCCATCGCAGCCAACTGCATGGGGCTGCACCCCTTCCCGGTCAAACCCGGTTCACCGACCAAATGCGTTCCGGGCTGGGACGTCCAGATCGTCGATGAGACCGGACACCCGCAAGTACCCGGAACCATTGGCGAGATCGTCATCAAACTGCCGCTGCCGCCGGGCACCCTGATGACCTTGTGGAATGCAGACGAGCGTTATCTCAGTGCCTACCTGAACGAATTTCCGGGATATTACAAAACTTCCGATGCCGGTATTATTGACGAAGACGGCTACATTTCGATCATGGCGCGAACCGATGATATCATCAACGTGGCGGGTCACCGCCTGTCTACCGGTGGCATGGAGGAAGTCCTCGCCGAACACCCGGACGTGGCCGAATGTGCGGTTATCGGTGTGGCTGATCAGTTAAAAGGACAGTTACCTCTGGGTTTCCTGGTCCTGAATGTGGGGGTAAGCCGGAGCAATGATGACATCATTGCCGACGTCATCAAAATGGTGCGACTTAAAATCGGCCCCGTTGCAGCCTTCAAACTGGCCACGGTCATCGAGCGTCTGCCAAAAACCCGCTCCGGTAAGATTTTGCGCGGTACCATGCAGAAAATTGCCGATAGCGCAGACTACAAGATGCCCGCCACCATCGATGATCCGGTTATCCTCGATGAGATCAGAACCGCATTGCAATCCATTGGTTATGCCAAACGGGCATGATTGTCAGGTATTACCGTGTGAAGTCCACCGCACGGATTTCACCGATGACCTGATCGCGGGAATTGCGCAGTTGCGGGCGGATGTGATGCTGGAGGATGGCTTTCTGTGGATCGGACAAAACGTCCAGATGATCGAGGATCGCCAGCATGGCGGGGGGTCGCGCGCGCGTGTTACCATCGGCAATTTTCAGGGCAATCCCCAGACCACGAGCCGGAATGGCGGCGATCAGCACACCTTCCGCGCCGGTTTTTGCCAGCACGGCACCGTCGCTGGTCTCTATCAGTTCACTGACCACCGTTCCGTGTCCGGCGGTATAGAACGGTTCACGGCTCATGGCTTGTTGCAGTCGTCTGATTGCCCCGGCACGCTGGCTGGACAAACCATCCGGCCTGGCAAATCGGGCCGCAATACGCCCCAGCGTCTGCAAGGGCATGGTCGGGGCAGGAAAACCACATCCATCGATCCCCACAGGATAGTCGTGCAAGCTCTCCCCGGCCAGATCGGACAGGATATGGAGCGATTTTTGCTGTAAGGGATGATCGGCCAGATGGAACCCGGACACGGGCAACTTTTTGTGCAGGGCGTTGGTCAGGAATCCGGTATGCTTGCCCGAACAGTTATGATGGGCGCGACAGCCTTGCTGGCCAGCCGCCAGAACTTTGCGAAAACTATCCATATCATCGGGTAGCGCAGCCCCGCAGGCCAGATCATCCTGGCTCAATCCAATGCGCGCCAGCCATGATTTAACCAGGTTCTCGTGCATGGGCTCACCCTGATGAGACGCACATGCCAGTGACAATTCGGCATCGCTCAGACCGTAATGCTCACTCGACCCGCTTTCCACCAGATCAATCGCCAGAAACGGTTTGAGGGCTGAGCGCGGGAAAATCAGCCTTTCCACGTTCCCCCAGCTGGCAACGACATTACCACGATCATCACACACGACGGCCGCCCCCACATGGCGGCTTTCCACTGTATCATTGCGGGTAACTTCGACAAAAAGTTCATCAGGCATGTGCGGTCATTCCTTGAGAATTCCCTGTTATGGTTGTTCCGGCAAACCAGCAAGAAACAACCGGGACATTAAACCCCATAAAAAAAACGGGCCACTGCACGATATATATCGCAACGGCCCGCCTATTGGAAACCTGCAAATCAGGATTAAAGGATCTGACTGAGGAACAACTTTGTTCGTTCATGCTGGGGGTTGTCGAAGAATGCGTTGGGCTCATTCTCCTCGACAATATCACCCTCGTCCATGAAGATCACACGGTCAGCGATGGTCTTGGCAAAGCCCATTTCGTGGGTCACCACGATCATGGTCATGCCGGTTTCAGCCAGTTCGACCATAACATCGAGAACTTCCTTGATCATTTCTGGATCGAGCGCAGATGTGGGCTCATCGAACAACATAATTTTAGGGTTCATGCACAAAGAACGCGCAATGGCCACACGTTGCTGCTGTCCACCGGAAAGCTGGCCGGGAAACTTATCAGCCTGTTCAGGAATTTTAACACGTTCAAGGTACATCATAGCCGTTTCCACAGCTTCAGCCTTTGGTTTTTTACGAACCCAAACCGGTCCCAAAGTCAGATTTTCCAGGATAGAAAGATGGGGAAACAGATTAAAGCTCTGGAACACCATGCCCACTTCGGTCCGAATGTGGTCGATGTTTTTGAGGTTTTTATCAAGTGTTATGCCATCGACAACGATGGTGCCTTCCTGATGCTCCTCCAGATGATTGATGCAACGAATAAGAGTTGATTTGCCCGACCCGGAAGGGCCACATACAACAATCCGTTCGCCTTTATGAACGATAAGATCAATGTCCTTTAGAACATGGAAATCACCATACCATTTATTGACTTTGTTGAGGTCAATCATGACCTCACTTGAAATGGCAGATTTGAGTTGAGATCTGTTATTTTGATTTTGCGTATCAGACATATTATTTCCCTCGGGATTTCCGGATTAGACTTTATGGCCGGTCGACAGTTTTGCTTCCAGATGTCGACTATATTTCGACATGGCAAAACAAATAATAAAGAACAACATGGCACCAAAGACCAGGGGTTCTTTGTGAAGCCCAAGCCATGGTGTATCCCGGCTGATTGAGCGCAACATACCCAGAATGTCGAACAGGCCGATAATTGATACCAGAGTTGTATCTTTTAACAGCCCCATGAAACTACCGACAATATTTGGAATCATGTGTTTCAGAGCCTGTGGCATGACAATCAAACCCATGGTTCCCCAATAACCCAGACCGATGGTATGGGCACCTTCGGCCTGTCCTTTGGGAATAGCTTGCAAACCAGCACGGACTGTTTCTGCCATGTAACAGGCGTTAAACAGGCAAACCGCAATGATAACCTGAACCAGTTTGTTCAAAACAACACCTTCAGGCATGAACAACGGGAACATGGTAGTCGCCATAAACAGTACGGTAATCAAAGGTACCGAACGGAACAGCTCAATGAACGCGGTGCTAAGGACACGGATAACCGGTAATTTTGACCGCCGACCCATGGCGAGAATAATTCCGCCCGGCAGAGCCGAAGCAATACCGATCCCCGAAATGACAAGGGTCAGAAATAACCCGCCCCACTTGGTCCATGATACAATTTCTGCTTGCCATCCTGATTGCCAGATATAGGCAAGCACGAAGCAGACTGCCAGGAAGATTAAAAAAACCTTTTGTTGTTTTTCTTCTGGAGCGTTACCAAAACCAAGCTTGTTGTTGACAAAATTAGACAGGCTGCGATCAGCGAGTACACCAAGCGTAGCATTCAGAGTATTAGCTATAATGCCAACGATCGCCGCAGAAACCATAACCGACATGAAGATGCCCTTATCGCCACCGGAAAAAAGGTAGCCGGCAAGGAAAGGATAAAGGAACACGGTTGTCATACCGATTATTACTTTACCCCTGACCCGAGGCATCCAGAGCGGCGCCATCCAGAGGAACAACAAGAACAAACCGAAATCGATCCGCCAGATTTCTTCCCGTGGGTAACGTCCATAGAAGATGTTTTCCATCCAGGCTGAGACACCTGCCCAACAAGCACCGCTTATATTGATATCAAAACATTCGCGCCGGGTATCAGCAATCCAGATGGCATCAACGACCCCCCAGACCCATACTCCCGACACAGTAAGATAAATTATATAGGTCGTCAGGATGGTAAGGATACTGTTGAGAGGTGAACTAAACAGGTGCATTCGCATCCAGCCAATTAGTGTAGCTTCGTTAATTGGCGGAGGTCTGCTATTGGAAGTAGAAATTGTTACAATCGCCATGATCTAGCGCTCCACCAGTTGGACACGTTTATTATAAATATTTAACAGCCACGAAATTGTCAGGCTTACGAACATGTAGAACCCCATGGTCATACCGACGATCTCAATGGCATGTCCGGCCTGGTTTAACGATGTCTGCATGAACACTGCAACAAGGTCAGGATACCCAATAGCAATAGCTAACGAAGAATTTTTAACTACGTTCATCCACAGACTAATCATGGGTGGAACAATGGCTGGCATGGCTTGGGGAATAACGACAAGGGAAAAAACCCGATTTTGTCGCAGACCAAGTGCCTTTGCAGCATCATGCTGGCCCCGGTTAACCGACAGAATTCCTGCCCGTACCGATTCAGCCAAATGTGCTGTGTGGTAAACAATCAAGGCAACCAAAAGTGCCAGGAACGCAGGAGGAACCGTTGCACCGCCCTGGAAATTAAAGCCCTGAAGTGTTGGAATATCCCAGCCAAGCGGCGAACCCGACATCAGATAAACCGCACCCGGCAGCAATATAATAGCTGCGGCAGATGGTAAGAATGTACCGGTTATCTGTCCCGTATCATCTTGTTTCTTTTTCGCCCAACGCTTGAAGACAACGATGCCGATAATCACAATAACGACGGTAGCCTCAGTCAACCATAACAGATCGCCAGGTACCGGCCAGGGCATATAAAGCCCGCGATTATTCAACAGTATCAATTCTGAACCACCGGATAGATCAAGACTGTTCTTGATCCGGGGCAACAGGCTGAAAATACCAGTATACCAGAAAATAACCTGAATTAATAATGGGGTATTACGAATAATTTCCACATAGGCCAGGGCAGCTTTGGAAATCATCCAGTTATTGGAGAGCCTTAGTACGCCGATGATAAAGCCCAGTATAGTCGTGGCGATGATTGCCAGCGCAGAAATATAAAGTGTATTGAGCATACCAATGATAAAAATGTCGCCATACGTTCCAACACCGGGAACATACTCAACAAGTTTAAAGTCTGTATCAAACCCGGCCTCACTGGTCAGAAAGCCAAAACCGGAACTCATGCCGCGTGCTTCGAGATTATGAGCCGTTGTGCTGATAAGATACCACACGCAGAAGCCCACAACACAGGCTGTTAAAATTTGATAGAAGACTGAGCGAACCCGCTCATCATTGAAGAAATCAAACTCTTCTTTAGGTTTAACGTGTACGGCCTTCTTAATGTCACCATCAATCGCCACGATGCCCACCTCCCGATAAATTTATTTTTTATTATCGCAAATGACCAACGCCAGACCAACCTTCAGGTCGATCTGGCGTCAGCAAACTTAACGTCTTAGCGCATTGGAGGCGAATACATCAAACCACCATTCGTCCACAGAGCGTTGGCAGAACCGGCACGGTCGATGCCAATTCCCAATTTACCGTGGCCCATGTAGGCTTCATAGTTTTCACCATAATTGCCGACCAATTTAATGATATTGTAGGCCCAGTCTTTAGACAGACCCAATCCTTTTTCAAGGTTGCCTTCAACACCAAGCATACGGCGAACACTGACGTTATCAGAGTTAGCGCGCATATCATCAACATTTGAGCTGCTGATACCAAGTTCTTCGGCATTAATCATGGCAAAAACGGACCATGCAACAACGTCTCTCCACTGGCTGTCGCCATGGCGAACTGCGGGAGCCAGAGGCTCTTTGGAAAGAGTTTCAGGAAGAATGATATGATCTGAAGGTACTGGGAATGCAGCCAGGTTACCAGCCATAGAAGACTTGTCACCGGTTGTCGAATCACAACCACCATTCAGATAGGTTTCGTCACGAACGTTGAAATCTTCGAACGTAACGGCACTGATGTTGAGGTTATTTGCACGACTGTAATCAGCCAGGTTTAGCTCGGTAGTCGTACCGGTCAAAACACAAACCTTTGCGCCCTTCAACTGAAGTGCACTGGTAATGCCACTGTCTTTACGAACGGTGAAACCCTGTCCGTCATAGAAGTTAGGCTGTAAGAAATCCAGACCGAGCTGGGTGTCACGAGACAATGTCCAGGTTGCCGTCCGTGAAAGCAGATCGGACTCACCATTTGCCAAAGCGGTAAAACGCATCTGGCTGCTAACCGACTGAATTTCAACTTTATTTGCATCACCGAAGATAGCAGCAGCAACGGCACGACAGGTCGCAACATCGAGACCATACCAGTTACCATCGGCATCAAGGTTATAATAACCCGGTGAAGGCTGGCCAACCTGACAACGCAGATGGCCACGCTTTTTAACGATATCAAGCGTGCTTTCCGCATAAACGGAGGTGCCACCGGTTAGCACCATTACAGCAACAGCCGCAACCGATGTGAGTAGTGTCGTAATTTTCATTAAGAAGTCTCCCTTTGAAAGAGTGTCGTATTAATTATAATTAATTTTTATTTTTTACCAATTGTTTAGAAGGGAATGAGAGTTATTATGGCCTATTTTTTTTATTCAGCCTTTTTCACAGAGCACTCCCTCCCTACACCCGTATAGTACCGGTATAATTTGGACCGTATGGTGAGGGGCGGTCCGGGTCCAATACTTTTAACAGAACAAGTCATGCATTTTTTGCATTGTTTATTCGAATATTGCAATTATCGTATTATTTAAATTTTTTATAGTTGTCCGTATTGACATTTTTACTGCCAGACTGGTTCTGCTATCCGGCATCAGATTGCTTGATTATCTGCCAGAATTTTTCGGCCCTTGGTTCGGTATTCTGCTCGTAACGATATATTTTAATATCAACAAGAATATCATCACTTTCTTCCGCAGCACGAACCAGCCTACCCGAATTTAGATCATCAACAACGATGGAGTTGGGTAACCAGGCAACGCCATAACCTTCAATCACCATGTCTTTCAGCGCTGTGGCGATCGAAGTTTCATATACAGAAACGAATACCAGGTCTGAATACCGGGTTTTCAAATGATGCTTAATCGGCCAAAGAGTTGGTCGGGAGTTGTTCATAAGATAGGGAACCGAATATCCCGGTTTACAGGACGGCAACCAGTATGTGGGTCTGCCATCACCATCGGGGCTAACGACTGGCACCAAAAGCTCTGTACCCAGCTTATGGGAACTGTACTTTGTGGTGTCGTTCACAATCATGCCCGTGGGGTCTTCATAACATATGAAGAAGTCCTCGGCCCCCTCCTCCAGGGCAACCAGGTAATCATCAATACTTGAATAGTCGGTGGTAACACTGAACGATGTTGTTTCAATGACAGATTGAAGTTTTTTCAACCAGCCGGGCAGGAAAAACTGTGCCAATGTGTTAACAGTTGAAAACCTGATTTTTTCCTCATCGACTTTAAGCTGCGTCAGGATGTTTTTTCGTGACTGATAGGCCAGTTGAACGATTTCCTGAGCCACCGGCTTGAATACCTCACCAGAGACCGTCAGCTTCGCCGGTTGTCCTGAGCGGTCGATCAGCTTGGTGCCTACCCATTCTTCCAGTGTCTTTATCCGGCGACTGAACGCCGGTTGCGAAACGTAGCGACGCTCTGAGGATATACGAAAGTTTCCCGTTTCACACAGAGAGAGAAAATCCTCTAGCCATTTAAGTTCCATTAATACGGTCCGCCTAGAAAATTCAGGACATATTATATAGTATTTATATATTACAAGCCTGTTGCAGTGCCCCTTGTTTTGCAAGCTTGTTCTGCTGTAATTTCACCGAATTCCCATGGATCAGGCGGATTTGGCCTCAATTTTTGCTTGTCGGGTTTTAATGCGGCTCAGGGCAATGGGCGTTATACCCAGATAACGGGCCATATCAATTTGCGTAATACGCCCAGCCAAAACTGCATTTTCATCCATAAATTTCCAGTATTGTTCTTCCGCACTGAGACACAGGAAATCATGTTCCCGCAGCTCTTTTTTCAATCCCAGCCATTGAAAGAACTGAAACGTCATGCCAGCCAGCTTCGGATCATCAACACACATGGCCTCGAAGGTTTTATAGGGCAGCGTTAATGCGCGGCATTCTTCCAGACAGGTGGCGGAAAAAGTACTGGGCTGGCCAAGAGATTGCGAGGCCCGGGAGCCAAATACCCCTTTATCCATAATGAACGATTTTATCCATTCCTTACCGTCATGGGTCACATACGTCAGCTTCACCAGGCCTTCGGTCATGATGAAAACGTCACTGCACGTTTCGCCCTGATGGAAAAAATCGCGGCCCTTTGTGTAGGACACTTTCCGGCAACTGTTTAATTTCCATACTTGATGGCACACATAGGCGAGGAAATCATCCATTGAAAATATACTCATCCATAAACCTAGGTTAATGCCAGACATTTTTCAATGGATTAGAAACACCCATACCAGCAACAAAAGGTCCCGCATAATGCAGCTTATAAACAAAACTATCCTGATTACGGGCGGCACTTCCGGCATTGGGCTGGAACTGGTCAACCAATTGCACGCAAGCGGCAACGAAATCATCGTTCTGGCCCGTTGCCAACACAAGCTGGATGAGCTGGCAAAACAATGTGGTGCCATGGTCCACACCTACCGGTGTGACCTGTCACAACGCCAACAGGTCGAACAAACCATGGATACGGTTATCACCCAACACCGCGATATATCCGTGTTGATAAACAACGCCGCCGTCCAGTACACACCCACATTCCTGTCCAGTGATTTCGACTTTGACAGCATCGCTCACGAGGTCACGATTAATTTTACAGCCCCCCTGTGGATCACCTCCCTGTTGCTGGAAAGCACCCTGCTGCGTCAGAAAGAACCGGTGATCGTGAATGTATCGTCGGGGCTGGCGATTTATCCCAAAACCACTTCGGCGATTTATTGCGCCACCAAAGCAGCCCTGCACAGCTTCTCACAAAGCCTCCGTTATCAGCTTGAAAAAACACCGGCCCGGGTGGTCGAAGCCATTCTGCCACTGGTCGATACACCCATGACCCAGGGCCGTGGCAACGGCAAGGCGAGCGCCGCTGACATCGCGTTACAAATCATCCAGGCCATCGAGGCAGGACGTGATGAAATCTACCTTGGCAAAGCCCGAATACTGCCGCTCATGCAACGTCTGGCCCCTGGCATTATAAAAGACATCTTAAAGAGATCCTGAATATGTTTAATGTACGAATGCTCGTGCCCGAAGACAAAACCGTTTCCATTTCAATCCTGTATCCCTGAGGTAATCATGAAACAACTCATAACCATTGCTATCGGGCTTGGCCTGATTTTCGCCAGCACGTTTATTCTGATTAAAATGTCCGGTTTATTAACCCTCGACGATATCAAAGCCATGTTGAACGCGGCCAAAGAGACCTCGCCGGTCCATATTGCGGCGATTGTCATCGCCCTGTTGGTGGCGGACCTGTTCATCGCCGTGCCCACATTGACGGTAACAATCTTCGCCGGGTTTTTCCTCGACTTCCCGCTGGGATTTCTGGCCGGAGCCACAGGACTGCTGAGTGCGGGCATCCTGGGGTATCTTATCAGCTATTTTTACGGTCCCCGATTGTTGCGCCATATATATAAGGACGAGGACAAACTTAACGAGATGCAGGATGTCTTCTCACGTTACGGCAGCATCGTGCTGATCATCTGTCGCGCCATGCCCATTCTGCCCGAGGTTAGTTGTTGTCTGGCCGGTGCGACCCGCATGAAATTCCGTAAATATATCAGCGCATTCCTGTTAGGCACGGTGCCCTACGCTCTGGTCGCCACCTACGCCGGTTCGCGCAGTTCCCTGGAAGACCCCAAACCGGCAATCCTTACCGCTATTGGTTTGACCATAATCATGGCCTTTGCCTGGACCTTATTGCTCAGACGCTACAAGGCCGAGCAAAGCGGTTAACGGCATATCATCCTGGCATCACACCGTCATAGGGTTAAACCGATGTCAGGATTTTTTCCACCGCCGCCTGTAAATGGGCACGAGAATCATGGCAAATCCCGTCAACAACAAAGCCAGGGTCATGGGGCGCTCATACATAAACGATATACCATCGTGCAGGTTGACCGCCCGGGCAAAGTTATCTTCCATCATGCCGCCCAGAATAAACCCGATCAACAAAGGTGCCAGAGGATAGTTGGCAAACCGTAAAATTGTGGCGGACACCCCCAGACCAACCAGGATCAACAATTCCGTCGCATTGTTCTGGCCAATGTAGGCCCCGATCATGGTGAAAAACAGGATGAAGGGGATCAGGTAATTGCGCGGGATGGTCAACAACTTGGCTATATAAGGGATTAACGGTAAATTCAGGATAATCAGCACCACATTGCCGATATACATGGAAATAATAACCGCCCAGAAAACATCCGGGTTATCGATCATCAAACGCGGCCCCGGATTGACATTTAACGCAATCAACGCCCCGAGCAGGATAGCGGTGGTTCCCGAACCGGGAATACCCAGGGTCAGCAGTGGAACGAACGAGCCGGTACACGCGGCATTGTTGGCCGCTTCCGGGGCGGCCAGTCCTTTTATGGAGCCTTTGCCAAATTCTTCCTGTTCCTTGCCCTTGGCAATATTTCGCTCAACCGCATAGCCGAGGAATGAGGCGATGGTGGCACCGGCGCCGGGCATGACACCGATCAAAAAACCCTGAATTGACTGGCGGGCAATCACGGGGGCAATGGTTTTGGCCTCTTCTTTGGTAATGCGCAAATCCTTGATCTGGTCGCTGGTGGTCTGGTGTGCTCCGCGCGACGGGTCAAGCACCAGATACAAGGCCTCGGGCAAGGCAAAAAGAGCCATGGCCAGGGTAATAAAACTGAAACCCGACTGAAGATCCGAAATACCCATGGTAAAACGCGGCGCATTAAACAACGCACTTTCGCCAACCGTCGACATGATCAACCCCATGACCGTCATCAGCAAAGCCTTGACCACCATACCCTTGCCGGCAAAAGCCGCGATGGCCGACAGCCCGACCACCATGAGGGCGAAATATTCAGCAGAATGAAACAACAGGGCGACCGAGGACAGGGCCGGGGCGAACCCCATCAACAAGAGAGCCCCGATAGTACCGCCACAAAACGATGCGATGGCCGCAATGGTCAACGCCTTGCCGGCCTGGCCTTTGCGCGCCATGGGATAGCCATCGAAAGACGTGGCAACTGTGCCCGCCACACCGGGCGCATTGATTAGAATAGAAGACGTGGATCCACCAAAAATGGCCCCGTAATAAACCCCGGCCAACAGGATCAGGGCCGACGAAGGATCGCCGATTTTTATGGCTACCGGGATCATGATGGCAATGATCGACATGGGCCCCAGCCCCGGTAACATGCCAATAAACGTGCCAATTAAACAGCCCGCAACAACCATCAGAAGATTGTTAAATGAAAAAGCCGTTGCCAGACCCAGCAGGATGCCATCGATCATAATTTTTCCACCTTTAACTCAAAAACCAGGGCAACGGACGCAAATACAGACCCAGGGTTTCCTGCACCAGATACCAGACACAAAAGGCACTGAATGCCGCGATGGGGATCATCCAGGCAAGTTTGCGCTCGCCCAATATCCAACCCGTAGCAATCAGGAATACCGTGGTTGATGTCAAAAACCCGATGGGACGTATTGCCAGGGCAAAAGCAATCATGGCCAGCACCAGCATGGCGGCTTGGCCAATTTCAAATTTCTTTTTCGATGTGCCTGCTTCGCCATCTTCCGGTAATTGCATTTCACTTTCTGTTGGCTGTGCAGGGCTCAGAATAATCAACAGACATAACATGCCCGCAATAACGGCCAGGGCGTTTGGTAAGGTATTGGGCAGGAATACCATGTTGAGCTCGAAGGGCAGCAATTTGAACATGGCTGACGAATAACCATATGTGATGGAGATAACCAGAAAGATAACGGCAATCCATTTATCCAGGTTCTTCATGCCTGCCCAGCCCATTCATAAAAAAGCAGAAAAAATATACTACCATCAATCTGAAACCGGGGCATGTTTTCCATGCCCCGGCCCAGTATTAGATCATGAGTGTGTCAGATCAAAGGAAACCCAACTTTGTCATCAGGTCCTTGATGACCTTTTCCTGTGCTTCCAGAAATGTCACAAAGTCATCGCCGGAATTATGGATGTTGACCCAACCGTTGCGGGCACGAACCACTTCCCATTCCGGGGTGTCATACATTTTGGCGATTACCTTGCGATAGGCAGCGACTTTATCGGCAGGAAGGCCGGGAGCCGCAAAGAAACCACGCCAGTTTACAAATTCAGTATCATAGCCCTGTTCCTTCAGGGTCGGGGCGTCTTTTGCCGCACTATTGCGTTCGGCTGAAGTCACACCAATAATGCGAATTTCACCGGCATTGGCCAGCCCGACGGCTTCGGAGAAACCGGTGGATAGTGCCTTGATTTCACCGGACAACAAAGCGGCCATAGCTTTGCCGCCTGCATCATAGGGGATGTATTTTACTTTGGTCGGATCTTCACCAGCGGACTGCATGGCCATAGCGACCACCAGATGATCCATGCCACCGGGAACAGAACCACCACCAATAGCCACATCGCGCGGGTTTGCTTTGTAGGCAGCGACCAGATCACTGAAGGATTTAATCGGGCTGTCCTTGTTGACAACAAAAGCGGCATAATCGCCGATGGTCCCGGCAATCATGGTCAGATCACGGAAGTTATAGGGGAAACGACCGACCAGTGAACGAATGACAATCGGTGTGGAGTTAACCATCAGGGTGCCATAATTTGAATCGGCATTTTCAATCATGAAACCAATGGCCTTGCCGCCACCGCCACCGGACATGTTCTCAAAGGATGCGGAATCGACCAGACCCGACTTGGTCAAGGCTTCACCGGTGCCACGCGCCGTACCATCCCAACCGCCACCGGCACCGCCGGGGATCAGAAAATGAATGGATTCTATTTCTGCTGCACTGGTCGGGCTTGCTGCCAAAGCGGCAACAGCAGCCAACGACAGGGCTGTATTTCGAAACGTCGAGATAAATGACATTATATATGCTCCCTAGGTAAAATTATTGATCAACGGTCATGTATCCGGTGATCGATTATTTGTAATCGGTTGTTTGAACCGGGCATAGTATAGTCAGAGTTTCTTTCACCAACCTTTCTTGCGCGTTGCTGGCTTTCATATTTAAATGATCATATCTTTCTGGGTATCAACTATTTCGGATGAAAGGTTGTCACGTTGAGGATTTTGCTGGTCGAAGACGATGCCATGCTTGCCGATGGATTGATGCGGTCGCTGAAGCAGACCGGCTATTCGGTAGACTGGACGGCCGATGGCAGCGAGGCTGAAGCGACCTTGCGGGTGCAGGATTTTGACTTGGTAATCCTGGACCTTACACTGCCCAACATGGATGGGCTGGAGATATTGCACATACTGCGGTCGCGCAAGGTAGCGGTGCCGGTGTTGATTATTACGGCCCGCTCAGATGTGGATGACCGCATCAAGGGCCTGGATCTGGGCGCCGATGATTACCTGACCAAGCCTTTTGAAATGGGCGAGTTCGATGCCCGCGTCCGCGCCCTTCTGCGGCGCAGCCATGCCGATGGCCTGAGCATCCTGAGCTGCGGCGGGCTGACTCTGGATATGGATGCCAGACGGGCCTATAAATACGACCAGCCTTTAGACCTGCCGAGGCGGGAATTTCACTTGCTGGAAGTTCTCATGTCGCGCCAGGGCCGCATTATCAGCAAGGACCAGATCATCGATTCCATATCGGATTTTGATGACGAACTGACCCCGGCAACCGTGGAAATCTATATTCACCGCCTGCGCAAGAAACTGGACGCATCGGATGTGACCATCCGAACCGTTCGGGGTGTAGGATATCTGCTGGAATGAGCGTGAAATTACCCCCCTCGTGGTCCATCAGACGCCGGGTTCTGGCCTGGCTGTTTCTGGCCATGACCCTGATATTCTCGGCCAATTTACTGAGCAGTTATTATAATAACATCGCCGCAGCAGACAGCGCCTTTGACCGCTTGTTGCTGGCCTCGGCTTCGGCCATCGCCGAACGCACGGTAGTCCGCGAGGACGGATTGCTGGTAGACATTCCCTATGTGGCCCTTGATATGCTGGCATCAACCGCCCAGGACCGGGTTTTTTATGCAGTTTCTGCGCCGGACGGCTCGGTGATAACGGGATATCCTGACCTGCCATTGCCTACTGAAACCTCGCCGGAGCCGATTTTTTATAACGCTGATTACAAACAGACCTCGGTCCGGATCGTCGCCATCCGGTCTTTTGTTTCGGGCAGCAATGTATCGGGATTTGCCATGATTCAGGTGGCGCAAACCAGAGGCGACCGTGATGAACTGTCTTATAACCTGTTACGCCAGAGCGCCTTTCGAATGCTGGTTATCGCCATCGTCGGTGCCATCGCGGCGTGGTTCAGTGTCAGTATTGGCCTGCGGCCGCTAACCCGGTTGCGTGAAGCTTTGGGCAGGCGGTCCCCGGAAGATGTTCGCCCGGTGCTGCATCATGTGCCCAACGAGTTCAAACCCCTGGTGGGGGCCGTCAACGGTATGCTTAAACGCCTGGATGGCGGGTTATGGTCCATGCGGAATTTCATCAGCGATGCGTCCCACCAGTTAAAAACCCCGCTGGCCAGCCTGTTGGCGCAAAGCGAGATGGCCATGCGGGAGAACAATCTGGATGATATGCACGAAGCGCTTATCAAGGTCAATAAAAGCGCCAAGCGGACAAGCCGTCTGGCGCAACAACTGCTGAGCCACGCCAGTGCGACACAATCGTTGCCCACTTTCACCACCATTGACCTGGCACAACTTGCCCACGACACCATCGAGGTTCTGTTGCCGCAGGCCATCGCCAAGACCATCGATCTTGGATATGAGGGTGATCGTCAGGCCGCGATGGTTGGCGACCGGATGATGATTGGCGAGTTGATCCTTAACCTGGCGGACAATGCCATCAAATATTCACCCGCCGGGTCCGTGGTCACCATCGCGGTTCGCGGCGAAGGCAACGCGGTGACCTTGACCATTGAGGATAATGGCCCCGGCATCGCCGCCGAGAACAGACAAAACGTGTTTGAACGTTTCATCAGGTTGCATGATGCAAAAGCCGAAGGATGTGGTCTGGGACTGTCCATTGTGCTCGAAATAACCGAAAAGCACGGGGCCACCATAACCCTGCATGACGCCGCCAGCGGTGGCTTGAAGGTAGTGATCATCTTCCCATTACCAGAAAAAGAAGCCAGCAAAAGAGGCCGGATAACATGACCCTGTACCGACTGTTCTGTGCCGTTTGTCTGACCGGATTGTTTGTCCTGTCGGGATCGCTGCCATCAAGCGCCGAACTGGTACGCTTCGAGGCTTTAAGTTCGCCTGAGCAAAATCTGGTAATCTACAGCTCCACCGATACGGACCGTATTGTCTATCTGGTACGCGCCTTCCAGAACAAGTACCCCACTATATCCATCGAATATCATGAACTGGATACAACGGATGTTTACCAGCGCATAACCGGTGAAACAGACGCTGGCAAAAAAACCGCGGATCTGAGCCTGAGTTCGGCCATGGACCTTCAGATCAAACTGGTAAACGACGGTTACAGCGCACCCTATTATTCAGACGAGACTGAGACCCTGCCCGATTGGGCCAATTGGCGAAACGAGGCATTCGGGTTCACGTATGAGCCTGCCGTGATGATCTATAACCGCAACCTGGCACCGTCGTTAAAAAATGTGGTCAGCCGGTTTGAA
Organism: Alphaproteobacteria bacterium; assembly: GCA_024279135.1. Classification (GTDB taxonomy): domain Bacteria; phylum Pseudomonadota; class Alphaproteobacteria; order Rhodospirillales; family Casp-alpha2; genus JABJOR01. The sequence goes on from JAJRRU010000007.1 coordinate 54,078, forward strand.
CTGGCCAAAACACTCAATGAAAATGATCACACCCTGAATAACCGGGTCGTCACCTATGATCCCGGACGTAGCGGATTGGGCTATCTGTTTGGAACCCAGGACGCCGTCCAGTCAGAGGATTTCTGGTATCTGGCACGCAGCCTGGGCGACAGCGGCGTGAAGCTCATGACCAGCTCGGCGACCATGATCAATATGGTGGCCAATGGCGAGGCCTTGATTGCCTATAATGTGCTGGGCTCTTACGCCCTGGCACGGGCCCGGGAGAACCCGGACCTGGCAATTACAATCCCGCAAGATTACGGACTGGTAATGTCACGCATTGCGGTGATCAGTAAAAATGCACGCAATCCAGAGGCCGCCGGGCTTTTTGTCGATTTCCTGTTATCACGGGAAGGTCAGCAACTGATCGCCGGACCGGCCTCGCTTTATGCCATCCGCAGCGATATCCAGGGCGAAGCAACTGCACGCAAGCTACAGGAACTCGCCAACGGCCCCCTGATCCCCATCCATCTGGGACCGGGTTTGCTGGTCTATCTGGACCACATGAAACGACAGGTTTTCCTGAACCGCTGGCAGCGGGCCATGGAAGGGAAGTAGATTTCTCCCGTACCCGCGCCGCATTGTCCGATAATGATATGGGGAAAACCAATGAGCGTTTTAGACGTTATCGACAAGAAACCTACCCATGAGTTTGCCGAACAGATGGTTCGCATACTTGATGGTCAAATCCACTTTATCAGCAAGTCACGGCAGAAATCCGACCCTGACGGCGAGATATGGAAATTTGAACGGCAATTCATCTTTCAGCGTGATGCATGGCAACGGATAGCGGATCGGGGCGAAAAGACCACTTAACCCTATCATTATGGGGTATCGGTTGAAACGACATTTAACGAGTTTTGGACTCTAAGGAATTGATACGATAGAGAAAAAATTATGTTTAAAGAACACGCTTAAATTCGGGAAATTCACTGAGGTCAACTTTAAACTTATTAATCATTTCTCTGATCTCATCATTGATTGGTTTGTTCGGGGGAGTATTCGTTTTTTTCCGAGCATATTCAAAGAATGCCGACGCAATTACATGAAGGGCGGCAGTATCTCTCAGCGCCCATGCGAATTGCTTCTGGGGGTTATCCCCCATCACGAGGTAACCAGGTTGTGGTGTTTTCGACCTCGGAAGGAATCTCATACGGGAACGATGTATCTGAATACACGATATCAGATTATGCAGGGACACCGTGGTTTCCGCATCGGCATGTTCAATAAGATCACGCAGTGTAAGAATAATATTATCCGGGAGGGGGGGGATTTCTTCTGTAATGTCATTTTTTTCGATGAATTCCTTATTTGCCATGATCGTATATCTCAAGGAAGTCTCAGCGTATTCACAAAGTTGGCTAAGGGTGAAAGACATCACCGCCCGCGCAGCATCAAACTTCCGATTGCGAATGTCTTCGTGGTGTTCTTCAACCTGTCTTATTTGGATGGATATTTTCTGCACCGTCAGCCGAGCCGCAAAGAGAGCAATACCCGCGGCTAGCAAGGTCTGCCATTTATACAAAAAATCTGTCAATGGCTCCCCTGGTGGCAGCGAAACGTAGGCGACGAACGCGACAACGATGCAGATGAGTATTTGAAGCCACATGTTTACGATTATGCACGACCACGACCGCTCAATCAATGTTCGATAGCGGTATCATAAACGAGGGTAAATAGGTGTCGCAGATTTTGTTTAAATTGGTGCGCCCGGCAGGATTTGAACCTGCGACATACGGATTAAAAACCCGTAATGTCATCCTCCTATGCTAACGATAAGGGTGGACCAACTCATTGGGGGAGGATCAAAGGCAGGTCACTTGTATACTTCGGTGATTGATGCAATGACTATTTATCAAAATGAAAGCCAGCCCTGAAAGGCTGGTTATAATATAATCGACTATGCAAATTTGAGGTGTGACATGGGTGTCAGTTATGAACTAGCCGAGCAGGTAATCCGGCATCGTTTTGATGGCCTGTTGCCAGGAACAAGCGTGGTCACGCTCGGGCGGCAATTTTTCAGCATTACCGACTCACAACTGTTTACTATTTTAGCAAAATACGACTATGTCAAAATGGATGAGAATGGCTCGGTTATTCTCGACGAGCGCACGGCAGGGATCTGGAATGGCTTGAAGGACGCGGGCCGGTTTTATCGCCGGAAAGAGAAGTTTTTTATCACCGATGAACTTTTCTTCCAGATGATTGGTTTTGATACCCTGACTGCCATCGATATCAGTGACTTTCAAAGTGCCAATATCGTGTTCGATATGAATACGACGGGTATTCTTGATAAACTTGACGACCCGGTTGATTTTGTCTTCGACGCGGGGTGCACGGAACACTTTTTTCATATCCCGAATGCCTTGCAAAACATCTATGATGCACTGAAGGTCGGCGGACGTGTCTTCCATTTTCTGCCTATGAACAACTACCCGGAACATGGGTTTTACCAATTTTCGGCAACCTTGTTTGCAGATTATTACACCGCAAATAATTACACCCTCCACTCACAAAAAATTGTCGAGGTCCTTGAGACGTCCAATCCAGACCAGGGGTATTTCTATATGGACTACAACTTTCAACAAGTCGGGCCGGATATGTTCGGGGTTTTGAAAGACCGTAACTTATATAACGCCGTGATCGCTGAAAAAACGGCTGAATCTTCTTATGATGTGATGCCCGTCCAGAAACGATACCACAAGAGCCATGAGAATTCAGTGACCGCCGGAACATCAACGTAATACGTCGTATTAAAAGGTATTTTGAGATGCGCCATTATGATGCGTAAACCCACGATACTCGTTACAGGGGGTGCCGGTTACATTGGCTCCCACACCTGCAAAGCGCTTTCTGAAAGTGGATTTTACCCGGTCAGTTACGATAATTTATCGCGTGGCAACGAGCAGGCCTGTAAGTGGGGACCGCTTGAAATTGGATCATTGGATGACGGCCCACGCCTTGCCCAGGTAATAAACCAGTATAAACCCGTGGCCGTTATCCATTTTGCGGCTTATGCGTATGTTGGTGAATCGGTACTGCGCCCGGATTTGTATTACAACAATAATGTCGTGGGCACATTGTCCCTGTTGGAGGCTATGAAAGAAGCCGACATTAACAAGATCGTTTTCTCCAGCACCTGCGCGACCTATGGCATCCCGGCTGCATCACCCATACCGGAAACCTGTGACCAGAAGCCCATAAATCCCTATGGAAGAAGCAAGCTAACCATCGAGCAGATTTTATCTGATTATGAACATGCCCTCGGCCTCAAGCCCACGTGTCTCAGATATTTCAATGCCGCTGGCGCAGACCCGGATCTGGAAATCGGTGAAACCCATGACCCCGAACCGCATGTCATACCACGACTGCTCTTGACGGCGGCTGGCCAGCAATCTGTCTTCAAAATCTTCGGTGATGATTACCTGACACCCGATGGAACCTGTATCAGAGATTACGTCCACGTATGTGATATTGCCGACGTCCATGTCATCGCCTTGAAACGGTTGCTCGATGGAGAAAACCCGGTCACCTTGAATGTGGGAACGGGTCATGGAATTTCAGTCAATGAACTTATTGAAAATGCCAGGCGGATAAGTGACCGATCCATCAATATTCAATACGCGCCCCGACGGGATGGCGACCCGGCGATCCTGATCGCCGACACATCCCTGATACGAGAAACATTCGACTGGTCGCCCCGCTGTTCTGATCTTGATACAATTATCTCCACGGCATGGAAGTGGCAGCAAAAAACATAAATTGCCCTCATGGGTTTGCGATAAACAATTTTACGCCGATTTAATCTGTTTGTTGCTACCTTACCTGTGAATTGCTTATGGTTTGAATTTGGAGGAAGCCTATCATGATCGTATGGATCGGAAGCACGGCCCGGACCGGTGGCACAGTATTATATAACATTGCCGCTGGCCTGATCGTGGCTTCAGGCAACGATATTCAAGCCATTGATAACAAAGATCTAATTGCTGCGTTTGATATGACGACCTCGCCGCCCTGCCCCACGCAGGCTTTAGGGAAACTGTTGAATGGAGGCATCGCCATTGGTCGGGGCGGCAGCTTCTACAGTGATATCTTTCAACATCCCTCATGTCGGGTCGTGTTCGTAAAACGTGACATTCGCGAAGCAGCAGCATCCATGAAATTGCTCAACAAATCCACCTACGAACAAGTCACAAAAATGATCCGGGGCTGGTATAAAATACACCTCCAGTACAAAGACCTGCCGGATGACAGGTGCTTGCGGCTGGACTATTGCGAACTTTCCAACCTCGCTGCGGTTACCCGCAAGATAGCAGACTACCTTAATCTTGCGGTATCGGACGACGATTGTCAGAACATTGCGGATAAAAACGACCGCAACAGCCTGAAGACACAATTCCAAAAAAGAGCGGATGATTTCATGCAACGCCTGCAAGCCTGTGGGGACGAAGCCGACCGTGCCGGATGTCTGTTGATACCAATCGTCCAGAATAACCAGGAAACCGCGGCCCGCATTCCGGTCTCTTATCTGAGCGAGGAAACCGCTCGGGTCCTCGAAAATCAAGAAACGATATATAAGCTAGATGTTCTCCTGCCCGATTTCGAGCCGGTCGCCCTGACCCCCAATAATGATGGCAGAACCTTCCGAATAAATTTCCCCCCCCAGGCCGACAAAGGCTTTCACATCAATTTCCAGAGCGAGCACGTGTCCAGGCCGGAGAACTCCAAATGGCAGAGCGTTTTCTCTGCCCAGGAAGTCCAGGACCTTGAGGAACTATACCGGCCCATGAAGGAAACGCTGGGCTATTAGAGCGCTTCGGGGTTAATCACCCAGCTTATGAATAACGATCAACCTGTCTTTACTGGTTTCGGTGAAATGCCCTTTGTATATCTGCACCAGATTGATGGCGTCGGTTAAACCGTTCAGGGCATCACTGCCAAATGGCTGAATATCGGGAAAGGCCCCATCTTTCAGGTATGCGCGAAACACATCGGCTGTTTTCATGGTGGTCGGCAGGGACCGTTCGATTTCTTCCGGCTGCCAATGAACATCTTCGATGATATAAAACCCGCCGTGCCGCAGCCTTGGAAACAGGGTAATAAAGCTTAAAAGCTGGTGATGCGAAGCATGCGACCCATCATCGATGACCAGATCAAATTTGTCGTAAAGGCCAGCCGCCCGTTCCAGATCTTCGCGGTTTGCGGCGTCACCGCGTACAAACTGGAACCTGTCCGTCTGAAAATTTGAAAAATCGCGAATGTCGAAACCAACAATATTGGCTTTGGTTAAATACGCCAGCCACATGTTTATAGATGGCACATCCGACGGCACGGGGTCTTGTCCGCCGCCGGTCATGATCGTTCCGCCTTCGGCCTGCAATCCGATTTCCAACACATTCACGGGCTTGTCGCGGAGCCCCGACAAGATCATGTCGTAGACCCGGCTATAGCTGTGTTTCGCGCCGTTTTTTGTACCTTTGTCGGAGCCCGACTGATTAGCCAGATAGGTAAACGTGGTCTGTCCGTGATCATTGCGTCTGTGGGCCAGCAATGTCTGATAGTGGGCGATGGCAATCTTGTCGCCGGTGCCCATGTGTATAAGCTTGCGTGCCAGATCGAGGGCTTCTTCCGGGTCTCCGGCGTCATCAAGTTGCTTGATCCTTGACGTGTACAAACCCGCCAGATACGTCTTGAAATCATTATTCTCCGGGGCTTTCTCTACCGCCTTGCTGGCCTGGACAAGGGCCTCATCCAAATGACCGGCTTGCATCAACGCGGCACTGAATATCTGATGCTGAACCGGTGTGCAGGTATCGCTCTGCGCAACACACCGAAGCATCTCCAGTGACTCTTCAGCCCGGCCGGCAACCAGCAAGGCCCGGCCAAGCACGGCCTTGGCCATCAAATCGTCTGGCAGCAAGCGAACCAGTGCCTGTTGTATGCCCAGAACGTCTTGCGGACTGCCTTCGGCCTCCAGCACAGGTAGTATCTTGGCAAAAACACTGCCCAGACGCGGGTCCGGCTTTACCTCGGGGAAACACAGCCAGGCATCATCCTTGCGCATTTCCTCCAGTTTTGGCTGTTTGCCAATGACACAGTTATAGTGAACCAGCGTTACCTGCGGGCGCAGTTCATCGCGCCGCGGGTACCAGGTCTTGCCATTGGGGGCCTGCTCAATGGGGAAAAACCTCAGATCGAGGCTTTCGCCCATCGCCGCGACCCGGTGCTGTAGAAAATTCTGATCATCATAATTGGGGTGTTCTTTCTCATATTGCGGCAGGTCCGTGGTTTCCCTGTCGAACAACCGCAATGTCTGCGGAACCGGGTTGGCGAAGAAAACCCCCGCACACAACGTCCCGATATGGTTTTCCTGAAAAGCCACATCGGCTCCGTTGGCATGATCTTCGAACCGGGGGTACGGATTATCGAAGAAAACAACATCGGCGTCGCTATAAAATACCGGGAAATCCATTTCAAGGAATGTCAGGGTGATATCTACCTTCAACATCATCAAATGGTTCCATTTCAGGTCACGCCGAAAAAAAAGCTCTTCATCGGCGAGCAGAACATCCTCCGCCGGTTTAAAGAACAGGCAACGTATACCAAGGCCTTGCAGCCGTTCTGCCGTTTTTTCTGAAACAGCCATGACGACCGGTCTGGCATCGGGGCAAACCGTCTCAATGTGAGCCCACCAGTTAAAGGCGAAGTCCACATGATTGTCATTGCACAGGGTAAAGTTAACCACGCCGGTTGGCCCCGCAACATCGGCAACCTCGGCTCTGGACAAAACCCTGTCCAGTTGCCCGGGATGATAAAATGCGCCTTTATGATTGACTGTCATTCGTCGCCTTTCCGAAAGTTCCTAGAACTTAAATCAAACAATCCAAAGCTCAACCAATACACCTGAGTTGATAATATTCAATAAAGAAACTGAGGCGGCTACGCTGTATTTGACAGACAGTTCCCTTATCGTTGTCGGCGAACCGGAGCATCCGGTACTATCTGATCAGGATAGCATCCGATTATATCTGCTAATGAGCATTCTGAAACGGGAAATAGTTGGTGCGCCCGACAGGATTCGAACCTGTGACCTACGGATTAGAAGTCCGTTGCTCTATCCAGCTGAGCTACGGGCGCCCTTTGATTTGCGGATTGATATCCAATATATACTGGAAACACTGAGCAGAAGTTAACCTCAGGAAAGTCTGTCTGGGGAGAAATTATCCGAATAATTCTTGATCTGAATTTTGCGTTCCTTTGGTTCGTCAACGCGGTAATCCAACCCTTTACGCTCGGCAAAGGCTATGGCTTTATCCTTGGAATCAAATCGTAATTTCAGCAGGCTCTGTGGATCAGCAGCCCCCGTCCAGCCCATCAGCGGATCGATAGAACGTGCACTGGATTGCTCGTAATCGAGCGCCCATTTGTCTAAATTGGCACGACCGGACTGCATGGCATTTTTGGAAGGACGGTAAATACGTACTTTGATGCTCATCGCTTGCCTCGTACTCTTTACAAAATTATCAGATCAAAAAATCTGAATTGGTCGGGGCGAGAGGATTCGAACCTCCGACCCCCTGGTCCCAAACCAGGTGCGCTACCAGGCTGCGCCACACCCCGACACCGGGTTCTATTAGGATTATACACAGTTCATGGCAAGCACAATAATTGTATTTTTACAAAACCGGTGAATTTAACACCCCGACGCCGGGTCCTAGAGCACTTCCGGACTGTATTGACCCATTATGATGACTTTCAGCGAGGGGGCTCGTCAGGCACCCGGTGCAGCCGCGATGCGGTGCATCGCGCAAAGCGGGTAACGCCGCGACCACCCGCCGCAAGCCACCCGCAGGGCCGGGTATTCCGGGTTTGGGCGGGCGTCGAGATTTTTGGCCGTAGCCCCGCTACGCCCTGCAAACCTCTCCTGCCCCAACCCCGGAATGCCTCGGTCAGAATGACTCAATAAAATCCGAAAGTGCTCTAGGGCGTCATATTGCCAAATATCCGGTTCAGGACTATATCGCCGGGCTTGATCTGTAAGGCCCGGGTCGTACCCGCATTTAGTTCCAGAACACCAAGCACCGGGCCGTCTGACGGTATGGGGGTCAGGGATAGCGGCACGGTATCAGTGGCGATGTTGCGGATGACGCCGCTGCTATCAATAAAAAGAATGTCCAGTGGCAGGTAGGTATTGCGCATCCACATGGCGACCTGGCGGGCGACACCATAATCAAACAACATACCGGCGCGCGGCGCCAGAGACCGCCGGAACATTAAACCTGTCTTGCGATCCTGATAGTCTGATACGACCTCTACCGAAAATTTCAGCCGCAGGTTCTGGCTCAAAATAACCAGTTTTTCCGCGGCATGGTTTTCGTTGGCCAGGACCGGATCAGGTGCCCCGACAAGCAGTGGAATCAATAACAACCAGACACAGAACATTCCCCATATCGAGGACCGCCGCCCTGCGGTATTTAGGGTACTGGTGTGTATGTGGTCTGAAGTGCCTTCTGAATTATCCATAGGGGAATCTATACATTTTCACGTTGTAAAAACAACAAAAAAGCTCCATATAGGAGGTTCACAAGGGGGAGCCCGCTTTTTTGGCTGAGAGGTCTTCACTGGAAGACGACCCCGGAACCTGATCTGGATTATGCCAGCGTAGGAATATGTGGGAAATGCTGAATTCTCAGGCCGACATTCAACTACACAATATAACGGTTTCCATCAACGCCCGGAATCTGTTCCATAACCTGAACATGACCATCGCGGCCGGCTCGTGGACGGCTCTGCTGGGGCCCAGCGGTGTGGGCAAGAGTATGTTGTTACGGGTCATCCTGGGGCTGGTCGGCCAAACGGCCCCGTTGATCATCCAGTGCACTGGCCAGGTTAGCCACGCAGGTATGTCCCCCCTCAACACAAACCTGATTTCCTTTATGGCACAACGCGACCTGTTGTTTCCCTGGTTAAACGTCTGTGACAACGTGACCCTGGGTTCACGCCTCCGCCACGGCAGATTTAAGGGCAAAAAACAGCGCGCCGTGGCCAAACAACAGGCTTACGGGCTGCTGGACGCCGTGGGCATGGCCGATCACGGCGATCAGATGCCGGCCAGCCTGTCGGGTGGCATGGCACAACGGGTAGCACTGGCCCGCACCCTGGCCGAGGACCGCCCCATCGTCTTGATGGACGAGCCGTTTTCGGCGCTGGATGCCATCACCCGGATCAAGATGCAGGAATTATCGGCCCGGCTGTTAAAGGGCCGCACCGTGTTGATGGTAACCCACGACCCGCTGGAAGCATTGCGGCTTGGTCACAAGGTTATCGTGCTGAACGGTGCGCCGGCCCACCCCCGAGCCCCCCTTACGCCCCATGGTTTACCGCCGCGCGCGGTGGATGATCCGATTATTCTGGAAATGCAGGGAACCTTGTTGCGCCAACTGGCCGAGGCGAGCCCTTGAGTATAAGAGTATGAGAGTATGAGGATTTTTCGCTTAACCATCATTACGGTTGGAATCCTGCTGTTCTGGCAGGCCGTGGTCTGGATCAGCCAGGCCCCGGCTTACATCCTGCCCACCCCACACGCCGTCGCAATCGCCTTGATAGAGAAACGGAGCCTGCTTGCCCAACATGGCCTTGTGACCCTGAGCGAGATTATCGCCGGGCTGATCCTGGGCACCCTTTGTGGTGCCATCAGTGCGCTGACCATGGCCCATTACCGGCCATTGCGTCACTGGTTGCTGCCCGTACTGGTCATATCACAGGCCGTGCCGGTATTTGCCCTGGCCCCGGTTCTGGTGCTGTGGCTGGGATATGGCATGGCCTCCAAGATCGCCATGGCGACCCTGATTATCTATTTTCCGGTCACCGCAACATTCCTCGATGGGCTGCGCCGTACCGAACCCGGCTGGATTGATCTGGCAAAGACCATGAGCGCCTCACCCTGGTCCATCCTGATCAATGTGCGTATTCCTGCCGCCCTTCCCTCTGCGGCTTCGGGTCTGCGCGTGGCCGCTGCGGTCGCCCCCATCGGGGCCATCGTCGGTGAATGGGTCGGCTCCAGTTCTGGCCTGGGTTATCTGATGTTACACGCAAATGCGCGAATGCAGATCGATGTGATGTTTGCCGCCCTGAGCATTCTCGCCCTGATCGGGGTATCCCTGTATTTCTTCATGGATGGCCTGTTACGCCGTTTATTGCCCTGGCAGCCGGACGACCATCATGACTTGCGCTAAACCATACACTCTGACAAGGAAAGCCGTCACACCATGAAATCTTTTTATCGACTGACATCGTTAATAACCTGCCTGTTTTTACTGGTTTGCATGAGCATATCCCCAGCCCGTGCCGCCGAAGACCTGACCGTATTACTTGACTGGTTTGTCAATCCTGACCACGCACCGCTGGTCATTGCGCGTGACAATAACTATTTCGCTGACGCCGGGCTTAAAGTGGACCTGATCGCCCCGTCCAACCCCAATGACCCGCCCAAGCTGGTTGCTGCGGGGCAGGCGACGCTGGCCATATCCTATCAGCCCCAGCTCCATGTCCAGGTCTCCCAGGGCCTGCCACTGACCCGTATTGCAACGTTGGTTGCCACACCGCTGAATTCCCTGGTGGTGCTCGATGATGGCCCGGTCAAGTCCATTGCCGATCTGAAAGGGCGCAAGGTGGGGTTTTCCGTGGGTGGGTTTGAAGACGCCCTGCTAGGCGCCATGCTGGAGAAGTATGGCCTGAAACTGGATGACATAGAACTGGTCAATGTCAATTTTTCCCTGTCACCGGCCCTGCTGTCCGGTCAGGTTGATGCGGTGATCGGCGCCTTCCGCAATTTCGAGCTTAATCAGATGGATATTATCGGCTCGCCCGGACGGGCTTTCTATCCGGAGGAAGAAGGTGTTCCGGCCTATGACGAACTGATCGTCATTGCCAACACCAACAATTTAGACGATGACCGCCTGCCGCGCTTCGTCAACGCTCTGGAACGGGCCATCCAGTTCATCATTAATCACCCGCAACGGGGCTGGGAGGTCTTTATCAAAGCCTACCCGGATCTGGATGATGAGCTGAATAAACGGGCCTGGCGCGATACACTGGCCCGATTCGCTTTGCGCCCCGGTGCAATGGATCAGAAACGCTACCAGCGTTTTGCCGAATTTTTGCAAAACCAGGGGCTGATAAAAACCATAACCCCGGTAGATGGTTACGCCAGGGATATACGGTAAATCCAGCCAGCCAATACATTTTAGTTGCCAGCCGGGTTCCAGGCCTTGACGATCACCGGTTTACCAGTTTGCGTGCGCATGATTTTTGGCTTCAGGATGGAATGAACATCATGGGAGGTCTCATTTTTGGCAAATGACGCACTCATGGCCTTCAAGGAAATTTCGCCACGGTCGCCGCGCTCACGGGCGTCTTTATAGGCGACGGTTTCGTTGGTGATATCATTCAGGCGTTCCATATCGTAATGGGCAAACCGGCCCCAGATGCTACGCAGGAAGTTTTCCACATCATGGGGCAGGAAAACACTGACATCCACATCGGGTTTGCCCTTGGAAAACGACAGGAAAATATTGGGCTCCATAGGCCCCAGTTCATCGGCGACGAAAACAGCCGGCATCAGTTTTTGCCTCGGATAGGCGACGGTGTAATAAGCCTGGGCAATGAACAGCAGGCGCTGCAGCTTCTGAGGTTGCATGGGGACATTCTCATTCATGGCCATTTCACTGAACCAGATGGCAATATCAAAAGCAGAATGAACGTCGGCAGGCATATCAGTCCTTTGTTATAAACAGGGAGACCAGAATCTTCTCAACACCCCAGTATACCCGATCACCAAATGATCGGGAAAGGTCGTATTTCAATTATAATACTCCCGACAATAACCCGGTCATACCAACCGGGACCATGCTGTTTCATTGTAGCAAATGTTAATGAAGGGCTCAGACCGTATAACTGAGAGTCTCTCCGCGAACATTCTGATCGGTTGCCAGAATGTTGACTGTGGTTTCATAAATCGACACGGCTCGCGAAAAAATATTGAGTGGTGGCAGTCCGTTGGAAGCCACACCACTGGAATATTTCGGCGGTAGAGGTGCATCGCGAAGTTCGATCAATTTCACAAAATTTTCGGTGGTCGAGGTAATGATACCGATGGGCGGCGCGTTTTGCTGGGTATCGTCACGACCGTCACGGTTTTCAAATGATCCACCATGGCGACCCGAAAAATAGGAACCGTCACCAAAGGAATTATCACCCGAATTGACCACACTTGAGAAGACGTCATCGCCAAGGGTGCCGTTTGAAGAGGGGGTAACCGAGTCCACAGAATTGACTTGCGTACCGCTGCTGCGAGTAGACGAAACAGGTCTGTTCGCAACCACGCTTGGCGTCGTCGATACTTGAACGGGTCTGGCAACCAAAGCCATCTGTAACACCCTTTACAAAAAAATCATCCGTGTATTTTTCGGTCTTTAATTATCTTCTGGAACCAGATATTTATCTGATATTTAAGCGCCCGAAATCCACACACCTAATGCCCACCAACGTAAAATGCTGACATACCTGACCGCACGTTACATTAATGACAATTTATTATAGCTAAAATGGCCATAAAAGTCAAGTTTAGCGTGTGTTCTGGGACACCGTATACAACGCAGTTTTTACTTTTCAGCCCGGCTTGCCATCCATTCGAGCAATACAGGGGTAAGTCCATGATCATAAAGGTCATTATGGCTGGCGGCGTCGATCCACAGGGCCTGTTTGGGTTCATTCGCCAGATCGAACAGTGTCCTGCCGTGTGACTGGGGCACGGTTCGGTCCTGGCCACCGTGCACAACAAACAGAGGTGTGGTCAGTCGGCCAATTTTCTCAAAGGATTTATAACCATCCTTGACCAGCCACCGTGCAGGCAACCAGGGATAATGAACGGCGGCAGCATCGCCCATGGAAGTAAACGGTGACTCTAATACCAACCCCATTACCCCCGGTGATGATTGTGTGGTGTCTGCCTGACCCTGATATTCCAGGGCCATCTGGATGGCCACTGCACAGCCGAGAGACTCGCCATAAAGCATCCAGCGATCCGCACCGATACCCTGCTGGGTGAGAAAATCCAGCGCCGCCCGGCCATCCATGTACAGGCCATCTTCATGGGGTGATCCTGGATTATTGCCATAGCCCCGATAACCAACCAGCATGACCCCATACCCGGCATCGAGAAATATCCGGGCCTTGAATGCACGGCCCGCCAGGGACCCGGCGTTGCCATGAAATAATACAATGATGGGCATCTGATCGTTGCGCGGCGGGGCGTACCAGGAGGTAATTTCAAGTCCATCGGAGGTTAATATCTTGAAGGCCGACATGTCATCAACACCGGAAGCCTGGGGTGTGGGCATACCACGGTCCGGGATATACATCATGTCACGTTGAAAAATATAAACCAGCCCAACCAGTCCCAGATAACAGCCAATTGCAGTCAGTAGAACGAGCTTCATGGAAAGACCTTTACCATAATTGTTACCGACGATCAGGGTTTATCGGGCGCCACACAAACGTATTGAGCCGCCACGGGCGTACTCAGGGGACAAGTCTGATAATCCTGGGTTTCAAAGACCGCTTTCTTGCCGAACAAGGCACACCTGTCGGAGGCCAGCTTCATGACATCCCGGTTCGTGGTGTTCGAACTGCTGTAACAGACTGTCACCTCGGTGATATCCTCTGACTCCTGAGAGAACCCGTGCAGGCTGCGGTTAAATTCGTTTTGAATATGGACATAGGGTGGTGATGCGCAAGCCACCACGGCGAAACACAGAATCAAAACACTCAGCACGGACAGGTTCTTTTCCATGTTTGCTCTATAGCGCGAATACCCATCAACGGCAATGGAGGTAATTGTTCCGCGATTAGTCGGGATTCAAACCCGGGGCGCAATACACCAGCCCCACCCGGCCCCGGCGGGCCTGTCTTAGCTGATTTAAAGTCTTTAAGTCTTTACTATGCAGCATCACAATGCCTACCTATATGCATATCGTGTAACAGGAGGAAGACCATTGTCGCGCCCATCAAATCAGCCGGTCATCATTGGTATCAGTGGAGCCTCTGGCGCCATTTATGGCATTGAAGCGCTGCGAATGTTGCGCGAACTTACAATCCCGACGCACCTGGTCATCACCGAAAACGGTGCACGGACCATCGCCATCGAAACGGATTTATCACTCGATGAGGTGCGTGCACTGGCCGATCATACCTATTCCAACAAAGACATGGCAGCAGACATCGCCAGTGGTTCCTTTCGGACTCTGGGCATGTTGGTGGCCCCGTGTTCCATCAAAACCCTTTCTGGTATTGCTAACAGTTTTTCGGCAAACCTGCTGGTCCGCTCCGCAGATGTGATGCTGAAAGAACACCGGCCCCTGGTGCTCATGGTCCGCGAGACACCCTTGCACAAAGGCCATCTTAAATTGATGATCCGGGCAACCGATGTTGGTGCGCGGATCATGCCGCCCATGCCAGCCTTCTATAATAACCCCAAATCCATCACCGATCTGGTGCGTCACAATGTGGGCCGGGCGCTGGATCAGATGGGTATCGATCACGACCTTTGCGAACGCTGGCAGGGCATACCCACACCCTAGAGTGTTTCCGGCGGCACGCTGTCACGGGTGCAGATATAGATAGCTACCGGCAGCAAAACAACAGCCAGCAGGAATGCCGACATCAAACCATCATCCAGACCATAGGCAACCACCGCAATGCTCATTGCCATGGTCGCCACAGCCAGCATCTTTGCCTTCAAGGGTATGACACGGTGCGTATACCAGTTTTGCAAAGGCAGCCCCAGTCTGGGATGATGCCATAACCATTGCTGGAAGCGCAGGGAGCCGCGCGAAAACGCCCATATGGCGATAATCAAAAAAATTGTTGTCGGTAAACCCGGAACAACAATACCGACAACACCCAACACCACCATCAACCAGCCCAAAACAATAAAGATCCAGCGGACAACGCGTTTTTGTGAGAGTAAATCTTGTGGTAAATTCATTTGAGTAATGCAAAAGTCATTTATGAAATGGCACAAGCAGTATGCAAAATCCAGCCGACAAACTAAAGGTCCGAATTTATATGATACAAGATAACGATACCCTGCGACATCAAACAGCCAACGATGAGCCCTACTATGATGAACGTGGCGTGTGGGTTTGCCTTAATGCGGATTCTGTCGCAAAAGCCAGAAACATACAGACACCACGCCCTGCCCTGTTCCTGGACCGCGACGGGGTCATCAATATTGATGTCAATTACCTCAGTAAGATCGAGGACGTTGCCCTGCATGACGGTGCCACGTCCCTGATTGCCCAGGCCAACAATGCTGACATCCCGGTCATTGTCATCACCAACCAGTCGGGGGTGGGGCGGGGATATTTCGACTGGGACACCTTATGGGATGTTCAGGTGGAAATAGCCCGGCAGCTGGGTCAGGAACACGCCCATTGGGATGGGGTGTTCGCCTGCCCCTTTCACGCCGATGGCCAGACGGCCTACAGGCACAAAAACCATCCGTTCAGGAAACCCAATACCGGCATGATCACCATGGCAGCAGAAATCTTCGCCATTGATCTGTCACGATCCTGGATCATTGGCGACAAGGCCTCTGACTTGCAGGCCGGTATCAATGCAGGAATGGCCGGTGGCATCCACGTCTACACCCGCTACCAAGATGCTGCACCGGAACGCGAGAAAGTATCCGCCATGGCCACGGCGGACTTCACCGTGATGACGGCCAAAACCGTGCTTGAGGCAAGCCGTATGATAAACCTGAGCGGCCTCTAGAATGTATTATGTCCAGGGTCAGGACGTTGTTTGCCTTGTCCGCGTTTGCCTTGTCCGGTGAAACTCGTTTCCGGGCTGGCAGAACAATTATCTCTGACAACCAGGCAATATTACTATCGGGTATGTGCCATATCAGTTGAAAAATTCAATAAATATTAATATCAGGCTCATCTTTCTTCTTACGCTGAAATAGGAATTTCAATAACAAAACAGAAGCAACGGAGAGGGCAGCAAAACTTAGAATCACAACCCGCCAGGTATCAAACAAATAGAATGTGTCAAAAACTGCATTATTGTCGCTATATACAAGAACCGACATTATGAGTGCGGCAACACCGACAGGCAGCACGAAAAAGTTAAACCCGAGAAAAATATCAGAGATAATCAGAATTAGCCCTATAACAAGCCAGACTTCTGCAACGAATACCCAATAATTCAAATCCATCTCGAAGCTATTCCTTTGTCCCCAAAGTTTCTAACAACACTTGAATAGAGCCGATAGCCTTCGTTAAATCTGACGGCATAATTATGGTCTTGCTGCTTTTGCTTGCTGCGATTGCCGACATGGCATCGACTTGGCGCTTCATAATCTCAAAATTTATAGCAGGCTGACCGTTGTCACTAATGGCCGATGCAACGAGTCGCGTTTGTTCGGCGTCTGCCTCAGCCTTTATTTTTACAGCGTAAGCCTCAGCGTCTGCTGTCACACGAACAGCGTCAGCGTTTTTCTGAGCCTCGAAAAACTTAGCCTCTGCAGCGAGTTCCACAGACCGTTTTTCACCTTCGGCACGGGCAATGGAAGCCCGGCGTTCTCGTTCTGCATTCAGTTGCTGTCGCTGAGAGTCCTTGGTTTTCTCATCAATAATAACGTCCGTAATTTCAGTCCGAGTGATCTCTATTCCCCATACATCAGCCGCTTCTTGAAGATTTAATGAAATTTCATCATTCATTTTCTCCCGGGACGATTGCACTTCATCGAGTTCCAGCTTTCCTCCAGCAGACCGCACGATAGATGTTGCCGCAGTGTGTAGTGCTCCATTGATGTCGCCAATTCGGTAAACACTCCGGGCAGCGTCTAATATTCGGAAGAATACCGTTGCTTCCAAAACGACTTCCACATTATCGCGCGTAACCACTGAAATGGAGAATTCAGGAAGCTGTCGTTCAAGAATCGTGACCCTGTGTGCAATATTATCCAGAAATGGCACAATAAAATTAAGGCCCGGCTCCAGAGATATAGTATATTTTCCGAACCGCTCAACTACAAAAACATTCGCTTGAGGTACAACCTTGACCCCCTTGAAGATCAGAACAAAAGCCAACAAAACGATTAAAATGAGCGCAAAGTTTTGTAGTCCAACTTGCGCAATATATTCGCTCACAATAATATCTCCTACTATACAAAATTAATTTAATATTAGCTTAAATGGGCATTTTCCAAAAGCAATAAAATCAATACATTCGTGATTGGAATCGATTTCACATTCAATACAAAACTCCACCGTGAAATGTCTGTGCTTACTCTGAGATGCTCCCAGATTAACATCACGATCCAGGGTCAGGTATCGTCGGCGTTCGATTTTATGGTGTCTTCGATGATACTGATCAACATGATCAGGGCCATTGTGACGCCATCAATTGTATCTTCAAGAACGTCGCCGCCCTCAACTGAAGTGACACAGATATTTTCCAGATCCTTAGCGGCAATCCCCAAATCGGTGAAACCGTAGGAGCCTGCCGAACCCGCCAGTTTGTGGGCACGTTCACACAGTTCATTCATAACCATCTGATCGGGTTCATGGACCAACCGTTCGGCAATAGACTTCAAATCCACCACATGACCAGGCAATTTTTCTACATATCCGGCCGTAAGCTGGCCAACCTTAAGTTGCAAGGCATCCATGTCTGTCATGATAGCACTTCCATTGGCAATCGCCCTTCAGTGTAGCATCTTCTATAAGGCACACCCCCCGGCAATAGAATATTGTGGTGCCCGACAATCCACCCTAAGGGGTGAAACCATAACGATTCCTGATCGCTTCGGCAATAGTACCAGCGGCATTTAATGCCGGGTGGTTCCATTGGACAAAAGCGCCTTCAAGGGCTCTGGCATAGCCCTGATCATAGAGAAATTGATGCAGTCGGTCATGTTTGTCAGTTACAAAACCCTTTGGTGCAAAAATATATACCGGGACATTTGTTGCACAGGCCTCGCTGCACATGGAAACGCTGTCTCCCGTCACCACGATAGCATCGGCCACCGCCAGGTATCCCAGATATGGATTATCCCCCCCGTCACCCCAATGATAGGCCATGTGGGGTACAGAAATTTCAGCAACCACGGCTTGACCGGCGACCCCACTGCGACGCGAGGTCGTGATTAACAAAGAGCCACCCGCATCACGCGCCATTCCATCGACCAGTTGCCCAAACGTGCGGCCCATTTCCACGGTGAATTCCTTGCGCCGTGTTGATCCACCGACAAACACGGCGATGCGTGGGCGGGGCAGATGGGCGAATTTATCGCCCCATGTGAGCGCCGCAGCATCGATTACATCGGGTGTTATGCCATGCGGGGCACCGGTCATATAAAGAATATTTGTCTCACCATGCCGTGCGGGGCGAGGTTTGTCATGGCGGGGTACACAGACAATATCGAAGTCTGCAAGCCCGCTTTGTCCCGGGTGCATGATCTGAACCAGATGGGCGCACCCTTTCGAGTGTCGTTTGATGGCCCGTGCGATGGAGGCGGTCCGGCGGCCTGCGGCAATAACCAGATCGGGCCAGGGGGCGTGCAGGTTGTTTGCTGATTGCCGTGTTAATCCAGTGAACGTGGCACCTTTCAGGAAATTAGGCAACGCGGCCATGGCGGTGTATTCAAGCTCACGGACCTCATAATCAAGCCCCAGCAACTTGGCAACGCCGAGACACTGGCTGCGGTTACCGGCACGATCATCAAGCAAGACCCAGATCAGGGGTTTTCTGGTATTATCCGTTCCATTCGTCATGGTCTGAATAAACGTGGGCAAATGCCTTTGGTCAACATGAAAACTATATTTTTCGCAATTGGAAATTGTATCTTGCTGAATTTAGCCGTAAACATGGGCCAATATAACCACATTTAAAGCGACAAATGGAACCACCCATCAAAGAGGCCCCCTTATGTCCGACACCTATGATCAACATCGCGCAGCACTGGAAACTGCTCGCCATCTGCTCGACATCAAAGCCGTGAATTTTCGCCCCCAAGAGCCTTACATCCTGACCGCTGGCTGGGCCAGTCCGGTTTACATCGACTGTCGCTGGGTGATCTCCTTCCCGCAAGCCCGCAGCGCTATTATCCGCCACGGGGTCAACATGCTGGAACACCATATCGGGTTCGATAATATCGACTCGGTCGCTGGTGGTGAAACCGCCGGTATTCCCTACGCCGCCTGGATCGCCGAGGCGACCGGGAAACCCATGCAGTATATCCGCAAAAAACCCAAAGGCTTCGGTCGCAATGCCCAGATCGAGGGCAATCTGGAAACCGGAAGCCGGACTTTGCTGGTCGAGGACCTGACCACGGACGGCGGCTCGAAAATCAATTTTGTCAACGCCTTGCGTGATGCCGGAGCCCAGGTTAGCGACGCCTTCGTGGTATTCTTTTATGGCGTTTTCCCCGGTGCGCTGGATGACCTCAAAAACATGGGGGTAAACCTGCACTACCTGACAACCTGGCACGAAGTTCTCAGCGAAGCGGAAAAGGGAGACTATTTTACCGCCAGCGAAATTGATGGTGTGCGGGATTTTCTTTCCGACCCATTGGCCTGGTCAGCGGCCCACGGTGGTAAGGCTGGTTGAGCGCACATTTTTGTTATGCTCAGGAAAAACTGAAATGTTTGTCGATGTAAAAACCCTGGAACAATTCGATACCCAGTGATTTACCAAGATTTACAGCCGCTTCGTCATCCACACGGGCCAAGACGATCCTGATGCCGGAATCGAGTATTTTCTTGATCTCGTCGGCGTTCTCTTCCAGCCCTTTTTCAGCCCCTTCACGCCAGAATATCTTGATGGAATTAGGCTGTACTTTTAGCATGTTTACCAGGCCGATGGTATCGACGGAAATACCATCGATGGCTATTGAGCCTTGATAATCAGTGATCAATTCCTGAGCCAGCAGAAAATTGTCGTAATTATGAACGATATCTTCCTGTCTGAATTCGAGAATAATTTCCGATAAATTCTTTACTTTCAGATCACTGACAAATTTACGGAATTCGCGGGTGAATATATTTTCCACATTCAGGTTTATGGAAGCACGACGGGATTTTCGATCGACCTCGGGAAAGGAACTGAGTAAAACCTTATCAAGCAGTACGGTCATGTGGTTAAATAACGAACCACTGCCCCGGAAATCGACTTCTTTGAGAATTTGTTGTTTAACCTTGCCGATGGAAACAAAGTATTCGTGAGAGGCAACCATACCCTTGGAGTATTTTTTGTTAATGCATACGATGGGCTGAGAAATCACGTATTCCTTGATAAAAGCCGGTGCACCTAATTTGTTCATGGTCGCGATCAGATGGTCAATATCGCCGGGCCGCAAGGGACGCTGGGTTACCTTTGTCGCTTTCGGGACTTCCTGGTTTCTGATGCGCTGTTCAATAAATTTTATGGTTGGCTGCAACTTGTGAGTAAGATCGACTTTGCGAACCAGTCTTGCCTGATCGATACTGCCGAACAGGTCTGGAAAGACTTCGTTGACCACACTGATCATGCGAACTTTTAAATCCGTCATGACGTTAACCTGGTTATCATCCGTCATATCGACCAGGAAGCCGAATTCAGAATCAGATAATTGATAGGCAAGCGATGCATAACGGGTGTTATAGGTTTTGACCTCACGGCTAATGCTAATCCAGTAATCATGCTCCATGGTGTCGATAGGCAAGCCATCCAAGGTTACCAGTAGCAAGGTATTGTATTGCCCCGCGAACGATCCGGAACGCAAGGAACGAAGCAATTGTTGGAGCGGAAGTGCCGCTTTTTGTTTAAGATCGAGTTCCATTAATTGCAAATACCAAACATAATATTATTATGATTTAACAACCCATTATTCCCATGATTTAATATCCAGGAGAAAATTCGTAAATTTTTAGTTATCATAAGTATCTATAAATAATTACTTTGGCATTAAGAAAGTCAAGTCTGGATTTTTTTATATGCGAAGGTTTATCAACCTCTCCTTAACAAGAGTATATGACATGCCACTTTGCCGTTCCAAAATATGCGCCGTTATTATAACCCTGTGCCTGTACTTTTTCCCTGGCTATCCGGTTAATGCTTCAAGCAATGATAGCCTGACAATTGGCATCACCCAGTTTCCCTTTACGTTTCATCCCACGATAAATTCAATGATGGCCAAGAGCTATATTCTCGCCATGACCAGACGCCCGTTCACCGTTTATGACAAGGACTGGAATTTGATATGCATGTTATGCACCAAATTGCCGACCATCGAAAACGGTTTGGCCCGACGCGAACGCACCCCGGCTGGTGGCAACGGCATTGCGGTGACCTATACCATTCATCCCGACGCCACCTGGGGCGATGGAATTCCGATCACTGTGCGCGATGTGATTTTTTCCTGGAATGTGGCGAAACATCCAAAATCCGGCATTGGCGGCACGGAGATGTTCCGCAGGATTTACAAGATCGATACCATTGATGATAAAACCTTCACCCTGCATGTGGACCGGGTAACATTCGATTACAACGACATTGGTGGTTTTAACCTGCTGCCCGAACATCTGGAACGCAGCAAATTTTCTGATCCGGATAATTATCGTAACAAAACGACCTATGATACCGACACCCTGAACGAGGGCCTTTATAACGGCCCCTACGTTATTGACCAGGTGGTTACCGGCTCACAAGTCGTGTTGGTAAAAAACCCGCTATGGTGGGGTACCCCCCCGAGCTTCAAGCGCATCGTGGTCAGGGTTATTGAAAACACCGCAGCCCTGGAGGCCAATATTCTATCGGGCAGTATCGACATGATCGCCGGTGAGTTGGGTCTGAGCCTGGATCAGGCCTTGTCTTTCGAGAGACGCAATAAACAGCGTTTCAACATTGTCTTTAAATCCGGGTTGATATACGAACACATCGATCTCAATCTGGACAATCCCATTCTGGCTGATCGCCGCCTGCGCCGTGCCCTGGTCCATGCCATCGACCGCAAAGCGATCAGTCAACAACTGTTTGCCGGACGCCAGCCGGTTGCCCATGGCAATGTAAACCCGCTCGACACCATGTATGCCAGCGATATTGCCCCGCTTGTTTATGATCCAAAACTTGCTGCTCGTCTGCTGGCGGACGCCGGGTGGGCGACCCTGAAACAAGGTGTGC
This sequence comes from Alphaproteobacteria bacterium, assembly GCA_024279135.1. Taxonomy (GTDB): domain Bacteria; phylum Pseudomonadota; class Alphaproteobacteria; order Rhodospirillales; family Casp-alpha2; genus JABJOR01. Next base: position 76,344 of record JAJRRU010000007.1, read on the forward strand.
GGCGCAATGCCAAGGGTGAGAAACTGACCCTGGAGTTTATGACAACGGCGGGAAACAAATCTCGCGAACTGGTGCAACAGATCCTGCAAAGCCAGTGGCGGAAAATTGGCATCAATGTTCGCATTATCAATCAACCGGCCCGGGTGTTTTTCGGTGAAACCCTGAGCGAGAGAAAATATACCGGCCTTGGCATGTACGCCTGGATCAGTTCACCGGAAAATGTTCCGCGCACTTCACTGCATTCGGCCCACATCCCTTCAGAGGAAAATAACTGGTCGGGGCAAAACTATCCGGGGTTTCGCAATGACGAGATCGACACCTTGATAGACACCATCGAGGTCGAACTGGATGTGGAGAAACGGCGCAGCCTGTGGCGGCGATTACAGGAAATCTATATATCCGAAATTCCCGTGATTCCGCTGTTTTTCAGGGCCAACGCCTTTATCCTGCCTAAAGGGCTGCGTGGTGTCGAACCCACGGGCCACCAGTTTTCAAGCACCCTGTGGGTTGAAAACTGGACATATTAAACATGCCCGGCCTGAGCTCGGAACTTTAGACCTTGCGACGGCGAATAGACACGGTTTCGACACGCCCCTTGACCTGAACCTGCTCAACCGGACCGAAAGTATCGTCTGCCAATTCGACCTCGACGACAATCTCACCGGCCAGGGCCGCTGAACATAAACGGGCAGAAACATTCACCGCATCGCCAATCACCGTAAAGTCGCGGCGGTCTTCCGGCCCGATTGCCCCGGAGATGACGTTCCCGCGGTAAATACCCACACCCAGCGAGCGAGGGTAGTTGCCTTGTTTGACAACACTCAGAATTTCACCGGCAGCCCGGATTGCCTGTTTACTGCCATCTGGACTATCGAAACGTGCGAGAACGGCGTCGCCAATCATCTTGTCGATATCACCACCATGACGCCGGATAACCTCGACCTGCAATGTCATGACCCGATTAAGGAATTCAACCACCGTTTCCGGGGAGTTTTGTTCCGAATAGCCAGTAAAATCCCGAATATCGGAGAAAAAAAGCGTGGTGGTCAGCGCGCGTGATTCAATAGCCCCGGCAGAATCGGCCATTCGGGCGGCATTTACGGTATTGTTTGAAACAAAAGATTCGATGCGTGTGCGCAGCTCATTGATGGCCTCCGTTCGGATATCAATATCGATTTGTGCCCGGGTTACCAGTTTATTCAAGGCAAACGTAAAGATCAGAAACAACAGGGCCGGGATAGCGAGAATAGGGACAGCCGCCCTGATCAGGATTGCGTCGAGATACCCAACGGGTTCATACAATTCAAAAACGGTACGGATCTGTCCGCCATCATCAAAAACCGGCACGTAAAGTTCGTATTGCTGCGAGCCATCATCCAGTGTTTTTGTCACAATTTCCGAGGTGAGGTCCTCGATGACAGCGACCAAAGCAGGGCCGTTTTCGGTGGTGCCGATTTCCTCCATATGGGTGGCAAATATAACCTTGCGATTAAGATCATAGACTTTGAGCTCAACCAGCCCCAATTCCCGTACTTCATCAAAAAAACTTGCCATCAGATTGCTGGCACCACCCGAGGTTCTCAGATCCTGTATGGTTTCCCCCGACATCAGGGCCTGCCAGGCTTGTGGTGATTTACTGGCCACCGCCCGGGCGATGGTTTGTGCCCTGCGCTGGGCCAACTCAAGGTATATAGACTCGACCACTTGCCCGGCAGTGAAGCCGATCAGAACGAGGAAAACGATAACAAAACCGATCATGGCTGGAATAAAACGTTTACGAAACAGGGTTTTAAGGGGAAATGGCTGTTCCAGCGATGTATTTTCGGAAACCGGTTTCGTTTTTACTGTAAAGTCTTTCGTCAATTTTTACCTCTATAAACCAGACTTGATAACATCTCCCAATCTAGGGTCAGGATCTATTAATTCCATCCATTCTGCGGAGTCAATTTTACTCTCTGGTTAGGCGAATAGACGCAGAAAACCTCATGGTTTTCAAGTTTTTTAAACGCAGACAGAGGGTAAAAGTGTCCCGCCCAAAAGGGTTTACCAGGAAGGCTACACCTACTGCGAAAACAATGCTCGAATATACCCGGCATGTCCTTGGTTAACGATATGCCGGATATCATTGCCATGGTTTCGGCGATTAGCAGCGTCACCCTTGGCACTGCATCCATGATATACTTCCAGGAAAACCCAGCTTTACCGCCCACGACCGTGGGGTTGCTGTGGTGGCTCGGAAATTCTGTCGGTATATTGACAATTGCGCTGCCGTTTCACTGGGTGGCTTGACGATCGTCACCACATTATAGTTGTCCTGTGCAATATTCGGAGCCGATAATTTCGCTCACAATGGCCTTGGGGGTTATACACGGACGTGACCCTGATCATATAGTACAGCCGTTCGTAGACGAACGCGTTGCGACGTAGTATGGTTTTTTGTCATCCCAATCCGGCTCTTCCGGACCAAAAGACCGGACATTATATGGACTGACCATGAATGAACTTTTTCGCTGTTTGCCTGTCTCAACACCCTTACGAGCTACCCATCCCCCTGCCCGGTATTTAATCGGTGTGCAATCAGTCCGGAATTCAGGGGCATATTAATGATACGTCTCTGCCTGTCACGGTTATTTCAGTCGGCCTTGGTGCTGATCGTCATGTCATTTGTGATTTATCTTCTGATGGGCTTGATGCCGGGTGACCCGATCGATTTGATGGTCAGTTCTGACCCCGACATGACATCTCAGGATGCCCAGCGTTTGCGGGCACTGTACGGTCTCGACCTGCCGGTTACCGAACGATATCTGAACTGGCTATCCTCGGCTTTGTCGGGTGACTTCGGGTTTTCCCGACTGCATGCCAAACCCGTATTTACCGTCATCGGTCCGGCCTTTGCCAATACGGCCATCCTGGTTGGCCTGAGTTTAATTCTTTCCCTGGCACTGGGCCTGAGCATGGGTATCTGGGCGGCGGCAAACCCTTATTCCCTGAAAGATTATGTCATCAACATGCTGGCATTTGCCGGCATTTCGGTTCCGGCATTCTGGCTCGCCCTGATCCTGATTATGGTATTTTCCGTCGGCTTCGGTGTGTTGCCAGCCGGTGGCATGAGCCTGCCCGATGAAACGGGTATGTGGAATACGGCCAAATATCTGGTCCTGCCGGTATGCAGTCTGACCATTGCAAGTATCGGGGGCCATACCCGCTACATGCGCGCCGCTATGTTGGAAACCATGGGCCAGGATTATATCCGCACGGCCCGCGCAAAAGGTCTGAAAGAAAGCCAGGTCATGCTGGGTCATGCCTTGCGCAATGCCCTGATCCCGGTTGTCAGTATCATAGCACTGGATTTCGGCGCGTTATTTTCAGGCGCGCTGATTACCGAAACAATCTTCGCCTACCCCGGCATGGGAAAACTGATTTTTGATGCCATCATGGGTAATGATTACAATCTTGCCCTGATTACCCTGTTGCTGGCGACACTGTTTACTCTGGGCGGCAATGTGATGGCCGATGTGGTCTATGGCATGCTCGACCCGAGGATTAGAATAAGCGCGGGAGCATCCGATTGATGGCATCTCCGTCACAATTATTGCTTCAACGCTTTTCGCGCCACCGCATGGCCTTTGCCAGCGCCACCCTGCTTGTTATTCTGGTTGTTCTGACGGCCATGGCGCCACTGTTTGAACGTGTCCTGGCTGTCAGCTCGAGCGAGGTTGATCTGTTCAACCGGTTCGCAGCCCCCAACATCCGAAACCTGCTCGGCACGGACGAGTTGGGCAGAGACTTGCTGTTACGGCTTTTGTATGGTGGCCAGATATCTCTTTTTGTCGGCATCACAGCGGCCCTCATCGCCTCGACAATGGGCACCGCAATCGGTTTGTTGGCCGGATATGTGGGGGGACGGCTGGACGGATTTCTCATGCGCCTGACCGATGGTGTAATTGCCTTGCCCCTGTTGCCCCTGCTGATCGTGTTAGCGGCACTGGATTTATCAAAACTCGGCTTGCCGGACACGCTGGTCAATTCAGAAAATGTCAGCTTCTATCGCATCATCCTGATTGTCTCGCTGGCCGGGTGGACTACCACCGCACGATTGGTGCGGGCCAGCACCTTGTCGTTGCGCGAACAGGATTTTGTCCTGGCAGCCAGGGCACAAGGCTGCTCTGATCTGCGGATTATGATGCGCCACATCCTGCCCAACCTGACATCGCCGGTGATCGTGGCGACCAGCCTGTCTGTGGGCAACATTATTTTACTGGAATCGGTGCTTAGTTTTCTGGGTTTGGGTATTCAACCCCCAACCCCGAGCTGGGGAAATCTACTGACCAATGCCCAGGAACTGATCTGGGAGTCGCCGGAGCTGGCCTTTTATCCGGGCATCCTGATATTCCTGACCGTTATTGCGTTTAATTTTGTCGGTGATGGCTTGCAGGACGCCCTGAACCCGAGAACCGGGAAACATGTTAGTTCAACAACTTGATCCATAACCCGTCTAATTCCTGTTGTGACACCAAATTACGTTGGCTTTTAGAATTTCACAGAGTATGTTCACGCTTATCAGACATCCCCATTAACAATCGTCCAAGGAACCACCAGCCGTGGATTACAACAATTTTTTTGCCGAAAAAATAAATGACCTGAAAGACGAAGGACGCTACCGCGTATTTGCCGATCTTGAACGCCATGCAGGGGCGTACCCACACGCCTCCAACTATCGCGACGGAACCGTCCATGATGTTACAGTATGGTGTTCCAACGATTACCTTGGCATGGGACAAAATTCTGTCGTTCTGGACGCCATGCATGATGCCATCGACAAGTGCGGCGCCGGAGCCGGCGGGACCCGCAACATCGCCGGTACCAATCACTATCACGTGCTTCTGGAAGAAGAACTGGCGGCCCTGCACGGTACAGAGGCAGCCCTTATCTTCAGTTCAGGCTGGGTCGCCAATATGACGACCCTGAGCACCCTGGGCTCCATGCTGCCCGATTGTGTGTTGTTGTCCGATGAGCTTAATCATAACTCCATGATCGAAGGTATTCGCCACACCAAGGCCGAACGCCTGATTTTCCGTCACAACGACCCCGGCCACGTGGAAGAACTGCTGAAGGGAATCGACAAGGATCGCCCCAAACTGATTATATTTGAATCCCTCTATTCCATGGATGGTGACATTGCCCCCATCAAGGAATTTTGCGATCTCGCCGAAAAATATGGTGCCATGACGTTCATCGACGAAGTCCATGCGGTCGGCCTGTACGGTGAAACCGGTGCAGGCGTGGCCGAACGCGATGGCCAGATGCATCGTCTCGACATCATACAGGGCACCCTTGCCAAGGGTTTTGGCGTGGTTGGCGGTTATATTGCCGGCACCAGGAATATGTGTGACGTGATCAGGTCTTACGGCACTGGATTTATCTTTTCCACATCCATGCCTCCGGCGGTCGCCGCTGCGTCCCTTGCCAGTGTAAAATATGTCCGCACCCACAATGAGTTACGCATTCAACATCAGGAACGTGCCGCAACCTTGAAACAGCGAATGCGCGATGAGGGATTTCCGGTGATGGATTCCATCAGTCATATCGTACCGGTTCTGGTGGGCGAGGCTGTGTTGTGTAAAAGTTTGTCGGACCGTTTGCTGGACACGCACAATATTTATGTTCAACCCATCAATTACCCGACCGTGTCACGCGGAACTGAGCGCCTGCGCTTTACACCTTCACCGCTCCATTCTGATAAGAACATAGATGATCTGATCGCGTCCATGAACGAAGTCTGGGAATTCTTCGGTCTGAATAAAATGACGAGTGACGAAATGGCAAAAATAGGATAATATAATTATATTATGTTTACAGATAGTACACTGACACCAAAGGAAGCCGTGCGGTTGTGCGCATTGGGAACGCTGAGCGTGGAACCCATGCGTTACAGTGCACTGGCCAGTGCGGTTCGCTATTTTGTCAGCCATGTTATCGGGCCATCCCTCGACGTTATGGGCCAGTCCATCGAGTTGCTGCGCTACGAAGGCCTGGTTGATGTAAACGACGATCAGGACGATCCGGAAATGAAGATAACCGAGACCGGACGAGTTGAATTTTCAACACTTATTAATGCCAATGTCCGGCACGGCGCGACAGAATTAAACAAGCTGATCATCGCCCTGAAATTCCGGTTTTTGCATCTGTTGCCAGCCCGGCAACAAGCCGAACAGGTCGTTATGCTGATGGACCTGTCAGAAAACGAATTGGCCCGTCTGTCGGAATTGCGCACCCATCACGCCAACGACGATGGTAACATCGTAACCTGGCTGGACCATGATATTACCATGGTCGAACAGCATCTGGTCTGGTTACAAAAACTTCATACCCGCCTGTAATCTGGATTTAATCCAAACTTAATTTTTTTCTTTTTCCCTGTCATGACGACTAGTATTGGTCTATTGACCCATTGTCATGGACACAATGAAATCACCAGATAGATCGGTTAAAATACTATGGTAGAGCGTCGAACAATCAAACGGCTGCTGATTGCCAACCGAAGCGAAATTGCCATACGCATATTCCGCGCCGCAACGGAACTGGGTATCCAGACCGTTGCGATCTATTCCAAAGAAGACCGGTTTGCCTTGCACCGTTTCAAGGCTGACGAGAGCTATCTGGTGGGTCACGACAAAAAACCAATCGATGCCTATCTGGACATCGAGGATATTCTGCGCATCGCCAAAGATGCCAATGTTGATGCCATCCATCCTGGGTATGGATTCTTATCTGAAAACCCCGACTTCGCAGAGGCCTGCGCCAAGGCCGGTATATTGTTTATTGGCCCCACCCCGCAGGTCATGCGCAGCCTTGGCAACAAAATTTCTGCCCGGGAGCTGGCCTTGCAGGCTGGCGCGCCCGTGATGCCCGCCACCGGCCCACTTCCCCTTGATGGCAAACAGGCCATCGCGTTGGCAGCCACCATCGGTTACCCGATCATGTTAAAGGCCAGTTGGGGCGGCGGTGGACGCGGGATGCGGGTTATCGAAGCCGAAGACGAACTGCTGGAACTGGCCGATGCGGCACGGCGCGAAGCAAAAGCAGCGTTTGGTAATGAAGAGGTTTACCTGGAAAAACTGGTCCGCCACGCCCGCCATGTAGAAGTCCAGGTATTTGGCGACCATCATGGCAGTCTGGTTCATTTGTTTGAACGCGACTGTTCCATTCAGCGCCGCAACCAGAAAGTCATTGAACGCGCCCCTGCCCCGTACATCGACCAGCCCACGCGGATCAAACTTTGTGATGCCGCCCTGTCGATAGCCAGAACCGCCGGTTACACCAACGCCGGAACCGTAGAATTCCTGCTCGATATCGACACAGACAAGTTTTATTTCATCGAGGTCAATCCCCGTATTCAGGTCGAACACACGGTTACAGAAACAGTGACGGGTGTCGATATCGTCAAGGCCCAGATTAAAATAGCCGAAGGCGCACGGATCGGTGATGCCGACAGCGGGATGCCCACACAAGATGCCATCAGGCTAAATGGGCACGCTATCCAGTGCCGGGTGACCACGGAAGCCCCGGAGAATAACTTTATTCCCGATTACGGCAAAATCCTGGCCTACCGGGGTGCCACCGGGTTCGGTATCCGGCTCGATGGTGGTACCGCCTATTCCGGCGCCATCATCACCCGTTATTATGACTCCCTGCTGGAAAAGGTCACCGCCTGGGGAACCACACCCGAAGAGGCCATCACCCGGATGGATCGTGCACTTCGTGAATTTCGCATTCGCGGTGTGGCGACCAATCTGACGTTTCTGGAAAATTTGCTGAGCCATCCATCGTTTCGAACCGGGGCCTATACCACCCGATTTATTGATGACACGCCCGAGCTGTTCGATTTGCCCAAACGCAGAGACCGGGCATCGCGGCTGTTACGGTTCATCGGCGAGGTCGCAGTCAATGGCAATAACGAAGTGGCAAACCGGGCCAGCCCGCGAACCAGGCATACCCCCGTGATACCCGACACATCCCAGATTGCGCCACGACCCGGCACCCGGCAACTGCTCTACAGCGAAGGCCCGGAAGCCGTGGCACAATGGATGCTGGCCCAAAACAAGGTGCTGGTTACCGATACCACCATGCGTGATGCCCACCAGTCATTGTTGGCTACCCGGATCAGGACCGAGGATCTGGTCGCTATTGCACCGGCCTATGCGGCCCTGGTACCCGAGCTGTTTTCCGTGGAATGCTGGGGCGGGGCGACCTTCGATGTGGCTATGCGGTTCCTCAACGAATGCCCGTGGGAGCGCCTGAAAAAACTGCGTAACGCCATGCCAAACCTGTTGATCCAGATGTTATTGCGCGCCTCAAACGGTGTGGGTTATACCAATTACCCCGATAACACGGTGCAGTATTTTGTCGATCAGGCCGCCAGGGGCGGTGTTGATCTGTTCCGGGTATTCGATAGCCTGAACTGGGTCGAAAACATGCGCCCGGCCATGGACGCGATACTCGACACCGGTAAGATCTGCGAAGCCGCAATTTGTTATAGCGGTGATCTGCTCAACCCTGACCGCCCCAAATATAACCTGAAATACTATATCGAACTGGCCCGAGAGCTTGAAAGTGCCGGGGCTCATATCCTGTGTATCAAGGATATGTCCGGGGTGCTTAAACCCGAAGCGGCAAAACAGCTTTTTTCTGCCCTCAAACAGGAAATCGGCATCCCCTTGCACCTGCACACCCACGATACCAGCGGTATCGGGGCGGCCACCGTACTGGCAGCCGTGCAAGCCGGTGTAGACGCCGTGGACGGTGCGCTGGATTCCATGAGCGGTCTGACCTCACAACCCAATCTGGGCTCTATAGTCGCAGCCCTGCGCCATACCCCATATGACACCGGACTGGACACGATAGCCTTACGCAAGTTATCGGATTACTGGGAACTGGTGCGAGCAAACTATATCGGTTTCGAGAGCGACATACGCTCGGGCACCGCCGACGTCTATCACCACGAGATGCCGGGTGGCCAGTACACCAACCTGCGCCAGCAGGCCCGCTCATTGGGCATCGAGGACCATTGGGCCGAAGTTTCCGACACCTACGCCGATGTAAATGCCATGTTCGGCGATATCGTCAAAGTCACGCCATCATCAAAGGTGGTTGGCGACATGGCATTGAGCATGGTCACCAGTGGACTGACACGGGTGGATGTGGAAAACCCCGACAAGGAAATATCCTTTCCGGAGTCTGTGGTATCGTTCTTCCGTGGCGATCTGGGCCAACCGGTCGGGGGCTTTCCCGAGGCCCTGCAAAAGAAAATCCTGAAGGGTGAAAAGCCGATCACCGTAAGGCCGGGCTCCATCATGCCCGCCGCCGATCTGGAGTCTGAACGCAAGACTGCCGAACAGACTGTCGGCCGGGCTATCAGTGACGCCGAACTGGCTTCATATCTGATGTATCCCAAGGTGTTTACCGATTACGCTCTTCACCGCAGCGAATACAGCAATGTATCCATCCTGCCGACCCCGGTATTCTTTTATGGCATGATCGCCGGTGAGGAAATATCGGTGCACATCGATAAGGGGAAAACCCTTATTATTCAGTTCTATGCAGTCAGCGAACCCGATGAGGAAGGCTACTGCACGGTGTTTTTCGAGCTTAATGGTCAACCCCGAACGGTCAGGGTCCGCGACCACAACCGGACACCCGCCCGTGAAGCACACCCCAAGGCAGAAGCCGACAATCCAGCCCATGTGGGGGCTCCCATGCCCGGACTGGTGGTCGGGGTATCGGTCATCGAGGGTCAGGTGGTTGAACGGGGCGATGTTTTGCTGGCTATCGAGGCCATGAAGATGGAAACCTCGGTGGTCGCCGAATGTGGCGGTACCATCAAACAAATCACGGCACCCGTTGGAACCCAGGTCGATACCAAGGATTTACTGGTTATCTTCCAAGAAGGCTCTGTCTGATGTAACGCCCTATTTGTTTTTTTCGCGGCGTATTTTTTTCTGGACGGCCTCGATTCCCTTCAGAACCTGCTTGCCCAGATCGCCACCATCGCCGCGAATTTTAGACGTAAGAACCATGCGCATGGCATCGATATGGATTTGGATGGTTTCATCTTGCAACGAGATGGAAACCGTATCATCAAGATGATCGATAAAGCGGCATAACTGATCGCCGACCCGTGTCATCAGGGTGTAACCGAATGTGCCGCCCTGGCCTTTCATATCATGCACAAGGGTATACATCAGATCGAGGTTTTCCTGACGATTGTCGACATTTTCAATTAACTGTTCATAGGTGTACTGGAGCCGGATCAGGTCGCTTTTCGCCCAATCCAGATAGTCATCCGCCAATTTGATAATAACATTTTCTGCCCGCTTAAGAACATCAGCCGAAACCACCCCCGAACCGGTTGTCTTGACCCGCTTGCGAATCGGGTTAGGGACAGATGAAAATATTCCGTTACCATTTTTGCGATTGTTCATTGTCGAATCCATTCAGGCTTGTATCAGGATTTTCGACGTTCCTGACCTTCATAGGCAATTGTTCTGTCACGACGGCGGTCAGGCCCGAAATAGGACTCGATATCGACAAATTGCCGATCATTTTCTATAACCGATTTAATACGCGAATATAATTTATTTGCCGTAAATGGTTTAGCCAGGAATTCATTAATACCGAGATTCCTGGCTTCGATGACCTTATCAATGTCGGTGTGCCCGGTGAGCATGATAATGGGAATATATTTGTTAGGGCTGTCCTTGCCCCGTCTGATCCGTTTAACAAACATGGGTCCGTTGATGGGCTTCATCACCCAGTCACACAAAACCAGATCAATGGTTGTTGTTTTAATCTCACGAAAGGCGCTGTCACCATCATGGGCAACCGTTATAGTTCGGAGCCCAAGTTCGAACAAAACAGACTTAATCATATCTCGCATGTTAATGTTGTCTTCGATGAGCAAAACATGCAAGGCCTTGAGATCGTAATCAGCCATTAAAAACTCTTCACCATTAATCGAGATCGAATTCTATTAATTTATGATAATCATTATATACAAGTATGAAAAATTACGAGTGTTTAGACAACTAAGACTATAGCAAACCCAACCCCTTCAATTCCAACAATAGCTCTGGTGGTAGTTTATGCTCGCCCCAGGACGAATGAGATGCAAGATCAACCGGGGCATCCCTGACCTCAAGATACCGCCAGCCCTGAAAAGCCCGATGTGGTTGCAATCTTGTTTTTACCAGTTCAGGATCGAGAACCAGGGCACAGGCTGGTTTACCGTCGGCGCGAAACACCGGTTCCAGAGCAATGATACGCTGGCGGACCTGAACAAACCCCTTTATCACCCAATACAACGACCCGCCGTGCAATATCTCGTCCCCGCGACGCGGCGTATTGCGCGTAACATGTTGCAAAACAAGCTCTATTCCTTTGTCTTTTGCAATCTGTGCACGGCGGTTCTGGCTGGACTGCAGTTCAGCGACTTCGCTCACACCCACACACATTTTAACTAAATTAACTATCATCGTGTTAATTTACCCGATCAATTACCATCCACCTGATTTAAGCCAGCGTTTAATCATCCAAAATCTATCCGATCCCCAGAATTTTTCGCCATCGACCATGACAAAGGGTGAGCCAAACACGCCTTTTTCCAGAGACAGATCGACCTCGCGGCGCAACCGATCCTTGATGGCCTGAGAGACCACGGCCTGGCGCAGGCTATCGGTATCAACGCCGCACTGGCCTGCCAGGTCTGCAATAACATCAAGGTCATTGATATTGCGGCCATATCCAAAGTATGCCTTGTAGGCCGCCATAGCGAATTTTTTGGCCGTCACGGTGCCGCCAAGTTCCCCATCAATGGCATAAAAAGCCCGTGCGGTTTTTACCGTTGATATGGGGAAGGTCTGCGGCATGGACCAGGGTAAATCCATAAATCTGGCCAGCCGTGCCCAGTCATAAACGCCGTAGTCATCTTTCAAAGGTTGATCAGACAGGGGGCGGTTGCCGGTTTTTTTTAACGCCGGACCCAGCAGGATAGGATGCCAGATGACGGGTCGCGCAAAGGGTGCGATAACGTGATCTATTTTTTCCGCCGCGAAATACCCATAAGGCGATGAAAAATCAAAATAAAAATCGACCGGTGATCCACCAGCCCCGTCACCGGTTACCATGGGATATCCGATCCATCATAATTCCAGAACCGGCCCGTATTATCCATGTTCAGAGACGCAATGACCGAGCGCATTCCCCGAATGCTCTCTGGCGGGTCAATCAGGCCGTTCGGCCCACCCATATCGGTACGCACCCAGCCCGGATGCATTACCGCCACGGCAATTCCCCGTGGTGTCAAATCCAGCGCCAGAGAGACCATGGCCGCATTCACCCCGGCCTTGCTGGAGCGATAAATATATTGCCCTCCGGAGGCATTCTCGGCAATGCTGCCCATTTTGCTGGATACGGTAGCCATCTTTTTCTGCTCGCTGCGCGCTACGTGTTCAATAAACGCCTGACATACCATGAGCGGGGCAATGATATTAACCCGCAAGACCTGTTGCCAGACCGCCGAGTCCAGACTGCCCAGACCCTGGCGTTCGCCCATGACCCCGGCGTTGCAAATCAGCACATCGATGGCCGTACCATCAAGTTTTTCTGCTGTGGCCAAGATTGAGCGATCATCATCTACCGCCATGGCAAGTACCGTCAGGTCGCCCGTCAGTGACGCCAGATCGGGCGCGTCATCAAGATTGCGACAGGTCGCAATGACCCGCCAGCCATCGGCCAGATATTGTCGGGCATACTCCAGACCCAAGCCACGGTTGCTACCGGTAATCAAAACTGTAGGCATTCGTTTCCCCTTTAAAACAATTCACATCAAAAACCAGGCTGCCAAGCCCAGAAAGGCAAAAAAACCGACGATGTCGGTAACGGTTGTCACAAACACACTGGAGGCAATAGCCGGATCAATATTTGCCCGTTCCAGCAAAATAGGTATCCCCGTTCCCACCAGCGACGCGACAATCATATTAAGCACCATAGCCACGGCAATCACTATACCGATGGTCATGTCGCCAAACCAGTACCACGACACCACACCGGTGATAACACCAAACAGGCAGCCGTTCACTATGCCGACGATCAGCTCTTTGATGATAACGCGGCGGGCATTTGTCGGATTTAACTCCTTTGTTGCCAATCCACGGACCGCCACGGTCAACGACTGGGTGCCGGCATTACCGCCCATGGAGGCAACGATAGGCATCAAGACGGCAAGGGCGACCAACTGTTCGATGGTCGCGGCGAACAATCCGATCACCAGCGATGCCAGAACGGCCGTCAGTAAATTGACAAACAGCCATGAAAACCGGGATCGCATGGTATCGATGGCGGCGTCGTACAGGTCGTCTTCGCCAACCCCGGCCAACAGCATCATGTCTTCTTCGTGCTCATCATCGATCACATCGACAACATCATCGACCGTTATGGCACCGACCAGACGACCGGCGGTATCGACCACGGGGGCCGAAACCAGATCACGCTGGCGGAACAGATGGGCCACATCTTCCTGATCGGCGGTGACCGGCAGGACATGCATGACAGACCACATGATGCTAACCATTTGCACCTGTCGGCGTTCACGCAACATGCGGCTTAACGCGACGGCACCGACCGGCTTGTGCGACGGGTCGACCACGTAAATATCATAAAACGAGTCCGGCAACGCATTGGGATCTTCTTCGGCAGTTTCACGCATGAAATCGATGGTCTCACCAACGTTCCAGAATTCCGGCACGGTAACCACCTCGCGCTGCATCAAACGCCCGGCGCTGTCTTCCGGATAGTTAAGGGATTCCTCGATCAGGGTGCGATCTTCGGGCGCAATGGCATCGAGAACCTGTCGCTGCTCGTCTTCATCCAGGTCGGTAATCAGATCGACGGCATCGTCGCTGTCCAGGTCGCTGACCGCCTGAACAATATTTTCAAGATCCCAGTATTCGATAATCTCTTCGCGGACATTATCATCCAGTTCGGATAAAATTTCGGCATCAAAATCTTCGCCCAGCGCTTCGAGCAACCGTATCCGTTGGGCAGACTCCACCCATTCGATCAAGTCGGCCAGATCGGCATAGTGCAAGGACAGACACAAGGACCGCACCAGTTCGACATCATCGCCATCGAGAGCCTCGACAATGGCATCAACCTGCTCGGTATCCAGCTCAAATGAAAGCTGAGGGTCCTCGTTTCCTAACTCTGAAACATTTTGATTTTCAGTTGTGTTCATAGGGTTACTTCCCATTTTACTGATTTTTTATGGACCCGCCATGCCATGGTACATGGCCCTGTCCATGATGACAAACTGACTTGTCGACGGCTGAATAATTAGTTTTCAATCAATTTCATTTCCTTATATGGTCCTTGCAACCTAGGCAATATGGAGCATTCTATGTGGGCGGCAATTCGATTATTCTGGCCCCTTTTTATCGGCATGATCTTTCTCATGATCAGCAACGGCCTGCTTGCGACTTTGCTAACCTTGCGTGCAGGCAGCCTGGGATTTAGCGATGCAGCCATTGGTTTGATGCAGTCCGGCTATCCGTTAGGATCACTGCTGGGGTGTCTGATCGTACCACGTTTCATCATGCGGGTTGGCCACGTTCGGATTTTTGCCGCCCTGGCCTCACTGGCTAGTACCGCAGCCCTGATCCACCTTGTCACCGATGACTTATGGAGCTGGGGTGCCATGCGTATTCTGGCCGGGGTATGTTTTTCCGGACTTTATATCGTCGCGGAAAGCTGGCTCAACGGGCGGGCTGACAACGAGAATCGCGGCAGCCTGTTATCGATCTATTTCATTATACAAACCGGCGGGGTGACCATTGGACAAATGCTGTTGAACATTTCCAGCCCGGAAGGAATATTATTGTTCATCGTGGTCTCGGTACTGATATCGCTATCGCTGATCCCCATGCTGGTCTCGAGCAATGCAACGCCGCTCTACGAACTGCCGGAAAGAATATCCCTGATAAAACTGTTTCACTTATCGCCCATGGGATTAACCGGCAGTTTCCTCAACGGTATCTCCCAAACGGTGCTTTTTGTGGCACTGGCGCTTTATGGCCGGGCTATTGGCTTGTCCACCGGGTCCATCGGTTTGCTGATCGGCAGTATGACACTGGGTGGCATGGTATTCCAGTTCCCCCTCGGTAAACTCTCCGATATGATCGACCGCCGTCTGATCATTGTCGGATCACCGGGGCTGGCAATTCCTGTCTGTTTTTTCCTTGCCATGCAGGAAAACCCGGCCAGCGACATGATCTTGTTATTATCCATGATCGCATTGATCGGTGGACTTATCCTCCCGATTTATTCAATTTGCATGGCTCACATGAACGACTACCTGAAATCCAATCAGATGATTGCGGCCAGTGGTACGTTGGTCTTAACCCTTGCTATCGGTATGATCTTCGGCCCCACGCTGGGCGCCCTTGCCATTGAGTACTACGGCCCGGGAGGTCTGTTTTATCTGCTCGCCGTGCTCTCAGGCCTGACGGTGATGACAGGCCTGTTCCGTCTGTGGAGCGGCCAGGACCGCATGATAACCCACACCACAGCCATTGCCATGAACGCCAATATAACCCCACAGGCCACGAACCTGTTCCCGCAGGAAAAACAATGAAACTGTAGGGGAGAATGGCTGTATAACAGACACAAGATAGTAGGTCCGGACTGTTCTACTGTGCCGTAACCTGATTGTTTAAAACATCCGGGATGCGGAACGAGATTTTGCACGACTCACCGGGCCACCGTAACAAGACGTCGAATATCAACGACGCACCGTCAATTTTGACACTTCTTTGCTCGCTTCGAATGCTATTGCCTGTCCAGCGCACCAGATAACCTTCATCTTCCTGGGTTACCTTAAGATTGCCGTAGCCCATATCGTCCTGCCATGTGCCTTTGATGGTGGTGTCATCGGCGGTCATCTTTGCCATGGTTACCTCGAAACAGAAGCCGGAGGTCTTGATCACTTTTGGTCTATACCTTCCGGACCTGAACCCATCCGCAGCAGCAGGGATCGCGGCGACCTGTACCGGTGCCGTGATGACAATAGGTGTTGTGGCCGATGGTTTCTCCGGCTTTTTTGGTTTATTTAGTTTATTCGAATTGTTCGCTTCCTTCTGGGCTTGAATTTTCTGCTTTTCGAGCTTTTTCTGTTCGGCCAACTGCTTTTTTTGTTCGGCTATAAGTCTTTTCTGATCGATCAGTTTTTGTTTGTCGATTTCTTTTTGTCTGGCTATCTGGTTCTGCCGGTCGATCTGTTTCTGTTTGGCAATCTGTTTCAATTCTCCCATTTTCAGCCGGGCATATGGCGCGAACGGGCTTTTGGGGTACTGCTTAATGAACAGCTCATATTCAGAGGTATTGGTACTGTTTTGAATGGACTGCCAGATGACCATATCCGATGGCGGGATGTTTTGCTGAACGGCTGGTTTGGGAGGGCTGGGCAGCACAGGTTCCGGTGTCTGTTCCGGATTAAAATAGAAATTTCCGCCGATCAATGATGAGCTTTCCCAGGGGGTTTGATTGTTATTGGTTCTGGTGCGAACCGCGTTTCTGACTTTTTTGAACATCAGTTCAACCGCCAGACCGGGTTCCAGCATGGCCTTGCTCAGGGCGGCAGTATAAGGACTGTTGGTTCCGGTGCCATCGGCCGCCACATCGCCGGGCGAGGTTGCATAGGCGATGAAAGACCCCGTTGGCGCGTCCATTTCCGCCAGTCCCCGTGCGGAGGAACGGAAACTTCGGGTAAACGGATTATTACGACAGGCATCAAGGATGATGAAGTTTAACCCGGTACCATTGTGTTCCATCATGGACAGAATCGAATTTGCCTCGACGGCTTCGATATCCACGTCGCCTTCATTTTCGATCTGGGCATCGACGGGGATCATATAGTTTGCGCCCTGCACCTGAACCCCGTGACCGGCGTAATAAAACAGGCCAACCGTTTCTTTACCACCATCGCGCAAGGCCCGGCCAAAATTTCTGACAGCGCGTTTCATGGATTTCTGGGTGGCATCGATTTTTTCAATAACCTCGAAACCGAGGCCGCGCAGAGTCCGCGCCATCAACCGGGCATCGTTGGGCGGGTTGACTAAATTTCCAACGCTTTCGTACACCCCATTACCGATTACCAGTGCCACACGCTTTCCAGCGTGCACAGGCTGCGCCATGGCAACGAGCATAACGAACAATAAAACAGGACCGATAAGACGATGCAAGACGATCACCTCTATCACCTAAGGCAGAGATCGTAACAGATTTTACCGTTACGGTAAATGGTGATGGCCTAGACAGCTCATTTTACGGGGCAAGACCGGATATTTGAAACAAGAAAAACTAGCCGCTGGTTATACTGCGTAAATCCATGCTGGCTGCTTTTCGATACTGGTGAATATGACCCACGACCCGGCCGGTAAACGATCCCAGGAAAAAGCCCATAACAGATAATGACAGGGCAACATAGAACACGCTGTGTCGCAAATCCGGCTCGGCGGCAAACCTGGAACTGAAATAATAACGTGAGAAGAAGATAATCACCAAGGAGATCAATGTAGCCCAACTGCCGGGCAGATAGACCAAGCCATGATCATGGTCGGCACACACGACTTTGTTGCGTGTCAATAACCACCCCAACATGCCGCCAACCACGACCCCCCCCAGCCAACTCAGCACTGAGACCTTGTTGATGGACAGACCGATCATTCTTTTCAGAGACAGGGCAAGCAGGATGGTCGGCAGTAAAAGCAGCGTGCGTATTTTACTCAAAGTCGGCTTGGTGCGCCTTAATCCGACCCACAGAATAATGGCAAATAAAGGCCATATCCAAACGACCGGTTTGTTTATAAAAATCAGAACCTGACTCACAAAAATCTCCCCTCACGGCATTTTAATGCGGGCAATTATTAGTGGTAAATTATTTACCTTGAACAAAACTATGAGCTGCCCCTTAATGGGCTGGTAGCTCTGTCGGGATATTCTATATCCATTCATTCCTGCTCATAATTTGAAAGTATGACGGATGGCGGCGATTATACAAAAGAATATTGATCTCCAGGACAGCAAAGTTGCTGAAACACAGGTTATTCTCGACTACTGGAATGACAGGCGAGGCTCTCGACTGGCACCCCCGTGGTCCGATATTGAGTTAATTGATTTACCGCTATCGATTATCCCTCATATAGTTGTGGTCGATATAATTCCCGAGCCACTTGATTTCAGATACCGGTTCTGGGGAACCTGGCATTCCCGATTTCACGGTTATGACCAAACCAACAAACTGGTATCTGGCTTGCACCCGCCATCCTATCAGGAATTGCTAACCCAGCAATACGAGCAGACAGCAGCCGGGCGTGAACCGCAATTGTTCGTTCAGCAGATACCCATCAAGAACGAAATATGGGCCTATACGGAATTATGCCGTTTCCCCCTGTCCAACGATGGGAAAACCATCACAAATATCCTCTCCACAGAATTTTTACTCGCAGACATCAATGACGTTCGTGAGTATTTCTGTTAATGATCTCAAGCAGTAATATCATCAATATTCATTACTCCTCTGGCTTCATCTCTGGATTATAGAAAATGAAAATCCCGCGACCGCCTTCTTTAGCTTCGTAAAGTGCTAGATCAGCCTTCTTGAGTAATTCCTCATCATCCTCGGAATTCTTTGGATAGAGAGCGATCCCAATACTAATACCTATCTGGATCTTGTGGCCCATGATATTTATGGGTCTCTTGATTTCATCAATTATTCTCTGAGCGTTTATCCCCGCACTTTCTTCGTGCTCCGGATGAACTATAAGTATCGCAAACTCGTCACCACCAAGTCGGACTATCACATCGGTCTCGCGACTAAACTCGGTAAAGATGGAGGCAACAGCCTTCAGCGA
The DNA here is from genome assembly GCA_024279135.1 of Alphaproteobacteria bacterium. GTDB lineage: Bacteria > Pseudomonadota > Alphaproteobacteria > Rhodospirillales > Casp-alpha2 > JABJOR01. The sequence goes on from JAJRRU010000007.1 coordinate 95,306, forward strand.
GGCGTCACCTACAGGATGACCATAGGTGTCGTTGACCGATTTAAATTCGTCCAAATCGAGTATCATTAAAGCCAGACACTTCTTTTCGCGATTGGCCAGCTTAATACTTTGCTCCATACGATGCTGAAACTGTGTTCGGTTGGCAAGGCCGGTTAACTGGTCGGTCATTGCCAACTGGAGGATTTCTTCTTCATACCGTTTGAGCACAGTGATATCAGTAGCGATCTCCAGGCGTACAAGGCGGCCATCGGTCCAAGGGATCGCCCGGTCACGACACTGAAACCACAAGTTAGTTTTTGTATTTTGAAACTCCCATACATAGGAATCGTTTGGCGAGCCACTGGAAGCGATTAATCGATTATTAGTGCAAAATTGGCAGGGGCCTGTTTGTCCCGATTGAATAGTCTTCCAGCAAATCTTTCCAACAATGTCACCGAACAAGTCACGGGTGTATTGATTGATATACAATACCTCATATGTGTCTAGATCGGATACGTACACGATAGCATCTAAGGCATCGATGATCGCTGAAAACTGAGAAGAATTTTCTACCATCAAAACAACATTACCTTCCATAGAAAGTCCTGTGCCAAAAAATAATTCAACATAATGCTCTGTTTTACTAGTGAAAATTATAAGATTTTTGTAATAAATACAATAATAAGTATATATGAAGATAATTGTTAATTTATTACCTCTCTGCTATTTTCAGATGTATGTCAGTGGTCCCAATATAGTCTACTTTTTATCGTAAAGTGGGCCTAGCATCTAACAGCCACAACGTGATCAGGACCACAGAGAAATCCTGAAACGCCCCCAATTCAAGCCATGCATCCAGAGCAATGCTGCAGTGCAACAACATGTGTTTGAAATTTATTTTTTAGGATTTAAACTTTGTTCAATTCCGACCCTCAATGGATCTGGAATAAATATGATTACAGCCTCTATGGAGCATAAAATGAAACTAAAGAATATCAAAATCCAAACGAAACTCGGCCTTATTATTGGTGCCGCATTAATCGGAATGTTGGCGATATCAGCCATTGCATTGACCGATATGCGCGCCGTTTTACTTGCAGATGCGGAGGTTAAAACCAAAAATATCGTTGAAGTCACACACACTCTTGTCGGGCATTATGCAGAGCTTGCCGAAACTGGAAAAATGACGACCGCTGAAGCCCAAAAAGAAGCGATGGAAGCCATTCGCAAACTTCGATACGAAAACAATGATTATCTTTGGATTAATGATATGGATGCCGTGATGGTAATGCATCCCATAAACAATAAGCTGGAAGGCACTGATCTTAGCGGAATGAAAGATAAAAAGGGCAAAGCCTTCTTCGCGGAAATCGTTGACGTTGCGAAATCAAAAGGCGCGGGATTTGTCTACTATTATTGGCCAATGCCAGGTTTTGATGAACCGGTCGAGAAGGTTTCCTTTATCAAAGCTTTCAACCCTTGGGGTTGGGTCATCGGCACCGGCATTTATCTTGATACCGTAGAAGCACAATTTCAGAAAGAAGCCATTACCCTCGGGCTTAGCATTATCACCCTTCTGGTTTTCGTTGTTGGCGTTGCGGTATTCATCTCAAAAGACATTTCCTCATCGATCAGAAATCTTGTTGAAACGATGGTTAAATTGGCGGGTGGCGACAAAACTGTTGAAATTCCCGGCACGGAACGGCGCGACGAGATCGGCAATATGGCTGATGCGGTTCAGGTCTTTAAGGACGCTGCCATTGAGAACGAGCGGCTTGGAATTGAAGCCGAAGAAAACCGCATTGCAGCGGAACAGGAAAAAGAGCACCAGCGCCAGGCTGAAGAACAGGTTCGTTTAGAGAAAGAAGCCACCGACAACGAAGAACGCCAACGCAATGAAGCCAAGCTCAAGTTCCTCACCGATCTGACAAGCGAATTCGAAACCACTATTGGTTCGGTTGTTGATACGGTCGCCGGTGCTGCGGCTCAAATGCTGGCGTCCTCCGGAACTCTGGCCTCCACGGCTGAAGAGACAAATGCCCAGTCGTTGACGGTCGCATCTGCTTCCGAACAGGCTTCCAACAACGTACAGACGGTAGCATCTGCGGCTGAGGAATTATCCTCCTCGATCACTGAAATCAGCCGTCAGGTCGCAGCGTCTTCAACCATGGCCGCCGATGCCGTAAAAG
>JAJRRU010000008.1 GCA_024279135.1 Alphaproteobacteria bacterium
CATAACCAGCAGGGCGGGTATGTCCTTGCGCTCCTGGTCCAGACCAAATGACTGTGCCCGGGATCGTAACTTTGAGACGACCTGTCTCAGGTCATCGTCATTCAGGTCTTCCTTGACCAGTATAATATCGCTGACCGCATCGATGAACCGCCGCACGTGGACCAGTTCACCCGGACCGATTTCATGGGAGGTTTCAAAGTAATCCTCAAGACTGTGCATGATCGTGGTGATCGACGGGAAACCAAAAGCGCCACCCTGACCTTTCAGGCTGTGAACGTGACGCTTGATACGGAGAAGGTTATCAGGAATTTTATCTGCATTCAGATCGGCGTCCTGAAGCAAGTCATAGACTTGCTCAAGATGGTCATCGGCGTCTTCCAGAAACTCTACTCGCAGTTCCGCAATAATCTGTTCGATATCGCCTTCAGAATGTCCGGTTTCTAACGCCATTTTCTTAAATTATCTTCCTGCTCAAATTTATTTATATGCTCGTAGGATAACAATCACAAGCGGCCTTGTCACGAAACAGAAATCCCCCTGCAAGCACTATTTGCTGGTCATGATCCAGATACCATCCCAGTCTTTCGGCGGATCGGCTTTAAGCTGGTCACATCGATCAATATAGATGTGCGACAATTTATCAGACGGGTTTGCCGAAAGTGCATCATTAAATTTCTTGACGGCATTATCCCATTCACCTTTCCGGTAAGATTGTACCGCTTCGTTGAAATAGCCGACCGTATCCATCAGATTGGGGAACGTCTCGTCCGTATGATAATCGAGCACCTCGAACACCCCGACCGGTTCGGTTTTGCCTTTTACCACCACCTGGTCAACATCACGAAGCCGGTAGGTGCCGCGAAGTTTAGCCTTGGTATATTCACTGATCAGAATACGGGCATTATATTGTTTGCAGGCCGACTCCAGACGAGCCGCCAGATTAACCCCATCGCCGATCATGGTGTAGTCCATTCTCTTGGGCGAACCAATGTTACCCGAAACCACCATGCCCGTATTGAGACCAACCCCATGATCGATGGCCATTTCCCCGTTCTTTTCGCGCTCGACATTCCATTCCCACAACTCCACGATCATGGCGATAGCGGCCCGCACACTGCGGTCCTCATCATCATCGTGGGCAACCGGGATGCCAAAACCCGCCATGATAGCATCACCGATAAACTTATCGAGCATCCCGCCTTCACGGGTAATGCAGTCCACCATGATGGTAAAATAATCGTTGAGCATTTTTACCGTACCCTGGGCACCCAGGGTCTCGGTCAGGGTGGTGAAGCTGCGCACGTCAGAAAACAACACGGTAATTTCGGACACCTTGCCACCCAGGAAATCATCGCTCTCGCCAGCATCCATTAACTGGTCGGCAATACCCGGGTCCATATAACGCGACATGGTGCTTTTCATGCGTTTTTCCGAACTGATATCTTCCATGATAATCATAGAACCCAGTTGATTGCCCTCGCCGCTGATCAGGGGCAGGAAATTTGCATTAACCGAAAGTTTTTCAGTAAGAACTTCTAATTCCACATCCATCAGTTCGGTGGATTCCTGTTCTTCCGCCATTTTATCGATATTATCCACTATCCATCTATTGCCATCGACAAAAAACTCCTCCGCGCTCAGATTGACGATTTCATCACTCTCTATATTGAAAAGTCTTAAACCGGATTTGTTGCAGGTGACAATCTTTCTTTCCTCATCCAGGGTGATGACCGTGTTGGACATACTTTCCAACATGCTTTCATTGTAGTTCTTCATGTTCTGGACATCATCAAACAACTTGGCATTTTCCAGGGCAATAGAGACCTGCGCGGTAAAGGCTTTCAGGCGTTGCTCGTCTTCTTCGGTAAACGGGCCACCGGACTTGTTAAGAGCCTGGGTCACACCGATAACCTTGCCTGATTTATTGGCGACCGGGACACACAGAATTGAGCGGGTAAAGTACCCGGTTTTTTTATCAAACGCCGGATTAAAGCGCAAATCAGCATAGGCATAGGGGATATTGACCGTCTCACCGGAAACAAACACCGCCCCGGCGATGCCCAGATGATTGGGCAGACGAATTTCGCCGATGGTGTCGCCCATAGCCACACGGGAGAACAATTCATTGGTTTTTTCGTCATTGATAAACAGTGTTGAGCGATCCGCCTGTAACATCTTGGTTGCTTCAGACATCACCCGTTGCAGCAGCGTGCCCAGTTCCAGTTCGGAGGTAATATCGGAGACCAGGTCCAGGAAATGCATTTCCTGCTCACGGGTCTGTTTCATCTTTTCCACATACTGGGTGCTTTGCAGGGCCAACGTTGCCTGGGTCGTCATGGCCTCGAGCAACTCAAGGTCTTCAGTGGTAAATTTGCCCTCAATTTTATTGAGAATCTGAATGACGCCGATAATTTCGCCACGCACGGTGCGTACCGCGCCACAGATGATCGAGTTCGTATGAAAACCGGTTTGCTGGTCAATGGTGCTGTTGAAACGATCGTCGGCGTACGCATCATGAATTATCAGGCCTTCGCCGTTCTGGAATACATACCCGGCAATACCCGTATTATTCAGAATGCGGATCTCACGGCTATATTCACCCTGGGCGATCCGCGAATATAGCTCCTCGCTCTGCACATCGTTCATGAACAACGTGCCGCGTTCGGCCCCCAACTGCTCGGTCGTCATATCAACCAGCGTGGCGAGAATATCATCAAGGGATTCCAGAGAGGCAACCCGGTGAGAAACACTGAGCAGGGTTTCCATTATGCGGAGGCGCTGATCCAGATCCGGTTTTTTGTTTTTCTGAGGCTTGGCGGACGACTTTCTTGATGATTTACTTGTTGGCTTGGCGGATGATTTGGTGGTTTTTTTGACCGCCGATTTAGCTACGGCTTTCGTACGGGTGGTATCGTCTGGTGCCTGGTCAACCGTATTGCCATCCCCAAAGGAAGATGCCGCTGCGATGACGGTCGCCGTCTTTTCAGGTTTTTGCGCCACATTCAGACGCCTTATACCTTTTCTTTTTCCGAGCGTTGCCACAAATACATCCCCATCGACTAGCTGCATACATTAACAGAAAATATTTAATTGAACACGGACTTAGAATAAATCGGTAACGATTATACTCAGCCCTTCAAATATTTGTCAGGTTTTATCGGCTTGTTTTAATTCAAGGTCATCACGTAAAACCGCTATAGTTTCCTGTAACTGTTTGGTTTCATCACGATTAGTGCGGCGATAATCCTGTTGAATCTCATTATGTTTTGCAGCTTCAAAATCCAGCTCTTCACGCAAGGAAGCAGCCGTTTGCCGCAGTTGCCTGATTTCGTCCTGAGATTCAGAGCGCACCGCCTGAACAGCCTCGTTTTTTTCGAACACGATCTCTTCCATCTGTTCGCGCAGGGACGAGGTTGTTTGCCGCAACTGCCTGACTTCGTCCTGGGATTCAGAGCGTACCACCTGAATAGCTTCATTATTTTTAATCACGACTTCTTCCAGTTGATCGCGCAAGGCTGCGGCTGTCTGGGTCAGCTGCCTGACTTCATCACGGGCCTCGGCCTGAACTTTTTGAATGGAATCCATCTTATCGTTGGCGGCCAGTTCCAGCTCGTCGCGTATGGTGGACACAGTTTCCTTCAATTGCCGAATTTCCGAATTAGCCATAACAACGGCGCTCTGAATGGCGGCGGCATTTTTGGCTGAAAGCACATCCATATCATCGCGCACCGCAACAATGGTCTTGCGTAATTGTCTGATTTCGGAAGCGGACACGCTTTTTGCCTCCTGAACATTGGAAGACATATCTATATTCGCCGAATCAAGCTGCTCGCGCAGGGACTCGATGGTGCCCTGCAAGTGCCGGATTTCGGTGTTCGCCACATGCAGTTCATCACCGGGCGTCACGATTACATTTTCCGGATGGGATTGTTTGTCCGTCTTATCCATTGCTAAACCTGTTGCTCACCATTTTCTGCCATACGTAGACCAGATTTATATCATACCAATACGTTTAATGGCGATAGATTAACAACTTTTTTTCATGTGGTGGCAGGGTGTGATATATCTTGGCATGAATATCGAGAAGTATATCGAGAAGAATATCGGGCCTGTTTAATGGATTTTTTATGTCAAGACTGCGCCACCTTGTGGACTGTTTCAGGTGAACAGAATGCAAGCTCTGATACAGCGATCAGCGCCGCGCCGGATACTGAGGCAGAGGCAATACGCTGCCTGCAATGTGGTTCCATGCGGGTCATATGCCACGCCGAATTATCCAGCCTGAACATTGCCCATATTGATTGTGACGCCTTTTTTGCCGCCGTTGAAAAACGCGACAACCCCGATATCCGCGGCAAGCCGGTGATCGTCGGTGGCGGAGACAGGCGCGGTGTTGTGGCGGCGGCCTGTTATGTTGCCCGCATCAACGGTGTGCGTTCAGCCATGCCCATATTTCAGGCTCGAAAGTTGTGCCCCAATGCGGTGATCATCGCACCCAACATGGCGAAGTATGCCAAAGCGGGCAAACAGATCCGATCCCTCATGGAGACGCTGACCCCGCAGGTCGAACCGTTGTCTATCGACGAAGCATTTCTCGATCTTTCCGGGACGCAAAGCCTGCATGGTATGGCGGGTGCTCGATCCGTGGCCAAGCTGATTTTACGGATCGAACAGGAAGTCGGTGTGCATGCCTCGGTCGGCCTCAGTTATAATAAATTCCTGGCCAAGATTGCATCGGACCTGAAAAAACCCCGTGGTTTTGCCATCATTGGAAAAGCCGAAGCCGAAAGTTTTCTTGCCCAACAACCCATCGGCATGATCTGGGGAGTGGGCACAACCATGAGAAACAAATTACTTAAATCCGGTATTCACAAGATCGGTGATTTACAGCAATATTCACAAACCGAGCTGGTTGCGCGGTATGGCTCTATTGGCGAGCGGCTGTATAATTTCTGTCGGGCCCGTGATAATCGTCGCGTTTCACCATCTGGCCCGGCCAAGTCCATTTCGGCAGAAACCACCTTTGACCATGATGTGAGCGAACAGGCGATCTTGAGCCGTGGGTTGTGGATACTCACGGAAAAGGTCTCCGCACGGCTGAAAAAATCGGGTGTGGGCGCAGGCGGCGTTACCCTGAAGCTCAAAACGTCTGCTTTCAAAACTATCACCCGATCACTCAAACTGGTCGATCCGAGTCAGATGGCTGAAGAACTTTTTTCGTGTGTTGACGGGCTGTTGCACAAAGCCCTCGCGGAGTTGCCCAAAGCCACGGCTTTCCGGTTAATCGGCATGGCGGCCACCAGACTGCTCGACGCCACACAGGCCGACCAGCCCAACCTGTCCGATCTGGCCAGTCCAGCGCGCATGAAACGACTAAAGGTCGAAACCGCCATGGATGATCTGCGCAAACGGTTCGGCAAAGGGTCGATCAAAAAGGGCAGGGGATTGCGCCCCTGAAAGCACCGAAGACCGTCAATCTGGCATTACCAGTTCAGGCAATTATGCTGTTCCTTGCGGTAATTGGCCAGGGTATCGATGGCACTGTTTCGCTCGTTCAGGACTTTGTCAATTTTACCGATTATGGGATCCAGCGCCGTCTTTATGCGTGCCTGATATATTTTCATGGCCGTGTCGGTCTGTTCAGTAATAATTGAATCCTGAGCGTCGGCCAGTTTGCGCAGTTCGCTCTCTATCATGGGGCTGAACTGGGTCAGGGTATCTTGAAAAATTCCCACATGAAGACGTTCATGATCACGCACGGAATTATACTGACACGAACCACGCTTATATTTGCGGGCAATGTATACATCGATATTTTTATAACCCACCATGGTTTTGATGGAGCTGAGTTCAGAGCAATGAAGCCCCGACGCCATCTGCCAGGTGCGCACGCTCAGGCCAAGGGAATAGACGAATTCAGCGACCGTAAGCCCGGCCGGTATCCACTGTAAATTGGGTTCTCTGACTTTTCTGAACAGCCCCGCCAGATAGGCAGAACTGTGCCCATCGAGATATTGTATCCGTCCGGGGCTGATGGTCATGTCCACCGTTATATACTGTGGTTCTGCTTCACATTGCCGGGACGCCCGCAAGTCCTGGCCAAGCACCTGACCTGAAAACCAGCCGCTTAGAGAGCCAACCAGGGCGACGTAAAATGAAAATAATCTGACAGCTTTAATAGGACATACCTTTTATTGTGCCTGGCTGTACCTTAGCTTCAAGACAGCCTGAACTTACCATTGCTTGAAATGCCAATAATCAGGCATCCCCCACCCATATTAAACACCTGCCACTGGCGGATCAGTTTATGTGTTCCTTTGGGGATGGGGATCAGGGCCTTTCGCCCCGGCATAGACTCGATCAGACCGCGACCCCGGGGATCAGGCATAATTCTAAATCGTTGAGACTCATCTGCCGAAAACTCCGCCGCGCCACACATGTACAGATGCCTGTTATGATGGGCCAGCTTTTCCATGCGTTTGACGACTTTGGCAAACAAAACACACCGCTCATAGACCTCTGTTTCACTAGCCGAGCCAGGCAACCCGATTAACGTACGGACCAGGCGTTCTTCAGACATTTCACCACCATTATTTTGATACTGCCCGGTTATTCCCTGACACCGCTCCACTTCGCCAAGGGAAAACCCTTCCGTGCGGGATCTATTGAGGGCTTCATTCTGTAATGCGGTCTCCACATTCTCAATGCCGAAGGCAATCATCTCTCGGGCTGATAAATCTGAACCGGAAACACTCAAGACAGCAGTTATAACGTACCAACTCACCAGACCTATTACCGGAAATCCAACAATGAGAGCAAGGATGATATATAATCCGGTCTGTGATTTGGCTTTTTTCTTCTTTCGAACAGGTTTTTTATTACCGGTATTTGACTTTTTTGCTACCATTGCGACCTTTTAATGTTTGTATTACTGCAATGGTATATCATAGACCAGAAATATAACTTGCTGACAACAAAATAAGATGATTATTTTTTCTTCTCAATTATCAAGGATTTGGGGAACTTTAATTTAATCCGTGTGCCGCGATTTTCCGTACTGGTGATCTCCAGCTTTCCACCCATCTGCTTAACGATGCGGTTGACCACCCCGAGGCCCTGTCCTGTGCCTGTATCTCCGTGTGGCGATGTGGTTGTCTTGCGCGTATTACGGACCAACTCGTTGATCTGTTTCGTAGTCATGCCAACACCGGAATCCCTGACCACCATGATAAAGGTATCAATTTTGGAATCGAACTCAGCCTTGATCTGAACCTTGCCTCCCCGTGGCGTGAATTTGATAGCGTTGGACACCAGATTGGAAAGCACCCGATACATATCGAGCGGTTCAGCCCGGATTTTTGGAAAATTATCGTCAACTGTGGATTTAAGGCCGATGCCACGTTCATTTGCCTGGGCGAAAAACAAGTCTTTTACTTCGCCAACCAGAGCACCGGCATCGACTTCTTTAGTGGTTTTACCAGCGCCTTTGCCAGTTTGTGGCCTGGTTGAATAATCGCCCAACAGGGATTCACATAACTCCAGCAACCGGTGGGCTGCAACATCGAGTGTCTTGATAAAGTCTTTATAGGTTTTGTTTTTAATAGGCCCGGCGATCTCCTGCTTGAGAAGGTCGATATAACCCATCATGGCCCCGAGCGGGTTCTTGATATCGTGCACCACCTCAGAGATGGTCAGCTTACACTGAACATCCATCCTTTTCTGATGCTCGATAGCCTCTTCCAGAGCCGTCTGGGCGGCACCGAGGGCTTGAGTAGGTTTAATCTTTTTTGCCATCATAGCTTTCGAGGCATCCTCCACATTCGATATTATCCAACCGCCTGCCTATAACACAAGCATGACGGATACAGCCGGGTATAAATAGTTGCAAAAAGAAAATTTCCTATATTCAAATTCCTGAATGTGAATTATGGCGCAAGTATTTGTTACTGTTTTTGCGAGCCTTGCATAAGTTAATCGCCTTATGGTCTAATGCTTATAATGTTATGATTTTACATGTCAATAACGATAGTTACTAACGAAAGTTACTTTCCTAAATTTCGAGAATTCAGAGAGCACAGAATGAATGTTTCAACCCTTATAGCAGGTACGGTACTGACGGTATTTTATCTCACCGGTTTCACCCCCGGATTTGCCTATGGTGCCGATCGCCACGCAGGATATTATTATCCGCCAGCCCAACAGACCGAAGTATACAAAGCACGCGTGCCGATTCTTCCCGACGACAACAAGATACGCCGTATTGGTTTTGTGACGGCGATTACCCATGAGGATTTGCAATTGCCTTATCCTCCTGAAGTGGTGTTTTTCGCCAAAGGTGAACGCTCGGAGAAACTGATTATTGTCTCCTTGAAAGCGGGTCGCCTTGATACGATTTACCGGGTCCGGGCGTACCTGGCGTCCCTGACGGCCATAGCACGGACCTCCGATGCATTTGTCCAAACCCAGATGCTGGAAACACTGACTTTTTTTGACCTGGCCAAAATGCTGGGCTTCGAGCTCATCACCATATCCGACGGCGACACCTTTACCCATCAGGTCAGGCTTGAATAACACTGCGGCTTATTTGCGAAACATGTCCAGACCCAAAGGTAAGATTTCCCCCATCCACAGGGGAAAATCCTTGTGATCGGCCAGATCATCGTCGGTTACCGGATGCAGGAAAATGATCAGGCCGTCCCGGTTCACCATTAACCACGGAACAATAACGGCAAACATGTCCAGAGAAAAACTGATCTGACAACTCCACCGGGGGTGCGGCCCCACATGTTTTTCATGGAACCGGCCGATGCCCAACCCTTCGAAGGTTTCAGAAATCAACTCACGCAGTGCTCTGGCCCTGTCACGGGATTCCGCATCAAAATAAATATGGGCATGATAAGAAGACGCAAGTCCGGTGGTTGTTGTCATAGAGGGATCCCTGAATTCAAGGTTTAAGCTGAGATTTCGTTTCACCATAACCATACCTTGAAAACAAAGGGGTTAGCCAGTAACTGGCTAACCCCTTTGGAAATTCTGGCTCCGGAGGAGGGACTCGAACCCCCGACAAGTCGGTTAACAGCCGACTGCTCTACCAACTGAGCTACTCCGGATCAATATGGAGGCGCGGACCGGATTCGAACCGGTGTCCACGGCTTTGCAGGCCGCTGCGTAGCCACTCCGCCACCGCGCCACCGTCATTAATAAACGCCATTGACGCTCATAATCGGGCTATTGTCCCGGTGACACCCGATCACGGCATGGTTTTCCGCACCGGGCACCGGAACTTAGTCAAGGAATGCCACCGGGTCAAGTGATCGTTTCTGCATTCCGGCATTTTCCATCAATGTTTTATGCCAGTATGACGCAGGGTTAATACGTCCGCCCCATATAGCACCATAAATCATCTGAAAGCGTTGTTTTCTTGGTCTGAGCAGACTATAAATACGGCAACAGATTTCCGCATTTAACACGTCAGGAACACACACGATGGATTACGCAGCAGCCCGGCGCCATATGGTAGACAGCCAGATTTTACCCAACCGCGTAACTGACACGCGAATCATCGATATCATGAGTACTTTACCCCGGGAATCATTTGTTCCCGAGTCCCGCAAAGGTATCGCCTATGTGGACGAGGCTCTGGACATTGGCAATGGCCGGTTTTTAATGGAACCCATGGTCACCGCACGGCTTCTGCAATCCCTGTCACCCAGGGCTGATGATATCGCCCTGGTGATCGGTTGCTCGTCGGGCTACACTGCGGCCTGTCTCGCAAAAATTGTCAGCACGGTGGTTGTCATTGAAAGCGACGCGGAACTGGCAGCCAAAGCATCAGACACATTCTCAGAATTGGGAATCGATAACGTGGCGATCATGGACGGCGATCTGGCCTGCGGTTATCCAGGCCAGGCACCTTATGACCTGATATTATTCGACGGGGCCATCCCGACCATTCCCGAAGACATCAAAGCCCAGCTATCAGAAGGGGGACGCCTTGCCGCCATTACGGGTGGCGGAGCCCACGATGTTCCGGGCGACGCTATTCTCATTACCCGCTTTCACGGCGTATTGTCGGCCCGTAAAATTTTTGAACTGGGAACGCCTTCGTTACCCGGCTTTGAAAAAGAGGCCGGTTTCACCTTTTAATCATGTTATCCTGTTATCCTGTTGCGCCGATAAACATTCGAAACTTAAGTCTATTTTAATAGCATAAGCCGATATTATCGACATGGTGCCAGAAACCAACCGGATGGAAGCATTTTTGTTATGAGCTTTTCCAGCATTGCCAAAAACAGCCCACTCGCATGGTTACCCGGGATATGCACGGGCATAGTAGCCTTTGCCCTGATGACCCATTCCGCCCAGGCCGAAACTCTGGAAGAAGCCTTGATCGCCACGTACCTGTCCAATCCGTCACTGAGTGCTTCGCGGGCCGGATTACGTGCCACGGACGAAGCCGTGTCCCAGGCCGTCTCGAACTGGCGGCCGACCATCGAATTTACCGCCTCCACCGGCCTGGAAATCAACAGCTCATCCCTGCGTTCCGGCGGTGCCAAAAGCCAGACCCGACGACCGACGTCTCTGGGCCTGGATTTAACCCAGCCACTGTTTCGCGGTGGGCGCACCGCGGCCCAGACCAGCGAGGCAGAAAACACTGTCAAAGCAGAACGTGCCCGCCTGACCAGCCTTGAGCAGGACCTGCTGCTGGCCGCAGCAACGGCATACCTGGATGTGTACCGTGACGAAGCCGTGCTGAGCCTCAACAAAAACAACGAAGCCGTCCTGATCCGTCAGCTCGAAGCCACGCAGGACCGCTTCCAGGTTGGCGAGATTACCCGCACCGATGTTCATCAGGCCGAGGCCCGCCTGGCCAATTCGACGGCCGACCGCATACAAAGCGAGGCGACCCTTGCCACGGCACAGGCGATTTACCTGAACGTTACGGGCAATCAGCTGTCCAGCAATCTTACATTACCCGCCCTGCCAGCCGGCAAACCGGCCAGCCGTGAAATTGCCATCAAGGAAGCTGCCCTGAACAACCCCAATGTGATCGCCGCGCAATACGACGCCCTGGCGGGCATTGACAATATCGACGCCGTGTGGGGCGAACTTCTGCCCGAGGTGGAACTGACAGCTTCAGCGAATCGAAACTACAATAGCTCTGGTGTATCCACCCAGATCGACACTTATGACACTCTGCTAAACTTGACTGTACCGCTTTATCAGTCCGGTTCGGTGTATTCCCGATTACGTCAATCCAAACAACAGGCCGCTGATTTACGCCTGCGGGTAGACCGCGAACGACGCAATGCAGCAGAGCAGGCGGCCCGTGCGTGGGAAACATTAGTGTCTGCCAGGGCGCGTGTAACCTCGTTCAAAACGGCCATCGTATCGGCCACCATTGCCTTCGACGGGGTCGAACGCGAGGCCGCCGTCGGATCGCGAACTGTGCTGGATGTGCTTGATGCAGAACAAGAATTACTGGATGCGCGGGTCAGTTATATCCGCGCTCAACGCGACGAAGCGGTCACCATGTATGAGCTTCTTTCCGCCATGGGGCACCTGACGGCACACCGCCTTCAGTTGCCCATCGAGCTTTACGACCCGGAAGAACACTTTCGCGAAGTTCGCGATGTGTGGAGCGGCGGAACAAGCAAGGGTGGCATTGAATAAACATCATGTGCCAAAAACCCTGTGTCATATATATTCATAAAGTTAGTGACCTTTATTAACATTTCAGCAACCATAACAATCATACTATAAGATTCACAATTGCTTTTACCAAAGTTAGCAAAATAGAAATCAGGCATTTGGCAAATGAGTGAAAACGAAGACGAACAGACGGAAGACGGTGAAGAACCTTCGATGGAAGATATTCTTGCGTCCATTCGGCGAATTCTGGCCGAGGACGAAGAAGCCGAAGAAAACGAGAAACCGGCAGAGACAGATGAAGACGCAACCATGTCCGTCGCTGAAGATGTACCGATTGAAAAAGATGCACCGGAAATGGATGTTGACTCATTGCTTGCCGAAATGGACGCAGAACCAGCCGCCGCACCTGTAATAGATGTGGATCTGAGCGAACCGGAACCTGAACCTGAACCAGAACCAGAACAGACCCCGGAAATAGATATATCCTTTGACGAAGAGCCAGAGCCAGAGCCGGCCCCCGAACCGCAACCCGAGCCAGCACCCGAGCCTGTCTTTGAAGCACCACCTCCGCCGCCACCCCCACCACCGGCAGCAGTAGCGGCTCCACCACCTCCTCCTCCGCCGCCGCCAACACAGGATATCTTTGAATTGACGGCCGCCATGGTATCCTCGCCAACCGCAACCATGTCTCAGTCAACCATGCAACAGTCATCCGATATGCTTTCCGATCTGGCCAAGGCAATTCTTGACCGGCGTGACTTGCGGGTTCAGGACCATGGCAGTGAGGCCAACGTAACCCTGGAAAGCCTGGTTCGTGAAATGCTCAAACCATTGCTCAATGAATGGCTGGATCGTAATCTTCCCTATATGATAGAACGACTGGTCAAGATTGAGATTGATAACATGGTAAACCGGGCACAGAGATTCGATAAACTCTGATTTTTTATTTTAATTTAAAACGTTAAAAGCCCATGATAAATTATTGATGTCATGGGCTTTTTTTAGCAAATCATGTCGACTGAAATACAAGCAGACCATGAACAGCAACTGAGCTGGGCAGAATTGTATCGCCAGGGCTTTGGCCCGATTTTATTCATTTTGTGCTTTGCGATCTGGCAACACGCCGCCAGCAGTATGCTGGCCGCGACGACCTTGCCGCGCGCCGTTAGCGAAATAGGTGGTGCGCATTTGATGGGCTGGGCCTATTCGCTGTTTCAGCTTGGCTCCATACTGGCTGGCACCCTTGCGGCCTCGTTAGTCAGTAAATACGACATTCGCAACCCGTTGATGTTAGCAGGCCTGCTCTACGGTCTGGGCTGTCTGTTGTCAGCCCTCGCGCCCCAGATAGAAATTTTCCTGATGGGGCGTCTCATTCAGGGCATGGGGGGGGGCTGGATGTTGGGCCTGGTCTTTATTGCCATAAACCGGTTTTTCCCCGGCCCGGTCATTCCCAAAATCATCGCTTTGATCTCCGTGGTCTGGAGTGCCTCGGCATTTAGCGGCCCGCTGGTCGGCGGGGCCTTTGCCAATCTGGGTTTGTGGCGTTACGCCTACGGCTCTTTTACCATCCAGAGCCTGATTTTCATGATTGCAACTTATTACATTATCCCGCAAAAACCCCGTGATATAACCCGCGATAGCCTGGCGACAATCGACCGGGTTTCCTTGTCCCGACTGGCTTTAATGGCTCTGGTCATCCTGATGATTTCCGTTGCCGGGGCCGATGTGCACCCGGTTTATTCCCCGCTCATGATCTTTGCCGGGCTCGGCTTGCTTTATCTGTGTTTTCAACTGGACCGGCTGGACCTGACGTCCCGCATGTTTCCGGCCAACACCCTTAAACCGGGCCATACAGTCGGGGCCGGGCTGTCCATGATCCTGGTGCTGGGCATGTCGACCATGTCATTTCTGGTCTATGGCCCGGCTTTGTTAGAAGCCATATTCGGGGTCAGCCCGCTGGGTGCGGGGTATATTGTCGCCCTTGAATCCGTGGCATGGGGCGGGGCCGCCATGGTATTTTCAAATTCCCGAAAGACCACGGAACCCATACTGTTTCGTTGTGGCTCAGCCCTCATCCTGATCGGCACCCTGGGCATGGCTTTATCCATGTCCGGCAACCTGCCGGGGGCTTCAACGCAAGGCCCATTATGGCCAATCATCATCTCCGCCATCCTGCACGGCACGGGGTTCGGCATGATGTGGGGCTTTATCATGCGCCGCATTCTCGACAAAACCCCGCAAAGTGAGCGCGACAGGACATCCACCACCATTCCGGTTATCCATCAGATCGGCATGGCTATCGGGGCGGCTATCAGCAATGTTATTGCCAACGGTGCCGGATATTCGGCGTCCCTTACCATCACCCAGGCCCAGGGGGTTGCATTGTGGGTTTTCGCGGCTTTCATTCCGTTATTGCTGATCGGCAATTTACTGGCCTGGCGGTTTGCCCGAATAAAGGGGTGAAAATGGTAAATTCGGGATAAATCTTGCAAAACACCCGCAATACACGTGGAAAACCTAGACCTTGGTAGCTGGGAGCGTTACAAAGTTGCCTTCATGGTCACCATTACGATCAAAATCGGTTCACTTGCTGTATTGAAGGACGCGCCGCGTGCTAGACAAAACTTATCGGCCCAACGAAATCGAACAGAAACATTACGAAGACTGGGAAAGCTCCGGCAAATTTGCCTGTGGCAAAAGTGATAATACCAAGCCCTATACCATTGTCATTCCGCCGCCGAATGTTACCGGCAGCCTGCACATGGGCCATGCCCTGAACAACACCCTGCAGGACATCCTGATCCGTCAGCACCGCATGAAAGGCCGTGATGCCCTGTGGCAGCCCGGCACCGATCATGCCGGCATCGCAACCCAGATGGTGGTCGAACGCCAGATGGCCGAGGAGGGCATTACCCGCCATGACCTGGGCCGCGAGAAATTCATCGAGCGAGTGTGGGACTGGAAAGCCCAGTCCGGTGGTGTCATCACCAAACAATTGCGCAGGCTGGGCGCCTCATGCGACTGGTCGCGTGAACGCTTCACCATGGACGAAGGCCTGTCGAGGGCCGTGCGCAAGGTGTTTGTCGACCTGCACAAAAAGAACCTGATTTACCGGGATAAACGACTGGTCAACTGGGACCCCAAGCTGCACACCGCGATTTCCGATCTGGAGGTTGAGCAGCGCGAGGAAACCGGCAAGATGTGGTATTTCCGCTACCCCATCGAGGGCCAGGAAGGCAAATTCCTGGTTGTCGCCACCACCCGCCCGGAAACCATGCTGGGCGATACCGGCGTCGCGGTCCATCCCGATGACGATCGTTACCGCCATCTGGTGGGCAAAAACTGTGTCTTGCCCATAACCGGACGCATCATTCCGATTATCGCCGATGACTATGCCGATCAGGAGAAAGGCTCCGGCGCGGTGAAAATGACTCCGGCCCATGATTTTAACGACTTCGAGGTCGGCCGCCGTCACGATTTGAAAATCATCAATGTTCTCGATAAAGACGCCTGCATGAACGATAACGTGCCGGAAGTCTACCGAGGGCTGGACAGGTTTGTTGCGCGCCAGAAAGTCGTTAAGGAAATCGAACGACTGGGCTTGCTGGAAAAGGTCGAGGAAAATCCCATGACCATTCCCTATGGCGACCGCTCCGGGGTGGTCATCGAACCGTGGCTCATGAACCAGTGGTTTGTGGACGCCAAGACCCTGGCCGGTCCGGCCATTACCGATATCGAACAGGGCCGCACCAAAATCATTCCCAAACAGTGGGAAAATACCTATTACGAATGGATGCGAAATATCCAGCCGTGGTGCATTTCCCGACAAATCTGGTGGGGCCACCAGATCCCGGCGTGGTTCGGTCCCGATGGCGATATTTTCGTTGAACTGACAGAAGAAGAAGCCTACGCCGCAGCCCGCAAGGCCACCGGTGATGAGAATATTGTGCTGGTTCGCGACGCGGACGTACTTGATACCTGGTTTTCCTCCGCCCTGTGGCCGTTTTCCACATTGGGCTGGCCGGATAAGACGCCGGAACTGGAGCGATATTATCCCACTGATGTGTTGATTACCGGTTTCGATATCCTGTTTTTCTGGGTTGCGCGGATGATGATGATGGGCATCGAGTTCATGGGCGAGGTACCGTTTCACACGGTCTACATCCACGCCCTGGTGCGCGATGAACATGGTCAGAAAATGTCCAAATCAAAAGGCAACATCATCGATCCGCTGGAGCTGATTGACCAGTTCGGTGCCGATGCCCTGCGCTTTACCATGACCGCCCAGGCCGCTCAGGGCCGCGATGTAAAGCTGTCTCAAAGTCGGGTCGAAGGCTACCGGAATTTCTGTACAAAAATCTGGAATGCGGCCCGCTTCTGTCAGATGAACGACTGTGTTCCGGTGCCCGGTTATGATCCCAAAAGTGCCAAACTGACCATTAACCGCTGGATCATCGGCAAGCTGAAAAAGGCCGTCGATGATACCGACGCGGCAAGCGATGCCTACCGCTATAACGACATTGCCGATGTGTTGTATCACTTCACCTGGGGCACGTTCTGTGACTGGTATCTGGAACTGACCAAACCCATCTTGCAAGGCGACAACGAAGCAGCCAAAACCGAGACCCGCGCCACCACGGCCTGGGTGCTGGACCAGATGCTGCACCTGCTGCACCCGGTCATTCCCTATATCACCGAAGAACTATGGCAGAAGTTAGCTGAAAACCGCCCCTACAGCCTGATAGAGGGCATCTGGCCAGTACTGGGCGATGAACTGGTAGATGGAGATGCCGACGCCGAAATGGACTGGCTGATCGATCTGATCGGCCTGATCCGTGCGGTCCGTGTGGAAATGAACATCAACCCCGGCAAGATCATTCCCCTCAATCACCAGAATGCCAATGCAACCACCTTGCGTTATATTGATCAGCACCGCGACCTGCTGAGCCGACTGGCCCGTGTGGAATCCCTGGAACCGGTCGATGATATCGGCGAGGGCGGGGTACAGGTGGTTCTCAATGAGGCAACGTTTGTAATCTCGCTGAGCGATGTGATCGACTTTGATGCCGAACAGGCCCGATTGGAAAAAGAACTGCTAAGGTTGGGTGATGAAATAACCCGGTTTGAGAAAAAACTTTCAAATCAGGGTTTTATCGCCAAAGCCCCGGCCCAGGTCGTGGCCACAGAGCGCGAACGGCTGGCCGATGCAACCACCGCACTTGATAACACCCAGCAGGCCCTGGCCCGGCTGAAGGCTTCACAATAAACGAGGGTACGATGGAACGGGACATTAACGCCTTTATCGACACCGCAATTCCCCTGATGACAGAATACGGCATGAGCATAATCGGGGCCATCCTGACCCTGATCATCGGCTGGACGGTGGCCGGTTGGCTGAAACGGACCATAATCCGTTCTCTGACGCGCATTCCCCGCATGGACAAGACCCTTGTGCCGTTCCTGGCCAATATCCTGCACACTGCGGTGCTGGTCTTTGTTATCGTCGCCGTACTCAACCAGTTCGGTGTAGAAACTACCAGTATCATCGCGGTTTTGGGCGCGGCTGGCCTGGCCATCGGTCTGGCCCTGCAAGGTACGCTGTCGAATATTGCCGCCGGGGTCATGCTGATGTTGCTGCGCCCCTTCAAGGTCGGAGAATACATCGACGCCGGGGGAACCGAGGGAACCATTATCCAGATCGGCCTGTTCACCACGGAATTTCTCACCGCCGACGGGGTTTGCCTGCTGGCACCCAACAGCACCATCTGGAACCAGCCCATCATCAATTATTCGCGCAATCCGACCCGCCGCCTCAAGATCACCATTGGCATCTCCTATGATGACGATATCGACGGTGCCAGTGATACCTTGATGACCCTCATGAAGAGCGATGAACGCATCCACAGCGACCCGGCGCCCGCTGTGGTGGTCAGTTCCCTGGGTGACAGTTCGGTCAACCTGCAAATGCGGTGCTGGACATCGTCCGATGATTTCTGGGGCCTGATGTTTGATCTCAACAAACAAAGCAAGATGGTCATCGAGGCCGGTGGATACACCATCCCGTATCCACAACGCGATGTTCATATGATCTCCACGAAAGACTAAATAGAAAGACTGCGTTAACCATATTTGTGCTTTAATAGAGTATGAAAAAGTCACTGGACGGATTGATTATACCGGACCTGCCCGACAATGCGTCGCCGGAGGACCGTGCCACTTACGTGGTCTTGCGCCTGGAACAATTTATCCGTGATGGCCGCTCGCTGGCCGAAGGCATGTCGTTTCGCAAATGGCAGGCCATGGCACTGAGCGAGATTGCCGCCAACATCGCCGAGGCCCAAAACCAGATGGTTCGCGACAACCCGGTCACAAACCGGCTGTTATTCACCGCTGCGGCATCCATGATTACCATCGGTTTCTGGGGCATGGCCGTGTCGGTGCACAAGGTGGGGTATCTGGCCGCGGCATTTGTCATTGGCTTTGCCGGACTGGTTTTGCTGGCTGTTGCGACCGAATGGCCGATCCGAAAGTTCTGGCGCGGGTTCCAGGCCAAAAAGCGCCATAAACGCCTGGCCAGTATCGAAGGCCTGAACCGCAAGATCAAAAAACTTGAAGTTCTGCTCATGCAGGAGGCCAAAGACATGGAAAAATCCCTGGAATCTGCCCGCAAAGCCAATCAGAAGCTGGCCAGTCAACAATCGGACCCGGCACCGGCGCAAGAGCCATAACCGCTTATTAAGGGCATTGCGGGCAATTAATTTACGATTATCAGATAAAACACCGTCTTAGTATTTTACAGACCGAATTTTTGTCTATATAAGCCATTTCCCAGTGGGCACTTAGCTCAGTTGGTAGAGCATTCGACTTTTAATCGAACGGTCGTAGGTTCGAATCCTACAGTGCCCACCATTTATACCAATGGCTTAGCGAGAAATCGCTAGGCCATTTTTTTTGCGGACACTCATATGGCTCGCTTAAATCGAAAGCCATGGTATAAACACCGAGGCTTACGGGGGTAGAAAAATTGGACCAAAAGTTACAATTAAGTTTTATTGATAAATTCAAATACAACCCGGTCACGGCGACTTTTTATCGCCGGTATTTCTGCAAACGTGCCTTGGCAACGGGTGAGCCGGAACTTCATGCCCTGAAAGAACTGGCACCGGCTGGACGACTGGCGCTGGATATTGGTTCCAACAAGGGTGTGTTCAGTTACCTGCTGGCCGCCCAGAACCTCGAGGTTCATGCTTTTGAGCCAATCCCGTTGTTTTATGAACGCCTGAAACGCACGTCACCGCATAACATACGGTGCCACAATATGGCCCTGAGCAATGAAGATGGCGAGGCGAGTTTTCGTATACCACTCAAAAACGGCCGAATTTTAAACCAGATTGCCACCCTGCGGGAACTTGATCCCGACCAGGAATGCATAACGATTACAGTGCAAACCCGCCGTCTCGACAGCCTTGGATTGACCAATATCGGTTTTATCAAAATCGATGCCGAAGGGTTTGAGAAACAGATCCTTGAAGGCGGGCTGGAAATTATCGCCCGGGACCGCCCGGTCATGCTCATCGAAATTGAAGAAAACCATACGGGTGAGGACCTGTGGGCATCGCTGAAGTTTGTTGAGCAACTGGGTTATAGCACCCATGGCTATCATGATGACACGGTCATGCCGCTGGGTGATTTCTTTGATATTGAAGCCCACCACCGGACCCCCGACAAGGGGCGGTATTACAATAACTTCATTTTTTTGCCACTTTAGAGTGTATTGTGCTTAGCTATACCCTCTAATCTCAACCCTGTTCGTCATCTGGCGATACAGCCTCCTGAAAAATCGGATTGTCCACATACAGACCGCATTTTTCCGGATTGATCCCCAGACGATTGCACAGGGTGACAATCTCGATCTGGTCTGTCAGGGAACTTTCCAAATTAGCCTCGCTGATGGCCACACAGACCCGGAACAGTAATTCCCGGCTGGACGTATCGGGTGCACCATCCTCAAGGGCTTGCCACGCTTTGGCATGACCTTGTTCCGGATTGGCGATAATGGCGTCCGTGAAGTCGTTAAAAAGATCCATTCCTTCGTGGGGGTCGAAGATCTTTAATTTTTCCAGGGTTTCAAGTATTTGATCAACCCGGACCCGTTGCGCGAAGGAAACTTCTCCATCCGCGCTGGCTACCATGGCACAGGTTGCCATAACCGATTTCAGAAAAGCCCGGTTCTCCACACGTTCAAGGTGATCCTGATAATTATGAATAAGCGAGTCCAAGATACGCATGCGGTCTAAATTCCACCTCCCATATCGATCGTACCGGTAAGATATTCAACGTGACGCAGCAGGGTATGCAACTTTTCATCAGTATAACCTACATGTTCCAGATGATGAACAGTATTAATAAGATAGTCCCTGTTCAGTCCGGAAATACCCTCGGCATTCATAATCAGCTTGGCGACCCGGTCCATCGCCATCTCACCGGCAAACAGGAGGTGAGCGGTATTGGCGACATAGGTATAGGCCGTAATATACTCGGCCTCACAACCCGTATTACGCTCGAGGCAAATCTCGGTCAGTGTGGGTATATAAGCGCCATCACCACTTAATTCCCGCTCGTCAAGGTAGGCTACGGCCTGGGGTGCATTATCGCGGCTGACCCGAAACGCCACCCCGTGGCATTGCCCGCCGCTATTGAGCCCCAACACCAACCCTGGTGTTTCGGACGTTCCTCTGTGATGGTGAGAATAAATACAGAAAGACCTGTGGTAGCCTTTTAACAAAGCCGAGCATTGTTCCAGGTGATCAAAACCCGGGCGCCACATCAACGAGCCATAACCGAAAACCCACAATCCCCCGTCATCAATCGGGTGATCGCGAAAGATCGGGGGGAAGTCCTGCATACAGCTCACTAGCTTGCCGTCGCGCCTTCTTCTTCCATCGTGGTGAGGATCTTGTTCAGCAAAACATCCTGCTGATCGCCTTCATGATCGAATTTCACCCCGATAATTGTCGGGGTGGCACGCACAACTTCGCCCCGCAAAGGGTCGAATTCGTCGATATTGACTTCCACGGCCATACCGATCTCGAATATATGATCAGTGGGCATAAAGGGAACCTTCAGGTCAATCATTGCCCCGCTCGCAGAAATGTTCTTCAAAACGCCACAACAGGTATCGCCGGAATCAGGGGATTCGGCAAAGGCAATTCTCGCAATGGGAAAACGTTCAAAATGTCTATTATCGTCAGCCATAAATGCACCTGTGAATAATTGAACAATAATATCGAATACAACGTTGCACCAAACAAAACGTCAGGTCAACTGGAGCCCGATCAATAAATCGCTACAGCCAATAACAGATCGGCGATGGCGTCCATATCGGTTGAGAACTTCAACCCGAATGTGTTCCGGTTAACCCAGGCAACCCGTCCACTGACAATACCGATCGCGCCAATTTCCAGGGATACATCCTGGCCTCTGACCAGGGGGATACGCGTCGTTACCCGCGCACCGCCCGGCGAAATATTCTCCACCGTGCATACACCGCTTCGTTCGGCAGTCCGGATTTTCGCCCGGATATCGATACCGACTTCTGTTCTCAAATGGCTGCGCGGGACACTTATTTGGTTCATCATGGCATAACTCTAAAACAAATCAGGGCCACAGGGAACCTAACAAACACTTCGCTATGACAGAAAATCTAACCGGAGCCTAATTTAACTGGGCACGGGCATTGCAAACATCTATGTTTACACCCCATATACAGTATTCATTTTGACCAGAACCACGAGACATAAATTATGCCCGAATATCGCTCCCGAACGTCCACCCACGGCAAGAATATGGCCGGCGCACGCGGCCTGTGGCGTGCTACCGGCATGAAAGACGATGACTTCAGCAAGCCGATCATTGCCATTGCCAATTCTTTTACCCAGTTCGTTCCCGGTCATGTGCACCTGAAAGACCTGGGCCAGATGGTCGCCCGTGAAATCGAGGCCGCTGGCGGTGTAGCCAAGGAGTTTAACACCATTGCGGTGGATGACGGCATCGCCATGGGCCACGACGGCATGCTCTACAGCCTGCCCAGTCGCGAGCTGATCGCCGACAGCGTGGAATACATGGTCAACGCCCACTGTGCCGATGCCATGGTGTGCATATCCAACTGTGACAAAATTACGCCGGGCATGTTGATGGCCGCACTGCGCCTGAATATCCCGGCGGTCTTTATTTCCGGTGGCCCTATGGAAGCCGGCAAGGTGGAAGTTGACGGGGTCGAACGCAAGTCAGACCTGATCGACGCCATGATCGAGGCCGCCAAGCCGGAGACCTCGGACGAAGACGCGCTCAAATTCGAACGCTCGGCCTGTCCGACCTGTGGATCGTGCTCGGGTATGTTTACGGCAAATTCCATGAATTGTCTGGCCGAGGCCATGGGGCTGGCCCTGCCGGGTAACGGCTCCATGCTGGCGACCCACGCCGGACGGCGTGAAATGTTTTTGCAGGCCGGTCGCACGGCGGTGGAGTTATGCAAGCTGTATTATGAAGATAACGACACATCTGTCCTGCCACGCTCGCTGGGCTCGTTTAAAGGCTTTGAGAATGCCATGACCGTGGATATTGCCATGGGCGGGTCAACCAACACGGTATTGCACCTGCTGGCTATGGCCCAGGAAGCCCAGGTCGATTTCACCATGACCGATATGGACCGCCTGTCACGCAAGGTTCCGCACCTGAGCAAGCTGTCACCTTCGACCATGAAATACCACATGGAAGACTTTCACCGGGCCGGTGGCATCATGGGCATCATGGCCGAACTGGACCGCGCCGGTCTGATTAACCGTGACAATCCAACCGTCCATGCCGCCACCATCG
Source organism: Alphaproteobacteria bacterium (assembly GCA_024279135.1). Taxonomy (GTDB): domain Bacteria; phylum Pseudomonadota; class Alphaproteobacteria; order Rhodospirillales; family Casp-alpha2; genus JABJOR01. Next base: position 22,528 of record JAJRRU010000008.1, read on the forward strand.
GTCAGGCCATAAAGACCTGGGATGTGACCACCACCAACGAACAGGCCATCAAAGACTTTTATCTTGCCGCACCGGGCGGTGTACCCACACAAGTCGCATTCAGCCAGTCGCGCACCTTTGACGATCTTGATCTGGACCGCGAGCAGGGCTGTATTCGCAGCACCGAGACCCCCTACAGCAAGGATGGTGGGCTGGCGGTTCTGTTTGGTAATATCGCGCTGGATGGATGCGTGGTGAAAACCGCCGGGGTCGATGCTGATAACCTGAGCTTCAGTGGCCCGGCCATCGTCATGGAAAGCCAGGACGAAGCCGTTTCCCGTATCCTCAACGGCGATGTAAAACCCGGCCAGGTGGTGATTATCCGTTATGAAGGCCCCAAAGGCGGGCCGGGCATGCAGGAAATGCTCTATCCAACCACGTACCTCAAATCCATGGGGCTGGGCAAAAAATGCGCCTTGCTGACCGATGGCCGGTTCTCCGGTGGCACATCGGGCCTTTCCATTGGCCATGTCAGCCCGGAAGCCGCCGAAGGCGGGGCCATCGGCCTTATACAGGATGGTGATATCATCGAGATTGATATTCCCGCCCGTACCATCCGGGTCGATCTTGATGACGCAGAGTTGGAACGCCGTCGCAGCGCCATAGAAGACAAAGGCGCACAAGCCTGGAAACCGGTGGAGCTGCGCAAGCGGGCTGTCTCATCGGCGCTGCAAGCTTACGCCGCCATGACCACATCGGCCTCACGCGGTGCAGTGCGTGACGTTAGCCAGGTTCAGCGCAACAAATAACGGACCCACTAAAAGGTTTCGCCATGACAGACACGTTCCGAGCCTTACACGAACAACCGGGGGCCTTTGTCATCCCCAACCCGTGGGACGTTGGCACCGCACGGCTGCTGGCGTCCCTGGGGTTCACGGCACTGGCCACCACCAGTGCCGGGCTGGCTTTCTCGCTGGGTGTTCCCGAAGGGGTGTTGGGCCGCGATCAGGTACTGGCCCATTGTCGGGATTTGGTGGGTGCAACAGACTTGCCGGTCTCAGCCGATCTGGAAAAAGGCTTTGGAGACGATCCGCAGACCGTGGCTGAAACCATCACCCTGGCGGCCCAAACCGGGCTGGCGGGATGTTCTATCGAAGATTATTCAGGCGATCCAGATAACCCAATCTATGATGCGGGCCACGCGATCGAGCGAGTAGCCGCAGCGGTCGAAGCGGCCCGTCGTCTGCCGGAAGATTTTGTGCTTACTGCCCGCACCGAGAACTATCTGCATAACCGCCCAGATCTGGATGATACCATCAAGCGCCTGCAAGCCTTTGAAGCAGCCGGGGCAGATGTGCTGTATGCGCCGGGGTTAACGAGCCTGGATGAAATCGAAACCTTGTGTGGTGCGGTGAGCCGACCGGTCAATGTGGTCATGGGTTTGCCGGGGGTCAGCTTTGGGTTCGCCGAACTTTCAGCAGTCGGGGTCAAGCGCATCAGTGTGGGATCGGCCTTTTCCCGTTTGGCGTTCGGTTCATTAATTTCAGCCTGCCGGGAAATTCAGGACCAGGGCAATTTCACGTTTGCCAGGCACGCCGCCGGGTTCAAGGATCTGGAAGACATTTTCCGGCCCTATCAAAAAAAGCCCTGAGCCTTTTACAAATCAAGGTTAGCCGCCCCCATAATCCGTCCGGTCTGTTCCGACTGAATGAAAACGGCACAGGCCTCGCCACCGTTTTCACGCAAGCCCTGCAAAGACACCGTGAAACCATGGGCATTGCCGTCCCAGTTACCAACCTTGCGGAAGTTCCTCACCACGTTGTAGTTATTGATGGTGTGGCCAGTATTTTCCCCGCGTTTTACCGATGTTGAATGTTTTTTGTCATAGACCGCCGCCCAGACCACGAAGGTTTGTCCGGCAAGACTGCCTTGCGCTGCGTCCCACGGCTGGATGGAAACCTCTATTTCAGAATTATCACGTTGTTTCAGCATGATGGGGACCTGTGGCAACAATTTTGCCGAGGCGATAAAATCATCGATGACAGCGGGTTTCAGGCCGCTGGCCTCAAACGCACCATTGACCACCATCTGGGGGGTGTAGATATAACGCAGGTCCATATACCGCGCGTACGCCCGTTGGCGTTTGGTGTATTGCGCACTGGCGAAGGGGTCGGTCCAGCCGATATAATTCCAGTAATCAACGTGGAATGAAAGAGCCAGTACGTCATCGCGCTGGGCCAGTTCGCCCAGCAGGTTATCGGCCGGGGGGCACGACGAACAGCCTTGCGAGGTATAAAGCTCGATGATGGTCAGCGGCTGTGACTGTCCTGCCACCGCGCTGGCAGGAAGGAGGCTAAAGCCTATAAACAGACCTAACAGGAAGTATTTCATAAAAAGATTATAATGATTTTAAATTTCAATGGGCGTAAACTTACCGTGATAACCCAAGACCATACAAACAAGACTGCACAAACAAGAGATGACAGGGCTAATCATGAAAAAAGCCAAAGCCGTCGGTATCAACCATGTGGCCCTCGAAGTAGGTAATATTGCAGAGGCGCTGGCCTTCTATGGCGAGTTTCTTGATTTTGACATTGAAAGCCAGAACGAGACCGCGGCCTTCATCTATTTCGGCGATCAGTTCATCAACTTCTCGGCCGGTCGCAAACAAGGTTCCGATGACGCTCGGCATTTCGGTATTGCCGTGGATGACAAAGAACTGGCCCGCACCACGCTGGAAGCAATGGGGGTTAAATTCCTCGATGAAAAATTTCTGGACTTTATCGACCCCTGGGGCAATCGGGTGGAGATAACCACCTATACCAATATCCAGTTTTCCAAGACCGACCCAGTGTTGAAGGCCATGGGTCTGGAACATTTAAAAAAGACCGAAAACGCCCTTGAGGAGTTACGCAAAAAGAATATGGCGCCGTAAAATTCCACCAGGAATTCAGCGCAGCCTGCACCATGCCGGGGTATGATCCGACGGTTTCTCCTTGCCGCGAGGCGATTTGTCGATCCCGGCCCCGTCTAACAAATCCGCCGCCCTGGGTGACAGCAATAAATGATCGATACGCAGGCCGTTATCCCGGCTCCACGCACCGCTGCGATAATCCCAATAGGTATAATGTGATCCCGGCCCCAGACTGGCGGCCAGGGCGTCGGTCAGCCCCATGTTCATTAACGTGCGAAACCGGGACCGGCTTTCAGGACGGCACAAGGCGTCATCGGCGAAGGCCTGTGGATCGTGTACGTCCCGATCCGCCGGGCACAGGTTATAATCACCACCCAAAACAATGGCCTCGTCAGTTTGGTTCAGCAAATTGCTAACATGAGCGTTCAGCCGGTCCATCCAGGATAATTTATAGCGATATTTCTGGCTATCCTTGTCGTCCTCATCGCGGGTCGGGTTACCGTTGGGCAGGTAAATGGATGCGACACGGAAGCCGCCGGTAAAGGCTTCGATATAGCGGGCCTGTTCATCGGCCTCATCGCCACTGGATTGGTCTGGATCGGGCAGGGCGGTATGGTCGACCTCAAGAGGAAATTTAGACAGGATCGCCACGCCGTTATAGGTCTTTTGACCCACTGTGGCCACGTTATAGCCCAGATCCTCGATTTCCTGAGCCGGGAAGGCATCCGACACACATTTCAGTTCCTGTAACAACACGATATCGGGATTGGCCTCGCCCAGCCATTCCAGCAAACGGGGCAAACGCGCCTTGACCGAATTCACATTCCAGGTCGCAATGGTGGTTAAAACTGGCGATGTCATGGAGACGTTTATTTTCAGATATTCAAAGTGAAAAAGACGTGCCGCAACCGCACGTGGATGCGGCATTGGGATTGGTGATGGCAAAGAAAGAACCAATTAATTCTTCCTTGTAGTCCAACACCGCACCGCTCAGGAAGGGCAGGGAGGTCTCATCCACCAGCACATTCACACCGTCACATTCGAAAACCCGGTCGTCATCATTGCGAACATCGTCGAAATCGAAACCGTATTGAAAACCGGAGCATCCGCCACCCGATACGGTGACGCGAAATAGCTGGCCGTGGTCGCCTTCCTGATCCACCAATACCTTGATGCGGCGCGCGGCCGAACTGGAAAGAGAAAATTCCTGATCTTGTGTCGTCTCTGTCATGGTCTAACCAATACCGAATGTGTGAATCTCATATGAGCTTAATATAGGTTACATATGACAATTTTCAAATGCAACAACCATAAAAAACAACAATAACACCCTGAACGACGTCTGCGTACCATTATAACGGGTTATATGCTGAAAAATCAAAGTAAAGACTGGTCTTTATATGCATTTTGGCTAAAAAGGCTGTACGGAAACCATCTGAGAGAGAACCATGCATGACACCCTGACGTTAAGCCAATATCTTGAGACCGAAGTCGCCCGCATAAACGGCGGGCCACACCTGAGCGGCCTTATCGAAGACGTGGCAGCATCATGTGTCAAAATTGCAAAACTGATCAGTTATGGCGGTCTGATGGGTAATCTTGGCACCATACGCGGTATCAATATTCAGGGCGAACAGCAAAAAGAGCTGGATATCCGCGCCAACGAGATTCTCATCAAACAGTTGGAAGCCGGTCGCCACCTGATCGCCCTGGGTTCGGAAGAACTGGACGATCCCTATATCATTGGCGGGGACGAGCCACGGGGCAATTATTTATTGATGTTTGATCCGTTGGATGGCTCCTCTAACATCGAGATTAATGGCCCGGTGGGAACGATCTTTTCCATCCTGCACGCACCCGATGGGGCAACCGGAGCAGAAGCCGAATTCCTGCAACCTGGTAACCAACAGATTTGCGCCGGCTATACTTTGTACGGCCCCAGCACGGAAATGGTGATCACCATGGGCGACGGGGTCCACGGCTTTACCCTGGATAACGATGTGAACGTCTTCAAACTGAGCAGTGAGGATATGCGGGTCCCCATGGACACCTCGGAATTCGGTATCAATGCCTCCAACCAGCGATTCTGGGAACCACCCGTTCAGAAATATATTGCCGAATGTCTGCAAGGCACGGAAGGCCCGCGCAAAAAGGATTTCAACATGCGCTGGATCGCCGCCATGGTTTCGGATGTGCACCGTGTCATGAGCCGCAGCGGGGTATTTATGTACCCCATCGATGAAAAATGTCGCAAAATGGGCGGTCGGTTGCGGCTGATGTATGAAGCCAACCCCATGTCCATGCTCATGGAACAGGCCGGCGGGTTAGCCACCACCGGTCGCGAACCGATTCTCGATATTCAGCCCGAAGGCCTGCACCAACGTGTTCCGGTGATCATCGGCTCTCACCGCGAAGTGGAACATCTAATTTTATATCATAAAAATTATGATAATCAGGACTCTGGGGGTTGATTTCCACCGGGCAGGCGTCTATGAACGCGCTTCCAACAAGTGGCCCCATCGTCTAGTGGCCTAGGACGCTGGCCTTTCACGCCGGAAACACGGGTTCGAACCCCGTTGGGGTCACCACTTTTGTTGTAAAATTTCACCAGATTTCACTTTTTTTGGTATTAGCCGGTATTTAGCCGGTACTAGCCTATGGGCATGTCGAATCAAAGGGGTCAAATCAAAGGAAATCAAAGGGGTCAGAGTAAATTGATTATGTGCTGCACGTCTGTTAATATGCCTTTCCCATTTTGAAAGTAGCTATTATGGCAAGACTACAGCGTTTACAACTCCCCGACATACCTCAGCATATTATCCAGCGCGGTAATAACCGTCAGGCTGTATTTTTTTGTGATGTGGATTATACCGTTTATCTGGATAAGCTCCAGGAATATGGGGTGAAATATTGTGTGGGCATACATGCTTTTGTGCTTATGACCAACCACGTCCACTTGCTGGTGACGCCCTCCACCAAAGACGGCGTGAGCCGGGTGATGCAATCTTTGGGGCGATGCTATGTACACTATATCAATCAGACTTATGGCCGTTCCGGTACCTTGTGGGAAGGGCGCTACAAGTCTTCTTTGGTGGATGAAGAAAGGTATTTTCTAGCAGTCAGCCGGTATATAGAACTCAATCCGGTTCGGGCACAGATGGTAAAACAGCCCGGTGATTATCCATGGTCCAGTTATCGTTGCAATGCGCAGAATACAGACATCAAGCTGATATCAGCACACCCGTGCTATAAAACTCTGGGCAAAAACAAAACGGCGCGGAGAGAGGCATATCGAGCCTTGTTCAAGGAGCGGCTTTTGTCAGGTGTTGATCATGAGATCGAAGAGTGCGCAAACAAGGGGTGGGTAATGGGAAGTGATCGTTTTAAAACTGAAATCGAAAAAATGGCAGGAAGGCGCATTGCACCAAAACAGAGAGGTGGGGATAGAAAATCAAAAACCTGGCTGGAAAAAGAGAAGGCCTGAAAGTAAGATCAATTTACTCTGACCCCTTTGATATATACCCTTTGATACCTTTGATACCTTGATACCAGATTTCACTTTTTTCGGTATTAGCCGGTACTAGCCTATGGGCATGTCGGTTTTCTTGGGGCCGCATGAGTACCAGGCTTTCTGGTTGTGGAGTTTGCCGAGGAGATCCGTGATTTCGGAAATACTTTGTTTGGCGCAATCCATTCCCTGCGCGTCGTCCTGTCGTTCTAATTCCTGATAACTTTCTGAACGAACGTGCAATTCTCTCGATAAGCATAATTCGATGACATCTATATCAGACAGGTCTAATTCAAACTCTTTGTTGTATGTCATGCTATAAACCCCCTCCATCCTTGTTCACGAAAAATCAAATAGGATGCGCCACTAAACGCTCAAATGCGTGCGCCCCCCCGTGTTAGATAACACCAAACGTATCAGAATAGTTCCTGAAATGCCAGACTTTGCCAGAGGAATTCAGGGAGCTTCCCGGCGACTACTACGGGGAGTTGTTTTTGGGGCATTTTAGTGCATTATACTCGAGGATTGACCCTGACAATATACAAGAGGGCAAGGGTTTTATTAGCATACCAACGGGGCTGGGGAATAACAGAATGAACTATGAATCCGCGAAGAACCGGTTGACCATCAACGGCAAGCCGGTTGAAGCATTTTCGGGCGAGACCATCCTTGATGCGGCTCGCCGTGCGGGTATTGATATTCCTGCAATGTGCGCTGATCCCCGAATGAAACCTACCGGCGATTGTGAATTGTGCAGTGTCGCCCTCGAGGGCGAGACTGATCTTGTCAAGGCCTGCATGACCGAGGCCAAAGAGGGCATGGCAATCGAGACTGAAAATTCGGATTTAAAGACGCTCCGCAAAGACAGGCTTAATACCTACCTTGCCGATCACAACGCCTATTGCCAGCCGCCGTGCACCGATGCCTGCCCTGCCGGGATCGACATTGCCGGTTATATCGATCTCATCTTGCAAAAAGATTATGCCGGTTCAACGGCCCTGATAAAACAAATGTTGCCCTTGCCGGGCGTGCTCGGGCGGGTCTGTCCACGGCCTTGCGAAGCCCCGTGCAGGCGTGTTCAGATTGACGGTAAGCCGGTTGCGATCTGTGCCCTTAAACGCTTTGCAGCGGACAAGGCCGCGCAAGCGGGATTGCCAACCCAGCCTGAGCCGAAACCCGATAGTGGTAAACGCGTCGCCGTGGTTGGAGCCGGTCCGACGGGCCTGTCGGCGGCCTATTATCTAGCCCTTGCCGGACACAAGGTTACGTTGCTTGAATCAGAAAAGAAGGCCGGTGGCATGTTACGTTTCGGCATTCCGCCCTACCGCCTGCCCAATAGCGTGCTCGACCAGGAAATTGACGACATCCTGTCGCTCGGTGTTGAATTGAAGACGGGCCAATCGATGGGTCGCGATTACCAGCTCCATACACTAAAAGAAGATGGCTTTGACGCCGTATACCTGTCGATCGGTGCCATGGCTGCCAAACCGGCGAGAATCCCCGGTGATGACGCTGAGGGTGTCATGTCGGCCATCAAGTTTCTTGCCGACGTCAACTGGAACAAAACCGTCGAAATTGGCAATCGTGTCATCATCGTCGGCGGTGGTTTCACCGCCGCAGACGCGGTTCGCACGGCGCGCCGGGTCGGGGCGTCAGACGTTACCATGATGTACCGCCGCACGCGTACCGAGATGACGGCTGCTGCGCACGAAATACATGAATGCGATGTCGAGGGTATCAAGCTGGAACTCTTGACCGCTCCGGTTTCTGTCGAGGTCGAAGACGGACGCGCCATTGGCATAACCTCACTGCGCATGGAACTCGGCGAACCTGATGAAAGTGGCCGCCGTCGCCCGGTTCCCATACCGGGTTCAGAGTATTTCACCCCGGCAGACACAATTCTTCTGGCAATCGGCCAGGATGTCGATGTCGCCGCCCTCAATGAGGGTGATCTCGGCCTCCACGAAAAATGGAACACCATCGATGTGGACCCATCAACAATGATGACCAACCTGCCGGGTGTTTTCTCTGGTGGTGATTGTGTTACCGGTGCCGCCACCGTCGTCGAAGGTGTCGGCGCAGGGCGTATGGGGGCCTTGGCTATCGATGCTTACCTGAACGGTGCTGACGAAGCTGAAATTTCTCAAGTGATTTATCGGAACAGGCCCAAGTTCTTCGATATTGGCGCGAAAGCCGCATCAGAGGCTGCGTTGAATGATATGCCGGTTCTTGAAGGCGACGGGCGTCTTACGGCGTTCGCAAGTTCTAAAAACGCTGGCGACATAGACAATGATGAGGCCTTCAGGGAGGTTGAAACCGGCTTTTCAGAAGAAACCGCATTACGCGAAGCTGGCAGATGCCTTATGTGTCGTTGCCAGGCAGCTGGAGTGTGTACATTACAGAGCCTGTCCATTGAATACGGGGCTGGAACTACGACATACCTGGGAAAGGATGCATGGACATGAATGTAAGTCTGAAAACCGATAAATCCGGGCCTGTCGATCCTGGTCTCGCATCACCGTTAGTGTCGTGGCCGTTTTTTCAACTCGAATTTGAGAAGTGCATCAAATGTCTGCAATGCGTGCGCATCTGTAACGAAGTTCAGTACCGTGAAGTCTATACGGTCGATAGCTCAGGCTATCCGGTCCTGGTCAGCGGTACCAACGACTTTCGCGACACACAATGCAATAACTGCGGCCAGTGTGTCGGTGTGTGCCCGACCGGTGCCTTGAAGGACCTGTCTGATACCGGCGTTTTGCCCAAGAACCTGCGTAACAAGACCATAACGACGTGCGCATATTGCGGCGTTGGCTGTTCTATTGAGCTGGAAACGGAAATGGGCAAGGTGGTTGCGGTTAATCCATCGACCACTTCGGATGCCAACATCGGCAACCTGTGCGTCAAGGGGCGTTTCGGTATGGATTTCATTCATCATCCCGAACGCCTGACGCAGCCCCTGATACGTCGTGGTGGCAAGGAAAGCTCGTTGCAACCCGTCAGTTGGGATGAGGCCATTGCCTTTACGGCAAAGCGGCTTAACGAGGTCAAGGCCGAGCATGGCGCACATGCTCTTGGCGGCTTCACCTCGGCGCGCGCCTCCAATGAGGAAAATTTCGTTTTCCAGAAGATGACCCGGTGCGCGTTTGGTACCAACAATATTGATCACTGCGCACGGCTTTGTCATATGGCCTCTGCCGTTGCCTTAAAAAAAGCCGTCGGCTCAAGTGCTCCTTCGGCGTCCAGCCCCGACGTGCGTATGGCAACGGCTTTCATCGTGTGCGGATCCAATACCAGCGTGACTCACCCGGTCATTTCAAGTCAGGTTTTCAAGGCCAGGTACGAAAGCGGAGCGAAGCTTATCGTGATTGATCCCCGCCGCATCGAGATGGTCGGCCACGCGGATGTCTGGCTGAGACCCAGAAACGGCACCAATGTTGCCGTGCTGAACGGTATCGCCCATATCATCTGGAAAGAAGGCCTAGCCAACGATGAATTCATCGAGGCACGAACGGAAAACTGGCAGGCCTACACCAAGAACCTTGAAAAATACACTCCCGAGTATGTTGAAGAAATTACAGATGTGCCAAAAGAACGCCTGCATGAAGCGGCCATGATGTATGGCAAGGCGGAGCGTGGCATGCTGTTATGGGGCATGGGCATCACCCAGCACCTGAGCGGTGTCGATGGTGCCTTGGCCATGGCTAATCTTTCCTTGCTCTCGGGTCACGTCGGCAAACCTGGCACCGGCTTTATACCCTTGCGCGGTCAGTCCAATGTACAGGGTTGTTCCGATATGCAGGGTCAGCATAACAACCTGCCCGGTTACCACGACATCAAGGACCCCAAGGACCGCGCCAAGTTCGAGAAGGCCTGGGGCGTGCCCATGCCGGAAGACGAATTCCTGACGATGATTGAGATGGAGGAGGCCGCATCTGAAGGTACCATCAAAGCACTGTATATCATGGGCGAGAACCCCATGGGCTCAAGCCCTGACACACAGGAAGTCGAGCACGGCCTGAGGAAGCTGGAATTCCTTGTCGTGCAGGATCTGTTCCTGTCCGAAACTGCGGCGCTGGCCGATGTTGTCTTTCCTGCTGCGAGCTTCGCCGAAAAAGACGGCACCTTTACCAACACCGAACGCCGTGTTCAATTAATCCGTAAGGCGGTCGAGCCACCCGGAGAAGCCCGTGCGGACTGGGAAATTATCTGTGACGTCGCAACGGCCATGGGATACCCCATGAGCTATCCGGGGGCCTCTGAAATCATGGACGAGATCGCCTCTCTGGTACCATCTTATGCCGGTATGCGGTTTGACCGGCTCGACGGCAGCGGCCTGCAGTGGCCGTGTTTTGATTACGATCATCCGGGCACCCGCTTCCTTTATGAAGATAGCTTCCCGACGGCCTCGGGCAGGGGACTGTTCCATGCCGTCAATCAGGAAGACGTGGGCGAGGAGGTTGCCGATGATGACTATCCGTTGAACCTCAATACGGGCCGGTTGCTGGAGCACTATCACACGGGCACCATGTCGCGCCGTTCACGCGGACTGAATTATATACGGCCCGAGGGAGAGGTTGAAGTGCACCCCGAAGATGCGCGCCGCTACAATCTGGAGAACGGTTGCATGGGACGCATCGCCACCAGGCGCGGTTCGGTCGACGTCAAGGTCTTTGTCACCGACCGGACAGCCGAAGGCGCACTTTTCTATCCATTCCACTTCATGGAAGCACCGGCAAACCGGCTGACCAGTGCCAGGTTCGACAAGGCCTCACAAACCCCGGCCTACAAACGAACCGCAGCAAGGATCGGGCGTATCCAATAAAGCAATGACATGACTTCAGGGACAGCCATACCACTTCACCCGTGCGGGTTCTGACCCAACGCCATCATCCAGTGGTGTGCCTGGTGGTGGGAGCCTGAGGCTATCATGCCAAAAAACCCAAGTGCTTTGATCTTGGCCTTATCCTGCGACGGAACGATCACGGTAACTATAGCACCACCATCAATTTCCCGTGCCGTATACTCCCAACCGTTAACCCCGTCCATGACCGCCGCGTGGGCCAAGGTCATACGACGAATGGACGGCCCCACATCAGCGGCCCCGGTCACGGTAAACTGCATTCCGCCGTCAATCTCTTTGGCCACTGCCACCGCATCAATGGTGACCACATCCATATCCCGCAGATGCTCGCGCAGGCCTCTGATGTCGACAGTATTCCAATTTGTGTCCGGGTTGGATTCAAGCTGAGTCACGATTTCGGCTATGGCGGCGAATGCGCCCTGACCTGGCTCGGATACCGGCGCATTGGATGCTTCATCGGTCGCCATGGCGCTGTGGTCCATCTTGTTGTGGTCCATACTGCTGTGAACGGTGGCCGCCGATTGGATCATTGCGCTGTGATCCATGCTGCCCGAATGGCCTTGCGCCCATGCCAAGCCAGACACACCAACGGTGCAGGCCACTAGCCCGACGATAATCAGTGTCTTTTTAGTCATAGGCGATTTCCTTCCCTTTTCGAATCTGACTGAATATACTCAATCTAAACACCATGTGTTATGATAACTATCATGTGCCCAACCCCATTTCTGTGTACCCCCTTGTTGTAGAGTTTCTGGCACCGGCGGACGCATGTTTAATAACTTGTGCAGATGGACATGATTACAGTCAGTCAGCCATATTTGGTTTGCATATTAAGAACCGTCCTATATTAAGGGGCCAGATTACTGATTTTCCAAAATGAATGGACATCCCGTGACCAAGCCAACGCTTGCTGCTTTCGTTTCCCTGATCGCCAAATCTGACTGGAAGACGGCTAATCTGACGCCATTCTCGCCATTGCGCATCAAGGCAGACGTTCTTTCTGGCCTGACCGTGGCCCTGGCCCTGGTCCCCGAAGCGATTGCTTTCTCTTTCGTGGCCGGTGTTCATCCGCTGGTAGGTCTCTATGCCGCGTTTATCGTCGGCCTGATCACGGCACTCATTGGTGGGCGTCCCGGCATGATATCCGGTGCGACCGGTGCCCTGGCGGTCGTCATTGTTTCGCTGGTCGCATTACACGGCATCGAGTATCTGTTTGCCACCGTTGTTTTGATGGGGGTGTTGCAAATACTGGCTGGTATTTTCCACCTGGGTAAGTTTATCCGTCTGGTGCCGCACCCGGTCATGCTGGGGTTCGTAAACGGGCTGGCCATCGTTATTTTCATGGCCCAGCTTTCTCAATTCCAGGTCGCCGGCATTGATGGCGTCAAGGTATGGATGACCGGCTGGCCGTTAGCGCTCATGCTGGGACTGGTTGCGTTGACCATGGCGATTATCTGGTTTATCCCGAAAATAACAACGATTATTCCCGCACCATTGGCGGGGATCGGTATCGTTGCGGGGATCGTCATCTTTTTTGGCATCGACGTGCCGCGTGTTGGTGATCTGGCCTCTATCAAGGGCGGATTGCCGGTCTTTCATATAGCCATGGTGCCGTTTACCCTGGAAACCCTGTCCATCATCTTCCCATTCGCGTTGATCCTTGCCGCGATTGGGCTGATCGAAAGCCTGTTGACGCTGAACCTTGTGGGCGAGATTACCGGAAAGCGCGGCGGTGCATCCCAGGAATGTATCGCCCAGGGCATCGCCAATACCGTGACGGGCTTTTTTGGCGGCATGGGTGGTTGCGCCATGATCGGGCAATCCATGATCAATGTGAAATCCGGTGGGCGAACCCGCCTGTCGGGTATATCGGCGGCATTGTTCCTGTTGGCCTTTATCCTCGTCGCGTCGTCATTGATCGAGCAAATCCCGCTGGCTGCTCTGGTTGGTGTTATGTTCATGGTGGTGATTGGCACGTTCGCCTGGCAAAGCCTGACAATCCTGCGCCGCATTCCCCTGACCGACGCCCTGGTGATTGGTTTGGTCACCGTCGTCACCGTCATGAGCGATCTGGCCATTGCGGTGATCGTCGGTGTGATTGTCTCGGCGCTGGCCTATGCCTGGAATAATGCCGTTCGCATCCAGGCAACGACCAAAATCACCCCCGAAGGGACGAAAATCTATCATATGGAAGGCCCGTTATTCTTCGGTTCCACCGAAGGGTTCTCCGAGATTTTCAACCCTGGGAGCGATCCTGAGCTTGTAGTTATTGACTTTATGAACAGCCGTGTAGTTGATCAATCGGCCCTGCAAGCCATTGAGGTTCTGGCTTCTAAATACCAGAGTCTCGGTAAAGAACTGCAACTCAGGCACCTGTCGCACGACTGTCACCGGTTGCTCAATCGGGCGGGTCAGTTAATCATAGATTCCGGCGATGATCCTGATTACGGTCTGGCCGTCGATTACCCTGTCAAAACCGGCAGCATGGGCGGCAGTCACTAATGTGATCCCCTCTAAGGGGTTCTAGGCAATCGCCAGCTTTGACCTGGCTGCCCGCGTTGTAATTGGAATATCCTCAATTTACTGGCAAGGTTCGCTCCAATAGACACATGAGAACAAGGGTGGTAGAATAGATCGGCATTGGTAACCACAAGAGCTGAGGTAACCATGAAAGACCGTATTAACAACACGTCAGGCATGACTTCGCCCGTCAGCCGTTTCAAACAACGCCTGCGATTTGTGTCCTACGCTTGGCTTTTGGGCTGTGCTGCGGTTTTATATTCAGCACCACGAAGCGACGTTCTGTTTCACGCATTATACCGCGATCCCCCGGTGAAATAATCACCAGACTGACATGGTTCTTTCCGGTGGGAAGCTGATAGTTACGGTTGTTCCCTTACCCACCATACTGTCGATATCCATTGTACCATCGTGCATGGTCATCAGTGATTTTACCAAAGTCAGCCCAAGTCCCGTTCCACCATAGGACCGCGTGTCAGCGATGCCTGCCTGGCCAAAGGGCTCAATGACCTTTTTCAAGTCTTTGGCAGAAATACCGATACCGGAGTCCTGCACCTTAAGCTGGATGGAACCATCAGTATTGATAGACACATATGTTTTCACGTTGCCACCACACGGTGTGAATTTAATAGAGTTGGATAAAAGGTTGAGGATAATTTGCTTCAGTTTTAACCTGTCGGCGTGGAGCAGGAAGCTATCTCCATCCATTTCGACAGATATATTAATTTGTTTTTTGCCTGCATTGTCTGACAGCATCTCCAGACATTCATCAAACGTATTACTGACATCAACCGGTTCTTCGACCAGACCTTCTTCGCCGGCCTCGATCTTCGACAGATCCAGAATATCGCCGATTAACCTGAGCAGATGTTTGCCGGAATTACGAATAATTTCCACATACCCTTTGTTTTCTTCACTACCAAGTGGGCCAAAAATTTCAGCCTCCAGCATTTGAGAGAAGCCAATTATGGAGTTCAAGGGGGTTCGTAATTCGTGGCTCATATTGGCGAGGAATTCAGATTTGGCCTTGTTAGCTGCTTCGGCATTCTCTTTGGCCCTGGTTATTTCGGTTATGTCGCGACCAACCGATTGTATTTCTATCAGATTTCCTTCCGGGTCAAAATGGGCATGATTTTGCCATTCAAAATTTTTGAGCACACCATTACGATCTTTATATCTGCTGATGTTACGTACTGAAGAATTTTCAGGAGAAAGATTGGAAAAAATTTTCTTCATTCTTTCGTGTTCTTCCAGGGGGGCATTCTCATAGATTGATCTACCTACAAGCTGGTCCGGTACCTTGCCGAGAAATTTTGCGTATGCATCGTTGCAAAAATTTAATATGCCATTGATGGAAAACCGGCATATTAATTCCGTTTGCGTTTGTACCAGTAAATTAAGGTTACCCTCGCTCAATCGCAGGGCATTCTCGGTTTGTTTTTGTTTAGTGACGTCCCGGCCTGTACCGATATATCCGAGAAAACGGCCATCCTTACTGAAAACCGGACTCCCATTTATGGATATGGTCATAAGCTTGCCGTGTGATAGCTTTATATTATAGGAGAAATCACGAAATTCCCGGCGAGCGTCCAGATCCTCGAAGTGGTGCTGCCAATACTCGCCTTCCGTTCCGTCATAACTAACTTCACGACGGGTTTTTCCAAGATACAATTCCGGGTCAAACCCTCTGACTTCCTTGGTTCGGTGAGAGAAATAGGTAAACCGCAAATCGGCATCCATTTCCCACAACCAATCCGAAGATATAGCAGCAAAACCCCTAAATTTCGCCTCGCTTTTATGCAGTGCCTGCTCCGCCTTGATACGCTCCGTCGTGTCGGTGACCGTACCAACATAGCCAAGAATTTCCCCATCCTGTCCGAGATGGGCTGCGGCCTGACCGATCACCCAGGTGATCGTTCCATCAGGGGTTAAAAAACGATATTCTAATAGAAATTCACGATTTTCTATTACGATAGTTTGCCATTCGTCAATAACATGGGCGCGGTCATCAGGGTGAACCCCCTCTATCCAACCCACACCTTTTGCCTGTTCCTGGGTCATGCCAGCTATCTGGCACCATTTACCGTTGGCAAAAACGCATTTTCCATCAGGGTCCGTATAATATACACCAACCGGCGATATTTCCGTCAAGGTTTGGTACTTTGCCTCGCTCACGCGCAAAGATTGCTGACGAATCATAATAGCCCTGATCAGGAAGACACTGACTATTGAGATCAACAAACCGACCATGAGAATCATCTCATCGACCAACGTAGCGTGGTTTTTCATATAGATTTTATTGGGCATCACCGAGACATCCCATGTCCGATTGCCGACCTGGATCTGTTTATGAATTTGATTTAAATGGGGCGCCGTCATATTTCCAGAATCATAAACCAGGTCTTCTCCATCATTGACGACCAGATGGTACTCATCATCGAAGCTGTTGCCGATAGCGCTGCTAATAATCGGCGCGGTGCGAAAAACAATATTCAAGTATCCATCGATGGAGGCGTTTTTCACCAATGGAATGTAGGCGACAAATCCAATGCCCCCCTGAGCCAGCTTGATGGGCGGGCTGACCTGGCTTTGTCCTGTGCGCTCGGCTTGCGCTAAAATTGCACTGGGAACAGCCAGGTTTCTGACGTTCAGGCCTATGGCCGCTTCATTGCCTTCGTGAGGTGTGACCCAACGAATGATCCCCTCAGGGGTCATCCAGTTTATAGCCTGAAAGTCACTGAATACTTTGTGGGTGGAATTTGCTTCCCGGTAGAAATTTTCCTCGGTTTGGATATTTCCATCAATCCATTCGACTTTGAGATGTTCGGCAATAGCCAATCTGGATGCAACGAGTTCTTCCAGCCGGGTGGCGAATTGAATTGCATTATTGTTTACATCAGCTCGCCAGAGTATCGACTGCTCATTTTTGACTTGTTGCCATGCCAGTACGGTAAAAACAACCATTATCGCTGCTACCAATATTGGGGTAACCATGGAGTGGCGAAAGAATTTGCTAATCAAACTTGATTTAATAGGGTTGCTCATGAGGGATTACTCTGTAGGGCAAAACAGATTTGGTCAAGAGGTACTAGGCATCATTAATGATCTGACTGCATCGCCATTGCAGGAAATAGCCGCAAGTCGCGGATCATATCTGGATTTACTGTTCTGGAAACTATAAAATCCTACCCTATATTTCTATGCAAATATAACGATAGAGAGTATGGCCGGATGAACGAAGTCATAAGACTGAGCGCCTTCTTTGGTGTCATCGCCCTCATGGTATCATGGGAGTTCCTCGCTCCCAGACGCCGCAGCACCTATTCGCGCTGGCACCGCTGGCCCCATAACATCGCTATTGTATTCCTCAACACGATCATCATGCGGCTGGTTTTCCCTACGGCTGCTATCGGCATTGCACTGGCCGCCGAACGGGCAGGGTGGGGGTTGTTTAATCAGGGCTTCCTAGTAGCTCTTAATCCGTGGCTGGTCGTCATTCTGTGCGTAGTCCTGCTGGATTTAACGGTTTATCTGCAACATGTTCTGGTTCATGCCGTACCATTTCTGTGGCGCTTCCATAGAATGCATCACACGGACCTTGATTATGATGTCACGACGGGGGCACGGTTCCACCCCCTGGAAATTCTTTTTTCCATGATCATTAAAATGGTGGTGGTCAGTGCGTTGGGTGCTCCGGTCATGGCGGTCCTAATCTTCGAAGTCATCCTCAATGCGACGGCCATGTTCAACCATGCCAATGTCAGACTGCCTCATGGCCTGGATCGCATATTGAGGTTATTTGTTGTTACGCCTGATATGCACCGGGTTCATCATTCAATCATCGGTTTGGAAACCAATTCCAATTACGGCTTCAGTCTGCCCTGGTGGGACCGCATGTTCGGAACTTACCGGGCCCAGCCAAAACATGGCCACCAGGATATGGTAATTGGTATCGACCAGTTCAGGCAGGCTGGCGAATTACGCCTGGATAAAATGTTAACCCAGCCATTCCGCCAGGATGGCGGGCCGTGATGCCTTGTTTTAATTCTTCTCATTTTCTATGCGCGAGACTTTCTATGTGCGAGACTGGGGTAAGGATTTAAGTATTGAAATCTTAGGCTCAGAGTTATATTGAAGATAAAGCTAAACCATCAGAAAGTGGCCCCATCGTCTAGTGGCCTAGGACGCTGGCCTCTCACGCCGGAAACGCGGGTTCGAAACCCGCTGGGGTCACCACTTTTGTTTTGGATATATCTCCTTGAAATATCAGGCATTTAGCAGACTACATTCTGTGCTGCAAATTTGGCTGGTGTTGAACTCAAGCAGTCATTCCATAAGATACGAAACGATCAGACCCCGCCATCACCGATGATAATAAACGGCGCCCAAAAGATCGGATGGGCGTAACTGAATAGCTCTTGGCCTTTGGTGTTTTTAAAGACCCCTGAATCAATCAGATCAATTCGTGTCTGTTGCAGCGCTTCAGCCCGGCCCAAAGCGTTATTGCTGGCCTGCTTTTCAAACAGAATGGCCATCAGTTCAGTCGTTGCAGCGGAGTGCACAGGCCAGCTTGAAGCAAGCAAAGCGCGTGTTCCGGCATAGAAGAATGCTCGGCCCAATCCAGAGAGGGCTTCCGCGCCCTGTCCATCGGCTGCTGCCGTATTACACGCCGAAATTATCACCCAGTTCGCATTGAGCCGGAGGCCCAAAATTTCACTCATGGTCAGCAGGCCATCATCGTCGTCATCGTCTTCGGCGGTGATCTCGGGGGTCGAGAAAGCGAGAGCCGGTTGGTCCAGGCCATTCAGATCGCCCGATATCAGGCCGTGAGTTGCAAATGACAGGACTTTGTAACCTGACAGGTCCATAGTCTTGACCCGATGCTCACTGGCTGCTCGACCCAGGAATATATCCTTGTTCAGATCAGCACCAATGCTATTTGCCACGGGAACTAACTTTAAAATCAAGGCTTGAGTTGATTTGTAAAATGGCTTGGCAAAACGTATCAAGCTCATCCTGATATTACGCTTCTTTGGTGGCTAAGCGTCCCTCATGACCAATGGATATATTGCCCGCACCCGCCATTTGAATTATTTGAGAATATGAGTAAATAATAAGAGACGGCATTTAAGGCTCGATTTGTCGTCTGCTAGCCGATAGAACTATGGCATGAACCGAAACACGCAGGAAAACCATAAGGAAAATCATGAAATTTTTTGTTGATACAGCCGATCTCAGCGAAATCCGTAAATTTGCCGAAACCGGCCTGGTTGACGGTGTTACCACAAATCCGTCGCTCATTATGCAAGCTGGAAACGACTTTTTAGATACCGTTCGCGAAATCTGCACCATGATCGAAGGTCCGGTCAGTGCCGAAGTTACCGCAACTGATTTTGAAACCATGCTCGTCGAAGGCCGCAAGTTGGCTAAAATAGCCGAAAATGTTGTCATCAAGGTTCCCTTGACCGTGGACGGCATCCGGACCTGCAAGGCCCTGTCCGATGAGGGGACCATGGTCAACGTGACATTATGTTTTTCTCCGGCCCAGGCGATCCTTGCCGGCAAGGCCGGGGCTTCCTTTATCTCACCCTTTGTGGGGCGTCTCGATGATATCGGCCAAGACGGCATGGGGCTGATTGCCGAAATCGTTTCGATCTATGACAATTATGACTTCCCGACCGAGGTGTTGGTCGCCTCTGTCCGTTCTACCCAGCATGTGGTTGACGCCGCCAAGATCGGCGCTGAAGTGGTGACGGCACCGCCCAAAGTACTATGGCAATTATTCAAACATCCGCTAACGGATATTGGCCTGGAAAGTTTCCTCAACGACTGGAAGAAAACGGGACAGTCAATTTTGTAACGTTGGCCAATTAAATTTATACTGCGACTTTGCAGCCAATACTGACAGGACTTGAGCTATGGCAGACATCTCCACAGACGAGGATCAGCTCAGTATCTATCTGGCTAACGAGATCGTATCATTGGCCAATTCAAAATTAAGTGCCGGTCTCAGCCTTCATGCCATTGCAGCGGCCCTGCGCCATGCGGCTGCAAATTTCAGTGCCTACGCAAACGCCAAAGAAGACGAACCCACAAAATCAGCAGAAATATTGATCAAGGAATTTGCAGATTTACTGAATGAATATCAGGAACTGCACAACGAAGATGCCAATGGGTCATAAATAAACTTATTATGTAATATTATTGTCTTATGCATTTTTGCTGGGTATTCTATAGCGTGTCAGCGACAGATCGTATAAACATTTAAAAATGTCTGGTTAACAAATGTCTGAAGAAAATTCCAATTACAGATTGGTTACTCGTGGAGATTTAGACGGGGTCGTTTGCGGGTCTTTACTCAGTGAAAAACAAAAGGTCAATGATGTAACTTTTGTCCATCCCCGCGATCTTCAACAGGGCTCATTTTCAATCACGTCAAATGATATTCTGGCAAATTTACCCTATTCGGATCTGGCACACAAATGTTTCACCCATCACGATAACACAGGCGATCTCAGCGGCGAACACACCAATCTGGTGGTTGATGCAGCCCTGCTATCAACGGCCCGGGTGATCTATAATTATTATGGTGGGGCAGAGGCTTTTCCGGAAATCTCCAGCGATATGCTGCTGGCTGCCGACAAGGCCGGATCGGCAGATTACGATGTGGAAGATATCCTCATACCAACGGACTGGACGCTGCTGAATTTTGTCCTCGATCCGCGCACGGGTCTTGAAGAATTTAAAACATTCACTGTTCCGCGTGACGCGTTCATGGCGGACTTGATCGCCTTTTGCAAACGCAGCCCGATCCGTGAGATACTGACCCACCCCGATGTTGAAGAACGGGTGACGACCTTCGTTTACCACACAGAATTTGCTGAATTGCAGTTATCAAGGTGTGCGACGGTACACGACAAGACCGTGGTTATTGATTTTCGCAACGAAGAAAAACGCTATCCGGGAAATCGCTTCCTTATTTATGGCCTGTTTCCCGAATGCAGCCTGTCCATGCAGCTTTCAACAACCAACAAGGTCGACACGACGGAAATTTCCATCGGCAAATCAATTATCGAACGTGCGTCTTCGATCCATGTAGGCAACCTGATGAATAATTACGGCGGAGGCGGCCATTCGGCAGCCGGTGCCTGTCGGGTGGAAAATGCCAGGGTGAATGCGGTGGTCGAAGAATTACTGGCCCTTATCAGCAACGCCTGAATGTGATAACCCGGGCAGTCCTCGGCTCACACCTTTTTATATTTATTGCAGTTGTACTGAACCGGACATGGAAAATATTCCATCTTTGGACAGGCCGATTACGACACATCCATCACCCACATTAAAAATCTGCCACTGGTGCACCAGCTTGTGGCTTCCGCGTGGTATTTTAATCAACTTTTTCCTGCCCTGAAAGGACTCCACAACACCACGTTTCTTTTTATCGGGATACAATAGAAAGTTCCCGCTTGTATCGGGCGAAAAAAACATGCCTTCGCAAACAAAAACATGCCTGTCGTGATGGGCCAGTTTTTCCATGCGGGCAACAATTTTAGCAAAAAGAATACAGCGTGTGCGAATTTGTTTGTTTGTCGCTATTTTGGGCAATCCGAGCAGTTGCCTGATTGTAAATTCCGTATAGACCACGCCTTGGGGAATCAGGTACTGCTCTTCGATTTGTGTACAGCTATCGACTTTAGCCATGCTGAAACCTTCAAGAACGGCCTGTTCGGAAATTTTGTCTCGCATAGCCTCGCGGGCTTTTTCAACCCGCGACGAGATCAATTCCGAGGCAGACATGTCCGAGCCCGTAACGGCGAGCGATACGGTCATCACATACCACGCGATCAGACCGACAGCCGGCAAACCGAAAAAAACTGAAATATAAATGTAAAAACTGCGAGGCAAACCCTTATTTTTAGGCTTTTTACCTTTCTGTTTAGCCGTAGCCATATCAAAACCCCAAAGCCATTATATCAACAAGACATATTCTTGTATTTGAAATGTATATTTAACATAATATAGGAAGTAATTATGGAGTATTAATTAATTTTTACCTAAAACGATTATAAAATTTATTATATATTACAAGTATATTTGGCTGAATTATAATACTTCAAGATTTAGTCATGCCCTATAACTCCTGCACAGTACACTATCAGGAATACTATCGTCAGGAATTTATTTCAATATATTAACAAGATATGGAATATATTTAATCTATTGCTTGAGCTTTGTCATTTCAGGGTCGTAGATTGCCCGGGAATGGCGGACCGCTTCGAAGCGCTCGCCAAACACCTCGATCTCGAAGCCTTGCTGATCGGCCAATCTGGCAGGCACGTATCCCATGACAATGGACTTTCCAACAGTGTGACCATATCCGCCACTGGTGGTTACGTTTACCACGTTGCCATCATGTAAAATACATTCACCGCCGTGAACCCAGGCTTCGCCATCCAGGGAAAACACACAAAATTTTTGTTCCGCACCGTGCTCGCGCACTTTTTCCAAGGCCGCACGACCGATAAAATCACCCTTGGTTTTAAAGCCGATCCGACCACCAAGCCCGGCTTCAACAGGGTTATAGTCAGGCGTGATATCACTGGACCAGGCCAGATAACCCTTTTCCAGCCGCAACGAGGCAACGGCGCGGTAACCGGCGTTGCTCATGGCAAATTCCTCGCCAGCCTGTTTCAGGGCCTCGTAAACATGCAGGGTATATTCGCTCGGTATATGCAGCTCCCAACCCAGCTCGCCCACGTAGGAAATACGCACCGCACGGACCGGCGCACAACCGATAAAAATGTCACGACACGTGGCAAACGGGAAGACCGCATGGCTGAGATCGCTGGCAGTGACTTTTTCCAGAACTTTACGGGAATTAGGCCCGCACAGGTTAATGACCGTGCGCGACGAGGTAATATCGCTGAATACGGCCCGGTCAGTATCAAACATATTGCGTGAAATCCAGTCTCCATCGTGGGTCGCAAAGGCACTGCCCGTGACGATATAAAAAGTATCATCGGCGGTTCGACAGATCGTAATGTCAGTCTCGATCCCGCCTCGTTCATTACACATCTGGGTATAGACCACACTGCCCACCGGTTTATCCATATTGGCGATGCACAAGCGCTGCATGACGGCCAGCGCGTCTGGTCCTTTCATTTCAAACTTGGAAAATGAGGACATATCAATTAGCGCCAC
Source organism: Alphaproteobacteria bacterium (assembly GCA_024279135.1). Classification (GTDB taxonomy): domain Bacteria; phylum Pseudomonadota; class Alphaproteobacteria; order Rhodospirillales; family Casp-alpha2; genus JABJOR01. Next base: position 45,511 of record JAJRRU010000008.1, read on the forward strand.
GTTCTCGCGGATATCGCGACATTCCAGGGCCACCGTATCGTGCCAGCTCGGTTTGGTGAACGAGGCATGTTCGACGGCTTCATCGCCATTGCGGGCGAACCAGTTGGGCCGTTCCCATCCGGCCTTGGAGCCCATGATCGCCCCTTGTGATTTCAAAACATCGTAAAGCGGGCTGCGGCGAATTCCCCGTACCGTCTGGTTTTCCTCGTTGGGCATATGCAGAGAGTAATACTTGCGATACATTTCAATACAGCGCGGATACAAAAACGACTTGGCATTATGATGAGGCCCAAACCGCCGCACATCCAGCCCGAACAGGTCCACACTGGGATGACCTTCGGTGATCCATTCGGCCATCATGGCACCGGCCCCACCACCGGCTGCAATGCCGTAGGAAAATCCGTTGCACAGGTAAAAATTATCCATTTCAGGTGCCAGCCCCATAAAGAAGTCACCATCGGCGGACCATGGGATGGGACCATTGACCAGTTCGCGTACACCGGTTTGCCCAACCACGGGCATACGCATGGTGGCGTATTCGGCCAGTTGCTCAAAACGATCAAAATTACTGGGCAGTAATTCCGGGCCAAAATCGACCGGAATACCGGCCTCGGCCCAGGACACCGTGTCGGGCTCCCAACCGCCAATGGCCAAACCGCGAACCTCCGGTTTGATATAAATCAGATGATCGGGATCGCGCATGGTCGGCATGTTTGATGGCATATCGGGGATTTTGTCGGTCAGCAAATATTGATGTTCCAGCGCGATGACCGGTGCGCGCACCCCGGCCATGGCGGCGACCTCGTGGCCCCACATGCCCGCCGCATTGATCACCTTGTCGCACAATATATCACCCTGATCGGTGTGCAGGCCAACCACCCGGCGACCCTCTATTTTCATGCCCGTAACCCGCACACCCTGACGGATCACCGCCCCTTTATCACGCGCGCCCCTGGCCAGGGCCTGGGTGACGGAAGACGGGTCAACGTAGCCATCGCCGGGGATAAAAGCAGCACCCAACACATGATCGGTGGACATGATGGGGAAAAGGTCCTGGGCCTGTTTGGCAGAAATAATCTCAAAATCCAGATCGAAACTTTTTGCCAGGGTGGCGCTTCGGCGAATTTCCAGCATACGTTCCGGTGAGCACGCCAGACGCAGGCTGCCGACTTTCTTCCAGTCGGTCGGTTGCCCGGTTTCGGCTTCCAGCGTGTCGTACAGCTCAACACTTTTTTGCATCAGACGTGTCTTGTTGCGGGTCGAGCGCAATTGCCCGACCAATCCGGCGGCGTGCCAGGTAGCACCCTGGGTCAACTGTTCGCGTTCCAGCAACATGACGTCAGAATGACCCATCCGGGTCAGATGATAGGCCAGCGAACAGCCGATAACGCCGCCGCCAATAATGACTATTTCCGCATGTTGAGTGTCACTCATGTAGCTTAATCCCCCGTAAATTAACGTGTATTTTCAATATTTGATCTAATTGTTTCTTGCTCTGCTGCGCCGAGACTGGCGTCTGGTCCGGGCTTGTTGCGGCGCACTCATGCCCTCGGGCGTCAGGCTGTCACCCGGTACGATGCCGGGAAAAGCCGCTTTGATATGACCATCGATCTCGCCGCTGATAGCATTTGCGTTAGGTTGGCAAAGCACGGCACGAACCTTTTCAAAAGCCCGGGTATGGATATCAGTAGAGCCTTTATCGACCCAGGTTTCCCGAATATTACGATCGGCAATATCAGGCAGGAAACAGGTCTTGGTCATACGCTCAAGGGTTTGCTGATCACCGATAAACATGCCCGCCGGTCCGGTCCGCCTGATCTCAGACATGGCCAGGTTTTCTTCCGAAAACTCCAGACCACGAACCACCCGCTTCAACATCAAAGCAATTTCATTGTCGATCACAACCTGGCCGAAATCAAAGGTCATCAGGGCATCCAGCAGGCCGCCCATGACAATATAATCCACCCCGCTGAGCGCACCGAGCAGGGGGCTCATACCTTTTTCGAACCCAGCCTGGGCATCGCTTATTTTTGAATTGGTCAAACCCAGATAACCACCAGCCGGAATATTATAATGTCGTGCCATCTGGCAAATGGCGCTGTTCATCATGCCGGCCTCGATACCACCGGCGGCAAACGAGCCGTCGCGCATGTCGGTAAAAACCGGCAGGAAGTTATAGATCATCTGCCGCCCGGGCTTGGAAATCTGGGTCAGCACGCAAGTAGCCAGCCATTCCGCATTGATCAGGGCCAGCGTGCCGACCAGCGTCAACGGCGTTCCCGCACCGCCCACCGGGGCTACGGTGCCATAGGCCGGGATATCATTCTCGGCAAAATACATCAGCATTTCCGTGCTGTCGTAATCCATGGTCAGCGGCGTGACGATGGAACAATAACCGAAGGTGATAAACGGGCGGGCCAAAAATGCCTCTTTCGATCCGGCCATGAGTTCGCCTATTTTAAGCACCTGCTGCGCTTCGCGCACATCGATAACCGACGTGCGACAGGGCTTGAGACAGTTTTTAAGGGCCGGATAAAACCGCGACAGACTGAAATGATCGTTCGGCGCGTCATCGGCCAGAACCGAGATCGAAAACACATCAAAGCCGTCCAGTTCATTGACCAGGTGGGCAATATTGGCAATATCACCCGATGTTGCCCGGCGTTCCAGACCGCTGACCGGGTCCATGATATCGGGTGCGGAGCTGGCGGTCACAATAACCGGCATTTCGCGTGGGAATGTCACATCATAGGCCGCATCCCGACCGTGCAGGGTAAACTCGGGCGGCACCATAGCCAGACATTTATTCACCAGATCAGCGGAGAATGTCACAATCTCGGTCTCATGATCAACCACACAGCCATGCTCGGCAAACCGATTGCGGGCTTTTTCATTGCGAACCAACAAGCCGGTATCGCGTAAAATTTCCAGAGAAGCCTCATGAATACGGCTGACCTGATCGTCGCTCAGGTACTGTATTTTCTGCAAAATCATTTTCAGGGGTGCTCTTTTTACACATTTCAGAAACAGTGACGGGCAAACTCACCGTAGTGTCATTTTGATCTTGTGTGCAAACGGGACTTGGTTATATCATGAATAAGATTTACTTATGCGAAACCAATGTGAAGACGTATTATGTCCAAGCGATATCCGTCCCTGAATGCCCTGCGGGTGTTCGAAGTAGCAGCCCGGCTCATGAGCTTCACCGAGGCTGCCCATGAGCTGAACATGTCCCAGGCGGCAATCAGCCAGCGCATCAAGGGGCTGGAAGACTATTTGTCCAAGCCGCTGTTTTACCGCAACAACCGCTCGTTGGAACTGACCGATGTGGCCAAGGCCTACCTGCCGTCGGTTCGCAAGGCGCTGAACCTGCTCGACCGGGCCACCGATCAACTGTTTGAATGGAGTCCCAGCAAACATGTGCTGAGCATCCGGGTGGCTTCCAGTTTTGCTACCATGTGGCTGGTTCCGCGCCTGGCAAGCTTTCAACAGGCCTGTCCCGAAATCGATATCCGGCTGATCATGAACAGCGATGTGACCTATGACGCGCTGGATCATTCCTTCGATGCGGAAATCCGCTTTGGCGAGGGCAGTTGGCCGGGGCTGAACGAGCAGCACCTCATGGACATCGATATTTTCCCGGTGTGTTCGCCAAACTTCCTGTCCCGCCTGCGCAAACCCGAGGACTTGCAGAACCAGCCGTTGATCCACGTTATGGGGTATGACGAAGACTGGGCCATGTGGCTGAGCAGATATGGCGTCACGGATGTTGACCACACCCGGGGCCTGCAAGTCGATGCGACCATTACCGCCATTCAGGCGGCCCAGGAAGGGGCAGGGGTTGCGTTGGGCCGAACACCCATGATCAAGGGCTTGCTGCAAAGCCGCCGTCTGGTCGTGCCATTTCGCCATATTCCCGGACTGTCCACCGGAAAATCCTATTATCTGGTCAGCCACGAGAACAAAAACGAGCGGCCTGAAATACAAAAATTTCGGGCCTGGTTGTCCGCAGAGTCAGAAAACCCATAAAACACCAAAATGTACGGTATTATAGTACCGCACACGTAAATATTGATTCTATATGACTTTTTCCGGTTGACTCTTAAACAAAGTGTGGCATATTCCGCGCCTCTACGGGTGGTGCATGGATTTTCTCCATGATCCTTAAATGACCCATAAATCCTGTCTGTCACGATTATAGTACGGACACATTACGGAATTTAAACCGATGAAAACTTATTCAGCACGGCCTGCCGATGTCGAAAGGAAATGGTTTGTAATCGATGCCGAAGACCTGGTGCTTGGTCGCCTGGCCAGCATCGTTTCCTTGCGTCTTCGCGGCAAGCACAAGACCATGTACACGCCACATATCGATTGTGGTGACAACATCATTATTATCAACGCCGAAAAGGTCAAACTGACGGGCCGCAAGCTCGAAAACAAGACCTTTTACTGGCACACCGGCTACCCCGGTGGCATCAAGGAACGCAAGACCGGCCAGATCCTGGAAGGCCGTTTCCCCGAACGTGTCATCGAAAAAGCCGTCGAGCGCATGATCAGTCGCAACCCGTTGGGTCGCCAGCAGATGCGCAAGCTTCATGTATACGCCGGAACCGAACACCCGCACACCGCCCAGAACCCTGAAGTCCTGGACATTGCCGCGATGAACCCAAAAAATAAAAGGAGCGCATAAGTCATGGCCGAAGAAACCCAGACGCTCAACTCCCTCGAAGACCTCGGTGCCGCAACCGGCGCCGTTGAAATTTCGGCAGACGACGCCGCGGCAACCGCTGAAGATGTTACGGTTCCCGTGGAGCCCAAAATTGACGCGCAAGGCCGTTCCTATGCCACCGGCAAGCGTAAAAACGCCATTGCCCGTGTCTGGATCAAACCGGGGTCCGGCAAGGTCACCGTCAATGGTCGCGAACAGCTAAGCTATTTCGCCCGTCCCGTTTTGCGCATGTTGATCGACCAGCCGTTTCAGGTAACTGACCGCGCCGAACAGTACGACGTATGGTGCACGGTTACCGGTGGTGGTCTTTCGGGCCAGGCCGGCGCGGTTCGCCACGGCATCTCGAAGGCACTGACCTATTATGAGCCGGGCCTGCGCCCTGCGCTGAAAAAAGCCGGCTTCCTGACCCGTGACTCGCGCGTCGTTGAACGCAAGAAATACGGCAGAGCCAAAGCCCGCCGGAGCTTCCAGTTCTCCAAACGCTAATTGGAAACTGCGATATCAAATACGAAAAGGGCTGCTTTCGAGCAGCTCTTTTTTTGTGCAGTTTCGGATGAATCTCGGGTGACGGTTTACCTTACTTGTATTATTTAGAGTAAAGTAAACTGTCACCGTAATTGCACCGTAATTGCTAAAATTAATAGATTGACCCATCATACTCTGTGACTAAACATCTAGGACAGGATGGAAAATTATGGGCTTATGGGCTTATGGGTAACTCTTAGATCGTGTATTTCATACATCTCATCGTAGAGACCCGCTTGAACCAGCACCTTAAACGACCTCTTGAAATCGCTGATGATTTTGGCCTTGTCCGGATGGTTCTTCGAAATCATCGGAGAGCTTAAATTCTCTTGAACAGGTGGAAGAAGAACTCGTAGCTTTTCACCAAGAGGTGGCATCATTTTATTTGCCAACTCGATTAGTTGTAGTGGATCACTAATAACGGCATCAAATCGATCGCCCTTTAACATCGTCAGCAATCTTTTTTCAACCGCTACTTCAATAACTTTGAAACGATGTTTGTTCTTTTTAAAGTTCTCTAAGCCACCTGAGTCGCGCATGAAACCTATTCGTTTTCCCTCCAAATAATCCATATCGCCAGAGGTCAGTTGTGAAGATTCTAAGGTAACAAAATTGATACTGTCGACTGTTACATTCTCCATATATTCAAAGTATGGGTCGAATCCTTCACCTTCCCAAGCCCCTGCAACAAGATCGTATTTTAGACGTTTTGTTTGTTCAATGCATCTAGGCCACGGTACAATGTAAACTTCTACGTTGTATCCCGCATGAATGAAGACACGAGTCGTTATATCTGGAACTAGCCCCTTACTGGGCAAATTCTCGCCGCCATACTTACCCCATTCCAGATAGCAAATTTTAAGTTTGGGTTTTTCTTCAATTGCATTCGCTTCATCGGAAGACCAGACGAGCAATGCCATAAAGGCAAGGGCGATGGTGTATTTCATAAGCATACTATAAATATTCTTTAGGCTGTTGGATAGAAATAAATGGGCTTGTTGTTTGTAAAGAAGCTGTGTCCGAATTTCTGGGCAACTGGAGGAAATGCACAAGAATGAATCAAAAGCTTACCACCATCTTTGGTGAGTTATGAAATAGGACAATGCTGGCCCCCACAACAAAACATATCAAGGACTTAGCGGATTGCGTATGATAGGTAGAGACTAGTCATTAATATCTATCGTCGTAAATTAGTCATAAACAAATTAATATTATTATAGTATCTTGATATTACACAATAAAAAATAGCTTCCAGTTCTCCAAACGCTAAGAACGAAGCTACAGAAAATTCAAAATTTTCAAGGGTCTGCATTTTTGCAGGCCCTTTTGTGTCACAACTAAGTCACAAGTCCTTGCCAAGGTTTGTTTCGGTTTCGGTGACAGGTGGATTGACCTTTCGTGAATCACATTTGATTATGGAGATGGTCACGACAAAAATCTCGCGACATCCCTTGATCTTGTCGAATTAAATCCGATGATGGGCGATGCCGGGCGGACATCACGTCTATTAATTGACCTGTCGGCCAGCATTTTAGGCCGCAGCGTACTGGGCTAAAACCCTGTAGAATCTGGAGAATATGATGACCAACCCGATCCCTTCGAAACTCGCCATGGTACCTTTCGTCAGCGTTGATAACATGATGAAAATTGTCAACAGCATCGGAATTGAAAAATTGCTAGGTGAATTGGCAATTTATATAGAGGACGATTTCAAACGATGGGAGATTTTTGATAAGACCCCACGTGTTGCCGCACATTCCGCAGAAGGGGTCATCGAATTAATGCCCACTTCAGACGGTGAGGTATATGGCTTTAAGTACGTAAACGGTCACCCGAAAAATCAACAGGAAGGGTTTCAGACTGTTACTGCCTTTGGCGTCCTGGCAAAAGTGTCAAACGGTTACCCGGTGTTATTTTCTGAAATGACGATCCTGACGGCTTTGCGCACAGCGACCACGTCTGCTCTGGTCGCCAGATATCTCGCCCCGAAAAATTCAAAAACCATGGCGATGATAGGCAATGGTGCGCAGTGCGAATTTCAGGCGCTCGCTTTCAAAGCCATTTGTGGTATCGATACCGTTAACCTGTACGACATCGATCAAAAAGCAACGGCTAAAGCTGTCAAAAACTTGTCAGATCAGGGCATCAAGGCAATTGCCTGTTCATCTTCAGAAGAAGCCATGTCAGGCGCCCAGATTATTACGACGTGTACGGCAGATAAACAATATGCCACGATTTTGACGGACAACATGGTTGGTTCTGGCGTTCATATTAATGCCATAGGCGGCGATTGCCCTGGCAAGACTGAACTTCATCGCGACATTCTTTTGCGTTCAGAAATTTTCGTAGAATACCCGCCGCAAACCCGCATTGAAGGTGAAATTCAACAGCTAGACGATGATTACCAGGTTACAGAAATATGGCAGGTTATGACCGGCATTGCTGAAGGTCGTCAAAGCGAAAGTCAAATTACCTTGTTTGATAGCGTTGGCTTTGCCATCGAGGACTTCTCTGCCTTGCGATATATTCTTGATCAGCTCTCGAGGACTGGAAATTATATTGACCTGGATCTTATTGCGGATCCGGATGATACGCGCGACTTGTTCGGGATGATCCAGCGGGCACAAGATCCAAGCTCAGGTGTGTCTTCGGCGAGTTAATAGCAAAAAAGTAGCAAGCCCTTGAAATGAAAGAAATTGCCCGTTAGCATCTGCTATACAGCGTAACACGCGTGTAGCAGAAACAGCGGTTTTTAATTTGGAGTCCATTACAGTTGAGGTGAGTGCGGGAAAAAAATCTTAAAATCGAATATCTTGAATTTTTCTTGATCACGTTTGAAATTAAATTCTCGCCAATAATTAACAAGAATTATTGAGTGCTCGAACGGGTATACTTAATAAATTATATTGGAAATTGGTTATGCCGCTGATAAGTGATGATTACAAAGATTTAAACAGGCTTTTGCATGAATCAAACCCTAACTATGGAACATCTGGATCCAAAAGTGCTAAATTCGTTGTTGAATTAGCAAACACTACGGGATTACGGGATATATTGGATTATGGGTGTGGAAAAGGAACCTTGGGTCAAGTTCTAAACATTGATATCAAGGAATTTGATCCCTGTATTGAAGGAAAAGATGCGCCCCCACAACCTGCTGATATTGTTGTGTGTACAGATGTACTCGAACATATTGAGCCGAATTGTCTGGAGGATGTTCTAAACGATCTCCAGCGATTAACAAAGCACACTTTATTGCTTGTCATATCGACCAGACCAGCAATGAAAAAACTGGCTGATGGGCGTAATGCTCACTTGATTATAGAACCAATAGACTACTGGCTTCCTAAACTAATGTTGCGGTGGGAATTGGATGAATTCAAATCACTCGGTAATTGTTTTAAAATTGTTCTTAACGTTAAAAAATCTGATTAAACTATATTTACGAATACGAAAAAGGACTACTCCGCGCAATACCGGGGTGGTCATTTTTTGTCTGTGACATTACGATGCGGGCAAATAACTTGAAAGGGCCCGGAACATGAGCGTCGATTTTCTGGTTTTGTCGCTTATTGTGATTGTTGCTCCCGGTACCGGGGTAATCTATACGCTGGGCTGTGGCCTGGCCGGTGGGGCGCGTTGCAGCATGATTGCCGCTTTCGGCTGCACCATCGGCATCGTTCCCCACCTTGGCGCCACGGTTTTTGGCCTAACCGCCTTGTTGCACGCCAGCGCCGTGGCCTTCCAGACCGTCAAATTCGCGGGCGTTGCCTATTTGATATACCTGGCCTGGGGCGCACTGCGTGAAAAGACTAGCCACACGGTGGGGCAGGGCGAACACACGCGTTCCTGGTCGGACGTCATGATCAAAGGCTTCCTGATCAATATTCTCAATCCCAAACTTTCGGTGTTTTTCCTCGCCTTCCTGCCCCAGTTTATCAACCAGAACGGCACCAGCCCGACGTTTCAAATGTTGACCATGGGAGCCGTATTCATGGCTATGACGCTGATCGTGTTCATCGCTTACGGTATGTTTGCAGCATCTGTGCGCACCCACGTTATCGCAAGACCTCGGGTGTTAATCTGGTTCCACCGGGCCATCGCCGGCGCTTTTTTCAGCCTCGGCCTCAAACTGGCATTTACAGAACGCTGATCTCTCACGAGCTTTTGTTCAACAGGCGGGATAGACAACCAAACGCGTCAGGCTACTGCCCCACAACACTTTTTATACTTCCTGCCTGAGCCACAGACACAAGGGTCATTGCGACCGACCTTGGCCGAGCTTCGCTGGGGCTGTTTTGGGTTCATCTCGCAGTCTGCAAATACCCATAAGCCGTCCTGGCGTTTGAATTCGGCCAGTTCATGGTGGGCGATAATATCTTTTTGTACCTTGTAGCGGGCGACGAACTCGACACTGCCGGTCTCATCATCAAGCCCGCCATCCTCAATCTGACGTATTTCCAGGCCCATCCATTTTGTCTCGCCATGGGACGCGTTGAATTCTTCCAGATCGAAATCCTTACGCTGGTCAACAGCCAATGTATCATAGAGATATTGTCCCAGCCCCAGGGAAAAGGCGCTATAGCGCGAGCGCATCAATGCGATGGCGGTGGGCGCCGGTGTGCCGCCGTGATAAATACCGCAACAAGATGGCAGATCCTTACCGGAACCACAGGGGCATTGAATAGCGTCAGACATAATGGGGTTACCTCGAACCAATAAAATGATTTTTCATGATCAGGTTCTACCGTCCGGGCTGCCGACAAACAAGGCTATACAACAAACCGGCCTATTTAATTACAAGACGCCCCCATATTATTGCGCTATATACACCAGTTCAGGAGAATACCATGACAGCAAAAGTCTTCATCGACGGGCAAGCCGGCACCACAGGGTTACAGATCATCTCCCGTCTGAGCAATCGTGATGACGTGACCCTATTGAAATTAAACGATCACGAGCGCAAAGACACCGAACGGCGCCGCGAGATGCTGAATTCGGCTGACCTGGTGATATTGTGTCTGCCCGATGAGGCCGCACGTCAGGCCGTCGCCCTGATCGACAATCCCGCCACCCGGGTTATCGACGCCAGCACCGCACATCGCACCAACCCTGACTGGGTCTATGGAATGCCGGAATATGAACCCGGCCACGCCAAACGTGTGGCCGCGGCCATGCGGGTTACCAACCCCGGTTGTTATGCCAACGCCTCCATTGCCATTATACACCCCTTGATCAAGGCCGGCATCCTGCCCGCCGACTGGCCGCTGACCATCAATGCGGTTTCAGGATATTCCGGTGGTGGCAAGGCGATGATTGCTTCGTTTGAAGACTCCCAGTCGGCCGATTATACCAGCGAGACGTTCCGCGCCTACGGGTTGACCATGGAGCACAAACACATTCCGGAAATCCAGCGCCGCAGCGGCCTCACAACACGCCCGATCCTGATACCCAGTGTGGCGCGTTATCGGCAGGGCATGTTGGTACAGGTACCGTTGCAACTGGATTTCATAACGGGCAAACCCACCATGGGCGATCTTCACGACGCCTTGGCGAGCCATTATGCAGGGGCCAATTTTATCACCCTCGCAAGCCTGGATGAAACCACGGATATGGGCCAGGTCAACCCCGAGGCCTTGAACGGAACCGACGAGATGCGCCTGTATGTGTTTGGCAGTCAGACCCATGGACAGGCCGTGATCATGGCGTTGCTGGATAACCTGGGCAAGGGGGCGTCCGGACAGGCGGTGCAGAATATGAATCTGATGCTGGGTTTTGATGAAACCACAGGCCTGACAACGACCGATGCACCGGGTTTGATCGATCACTTTGATGAAGCTGTTTCGACCGGCACATGAAGGGTACATGAATTCGGCAATTTTCATGGCTTCCAAGATCGGCTGGTTCCTGATAGAAGCAGATCAGGTGGCCCCGATTCTCACATAATTAGGTCTGGACCCGCTGAGCGTGATCTATGAAAACCAAACCGAAAGACCAACAATGCCCCCCCTTAAATGGCAAAATATCCTGTACCGAAAACTGGCTGTCCTAGCTTGTACCATGTTTTTTGTCACAGCCCTTTCCCAGGCAACGCAAGCCAAAATCATTGCACCGCCGCCGCCTTTTGCGGCGTGGCTTGCCGAATTACAGCAAGAAGCCCTGTCCAGCGGCATCAAGGCGAACATCGTGCGAGATGCCCTGAAAGATATCAAACCCATCAAGCGGGTACTTGAACTCGACCGCCGCCAGCCTGAATTCAGCCTGACGTTCTGGCGTTACCTGTCAAACACCATCAACGACAAGCGCATCAAACGGGGCAGGCAACTGCTGGTGGAACATGGCCCGCTGTTGAAAAAAGTGGCACAGAAATACGGTGTACAGCCCCGCTTTCTGGTTGCTTTCTGGGGGCTGGAGACAAATTTCGGACAATACTTTGGTAAAATTCCGGTTGTCGGCTCGCTGGTCACCCTGGCCCATGACCGGCGCCGGGCAAAATTTTTCCGTGCCCAGCTTCTGGCCGCTCTCGGACTTATGAGCGATGGCGACGTATCCATTGATGTGGGCGGATCGTGGGCCGGTGCCATGGGGAATTTTCAGTTTATCCCTACCACGTACCGCGATTTTGCCGTCGATGGTGACGGTGATGGCAAACGCGACCTGTGGGGCAATATGAACGATGCCTTTTCCTCGGCCTCCAACTACCTGTCCAAATCAGGCTGGAACGGAAATCGCACCTGGGGGCGGGAAGTCCGCCTGCCGAAAGGTTTCGATCTCAACCTGATCGGTCTTGAAAAAAGCCGCAAGCCCCTGAAACAATGGCAGGCCCTGGGTGTGCGCCGGGCCGATGGTCGGGACTTGCCTGCCGTGGCTATCGAAGGGGCGTTGTTGCTACCGGCCGGACACACCGGCCCAGCCTTCATGGTTTACGCAAACTTTGATGCAATAATGACATGGAATCGCTCAGTTTTTTATGCCATAGCCATCGGTCATCTGGCGGACAGGTTAAACGGGCAGGGCGGCCTTTTAACCCCGCCACCAGCAAAAGAAATCCCCCTGTCGCGCGAAAACGTCATCGAGATCCAGAACACCCTGATCCAGCGCGGTTTCGAAACCGGTGGCGTGGATGGCATGATCGGCCCCATGACCCGCGCCTCAATTCGAGCCTGGCAGGCATCGGTCGGACTGCCCGCCGATGGCCATCCATCCATGGATTTGTTGATATCATTACGCAACAAGCCCAACAACTAAAATTGATTGATCAATATGGCTATCTGACATGCACAATCATTGCTGTTTAGGGACGGAACGATTATAAGAAGTTCAATATATTGATTTTATCAGCGACGGGCGACACAATATCTATGAAAACACCCAAAAATCCACATTTCCTGCGGTTCCTGTCCCTGATGTGTCTGACGGTATTTCTGGCGGCCTGCGCGGAAACCCAGCTTATCGTCCACACAGCCAAGCGTGTTTCCAAGCAGAGCAAAACCGTATCGCAGCAGCCGCCCATCAAGAGCGAAGGCATATACAAAGTCGGCAAACCCTACCAGATCAAGAATGTCTGGTATTATCCCGCGCTGGACTATCAATACGATGAAACCGGTATTGCGTCATGGTATGGCCAAAAGTTCCATGGCAGGAAAACCGCCAATGGCGAAGTCTACAACATGAACGACCTGACCGCAGCCCACAAAACCTTGCCGCTGCCAAGCTGGGTCGAGGTTACCAATCTGGAAAACGGTCGCATGATCAGGCTGCGCCTCAACGACCGCGGTCCCTATGCCAAAAGCCGGATTATCGACATTTCGCGACGTGGCGCACAACTGCTGGGCTTCCAGACCAATGGCACAGCCAAGGTCAGGGTTAAGATACTGGCCCGCGAAAGCCGTCAACTGGCGGCCAAAATGAAGGGCGAAACAACCATCGAAGAGGTCGGATCGCCTATCACCATAGACAAACTGCCAACCGTTTCTGTCAATTCAGAACCCCTGGCCCCGCCACCGGGTGCCAAATCTTCGCCCACACCGCCACCAGCCAATACGGAAATCCAGGTGGTAACAACCCAACCGGAACAATCCATCCCGGCCGCTACACAAGACTGGAGCGCCAAGGTGGTAACGGTTCCTTTTACGAAAACCAGCCTGTATGTCCATGCCGGTTCGTTTACCCGGTATGAAAACGCGCTGCGGACACAGGCCATTCTATCTCAGATTGGCGATACGAAAATTACCCAGGCTCTGGTTAACGACACAGATTTCTTCCGTGTCAGAATAGGCCCGCTGAACGATGTGCAAAGAGCCGACAGCGTTCTGGAAAGAGCTATTTTATCGGGCTTTCCTGACGCCCGCATTATTGTAGACTAGAATTAAAGTCTTGGAGATAACATGACAGCCGATCAAGCCCCCATAAAACCAGCCTGTGACCTAGCCAAACATATCAAACGTAGCAATGTTGTTATGCGGGCACTGTGGTTCTGCCTCGTCCTGATTATTTTTATGCTTCCCGGAATTGCGGCAGCCCTGGAAACCAAGGCCCGCGAGGCCGTTATCATTGACGCCACAACAGGCAAGTTGCTGTTTTCCAAGAACGGTGATACCCGAATGCCCCCCGCATCCATGAGCAAACTGATGACCATTTACATGGTGATGTCACGGATCAAAGAGGGTAGTCTGTCGTTGGAAGATACCTTCCGGGTCAGCGAAAACGCCTGGCGAAAGGGCGGCGCAAAAAGCGGCAGTTCCACCATGTTCCTGGAACCCAACAAGCGGGTTTCCGTGGAAGAGTTACTGCGCGGCATCATTGTCCAGTCGGGCAACGATGCCTGTATCGTCATAGCAGAAGGGCTCGCCGGCAGTGAAGAGGCCTTCGCCGCCACCATGACAGAAACGGCCAAAAAAATTGGCCTGACTGGTAGCAATTTTGTCAATTCAACTGGCTGGCCCCATCCCGATCAGTACATGACGGCCAATGATCTGGCGCGTCTGGCCCTGCTCACCATTACCGAATTCCCGGAGTTCTATCACTATTACAGCGAAACCGAATACACCTATAATGGCATCCGCCAGCGCAACCGCAATCCGTTGCTTTACAAGGACATCGGCGTGGATGGCCTTAAGACCGGCCATACCCTAGAGGCCGGTTACGGCCTGACGGCAAGCGCATTGATCAAGGACAGACGCATCATTGTGGTTGTCAACGGACTGGCCAGCAAAAAAGAGCGGTCCTCGGAATCTGAACGGCTGATGGACTGGGCGTTTCGTGAGTTTAATAATTATGCCCTGGTCAAAAAAGGCGACCTGATCTCGCAAGCCGAGGTCTGGCTGGGCACAGCGGGCAATGTTCCCCTGATAAGCTCGCAGGATTTGACCATTACCCTGGCGCGCAAGGCACGCAAAAAAATGAAAGTGACCGTGCATTATGAAGGCCCTATCGCGGCCCCCATAAAAGCCGGAACCCCGATCGCACAACTGGTCATTACCGCACCCGATGAAGAGCCGATTTCCATACCACTGCTGGCCGGAGCCGATGTGGGTACCCTTGGGTTAATTGGCCGTCTGGGGGCGGCTGTGGATTTTCTGGTGTGGGGTGAATCCGGTTGAGCTACAACAATGGAACATTCATCACATTCGAAGGCGGGGAGGGTAGTGGCAAGTCTACCCAGTTGAAAAAAATAGCCCACTGGCTGGACGGGCAGGGTATCGACTATATCACCACCCGAGAGCCTGGCGGTGCGCCATCAGCCGAAATTATCCGTAAATTACTGGTCGAGGGCGACACCGACCGGTGGCAGCCGATCACCGAAATTCTGTTACACTACAGTGCCCGGGCTGAACACATCGCCCACACCATCGGGCCTTCCCTTGAAGCCGGAAGGTGGGTGCTGTGCGACCGGTTCGCCGACTCGACCCTCGCCTATCAGGGTTACGGTCACGATTTTGATACCCAGACCATCGCGCAAATTCATCAGGCGACGGTTGGCAAGTTAATACCGGACCTGACACTTGTACTCGATATTCCCGTCCACACTGGCCTCGAACGTGCAGGCAACCGTAATCAGGGTGAGGATCGCTATGAACGCATGGGCGTTGATTTCCACGACCGTGTGCGTGCCGGGTTTCTCGAACTTGCCGCGAAAAACAGCAACCGCTGTCAGGTCATCAACGCCGAACAAACCATGGATAAAGTCTTCTCTGATATCCGTACCATCATTGAGGACAAGCTCGGATCTCGACTGTCATGAGCCGCCATGATCGAGATGATCAACGTGTCCTCGAGGCTCGGGGAAACGACTTTCTGATCGGTCATGAAGCGATTGAAAGCGAGCTTAAAGCAGCCTTTCACGGCGGCAAACTCGCCCACGGATGGTTATTTACCGGGCCACGGGGTATCGGCAAAGCCACACTGGCTTTCCGGTTTGCTCGTTACATCTTAAAACACAGCCAGGCCAGCGACGCGGAAAGCGAGATTATTACCGCCGGTGATGGCCTGTTCGGCGACATGGCGCAAACATCATCCCCAAACGAGGATGCGGCGGTGGGTGAGGGGCTTTATGTGGCCGCTGATGACCGGGTATTCAAACGCATTGCCGCCAACGGCCACGCCGATCTGATGAGCATCGAACGGCCCTGGAAGGATGACAAACAAATCCAGCGCAAAACCACCATCGCGGTTGCAGACGTATACAAAATCGCCCCGTTCATGCATCTGACATCGGCCGAAGGGGGATGGCGGGTGGCCATTATCGATGCGGTTGATGAAATGAACACGGCCTCGGCCAACGCGCTGCTTAGAATTCTTGAAGAGCCGCCGCCACGTTCACTGCTGTTGCTGGTGGCCCATAATCCGGGGCGTTTGCTGGCGACCATCCGCTCGCGCTGTCGTAAATTACCGGTCAATGCCCTGCAAGACAGTGATATTTCAACCCTGCTGGATCGGTATGCACCGGATGTATCGGCGGACCAGAAAACCGTGCTGTGCGACCTTGCCCAGGGAAGTATTGGCCGCGCCCTCGATCTGGCAGGCAGCGGCGGCCTGGAGGTCTATGAAGAACTGCACCAGCTCATGAATGAGCTGCCCCGGCTCGACGTGGTCAAATTACACAAATTAGGTGACAAACTGGTCCGTAAGGATAACGAGGCGGTTTTTCGCATAGCCTGTGATTTATTACAGTTTACCCTGTCGCGTGTCATTAAACGCTCGGCCGCTGAAAATACCACCCAGCATGTCCCTGATCTGATTACCCGACTGGCCGGTCTAGCAACGCTTGATCGCTGGCTCGCAGTATGGGACAACACCAACGAGTTGATCACCCGGTGCGAAACGGCAAACCTTGATCGCAAACAGGTGACCCTGAATATCTTCCAGGCGCTGGCCAAAGCCGTTACGCCTTAATTAATCAAATGGATAAAGCCTCGATGAGCACACCAAAGCGGTATTACATAACAACACCGATCTATTATGTGAACGATGCGCCGCATATCGGCCATGCCTATACCACACTGGCCTGTGATGTCATGGCACGGTTTAAGCGGCTGGACGGGTATGATGTGCATTTCCTGACCGGCACCGATGAGCATGGCCAGAAAGTAGAAAAATCAGCCGCCGCAGCCAATAGCGAACCCCAGGCTTTTACCGACAAGGTGTCACAGAATTTTCGCGACCTTGCCGGCTTTATGAATTATTCCAACGACGATTTCATCCGGACCACCGAGGCGCGCCACAAAAAATCCTGTCAGGCCATATGGCAGCGGCTAGTCGACAACGATGAGATTTATCTAGGCTCCTACGCCGGTTGGTACGCCGTCCGTGACGAGGCCTATTACGCCGAGGAAGAACTGATCACAAATGCTGATGGCAAGAAGATCGCCCCCTCGGGCGCCGAAGTGGAATGGGTCGAAGAGCCGAGCTATTTCTTCCGACTGTCCAACTGGGGCGACAGGCTGCTGGAATATTATGACAATAAACCGGACGTTGTCTTGCCCAAGACCCGCCTGAACGAGGTGACCAGCTTCATCAAGGGCGGTTTGCGCGATCTGTCAGTCTCGCGGACCAGTTTCAACTGGGGTATCCCGGTCCCCGGCGATGATGATCATATTATGTACGTCTGGCTCGACGCCCTGACCAACTATATTACCGCAGCCGGGTTTCCCGATACCGATTGCGAAAAATATCAAAATTTCTGGCCGGCTGACCTGCACATGGTGGGCAAGGATATCCTGCGCTTTCACGCGGTTTACTGGCCTGCGTTCCTCATGGCCGCCGGACTGGAGCCACCGCGGCGGATATTTGCCCATGGCTGGTGGACCAACGAGGGTGAGAAGATTTCCAAATCCCTGGGCAATGTGATCGACCCCATTGAGCTGGTCGAACACTATGGTCTGGATCAGGTCCGTTATTTCCTCATGCGTGAGGTTCCGTTTGGAAATGATGGGGATTTTTCGCACAGCTCCATCGTCAACCGAATGAATTCCGATCTGGCAAACGATCTGGGCAATCTGGTCCAGCGCGTGCTGTCCATGGTTCACAAAAACTGTGAAGGCCGGGTGCCTGTGCTCGATACAGAGGGTTTTATCAGCCCTGACCAGAAATTACTGGATCAGGCAATAGCCATGCTGGATACGGTACGCCGGCAACTTGACGGGCAGTCCTTCCACGAAGCACTGGAAACCGTCTGGCTGGTGGTTCGCGCGGCCAATGCTTATGTGGACCATCAGGCTCCGTGGAAGCTGCGCAAGGAAGACCCGCAACGCATGGCGTATGTGCTGTACAGCCTGTGCGAGACCATCCGGTATCTGGGGTTGATCTTGCAGCCCTTCATGCCGGACTCCTGTCATAAAATACTGGACCAGCTTAACATCAACCATAACCAGCGCGATTTTGAGGCTTTTAGTGACGAATACGCCCTCAAAGGCGGCACGGTATTACCAAAACCCGAAGGCATCTTCCCACGTTTCATAGAACTCGAATCTGCAGATAAAGCCTCGTAAAGCCGGTATGGATAAACACCAGAAACCACCCTTGAGCCGTGCGCCGGATTTTACGGAATTCTGGTAGGAAACCCAGGGTGATCTGGCGCGTGTTCCCAGGGATATAACCCGAAAACAAGTCAGCCAGACCAGCCATGCGGGTCTGGTTCTGGAAGATATCACCTTCGGCTCGCTGGGCGGTGGACGTATTCACGGCTATCTGTTGCATGACGGTGACGGTAACGGTGATGGCGGCGGCGGAGCAGGGCGGCCCCTGGTCATCCATAGTCATGGTTACACCTCGGATTGTGAAATCAAGTGGGGCTGGGCGGAAATGGGGCTCAACGTCGTGGGTGTGAACATCCGCGGATTTCAGGACTCCAAAGCAGCCCTGTCGGAACGCTCACCGTGTGGATATGTGCTCAGCGGGATCGACAGCCCCTATGACAGTGTCCTGCGCGGGGCGGTGTGTGACTATATTCGGGCCGTGGAAACCGGGCTTGAGCTTGTCGGCAGCAAACCAACCCGCACGGTATTTTATGGCTCCAGCTTTTCAGGTGGTCTGGCTCTGATGGCCGCGGCCCTGTTACAATCTGCCGATTTCCTGCCGCTCAGGGTACCGACCTTTGGCTGGGCCGAGGGACGGCGGAAATTGGTCAAGGCCGGTTCGGGGCAGGAAATAAACCGCTATCTGGCCGAGCACCCCGAACAAACCGAGCGGGTCATGACCGTATTGAGCTATTTTGACCCCATAAACTTCGCCGGACTGATCAATTGTCCGACCCTGGTCGGTCTGGGCATCAAAGATGACATCGTTCCTGCTGAAACGGTTTACAGCATCATCAATCACCTGGATACGGCCTTAGAGGTTCTGGAATACCCGGTCAGCCACAGCGAGCTTCCGCAAGAATGCCTGTGGGATGATTTCGAAGCCCATTGGCTCAAGTTTGCCTGCCGGGGAATACCCCCGGAATTTACCGCCCGTCAGGGCTGAATATCCAGCTCTCCGGCAGCCTCTGCGGTGTCGATAATCTCACTCAGAACGAAACCACCCGGTTGGTCCAACACCTGCCCGATCAGGTGGGGAAAACCCATATCGCGAAAAACCGTATGTGTAATATTTCATGGAATGACCGAAGTGCGAACCCAGCGGGTCAAACACCGGGTCTGTGGATTTATCACCAAAATATATGGTTCCTGGCACGTCCAGAACCACGGTAAAACTGTTGCTTCGCCCAGATACGTCGGGAATAAAGTTACGACCGGCTTTTTCCATGCGCGCGACCAGCGGTGCGATATGGTTACCCGATACGACAAATTCATCGTTTTTGTTAATCACCGAAATCACATTGGTGCGCTGGGGCGGTGCCAGGGTCATGGTCGGTCCCAAATTAACGATCAGGAACGCGCGCGCGGCTTCTTCGCGTACCACCTCACTAACCCCCAACTCAATCAGCAATTCATCGAGCCAGAAGGCCACCTGCAAGGTTATGATACAACCCACACTGGCCCCCACCAGGACAACCTTGCTGAGGTTTTTGATGATCAGCTCATCGGCCAGTGGTCGGCCAAGAATACGGCCCTCGCGCCTGACAATCATGCCCGTTGGATAAGTTTCCAGCTCGCCGATCAGGGGGCCGAAAATACGCTCGGCGGCCCGGATCGAGACCTGATGCTGAAAGCCTGGGTCAAGAATTGCCTGAATACGCAGCGCCGGGGTTTCCTCTTCACTGGTTACCATATCGTAGGCCATGGCGACCACCTGGGCATGAGCATCGTTTGGTACCAGACGGCTTCCTACCAGATAAACCTGGGCCGACATAACACCCCGGGCATTATCCGTGGCATCTTCCGGATCGATTGATCCGAGGCGGGCATTTTTTTCAGCAAACGCCCGACCGGTGGCAAACACGATGACTTTCTTGTGCGCCGTATCGAGGGCCACCGGTACCAGCTTTTTTTCTTTTGCATCGCAGGCAAAATAGTCACTGTCATAGCCGATCCGCCGGTAATCAGCGGTCATCCATGGAAAATCCAACCGGTTTTTATCCGTCAGACCAAAGCCGTATTGCCGGGCAGCGTATGCCCCAAACGCCGCCATGCCCTGTGATTTGATGGCCAGAGCCTCGTCCCACAGCACCAGACGTTTGTCTTCCAGAATGGTAATTTCATCGAGTGTGATGGAAGCGCCCGCCCTGAGGGACGCGATAGCCTGCAAAAGATGTTTGTATAGGCCGCTTCGGGAAACAGTGTGCCGAGCGGCAGATCGGTGACCATCAACTCAACAGCACCCATCAGCAGAGATCCCCGGCCTGGGCGAACCTGTTTTGCCGGATATACCACCGTGGGAATTCAACGCCAGACGGCAAAAGTTCTATACCAACCATGAACTAATCTCCGGTCTTTCCAGTTAAGGCAGCATCGGATGATAATGAGTTCCTCGCCTGATATTTGTATAGGTTCGCGGGGCCACGAACAAGATCGAAGAATACCAGGGTCAGGGGATGATAGGGCTTTATAATGTGCCACTAGGCAGAGAGACCACGACCCTGGTTCCCTCACCAATTGTGCTCATGATCTTCAGCTTGCCCTCATGTAGTTCCACCAATGACTTCACGATTGCCAGACCCAGGCCGGTTCCTTCCTGGGTCTTGTATGGGTTATTTTCAGCCCTGACGAAGCTATCGGTGATATTGGGCAACATACTCTCGGATATACCGACGCCGGAATCAATGACTTCGATTACATGATGGTTATCTGAGGTCGATACAATAATTTTAATCCAACCCTCTGCCGATGTGAATTTTACGGCATTATCGAGGATATTAATCAATATCTGTTTCACCGCACGTCGATCGGCACAGAGCGGTTTTATATCCTTGGGAACATCGACTGTGTAGGTAATATTCTTATTATTAACACTGGCGGCAATAATGGGTGAACAATCCACGACTACATGCTTGACGGTTAACAATTCTTTGTTCAGCGTATGTTTGCCTGCTTCGATGGTCGATAGATCGAGAATTTTGTTTATCAGGTGTAATAGGTGATTACTGCTGGTATGGATATCATCCGCATATTCCTTATATTTCGGATGCCCTATCTCGCCGAATATCTCGCTGGTCAATATGCTCGAAAAACCGCTGATCGCATTCAATGGGGTTCTGAGCTCATGGCTCATGGTTGCCAGGAATTCTGATTTAGCCTGGTTGGCGATTTCCGCTTCCATCAGGGCATTGCGGCGACTTTCCTCGACCTGCCGACGTATGGAAATATCATGCAACACCACTGTAAATATCGTCTCGTCACCGATTTTAAGCCTGGATACCGATGCGGAAGCCGGGAATTTTTCACCATCGTTGCGAAGGCCCATGATCTCATCGCGTTTATCCATCAACCGGTAGGTATCGAGCGAAGAGGAGAACTCCGTAATGTACTTCTGATGGTTCCGACGCAAACACTCGGGAATCAATAACTCTATGGAACGTCCCAGAACCTCTGCGGCTTTATAGCCGAAAATGCGCTCGGCCCCCTCATTGAACATCTGGATGTTCATGTCCTCACCGATGGTGATCACGGCCTCGGGGACGATGGCAATGATTTCCATCAACCGGGTCTCGGATTTTTTCAGCGCCTCTTCGGTTCTTTTGTGCTCGGTGAGGTCAATATTCGTGGTACCCAGACCGATTACATCCCCCTTGGCCGAAATCACCGGGAACCGTGTACTTAATACAGTTCGGGTATAGCCATCAGGATAATACAGTTCCACTTCTTCTGAATGTGTATGACCGCTCGTGATAACCTTTTGATCCAGGTCGTTGAAGACGCCTGCCTGTTCATGACCATAGACCTCATGAACTGTCTTGTCCGATACCAACCCATTTTTCGAAACATTTATTGACAAAAAGATACCGTCCCTTGGTATCTTTGAGGCTGATAAATTCAGGTATATGATCGGCAAGAGCCCGCATGGTTTCCTGACTGTCCAGCAGAGCCTGATGAGCTTTGGTTCTTTCCCTGTCATGTTTCTGACTAAGCCGGACGATAAAACCAATTGTCAGCATTCCCATTAACCAGACCAGACCATGGAAGGAGAGCAGGGAAGCATTGATCTCTGCGGCGGCATCTAAAAAAGGTGTCAGCGGAATGGCAATACTAACGCCGCCCCGAATATCGCCGACCTTGAAACCAAGGTGACCATGACACATGACACAGCCTTTTGTCATGATCATGGGACGCATGAGGCGAATAAAGGGTTGGCCATCTATATTGGCTTGCTCAAAAACCTCCGCAATGCCCTGATCGAATTGTTTCAGGGCAGCCAGTTCCCAGGGATCGGCCTTGTTTTTAGGGTTAAGCAGGACTTGACCGGTGATTTTACTCTTAATACCGTACAAGATTTCAAATTCCGTGGCTATCTGGTTCATTATATAGGCCGGGTTCATCAAGGTCAGTTTCATGCCATCCGTGGTGAATACATCACGGTTCGGCAAATGCTCCAGATAAGGGTTGGGTGGTGTTCGCTCGTCCGGTCTTACATAGACGCCGCCATGGCGCGTGGCCCAACGGCGCAGGGTCTGATCTTTATTCCAGTTTGCTCTGGCTTCGTCTGTTGCCAGTTTCACAGCCTGATCATCAACATTGTCGATGTTCCAGATTGCTGAGATTAAAACCAACCCGCTCAATGCTATTACGGCAAGAACGCTCAGTCGGCCGCCTAACGTATAGAGCCATGAGACAAAACCAGTCATGGGTAAATATCAAACCTTAAATTTACGGGCCTCAATCCTTAAGACCCCTCCAACATGGCTATACGCCGGGGAAAAAATGGCGCAATAACGATATCCACCATCAGCTTCAGAACAATTCATCTTTCATTGAAAATAACGCTGCCACTATAACAGATGACAATCAAGCTACATTGATCTGGTCTGTATCTTTGCCTCAGGCTGCTGATTGCTGTATAGGGCAGGGGAATAGGATATACTTGATGATAACACCTTCGCTGTCACAACAAGGACATTTCTAAGATGCTGGTAGACAGTCATTGCCATCTTGATTTTGATGATTTCAAGGATGATTTCGGTGAAATTCTGGCTCGTGCACACCAGGCCGGGGTTCAGACCATGGTATCAATTAATACCCGGTTAGCAACTTTTCCTGGGCTTTTAGCCATAGCGGAGGCCCATGAAGCCATATATTGCTCGGTCGGCGTGCACCCCCATTCGGCCGAATTAGAGCCCCATACGAAAACCGAAACCCTGGTCTCGCTTGCAGAGCACCCAAAGGTCATTGCCATCGGTGAAACCGGTCTCGATTTTTACTACGACAAAAGCCCCCGTGATATACAGGAAATCCTGTTTCGTAACCATATCGCGGCAGCCCGCGAGACCGGATTGCCGGTTATTGTTCATACCCGCGATGCCGACGATGACTGTATGCGTATTTTAGAGGATGAGCAGGCGAAAGGGGCTTTTACGGGCCTGATCCATTGTTTTACAGCCACGCCAAAACTGGCTGAACGGGCCTTGGCCATGGGTTTCTATATATCTTTGTCTGGCATTGTAACCTTCAAAAATGCCGCCAGTATCGCCCAGACAGTTAAAGATATCGTACCACTGGACCGAATTCTGGTAGAAACAGACGCGCCTTATCTGGCGCCTGCGCCATATCGTGGAAAGCGAAATGAGCCAGCCTATACGGCCCACACGGCAAGGTTCCTGGCAACATTGCTGGAGATGGAATACGAGAGCTTTGCCCACCAGAGCACCGAGAATTTCTATCGATTGTTCAGCAAGGCCCAAACGGTGGATATAAGGCATAAAAGGCATAAAAGGACAGAGACATGCGCCTGACGATCCTCGGTTCCGGCGGTTCGACCGGTGTTCCCGCCGTGGGTATTGGCTGGGGGAAATGCGACCCCGAGAACCCGAAAAATAATCGAACGCGCCCCTCTGTGCTGGTTGAAAACAACGGTACTGCGATCCTGGTTGATACAGCACCGGACATGCGCGAGCAGATGCTGGTTAATAACATCACCCGGATTGACGGACTGCTCCTGTCCCACAGTCACGCCGATCACCTGCATGGACTGGATGATATTCGCGGGCTTAACAAAGCCATGAATTTGCCGATCGATCTGTATACCAGCCAAACGACACTTAAGGATGTGGAAAAACGATTTGGCTACACCCTGGAAGCCCTGCATGTGGATGAGGCAAATCCGATCGTGCATTATTATAAACCCGTCCTGATACCCCATGTGATATCCGGTGGTGAGACAGTCTCCATCAAATCCATCGACGTTGAAATCATGGATCAGGACCATGGATATTCCAGATCACTGGGTTTTCGTTTTGGCCCCATAGCCTATACCACCGATCTGAAGTACCTGTCAGAAGAAGCCATGGACATCCTGGACGGGGTTCACACCTGGATCATCGGTGCACCGGTCAGCTTTGTTCACCCGACCCATATCCATGTGGATGGCGCACTGGAATGGATAAAATCCATCAAGCCCCAACGAGCCATCATTTCCCACCTTGGCATCGGGCTGGACTACGAAACACTTTTAAATGATTTACCCGACAGGGTAGAACCGGCCTACGATGGCATGGTTATCGAGGTTGATGCCTGACTAAGCAAACCGGCGAAAACCCCCTGAGCACGATTTTCCCTTTCGATCATTAAAGATTATACAAAACACCTAAGTGTATAATATCATAAATTTTTATCTAATTTGCCATAATATAAATTATGCGCGTTTAACAAAATCCATCCATGGCTTAGCCGCACACCCCGGTGCTGATTTTTTCGTTTATGTGGCCCCTGTTAAATGTCCTGTTGTGCCCGGTACATATCCGGATATTTGTCCTGGGCCCAGTGGGTTTTTACCCCGTCACCCTTTAGAATTTTGTTTCGGCACCCTTGAAAAAACTTTTTAAAAAATAATTTCCGTTACCATTTCGATTTCAGATGGATGCGATCCTTGCAGCCATGGCCGCTTGGTGTCACAAAGAAATAACGGAAATCAATTTTGAATTATTAAAAATTACAGGACACCATCATCATGTCATCGAGTATAGACCGGCTTGTGGAAATCATGGTTCGGCTACGAGATCCGAAAACCGGGTGCCCATGGGACGTGAAACAGACCTTCGCCAGCATCGCACCCTACACCATCGAAGAAGCCTACGAAGTCGCCGATACCATCGAAAAGGGCGACATGGACGAGCTGCGTGATGAACTTGGCGATCTGCTGTTACAGGTAATCTTCCACAGTCGAATGGCGGAAGAATTAAATCTGTTCACCATCGACGATGTGGCCGATGGCATATCCGATAAAATGCTCCGGCGTCACCCCCATGTGTTTGGCGACCAGAACATGCATGATGCCGACAGCCAGACCATCGCCTGGGAAGACATCAAGGCCCGCGAACGCGACGAGAAGGCCAGACGCCAAACAGGCTCAGATCACCCGGCCAGCATCCTGGAGGGCATTGCAAACGGCCTGCCCGCCCTGACCCGCGCCTTAAAACTTCAAAAACGCGCCGCACGGGTTGGTTTCGACTGGAAAGATGCCCGGCTGGTGATTGAAAAATTTCGTGAAGAGCTTGATGAACTTGAAGCCGAACTCAATGCCGACAATCGCAATGAGGACCGCGTGCAGGACGAAGTCGGTGATATGTTATTCACCTGCGTCAACATGGCCCGGCAACTGGGTATCGACCCGGAATCCGCCTTGCGACACGGCAATATCAAGTTTGAGAAACGCTTTCGAAAGCTCGAGGAAACCGTCAGGAATAATGCTCAACAACCCCAGGATATGACCCTGGAACAACTCGAGACGGCCTGGACACAGGCCAAGGCATCTCTGGCGGGTTTTGAGCCTGTCTGAAGGGGTGCAGCAACGATCAGAACAGGTGGTAGGGAAGCCATCTGGCCCCCCTACCCCTTCATACCCTCTGCCTAGGTGCTGGGCAGCATATCAGCGGCCCCATCACCCCCGGCGGCTTGCAAGATAGCCTCCTTGACCTTGTTAAAGGCCCGGGCCTCTAACTGGCGGATGCGTTCCCGGCTGACACCGAAGACCTTGCCAAGTTCTTCAAGGGTTTTAGGCTCATCGCTCAGGTAACGTTCGGTAATAATTTCGCGCTCGCGCTCAGGCAACTCGCTCAGGGCATTGCTCAGCATCTCGCTGCGCATGCTAGTTTGCTCGGAGCGGGACAAAGCGAGCTCAGGCGTTGGTCCGCCATCGACCAGAGTATCGATGTACTCGCTGGAGCCTTCCTCATCGGACACCGTGGCATTCAGGGAAAAATCACGGCTGGATAACCGCCGGTTCATGCTTTTGACATGCTCCACCGATACATTGGTGGCGTCCGAGATTTGATTGGCCTGACCGTCGGTCAGCTCTCCTCCATCCAAAATATTCAGGCGGGACTTGATACCGCGCAGGCTGAAAAACAGCTTCTTTTGGGAGGCTACCGTGCCGAGCTTGACCAGTGACCAGGATTTCAGCACATACTCCGTGATAGCGGCCTTGATCCACCACATGGCATAGGTCGATAGCCGGAAGCCCCGTTCGGGTTCAAATTTCTTGACCGCCTTCATAAGTCCTATATTGCCTTCGGAGACCAGATCGGCCATGGGCAGTCCATAGCCCTTGTATTTCATGGCAATCTTGGCCACCAGACGCAGGTGCGAAGTCACCAGCATGTGCGCCGCATCCACATCGCCCGATTGACGATACTGATTCGCATAGCTGTACTCTTCCTCGGCACTCAGGATCGGATACGTCCAGACTTCCTGAAAATAATGGGACAAGCCGCCTTCAACAGTTAGGGCCGGTAAATTTTTCTTAATCATTGGAATACTCTCCATAATTTATGCAGTTCACCTGACGATGGTTGCAGAACATGACGTCAAATAATGTCCACATAATGGCAGTCGGTGAAAAACTTAAAAAACGACGACGATCATCTACGCCGAACGCACGCGTGTACATTCACAATCGCGACATCGACTTTTCCACGTTCATGGGGAGTGTTAATTTCGGTATTACCATCGATCGCATAATCTTATCCTCCTAAAGCAATAAGTATAAACAGCGATTTTAATTTTCGGAAAACAGACCGCTATGGCTCCGCCTTCCCTCGTGTTGGCCCACCAGTGGCACCAACGGTGTTTAATATAGGTAATTTTTGAGATTACGTCAATACAAAACGTAATGTTGCCTTTTAAATCAGTATTTTAGAGAAAATTTATAATGCAAAGCATTATTTTTAGATGGCCATAATCCCGACTACAGATCAGGAATTAATCGCGAAGGACTGTCGGTTTGCGAGGTGACATCGGCATGGAATTCCAGTCATCGGCCAGAGTGCTCACACCATCTGGTGCTTTACCGTCAGATGCTTTACCATCCAAGGCATCGAAGCGGATGGCAAACGGGTCAACGAGAGACATGTCCCCCCTGCCCAACTGAGGCAGACTGAAATAAGATACCTGGTCATCGAGTGCTTCATCACTGGTTTGACCCAGCGACGGATCGCTCTGCGTGTCATCGATATAATCGCCGAACGTAAAATCGGGGATTTCCGGTAAATCCATTTCTTCGCCATTGGAAATAGCAATACGGCGTTTCTGGCGGTACAGGCTGCGAACGGCCGCATAGTAGTCGACCGATACATTATCGAGTTGCTCCAGATCATCGCGGACCTCAGAGAACTCGTGAACCAGGGTGGTGCCATAACGCACCCAGATCCATTCATCATGGCCTTGGTTATCCAGATAGTGGGTAACGGGATCGGCCCAGGGATCGACGACGTAGCGGCCAAGCAAATCTCGCGGATTACTGGGGCCAAGGATTGGCAAGACCAGATAAAAACCTTCCCCTACACCCCAAACGGCCAGAGTCTGACCAAAATCCTCGTTATGTTTGTCCAGACCAAGTTCCGTGGCCACATCAAAAATACCGGCAATTCCAAATATAGAGTTAACAATAAAACGGCCAACGGTGGTCATGGCACGTTCAATTTCACCCTGTAGAACATCGTTCATAAAAACAACAGGTTCCGACAAGTTCGACAGCACGCCGCCTATCATGGAACGAACTTGTGATGGCAGAATGGTATAAACATCCGATACCGGCCCCAGGAATATATCGTAAAATCCCTGATTGAAGCTGAATATGGCACGATTAAAACCTTCGAGCGGGTCGTTCACGTCTTCTTCTGTCTGGGCCAGTTGGGGCCGCATGTGTTGCAGACGATAGACATAGCTGGCATCGGATAACTGTGAGTTAACGATGTAGTCACTGCCAAAACCGGAAACACTGGATGTTACTTGGGTGTCAGATGCGCCCGCTTTAATCCCGCCAAGCTCATCATCGAGCAGCCCGGCTGATGCGCCGCCGACGCCATTAACCAACAGGCAACCAACCAGTACCGACAGACAAAGCCCCCGGCCTATTTTAGCAGGAAATTTTCTATCTGGCCCGTTTAGCGTTACTACATCACTGCCAAAATCAACACCCTGCTTGGCCACAACATTCTTCATTAAGGCTACTTTCTTATTCTTGGTATCCATTTAAATTTGATATTCCCATAACATACGATGCGGGGAAAGCATCAATCAACGTTCAAAAATCGTACCCGCTCAATTTTGTCACATATGGCTATCCCGCCAATTTTTCTTCCACACGTTCTAAAAGATCGCCAACTGACCGCCAGGAATTAACTAAATCCCATAGTTTCTGCTGTTTACAAACCCATTCACTATGTCTCCATAGGATTGCTAAATCAGTCGCAATGCATGTGAAACCATAATGAATACTCGTCACTGTTACACCATTGCAATATATGGTTAACAATTTATTACACTAACGTTGCAAAATTATCACACTTTACGAGGCACAGAGTCGCCAATATTGCGGAAATAAAGGCAGCCACAGAATCAAAATGAATTTTTGAAATATAAAGACTGGATAATATAGTGACCATGGGTCACATACTGGATACAGCAATTATCACAAACTGATATCTGGCTGATATATGACGGATATCCGACTTCATTCAACCCAGAGGACATGGCCACCTTGAACGAACTTCAGCCCCCTGCCGAGGCCCCTCGCCTGCAGGTTCTGCTCGCCCGGCCCAGAGGGTTCTGCGCCGGGGTTGAACGGGCCATTGAAATTGTCGAACGCGCACTGGAACGGTATGGTGCGCCGGTATATGTGCGTCACGAAATTGTCCACAATAAATACGTGGTGAATTCCCTGAAGAACAAGGGCGCAATTTTTGTCGGCGAAATCGACGAAATCCCAGACGGTGCCATTACCATATTCAGTGCCCACGGTGTTTCTAATGACGTCGAGGATAATGCCAAACGCCGCAACCTGCCCTACATCGATGCGACTTGTCCTCTGGTTTCCAAGGTTCATAAAGAAGGTCAGAAACAAGCGGCGAATGATCGACAGGTTATTCTGATCGGCCACGCCGGACATCCGGAAGTCGAAGGCACCCAGGGCCGCATCCCCGGCGGTGTGTTGCTGATCAATTGTAAAAAAGATATCGATAAACTTCAGGTCAAAGATTCGAAAAAAATGGCCTATATCACCCAGACCACCCTCAGTGTGGATGAAACACGCGACATCATCTCGGCCTTGAAAAAACGCTACCCGAATATATCCGGACCGGATGTGAACGATATTTGTTATGCCACCCAAAATCGCCAGACCATGGCGCGAACACTGGCTGAACGTGTCGACTTGTTGCTCGTGATCGGTGCCCAAAACAGCTCTAATTCCAACCGGTTATGTGAAATTGGCAAAGAACTTGGCACCACCAGTCACCTTATCGATGACGCCTCCATGCTCAAGACGGACTGGCTTGATGGCATCGCTTCCATTGGTATAACAGCCGGTGCTTCGGCCCCCGAAGAGCTTGTCGTGGAACTGATTGATACCATCAGGAGCTATCAGCCTATCGATCTGATCGAGCTTACCGGCGCGGAGGAAAACATTACCTTCAAACTGCCCCGTTTACTGCGCTCACCAGCAAGCTAGAGCATTTCCGGGATATTATGAACCATTCTGATGGGGTAGATCGGCTTGTTCGGATAGGCGCGGTCCGCCGCGCGATGCTGTCGCATCGGGCAAGGGCCGCAACGAAGTCGACGGGCCGATATACCCCACCGGAGGCCCTGTTCTTTTATCCCGTGACAGCGTTGCACATCTGACCCGATACGCAAGCATCGCGTTGCGATGCGCTCCTCGTCACAAAACAAAATAACAGGGTCAGAATGGGTCAGAATATCCCGGAAGTGCTCTAACGCATTTCCACAACGGCTTGTGCCGCCACATGTCCCGACTGAATGGCCCCTTCTATAGTGGCGGGCAATCCTGTGGCCGTCCAGTCGCCCGCCAGGAACAGATTTGCCGCCCCCGGCACAAGGCAGGGTGGCCGCAAAGCTTCTTGGGACGGCGTCTGGGCGATGGTCGCGCGTTTTTCGCGAATAATCCGGTAGGCTCCGAGCGGGACGTCTCCAAGACCGAGCACGGCGACAATTTCCGACCACAAACGCCCGGCAATATGCTGCGATGTCAGATCCATATAAGGCCCCGCCGCGCTGATGGTCACCGAGGCCAGGTCGCCGCGAACAAAAATCCATTGTGACAAGGCATTAGTTAACCCAATAATAGTTAATTTATCCAGTTTTCGTGGCAAAACTAAGTGTCCATTGATAATCGGACGGTACTCTGAGGGCATTTTTCCCGGCTCTGCCTCGTCCGTTCCCGGCCCCGCCCCATCTGACAGGGTAGCCGAAGTCATGCCCCCGATCATATCTGAGACCATACCGGGCGGCACGGCGAAAATCACCGCGTCATCCGGTTCCACACGAACCCGGTGTGATTTGAACGACAAGGCCTGAACGCGCCCCCCATTACAATCAACCGAAACCAGCCGGTGCTGGAAATGGAGGGTGGCCCCACGGTGTTGCAGGTATTCAATGGCCGGTGTTATGAGGGCGTCGCTCAAGCTTTCACGGGCAATCAGGGGACGACAGGATTTGGCACCGCGGGCAAACGCCTGCCTGAAAACCGGCCACAGAGAAGCGGCCCGGGCCTCTGCAGGGTCGGTGTTGAGGATGGCTGTCGCCAGCGGGTGCCACAGGCGTTCATACATTTTTGAGGATATACCACCGGTTTGCCTGTTCAAACATGCCTCGACGCTGGTTTTCGGGCCTGCCCATACCGTGCGAAGTCCTGCCAGATATTCGCTCAAACCACTGGCGGGCACCCTGTTTGCGCCCTTCATCAAAGACCAGGGAATGACACCGGACCCTAAATCCAGCACCCAGCTTTCCCGGCTTGCATAGTCATAAAAGTCAAACCGCGCACTGGCCGGGCCATCCAGACGGCCCACGGCCCCGATGCGTGACAGATATTTGGCCAGGGCACGATTACCACTGAGCATCAAGTGGTTACCATTATCGATAACCCGCCCCAGACGATCATCATGGAATGAGCGGCAGCGCCCACCGGCCTGGGAAGTGCTTTCGTACAAACTGACGTTCCGACCGTTCTGACTCTTGGCAAGCAATGCCACAGCGGCCGCCAGCCCCGCCAGACCGGCCCCGACGATATGAACCCTGCCCGTCACCTCACAACAGCCCGTAACGCAACAACAGCCATAATTTTTCAGGCTTGGACAAGCTCAGTCGCGATTGTGTGGACTGCGAGAATTGCCAGCCCCGGGCCTTGAGCTTTTTGAATAGCCTGTGATACATGACCATCATGACAACAGCCGGTCGGGCCTGACCACGGTTGCATTGCGACAGGATCGCGTCTGCCTCTGCGAATCGATGTTCTGCGATACCTTGCAATATACCACAGACTTTTTCGACCGCCGGGTTATTGAGAATGGCCGGTACGTCATCATGCTCACCACAAACCAGGTCATTTTCGGCAAGCAGATCAGCAGGCAGGTACAATCGGTTTGCCTGCGCGTCTTCGCAGACATCGCGCAGGATATTGGTTAATTGCAGGGCTTCACCAAGCGCCTTGGAAACCGCCCTGCCGTGGGGCTCTTCGATACCGAATATACGGGTCGATAATCGGCCTACGGCGCACGCCACCCTGTCCATATAAAGCTCAAGTTCCGCCAGATCTGCGATCCGCACCCCGGGTGCTGCATCGCTGGCCATACCATCGATGACAGAACGGAAATCCTCATGCTGGAGCTGGAATTTCTCGACCGGATTACGCAAGGCAAAACCCAGCGTCATGGTCGGCTCGCCATTGAACAGATTATCAATTTCAGTGCGCCAGAGATCCAGCCGCCTGAGTTTTTGTTCGATCTCACCCGGCTCATCAACGATATCATCCACATCACGGCAGAAAGCGTACAAGCCATACATGGCATGACGCTTTTCCAGATCGAGAATTCGCATGGCCCAGTAAAATGACGTGCCAGACTTCCGCACGATGGCGCTGGCGTGATCGGCGGCCTGACGGGCTGACATGGTCATGAATGATGAGCCCCGTTATCTGGTTTTCCACGTCTGACCATGCTTGTGACGCCCCCCCGCAAGCCACACCATACCAGTGCGTAGCGTGACAACACAATGCGCCTTTCCAGTGGATCATAGCGGCGGAGCTTACGACACAATGCCATCGCAATATGCCAGATAACAGACGTTTCCATGGCCAGCCTGCGATCAGAAATGGCCGACGACAACCCGCCCGCCTCAACCAGTAATGTCTCTGTTGCGTCCAGCATACGGTCAAATACCCGCCTCAGGGCAGCCGGTGAATGAGCCTGGTCCAGCACCGTACAGTCGAGCTTTTCCTCGGCCATCCAGTCGCCCGGCAGATACACCCGATCAAGGCTCTGATAGTCATCCTGACAGTCTTGCAGGTGATTGATGACTTGCAAGGCGATGCACAGGGCATCACTGGCCCCATAACCGGGTCGCGCCCTGTCGCCTTGTTTACCGCCCGAGAACCCGCCATGAAGATCGATCAGATAACGGCCAACCGGCGCCGCAGAAAGCTGGCAATAGGCCACCAGATCAGCCCAGTCGTCGTACCGGTTTTTCACGGCGTCCTGCCTGAACGCCGCGATTAAATCCAGCCCATGGGACAGGCTCACCCCGGTTTCCAGCAAACTTTCACGAAGCAGGGTCGCCTTGACATAATCTGACTGGTTTCCCGGCGGATTGCCTTGCAGGGCATCGGCGAAACCATCAAGCCGCAGCAGCTTTTCTGTGGCACTGAGTTTCGCTGAGTCTGCGATATCATCGATGGCACGGGCAAAGTCATAATAAATCCCGATGTGGGGACGCAAGTGCTTGGCAATAAGCCATGAGCCGACAGGAAAATTTTCAGTTTTTGCAGTCTTGCCCGAGGGGTTTTCAACGGGCTGTATATCAGCAGAAGGAAGCGTCACTGTCTCATCAGGAGCCTGAACTGGCGCTTGATACCCGAATGCGCAATTCATCAAGGAACTTGCTGATATCACCATCATTATGGCGGATCGCAGAAGCAAACTCGGAACGCTGGGTCTGGCCCATGCTGATACCTTCAACCATGATATCGATGATTTTGTAGACCCCGTGATCGACACGGACACGCCATTCAAGTTGTAGGGGCGAGGTCATTTCCGGACGTTCCAGCGACGATGAAACGACGGCATCGCGCTTGTTGCGCACGTCGGTTTTAATAATTTGCAGGGTCATGTTGTCATAGCGGGCGAATTTATCCACATAGGATTCGATAAGCAACCGCTCAAACAAAGAGAGATAGTCTTCGCGTTCTTCCGCCGAGGCCTGTCGCCAGAATCGGCCAAGCACCCATTGGGCGATTCCGGGTACATGAAAGTATTTATTCAATAACTTTTTCATGAGGTTTTTGCGTTCATCGCGGGAAATATCAGAAGCCGTCAGCTTCTTCATAACCGTATCGGCCATATCCTGGACCAGTCTCTCTGCATCAACGGCCAGCTCAGCTGAAAGGGCTACGCGTGGTATCATCATCGTTGAAAACAACAGGACCAAACACCCTGCACTCAGGGATACTATCAATCTCCTGCCCATGAAGCGGCATAACTTACTCATCCAAAAATATTCCCTGATAATTATTGCCTATATATTATACAACCTAAGTGTAGAATGACAGGCGAAAAGTAAATGCCCTTTTGTTGTCTGTCAATAGGAACGCCTGAACTGGTACGGCACACCAACGTAATATTATTTCAAGGCACGCTTTAATTCATTGTGGCTTGTTATTATCTATTGGATTTAACCTATAATCGCCGTATGGCGATACTAAATCTTGTACAATTTATGTTGATGATGTTTTTTTCGATCCTTTTACCCTCATAGTCTTATTAACATGATTATTGATCCGAACCAGTTATTAATCATTATACCGGCTTCACTGGCGCTGAATTTAACACCCGGCAGCGACATGATGTTCTGTCTCGGCCAGGGTCTGAAATCAGGCCCCAGGGAAGGCATCGCCGGCACAATCTTTCTCGGCCTGGCTGGCAAACTGGCATTTAAATAGGGCATGGATAAATATGCCAAGGGTTTTTCAGGCCGCCAGGAACTTATCGCGGTATTCTGATTTAATCTCGGCGTACCAGCGCGGCTCGGAAGGCCACCACCAGAGTTTTTCCATGGCTTGGCTGGGATAGACCTCTGCCATAATATTTTTGGCAAAGTCACTCATATAATCCTCGGCGCCTTTGATGGTTGAATTGGCACCTGCGTAGGTCGCCTGCTCGCCGGCGAATTCAGGGTCATAACATAATTTGACCAATTCATACGCCTGTTCAGCGTTGGTCACACCCACGGGCATGGCAAAACCATCCATATGGGCGAAGGCGCCTTCGCGCGGGGCCATGAAGTTCACCGGCTCACCCGCTTTTTTCATGGCCAGGATCGGGCTGTCCAGGGTTTGACCGATGACCACACCGTTTTTGCGCAACCCGGACTGTTGAGATGACGAATCGTTCCAGAACAACTTGATCCAGTCTTTGTGCCGGATGGCATAATCGGTCACCACCGACCAGATATCACGCATGGTGTCTTCATCATTGTAACCATTTTCAAACGGCTGAATGCCGTCGATCGAGGCCAGGTATCGGCCAATACCTTCTAACAGGGATTGCGGACGGCCCATGATCTTGCCTTTGACATCATCGCTCCACAAATCCCCCAGACTGAGGTCGCCATACCGGGCTTGATACATGTCCGTACGATAACCAATGGCTTCGGTGCCCCACAGATTAGGCAGATGGTATAATTCGTAATTCCAGATCCAGTATTGTTCGGATTTCTTGATATAGCGCTGGTGCACATTCTGCATGGGCAACCGGTCCAGGTCCCAGGGCTTCAGAAGGTCTCGGCCCTTCCACAATTCGGCAAAAGAAAGGGTCGGCGTGATCAAATCAAATCCGCGCCCCCGGGTTGATTGTAACTTATTGAGAAGTTGCTCATTGGAATGAATTTCCGTGATGTGGATCTTGATGCCCGTTTTATCGCTCAGGCGATCACGGATGATCTCGGGAAATTTTCCCGGCCAGACAAAAAGATTGCATTGACCAGAAGAAGAAAAAGCATCTTTTACAATCCACGGGCCATACGCCGCCACCGAGGCGACCGTCGCAACCCCAGCCCGCAACAAGGTACGTCGGGTAAAACAACGTGCCGCCTGTGCTGTTTTACGAGACATCACTTTGACTTGAGATTTTGTTTTCATTTTATGGGCCTGAATGAATTCTTTAATCTGGCATGTAATAATATAAGCTACCAAACCGTTCAACCACATAACCATACACGATAATTGTGTTTAGAATGTGAATTTTTCCACAAATCAAGCGACAAATTTCAACCACCATCATTGTACCTTGGTATTGCCACCTCACCATCGTAGAGTAAGTCGTCAAATAGTGCAGAGCAGGGTCTGGATATGCGTCAAATTCACTTACCAGTCTGGCTTCACGCCTTCAACCGTCCGACAACCTCCACCTTTGTCAGCCTCTACACTCTGGAACATTTAACCCGGGCCTCGCTGGTCGCGGTTATCCCCCTTGCGGCCTATGACCATTTGCAGGATGTGACCCTGGTCAGTGTGTTGTATTTCAGCATCGGGTTCATAGGCTTGTTATCCAGTGGCACCGTGCCGTGGCTGGTCTCGGTCATTACCCGCCGGGGCGTGCTCAGCCTGGGGGTTGGCTGTCTCATAGCGGCCATGTTCCTGTTGTCATGGGGGACTTTGCCGACCTTCATTGCGGGCATGGCCTTGCATCTGTTTGCCGGGGCCTGTCTGGAAATTGGTATCAATTTGTTCATGATGGATCATGTACCCCGTCAGGAACTGGGTAAATTCGAGCCTATCCGGATTTTTTATAGCGGTATTGCCTGGGTTATCGGCCCGTGGGTCGGGATCATGCTGAAAAATCAGGTCGCGCCCTGGGCGCCGTTCGTTCTGAGCGGTGGTGCCGGATTGATCTTTATTACCTATTTCTGGTACTTGCGATTATCCGAAAACCCGGCCGTTACCACCCGGCGCAAGCCGGTCATCAATCCCCTGCGCTATGGCAAACGGTTTTTTTCCCAGCCGCGTCTGGTCATCGCCTGGGTGCTGGCCATCGGACGGTCTGGCTGGTGGGGCATGTTTTTTGTCTATACGCCGATCTATGTTGTCAGTGTGGGGCTGGGTGAAAACATTGCCGGGGCCATGTCTTCCACCGGCGCGCTGTTCATGTTTGCCATCCCCCTCATGGCACCGGTTAACCAGCGTTATGGTGCTAGATCGTCGCTGATTGCCGGTTATACCTTGTGTGGCATTGCCACCATACTCACCGCCCTGGTGTTCGGTTCTCCCTGGCTGGGCATGGGCGTCCTGTTAATGGCGGCGTTGTTTGCCATGCCAATCGATTCCGTTGGCAACGTAGCTTTCCTGCGCGCCGTACACCCCTATGAGCGAGCCGAAATGACCACGGTTTTTTCCACTTACCGCAATGTTCAGCAGTTGGTCTTGCCAGCATTATTTTCCGGCATTTTATTGATATTCCCATTGCAAGGCGTGTTTATCGCCAGCGGCAGCATCATGATCGCCCTCGGCGGGTTGAGCCGATATATCCCGAAAAAATTGAAATAGCCTCAAACCGTCAGGACGGCTAGAATAATTAATGACTGAAAGCAAAAAAAAGAAAAAAAAGCTGGGCTGGTGGGCCGTCGGCGGTGCCGTGGGCTGCATCCTGATACTCGGCTGGATACTGTGGCGCATCGACGTTGATCGTCTGCGGCAAGTCGTCGTCGAAGCTGATTCCCGATACATTTTCATTATCCTGTTTACCCTCGCAGCCGAACAACTGTTGCGTGGCTGGAAGTGGCGACAACTATTGTTCCAGATCAAGCCTATCCCCACGTTACGCCTGTTCGGGGCCATTATGGCTGGCTACTTCGCCAACATTGTTATCCCTTTGGGCATCAGCCCACTCGTCCGCTCATGGCTGGTTGCCCGTCAGGAAAATTTGCGGGTAGGGACGGTCCTGGCGACGGCAGCCATTGACCGTCTCGTCGATGGCGTGGTTTTCGCCGGATTTGTCGCGCTGGCCCTGGGTTTTACTACGTTTCCCGATCCTGACGGAAACCTTCGTACCGGCCTTATGGTCGGCGGCCTCGGCAGCCTTGTTTTGTTCGCATTTATTTTATTCGCGCTCGCTCGCTGGAAGCAGAAGAAGAATTACCACGACAATTGGACGATACGCTTTGTCGGGCTCTTTGCCGATCGCCTCACCGCCCCCCTGGGTCGCTTTCTTGGCTCTTTCAATGCAGGTATCGTTTGGCCCGAAAAAATTTGGAGAAGTACCGGTATCATTTTCGCCAGTATCGGGATCAAGCTGATTGCCACCACTCATTTCCTGTGGGCAGGGCTGGCCTTCGGGGTCGTGCTTCGGCCCGCCGAATATGTATTCTTGCTCGTGTTCCTCGGGTTCCTCATTATTCTCACCAGAGCCGCACGAGTTCCAGGCGGGTTTCTGGTTGGCGGGGTTTTTGCTCTTGATCTCCTCAATGTTGCCGAAGAACAGGCGTTGGCGATGGTGCTTCTCGTTCATTTCGCAACCCTGATAACGGTATCATGCATCGGCGCGTTCACATTTTGGCGAAACGGTATTGCCATCACCGATCTGCGTTCGTTCAGGGAGAATAGCGATAAACACCCATAAACCGGAAAACCGGTTGCGGGGCTTGTCGAGGGAAAACCAGAATGCAGAACCCATGCTGGGCATTATGTCCGGTTACTCGAAAATGTAGTGCACACTGTTATATTTACACTACAGCCGTGAAGCGGGATGGCTGAATGATATATCCCGAAAAACTGAAATAGCCTCAAACCGTCAGGATGATTTTTCCAATATGGGCACTGCTTTCCATCAGATGATGGGCCTGGGCAGCCTGCTCCAGAGGGTACGTTGCGTGAACCACAGGCATGACATCCCCGCGCTCAATAAGCGGCCAGACTTTGGTACGCAGGTTCTCGGCAATGGCCGCCTTGTACGGCACGGGCATAGCCCGCAGGGTTGATCCGGTCAGAGTCAGGCGTTTCAGCATCATGGACATCAGGTTGATGGTCACTTTCGAGCCTTGCAGGAAGGCGATATTACACAACCGCCCATCGGGTGCCAGCGCCTTGATGTTGCGCGCTACATAGTCGCCGCCAACCATATCGAGGATGACATTGACGCCGCCTCCGGTGATATCCTTGATAATGGCGACAAAATCTTCATCCCGGTAATTGATGGCACGTTCTGCACCGAGTTCCTCACAGGCCCGGCATTTCTCATCCGAACCGGCGGTCACAAATACCCGCGACCCCAATGAGTTGGCCAGCTGAATAGCCGTGGTCCCGATGCCCGACGAACCGCCGTGTACCAGCAAACTCTCGCCAGGCTGCAAGGCGGAACGATCAAACACGTTATTCCACACTGTAAAGAAGGTTTCCGGAATAGCCGCGCCCTGGACCATTGAAAGGCCGTTCGGAACAGGCAGGCACTGGACCGCCGGAGCGGTACAGTACTGGGCATATCCGCCCCCGGTCACCAAGGCCATGACCTGATCACCCACAGTAATCCCGCCAACCCCGGATACATCATCGCTCACGGCGACAACAGTTCCGGCGACCTCCAGACCGGGAATATCCGATGCGCCGGGCGGTGGCGGATAAGCGCCTTGACGTTG
Organism: Alphaproteobacteria bacterium; assembly: GCA_024279135.1. Classification (GTDB taxonomy): domain Bacteria; phylum Pseudomonadota; class Alphaproteobacteria; order Rhodospirillales; family Casp-alpha2; genus JABJOR01. Next base: position 84,991 of record JAJRRU010000008.1, read on the forward strand.
CAAAATATCAGGCCGGTTTACCCCGGCGGCGGCGACCTGGATCAACACTTCGCCGGGGGCCATTTCCGGCACAGGCCGAACGGCTGGCTGTAACACATCCGGCCCCCCGGCAGTGGTGATCTCGATCACCATCATGGTCGGGGGGATGTTGTGCGGACTGGTCATCCCTAGAAAAGTCCTTCGATCTGCCCATCCTTGTTGAGATAGATACTGTTGGCCGATGGAACACGCGGCAAGCCCGGCATGGTCATGATATTGCCGGTAACCACGACGATAAACTCCGCACCTGCGGAAAGCCGCAGTTCGCGAATCCCCACAATATGACCTTTTGGCGCGCCTTTGGCCGTGGGGTCGGTGGAGAAACTGTACTGGGTTTTCGCCATACAAACCGGGAAATTTCCATACCCGGCGGCTTGCAGATCATCAAACTGTTTGGCGATTGAGGCATCGAAGGAAATATCCTTGGCGCCATAAAGTTTTTTGGCAATGGTACGGATTTTATTTTCCAGCGACATATTGTCGGGGTACAGGGGCTTGAACTTGGCTTTTCCGCTATCGGCCAGTTTGACCACGTGTTTGGCCAGTTCTTCGGTCCCGGCACCGCCATGGGCCCAATGGCTGGCGACAATTGCCTCGGCACCCAGTTTTTTCGATACGGTCCGAACGGTCGCCAGTTCTTTTTTGGTATCAGCATCGAACTGGTTAATGGCTACAACCACCGGCACACCGAAGGCTTTAATATTCTTGATATGACGAGCCAGATTGTCACAGCCCTTCTTGACCGCAGCGACGTTTTCCTTGCCAAGATCTTCCTTGCCAACACCGCCATGCATCTTCAGGGCACGAACCGTGGCCACCAGAACCGTAACGGCGGGTTTCAGGCCAGCCTTACGACATTTGATATTAAAGAATTTCTCGGCACCCAGATCGGCCCCGAAGCCGGCTTCGGTAACCACATAATCGGCCAGCTTCAGTGCCGCCTTGGTGGCAATAACGGAATTACAGCCATGGGCGATATTGGCGAACGGGCCGCCATGAATAAATGCCGGGTTGTTTTCCAGAGTCTGTACCAGATTGGGGCTCAGGGCATCTTTCAGCAGAACCGACATGGGACCGGCGGCCTTTAACTGTGACGCGACGATGGGTTTGCGTTCACGAGTATAGGCAACCACAATCTTGCCCAGTCGTTTGGTCAGATCGTTTAAATCCGTCGACAGACAGAAGATCGCCATAATCTCGGAAGCAACGGTAATATCAAATCCATCCTGACGAGGGAAGCCGTTGGCGATACCACCCAGCGAATTTGTTATCTGGCGCAACGCACGGTCATTCATATCGACCACTCGGCGGAACGCTATCCGGCGCGTATCAATACCCAGTTTATTGCCCCAGTAAACATGATTGTCCAACAAGGCTGCCAGTAAATTGTGGGCGACTCCGATGGCGTGAAAATCACCGGTGAAATGCAGGTTTATGTCTTCCATGGGCACGACCTGGGCATATCCACCACCGGCGGCTCCGCCCTTGATACCGAAACACGGACCGAGCGAGGGTTCGCGAAGGGCAACGATGGTATTTACACCGATGCGGTTCATGCCATCGCTCAGGCCGACCGATGTGGTGGTCTTGCCTTCACCAGCCGGGGTTGGGCTGATGGCGGTCACCAAGATCAGCTTACCATCGCGTTTGCGTTTGAGCGTATTTAAAAATTCAGAAGAAATTTTCGCCTTGGTCTGACCATACTGGATCAGGGCGTCTTCCGGAATTCCCGCTTTTATACCAATTTCTTTAATTGGCAGCATTTCCGCTTTGCGGGCGATCTCAATATCGCTCATTGGCATAGTTATTCCCCTCTGTGGATTAATGAAAAATTACAATTAGAACCAGACCATGTGTATCAACACGAGTTTAGGATAAATCGCTTGTTTCTGCACGACATATACGGGCTCACAGGCGTCATAAAAGATAAATATTTGTGATTGTCCCCTGTTGTGAGCAAACCAACTATACCGTTAGTGAGTCCAGTGGACAAGGTGGCATCAGACAATAGGCTGCTCGGGTATATAATATAGCGTGATCAAATAATAGGCCTTGGAATTATGCACGTATTAACTATATAGGACGTTGAAAGAATACTATACGTCGGCAATAGCCATGCAGTGCGAAGCACGATGTTTATGAAGAATAAATCTTTGTCCAAAATCGACTTAATAATCAGGAAAAAAATTTGGCATGACTGATCGTACTGACGCAAATAGCAAAACAGCCAGCAAGGGCAAGTATAAAGGCAATAAGATACACCCTGGCTCTGGCCGCCGCAAAGCGCCGTCATTTAACAAGGGCCGACACCCTGCCCCGCAGGCTCTGGATGAAATAAATCAGCTGCTTGGTACGCGCTCACGCCAGCCCGATTTGCTGATCGAACATCTCCACCTGATCCAGGATACCTATGGCCATTTATCGGCCGACCATTTACAGGCTCTGGCAGTTGAAATGGATGTTTCCATGACCGAGGTTTATGAAGTTGCCTCGTTCTATGCTCATTTTGACATTGTGCTGGACGGCGAAACACCACCGGCCCCGCTGACCATCCGGGTCTGCGACTCCTTGAGCTGCCAGCTTGCCGGGGCGGAAGAATTAAAAGAAAATCTTGAAAATACCGTTGATGGTGCAAAAGTCAGAATCGTCCGCGCACCCTGCATGGGTCGGTGCGATGCGGCCCCGGTGGTTGAGGTCGGCCACAATCATCTGGGCCACGCCAATACCCAGGCAGTGGTTGCTGCCATGGAAAACCATGATACCCATGCTATAGAACCAGACTACACCGGGCTGGATGAGTATCTGCAAGACGGCGGCTATGATTTGCTTAAAGCCTGTTATGCCGAGACCAGAAAACCTGAAGATATTGTCCAGATTATGCAGGATTCAGGCCTTCGCGGCCTGGGCGGCGCGGGTTTCCCGTCCGGCCTTAAATGGAAGATTGTCCGCGACCAGCCCAAACCCCGACTGTTTGCCATCAACGGGGACGAAGGCGAACCCGGCACCTTCAAGGACCGCTATCATCTGGAGAACGATCCCCACCGTTTCCTCGAAGGCGTGCTGATTGCCGCATGGACTTGCGAGATTGATAAAACCTACATCTATATTCGCGACGAATACCCGGCCATTATCACCTTGCTGCGCCGTGAAATCGGCAAACTGGAAGACAGCGGGTTGACCGGCTCAACCAAGCTGGAAGTGCGCCGGGGCGCCGGGGCTTATATCTGTGGTGAAGAATCTGCCATGATCGAGTCTATCGAAGGCAAGCGCGGGCTGCCGCGCAACCGCCCCCCCTTCCCATCCGAACGGGGGTTATTCGGGCGACCCACCCTGACCCACAATGTAGAAACCCTCTATTGGGTGCGTGATATCATTGAAAAAGGCCCGGACTGGTTTTCCGCACAAGGCATGAACGGCGGCAAGGGGTTCCGCTCATACTCGGTTTCTGGACGGGTCAAAAATCCCGGCGTTAAACTGGCCCCGGCAGGCATTACTGTCAGTGAGCTGATCGAACAATACTGCGGGGGCATGGCTGACGGACACACCTTCAAGGCTTACCTGCCCGGCGGCGCGTCCGGCGGTATTCTACCGGCCAGGCTTTCCGATATCGCCCTGGATTTTGGCGAGGCTTTATTCCAGCACGGCTGTTTTATCGGCTCTCACGCGGTAATTATACTGTCTGATCAGGACAACATGAAAGACGTGGCCCTCAATTTGATGAAATTCTTCGAGGACGAGAGCTGCGGCCAGTGCACTCCGTGTCGCACGGGAACGTCCAAAGCGGTTAAACTGATGTCTGAGGATAAATGGGATACCGACCTGTTGAACGATCTGCAAACGGTTATGGCTGACGCGTCGATCTGCGGGTTGGGACAAGCCGCCCCCAACCCCATGGCCTGTGTCATGAAATTTTTTCCGGAAGAAGTATCATGAATACGACAACAACCTTCACCCTGAATGGCAATACCGTCGAGGCCAGAGACGGCGAAACAATCTGGCAGGTAGCCCAGCGCGAGAATATAGATATTCCTCACCTGTGTTACGCCGATGAGCCCGGCTACCGGCCCGATGGCAACTGTCGGGTCTGTGTGGTCGAGGTCGAAGGCGAACGGGCCCTGGCCGCGTCATGCCTGCGCAAACCAAGCGATGGCATGGTGGTCAACACGCTCTCCCAGCGGGCCAAAAAATCCCAGGAAATGGTCTTCGAGCTGCTGATTGCCGACCAGCCGGAACGCAGCACCGCTCATAACCCCAATTCGAAATTCTGGCAGCAAGCCGACAAAGCCGGGATCAGCACCTCGCGTTATCCGGCGTCCGCCAAACCACAGGCCGACAATTCGCACATTGCCATGGCGGTCAATCTGGATGCCTGCATTAACTGTACCTTGTGCGTGCGGGCGTGTCGCGAGGTCCAGGTCAACGATGTTATCGGCATGTCTTACCGGGGCAGCGGCGCGAAGGTTACCTTTGATTTTGATACGGCCATGGGCTCAAGCACCTGTGTGGCCTGTGGCGAGTGTGTCCAGGCGTGCCCGACCGGCGCGTTGATGCCCGCCAGCGTGCTCGATGACAATGGGACTTTGGCCCACGTTGCCGATACCATCGTCAACACCCTATGCCCGTTTTGCGGAGTCGGCTGTCAGACCGCCGTTCATGTTAAAGACGATAAAATCATCCGGGTCGAAGGACGGCCCGGCCCATCCAACGAGAACCGCATGTGCGTCAAGGGTCGCTTTGGGTACGATTATATCCATCACCCCCACCGCCTGACCAAACCGTTGATCCGGCGCGAGGATGCACCCAAGGCCTGGGATATTGAAATTCCCGACAGCGACTGGTCATCTGTTTTCCGCGAAGCCACCTGGGAAGAAGCCCTGGACGCGGCGGCAGGCGGATTGAAAAAAGTACACGAGGCCGGTGGCCCCAAATCCATTGCCGGGTTCGGTTCGGCCAAGGGCAGCAACGAAGAAGCCTACCTGTTGCAAAAACTCATCCGGACGGGATTTCATACCAATAACATTGACCACTGTACCCGGCTTTGCCATGCCTCATCGGTGGCAGCTCTCATGGAATGTGTGGCTTCAGGGGCCGTGAGTGCCCCGTTTATGGACGCCGAGAAAGCCGACTGCATCATCGCCATCGGCTGCAACCCGGCCCAGAACCACCCCGTTGCCGCAACCTATTTCAAACAGGCGGCAAAACGCGGTGCCAAGATGTATATCATTGACCCGCGCGGCCAGCCTATGTCGCGCTATGCAACCCGGCACCTGAATTTCACACCGCGCTCTGACGTTGCCATGCTCAATGCCATGATCCATGTTATCATTGAGGAAAACTTGTATGACAGCGCCTACGTGACGGAACACACCGAAGGTTTCGCCGAGCTTACGGAACACATCAAGGACTATTGCCCGGAAAAAATGTCGGCGGTTTGCGGTATCTCTGCCGATGATCTGCGAGAAGTGGCACGCACATACGCCACATCTGATGCCTCTATCATCTTCTGGGGCATGGGCATTTCACAGCACATCCACGGCACGGACAATGCCCGATGTCTGATCACCCTGGCGCTGATCACCGGCCAGATTGGCCGACCCGGCACCGGGCTGCACCCCTTGCGCGGCCAGAATAATGTGCAAGGTGCCTCCGATGTGGGCCTGATTCCCCATATGTATCCTGACTATAAGTCCGTCGAGGACCCAGACACCATTGCCCGGTATGAAGAGTTCTGGGGCACCTCTCTGAACCAAAACAAAGGCCTCACCGTGGTCGAAATTATCGACGCCATCGCCGACGGAGAGATCCGGGCCATGTATATTCAAGGTGAAAACCCGGCCATGTCGGACCCGGACCAGACCCACGCTCGAAAATCTCTGGCCAAGCTGGAACACCTGGTGGTTCAGGATATTTTCCTGACCGAAACCGCCTGGCACGCCGATGTTATCCTGCCGGCCTCCGCGCATGCGGAGAAATCCGGCACCTATACCAATACCAATCGCCAGGTCCAGTTGGGTCGGCCTTGTGTACCCATGCCCGGCGATGCCAGACAGGATTTATGGATTATCACCGAGATTGGCAAACGCGTCGGTCTGGACTGGTCCTACGATGGTCCGCAAGCCGTCTTCGAGGAAATGAAACAGATCATGGCCTCCTTGAACAACATCACCTGGCAACGACTGGAAAACGAAGGATCGGTAACTTTCCCTTGCGACGCACCCGACAAACCGGGCAATGCGGTGATCTTTACCGATGGTTTTCCCACAGCCTCGGGTCGCGGCAAGATCGTCCCGGCCAGCATTATCCCGCCCGATGATCAGCAGAACGACGAATATCCCATGATCCTGACAACCGGGCGCATGCTGGAACACTGGCACACCGGGGCCATGACCCGGCGCTCGAGCGTGCTCGACAGCCTGGAACCGGGCGCCGTGGTCTCCATGAACGCTGCCGATATGGACCGTATGGGGCTTGAAGCGGGCGAAATGGCTCATGTGCACACTCGCCGTGGCACCATTACCCTGGCGATCCGCCAGAACCCCAATCAGCCGGAAGGCATGTTGTTCATTCCGTTTTGTTTCGCCGAAGCCCCGGCAAATGTGCTGACCAACCCGAAACTTGATCCCTTCGGCAAAATACCGGAATTCAAGTTTTCCGCTGCCCGCATTGAACGGGCCTGAGCTAGAGTGTATTAACAATACACTCTAGACAATGGAACCCAGCTATCGCAAAACCTGAAACACCACAAGAAAGCCTGATTTTTGGTCATCCTGCAATTTACCGGGTGAAGTGTTTCATTATTGAAACCGTTATCTGGAAGTGGCTTTTATCGGGGTTATTCAGGCTGGAACCCAGACCGATACCCGAGCGTCTGGAAAATACCCATAACAAACGGGTGCTGCTGGTAGGTTGTGGTCCCGGCCATGTATCCACCGGACCGTCTATCAGGGATGGCGCGCAAATCACCGCCACTGATCTGTCATTTCCGTTTGTGCAATCGTGCCAAAAATATCACCCGGACTGGTCGATTTATTGTGGTGATCTGACGCAACTGCCGCACGGTGAAAACCAATTTGATATGGTGGTAATCTATTCGACCCTGCACCATATTCCATTAGATGCGATTGAGGTGTTCAGGGAACTGGCACGGGTCAGCAAACACAGGCTTGTCATCCTGGAAGGCATCATCCCGCAACACGGAATTTTACGCCGGGCCTTGCTGATCTGGTATGGCCTGGTCGATGGTGGTCACCATTATTATACCCGAAGCGAACTGGAAGATCGATTCTCAGAGCTTGGCTTTAAACTTGAACGGCAGGACTTTTACAGCCCCATCGCCCATATGATGCTGTGCGTTCTGGATGTCAGCAATTTCAGAGCCAACTGAGCGGGCCCTTCTTGTTATCCACACCCGGCCCGCGATGGGCTCAGGTCGGCTTCGGACAAACCGCAATCTGCAACACTTTGCGGGAAGTCCTTGCCACGAGCCAGTTGACCAGTGATCAGGGACATGGCGGGCGATGTCTTGATGCCAAAACCGCCCTGCCCGACCAACCAGAAAAACCCGTCCACCTGGGCATCAAATCCGGCCACCATCATCTCGTCGGCTACGAAGGAGCGCAGTCCCGCCCAGGTATGTTCAGGACGCCTGATCGATACAGTTGTGGCACGCTCAAAACGGTCGATGGCATAGGCAATATCAATGTCTTCCGGGCGGGCGTCACAGGGCGCTGACGGATGGCTGTCTTCCGGTGAAATCATAAGACGCCCTGCATCGGGTTTGAAATAAAATGACGGGTCCAGCCCCATGACAAGCGGCCAGTCGCGGATATCATATTGCTGAGGAAGGCTGGCCAGCAGGGCACACCGTCGTCGCGGTTCCAGACCGATAGGTTTGACCCCGGCCATGACGGCTATTTCATCGGCCCAGGCACCGGACGCATTGATAATCACCGGGCTGGAGAACCGGCCGGACCGTGTGGTGACCGTCCAGTCTTCGGTTCGTGAAATTTCCCTGACCTCGGCATTGACCTGCACCTTACCGCCTAGGGCTTTCATGGCCCTGAGGTAGCCTTGATGCAGACCATGCACATCAATGTCTTTGGCCTCATCGCTATAGATCGCCCGGTGGTAATAATCCGGGTTCAGGATCGGCACCCGTTTTAGGGCCTGGCCGGCATCCAGTTTCTCGAAACCGGAGCCTATCGAACCCAATATATCCATGAATTCGTCATATTCCGAACCCTGATTTTCCCGAAACAGGGTCATCATGCCCCGTGGGCTTAAAATGGCAGTATCCATAAAACCCGTTGGCGGATGATCCAAAAACGGCTTGCTGGCCTTGATCAGACGCAGGACTTTTTCCGGGCCGTAGGATGGTTCATAGGTGGCCGCAGAACGCCCCGTGGCATGGTATCCGGGTTGAGATTCCCGTTCCAGCAACACAACACTGCCATATTCCGATAGCCGCATGGACGCCGACGCCCCGGCGATTCCCGCACCGATGATGATAAAATCAAAATGTTCCATGGTCATGTGGTTTTACCGTTCCGGATCGCCGGTCCGCTGAGTGTTTTCAACATCGGGTGTAATGTATACAGGTGCATTGGATGGGGCCAAAGGTTGTTTACCAAGAATGATGTCAGCAGCCTTCTCGCCAATCATGATTGTCGGGGCGTTCAGATTACCGTTTGTAATAGTGGGCATAATAGAAGAATCCACGATCCGCAAGCATTCCATGCCGTGAACTTTTGTTTCAGCATCGACCACGGCCATTGGATCGTTTCCCATCTTGCAGGCACAGCTTGGATGGAGCGCCGTTTCGGCCGTATCGGCGACCCAGTTATCGATCTCATCGTCGCTCTGAATATGTTTTCCGGGTGCTATTTCCTCACCCCGATACGGATCAAACGGCGATTGTGCGTAAATCTCGCGGCTCAGACGCACACAGGCCCGAAAGCCTTCCCGGTCGTCTTCATGGGACAAATAATTAAAAAATAAACGTGGTTTTTCTGCCGGGTCTTTACTGCGCAAGGTAATGCGCCCCCGGCTCTTGGGTTTGTTGTGGCCCACATGGACCTGAAAGCCCTGCTTGGTTTCCTGGGATGATCCGTCATAGGACATGGCCGCTGGCAGGAAATGATACTGGATATCAGGATAGGCAATGCCCGGTTTGGATCGTATGAACGCGCACGATTCGAAGTGATTGGTGGCACCAAGCCCGGTCTTTGAAAAGAACCACCGTGCCCCTATAAACAATTTCGATACAGGGTTCATGACGCTTGCCAGGGTTATGGGCTGGGTGCAGGCCTGCTGTACCCAGACTTCCAGATGGTCTTGCAGGTTCTCGCCCACACCGGGCAGATCATGATGGACTGTGATATCCATGTCCTTCAGGTGCGCCCCCGGACCGATGCCCGACAGCATCATAATATGCGGTGAACCGATGGCCCCGGCCGACAGGATGACCTCTTTTGTCGCCTTGACCTGGTGAACGTTCTCACCAAGTCGGTATTCCACCCCCACGGCCCGTTTGCCTTCCAGCAGAATACGGGTCGTCAGGGCATGGGTCTGGACATGCAGATTGTTGCGTAACAAGGCGGGTTTCAGATAGGCGTTGGCCGTTGAGCAGCGCACACCGTCCCGCACGGTCATATCCATGCGGCCAAAGCCTTCCTGCTGATAACCGTTACTATCACCGGTTTTCAGATAACCGGCTTTGTGACCGGCTTCGATAAAAGCCCGGTACAGGGGATTTTTCATCTCGTTTCCATTACACGTGGATAATGGCCCGTCTACGCCGCGATATTCATCACCGCCATAGAGACACCCTTCGGCGCGGCGGAAATAAGGTAAACAGTTCCGATAGCCCCATCCGGAAGCGCCATTTTGTTCCCACTCGTCGAAGTCACTGCCGTGACCGCGCACATAGACCATGCCGTTAATGGACGAAGAGCCGCCGAGCACCTTGCCACGAGCCTGATGGATCTTCCGACCATTCAGCCCCGGCTCGGGTTCGGTATAGAAACCCCAGTCGTATTTAGGCGAATTCATAGGGATCGACAGGGCCGTGGGCATCTGGATGAAGATGGAATTATCCTTGCCGCCGTATTCCAGCACACAAACCGTATTTTTGCCATCTGCCGAAAGATGATCGGCCAGCACACACCCGGCTGAGCCAGCCCCGATAATGACATAATCAAATTCCTGGTTCGCCATGATCCTGCCTTTCGCTTGTCCCGTTTTAACCCAAGAAGACAATGTCATATTCTAGCATCTTTTATCAATGATATAACGACTGTCTTTAGCAGATTTGTGTATTGATTTTGTTCATATCCCGTGTCATGTCAAAATCATGAACAAATCCCGCCCCGCAAGACCGGCCATCAAAGGCATCCTGTTTGACAAAGACGGTACCTTGTTTGACTACACCGCAACCTGGATGCCGCTCAATCATCGCGCCGCCCTGATGGCTGCACGGGGAAATCAGGAACGGGCCCATGAACTGATGGAATTGGGTGGCTGGCAATCGCAAACCAACACGATTCGTTCCGGCAGTCTGCTCGCCGCCCACACAAATTATGAAATCGCCACCGCATGGTCGGATGCCCTGGAGGACTGGACCACCGACGAGCTATACCAGGCCATCACCCACATCTTTAATACCTATGGTCTGCAAAGTGCCACCCCGGTTACCGACCTGCCCGAATTACTGAGCCGGTTAGCCGGTCTGGGTTATACGCTGGGGGTGGCCACCAGTGACAACGAGGCCAGTACTCGGGCCATGCTGGACCGGTTCCATGTTGAAACCCGGTTTGATTTCATCGCCGGTTACGACAGCGGATACGGCGTCAAACCCGGCCCCGGTATGGTGCACGCTTTTTGCAAGCAATGTGATCTGGATGTGAGCGAGGTTATTGTGGTCGGCGACAATTATCATGATATGGAAATGGGTGATAAAGCCGGGGTCGCTTTTTCCGTCGGTGTGCTGAGCGGCAACAGCACCCGAGCCGATCTTAGCGCCCATACGGACTATATCCTCGAAGATGTCACCGGGCTGGCAGAATTCCTGAATAATTTATCAGGTTAATTTAAGGTCAGGACCCATTATCTGGGCGGGCAATCTGATATCGTGATTTTCCCTGATCAGGATGTCTTGCTGGGCTGTAATATGGGTTGGGTGGGGGCTGTCGAGGATTTCTTTCACCTTGCGACGTGCACCATCCATAATGGATTCTGAACCGGCCTCGATCCATTCCTTGGGGCTCATGCGATTACCGATTTCCGGGTAGACATATTCGGTTTTCATGCGTTTGATAGTTTGCTCGTGGCCCAGATAATGTCCCGGACCATCCAGACAGACACTGCGCAGGGTTTCCACCGAAAGACTGTCTTCGGTGATCTCGATGCCGCGCACGGTACGCAGAATACCGCCGATCATATCGTTATCGATGATCAGCGCTTCTTTTGAAAAACCCAGCAAACTGGCCTGCATCCCGGCAGCCTCGTAAATCAGATTACCCCCGGCGTGGGCCAGCAACGCCTCGGTATAACCCTTCTCATAACCATGCTGGGCATCGGGTGTCTTGGCATCTGTCATGCCAGCGGGCATGCTGCCGCACAGGTCATAATAATTGGCCATCTGGGCGCACGCCGCACTGAGCAGGGCCTGTTCGCCCGAACCACCGGACATGGCCCCGGTCCGCAGATCGGAAACAAACGGCCAGGCACCAAAGATCGCCGGATGTCCGGGTTTTATCAGATTAACGTAGACCAGCCCGGCCAGCACCTCGGCGACTTCCTGCATGATGGAACCGGCAAGGGCTGCCGGTCCGGTCGCCCCGGCTTGGCCGGCGGCGATCAGTAAAATCGGCATACCGCCTTGTACCGCGACCTCCAGACAATGGCAGGCATCCTCGGCAAACGCCAATGGTGGCACCACGAAGCAGCTTGACTGGCTGACAAACGGACGGGCCCGCCATTTATCCTCACCCCCGGCTACCACGTGCAGCATCTCAAGTATTTTCGTAACACTTTCCGGGTTGCCCATGGATGTTCCCACATGTTTGGTAGTACCGGATATGCAGGCGTAGGCCGTATTGATATCCATGACATCGGGTTCGACGATATCGCGGGCTACGATGGGACGCTGGAAAAAATGGATATTATCCAGATTATCCACCAGACGGGCTATATCGTACAGGTCGCTAATGGTCGATTCGCGGTATTCATTTGTTTCAGATTCATATATATGGACGGCCGCCCCGCCCGTACCGAAATGCACATTATTTCCCCAAGGTTCCAGATCACGACTGGGGTCCTGGCCATAAAGCGGAAAATTCCGGGCTGCATTGGCAATGGTATCTTCCACCAGGGCGCGCGGAAACAACAACCGGCCATCGTGTGTGAGCGTGCCACCGGCGGCCACAACCCGCTCGATGCAAGACGGTATGGCATTGGAAAATCCAATGGTTTCCAGGACAGTCAGGGCGGCTTGATGAATACGTTCCAGATCGGCTTGTTGTAGCGGCTGGAACAATCCACCTACCATGCCGGGACGGATGGCGCGGTCCGCATCAGGAACCGGCGCATCGTGCAGGGCTTTGCGGGCGGCCCGACCACCTCGACGGCTTTTAATATCGGTCGGCATGATATTTCATCCTTATACCCGTCATCACGTGAAGCACTAATTATCATATGTGCTTTAAAGTTTTTCTTGCAAACAAGAAAAAGTAAGTTCAAGCGATAAAAAAATTTGCTGACAGTTGAAATATATCCAAATGTTTGGCTTTCCCAGTGGATCATTTAGTCATTATAATGTGCCCGAAATCAGATATAGCCAGGGAGCAATTAAACTATGCACAAGTCACTTATCATCGACGCTGGAAAATGCACCAGTTGTCTGCAATGTGAGATGGCATGTTCCTATGAACATACCGGAGCATTTAACCCATCGCGCTCGCGAATCAAGATTATCGAGGTCGGTCACGGTGAACGATCCATTCCCTATACCTGCACCCAGTGCGCCGATGCCTGGTGCCAGAAGGCCTGTCCCACAGGCGCCATTACCGTCAATCTGGCAACCGGAGCCAAGGTGGTCAATAATTCGACTTGCGTCGGCTGCAAGGTGTGCACCATCGCCTGTCCCTTTGGCACCATCAATTTCGACCAGATCAGCGGCAAGGTTGTGAAATGTAATCTGTGCGATGGAGACCCGGCGTGTGCCAAGGTTTGCCCAACAGATGCGATTACCTACGGCGATGCCAACTGGACCGGAATGGATAAATTACGAGCCTCGGCAATCAAAACAGATAGTGGAAACCAGGCGACTGCCTGATAGAAATTTTACCAGTTACGGAGAAACATCATGGCTTGGGCGAATAATGTCTTACGAGTTAATCTGACTAAGGGAACCTGCATCAGCGAACCGCTGAATATGGAGTGGGCCGAAGCGTATATGGGCGAACGCGGTCTGGGCACCAAATACCTGTGGGAAAACATGGACCCTCAGGCTGATCCCCTGGGGCCAGACAATGTGCTGATTTTTGCCACCGGCCCGCTAACCGGCACCATGGCACCGACCAGTGGCCGCTACGCCGTGCTGTGCAAAGGCCCGCTGACCGGTGCCATTGCGTGTTCCAATTCCGGCGGTAAGTTTGGTGCAGAACTGAAGTTCGCAGGCTACGATCTTGTGCTCATCGAGGGTCGCTCCGAAAGCCCGGTTTACCTGAACATCGTCGACGACAAGGTCGAGCTGCTGGCGGCTACCGATATCTGGGGCACCACGGTGTGGCACACCGAAGCATGGATCAAGAAAACCCACAATGATCCGTTGATCAGGGTGGCGTCCTGTGGCGAGGCCGGTGAAAACCTGTGCCGGTATGCCTGTATTGTCAATGACCTGCACCGCGCCGCCGGGCGCTCCGGGGTCGGCGCGGTCATGGGGTCCAAGAACCTGAAGGCCATTTCGGTACGCGGCACCAAAGGTGTCACGGCAACCCACCCGGAGAAATTTATGGACGTGGTGCACGAATGCCACAGGGTTCTGGCCGAAAGCGAAGGTCGCAAGGCACTGACCGAGCTCGGCACCAATGACATGATCGACATGATGCAGGAATTCGGCGGTCTGCCGACCCGGAATTTCGACGATGTGCAGTTTGCAGGCACCGACAAGATCAATCCCTCGGCCATGTTTGAAGTCAAGGCCAACGGCCACCGCAACATGGTCACCAACAAGGCCTGTTTTGGCTGTACTATCGCGTGTGGTCGCATTGCCCACATCGACGAGAATCACTTTTCCATTGTAAACAAACCGGAATACCGCATGGCTTCGGGCGGGCTGGAATATGAAACCGCCTATGCCTTCGGCCCCCTGCTGGGCGTGGACGACATCGACGCGCTGACCTACGCCGGATATATGACCAACGAACACGGGTACGATCCGATTTCCTTCGGTGGCACCCTGGCCGCGGCCATGGAACTTTATGAAATGGGGGTCATTACCGATGCCGATACGGACGGCGTGGCGCTGAATTTCGGCAGTGCCGAGGCACTGACCATCATGTCTGAAAAAACCGGCAAGGGTGAGGGATTCGGTAAGATACTCGCCATGGGATCACGTTTGATGTGTGAAAAATACGGCCACCCGGAAATCGCCATGCACGTCAAGGGCCAGGAATTTGCCGGTTATGACAGCCGGGTGCTGCAAGGTATGGGTCTGGGGTATGCCACCTCCAACCGGGGAGCGTGTCATCTGAAACATGCCGTCTTCGACGAGGACATGGAAGACATCAGCGGCAATGGCAAGGCCGAACCCTGCAAGACCAGTCAGGACCACGTGGCGGCCATGGATTCCACCGGGCTGTGCCTGTTTGTCGAGGGCGCGGGCATGAACATTGGCCATTTTGTCGATCTGCTGAGCGCCGATCTTCCGACCTCGTGGAGCCAAGAGCGTATGATGGAGACCGGCGAGCGGGTCTGGAACCTTGAACGACGGTTTAATCTGGCAGCCGGTCTGACGGCTGCCGATGACACCCTGCCCAAGCGGTTGCTGGAAGTCCCTGCCCCGTCAGGCAGTGGCAAGGGCAAGGTCAGTGAACTGGCCCAGATGCTGCCCGAATATTACAAGGCCCGGGGCTGGACCGAAGATGGCAGGCTAACCAACGAGTTGATTGAGCGACTCGGATTATAAGGCGGTGAAAATTACCCTGAAAACTGGCGGGCTGTTCGCTCGGTTTCTGCCCGCCGGAACGTCAGGGAAAGTTGCCGAACTGGAGGTTCCCGACGGTACCACACCGCTGGGTGTAGTCCGCCAGATCGGCGCACCGGCAGACGGACGTTGTCTGATTGTGGTCAACGGCAAGGCGGTGCCACCATCACAGCACGACAGCCATATTCTGAACCATGGCGACAACATGTCCTATATGCCACCGCTCAAGGGCGGCTGACACGCAGGCAATCAGGGCATTATGGAACGGTGCGCGGCATGAGAGAAAATACATCGGGTGAACTGGATCACAAACCCAGACGACGGGGCCGGAAAACTGCCAGCGGCCCGGCCTCGGGTTTCCGACAATTGCCGTGGCAAACCATCCGCAACCCGTTCCCACCATTTAAATTTATTTCCGATGATCAGGTGGAAGATATCCACCACGCATCCCTGAAAGTGCTGGAGAATACCGGCATCAACTTTCTGTTGCCCGAGGCCCGCGAAATTCTTCGCCAGGCTGGCGCGGACGTTGATGAAGCCACCACACGGGTTCGGTTCCCACCCGGTCTGATCGAGCAATATCTGGCCATGGCCCCGGCAGAATTTACCATGCATGCCCGCAACAAAGATCATAACCTGATGATCGGTGGCAATGTGATCAACGTCGCCATGGTCGCCAGCCCGCCCCATGTCTCGGCCCTGGATATCCCCCGGCGAGCCGGAACCTTCGATGATTTTTGTGATTTCCTGAAACTGGCGCAAAGCCTCAATATCATTCACCTGATCCCCGGATACCCGGTTGAGCCTACCGATATCCCCCCGCGCGTCCGTCATCTGGATACCTTTCAGGGCACGACCAGACTGACAGACAAGCTCTTCATGATCTATGCACTGGGTGGAGAGCGAATCCGCGACGGCCTGAAAATGACACAGATTTCCCATGGCCTGAGCGCGGATCAGCTTCGAAATCAGCCTTGTGTCTTCACCATCGTCAACGCCAATTCACCCTTGCAGTATGACCAGTCTATGCTGGAAGGCACCATTGAGATGGCGCGCTTCAACCAGCCGGTCATTATCACACCGTTCACCCTGGCCGGGGCCATGGCACCGATCACCCTGGCCGGGGCACTGGTTCAGCAAAACGCCGAAGCCCTGGCCGGGATTGGCTTTATCCAGATGGTCAACCCGGGCGCTCCGGCGATCTATGGCGGGTTTACCTCCAACGTGGACATGAAAACCGGCTCACCGGCGTTTGGCACACCCGAACAAGCCAAAGCCACCATTATCGGCGGCCAGCTGGCGCGTTATTACAAGCTGCCCTACAGGGCTTCCAACGTGAACGCCTCAAATGCCCCGGACGCCCAGGCGGCTTATGAGTCCCAGATGAACATCTGGTCGTGTATCCTGGCTCACTGTAACACCATCATCCACGGTGCCGGGTGGATCGAGGGCGGGCTGTGCGCGTCTTTTGAGAAAGTCATTATAGATGCAGAAATGCTGCAAATGATGGCTGAATTCCTGCAACCTCTGGATACGGACCCAGAAGCGCTGGCCATCGATGTCATAGACGAGGTCGGCCCCGGCGGACATTTTTTTGGCACCCAGCATACTCTGGATCGTTATGAAAATGCCTTTTATGCGCCCATGTTGTCAGACTGGAACAACTTCGAGAACTGGACCGACAAGGGCTCGCAAGATGCCACCCAGCGCGCCCATCATATCTACAAGGAACTGATCAATGACTATCAGGCCCCACCCCTTGATCAGGCCATCGATGAAGAACTCGATGCATTCATAAAACACCGCAAGGAACAAGGCGGTGTGGCACAAGATTGATAACAGAAACATCAACCATGACACAGTCCAGTTCGCTTCGATCTGAAATACATTGAATATACGGTTTCCATGGGCTTTTGTTCGCGAATCCGGGTCATAAACCAGGACTGAAGTTTTAGTGTATTGGGATAATTTTCTTATTTATTTACTGCTATAAGGACTTGTTAGACATTTATATTATTGTATAAAGTGTGTTAATTTAGAAGCATATCTTTAAATTATGCCGGTCCTTTGCCGTGCAAGCCTATTGACATCTGCGCTTAGTTTTGTCAGGGTTATGTGAGTGGTCAATCTAATTATTAATATTAGAGCCGGAGCGAAGTGGTCCGGGCTGATAAAAACAGGAGTACTATCCCGATGTTGAAAATCGCTATTTTCGCTAGCGCCCTGCGAAGCAATAAAGAAGGCGCAACTGCCATTGAATATGGCCTGATTGCCGCACTTGTTGCGGTCGCCATCATTGGGGCTATTACATTGCTCGGCACGGATATCGGCAATACCTTCAACAACGTTGGTAACAGCCTCGCCGGTTAATACGGAATTCCGGTTTCAAACAGTTAGTCAGTCCCGGCGGTTTACCCAAACTGCCGGGATTGTGTTTTTATGGCTGTGCTATTGAGGCTTTTGGTACGAAGGTAGATTCGCCAATGTCAATTTTGCAGATATTGGTTATCGTATTATTCGTGGCCACGCTGGTCTATGCCGCTAATACAGATTTCAGGCGTCTTGAAATTTCCAACATGACTTCCCTGTTCATCGCCCTGCTCTTTATCCCGGCCGCGATCATGGCTGAAATATCCTTTACAAACATTGTGTTACATTACGCCTGGGCTTTTGGTATATTAGCCATTGGTGCCGCTGTCTTTGCCCTTGGCCTGATGGGTGGGGGTGATGTAAAGCTGCTGGCCGCGATAGCGGTATGGTTTGAGGTTAGTGAGTTGAGTAATCTTGTAATGTACATAGCCCTGTTGGGCGGCGCGCTGTCGGTGATCATGCTGTGTGCCAAAAAAATGCCTGCCCTTGCCCGTCTGCTGGGCTCACCGGTCTGGCTCGAAAACAATCAGGATTTACAACAACCCATTCCCTACGGCATAGCCATAACTGGTGCGACCATCATGCTGATTGGCCGGTTGCCGGTTCTGCCGGAAAACCTGCACCGGTTGCTCAATGGATAACCCCGCAATGGAAAGCCCAGCACAAAAAATGCATAACGAAATCACCTTCCCCGATGATCCGGGATTGATCCTGCTGATCCCGCAAGACGATGTTGCGGAGCCCGAATTATCCATCGTAATACCCGCCATGAACGAAGAATCGGTGATTACAGAATTCATGAACTGGTGCCACGAAGGTATTGCCGCTGCCGGAGTTCGGGCTGAAATTCTCATCCTGGACAGTTCGACCGACAAGACACCTGACATCGCCCTGGCAATGGGTGCGCGGGTCTTGAAAATGCCCAGACGCGGACTGGGCCGGGCCTATATCGACTCCCTCGGGGTCATACGCGGTAAATATGTTATCCTCGGTGACGCGGACTGCACCTATGATTTTCGCAAAATTCAGCCATTCATGGAGCATTTCCACGAAGATTTTGAGTTCATCATCGGCTCGCGTTTTGCCGGTTCCATCGAAGATGGTGCCATGCCTGCCCTGCACCGTTATTTTGGCACACCCTTGACCATATTTATTCTCAACGTGATCTACGGGACTAATTTTTCAGACATTCACTGTGGTATGCGCGGGGTAACCCTTGACGCATTCAAACGTATGAACCTGCGTTCCCAGTCATGGGAATATGCCTCGGAGATGATCGTTAAATCCGTCCGGCTGAAGCTGCGCACCATCGAGGCTCCGGTTCATTTCTACAAAGATCGCGAAGGCCGCGAGAGCCATCATAAACGCATCGGCTGGTTTTCACCCTGGCATGCGGGCTGGATCAATCTGCGCGCCATGTTGATCTTCGGGGCCGACTTTTTTGTCCTGAAACCGGGCATTATCCTGTTCCTGCTGGGTTTGATCATTACCGTACCATTGAGCATGGGACCACTTACCGTGGGCGGCGTCACCCTGTCGCTCAACACCATGTTTCTGGGTGCCACATTTTCCATCGTCGGATTACAAAGCTTCTTTTTGGGCTGCATGGCACAAGGGTTATATGACCCGTCCGGGGTAACCAAGAAACACTGGGCTGAAAAATTCGCCTACACACCCATGATGATTATTTCGGGATTTGTCATGGGTTTTGGTCTGTTGTTGTGTCTTAATTTTGCCAGTGCCTATGCTCAGGCCGGTTTTACCCTGTTCGACGACATGATCAGCACCAATCATCTGGCTGTCAGCGGGCTGCTCGCCATTGTGCTGTCATTTATTACCTTTACCTCCACGTTGCTGCTGCACGCCATTAACGCAACCATGCCGGCGAACCCGAAAAACCCGGCCACCATGGCAGATCATGACGGATGACCCCACCATTCAGGCCCAGGACGCGCAATACTGGGAAGAACACTGGGATAAATACAGCCAAGCCACGCGACTGAACCCGGCGCAGATTTTCCGGGGTTCTCTGGTTCTGCGGCTGCTTGAGCGCACCATGTCACCGTCTGGAAGTATGCCTGAGCCCGTGCAGATCCTCGACGTAGGGTGCGGCTCGGGTGATATGCTGGTGGCCCTGCGGCAGCACTTCACAACCGCCCGGCTGGCCGGTGTGGATCACGCCCAAAGCGGGCTGGATGTAACACAACAAAAAATTCCGGACGCCCTGCTGGTTTCAGCCGATCTGACTGCCGGTTCAACACCGGCCAGTGAATTCAGAAACTGGGCCAGCCATGCGGTGTGCTCGGAAGTTCTCGAACACATGGCTGACCCCGTGGATATGCTGAAAAACCTGCAAGATTATTTACAGCCCGGCGGGAAACTGATTATTACCGTGCCGGGCGGACCCAAGTCTGCCTTTGACCGCTCCATCGGTCATATCAGACACTACACCCCTGCTTTAATAACCCGCCAGCTCGAACAGGCCGGATACACGGTGGATCTGGCCGTGGGGGCGGGTTTTCCAACCTTCAACTTTTACCGCCTGGTTGTCATAGCCCGGGCAGAGAAACTGAGCGATGATATAAAAGGCAAACCCAGCATGTTGGCACGCCTGGCCATGGGAATTTTCCGCGTGCTGCTGCGGTTCAGTTTGTTTAACACGCCCTGGGGTTGGCAGATCGTCGCCATCGCCCACAAACCAGAACACAACCGAGAACACCACACGGAGAAATGATCGTGCCGAACCCCGCAGGCCGAACCATTTATTTATATTACATACCCATCGCGGTGATAGCGGTAGCGCTGCGGTTATGGTCAGCCAGCGGGGACTTCTGGATCGATGAAATCTGGTCACTGGATCAATTAAATATTGCCCTTCGATCGGGCTCGGCTGCGGATGTGGCGGCACTTTTTTTCCATGCCAATACCCACGGCCTGAACACCTTGTATATGGCTGTCGTCCAGTCTATGACCGGCGGGGATGCCAGCGACTATGCCTATCGAAGCCTGTCGGTAGCAGCCGGTATTTTTTCGGTATTTATTGCCGCTCGTATTGGTAATCGCCAGAGCCCGGCAGGTGGTCTGATCGCCGCGTTACTTATTAGTTTGAGCTATCCGCTGGTCCATTATGCCGGTGAGGCCAGGGGATATTCCCTGATGGTTTTTGCCGGGCTGAGCTGTTTTCACCTCATGAGCCGGTATATAAAGACCCCTTCGCCGGTTATTGCCGTGGCTTTTGTCGCAGTTTCCATGGTCGGGCTAATGTCCCATCTGACGTTCGTGGTTATGCAGGCCGGATTGGGCCTGTGGGCGCTGTCTGAACTGCACCAGCGGCAGCAATCCATCATCAGCATGGCGGCAAAACTGGTGCCTCTGTTCGGCCTTCAGATTATCGCGCTGGTGGCCTATGGCGCTGTGGCCATGGATAACATGGTGCGCGGCGGGGATTGCTGTCCTGAGCTGGCACTCAGTTCCATTGGCATCATGGCCGGGGCGGCTCTGGGCTTTGATGCCTTCGCCCATAACACTGACGGGCTGTTAATTTTAGTCGCCCTGGCTTGCGCAGGGGCGATCATCTGGCTGGTCATGCAGCGTGACAAAACCTGGGTCCTGTATGGTGTTGTGGTTTTGGCCTTCCCGCTTGCCGTGTGGGCCATGGAAAACAAACCGGATGTGATCCACCGGTATTTCCTGATCAGTGTGGTGTTCATGCTGATCCTGCTGGCCCGCGTCATGGCGGCCCTGTGGCAGGCCGGGGGCTGGCAGAAATGGACCGCCGCTGTGATACTGGTATTTTATGTGGCGGGCAATAGTTCCCTGCTGGTACAATTCAGCGATGGTGGGCGCGGACAGTACAAGGCGGTCTTAAATCATATTCTGGAGAATTCGCAATCGCCTCAGCGTATCACCTATTTCCCCACTTTCAGCGTGGGCAAGACACTGGGCCACCATATCCGCGCATTGCAACAAAGCGAGCGTTTGTTACTGGTGCCAAGGACGCGCGAAAGCGGCGAACCGGCAGACTGGTATATCGATGGTTATCTTTATGGCAAACCGCCGAAACCCGTTATCACCCGCACCATCGAGGGTTTTGGTGATGTACGCTATAACCTGAGCCAGACATTTGCCCAGTGGGGGTTATCGGGCGATACCTACGCGCTCTACCGGCTTGAGGATTAATCGGGTTTAGTGAACCCTGTAGATGAGAAATTTACCCGCCAGATTTCCAGACACAGGAACGCTTTCAAGCCATGGCGGGGGCGAGCCCTTTTCCAGCCGCCGGTATAATGAATTTTCATCACCACCGAGCAGGAAATATCCATCATTGCCGGTGCCCGGACACAGGATCAACAAATCGACCCGGCGTTTCTCGATGATCTCGATGATGGCGCCATCGTCGCTAGTGCTCATGATACGAAAGCCATCCAGAATGCCGCTGGCACCCCGGTGATGGACTGTGGCGACAACCGCGTGACCGGTTCGATAGACCAACTCGGGACCAAAATTTGCCGAGGCCACGATAATTTTCGGGCTTTTTGCCATTTCCGGGCCATTGAGAAAGTCGCTGAGTTCTGTAACGGGACAGGCGCTAATCTTTTCAGCGGCGCGCTGTTCCGGGGTTTTAGCGGCATTCAGCAACCCGGCACCGAGCACCAGAGGGCCGACGGCAACACCGAAAACAACAACAGTTTTAAGCAAAACCCGCGACAGGAAACCGGCCCGCCGGGATACCTTTTTATCCAGTGTGGCAATAAAATCGCCCAGGATAATGCTCATGAACAAAGCGGCATAGAGGCTCCAGCGCAGCCAGTTGATGGCAAATGCGCTGTAGAACACCAACCCGATGGCCAGCAATAACCAACCCCAGCTATATTTTCCTGACCAGTTCTGCCGGGTTCGCCAGAGCACCCAGGGCAGCGCGAAAACCCCACCACCAAAATAAATCAACAAGCGGGGGAAATCCGATACGGCGCGATATTCCGATATCATGGCATAAATCGGCAAGATCGCCGCATCGCCGCTGTTGAGCGGGTTGCTCAGGACTTCGGGGAAAATCGTGACCATGGTGGCGCCGCACACAGCAGCGCCTGCCACGCCTGTCATCAGGCGACCCGCCGGTTTGTCAGGCATACGCACCATGCCCGTCACCATCCAGAACAACAGGTATAAAACGGCAAACGTTACATGCACCACGGAGAGTTTGTCGTATTCCACGTCCCCGTAGCCGCTGATCCCCCGTTCAATCAGAACCATCACAACCAGCCCGCAAGTCAATCCCCATGCCATGGCCAGATTGAATTTACGGCTATGATCATCATAAGCCACAACCCAGGCCAGTCCGCTCAGGGTCATCACTAACAGGGCAAAGCTCAGAAATTCTGGTCCGACCCAAATCCCGGCGGCCAGTATAACCCCCAGCATGACACCGGTCCTGATTTGCCTGTCGTGGCCCGCATGCCCCCTGCCCCCCCCCGTTCCGCGAATAAAATACCCAGTTGCCAGGGCGCCGATGAGCATGAACATCATGTGGTGATCGGCACGACCTACCACGGCGAAGGCCAGAATACCCGCCTGGGCCGCACTGGCCGCACCGGCAAAGTACGCACCCCGGTTGCCCAACATAGGTTTTACGGCCCAGATTATGGCCGCAGCCGTCAGCAAATGAATAACCGGGCTAACCACCAACCCAGCCCCATAGAGGGCCAACGAGACATCAGTGAATGGCATTACCGGCAGGGCAAGAGCCAGCATGACCAGATCAAACAACCGGGTCCAGTGGACCGACCCGCCAAACGGCGCGTTGGTTCCGGGGATGGAAATGTCCAGCCAGTCTCCGCTTGCCAGCAACTGTTCCAGACGCAACAGGCGCAGATAGCTGTCACCATCGCCAAATACCCCGTAACCGGTACCCAACAGCCACCACGCGCCATGGATGATGGCAACGAATGCCAACACCCCGATAAAGGCCGGGCTGAATAATTTACCCATCGCCATTACCCGCAAGATGGTGCTCAAGATCGGACATACCCTGTGGTGAGCCAATCTCGTAGAACCGCTCAAAAACCTCAAAACCTATAAGTTTACCCTCAAGGCTCAGTTGGTGGTAAACATCGGCCAGATCACACACTTGCCCGGCGGCAACAATGCCACAGATAACATCACGGCTCAAAACCGACAGGCCGTAATCAATATGGTGCATGGTGGCTTTGATGGCCGGTGACGCGTCTTTCTGGTACAACGACAACTGGTCGTCTTCCATCAACACATTGCCGGTGTCCCATTGCCCTTCGTTGCGGTAAACCGTCATGACGGGGCGAGAACCGTTGTCTGAAGCCCGCCAAATATGGCCCAATTCCGCGTTCAGGTACGAGTCACCATACAGGATAAAAAAGCCGTCCTGCAACACACCCAGATCGGCTGCATTGCGAATAGCCCCGGCGGTCCCCAGTGCGGTGTCGCCATCCTCGACGCAGGCAATATCCAGCCCCCAACGGGCACCATCACCCAGATAGTCACGGATCATCCCGGCTTTAAACCCAAGCGACATGACGACGCTGGTAACCCCCTGTCCGACCAGCCATGCCAGTTGATAGTCAACAAAAGGTTTACCGAGCACCGGCAGCAGGGATTTAGGCAGACCATGACTGACGGCTTCCATGCGGGTACCAAATCCACCGGCTAGAATGAGGCACTGCATATCAGGCTAATTCCGTAACTGGATAATGGAACCATCGAAATCAAAAGCAAATTCCATTTCCTGCAAGCCGCTGTCCGTCATGGCCCTGCGCAGACGGTTGCGGTCTTGCGTATAGAATAACAGGAACCCGCCGCCACCCGCACCCACCAGCTTGCCGCCCACCGCGCCATTATCCATAGCCGTTTGATAAAGTGCGTCAATCCGGGAATTGGACATTTTATCCGTGCGCTGGCGTTTATGCTGCCAGTGTTCATGCATCAGCGCGGCAAAATCCGCCAGATTTCCATTCTCAAGTGATTCTTTAATTTGTACTCCTAAATCTTTGATATAATGCAAATTATCAAGAATAGATTTATCGCGTGCTTCGGTTTTTGTTTTTTGTACCTGTAATAAATCAGAGGCCGTACGGCTGTAACCGGTAAAAAACAGCATCAGGCATTCACGCAGGCCGCACAGGGTCGCATCACTGATATTCAGCGGCGTGATCTCTACATCTCCATTGGGGCTATAGGTCTGGCACATGATGCCGCCATAGGCCGCACTGTAGTGATCCTGCTTGCCGCACGGCTCGCCCAAAACGGTCATTTCCATATGATTGGCCGCTCTGGCCAGCTTACCCGTACTGATGTGCTGGCGTTTATAGGCCTTCAGGGCATTGAGCAGTCCCACCGTAAAAGCCCCTGATGAGCCCATGCCTGTACCGGCGGGAACATCGGCGATGCTGACGATCTCGGTGCCCAATTCAATTTTCTGGCTGCGCAGCATTTCGCGAAATATCTGATGGTTGATGTCATCATAGTTCTGCACGGTTTCAATTTTGGAATACTTCAGGAAATAGCCTTCCCGGAAAGACCTGTTTACCGTGATGTAGATATATTTATTGATCGCCGCAGAAATGACAAAACCACCGAATTGCTCGTAATAAGACGGCAGGTCTGTGCCCCCGCCGCCAATGGATATTCGCAAAGGTGTGCGCGTGATAATCAAGGTTTCCGTCCTTCTTCTCGTTCAAGATCATCCAGCAAGGCAACCAGTGATCGTTTCAGGGCCTCGGCAGTTGAGGACTGGCAGGACCAGCCCAGGGCCTGAATGCGATCCGTATTAAGCCGCACGATGGGCACATCACCCTTCCAGCCCCGATCACCACCGGTATAATTATATTTCACACAGGAAGCATCCAGCCCCAGGGCGGAAGCCGCCAGATCGGCTATTTCGGTGACCGTGATGTAATCGCCGGTGGCAACATTAAAAACCTCAAACTCCCTGGCGGACCGGTCATGAGCCAGCAAGACTGCGGCCACTGTATCGCTCACATGGATATAGGATTTACTCTGCTGGCCATCACCCAGAATGGTTAATTGTCCCGCGTCATGGCGCAGCTTACGGACAAAATCAAAGCCCACGCCGTGGGTCTGGCGCGGGCCGACAACATTGCCGAACCGAAAGCAGCAGGCGGTCAGCCCAAACATGAAACAATAGGCCGAAATCAGGTGCTCGCTGGCGTATTTGCTGGCACCGTATGTGGAAACCGGCCGCATTCCCGGTTGATCCTCGATCACTTCGGTCGTACCAAAATCGCCATAAACACCGCTGCCCGAGGCATAGAGAATGCGTTTACAATCGGTTTGTCGCATGGCTTCAACCACATAACGGGTCAGCATGGTGCCTTCGCGAAAATCGATATCCGGATCATTGACGGCGGCGGCTATGTCGGGGTTGGATGCAAGATGGATAACCACCTGATGCCCGCCCATGGCCGCGTTTAAACGCTCGCTGTCATGGATCTCGGCGCGCACCACCGTCAACCGCGGATCGTTCAGGTGGTGGGCGATGTGCCAGTCTTGACCGGACGAAAAATTATCATAGATTGTAACGCCCCGGGTTGCCTCATCGCCCAGCAATTCATCGGTAAAGTGCGAACCGATAAAGCCCGCCCCGCCAATAATGAAATATCGGCTGGTGGCCGTTTTGTCTGGAATATTGTGCATCAGTTAACCGGCATTAAGGGAACAGGCAGCCGGGCCGATCACCACGATAAAGATAACCGGCAGAAAAAATATAATCATCGGCACTGTCAGCTTGGCGGGCAGGGCCGCGGCTTTTTTCTCCGCCGCCGACATGCGCTCGTCCCGCTTTTCCTGGGCCAGCACCCGAAGGGCCGATCCCACAGGCGTGCCGTATTGTTCGGACTGGATCAGCGTGGTGGCCAGTGCCTTTGCCACCGGAAGTCCGGTGCGAAGGTGGAAATTCTCATAGGCCTGGCGACGATCCCCAAGAAAGGTCAGTTCAGCCGACGTCAGGCCGATTTCCTGGGCCAGCACCGGGTGGCCTTCCATGATTTCTTCCGTGACCCGGCTGAACGCCGCCTCGATACCCAGCCCGGATTCAACGCAGATCAACAGCAGGTCGAGGGCATCGGGAAAGGATTCGGTCATTTGCTCCTGACGGTTCTGGACTTTGTTTTGCAGCATGATCTTGGGAAAATAGAAGCCAGCCAGTCCGCCGATGCCATAAAACAGGAATTTAACCGTTTCGGGATACGGAAACTCTTCCATCAGGCCGATAAATATGAACGTGCCCACGACCCCCACAGCGCCGCCCACAAGGCGTGAGACAATATAATATGTCAGTGCCGAATTACCACGCAAACCGGCGTTAGCCAGCGACATACGGATTTCTTTTGAGGACATATATTCCCGAAGATTCAAAGCAGCGACGATCCTGTGAGCCAGATCCCTGTCACCCTTACGCCGGCTGCGAACGGCGGCACCCTTGCTCAGTTCCTGCATTTGCACTGAGCTCATGTCACCCCGATGGCGAGTGATTACTTGGCGGATACGTTTTGTGCGTTTGTCAGACACAGCGTATGAGAAAATAAATACCAGCACAGCCACGCCCGCCCCTATGGCGAGCAGCCATACAATCATCGTCGCAAAATCCATCCGGGCCAGATAGGTCATCATATCATCACATCTTAAAGTTAATCATCTTGCGCATGACGGTTGCCCCCAGGGTCATCCAGAACAAGCCGAAATAAACCGCGTAATTGCCGCGCTCATCATAATACAGAACCATCAGATATTCCGGGTTCACCACGGATAACAAAATAGCCACGGCAAACGGCAGCGAGCCGATAATACCCGCCGAGGCCATAGCCTCACTGGCCATGGCACGGGCTTTGTCACGCATTTTCTTGCGATCGCGCAGCACGGTGGACAGGTTGGCCAGGGTATCGGCCAGGTTACCGCCGGTCTGGCGTTGAATTTGCAGGACGATGGCAAAAAACTTGTATTCCGAAGTGGGAATTCTCTCGATACCTTTGGCCAACAGGTTGTCGATGGTCATGCCAAGGTTCTGGCCTTCCACCAACAAGCGGAATTCTTCACCCAGCGGGGCCTCGAATTCCCGGGCAATCACATTGAAACATTCATTGACCGGCAGGCCCGATCGAATGCCACGTACCACCAGATCCGTGGCATTGGCAAAGTCCGCCGTAAAGGCTTTTTGTCGGCTGCCTGCCTTCATGGAAAGAAATACCCTGGGCAACAGCAGCCCGGCAATGGGCAGCACACCCAGGGCACCCATTGGAGGCATATCAAGCACCAGATAGACTAACGTGGCCACAAGGGCAAAAATACCGCTGAACATGAAAAATACACCAGGCGAGATATCAATCCCGGCCTGCAGAATGCTGATCCGCACCCCTTCCAGGAAGCTGCGCTTCTGGTTTCGCCCCTCCAGTTGTTTGATTTTGTCCGCAATCCGTTTGGCACGACGCGACTCGGCTCTGTCAGTGCCGGTATTCTCACCAATGGTGCCAATTTGCTGAAGTCGTTTATTGAGTAGAATACGGGGCCGCTTCCAGATGGTAATGACAATAAAAAAGGTGCCCATCACGAACATAAAAATACCAGAGACAATAATTATCATGACGACTTGTTCTTTTATCATGGTCAGGCACCATACATATTCAGTGCAGACGCCAGTTTCTGTTCCAGGCCATAATAACGTGCCTTGTCCCAGAAGTACGGCCGGATGCCGGTAAATTTATGGTGTCCGATCAACTTACCATTGTCATCTTCACCCTCAATTTCAAACAGGCATAGATCCTGCAAGGTAATGATATCACCTTCCATGCCGATGATTTCCGTCACATGGGTAATCTTGCGCGATCCATCGCGTAGACGCTGAGCCTGGATAATAACATTAATGGCCGCGGCGATTTGCTCTCGCACGGCTTTCTGGGGCAGATTATAGCCACCCATGGCGATCATATTCTCAACCCGGCTGAGCGACTCGCGCGGGCTGTTGGAGTGAATGGTTCCCATGGAACCATCATGACCGGTATTCATGGCCTGCAACAAATCAAACGCTTCGGGACCACGGACCTCGCCAACCACAATGCGTTCGGGGCGCATACGCAGGCAGTTTTTCACCAGATCACGCATGGTGACCTCACCGGCACCTTCCAGGTTGGGCGGTCGGGTTTCGAGCCGGACCACATGGGGTTGTTGCAGTTGCAGTTCCGCGGAATCCTCGCACGTGATGATGCGTTCATCGGAATCGATGTGGGCTGTCATCAAATTTAACAACGTGGTCTTGCCAGATCCCGTACCACCGGAAATCAGAATGTTGCACCGGATGGCCGAAATGACCTCAAGCAACTGACCCAGTTCCGGGGTGATGCTCTTGAATTCGATCAAATTCTTGAAGGTGAGCTTTTCCTTGGAGAATTTACGGATGGTCATGGCCGCGCCATCAATAGCAAGGGGCGGCGCGATGACGTTCACGCGCGAACCGTCCATGAGACGCGCATCACAGATCGGGCTGGAACTGTCGACACGCCTGCCAACGGCGGTCACAATGCGCTGGCAGATATTCATCAACTGGGCATTGTCGCGAAATTTTATATCGGTCAACTCGATCTTGCCGCCGACCTCGATATAGACCTGATCGGGACCGTTGACCATAATATCGGCGATGCCTTCCTGTTCGATCAACGGTTCGAGCGGGCCCAGCCCCAGAATGTCGTTACAGATATCCTTGACCACCTGCTGTTGTTCGGCAACGCTCAGAACAAGACGGCGCATACTGATAATCTCGGCCGTCATGTCGGAAATTTCCTCACGCACGGCTTCCGGTTCCAGCTTGGTCAGTTCCGCCAGGTCAACAGCTTCCAGCAGGTCATTGAATACGGTGATTTTAATATCGGCAAGACGAGCATTTTCCTCGTCGGTTGGCTTGTATTCATCATCATCTTCAAAATCATCGACCGGTTGTTCGGCAAACATAACCGCCGCGGTTACCGCAGGCTCGGGTGAAGGCTCGGGTGAAGGCTCGGGGGCGGGTTTGGCTGCCGGTTCGGGCGCTGTCTCTTGGCTCTCGGCAACGCCGTCATCTGGCTCAATGGGGATTGATGGAGATGTATCTGCTTGTTGGGGCACAGCAACAGGTTCTTCTACCGGGTCCGGTACTTTTTTCAGAGCCGGGGCAGGTGATTGTTCTGGAATTGCCTTTGGTGGATGGGCGCCACGCCGTCCGAACATTATTTATTTCCTAATCTACGTAATTTACTTAAATCGCGAGAAAATTGATGTTTTCTCCTCTTCCTGACCACGCTCTCCACCGATTACCTGGGCCAGTTCAATAATCGACAGGACCGACTTGCTCTTGGCTGAGACCTTTGACAACATTTCACCATTGTTCAAAGACCGGCCAAACAGGTCTGCATCGTAGGCGATCATGGTAGTCGGGGTCATGGCGACGGCTTCCATGAATTCCTTTTCGGAAAGATCAGCCTTCTTCGATGCACCGACCTGATTAAGCACCAAACGTGTCGGTGCATCAACACCGCGTTTGGGTCCCAGATATTCTACCATATTTTTTGCATTTCGCAGATTAGTAAGATCAGGCTTGCCAATCAGGATAACTTCATCCGCCGCGGCAATACCATCACTGATCCACGGTGCCCACAGATGCGGCATATCGAGAATGACAAAATCAGCCATGGGTTTAACCGCCCGCAGCAACTGGTCGAAAATCTTGTGGGTAATGGTAATATTGGAACTCAATGAAGCCGGAGAGGCCAGAATGGAAACATTGTCACCGACCGAAACAAGGTATTGATCCAGCAGGTCTGACTCAATCTTAGCCGACTGAGACAGGGCATCGATGACGGTTTGTCGCGGCTGCACATTAAAATTCAAGGCCGCCGTGCCAAAACAGATATCCATATCAATCACGAGGGATTTCTTATCGTACAGCTTAGCCAGTTCGCTGGCCGTATTATGGGCTATTACACTGTTGCCCACTCCGCCAGACAAACCGTAGAAGGCCACCAGTTTTCCATCCGTATCGGCATCATGACCGGCATAAACCCGCGCGATTGACTCGCGTAACCGTGGTCCATCGACCGGGCCAACCAGATAGTCACTCACCCCATTTTTGATCAATTCCTGAAACAGGTCGATATCGTTGTGGGTCGAGATCAAAATCAACCGGGTGTCCGGATCACACACATTTGCCAGATTTTCCAGTTCGGCAAAAAAGCTTTCGCGGTCTTCATCCATTTCCACGATCAGCAAATTTGGTGTCTTACGTTCCAGCAAAGCGGCAGTCGCAGTGGCCAATCCGCCGGGCTGAATTTCGAATTCACAGCGAAACAACAGGCGATCATCGAGCAATGACTGCATGGCCTCTGCCGTGCCCTGAGATGAGGGAAATCCTCCAATTGAAATTCTGAGTATCACCGTTTTCCCACCATTGTCTATTCTGTCGCGATTGCTTCTGCGGCACCGGCCTCAGCTTCAGCCGGAGCAGCCGTACCAAGTACCGAGCGAACGATCGTTGCCCCCCGGTTGCCTGACATATTGCTCATGGTTTGAGCGGATTTGAGATCACCCGGATTTGCAATCATCAATCCTAAATTACGTTGTGTGGAACAGCCAAAATTACCCTGCGGCACATTGGCCAAGTTATAGGTGCCGCTGGTCGACCAGTCACCACAATCGGGCACGTTGATCATATTGGCTGTAAAGGAAATGACCGCATTCAGATCATCGCCAGCCGGTGTTGGCAGGACGATTATATTGTCATCACTAACACCGGCATGGTGCAGGGCTTCCAGGATGTTTGTTATGTTTCTGGCGATCTCTTCTTCCGTCAGGTCCGTGCGCCTGACTTCAATGGCCAGGGGGCCTTTGGCACGCATGTGGAATTCTCGCATCAAATACTGGAATGCCGGCCCGGTCATTTCATGATCCAAACCACCGGCTATTTCCAGGCTCAGTGTTTCTGCACTCAGGGTGTTTTGATGTACCGCGCTATAGTTCGAGCTCGTTTTGACTGGTGAACATGCCATCAATACCAAAGCCATAAAACACATGAGTGATGCCGTAGCCTGCGCCTGCCAATTGGGTGATTTTTCAATCAACTGTACATTCATAACATCATCACTTCATAATATATCCAAAGGGGCCTTTGACGGAATCTGACCAAAAAGGACGTTCTCCCACACCATATTGGCGGTGCAAGCGGCCAAGCAGGAATAAATCAAAATCACTGGCCGCCTCAAACCCATCGGTTGGAATCGCCAGAGGCGTATCATTTCCAACCGGATTAGCAAGATAGACAGTAACAGTTATGACAAGTTCTGTCTCGTCGCGCTGGAATTCCGTACTGCGGAACAAAGCCCCCAGAATGGGTATATCTTTCAGATAGGGCACGCCGGAAATACTGTTGCTATTGTTGTTTTGGAGCAGGCCGGAAATCATCATGGAACTGCCGGATGGCATATCGACCGTTGTTTCCGTGGTCTTTGTCTTGAACCCCGGAACATCCAGACCCGAAATTGTCGTTGTCAGGGTGGTATCAATTTCGCTGATCTGGGTGGAAATTTCCAACCTGATCCGGCCCTTGTTAATAACCACCGGTGTGAAATTCAGTTGAATTCCAAACTCCCGAAACGCATAAACGATACCATCTTCCGTAACGCCGGTCGGCACCAATATCTCGCCGCCGGAAACAAATGATGCGGTCTCGCCCGACAAAGCGGTCAATGTGGGTTCAGCCAGTGTCTTGATCAGGCTGTCTCGTTCCAGTGCCTCAAACGTAACATTACCCAGACCGGTAAAAACCCGCGTCCCTGTACCGGCTATGAAGGCGGTCAAATCCGTACTTGGGCTGGTTGTGGTAAAACCAATAGTACGGGTTTTGCCATAAGACCCCGTCAAATTAACCGAAAGGTTTTTATTGATCGCCCGGTCCATTTCAGCGACCCGCACCATGATAATAACCTGTTGGGAACCTGTAATACTGAGCATGCTTTCAACCGTGGCCGTTTCGCCCAGAAATTTTTGCGCAATGGACATGGCCTTTTCAACCGCCGGTGCCGATTGCACATTGCCCGCCAGGAAGATGCTGTTGCCATAGACGATTACTTTAATATTTTCGTTGGGCAGAAACTGTTTCAAGGCGGCATTAAGTTCGGTGATATCCATGCTGACCCGCACTTCGATCTGGTTGATCAAATCACCGGTTTCGTTCATAAAGCTGATATTTGTGGTGCCGATCCCGTTGGGCACGATATAGACTTGGCGGGCATTACTCTGATTTACCCTGACGTCTGCAATATTTTCATTATCGACTTCTATTCTTTTGACCGGTTCTGACAGGTTGTATGTCTGGCGTTTGTTCAGCGTAGCCTGAATTTTCACGGTGTTTCCACGCGCACTGAGCGCGTTCGATGAGGTTGTATCGCCTGTTGAAAAAGTCTGCCCCACCGGGGAGCTTTCCGATTGCGAAGTCGCCGACCATTGCGGTACTTCCTGAGCAAAGGCATCCGAAAGCCAGAACAATCCGCTCAGCAGTAAAACAGCAATAGTGCTGCGAATGGGTAATAGTGCGCTCATTTCAGTTCGATCACTTCAGTTTCTTCCGCACCGGCACGGTAAATCTCAATAATCTTCTTAACTTTTTTCTTCTTAGGGGCCGTGGTCACAGGCTTGACCTTTTTCTGGGCAGCGGCCCTGATCTGGGCTGCTTTGACGGTGGCTTTATCTGCGGCGGCTATGGCGGCAGCTTCATCTGCGGCGGCTTTGGCGGCGACTTCATCTGCGGCGGTCTGTTGCTCTTTTTGCTTTTTCAAAGCAGCCGCCTTTTCACTGATCATTTTTGCCTGCGCACGCCCCCTTGTGACCGCTTTCGATACAATTTCAGCGATAAACGGGCTGACTTCCACATCGTTT
Source organism: Alphaproteobacteria bacterium (assembly GCA_024279135.1). Lineage (GTDB taxonomy): Bacteria > Pseudomonadota > Alphaproteobacteria > Rhodospirillales > Casp-alpha2 > JABJOR01. Next base: position 118,547 of record JAJRRU010000008.1, read on the forward strand.
GTGTAGGTTCCAATACCAGCTTCGTCCAGACCTTCACCCTGTGTAGACCTTAAGTCACGCAACGCAACGGTCACCTTACCCAGGGTTTTGAGGGTCATGAACACCTCGACCTCCTTGGGCGTCATTTGCATGGTCAGTGTTTTAGCCGTTATGGTCTGGCCCTCAACGTCGCCCAGAGTCTGGTTAACCGCCAAAACCAGAATGTTGCGCATAATGGTTTCGGTTGTCGTGCGAAGCACCTTCAACTGTTCACTAGCTGGCGGTGCAGCCGGGCCGGCATTGAGGGCATTGGCACCGACGGTTTGGGTTCGCTGTATTGCTTCGCGGCCCTGATTATGAACCACAAGAATATCAATCCGGTCGCCCGGCAGAATAAATCCGGCAACACCGTTGTTGGCTGTGATCGCCATTGATACCGCACGCATACCCCTGTCCAGAACACCGGCCATGAAACCGGGCTGGTCGGATTTGAATATTTTTGATGCCAGCACAGGCTCTCCGGCCTGAATTTGACGGCGAACCACACTGCCGATGACATCCGTCAGTCGCGCCTCGCGCTCGGCATCTTCTTCGACGGTGATGTAGTGCTCGTTCAGCCCTTCGTCAGGCCAGGCACGCCATTGTACGTTATCTGCCGACAACACATCGCCCGGCTGTAATTTTATATCGGCAACCAGGGTATGATAGGTCGGGATGCGAGCTTGTTTTTCCAACTCACCCAGTGCCTCAGGCGTCGAGAAACTCTGAATCAGATAAGTGCTGATCCCCGCTACACTCAACGCTAAAACGACCATGCCTATAATCAATATCCGCATACGTTGCTAATATCCCATAAGGGTATGTTACACCACCGTATTAACATACAAAATTTTCATAGAAACAATAACATTTTGTTACGGATTCCAAGCGGTTGTCATATTAAAGACTGATCTTATACTTTGCACGATCAATTGGTACTTATCACATAATTGTTTCATTTTATTTCGAGCTCCATAATCCTTGAATCTTTACCCGATGGTGTTTAACCTTTTGTCATGACCGATAACCAACGTAAAAACATTCGCAGGAGAACCATCTTTGGTGGCGTGATTTATGATGACGCTGGTCGCTCATCTGAATGTTCTGTCAGCGACATCTCGCAAAGCGGGGCGAAAATTCGCACCTCGATAGACCTGGAGATTGGCGTCGAGGTTGATTTAAAAATAAACAAATTCAATGACTTGCGAAGATGCACCGTAACCTGGACCAGAGAAAACGAGGTTGGCCTCCATTTCCTGGTTCCCATTTCAACCAAAAATGAAGAAATGGCCAGGTTGTTCAAGTTCTCCCGGCCTGGTGTTTGAGCATATCCATAGATCACCATTTTTGTCTGGAATCGGTCGGTTTTACTTCGTGAATTTTCTTCTGAACCCCTGATCGTGTTTTCAAAAACCGTAACGCCCGCTGGGCTGCCTGAATAGTCATTCGGCCATAAACCCCTGCCATGGATTGCCTGTTTTCGCTGGTTCTGGAATTATCAAAATTTGTCAAATCATAGAAATCCATGAACATATCAACGGCTATTTCCTGTGATTTACAGATAATTGCCAGTTTTTCACCGGTTTTATCAAACACGGATTCGCGTGCAATGTCATGATTGATCGATGCCATTTGAGCGATACCAACAATAAATTTTTCAACTTCCGAAGTTTTCAGCATCCTTAATAACAGCTTGCCGTCGAGCAGACCGAGCTGATTTTTCCGGGAAATAAATGTGATCGCGGTTTCGCGCTGCTCTTTGACATTTTTCTTAACGGCCCATGATTGGGCCTTTTGCACGATATCGGAAATTTGCTCATCGGTTAATTCAGCCTTGTTCTCCTCCACGTATTTACGGGCCGAGCGGGAGATATGCTCGACCATTCTCTGAACCATCTGGGGCGCCATATCGGTCCTTGCGGCCAGGGTTTTTGCCAGATTGCCAGGGTTTGCCGACTTGTTGACCATGGTTTCCAGAGTCTGATCTGAAAGTTCGGCCCCTTCATTATCGGCAAGGGTATCGAGCACATCGTCATCACCGCGTTCAACCAGTGCGTCGGCGACCATTTCGGGCACCTCCTGGCGTGTGGATATTGCCAGAAGATGGCCTTGTGATTGCTGTTTGATGATGGCCACCAGGTCCTCACTGCTGAGCACCGTGCTCTTGCTCAAAATGGGGTTTGCAACCTCCAGATCATCATTGGCCAGGGTTTTTATCAAGTTGCTCGGGGCCGTTGGCACAACGGCGACCGATTGTGCCAGTTGCTGCCTGTCCTGGGTCGTTGCCAGGGGCATCAGCTTGCCCAGAATTTCACCGAAATAGGCATTCTCCTGATCAGAATGACTGGCATGATTTTCCAGAAACAAATCCGTGATTTCATGCAGCAACTCAACCCGGCCTTCTGAAGACGTCTCCCGGCTCAGGCGGACCAGATTTTCAAGGGCTCCCATGTCACCGCTCATTACGTGCTCCGCGGCAGGCGTGATTTCACCGACAGCGTCACATCGGGAAACGGCACCAGGGGAACCAATGATGAAAAAGAATAACTGTCGGTTACCTGGATATAGGTTACCGTTCCGGAAACCATCAGGGTGACTGTAAAACTGGCCCCGGAAATCTGCATACCGCTGTTGCCCAGCGCCGTATCGGCATAGGTTTCAAGCTCCGCCGTGGTCACCTCGGAATAAGGATCGGTGATCGATGAAACGCCGGTTTTTGCGTCATTGCATTCGTCCATGGCCACGGTGCCGTTAACATTGCCGACCGTGGCAATACAATCGACGCCCAGGGTTCCATTGTGACTTACGCTAATGGAATTGTTCGCTGCTGAATTGGTCGCGACCTCACACCCTTCCATGTCAACAACGGCAGAACCGGTCACATTATTGGCCCGTTGAGTCGAAGCATCAAATGCCTGCACACAAGCCTCCTCGCCCCCTGTGGTTGTCGTGGCGACAGCTCTGGCGGCAATTGTTATCGCATTGTCGAGAAACATATTTGCAAATATCAGGTTTACCGAGCTGCTTATATTTACCTCGACGGCTTCCCCATCACCGGTGTTCGACCCGGTAGAAGGCGGATTTACCGCTGTCAGGGTATCGCTACCGGCAACATATCCGTTCAGGGTTGCGGCGGCGGCGGCGGCATCGGCGGCGGTCTGGATATCACGTTTATTCTGAAACCACATGCCAGCCTCTACCCCCAGACCGATAAATCCGATCATGACCGGTAACATCAATGCGAGCATAACCGTTATGACACCCCGGCGGTTTACACCGAGACTGGCCAAGACACCGACCAAGACCCCGGCCACCTTAACGCCTGTGCACCGCCTCATGATTGATCCCGTGATTGATCTCATGATTTTATCCATAACCGGGTGAAATGCCTGTGATTTTTTAAATATGTTATCATCATAATCCATATTATAGTATAAATCTGTTTTGACAGACTGTGTCGCCAATCACTTGTTGAAAATTTTTTTAATTCTATTGCCGCCCACCAAACCGGGTCTTGCACAAATCCCGGTTCTTGAACCATACGGTTTACTCGATTACAGTTAACACCCTATTCAACCCTGTCAGTAACGGCTGAACGAATTTATATTTCATGAAACCGACGTTCCCCAGCTTGGTTCTTATTTTATCCGTTCTTGCAACAGCAAGCTGTGGCACCGCACCGGTGGACAAAACCGATAGCGCCCTTACCAACACCTTGTATCAGGCGGCGTTTTCTGCTGAACAATCGACAGACTACAGATCGGCAATCCAGTATTACCAGAAACTGCGCCAGCGAAGCCCCGACGATCTGGACATCGTCCTGGCTCTGGCCCGCAACCTGCGTTATGACGGCGCCGAACAGGAGGCTGTCAGTATCCTCGATACCGCCGAGAACCTTGATAAAAACTCCGCTACTTATCTGATCGAATACAGCAAGGCTAAAATTGCACTGGGCAAATTCGAGGAATCCATAACATTTCTGGACAAAGCGGTGCTGATCGATGGGGAAAACTGGGAAATTTATTCCATGCTGGGAATCGCCCATGACCTGCTGGGTAATTTCCCCCTGGCCCGCAAAGCTTATGACACGGCCCTCTTCCTGTCACGGGACAACCCGGCGATTTATAATAACATGGCCATATCCGCCGCCCTGTCGGGCAACCTGGACAAGGCAATCTCTATCCTCAACGGTGTTCCCCGACTGACCCGTAACAATATGCATTTACGCCAAAATCTGGCGTTCTTTTATGGCATCAATGGGGATGTAAAGTCTGCCGAAGCCCTGGCACGAAAAGATCTGGACGAGGAGGCTGTCAGGAAAAACCTGAAATTATATTCACAATTTCGTGCCTATTGAGGTTCGAGCAAATAATTGCTTACACCGGAAGGCACTTTACGCAATAATACACCATGCTGCACGATACCAATTTGCTTTAATATCGTATTAACTGAGTAAAATTTGAGGAATCAAAGTGTCAGATCAATCAGCACAATCAGAGACAACTGAACAATCCCTGAATGGCATCGTCCTGTTTCAAGATGTATCAGACAAAGTCGTCAGTAATCTGGCCAGGAAATGCACATGGCGTGAATACCAGGGCGGCGATATTATTGTTGATCGAAATGATGTCTCCAGCAGCGTCTATTTTATCATTTCCGGACGATTACGGGTCATGGACTGTCTGACATCCAATGTGGAGGTCTTTCTCGCCGATCTTGATCAAGGCGAAATTTTCGGCGAACTATCGGCCATCGACCAGAAAATCCGCTCCGCCCAGGTAACCGCCCTTGATACCACAATACTGGCGGAAATGAGTGGCGATGATTTCCATGAATACGTTCTTAACAACAAAGAAATAGCCCTGAATTTATTAGTACATTTCACGACCATAATCCGCGACCTGAACTCCCGTGTTACGGTCATGAGTTCCCTGTCCCCGCACCAGCGGGTCTATAATGAACTGATACGCATTGCCGAACCCGATACCAGTGGATCCGGTGAATGGGTCATTTACAATGCACCAAATCATGCCGAACTGGCATCGTTCGTCGGCTCGGACAAACAAATCGTCGCCCAGGCCATTGGTTCGCTGGCGCGAGACAGTGTCATTGAACGCAAACACCGAACCCTGATTATCAAAGATTACAAGCGATTACAGCGTCTGGTTAGTTTGTAGGTTCTATAGACGCCTTCGAGCGGATCGACAAACGGGACAAAGTTACACATGTATCGAGATTTTTTCGGCATAAACGAAAACCCGTTTTCCAATAGCCCTGATCCAAAATATATCTTCATGAGCCAGCGCCATTCCGAGGCACTGGCCCATCTGATGTGGGGTGTGCAGGGCGACAACGGGTTTGTCATGCTGACCGGGGAAGTCGGGACCGGAAAAACCACCCTGTGCCGCTATCTGGCCGAACAACTGGACGACCATGTAAAGCTGGCCTTGTGTCTGAACCCGAAAATTTCAGATGTGGACCTGTTGACGACCATTTGTGAGGAACTGGGCATCGACATTACCGATGTGGTCCACACAGTCAAAGACCTGACGTCGGTATTGAATACATTCCTTCTCGATCTCTATGCCAATGGCGGACGTGCCGTGCTGATGATTGACGAAGCCCAGAACCTGAGCTTCGAATTACTCGAACAAGTCCGTCTGCTGACCAATCTGGAAACCACCCATAACAAGCTGTTACAAGTCATTCTGGTTGGACAGACCGAATTGAAGGATCATATAGATCAATTCAGCTTGCGCCAGTTATCGCAACGTATTTCAGCGCGCTATCATCTTGACCCGCTGAACGCCACTGAAACTGACCAGTATATCGCGCACCGGATCGCCATAGCCGGACTGCCCCAGGCCCTGTTCAGTGCCAGTGCCCTGAACATAATCTATAAAAATTCCAGAGGCATACCCCGTCTGATCAACAGCATCTGTGATCGCTGCCTGTTGGGTGCTTATGTGGCAGGCAAAAAAGTCGTCTCCAAAAGGCTTGCCACGAATGCCACTGATGAAGTGTTGGGCACAAAAGCACCATCGCTAAACAAACTAACGCCCATAACCGTGATGGCGGCCACGGTCCTGACCATATGGATCATCGCCTATGGCCTGTTTGGCCTGTTGAACCTGCCGTTGCCTTTCGGGCTAAACACGACCCATAATGCCGGCTCGCCGTCAGAACCCGGCCCTGCCATTTCAGGCCGCATTGATGAATACACCGAACAGACCACTCGCTTGTTAGCCGCCCTTGAGCCTGCCGATACGGTTGAGGCCGCTTTTTTGCGAATGATCGCCCTGTGGAAGACCAAAAAGGGTTTTCAGGGCGAAACGGTTTCCTGTCAGGATACCGCTAACGTCGGCTTGGCCTGCCTGAACTGGGAGGGCAGCTGGGATGAAGTCCGCCAACTCAACCGGCCTTTCATCATCGAGCTGGTCACGCCACAGGGCGATGCCCACAGCGTACTCGTCCGCACCCTTCAGGATGGCTCGGCCACCCTGGAGCTTTCCGCACGGCTAGTTCAGATACCCGAGCATATGTTGCGCGCCCTGCGGCCCGGTAATTTCCTGTTACTTTGGCAGCCGCCACCTTTTTACAACCGCACCCTGCGTCCCAACATGACGGGAAACGATGTGGCCTGGGTGCGCAAACGGCTTAACAAAGCCAGCCTGGGATTGCCTGTGGCGGTCAGCAATCCCGAATATTACGACGATAGCCTGCTCAAGGAAGTAAACAGCTTTAACCGCCGCCACAACCGCCCTGATGATGGTCTGATAGATCCGGCGACCTTGATTCTCATGGATAACACCCTTGGCGATGTCATCGTACCTGTGTTGTACCAAAACCCGTAACCAGATGCCCCGGAACTATTAACCATGTCGATTATTCTTGATGCATTAAAAAAATCGGAGGCAGAACGGAAAGCCAATACGGGTGATACCAAAAATCATGCACGCCCCAGTCAGTCAGGTGAACCGCGTGAGCCGAGTGCACCGGGTTCGCCCAAAGGCCTGGCACCTTCAAAACTGACCATCGTGTTAATCGCGGGCCTTGTGGTTACCATAGGCGGCATTGGGTATATGGCCTTATCCGTGGACGAGCCATCAACCCCAAAGATCACGCAAGCACCATCCGAAATAATCCAGGAACCGGAAACTGCTCCTGAAACTGCCCAGATAAAACCGGAACCCAAACCGCTACCAAAACCGGAACCTGCTATTCAAACCATGCAAACTATGCAACCGGAAGCCGGGTCTGAACCGGCGCCCGCAGGGAAACCGGCTTCCCCGGTTGCGCCCGTCTCCCTTAATGCCCCAGATCCAGAACCCAAACCAGAGCCAGAACCGAAAATAGTTCCCGAACCCATGGCGGTTGCCGATCCCTTGATGCCGCCTGAACCGGAACCAGTGCCGGTACTCGAACCCGTGCCCGATGCAGAACCCGTCCCCGAGCCCGGACCGGCGGTGGTAAATATGGCGGATACAAAATCTGAACCCGTCCCGGCCCCGACCCCCAACCCACGACCGGGGGCTTTGCCCATCCGTGTTGAAAACAACCGACAGGCCGAAAGCCATTTCAAAAACGCGCAGCAATTTGACCGCGATGGGCACTATGCCCAGGCCAATGAACAATACAGCCTGGCTATAAAACTACTGCCCGGCAATGCAATCTATTACCTGGGTCGGGGGTGGTCTTATATTGCGCGGAATAATTACGAATCCGCCATTCTGGATTTTGGCACGGCCATCCGGCTACAGAAAAATTTCGCCAATGCCTTTTACGGTCGCGGGTGGGCTTATGAGAAAAATGCGCAACCCTCGCAGGCCATGGAAAATTACAGCCAGGCCATCGCAATTTCACCGGGCCATGTGGATGCCATGTTCAGCCGTGGCTTCCTGAAATTCTACAATAACAATATGCGACACGCAGAACAGGATTTTACGAAAGTCTATGAAACGGCCGCCACGGAGCTTAAGGATTTTGCCCTGTTATGGAGCTATCTGAGCTACAAGCGCACTACCACACCCGGAGCCGAGCCTTTGCAGCCGTACCGGGATATCAAAACAGGCACAACCTGGCCCGCCATTATCTATTCGGCGTTCATGGGCCGGGCCACAACCCAGCAGGTTGTTGCCGCCATGAAAAGCGATAACACCCTGACCCAGCGCAGGCGGGAAAGCGTGGGATATTTTTTCCTCGCCCAGGATCGCCTGATCAGGGGGGATCTGGTCATGGCGGCGCAATATTTTCAGAAAACGCTGCAAACCGGCGTCACATCCTACCGGCAATACCCGGCGGCAAAGATCGAACTGAAACGCCTGCGAAGCCCCGATTAGCCGACCTTGCTTTGTGATACAGACCGCACATCCAGGGCCGCGTCGAGGACTTCCTGCGGGGTTATCAGCTTCATGCACCTGTTATCGCGACAATCCAGCACACTTTTTTTGGCATCGTAAATGGCCAGACACGGGCTGCATACCAGGTTTTTATACAAGTTACGGACCCAGGGATATTTATGGCCGAACAGAACCGGCGTATCGGGCCCAAACAGAACCACCGTAGAGCGTTTCAACAAAACACTGAGGTGTTGCGGGCCACTATCGACCGTTATAGTCAGGTCGGCGTTGGCAATCAGCCAGACAAACTCAGCAAATGTGGTTTGCCCGATAAGGTTGCTTATGGCTTCGTCGTTACCCGGTAATGCGGCCAGACCCTGGTGCAAAGGCCCGGTTTCTTCTGTGCCGATCATCACGATGGCATGGTGTGGATAGTGTTCTCGCAACATGCCGATCAAGGTAATCCAGTTCTCAGACGGCCAGGCTGATAAATCCCGTATGGTGTCACTGCTGGTCATGTTGATGACAATATAATCGCGGTCGCCTTGCGTGTTCAGGCCCGCCGGTTTTGATGAGGTATGCTCGGGCAGGCTGAATTTTTCGGTATGGGTATGGGGTTGGGCAAAATCCTTGATCAGGCCGGGAATGGCGGCAATATTCAGGAAATTCTCACCGATTGAACGATACACATTCAGATTGGCCCGATGGCTGTAGAGTTTGCCCACCGGCAAATGAAACATATGGAACCCGGCGCGAATCGGCGCGCCCGTCATGACCGACATGAGGGCCGCAAACTGTGAGAAAAACTCCAGATTAAGGAATGCCTCCGGCTTGATCCGGCGCAGTTGCCAGATCACCTTGAAAACATCGACGCAGAACCGCAAAAAAGATTTGGTGCTGATCGACAGGCACCGATCGGCACCCAGAATTTCAGCCATGGCTTCATTGCCGGCAAAGGTCAGGTAGACCACCTGCTTGTGTTGCTTCTTCAATTCACAGATCAGCGGATAACTCAGGCACATACTGCCAATGCCGAAGAATTTGCAGACCACGACAGCGTTGGATTTTTCTTTATGAATGAAAATCGGTATCAGCCACGACATCACCACACACGCCGGAACCCCCACATACCGGTCGATAAGGCGCATTGTCTCAGTTTTCATTTTCTTCAAACCTTTTTAAACCCATTCAGACATTGTGTAACAATAACGCCGATATTACCATGAGCAACACTTCAAAGCGGACCCCTGTATATGTCTGAGTATATGCCTGACACCTTCACACTGTATTTCATCCAACAGTTCTTCTGGGGTCTGATGGTCCTGCTCAGCTTCATCGGCTGGGGTCGCATGGCCCACGCCTGCCTGTACTGGCCCAACGAGCAAACCATCACCCAACCCATAAAAGCGCATGTGGACTGGGGGCTAATGGCCGGTTGGGGAATGGCGATCAGCCTGATTATCGGCGGGGTTCTGAACAGTTTTGCGCTAGTGAGCCGTGACTTACTGATTTTATACGTTGTTATGGGGGCCATCGTCGGGGCGATTACGCTCTATGCCAACAGAATAAAATTACCAGCTTTAAGCCCGTTTTACTGGGTGGTTTTCACTGCCCTCGGGGTTGCGCTGTTATTTATTTATGCCAGTTCCATCCAGCTCCGGCTGGAAAGTTGCGCCGATGATGACATCGCCTATATTCCTTTTATCAAAAGAATGCTGCAAACCGGCAGCCTGCTCGACCCGTTCAGTTTACGCCGGATTGCCGGATTTGGCGGCCAGACTTTCCTGCAAGCCCTGATCGGTTCGGTTGGCAACGAAAACGCCGTAAACATGATGGATCGCGGGGTCGCCATTCTGATTTTCTTCGGCCTGGTGCTGGGCCATTTTCGGACACCGGAAAAGACCGCTGCCACACCCTATAACCTGTCACCTGTCAAAGGGCTGATCCTGATCCTGATGGTCGCCTTGTTACCCCTGCCTTTCCTCAACAGCGCCAGTCACGCCACCGGATTGGTCATCTTGCTAACGCTGTTTCGGACCATTGAGCGGACGGAGAACCCAGCCACCGATAAGCCGCAAGCACCCAATTTCCAGATGCTCTGGATGATCGGTGCTATCATCGCGGCCGCGGGCAGCCTGCGGCCTCATTTTTTGATGTTTGCGGCCCTCGGGGTGGTTTTGTTCTGGTTTGTCTGCTGGTGGCAGAATAAGCGCCATACACTGAATTATGTGCGAACACTGCTACATGTGGGGGTTGCCTCTCTGGCCTTCCTGACACCCTGGATGATGACCCTTTATTATTCATCAAATACCATGCTTTACCCTTTGTTCAGAGGATACCACCGGGCAAGTTACGAGATCTATTCAGCCGGAAAGTCCCCGCTTGAACTGCTTCAGTTTATTGGCCATATCATGAGCGAACCACGCATGGTGATATTCTGGCTGCCGCTGGTCATGCTGGGTGTCTACAAACATTCCAGGGCGGCTTTGGCTTTAAGCCTGGCGACCCTGATAACGGCTTTTACCGTAACGGCGGTTTTCAGTTTTTCCAACATCGACAATCTCCACCGGTATATCGCCCCGATTGGCAATGCGGTGATTATCGGCACCGTCATTGTATTCATTCGGCGCAGTGAAACCAACCCGAACCTGGCACGGAAACTTATCCTGTCGCGGTTTACCGGAACCGCCATTCTGGCCCTGTCGGCGCTAATTCTGGCACCCGCCGTGGTGATTAAAAATTACCGGGTTATAGAGCATTACTGGGACCGCCCCATGCTGGCCAGCTCGACCAGCGATATTTATACCGCCATGCAGGCATCCATCCCCCCCGGTGCAGGATTTATGACCATGGTATTCCATCCCTTTGCCTGGGATTACCAGCGCAATCATGTGGCCAATATCGACACCCCCGGTGCCGTCAGCCCCGATCCGGGAATGCCGTTTTTCGAAGGGCCGCAGGCCCTGAAAGAATATTTGCTGAAACTGGACCTGCCTTATCTGGCAATCGGGGATTTCGATGAACCGGGTATGTGTCTCTACCACCGCAGACTTTGGCAGTACCACCGCGATATCGGCTTTCCCATCTGGCAAAAGGCGGCAACCTTTTATCTTGATTTCATGGATAATGCCGACGCCCTGGCCCGCAACAACCCGGTGATCTTTCAGCAACAGGGGTATCGGGTCATTCAATTGCAATAACATTAGGGTCAGGCCCTAGACATATCATGACTCGATCAGCGGAATATCATAGGATGCCACATGGATGAAATCACAACCATCGTCACCCGGCCATTCATTGAATTCATGTACCCCGATACCAGGCTGTACTGGCTGTTCATGTTGATATCCCTGTTGATTGCCATCGGGGTTATTATGATCACCGCCCGCTCTGCCGGTCTGAGCCCACAGGTCGCCTTAAAACAACAACTGAGCGCCAAAATATGGTGGAATGCCTCAGCCAGGGCGGACTATAAATATTATCTGCTCAACGGCATCCTGTACGGGCTGGCCTTCGCGCCTTTCGTTCTGGCCAGCGCCGAGGTCGGTATCTGGGTGGAAAACCTCGCCGCCGATATATTCGGCCCCCAAGACGAACCGATGTTTAGCGCCCTGGCATTCCGCATCGCCTATACTATCTGTTTTTTTATCGCCTTTGACTTCGGCCAGTTTCTCAGCCACTGGGTACAGCACCAGTCAAATTTTCTCTGGCAATTCCATAAAGTCCATCATTCCGCCGAATGCCTGAACCCGCTGACGGCGTTTCGCGGTCACCCGGTTGACCTGTTGCTGGTGGGCTCTGGCGGAAACCTGTTTGGTGGCATCATGACCGGAATATTTTTTTATATTAGTGCCGGTCAGGTCACCATCTATACCTTTCTGGGCACCCAGTTACTGGTCGCGGTGTTCAACATGATCGGAAATTTACGCCACACCCATGTATGGCTGGACTACGGGCGGTTGGGTTATATTTTTATCAGCCCGGCCCAACACCAGATACATCATAGCGCCCTGCCCCGGCACTTTAACAAAAACTGTGGTTTCGCCCTGGCCATCTGGGATTGGATTTTTGGCACCTTGTATGTGCCCAAAAACCGCGAAACATTCCCCATGGGTCTGACCACAGAACCAGACCCAACCTGGCACACCATGACCCAGTTTTACTGGCGACCGATAAATCTGGCCTATAATTTAGTCAAAGACGGCGTGACTAAATATCGCAACAAACAGCCATAATGATTGACAGGTGAACAGCCTTTCGATTTTATTTACAGTGGTACAGTAAATTTTTCTGGATGAATAAGATGAGAGCAAGCCGTTTACCATCTCTGGTCGCTTTAAAAGCATTTGAATCAGTTGGTCGACACCTGAGCTTTCAGCGTGCCGCAGATGAATTATGCCTGACACCATCGGCCGTCAGTCATCAGGTCCGCACCCTGGAAAATCAGCTAGGTACACGATTTTTTGTGCGTCGCCATCACGAGTTGGAACTGACCCAGACCGGCACGTCCTACATGGCCAGGGTGCAGGCCATTATTGCCGATTTAATCGATGCCACATCCGATGTGGTAGCCAGCACCGGGAAATCCCCCCTGACCATTCAGCTCTGCCCCAGCCTTGCGGCCCTGTGGTTAATGCCGCGGCTGAGATCCTTCAGGGAAGAAAACCCCGAGCTGGAAATCAATATTGTCACCCCATATGAAGACCCACACTTTTTGCTGCCGGAAGTAGATGTGGGTATCCTGTACGGTGCAGGAGGCTGGACAGGTGTTCGAACCGAATTTCTCATGGGGGAAGAAATCTTCCCGGTTTGCAGCCCGCAATACCTGAAAAATTCAGCCCCGCTCAAAGACCCTTCCGACCTGATTAATCACACAATTGTACGCTGCTCGCTGGCGTCTAGCCCTGAATGGCCGAAATGGCTGGAAATCACTGGCTGTCAGAGTTTAGTGCCACGCCAATCCATTCTGGTTCACAATCGGGTACAATCTCTGCAGGCCGCCATCGCCGGTATTGGCGTGTCCATGGCGCGTCGCCCCAGTGTTAATGATGCCCTCGATAATGGTACAGTGGTAGCACCCTTCGGTTTTCAACTGGAAGGAATGGGGGCCTATTTTCTGGTCTATCCGGAACAGGTTGGACGACTCCCGCGAATATCCGTTTTCCGAACATGGGTTATGGCTCAGTCAGCCTTGAGCGAGGGGGTATCCAATACCACCCCTCCCGGCACGGCATACCCGTCAACAAATCCTGGTGAGTTTTTACAATGATCATCAACCTGGATAACATCATTGTCCGTCTCTCGAATAACCTGAAAGGTGCCACTGCCATTGAATATGGCTTGATCGCGGCCCTGGTATGCCTTGCCATTATTGCCGGGCTAACCCTGACTGGCGGCGATATTGGCCTACAGGTAAATCAGATAGCAAATGCAATCGATCAATAACGCCGAACACTTTTAACCATGCCTTAAATTTTTTCTACTAAGCTAGTACGTGTAAAATACAACGCTCCATAACCAGCCTATGATTTTGAATACTAGGAGAATCTAAAGCAGTGGAAGAACAAACCATCTTGATTGTCGACGACGACAAGATTCTTCAGAAATTAATGTCAAAAATACTATCGACGTTAGGCACCATAACGGTTGCAAAATCCGGTGAAGAGGCCTTGCAAAAGGCAAAATCCATTGAACCTGATTTGATTATCCTGGATATCATGATGCCCGGCATGGATGGGTATGAAGTCTGTAGACACCTCAAGGAAAATGATAACACTGCCTCAATTCCGGTTATTTTCCTGACCGCCAAGGACAGCAACGCAGCCGAAGAACAAGGCTTGAAGGTTGGTGCGACAGATTATATCCGTAAACCAATTTCTCCCCATATCCTGCTGACCCGGGCGGCTAATATTCTAAAATTACAGGCTGCCATCAACAGTTTGAAATTACAGGCCCTGACCGATCCTTTAACCGGGGCCTACAATCGCCGGCATTTATTTAATACCGGCGACAACGAACTTCTCAGAAGCAAGCGCTACAGTCATTCGCTGTGTGTGCTGATGCTCGACATCGACCACTTCAAGGCGGTGAACGACAAATACGGGCATAATACCGGCGATGAAGCCCTGGTTAAAACAGTTCATGCTATCGAAAAGGCTCTGCGCAGCGAAGATACCCTGGGACGAATTGGTGGCGAGGAATTTGCCGTTATCCTGCCCGAAACAGACCTGAAAAACGCCTCTATACTGGCCGAAAGGCTCAGGGAAGCGGTCGGCAACATTACCATCAATACACCGAAAGAATTGTTGCGCATTACAGTCAGTATCGGGGTCTATCAGGTCAATGTGGAACAAGACGACATCGCGGCAGCACTGAAACTGGCTGATGAGTTAATGTACAAAGCCAAACAAAATGGCCGCAATCGCGTAATGTGCGGTTAAACAGACAATCCTGCCAGATCAGCATATAGCCCTTGCATGTGCCCCTCACAGGGCCTTATTATCTCGCCTTGACATGACAGAGAACTCATACGATATCCCGTCTTATTTACACCGAGATCTGCTTGGTATTGAAGGGCTCACCCCGCCCGAGATCAGCTATCTTCTTGACCGTTCGGAATCCTTTATCGAGCATAATCGCCAGGCCGATAAAAAACTTGATATCCTGCACGGTCGCACGGTCATCAATCTGTTTTTCGAAAATTCTACCCGCACCAGCACGTCTTTCGAATTAGCCGCCCTGCGGCTTGGTGCCGATGTTATCAATATGGCCGTGGCACAAAGCTCGGTGCGCAAAGGCGAAACCCTGATCGATACGGCCATGACCCTGAACGCCATGCACCCCGATATTCTGGTGGTCCGCCATTCGGAATCGGGTGCTGTAAAGCTGCTCGCCGAGAAGGTCAAATGCGCGGTCATTTCAGGCGGTGACGGCAGCCACGAACACCCCACGCAGGCCCTGCTCGATGCCCTGACCATCCGACGCAGACGCGGTGATCTTTCGGCCCTGACGGTGGCCATTTGCGGTGATGTGCTGCATTCACGTGTGGCACGTTCGAACATCCACCTGCTCAATACCATGGGGGCCAGGGTGCGGCTGATCGCGCCGCGAACCCTGTTGCCCAGTAAAATTGAGGCCATGGGGGTCGAGGTCTTTCACGATATGGTTGAAGGCCTCAAAGATTGTGACATCGTGATGATGTTACGCCTGCAAAAAGAGCGCATGGCGGCCAATTTTTTCCCCTCGGCCCGCGAATATTTTCACTTTTTCGGGTTAACCTACGAAAAACTGGCAATGACCAAGCCCGACGCGCTGATCATGCACCCCGGCCCCATGAACCGGGGCGTCGAAATCGACACAGAGGTTGCCGACGATTATGGCCGCAGTGTGATCCGCGAACAGGTAGAAATGGGCGTTGCGGTACGCATGGCCTGTCTGGAAACCCTGGGCCTTCGCAACAAGGATGAAGCGCAGGAACGAGCCCCATGAGAACGGATTTCACACCGCCGGGCAAGGTCACCTACATCAATGCCCGCCTGCTCGACCCGGCCAGTGGACTGGACAGTCGCGGCGCATTGCTCACCGATGGGCGCAAGATCGTCGATTTTGGCAGCAAACTCATGCGCGGTTCTGACGGGTGGGACGTGCCAAGTGGTATTGAGATTGTCGATTGTGCGGGGCTGTGCCTGTCGCCCGGTTTTGTCGATATGCGAGTGCAGACCGGCGAACCGGGGTTTGAGCACCGCGGCACTCTGGAAACTGCGGGCCGGGCCGCCACTAATGGCGGCATCACGACCATGGTCTGCCTGCCCAATACCAACCCGGTCATCGATGATATGAGCGTGGTCGAATTCGTCGCCCGGCGGGCTCGCAAAGCAGGCCTGACCAAAGTCTACCCCTATGGGGCTATCACCAAGGGCACACAGGGCGAGGAACTGGCCGAGATGGGCCTGTTGAGTGAGGCCGGGGCGGTGGCTTTCACCGATGGCTATAAAACCATCGCCAGCGCCAAGGTCATGTCACAGGCACTGGCCTATGCCTCCACATTTGATTTGTTGCTGGTCAATCACCCGGAAGAACCCGTGCTGGCCGCAGGCGGAACCATGAACACAGGTGAGACCTCGACCAGACTGGGCCTGCGCGGCATTCCGGTGATGGCCGAGGTTATCATGGTCGAACGCGATATCCGGCTGGCAGAAATGCGCGAAACCAGGTTACATCTGGCCCATATCTCTACCGGCGAGGCGTGTCGGGTTATCAAACAGGCCAAGGCGCGTGGTGTGCGGGTAACCTGTGATACCGCACCACCCTATTTTGCCCTCAACGAGACAGCCATTGGTGACTACCGGACCTTCGCAAAGCTCTCGCCGCCTTTACGCAGCGAGGCCGACCGTCTGGCAATCATCGAGGCCATCAAGGATGGCACCATCGATGCCATTGCATCGGATCACATGCCGCAGGATGCGGAATCAAAACGTGTTCCCTTTGCCCAGGCGGCTGACGGCGGGGTCGGTCTGGATACCCTGTTTGCCCTGACACTGGAGCTGTATCACAACGAAAATCTGGATATGCTGGGTGCCATCCACATGATTACCGATAAACCCGCCCGCCTGTTAAACCTGCCCGCAGGCAGGCTGGAAGTAGGACGGGCCGCCGATCTGGTTTTATTCGACCCGGACCGGGGCTGGAAAATCGATAGCGGTAAACTGGTCTCCAAATCCCAGAACACCCCCTTCGATGGCCGTCCGGTTCAAGGCAGTGTGTGCCGCACCGTGATCGATGGCCGCACGGTTTATGAACTGTCCGGGCCATCCCGGTCATGAATGATCCAACCCTGATGATGGTACTGGCGGCTGTGGGAGGATATCTGCTCGGCTCAATTCCATTTGGTCTGGTGTTGACCCGTATGGCCGGGCTGGGTGATATCCGCAAAATCGGTTCCGGCAACATCGGTGCGACCAATGTCTTGCGTACCGGCAACAAGTTCCTGGCCCTGTTGACCCTGCTGCTAGACGGTGGCAAGGGGGGCATAGCCGCCGCCCTGGGCTTGATGATATCGGGGTCTTTCATCGTCGCCCTGATCGCCGGTTGTCTGGCGGTTGTCGGTCATAACTTCCCGGTCTGGCTCAAATTCAAGGGCGGCAAAGGTGTGGCGACCACCATCGGCATGATCTTCACGGTGGCCTGGCCGGTCGGACTGGCGATCTGTCTGAGCTGGCTGGTTGTCGCGGCGGTCGCGCGCTATTCGTCGCTGGCGGGCATGGTTGCGCTGGCTTTAGCACCGGTATTTTCCTGGTTTCTGATCGCCGCCCCCGATAAGGTCAGCCTGACCATTGCCACCGGTATGCTGGGGTTATTCTCGCTCATTCGCCACCATGAAAATATCTCGCGTCTGATCAAAGGCGAAGAATCAAAAATTGGTGGCAATAAAAATACCCCCGCCCCACCGCCATGAGCGAGGCTCTAGTACAACAGCTTTCCGAACCTGAACGGGAAGACTGGGTTCGCCTGATCCGGTCTGAAAATGTTGGGCCGATAACTTTTTTTCGTCTGATTGAAAGCTATGGCAATCCAACCGATGCATTAGCGGCCCTGCCCGATCTGGCCCGCAAAGGGGGGCGACGGAATTATAAAATAGCCCACAGGACGACGGCACAGCGTGAAATCGAAAACACCCGGCGGGCCGGGGCGGCATTGGTCGCCTGGTGCGAGCCGGACTACCCGCCCCTGTTACGCATGACCGAAGGCGCACCGCCGGTCATCTCTGTGATGGGCAACCCGGAACTGCTGCAAAATACCTGTGTTGCTATTGTGGGCGCCAGAAACGCCTCTGTGAACGGTCTCAATCTGGCCCGCAAGCTGGCCTCGGATCTGGGCCGGGGCGGCTTCGGGTGCAGTGATGTTACGGTGGCCTCCGGACTGGCCCGTGGCATCGATGCGGCGGCCCACCATGGTGCCATTGATACCGGTACGGTGGCCGTGCTGGCCGGTGGTATCGACAAGATCTATCCGGCGGAAAACGAACGGCTGTATTACGAAATTGCCGAACGCGGTGTCATTCTGGCCGAAATGCCCGTGGGTACACAACCCACCGGAAAGTTATTCCCGGTTCGCAACCGGATCATATCGGGCGTATCGCAAGGCGTGGTCATTGTAGAGGCATCGCCGCGCTCGGGCTCGCTGATTACCGCCCGTCTGGCCCTTGAACAGGGTCGTGAAGTATTCGCCATGCCGGGATTCCCCGGCGACCCCCGGGCACGCGGAACCAACGGATTAATTCGTGACGGTGCAATTTTAACAGAAAATGCCCAGGACGTTTTACGGGTTCTGGGAGAGCCGAAAATTCTCTCTTCCGGAGGGCAAATTACGTTTAATTTCAATAGACTTAGTGATACTTCCAAAGATGATGATATGATCGATGACAACCGTGCTTCATTGATAAAATTATTAAATACTGCGCCAGTAGCGGTTGACGAACTGGTCCGCAACTGCCAATTCTCCATTGCAAGCGTCATGGCGGTACTGCTCGAACTGGAGTTGGCCGGACGACTTGAGCGACATCCCGGCAACCGGGTTTCGCTGATTAGCGAACAATAACAGATATGAAAAGCAGCGAATAAACAGCAATGGTCAGTCTCGTCATCGTCGAAAGCCCTGCTAAGGCAAAAACCATCAATAAATATCTGGGAAGCGATTTCCAGGTACTGGCGAGCTATGGTCATATCCGTGATCTGCCGGCCAAGAATGGGTCGGTTAAGCCCGATGATGATTTTTCCATGGAATGGGAAATCGACGACCGCGCACGCAAACACATCAAGGCAATTGAACAAGCCGTCAAGGGCGCCGACAAACTCTATCTGGCAACCGATCCGGACCGCGAAGGCGAAGCAATTTCATGGCATGTACGTGATGTGCTTGAAAACAAGAAGCTGCTCAAGGGGATCGATGTTAAACGCGTGGTGTTTAACGAGATAACCAAAAAGGCCATCATTGCGGCTTTCGATGCGCCGCGTGATCTGAATATTGAACTGGTCGATGCCTATCTGGCGCGCCGGGCGCTGGATTATCTGGTTGGTTTTACCCTGTCGCCGGTATTATGGCGCAAGCTGCCGGGCAGCCGCTCTGCCGGGCGGGTACAATCGGTCGCCTTGCGGATCATCTGTGAACGCGAGACGGAAATTGAAGCCTTTGTAAACGTCGAATACTGGAGCGTGGAAACCACCCTGAGCACCCCGTCCGGTGACACCTTCAAGGCCATGCTCAACACCCTCGATGGAAAGAAACTTAAAAAACTTTCCCTGTCATCGGAAGCCGAGGCCAAAACCGCGGTACAGGCTATCCAGGCCGCCAACCTCAGCATTGCAGCCATCGAGCGCAAACAGAGCCGCCGTCACCCGGCACCGCCGTTTACCACCTCGACCTTGCAACAGGAAGCCTCGCGCAAGCTCTATTTTGCGACCAAAAAAACCATGCAGGTGGCCCAGCGATTATACGAAGGCATTAACATCGACGGGGAAACCGTTGGCCTGATCACCTATATGCGGACAGACGGCATTAACATTTCCGGTGAAGCCGTACAATCGGTCCGCTCACTGATTACCCGTGACTATGGCAATAAATATCTGCCCGGTGCACCACGGGTCTATAAAAACAAAGCCAAGAATGCGCAGGAGGCCCACGAAGCAGTCCGCCCGACCGATATGAAGCGCAAACCGAAGGACCTGGCACAACAGCTCGACGCCGATCAACTGAAACTCTACGAGCTGATCTGGAAACGCACCGTGGCGAGCCAGATGGAATCCGCCCTGATCGATCAGGTCGGTGTCGATATCCCGGCCAGCGATGGCACGGTATCCCTGCGAGCCACCGGTTCGGTCATCGCCTTCGATGGTTTCCTTAAACTCTATCAGGAAGGCAAGGACGACAAGACAAACGGTGAGGCAAATGGTACGGCTGGCAATGGCGACACCTCGCGCATGTTGCCACCCCTGAGCGAAGGCAGCGCCGTTCAGCAAACCGAAATCAACCCGGAACAACATTTCACCCAGCCACCTCCGCGATACTCCGAAGCCTCGCTGGTCAAAACTCTCGAAGAATATGGTATCGGTCGCCCTTCGACTTATGCCTCGATTATTTCGGTGTTGCAGGATCGCGATTATGTGCGTCTGGAATCCCGGCGGTTCTTCCCGGAAAACCGTGGTCGGGTGGTAATCGCCTTCCTGAGCCGTTATTTCAGCAAGTATGTGGAATACGACTTTACCGCCAGACTCGAAGGACAACTCGACGATATCTCGGCTGGCCAGATCGACTGGAAATCCGTTTTACGGGAATTCTGGGAACCTTTCTATTCGACCACGGAAGACATCAAAAGCCGGTCTAACCGGGAAATCATCGATGCCATTGACGAGCTGCTCGGTCCGCATTTCTTTCCGACCCGTGAAGACGGCCGCAATACCCGGGACTGCCCGAGCTGTTCAGATGGCAGACTGGGCCTGAAACCCGGACGCACCAACGGATTTTTCATCGGCTGCTCAAACTATCCTGAATGTGAATACACGCGGCCTCTGGGCATCGTTACCGGTGACAAGGCCGACGCCGAAGCCAACGCATCCGGCCCACGCGAACTGGGAACCGACCCGGATACCGGGTTGTTGATTTCCCTGCGCAAAGGCCCCTACGGCCCTTACATCCAGCGCGGCGAAAGCCCGCCCAAGGGAACCCGGGCGAAAAAATCCGATGGTCCCAAGCCCAAACGGGCTTCCATCCCGAAAACCACCGATCTCAATTCCATCGACCTGGAACGCGCCCTGCTCTATCTCACATTGCCGCGCGATATCGGCGACCATCCCGAAACCGGCAACATGATTTCCTGTGGTCTGGGACCGTTTGGCCCTTTTCTGCGCTATCAGGGTAATTATTATTCCCTGAAAAACGATGATGTACTGGAAATCGGCCTCAACCGGGCCGTCACGGTTATCGGCGAAGCCCCGCCCAAGGATCCGGTCAAGGAACTGGGCAAGCACCCCGATGATAAAAAACCCATCACCCAGAAATCCGGCCGCTGGGGACCGTTTGTCCAACATGGCCGGCTGCGTGCAACCCTGCCCAAAAATACGGACAAGGACGCCGTTACCCTGGAAATGGCTCTTGAGTTGTTAAGTGCCAAGGCTGGCAAAAATGGCAAGGCTAAACCGAAAGCTAAAACCAAGGCTAAAGCCAAAACCAAGGCAAAACCAAAACCCAAATCCGGTGCACCGACACAGTCTGATGCAACCGGTTAGAGGCGGCTGATTACCATGGCTGGACGGCGCAAGGTTCCCGTACCCTTTCCCAGTGATGACGATATTCTGCGTTTTATCAATGAAAACCCGTCACGTGTGCATAAGCGCGAGATCGCGCGTGCCTTTCATCTCGATGCGGCCCAGAAGATGAAACTGAAGAAACGCCTGCGGAAAATGGAGTTGGACGGAACCTTGCAACGGGGCCGGGGCAAACGCCTCAGTGAAGCCGGCACACTGCCCAACGTGGGCGTCATTAAAATTTCTGCCCTGGACGGCGATGGTGATGTGCTGGCCAGGCCCCTGCAATGGGATCACGACAGCCCGGTGCCGGTGATCTATATGACACCCGGCAAACCGGTTGAGCCCGCCCTGGGCATGGGTGAGCGTCTGCTGGCGCGTCTCATCCCTCAGAACACCAAGAACGAACAAGGTGCCGCTCTGTATGACGCTACCATCATCCGTCGCCTGAGCGCGGCTGCGGCGACCGTTATGGGCGTTCTGGAAGAAACCAAAGGCCGGTTTCGCCTGAAACCAACGGACCGCCGAAATAAATCAGAATTGCTGATCGAGCACAGTGAAGCCGGGTCGGCGTCCGCCGGTGATCTGGTGCGCGCCGAGGTCTTGCCCGGCAAACGGCTGGGCATAAAACAGGGCCGGGTAATAGAAACCCTGGCCGCCAGTGACAGCACCCGGGTCGCCAGTCTGATCGCCATACACGAACACAGTATTCCAACCGAATTCTCGCCCGAAGCCCTGCACATTGCCGAGACGGCCAAAGCCGCCCCCATGGCGGGTCGCGAGGATTTGCGCAACGTCCCCCTGATCACTATTGACGGTGCCGATGCGCGGGATTTCGATGACGCGGTGTGGGCCGAACCTGATCCGGACCCGGCCAACAAGGGTGGCTGGCATGTGATCGTCGCCATCGCCGATGTGGCCTGGTACGTCCGCCCCGGCAGTGCTCTCGATGTTGATGCCTACCAGCGGGGTAATTCGGTTTATTTCCCCGACCAGGTGGTTCCCATGTTGCCCGAGGCCCTGTCCAACGGCTGGTGTTCGCTGGTCGCCAACGAAGACCGCCCGTGCATGGTTGTACACCTGTGGCTGCACACCGATGGCAGCATCAAGAACCACCGTTTCAGCCGGGCCATGATCCGCTCTCACGCACGCCTGACCTATGAACAGGCCCAGAAAGCCCGTGACGGGGAGCCCGACGAGGCTACCGAATTGCTTTGCGAACCTGTGCTGGCACCCCTCTACGGGGCTTACAAAGCCCTGTCCAGGGCGCGCAACAAACGAGGTGCGCTGGAGCTGGATTTGCCCGAACGCCAGATTATCATGGCCGAAGACGGCACCATTTCATCCATCACCGTTCGCGAACGGTATGATTCCCACCGGCTGATCGAGGAATTCATGATCGCGGCCAACGTGGCCGCCGCCGAGACCCTGGAGAAATTCCACCAGCCCTGCATGTACCGTATTCACGACCAGCCCAGTGCGGAGAAAATGCAGGCCTTGAGGGAGTTTCTCGACAGCCTGTCCATGAAGCTGCCCAAAGGGCAGGTGATCCGGGCCCAGCAATTCAATTCCATACTGGCCAGGGCCGTGGGCACACCGAACCAGGAAATCGTTAATACGATCATTCTGCGCAGCCAGTCCCAGGCCGAATACAGCCCCGATAATATCGGACATTTTGGCCTGAACCTGCATAAGTACAGCCATTTTACATCACCCATCCGACGTTATTCTGACTTGCTGGTGCACCGTGCGCTGATTTCCGGCATGACAAAAAACAAGACCCTGGGCAAAACATTAAGCAAGGGCGGGCTGGATACTATCGAGCATGATTTTGCCGAGAATGGAACCCACCTGTCGCGCTGTGAACGCCGTGCCGCCATCGCCGAACGTGATGCCAATGACCGGCTGGTGGCCGGTTATATGGCCGAGCATGTGGGCGAGGAATTTACAGGCCGGATAAACGGCGTAACCCGGTTTGGGCTATTCATCAAACTTTCTGACACCGGTGCCGAAGGGTTACTGCCCATCAGCACGTTGCCCCATGATTATTATATTCATGATGAGGCGCAACACTGCCTGCGTGGTCGGCGACATAATAAAACCTTCGTACTGGGGCAAACGGTGGGTGTTATCCTGATTGAGGCCATTCCCCTGACCGGCGGCATGGTGCTGCGCCTCAGTGAAGATGATGACGAGGCCGGTATTATTTCAGGCCCGAAACCGAAACTCACCAGACGTGGCGTTCCAAAACGGTCGCAAAAGAAACACAGGAAGAAACCGGGCAAGAAATTCAAATCGCGCGGTCCAACAAAACGTGGCTCAACGAATCCTTAACATCCCTGTGGTTTGAATGGACATTACAGTTAATTCAGGCGTATTTTAGAGGCAGCGTTAGAACTCGCCAAAGATAGCCGGGTTATTGATCGCCCGGGCGGCACACAACCAACAGAGGATTCGTCTTATCCATCAATTGCGTTCCTTTCTGGCAATCGGCATTCTGCTGCTTCTGGTGGCGTGTTCGGGCATGCCGGATCGCAATGCAATCAACACAGACACATTCCCGCGTGGTGATGCGGAAGAAATCTTTGCCTACGGATTTAAAAATATTGCCGATAAATATATCAAGACAATCAGTGCCGACAGATTTGTCATGGCCGGGCTGAAGAGACTGTCGTCCCTGGATGCAAGCATTTCCGTAGTCCAGACATCCAATCAGGTACAGCTTCAGCGTGCCCGCCAGCCCGTTGCCACATTTCCGGTCCCCGACCCGGATGATACCGCTGCCTGGGCCTACACCGCCGCCCTTGTGACAGCAGAGAGCCGAAAATATTCATCGCGATTAATGGCGGCGTCCGAAGAAGACCTATATGAGATTATCTTCGACGGGGCACTGCTCACACTGGATAAGTTCTCGCGTTATGTTGGCCACGACGATGCCGACAAGGACCGGGCCAAACGCGATGGGTATGGCGGTATCGGTATTTTAATGAGAATCCGCAACAAAAAAATTATCATCACCAAAATTCACGATGACAGCCCGGCCCGAAAAGCCGGACTACAAACCAGCGATGAGATATTGTCCATTGAAGGCACCGTGCTTAGCGGTCTCAGGGCTTCTGAGATTATCCCCTTATTGCGCGGCCCGGTGGGCAGCACAGTCAAGTTAACCATCAATAATTTTACCACAGGCATCAAAGACCTGGAGATCGAACGTACGCATATTATCCCGAAAACCGTCACCGCCAGCCTGCGCAAGGGAATTTTACACCTGAAGGTTAAAAGTTTTAACCATGGCACGGTCAACAGCATTATCAAGGAACTGAAATCGGCCTTCGGGAAAGACCCCGATTCTGCAAAAGGCATCATCCTTGATCTGCGCGGGAATCCTGGTGGATTGCTGAAACAATCCGTCCAGATGGCCGATATTTTCCTCACCCAGGGCAATATTCTCGATACCCGGGGTCGTCACATCGATAGCCTGCAACACTATGAAGCCGGTGGTGAGGACGCCGCACGGGGTCTGCCGGTGGTGGTGCTTATCGATGGTGGCTCGGCATCGGCCTCCGAGATCGTCGCAGCCGCCCTGCAAGACAGCGAACGCGCCGTTGTCATGGGTACGGTCTCCTACGGCAAAGGCACCGTGCAAACCGTCATTCGCCTGCCCAACAGCGGAGAACTTATTCTTACATGGTCCCGGTTTATAACACCGTCCGGTTACGCACTGCATAGACTGGGCGTTTACCCGGCGATCTGTACCAGCGGTATCAGTGAAACAACCAGCCCTGAATTGCTCGAAACACTGGAACGGCAAACCAATAAACGCGACACCCTCAGCCTGTGGCACCGGGTCACCCTGGATGACCTGCCTGGACGCACCGAATTACGCGAATATTGTCCGCCCGAGCGGCATAAAGGAAACAAGGACCTCAATCTGGCTCGCCTTTTGATTGAAAACAGTGTCTTGTATTACCGTGCGCTGGATATGACCACGGCGACCGTTGAAGTCCAGCCATAAGGGCTTCGCACAATCCTTCTCTTGACACTTTGTTCGTTCGCTGTATGGTTCGCCGCCTGAATAAATATTCACAACTTTTTTCGATAATGGACAAATAACGATGGCCAAAAGCAACACCATTCAGATCAGGCTTGTTAGCACAGCCGGTACCGGTTTTTTCTACGTAACGAAAAAAAACCCCCGCAACTCAACCGAAAAATTTGAATTTCGGAAATATGACCCGGTGGTCCGCAAACACGTGCTGTTCAAGGAAGCAAAAATCAAATAACCAGAACACCTCTGTTTAACATGGCTCAATCCGGATACGGACACACCGTGTATTAAACATCCAGGTATTATGCATCAACAAACATCCGCCGGTAATAATGACCGGCGGATGTTTTATTATACATGGGTCTGTATTTAAAAACTGAGAAGTTTAAAAACTAAGATACGGATCAATTCAGGAATGACTTGATTGTTTCAAGAAAGGTCGGCACAGAGATCGGCTTGGAAACATATCCTTCACAGCCCCCTTCCCTGATTTTCTCCTCGTCGCCTTTCATGGCAAACGCCGTAACCGCAATGACCGGAATCGACTTTAATTCATCATCGGCCTTCAATATCTTGGTCACTTCCAGGCCGGAAATCTCGGGTAATTGAATATCCATCAAAATCAGATCGGGTTTATGTTCCCGTGCCAATTTCATGACGTCCAACCCATCCATTGTCTGAATTGTATCGTAGCCATGAGCTTGCAACAAATCATTGAATAGCTTCATATTCAATTCGTTGTCTTCGACAATCAGGATTTTATGACTCATTATTTTTTCCAAATATTTTTTCAAAAGCAACCAAACGGCAATATATGTATAATCAACGCACATATTGCTCACATATTAAAGGAAATTATATAACTATTGTCACAAAAGGATAACACAATTTTTCTGGCAAATAACCTTAGCTTTCAGTATATACCAATAAAATTAATCGCCCCGAACCTCGATAACCATATCCTCCAATCGGGTCATATCCAATACGATCATGGTGTCCTTGGCTCTTTCAACAATTCCCTTGCGAGCCAGATCGCTCATGACCCTGGCAACGGTCTCGCGGGTTGTGCTGACCCGGCTGGCAACCGCACTGTGAATGGGAATCGGTGAAATTTCGGCCCGGTTATCTGCCGTCATATTCAGTTTGGCTTCGCGCAACAACTCGGCCTGTACCCTGTTATTGGCCGCCAGGGTGCTCAGGTCCATAATCCGTTCGGTGGCGGACCTTATAATGGTGGTAAGCGAGCGCATGACCCGAAATGCTATATCGGGATGGGTTTTACACAATTCCTCAAAATACCCCGGCGACAAACTTGCCAGATGACAATCGGACAGGGCAATAACCGTGGCCGAACGCGGGCTGCCGTCAATGGCAGCCAATTCACCGAAATGAGCGCCTTTGGAGAGATCATCCAGGGTAATCTCACGCCCGGACAGGGAAAAATTGGCAATTCTTACCCGGCCCTCAACGACAAAATAGATATCGTGCGTTTCACTTTGTCGGTCAATGATCTGTTCATTGGCACCAAAGTGTTTCCAGTTGCACTTTCGGGCAAGATCTTCGAGATCAAAATCCTTTAAATCTGAAAGCAGTTCTATATCAGCCAGTAATAGTGATTGTTGTTGCAAGTGTTTCTCACCTTTCCTCAGACCACACACATTCGACACCTTATAGAGGATGACTCAGTTTGACGAGTATCTTGTATAGCCCCCACCACCTTCAGGGTGCAGGTTGACTCTCTACAGAGACTATGATTGCTTTGCACTGTGGGGGGGATTTTTGAAAGGCGAGCCGTTGAAGCATCTAATAGTATCTGTAATCGTTGCTGGATTAGTTTTATTTACGGGCATTTCCAGCCATGCGGCCAGTAATGGTATTGTCAATGCCGTGAGCTATTTGCCCTTTCCAGCAGGGGCTTCAATATCGGTGCAAACCCTTGATGACACCGAACAAAACGTGGTTATCCTGGGCAAGTTTAAATCAGCCCTTAAACAAAACGGCTACATCCTGGCCGACGAAGGTCATTTAATCATGACCATCGAACTTCACGATGAAATTGGTAACTGGTCGAAAAATGGCCGGTCCCATATCGTGGAATTCAGAACCGATCAAGGCACATCAAACAATGATGATACAGAGTTTAAATTAAATTTATTCAACAGTGATACAGGCGGCCTGCTGAACAAAGGCAACACCCCCCGTTCAATCAACGTTACCCCAAGTCAGCATCAGATCAACATCATCATCGAGGACGCGACCAATGGCAGGCGTCTGTGGGAAGGCTGGGCCAGTGCCGACAAGGTAAACACGACCACCGACAAGATCCTGGGCCAGAGCATGGTCCCGGTGCTGATCGGTGTCATCGGGAAAACAGTCAACAACGTATCCTTCAGTATCCCTTGAGCGGGTAAATGCTGCCACCACATACAGGGTTGCCAACGCCCGTGGTGGACGGCAGGCTGGTCACCAGGCCCTGAAGCACCCTGACAGCCAGGAAGGCAAAGGCCTGCGCCTCCAGCGCGTCACCCTGCCAGCCAACGGCCTCGACCGGTTCAACACCGACCTGCGCATTTTTTTCCAGAGCCGCCATCAGTGCGCGGTTATGACGCCCACCACCACAAACCAGCCAGCGGGCAGGATTATGGCCAGCAAGGCTACAGCCCTGTGCAATGGTCTGCGCACTAAAGGCCACCAGGGTTGCCGCACCGTCTTCCAACGACAGCCCGGCAACCGGTGAGGGATCAAAGTCATTGCGGTCGAGGGATTTGGGTGGCGCGAGATCGAAATATTCATGGTCCATCAATTGCGCCAGAGCGCCCCTGTCAACGCATCCGGCCAGGGCCAGTTCACCCAGATCATCATAAGGCTGGCCGGTCATCTGATAGACCCAGTCATCGACCAGGGCATTGCCCGGCCCCGTATCAAAGGCCAGAATGTCATCCTCTGCCTGCCCCAACAGGGTCACGTTTGCGACCCCGCCGACATTGATCACCGCCAGCGGTTTATCCAGATTTCGGGCCAAAGCCCGGTGATAAAGCGGTGCCAGCGGCGCACCCTGGCCGCCAGCCGATACATCATCCTGGCGAAAGTCGCTGACAACTTTTATCCGCATACGCTCGGCAAGTGCGCGGGCATCACCGAGCTGGATCGTCAGTTTATCTGCCGGTGCATGATATACGGTCTGGCCGTGAAACCCGATCACATGGATGCTTTCCGGTGCAATGGCATGATCGCCCAGCAAAACATCCACAACATCGCCGTGCAATGCTGTCAGTTCGCCGATGATGTGATGATAATGTGATTTTTTCTCCGGTTCAGGGCACAACAAGGTACGCAGGCAATCGACAAAGCCGCTGTTATAGGGCACAAATGCAGTCGGTCCAAAGTGCGAAATTGTCTCACCATCGGTTTCAATCAGGGCGGCGTCCACACCATCCATGGAGGTTCCGCTCATCAGTCCAATGGCTCTGAATGTATTGTTGGTGAGCACAATATTACCTTTCAAAATAAATCTGCCGGTTTGCGGGGATTGCACAACAGGCCGCGATATCTTAAACGTCCATTATAAACACTTTATAAAGCCAGACAGACGTCACATGACACAGTACAAATCAGATTTTATCAAAACCATTGAACAACGCGGGTTTCTGCACCAGTGCACAGACCTAAAAGTACTCGACGAGCAAGCCAGCAGCACGATCATTACCGCCTACATTGGTTTTGACTGTACCGCCCCCAGCCTTCATGCTGGCAGCCTGTTGCCCATCATGCTGTTGCGCTGGCTCCAGAAAACCGGCCACAAACCCATTGTGCTGATGGGTGGTGGGACCACTAAAATTGGCGACCCCACCGGCAAGGACGCTTCACGAAAAATACTCAGTGAAGATGATATTGCCGCCAATATGAACGGTATAAAACAAGTTTTTGAGAAATTTCTCGATTTCAATGACGGGCCAACCGGGGCCGTGATGGTCAATAATGCGGACTGGCTTGAAAAACTGGAGTACATCGGGTTCCTGCGCGATTACGGCAAACACTTCTCCGTCAACAGAATGTTGAGCTTCGATAGTGTGAAACTGCGCCTGGAACGTGAACAGCCCATGTCGTTTCTGGAATTCAACTACATGATCTTTCAGGCCTATGACTTCCTGGAACTGAACCGGCGTTTCGACTGTTCATTACAGATGGGCGGTTCTGACCAGTGGGGTAACATCATCAACGGTGTGGAATTGACCCGCCGGGTCGATGGCAAATCGGTCAATGGCTTGACCACACCTTTGTTACAGACATCCTCGGGCGCCAAAATGGGCAAGAGCGCCGACGGAGCAATCTGGCTCAATGATGATATGCTGTCGGCCTATGACTATTGGCAATACTGGCGCAATACCGAAGATGCAGACGTTGGCCGTTTTTTGCGCCTGTTCACCGAATTACCGGAAGAGGAAATCACGGCGCTGGAAAATCTCGACGGTGTTGCCATCAATCAGGCCAAAAAAATGCTGGCCACCGAGGCTACCGCCATGTGCCACGGACGCGACGCTGCCCGCCAAGCCGAAGAAACCGCCCGCAAGACCTTCGAGGAAGGAGCTTCCGGTGATAAGTTGCCCACAATCGATATTGCCAGAAATACACTCGATGGGGGCATTGCAGCCTATGAATTATTACGTCAAGCCGGGCTGGCTACCTCCAACGGAGACGCGCGCCGACTGATCAAGGGTGGCGGTGCCAGGATAAACGACGTCAAAATTGAGAATGAAACACAGCCCATTTCATCGGATGATCTGGGTGACGACGGCAAGATCAAACTTTCCGCCGGTAAAAAACGTCACGCTCTGATCATTGTTGTCGACTAAGACCCGTTAGAGCATTTCCGGGTTATTATAAATCATTCTGACCCGGAAGCGCTCTAATTATCACGCGGGGCTCTTTGCAGTATTTTTGCCGGTGGCTCTGTCGGTGGTTCTGTCGGTGATTCTGCCAGTGGATTTTCTGTTTGCTCGCCTTCGGGTGATGTGCCGGATTCAAAAACACCAAAAATATTTCGCAGGAACCCAGGCGCCAGTATGCTCAACGGATTGACCGAGACTTTAGGATCATCTGTCGACCCGGAAACATAATAATCGGCGGCAAAAACTCCGCCGCCAGTTTCACCGCCACTGAACATTCCGCCAATAAGAGGAATATTACCAAGCAGGCTGTTGACCGCGTAAACCGGGATCATCGTGCCTGATATATCGACAGCATTGGACTGGGTATAGACTTTGCCTGCCGCAGTGAAGCCCAGAGACGCGCCGGTCGCCACGGCTTCGCGCAACTCAAGGATGCCCTCACCATATCGGAACGGTATACGCAGTTTCGAAAAAGCCAGACCATCACCCTGCAAGGCATCAACGATACCGGTCAGGGACATGATACTGACCAGTCGCGCCAAAGCCGGAGCTTCAATAACCCGATAATTCTCCACATTAAAAAAGCCGTACAAAGGGCTCTTTTCATCGTCATCATCAAAATGCCCGGTCAGGGAAAGCTCTCCACCGATCATGGTATCGTATATATTGAAGGTCCGCAGGAAGGCACCAGCATCGGACGTCCATGCCGTTAATATACGCCTGTTTTGTTTCTTCGAGGGCGCCATGGTAATGGTCAAGGGTGCATTATCGTCGAGGTTTGACGTAATATAGACCGTTCGCCAGACCCCATCGGCCCGCACAAACGCCCCCGTCATGGCATCCAGAAACCGGCCACGGGACAGCCATACCCGATCAAATTGGGTCGATACGCTGATATTTTCCAGAACACTTTCACCCGTATTCAACATATCGCTGTAAACCAGATCTTCCCAGACAGGGGCTAAATCCAGCGATTCTCCGGTAAAATCAGCATCCCAGATGCCGGATTTACCAGGCACCAGAATACCCGATAATCTGGTTCGCCCATGGATAACACGGTCAAGTACGATACGATCCAGCAATCCGGCATTTTTTTCCCAGGCCTCGGCATAATGAGCAGAACCTGCAATTTCCAGTTTATCGGTGGTCAGGAGAAATTCGGGAATCTCGGTAATTTTCCCTTTTTCAATATAAATTACGGCTTGTGCCTGACCGGAAACACCGACGGGTTTATGCCAATTGATGACCGGAAGGGAAACAGACAATCCATCTAGGCTAGCTTTGGCCTCCAGCTTGATATTCTCATCAAAACCCTGTGTTAGGGTAAGGACAAGCGGGATATCTCCTGAAATCATGTCAGCGGGAAACGGTTGTATATCAATGCCCAGATCCGCAAAACTCTGAATGCCCGTCAAATGCATAGTCAGGTCATACCGGTTGAAATACGCGGCGTCCTTATGAAAATTCTGGTGCCACGAAATGGTAGTCGGGAACTGGTTCAGATTTAACTGTCCCACGATATCCATGCCATTGTTATCAATGGTCAAATCCAGCGTGCCTGCACTGACATCAAGCCCGAATAATCCATCAGGAACATTGATATCTTTTACCGAAGCAGTGGCCCGCAAGGTCACATTGTTCCATTCCATGGTCTTGCTGAGCAGGAAATCAAACACCAGTTCACCGTTAACTGTGCCACCGGTTTCCTGCGGGTTTATGCCCATTTCAGAGGCAAGTAACATAGGCTCACGGTCAATCAGTTCCATGGCCTTGCGAGCCGGACCGGCAACCATCATGCGAACTTCCGCCCGCTCAATATTACTGGATAAATCCATCATCGTGACGGACCCGGATTTAATATCCAGGCCATTTGTACGACCGCTGGCAATTTGAAAATCAAATTTATCGGGATTAAAAACCGCTTCACCGCTGATGTCAGTTATGGGTGGCATGGAATCCAGATAGCTTATGGTGGCATCTTTAATCTCGAAAGCACCGTCGATCCGCAATACCTTCAGGTCTCCTTTTCTCGTGATCACAGCCTCTATATCGGTGAGCAAATTCTGGGCGTTGCCTGCCAGAAAACTGGACGTAACCCAGTTATAAGCGTCCGAAGCCACGGCCTTGGGCCAAAATACAGAGATATCTGATACCTTAAATTTTGGAATTTCGATGCTGAGCGCCAGTTTTGCCAAGCTGGATACGTCGCTGATTTTACCCTCCAACTGGCTGGCCAATCCACCAAGGTTCACGGTCATCTGCTTGATGTCAATTGTATCTCGGGAACCCAAATAGGCCCCGGAAAATGTAATTTCCGATATGGGATAAGCGTGCGACACCGGTGTAAGTAACGTGATTTTCTGATGATCGGCCAATTGAGCGTTTAATTCCTCAATTTCCAGGCGGTCTTTCTGGGCGTCATAATATCCATTCAGGACAAAATTTCTGGTCTTTAATGAGCCTGTCAGAGGGTTGG
Organism: Alphaproteobacteria bacterium; assembly: GCA_024279135.1. Lineage (GTDB taxonomy): Bacteria > Pseudomonadota > Alphaproteobacteria > Rhodospirillales > Casp-alpha2 > JABJOR01. Next base: position 151,615 of record JAJRRU010000008.1, read on the forward strand.
GCAGGGTAATCTCACCGGTCTCGCCGGTCAGGTTGAAACCGATACTTTCCAGGGTGCCATCCACGGCGGCGGCCAGGGTAACGGTGCCTTGTACGGGAATATCAAAATATTGCAAAAACCCCAGTTCCTCGACAAACTGGCCAAAATCCGCGGGCCGGATTTTATCAAATGAAATTCCCGCATCGATCCGGCTTGTCTGTCTGTCGAACCCGGCCACAATCGACACATCGGCCAATGGGCCATCAATCAAACCATCCGTATGGACCAGAAACGATGCCTCCGCATTGACCCGCTCGCCATCTTTACGCAGGACGATTTGAACATCCGGCGTCAGCCAGAATTGATCGCTGATTGTATCGGCGATAATCACGTCGCCATTGGTAACACTCAGCATTTTAAGGTAACTCAAAGGCGTTGTCGGCGATGGCATTTCCGAAACCTGGTCCAGTAAGGGTTCCAACCGGCCGCTTAACAGGGCACCTATCCCGGCAAAGTCCAGATTGACCTGGCCATCGGTCGGGTGCGCCAGACGCAAGGTGGGATCGAACAGCTCCAGAGACGCCGGTGCAAACACCCCGCGCAGCATGGCTTTCGGGCTAAGTACCACCGATGCCTGTGGGATGGTCGCGACGATCTCGTCCCGCCGGGAGGCAATACGAAGATTGATGACCCGCAATTCAACCGCGGTTTTCCAGCCTTCCCAGCTTAAAAATGTATTATCGAAGTCTACCTGAACCTGGGGAAAGGCATCGGCCAGATATTGGCTGACTTGCGGTGTTATATAACTCAGCGAAACCGGTCCGCGTGACAGCACCCAGGCCAGGACAAGGGTGGCCATCACAAGCCCGGCGGCAAGCCCGCCCAGCAGGTTAACAAATCCCTTGGATAGCCGGATAATCAACTCTTATTCTCCATTATCAAGGCACCACATCACGCCATGTCTTGACCCGTCATACCGCATCAAGCACTTTGCAGGGAACCGGAGATTGATCACGTGCCTCGAATGAACTCTGAATTTCAAAATGCTGACTTTCCTTCCCCGGCAAACAAGGAAATGCTCGAACTTGGATTTTCCCGGTGGTGTGACTATGCGTCCGAATACGATCATAATCAAATTTCCGAATCGGTCGAGACTTTAACGGATAATCAAGCCGTTAAATGCTTTTTATCGGCTATTTATGGCAATAGCCCGTATTTGACACGAATTTGCCATGCCGATCCTGGTTTTGTCCTTGAATTAATCCAAAACGGCCCGACCGAAACCGTCAATACGATCATAAATGACATACAGTGCATTGATATTACTGAACAAAGCCAATCAGATTTAATGTTACAATTGCGCCGGGGCAAACAACGCATCGCCCTGGCCATCGCGGCCGCTGATATGGCAAACATCTGGACATTACAGAAAATTACCCTTTCGTTATCGCAATTTGCCGATGCCGCCTTACATGCGACCGTATCATTTATTTTGCACCATGCGGCGCAAAAAGGCTTCATAAAGTTAAAATACCCCGACGATCCGGCAAAAGATTCGGGATTTATCGTCCTGGGCATGGGCAAGCTGGGGGCCTATGAGCTTAATTATTCCAGTGATATCGATCTGATCGTGCTGTTTGATCCTGACAAGTTCATGCTTGATGATCCCACATTGTTACAAAAATACTGTGTTCGCATGACCCGCGAGCTGGTCCGTATCATCGAAGAAAGAACTCCTGCGGGTTATGTATTCCGAACGGACCTGCGCTTGCGCCCCGACCCGGGGGCGACACCGCTGGCGGTGTCACTACCAGCCGCCGAGGTTTATTATGAAAGCCAGGGACAGAACTGGGAGCGTGCGGCCATGATCAAGGCCAGGGCCGTGGCTGGTGACATTGACGCCGGTTCGGCATTCCTGAAATGGTTAACCCCTTTCATCTGGCGCAAGAACCTTGATTTTGCCGCCATCCGCGATATTCATTCCATTAAACGCCAGATCAACACCCACCGGGGCGGTCGGAAAATCGCCATGGAAGGCCACAACATCAAGCTGGGGCGCGGCGGCATCCGGGAAATCGAGTTCTTCGTGCAGACCCAGCAACTGATCTGGGGTGGTCGGCAAACACCGTTACGCACATCATCAACCATTGGTGCCCTCAACGAGTTGGTCGGATTGGGCCACGTGGACCGCGCCACCGCCGATCAGATGACGTCATCGTATATCTTCCTGCGGCGCTGTGAACACCGCCTGCAAATGCTCAATGACGAGCAAACCCAGACCCTTCCCCAGCAGACCGACGACATGGCCAGTCTCGGCATCTTCATGGGATTTTCCGGGCGCGATGATTTCGCCGCCGACCTGTTGGGCCATCTGCGTTGCGTCGAAGACCACTACGCCGATCTGTTCGAAGAAGCCCCGGCTTTGAGTGCGGAAGGCAGTATTTCCGGCAACCTGGTATTTACCGGCAGCGACAGCGACCCCGACACCCTCGAGACAATTGCAAAACTGGGTTTTCAGCCACCCGAGACCGTCGATACTGCTATCCGTGGCTGGCATCATGGACGCTACCGGGCCATGCGTTCCACCAGAGCACGTGAAATGCTGACCGAACTGACACCGGGCCTGTTGAAGGCATTGGCGAAGACTGCAGACCCCAATGCCACATTCCTCAAGTTCGACGAATTCCTGGCCGGTTTACCCGCCGGGGTACAGCTTTTTTCCATGCTGCATTCAAACCCCCAGTTGCTTGGACTGTTGGCCAGCATCATGGGTGAAGCGCCACGACTTGCCGAGATGCTCAGCCGCCGACCATCGCTTTTTGACGGTGTTCTTGTGTCAGACTTTCTCGATCCGCCGCTTCCCCTCAGCGATCAATACAACCATTTCAGCGATACATTAAAAACTGCCGAACACTTCGAGGTTGCCCTTGATCTGTCGCGGCGCTGGACGAATGAGCGTAAATTCCAGATCGGCCTGCAAAACATGCTGGGCAAACTCAGCCCACCCAAGGCGGCAAGAGCCCTGAGCCACGTTGCCGAAGCCGTACTGGGCGGTATGCTCAATGTGGTCGAGCATGAATTTGCCCAAATCCATGGCCGTATTCCCGATTCACAGTTCTGCACCATAGCCTTGGGCAAACTCGGTGGTCATGAGATGACCCCCACATCTGATCTGGACCTGGTTTTCATTTATCAGACGCAGCACGATGAGGTTAGCTCCGATGGTCCGAAGCCGCTCGGCCCGGTGCAGTATTTTGCCCGTCTGGGTCAGCGATTTATTAACGCCCTGACCGCCCCCACGGCCGAGGGTTCGTTATACGAAGTTGATATGCGTCTGCGACCGTCGGGCAACTCCGGCCCCATCGCCTGCTCGCTGGAGGCCTTCATCCTGTACCACGAGGAAAATGCCTGGACCTGGGAACGCATGGCCCTGACCAGGGCTCGCACGATTACCGGAAACGAACAGTTCCGCCTGCACGTCAAGCAAACCGTGAGCATGTTGCTGAGCAACAAATCTGATCAGACAGTCCTGCTCAAAGATGTGGCCAGTATGCGCCAGCGCATTGATCGCGAACACCACACGGAACAATTATGGTCCATCAAACACCTTCGGGGCGGGTTGGTGGATGTGGAATTTATCACCCAGTACCTGTTGTTACGTCACTTGCACGAAACGCCGGACCTATTGTCACCCAACACCTGGCGGGCCATGAAAAATCTTAATCAGCATGGCTACCTGAGCAATGATGATCTCATGGTGCTGCTGCGCGCCCTTGATCTTTGGCAGGCCCTGCAAAGCCGTCTGCATCTAAGCCTGACTTCGGATACACCGCCAAGCGATACACGCTCCATGCCCCTGGCCCTAGAGACAAGACTGATCCGTCTGGGTGGAGCGCGAAATCTCCATGAAATTGAAACCCTGATAAGTAATACGGCCCGCAAAGTGTCTGAACTGTTTAACAAAATTATTGGCGAGCCCAGAACTGACGACGAATAACACCTGTTATAGATCGGTGTTATACGATAAAACACTGCTACCAGCGTTATTCGGAGGACTACATGGCAGACGACAAAGAGGCTGAAGATACCGAAACCCCGGAGGACATAGATGACCAGTCGGGGGAAATTGGCGAGACCAAACCCAAGCGGTTCAGCAAGAAAATGATCATCATCGCCGGGTCCGTCGTTTTGCTGATAACCCTCGGCGGAGGTTTGTTCGCCATGGGTGTTATGGATTCCCTGCTGGGCATCGAACACGCCGAAGAGGACAGTGACGCACCTGTTGTATTGGAACTGGGTGTACCGATCTACATTGATCAGCCTGAATTTGTTGCCGATCTGAAGACTGGCGAGTGTGTCGGCTCCTTGTTGAAACTATCCCTGACCATTCAGATAGACGAGGAATTCGAGGATATTCTGACCAAACGTCAACCCAAAATCATTGATCGCATCCAACAATATCTACGCAGCCAGACCAAGGAAGACCTGAGCGGCAAGGAGGGCTCAGACAAACTGCGAGACAATCTTGTGCAAATTGTCAATGCCACCATCAAACCGGCCTCGGTCCATTATATTTTGTTCCGCTCGTTCGTTATCCGGTAATCAGGCTCTAGGGTCCTGACCACAGGTTTCGGCTTCAATTTCGAACTTCGGAGTTTCGGTGGTTTCGGTGACAGTTTACTTAATAGCATAAATTTTATATAATAAAACATGCCCCGCATCGCACGAATCGTTATTCCCAACATTCCTCATCATGTTACCCAGCGGGGAAACAGGCGTGAAACTGTCTTTTTTATATGATAATAATTACCACGCCTACTTAAGTCTGTTGACTGACTCCGCCCCTAAGGCCGAAACCATCGGACGGCCTATAGGTCATTCCGGGTGGATGGACAAGATAGAACGAATTACCGGACGCAATCTCAGACCGTAAACAAGAGGTCCAAAGGCTTGAATAGACCTTAGATGTACTGTACTCCAGTATGGAAGATCACGAGAATAGATTTGAATACTTGATCAATTTTACATGATGCGCAGGGGGCTTGGAAAAGTTTCTACAATTTCTGATAACTATCTTGAGCAACAGAAGCTGCTTCATCAAATTCCGGAATATGGCACAGCTTCACGGGACCATGCCCCTATGGTCATGCAATTTGGCAAGGATCATGGTGCCAAAAGTATATCTGATTATGGTGCAGGGAAATGTGTTCTCAAGCATGAACTAAACAGGCTTGGGTGGTCAGATTTCCAGTACTACCCCTACGATCCAGTTTTTCCAGAGTATGGCGAGCCACAGCCAGCCGATCTGGTTTGTTGTATTGATGTGCTTGAACATGTTGAGCCGGAATATCTTGAATCCGTGCTAGAGGATTTGCAGCGGATTATCGTGGGTGTGGGTTTGTTTACGATCCACACCGGGCCGGCCATTAAATATCTACCCAATGGCCAAAACGCCCATTTGATTCAGAAACCTGCAAAATGGTGGGTACCCAAGCTCCGCAACTATTTTATGATTTTTCAGGAAATCACCGATGAGAACGGCTTTGTAGTTGTGGTTGATCCGCTCTCTAAATTGTAAGTTCAGGATCAACTATACCATACTGAGCACACGATATATTAAGATATATTAAGGCGAAGATGTATTAAGGCGACAGTTTAATAATTGCATAAATTTTGTATAAGAATACATGTCCCTCATCGCACGAATCGTTATTCCCAACATTCCCCATCATGTTACCCAGCGGGGGAACAGGCGTGAAACTGTCTTTTTTGAAGATAATGATTACCGCGCCTACCTAAGCCTGTTGACTGACTCCGCCCGTAAGGCCGAAACCGAGATCTGGGCGTATTGTCTGATGCCCAACCATGTTCATCTTATTCTGGTTCCTAGCCATGAAGATGGGCTCCGTGCGACTTTGGGAGACGTTCATCGACGTTATACAGGCAGGATTAATTCTCGTAACGAGTGGACGGGGCATCTTTGGCAAGGACGCTTCGGTTCGGTCGCTATGGATGAAGAACATCTGATGAATGCCGTGCGTTATGTGTCCATGAACCCTGTTCGAGCCAAAATTGTAGAGCGTGCAGCCGATTGGCCCTGGTCGAGTGTAGGTGCGCATTTATCGGGGAAGGACAGTGAATTGATTAAGGCCGCGCCTGTTCTTGATCGCTGTCCCGATTTCGCAGCCATGCTCGAAAGTGATGAAAGCGAAGAATTGAACAAGACGCTGAGAAATGCCGAAACCATCGGACGGCCTATTGCACATTCCGGGTGGGTGGACAAGATAGAACGAATTACCGGACGCAATTTCAGACCGCAGAAAAGAGGTCCAAAGGCTAAAAAGTAAACTGTCACCGAAATTGCACCGAAATTGAAATTACTGAAATCTAAGCTCTAGGGGCCTGACCCTAGGTTTCGGCTTCGTCGGAGCCTTTAACCCGCTGGGCCAGCGCGGCGGCCAGAAAATCGTCAATATCGCCATCGAGCACCGCCGAGGTGTTGGAGGTCTCCACGTTGGTGCGCAGGTCCTTGACCATCTGATAGGGTTGCAGCACATATGACCTGATCTGGTGGCCCCAGCCTATTTCACTTTTGGCATCATGTTCGGCGTGGGCGACATCCTCGCGACGCTGCAGTTCCTGCTCGTACAGCCGGGCCTTCAACATGCCCATGGCGGTCGCCCGGTTTTTGTGTTGCGAGCGGTCGTTCTGGCACTGGACCACGATGCCCGACGGGCCATGGGTGATACGCACCGCACTGTCGGTCCGGTTGACGTGCTGACCACCGGCACCCGATGCCCGGTAGGTATCGATGCGCAGGTCCTTTTCCTCGATCTCGATGTCGATGGTATCGTCTATCACCGGGAAAACCCAGGCCGAGGCAAAACTGGTATGGCGCCGCGCATTGGAATCATAGGGCGAAATGCGAACCAGCCGGTGCACCCCGCTTTCGGTCTTTAACCAGCCATAGGCGTTGTGGCCGGTAATTTTAAGAGTGGCTGATTTGATGCCGGCTTCTTCGCCGGGGCTTTCCTCGATCCATTCGACCTTATGGCCGTGGGCATCGGCCCACCGGGCATACATCCGCAGCAGGATTTCCGCCCAGTCCTGGGCCTCGGTTCCACCGGCTCCGGCATGGACTTCCAGGAAACAGTCATTGCCATCGGCTTCACCCGATAACAAGGTCTTCAGCTCGGCCTTGGCGGTTACTTTATGCAGGCTTTCAATGGCTTTCTCGGCATCGGAAACAACCTCGTCCTCGCCTTCCATCTCGGCCATTTCGATCAGTTCAACATTGTCGGAAAGGCTCGACATAAAACAATCGATTTCCTCAAGCCCGGCCTCAAGCTGGGTGCGTTCGCGCATAATGGACTGGGCCTTGTCCGGGTTATCCCACAAGGCGGGGTCTTCGGCGATAGAATTTAGTTCTTCGAGACGACGCAGGGCATTGTCGTAGTCAAAGATGCCTCCTCAACAGCTCAATCGACTGTTGGATATCTTTTGTTTGGGACTCTGTCTCAGCTCGCATAACATCCTCGCTCAGGCATAAAAAATCATGTCCTGCTGTCTATCAGGGCAAGGCACCTTGTGCAACCGTCTGAATTTCAGCGCAGCCTGGTTTTAAGCCACGCCAGATGGTCCGGTGAAATCTTTGTGAACTGTGGCCATTGGGCCAGCCCGCTGGCCCACACGCTATCACAGGACCGCAAGCAACGGCTGATACGCTTAAAAACCGAGCGGGTATTGTGTTTGGTCGCCACACACCGCTCGTTACCAAGCGGGGCGATAAAATCAGCATCAATATCACGAACCTCGTCGTCGATATCCTGCCAGACATCCTGCTCGCTGCGTCCGCTCATGGTTTCATTGCTGATATGAAAGCTCAGCCGTATAACAGCCATTAATACAATCCTCCGGTTCCGGTTGATGGAATGGTGCCATCTGAGCCCTGATTGCCGCCGGTAAAACCCGGCGTGAAACCATCACCCGTCAGAAGGCTCGACTGGCCTGTCGGCACATTGCCGGGCTTGAAGGCCTCAAGGATGATATTTTTGTCACCCGGCTGGGCGGGCGCACCGGTCGAACCATTGATACGGACCAGTCGTATGCCCGATGGAATACGAAATGGAATACCGGGTTTATCGGCAAACGCCTGGGACATAAAGTCCTTGAATATGGGTGCTGAGACCGACGAGCCGGTTTCTCGCGTACCCAGCCCGCGCGGTTTGTCGAAGGCCACATAGACACCGACCGCCAGATCAGGGGCAAAACCGATAAACCACGTATCGACCTGATTGTTGGTGGTCCCGGTTTTACCGCCAAAAGGTTTTCCCAGGGCTTTAATCCGACGCCCGGTGCCACGCTGAACCACGCCTTCCAGCATGGAGACAATTTGATAGGCGCTGCCGGGATCGGCAACGATCTCCCGGTTATCGGGAATTTCCGGGACCGATTGTCCGGTCCAGAACGAGGCCTCACAAGCGGGGCATTCACGAAGATCATGACGGAATACCGTCAGGCCGTTGCGATCCTGAATACGGTCGATGAGAGTCGGTTCGATGCGGCGTCCACCGTTGACCAGCATGGCGTAGGCCGTGGTGATTTTCAGCAGGGTCGTCTCACCGGCACCCAGTGCCATGGACAACACAGTGGGCAGCTTCTCCACGATACCGAAGCGGTTGGCAAACTCGGCGATCTTATCCATACCCACGGCCTGGGCCAGCCGCACGGTCATCAGATTACGCGATTTCTCGATTCCCAGCCGCATGGTGCTGGGGCCATAAAATTTCTTGGCATAGTTCGCCGGACGCCATTTCGGCAGGCCCGGTCCCTGATCGATCACAAACGGCGCATCCAGGATTGATGTAGCCGGGGTATAACCCGACTCCAGGGCGGCCAGATAGACAAAGGGCTTGAAAGCCGAACCGGGTTGCCTTTTGGCCTGTGTCGCCCGGTTATAGACACTGCGTTCGTATGAATAGCCCCCCGACATGGCCAGCACCCGGCCCGTATGGGGGTCCATGGCAATCAGCCCGCCATCGACTTCCGGTAACTGGCTCAGCTTGTAGGTATCCGGTGGATAAGGCTCTGTGGGGTTGCCATCCTTGTCGGTTTCATGGCTAACCGGAAGAACCGCGACAATATCACCCGTGCTCAGGACATCGCCGGGGGCTTTCACACTGGGTCCGCGTTTTTCGCCTTTAGCCCAGGCCCGGGCCCATTTCATTTCGGCCAGGGGAATGCGCCCGCTCAGACCCGATGCAAATATCAGTTCGGCGTCCGCATCATCGGTGCTCAGGACCAATGCTGCCTGGCGGCCTTCCATGCCTTTTGGCGGGATGAACTTAATAATGGCATCGAGCAAATCCTCGCCCTCGGGTGTGGTGCCCAGGGGGCCGCGCCAGCCATGACGTAAATCATATCGCTCAAGGCCTTTGCGCAACACCTTATCGGCAATCTCCTGGAGTCTGGGGTCAAGGGTCGAGCGAACCGACAATCCCCCGCCATAGAGCTTGGTTTCGCCATACAGCTCCATAAGTTCGCGGCGCACCTCTTCGGTAAAATACTTCGCCGTAACGTAGGCGGTTTTCTCTCGCTCACGCACGACCAGAGGTTCTGCCATGGCCTGATCGGCCTGAATGACGCTGATAAATTCCTCTTCACGCATACGCCCGATGGCCCAGTTACGGCGGATCAGAGCGGCCTTATGGCGGGTCAGTGGATTATAGTTATTGGGTGCCTTGGGCAGAGCCGCCAGAAATGCGGCCTCGGCAATGGTCAGTTCATTGAGGGATTTATTGAAATAATTCAGCGATGCCGCTGCGACTCCATAAGCCTGAAACCCGAGATATATTTCGTTCAGGTAAAGTTCCAGGATTCGTTCTTTTGACAGCACCCGTTCAATACGCAGAGCCAGAATAGCTTCCTTGACCTTGCGTTCCCATGACACTTCGTTGGTCAGCAGAAAGTTCTTGGCGACCTGCTGGGTAATGGTGGATGCCCCGACCAGCCGTCGCCCGGACCCGGCATTTCGGATATTGATGACAACGGCTCTGGCGATACCGAGAAAATCAATCCCGATGTGCTCAAAGAAATTCTGATCTTCGGCGGCAACAAAAGCCTGAATAATCTTGCCAGGCATGGCCTTGAGGGGGACAAACACCCGTTTCTGAACAGCGTATTCAGCCAGCAACTGGCCATCACCGGCGTGAATGCGGGTCATCACCGGGGGGTCGTAATCACCAAGCTGGGTATAATCGGGTAAGGATTTACCGAAGTAATAAAATGCATACAGCCCCCCACCCGCCGTGCCAATGGCGACGAATACCAGCAAAACAAGAATTGTGAGAAAAAACCTGAACATTTGAGGATACACTCTGATGATATTACAAGCTCACGTCAAACCGACTGTCAGCGTCATAACGGGCTATTGTGGCAAAAAACGGGCGATCCGTGCAGCACTGTGCCAGGGCCGCCCGGTGAGACGAAAAAAGCAAATTGATTAATTCGGAGTACTGGCCTGTTGGGCGGTGCTAAAATACTGATCGACTGTCTGTAACATGGCCCGTGCAACCTTGCTACGGAATGCTGCAGAACGCAGATTTTTTTCATCCTTGGAATTGGACAAAAACCCTAATTCCACCAGGACCGAGGGAATATCCGGGGCCTTGAGCACGGCAAAACCAGCGAATCGATGGGTCTTGCGCAACACTTTGGTCACGATTCTCAGATTACTGACCAGGTTGGCCGCAAATTGCACCGATTTATTCATGGATTCGCGTTGCGCCAGATCAATCAGAATATTTGTAATCTCCGGTGTTTCCCCGCTTAAATCCATGCCACCGATCAGATCGGCCTTGTTTTCTTTCTCCGCCAGCATGGCCGCTTCCTTATCAGAGGCCGTTTCAGACAAGGTGTAAACAGACGCACCGCGAATATTATGGTCCTTGATGGCATCGGCATGGACCGATACAAACAAATCCGCGTCCCCTTTACGGGCCCGACTGACCCGGTCTCGCAGGCGAATATAAACATCCCGTTTACGGGTCAGGATAACCTTGTAGCGCCCCGATGCCTCAAGCACGTCCTTGATGGTGCGCGCAACCGCCAGGGTAATGTGTTTTTCATAGGCACCAGACTTGCCAATGGTACCGGGGTCGGCTCCACCATGACCGGGATCAATGGCGATCACCCGCTTTGCGCTGTTGATCCGGGGCGGTTTAGCCAGTTTGACCGGTGTAACAACCTTGGCTTTTTTCTGGCGGGGCTGCGAACCTATGCTATATCCACCGCCGTCAGGCGTAACTGTAATCAGTTGATTCAATGACGTTTTGTACGATCCGACAGCCACGGGCTGCATATCCAGCACAAACCGGTATATACCATCGTTTGAACGGGGCAGGAAATATGCCGCCTTGATGGCGATCGGCCCGGTGGTTTCCACCACCACACGCGACTGGCCCGGTTGATAGAGGCCATACCGCATGGTTTTAAACAACCCGGTTTGCCCCGGCAAAGGACGGGCCGGTAAGCGCCAACCCACTTCGGGCATATCGAACACCACCCGATAGGGCGATTCCAGCATGAAAATACGGACCCCGATGCTTTTACTGATTTCCAGCACAAAACGGGTTTTGTCAACATGCTGGCCGACACGGATATCCGATATGACAACCTCTGCCGCCAGGCCCGGGCGTGGCATCAGCACGATACTGGCGACAATCAGCAATGCCACCATCGTTATGTGTCTGGTACCTGAACTGAATATACCCGTCACAACCTTTAAGCCTCAAAATGTCGTACGTATGTAAATTTAAAAGCGTCAGTGAACAACCTGTACGCCAAGTATAAAATGCACCTTATATGCTTAATAATTTACAAAATTAAATCATAAAATTCCATAACATGTGAATAACCCATTGTGGAACCTTATAACAGTGGTTATGGTAACTGCATAGTGACGTGAGTCATCTGGTCATTGTTTGCACGCCTGCGTGCCTGATGAACCCGGTGTACTGATGCACTCATACTCGAATTTAGACGGCCCTGTATAGTTTTACAGGATTGTCGAGACCCGTGTCATAAACAAACACTATATATTGACACCATACACAGACACCTTGAAATTAAATTTATTAATGAACAAGCGGTCTGCAATTATTGACATAGGGTTTTTCACTAGAGGTTTATCATAATGCCGGTTGAACTACTGCGCGAACAGATTTCGGACATGGCAGGAATGCAATTCAATTTGCCCCTGTCAGATGACGATACAGCTATGCGCATCCCCTGCATTTCCCACATATCATCGTCTGGCAACACCTTGTTGATACATTCAGCACAATCGCCAGGCGATAACCGGAGTTCTAATATTTATGCCAACAAAAAGAATGTTAATCGATTGCACACACGCCGAAGAGACGCGTGTTGTGATCGTCACAGAAAACAAACTTGAAGATTTCGATGTAGAGGTTGAATCAAGAAAACAGTTAAAAAGCAATATTTACCTAGCCAAAGTCATGAGGGTCGAGCCCTCGTTACAGGCCGCCTTTGTTGATTTCGGCGGCAACCGGCATGGTTTTCTTTCTTTCAGCGAAATTCATCCAGATTATTACCAGATCCCCATCGCCGACCGTGAGGCGCTGATTGCTGAAGAACGTGCGGAAAACACCGACAGCGAGAGCGATGATTTTGACGGTGAAACCGATGGTGAGGTATCTGAAAATGCCGACATTGAAGAAATCGGCGGCGACGAGTCAGACGAGATGGAAACCCGCCGGGCCACAAAACCACGTCGCCACTATAAAATTCAGGAAGTCATCAAGCGTAATCAGATCTTATTGATACAGATCGTCAAGGAGGAACGCGGCAACAAGGGTGCGGCCCTGACGACCTATATTTCCCTGCCCGGACGGTATTGTGTTTTAATGCCAAACACGGCACGCGGCGGCGGTATATCCCGCAAAATCGCCAACGTATCGGATCGACGACGCCTGAAAAGCATCCTGGGTGAGTTGAAAATTCCCGAAGGCGTGGCCGTCATCGTACGGACCGCTGGTTCCAAACGCACCAAGGCAGAGATAAAACGCGATTACGACTATCTGACGCGGCTGTGGAATCAAGTCCGCGAAACCACGCTGGAATCCATCGCCCCGACCATGGTTTATGAAGAAGGCAATCTTATCAAACGAGCCATTCGTGATCTTTACACGAAGGACATCGAAGAAGTTATCATAGAAGGCAACGAGGGCTATCGCACGGCCAAGGACTTTATGAAATTATTGATCCCGAGCCATGCCAAACGGGTTCAGCCCTATAAAGAGGCCTCCATACCACTGTTCCACCGCTATCAGGTCGAAGGTCAGCTTGACGCCATGCACGAGCCCATCGTGCAATTGAGATCGGGTGGTTACATTGTGATCGGCCAGACCGAGGCGCTGGTTGCCATCGATGTGAACTCCGGGCGGGCAACCCGCGAGCGCAGTATCGAAGATACCGCCGTGCAAACCAACCTGGAAGCCGCCGAAGAAATCGCCCGCCAGTTACGCCTGCGTGATCTTGCCGGATTGGTCGTCATCGATTTTATCGATATGGAGAATCACCGCAATCAGGCCAAGGTTGAACGGTTGGTTAAAGAATCCATGCGCAATGATCGGGCTCGCATCCAGATCGGCCGTATCAGTCACTTCGGCTTGCTGGAAATGTCACGCCAGCGTCTGCGCCCTAGCCTGATCGAAACCAGCACGGAGCCCTGCCCCCATTGTCTGGGAACCGGGGCCATGCGTTCTACAGAATCAGCGGCTCTCAGTGTTATACGTGCCATCGAAGAAGAAGGTGTGCGGGCCCGCGCAGCGATAATTACCGTGCATGTGGGTACAGATATAGCGCTCTATATCCTGAACCAGAAACGTAACGCCCTGGAAATTATCGAAACTCGTTATGGCTTCCAGGTCCAGTTTTTCAGCGATGACAGCCTGATACCACCCAACCACAAGATCGAACGCACGACCTTGAAACCGGATGTATCTGAACGGGCTGATGACAAGAATATCGGCCCGGATCGTGCCGTTCGCGCCGCTGTCGTGGATGATACCGACAAACCCCGCAAGAAACGCCGCCGGCGCAACAGAAAACGTCGGGGCTCCAATGTGGAGGCTGGCGAAAACACAGTCGTCAACGCCGAAGAGGTGGCTTCAGATGTATCTGAACAATCCCAAAGCGCCGAAAGAAATACCCAGGATGCCGACAGTGGTGGTGACGATGAAACCCCGAAAAAACGCCGTCGCGGTCGCCGTGGCGGACGTCGCCGGACTCGCTAACCAAACGAGACCCCCGAATCAGAGACAATTGAGATCGTCGCAATTGATGGCTCAGAAGACAAATCCGGTGGTGATGATACCGGCCCGGCAACCCCGGCAACCTCGCCGGACACTTCTGCCCAGAGCACCCCAGACATCAAATCGGCAGAACAATCTGGCGATGAAACGTCCACCAGCGACACGGCAAAAGCCAAACCGCGCAAGCGGGCACGCTCGCGCCAGCGCTCCCGGACAACCGGCGATGAGATACTCATCACCAATCCGTCCGATGAAAAGGCTGAACCTGCTGAGGTAGCTGAAATAACTGAAACAGCTTCGAAGAGTAAACCGAAACCGTCAACGCCAGCACCTCAACCCGAACAGGCCCCTGCACCAGAGGATGATACTAACGTTGTTATCAACCCCGCCGCGGCTAGAACAACGGTTGTTATGGTGGGTGACGATACAAGCCCAAATGATAGTGATAAACCGGCGAAAGATGTTACCACCAAAGATACCGAGGCTAAGGCTAAGGCCAAGCCCGCCCGTCGCGGTTGGTGGCGTCGGTCTTCCTGAGCGCTCAGCACCATAAGACACAATGCAAAATGGCGGGAATTTCCCGCCATTTTGTTATTTTACAAGATACTGTATGATCAATTTATACTGCGCTGTATAACAATATTTCGCACGGATTTTTGAATTTTCTCAAAAGCTTTCGCTTCAATCTGGCGGACACGCTCACGTGATATGCCATAATATTTACTCAGTTGTTGCAAGGTCACCGGTTTATCTCTCAATCGGCGCTCCGAAACGATATTGCGCTCACGTTCATTCAGCTTGGCCATTGCCGAGTGCAGCATATCGCGGCGATTATGCAACTCTTCCGAATTGCCAAGTATGGTTTCCTGGCTTTCCTCGTCACCAACCAGCCAGTCCTGCCATTCACCGTCACCATCACCATCCAGTCGTAAGGGCGCATTCAGGGATTGATCCGGTTTTGTTAAACGGCGGTTCATGGATGTAACCTCGACATGAGAAACCTTCAACCGGCGGGCAATCAGGTCAACCTGATCGGGGGGTAAATCACCTTCCTCGAAAGCCCTCAATTCTGCTTTTATCTTACGCAGGTTGAAAAATAATTTCTTCTGGGCCGCGGTTGTGCCAATTTTCACCATGGACCAGGAATGCAGGATGTATTCCTGGATAGCCGCCCTGATCCACCACATGGCATAGGTAGAAAGACGAAAACCACGATAGGGATCAAACTTGTTGACGGCCTGCATCATGCCAATATTGCCTTCCGAGATTAATTCACCGACAGGTAACCCATAGCCCCGATAACCCATGGCAATCTTGGCCACCAGTCGCAGGTGCGAATTAACCATTTGGTGCATGGCATCATGATCACCGTTTTCTAACCAACGGATAGCAAGTTCACGCTCTTGGGTAGCTTCAAGCATGGGATATGTTCGAATGCGATTTAAATATCGAGAAATATTTTGTTCCGGGGACAAGTTTGACGATGAATAGATAAAGCCCATGGTATTTCTCCTCACTAGTCTGTGTCTGTCCAGATATTTTGCTGGCACCCGCGCCCGATAACACTGGATTGCACATGGGTGCTTATGGACTAAACGAGTAGTACCATAGTAGATTAGTCATGTATAGTAAATTTTAGTTATTTTCTAAACTTACCATTAATTCATTGATATATTTAGATTTACCTGTTTCAAAGAATACATCCTTATGGGTGGAAGGATGCTTAAAACCAAGTTGAACGGCATGTAATGCCTGAGCCTTGTAACGCACCAGAATATGCTTCACATCTTCGCCAACACGGCGCATATGCCGATCATTACTGCCATACAGGGGATCGCCCATAACAGGATGGTTTATGTTCGCCATATGGACCCGTATCTGGTGCGTCCGACCGGTTTCCAGACGACATTCGATTAACGATGCCGTCATACCAAAAGCTTTCAGCACCGTGTAGTGGGTAACGGCATGTTTGCCACCACGCACGACCACAGCCATTTTTTTCCGGTTATAGGGGCTGCGCCCAATATTACCCTGTACGGTGCCGTGCAGGGATTCAGGCACCCCCCAGACCAGTGCCCGGTAAGCGCGTTTCACCGAATGACAGGCAAACTGTTCCGACAGAAAGGTATGGGCATGGGCATTCTTGGCGACCACCATCAAACCACTGGTATCTTTATCCAGGCGATGCACAATGCCAGGCCGGGCAACGCCGCCGATCCCGCTGAGGGAGGGGCCGCAATGGGCCAGCACAGCATTGACAAGGGTCCCGTCCGGATTACCCGGCGCGGGATGCACCACAAGCCCGGCCGGTTTATTAATGATCAGCAAATCATCGTCTTCATGGACAATTTCGAGCGGGATATCCTGTGGTTCGGGTTCGGCCGGTTCCGGTGGTGGCAGGTTCAGGGTAAAGGTATCACCGGCGCGAACCTTGGTCTTGGACTCACAAACGGTTTCATCACCGCGCTGTAAATGACCGCCGGTAATCAGGCTTTGAATCCTGCTGCGCGACAGTCCCGCGACCTGATCGCTGATACTTTCGGTTAAAAACCGATCGACGCGCATCCCGGCCTTGTCTACTGGCACACAAACCCTTAAAGCTGTACTCGATTGGTCTCGAGCATTACGTGTTTCTTGGGAACACGTCACGTTGATATCCTTACATCAAATTTTTTCTACACACGGAGGCATCATAGACCATGCAGTATCTTAAAGCTCTTAACATCGGCATGGGCATCCTGATCGTTCTCGGCATGATTTTGCTGGTATACGGTTTCGCCGTGAAAAGTAAACCCACCCCCCAACCCCAACAGGCCGGCTTGAGCGATGTTATGGGCCATATTAATCTTGATGTAGCAAAAGAGTGTAAAAAACAAAACATAATAGTCGATGATCAACGCCTGATCATCGAACTTGGCCCCGACACCATCGCCCAATGTGCGAAGATATTGATACTGGATTTAGGCACAGGCGAAACCCTGGGAACGGTATCGCTTTATAAATGATTATCATGTCATCCGACCACCTGAAACAGATCAACGATGCGGCACTGGCCGACTATCCCAACGAATGTTGCGGGTTACTGGCTGGAACCGGTCAGGTTGGTGAAACCCTGCAGTTAACTCGTGTAGCCGCCAGCCTCAACATGTCCCAAGATCACCAGCGAGACCGTTTCGAGGTTGACCCCAAGTTGCGGTTTGATCTCATGCGCGAACTGGAAAACACCGACCAGCGCATAATCGGCCATTACCATTCACACCCCGACCACCCGGCTGTACCATCGGAGACAGATAATACCATGATCTATGAGCCGGATCTGGTTTGGCTGATCACCGCCGTCAACCAAGACCGTTCTGTGGAAACCCTCGCTTACAGCCCTAAACCCGATGCCAGTGGTTTTGACCCTCTGGAAATCTGCCTGCAAAACCCTTCAGGAGACTGTCCATGAATTTCTGTTCTGATAATGCCGCCGGTGCCTCGCCCGCGATTATGGAATCCCTACTCAAGGCTAACGAAGACCTGGCCATGCCCTATGGCAACGATCCACTGACCCTGTCCGTGCACAAGCATATCTGTGACATATTCGAGTGTGACGCCGAGGTTTTTCTGGTCGCCACCGGGACGGCGGCCAACGCGCTGTCCCTGTCGGTCATGACCCCACCATGGGGTGGCATATTCTGTCACAAGGATGCCCACATCGAGGTCGATGAATGCGGCGCCCCGGAATTCTTCAGCGGCGGGGCCAAACTCATCCATCTGGATGATAAACAGGGCAAGATTACCGCCAGCGGTTTGCAGGCCGGTTGGGACGGTATCGAAAAAACCGTGCACCAGGTCCAGCCCAGCGGGCTCAGCATCACCCAGGCCACAGAGGCCGGAACCGTGTATAAGCTCGATGAAATTTCTGACATATGCAACACAGCCCGTGAACTGGGTTTGCATGTGCACATGGACGGCGCACGCTTCGCCAACGGGTTGACTTCCCTGGGATGCAGCCCGGCGGACATGACCTGGAAGGCCGGTGTGGAAGTATTGTCGTTCGGTGCCTCAAAAAATGGCTGTCTGGCCGCCGAAGCCGTCGTGTTTTTTAACCGTGACCTGGCCGATGGGTTTACCTTTCGCCGCAAGCGTGCCGGACATTTGCTGTCCAAAATGCGGTTTATTTCTGCCCAGTTCCATGCCTACCTGAACAATGAACTATGGCTGGATAATGCACGCCACGCCAACGCCATGGCGACCCGGCTATGGGACGGCCTGCGGAGCATTACCGGGGTGGAATTTCTGAACCCGGTCGAGGCCAACGAAATGTTTGTCACCCTGCCCGCCCGTGTTGTGGACGGCTTGGAAGCCGATGGCTTTCAGTTCTATCGCTGGGGCGATCCGCAGGGCACATTAATCCGACTGGTCACCGCCTTTAACACCAAGAGCGAAGACGTGGACAGTTTCATCAAAAGTGCAAAATCCCACAGCTAGAGCGGTTCCGGGTTACAACTTTTCGCCAATTTTTCGCGCGGCCAGTTTTTTGCGGGCCTCGGCGTATTTGTCGTCGTGCCAGAACATCACACAGCCATTACAGCCCAGCCCACAGCAACTTTCCAGACCCAGGGTCGGTGCCTTTCCCACATGTGCCCTGCCCTTCAGGGTCGGACGTTGCTCGTCACTGTCGCGCAACCCCCGTTCCATATCGAGGGATATCAGGTTACTGCGCAATAAATTCTGACGATCTTCGCTGAGCTTGGCTTCGATCCGTGCCACACTTTGCGGCGGTAAAATTTGTTTCAAGACAGACAGGTCTTCAAGGTGGAAATCAGCCGCCGGTATCCTGATCTGGCGGTCTTGTCCCGGTGAGACCTTGTCGGTGATCTCGCCGGTCTCCGCATTAGTAAATTCATAGAGACGCAGGCGGATTATATCTATACTGCCAGGCGGCAGGAATTCCAGAACAGTCCCGGCGCGCAAGGGATTGCGCACCATAAAGATCATATCGTCGCCATCCCATCCGGTGATCATGCCGCCATATAACCAGCCGCCGACGGTTTCTGTGCGGTCATAGTTGTGGGCAATATTGCTCAATCGTCCCTCATGAAAACCCAGACTGTAGCCCCGGCTTTGCAGGGTATAAAGCTCCTGCAGGTACGGTTCAGGCGTCCAGCTCGCGGGGTCGTCATACCAGTCGTCCATGGCCTGACGATATGCCCGCGCCGTAATCGCGGCGTAATATTCGCTCTTGTTTCGACCTTCGATCTTGAGAGAATCAATACCCAGACCGAGATATTCATCCAGCTTGGGCATCAAACACAAATCCTTGGCATTCATGATATAGGAGCCGCGCTCATCTTCCTCGATTTTCATGAGATCATCGGGGCGAAACTGTTCTTCCAGATAGAAATCGAAATCGTCCTTGTTATCGGGGGTAATCTCAACTTCGGAACCATCCTTGCGGCGGGCAAGTACTTTATAATTCCAGCGACAGCTCTGGGCACAATTGCCCTGGTTTGCGCCCCGTTCGGCGAGGAAGTTCGATAACAGACACCGCCCCGAATAGGTCATGCACATGGCCCCGTGAACGAAGGCTTCGAGTTTGATATCAGGGCATTTTTCACGGATTTCCACCAGTTCGGCAAAACTCACTTCACGGGCCAGAACGCACAAGCTGGCACCTTGTTTACGCCAGCTTTCCACCGTCAGCCAGGAACAGGCATTGGCCTGGGTCGAGACATGCAGCTCGATTTCCGGGGCGTGTTCACGTAAATAATGAAAGACCCCCGGGTCCGATACGATCACCCCGTCGGGGTGTACCTTGCGCACGGTCTCCACAAATTCGGGCAGTTTTTCCACGTCTTTGTTATGGGTAAACAGGTTCAGCGTCAGGTATATGCGCTTGCCGCGAGAATGAACAAACCGAACCCCGTCCAGCAATTCATCCAGGCTGAACGATGACTGGGTGCGCAAAGACAAATCAGGCGTGCCGGCATAGACCGCATCCGCACCATACAGGATGGCGGTTTTTAGCTTGGACAGGGACCCGGCAGGCATCAATAACTCCGCGCGGGGGCGTTTTGCATGGCCTTTCAGCCGGGTAATTTCGGTGTGTGACATGATTATGATTTCCTTGTGGGCCCCTTACATACACCCATCGCCGCCAATTGCAAAAACAAACGCTCATTATTGAGTTTGCTTTAGCCCGAAAATCAGGCACTTATCAGTAATGAAAGATGCTGCAGAAACACAACAAGTACGTCGAACAGCCAGTCACTGGCATGAAGAAGTGCACATTCTTGGCAAGCTCTGCATTCCCATGATCGCCACCCAACTGGCTGTCATCTCCCTGAGCACCACCGATGTGTTGATGATGGGCTGGTTGGGTAAACAACAACTGGCGGCCGGGGCGCTGGGCATGCAGTACCATCTGCCGATTTTTCTGCTTGCCATGGGCGTTATCCAGGCCGTCGCCACACTGGTCGCCCAGGCCATTGGTGCCAATGATAACAAACGCTTACGCCACAGTTTGCGCCAGGGTTTCTGGGTCGCCATCTGTGCAACAATACCCCTGTCTTTTTTGTTATGGTACGGCGAACCCATATTGTTATTGCTGGGCCAGGAACCCGTCAAGGCCGGCCTTGCTGGGGGGTACCTGAAGGCTAATATGTGGGGATTTCTGGCCGGATTGATGTTTATCACCATGCGCGGGTTTTTGGTTGCCCATTCCGATATTGCGCCAATTCTGATTATTTCGCTGGTCGGTGTGCTCCTTAACATCATCGGCAATTATGCCCTGATGTTCGGAAATTTCGGTTTTCCGCGTCTGGAACTGATCGGGGCGGGTATTACCAGTTCCGTGATCAGCTGGTACATGTGCATCAGCCTGCTGATTTATATCATGCGTCACCGGGTTTACCGTGAATATGAGCTGTTCCGGCGGTTCTGGCTTTCTGATTGGCCGCTGTTTTTTGAAATTGTCAGAATCGGCGCACCGGTCGGAATAACCATCCTTGCAGCCACCGGGTTTTTCAGTGTAGCAACCTTGATGATTGGTACACTGGGCACCATCCCGCTGGCCGCCCACGCCATAGCGCAACAGATCGTGGTGATCATCTTCATGGTGCCACTGGCCATATCCCAGGCTGCGGCAATTCGGGTTGCCCTTTCGGTCGGGGCGGAAGACCGCCCGGGTGTGCACCGCTCCGGCTGGACCTCGGTTATTTTCGGCATGGGGCTGGTATTTGTCATCTGTCTGTTTATCGCGGTTGCCCGCACCCCGCTGACCATGGCATGCCTGGACACTTCCCTTGCCACCAACACCCCGGTCGTAGAGCTGGCAGCCGGATTGTTGATCATAGCCGCGATTTATCAAATTTTCGACGGGTTGGTGATCCTCACATCCGGGCCGTTGCGGGGCATGAAAGATACCCGTGTGCCCATGATCTTCTCATTTATCGGTTACTGGGTTATCGGCCTGTCTACCTGCATCGTGCTGGGGTTCGTGCTGGAATGGGGGGTCATGGGTATCTGGATCGGTATCACTCTGGGCACGCTCGTTGTATCGGCCCTGAACACCCGTCGGTTCATCCAGAAAAGCGCACTATAATATCAACTGTTATTGTTCCATGCCGGGCAATCTCTTGCCCTTGCGCCAATCCCACGGGTCAGTGAATTCGAAATTCCAGATACCCTTGTTTTGCTCCATGGCGATGGCCTCTTCATCCTGATAACGCCGTGATAACATCTCATAGGACAACGCCCAGCCTTGCTGGACCATGTAGGCATTGATGTTCTCATCATCGATATAACAGCGCATCAGCCAGTTGCCATCAACATAACGGCTGTTGCCATGGCACACCACGATCTGGTCGCGTACCCGTTCCAGCAAAAACGATGCCGCATACAGGCCACACTTGAATATGGCACCGTCTGAACGGCGGCACAGCTGGTCCAGCTCCGGGGCGTCGATGCCGTGCAACCGAACCGTGGTACCATCTTTGCATTCCGCGCCAAATCGCGTACCATTCACCGAGATCAAATCTCCGTTTATGACACAAACCGGTCCGGTAACATCAGCAGCAGCCTGCGAGATATACACCAACCCGGATAAAACGATTAAGAAAATATATTTCATAAAATGATGGTACGCGCATTAGTAGAAAAATATTAAAACCAATAAACTCATGAGTATATTCCACATAGTATATTCTGTTTTTTTCCATCATGCCACATAATCAGGCCGGAGACTGACGTTTTATGACAAACGTTCGCAACAACATCACAATTTTGCTATTTGGCACAGCCATTCTCATGCTGGGTCAGGGTTTGCTGGTTACCTTGCTGCCAGTGCGTGGTGACATCGAGGGGTTTTCCACCTCCTGGATCGGCGGCATGGGCGGGGCCTATTATGCCGGGTTTGCCATTGGCTGTCTGATCGGACCGAAACTGATCCTGAAAGTCGGCCATATCCGGGTTTTCGCCGGTTTCGCCGCCCTTACAGCCGTGGCCACCCTCATATTCCAACTCATACCGGTTCCACCCGCCTGGGTCGCCACCCGTGGCTTTTCGGGTATTTGTTTTGCTATTTTGTATATGACCATTGAAAGCTGGCTCAACGACCAGTCCACCAACAAAACCCGCGGCAAGATTTTATCGCTCTATATTATCATCGGCAATGTGGTCACCATTGGCGGACAGTTGATGCTCAATCTGGCCGACCCGGCGGCGGGAACCCTGTTTATCGTGTGTGCCATTCTCATATGCATTTCCCTGGCTCCGGTTTCCCTGTCGGCTATTTCGGAACCGACCCCGCCGCCCACGGCCAAACTCGATATCAAGGCGCTCTACAAGCTGTCGCCCGTGGGTTTCATGGGTTGTCTTGTATTTGGCATTGCCGAGGGGTCGTTCTGGTCACTGGGCCCGGTATTCGCCCAGCAACGGGGGTTTTCGGTCGCCGAGATCACCTATTTCATGAGTGCCTTCATGCTGGGGGGCACCATCCTGCAATGGCCCATCGGCTGGGTTTCCGATCATGTAGACCGGCGCATCATGATTGCCGGGTGTTGTATCGGCACCATCGGTACAGGGTTATCGCTGGCCTTCATTCCCAGCCATTCGGGCATGGAATCCTTTCTCATGGCCGCCCTGCATGGTGGGTTCATGTTCCCGCTCTATGGTTTAATTCTGGCCCATGCCAACGATTTTGCACCCCAGGAAAAACTGGTCGAAACATCCGGCGGGCTTTTGCTGGTCTATGGTGTAGGGGCGGCTCTGGGTCCCTTTGGCATCGCCCAGCTCATGCAATCACGGGACGCAGGGTATCTGTTCCTGATTATGTCGGTACTGTTCAGTGTGCTGGCAATCTTCGTGCTGATCCGGATTTTCATCCGACCGGTCACCGCGGACCTGGAACGCAGCACCTTTGTGCCGGCCACAAAAAGCTCGCAAGCTATCTACGAACTTGAAACCGATGATGACGAAGATGAAGATGATCATGACGAACAGACGTCAACCTCTGCCTCGTGACACGGCCCATTCCAGTGCAGTTTCCAGCATCTGCGCGATAATCGGCTGGATGATTTCGGCGCGCTCGGCCCGAAAGGCAAAGGGCGGGGCTTCATCCATATAACACGACTGGGTTTTTTCCAGTTGCAAGGCGTGAACAGCCTTGTCCGGCTGGCCGTAATGGCGGGTGATATGACCGCCTTTAAACCGCCCATTCAATACCGCGCTATAGTCGTCATGGCCGTCGAGCACCGCAAACACCCGCTGCGTCAGGCCGTCATCGGCACTTAGGCCATCGGCGGTGCCCAGATTGAAATGCGGCAACGTGCCATCAAAAAAACGCGGAACCTGCGAGCCAATGGAATGGGCATCGATCAACACCGCAACACCAAAGCGGGCCACCATGTCATCCAGCGTGGTGCGCAATTTATCATGATAGGGTTGCCAGTAATTTTCGGTGCGGCGCAGGATTTCATCGTCTAGTGGTACGTCGCCTTGATAAATCGGGGCGAAATCGAAGGTCGTGGTCGGGCATAATTCCGTATTATCGGCCTTGGCATAAAGGCCCGTACCATCAGGGCTGCGGTTCAAATCGATCACATATCGCGAATGGGTAGCACTGAGCAGCGACAGCCCCAGACTTGCCGCGACCTCGCCATATAACCAGTCCACATGCCAGTCCGTATCGCCCAGCACGGCACCGGCCGCGGTGAACCGCTCGGCGATGTCCTGCGGCACGTATGTGCCCACGTGGGGGCAACTGATCAGCACCGGTTGCTCACCGGGCATGAATTTAAAGACTGGCTCGCTCATTTACAGCTCCCTCATCTTGCCGCCCAGCATGGACCATTTCAAAGGCCGCATGTTCAACCCGTACGCCAGATCTGTCGGGTCGTCCACGTTCCAGCAGGCCAGATCGGCCCGCAGGCCAACACGCAACACCCCACGATCGCTCAAGCCCAGTGCCAAGGCCCCATAACGCGTGGCCCCTGCCAGAGCCTGCGCCGGTGTCATGCCAAACAGCACACACGCCATATTCATGGCCGTCAGCAGGGAGTATATCGGCGAGCTGCCCGGGTTGGCGTCCGTGGCAACAGCCATGGGTACACCGGCCCGCAACAAATCCTCGATCGGTGGTTTGCGGGTTTCACGCAAATAATAAAACGCCCCGGGCAGGATCACCGCAACGCTGCCAGATTTCGCCATGGCATCAATACCGTCTTGGGCGATATATTCCAGATGATCCACCGACAAGGCACCAAACTCGGCGGCCAGCACCGCACCTTTCATGTCAGACAGTTGTTCGGCGTGCAACTTGACCGGCAATCCAAGTGTGCGTGCGCAGTCAAACACCCGGCGAATTTGGTCGGGCGAAAAGGCAATGGTCTCGCAAAATCCGTCCACCGCGTCACACAGCCCCAGTTCCGCCGCACCGGGCAGCATGGTATCGCAGATCAGGTCAATATAACCATCGCCATCATCGCTATATTCGGGCGGTATGGCATGGGCGGCCAGAAAGGTGGTCCTGATTTGTACGGGGCGTAAATCAGCCACCCGGCGTGCGGCGCGCAACATACACCATTCGGCCTGGGTATCGAGACCGTATCCCGACTTGATTTCAAGGGTTGTCACCCCGTCGGCTATGAGTGCGTCAATGCGGGGTAATGATTGGGCCAGCAAATCTTCCTCGCTGGCCGCCCGGGTCGCAGCCACGGTCGATATGATACCGCCCCCGGACCGTGCAATGTCACCGTAGCTGGCACCTTCCAGCCGCAGGGCAAATTCATTGGCCCGGTTGCCGCCATGGATAACATGGGTGTGGCAATCCACCAGCCCCGGTGTGATCCAGGCTTGCCCGGCGTCCAGAACCTGAGCCGCCGATGCGCGAAACCCGGCGGGCAACTCAGTTGCCGGTCCGAGCCAGACAATCTTGCCATCGCTTATGGCCAGTGCGCCATCTTCTATCCTGCCCAGTTCATCATCCACAGAGCCGTCCATGGTCGCCAGTCTGGCACCAAGGATCAAAACATCGATAGTCTCATCAGTCATGTTGCGTTCACCGATCATAAGTATACCATAGCTATATCTTTATTATATTTATCGCGGACTGCCATGACCACGCTTCATTTTGAAAAAGCCCTGTTGCCCGGTGGATGGGCCGAAAACGTCACTATCGGGGTTACTGACGATGGGTTTATCCATAGCCTTGAAACCGATGCCGAAAGTGCCGGAATATCGTTTGTTCCCGGGGTCGCCCTGCCCGGCATGGCCAATCTGCACAGCCATGCCTTCCAGCGTGCCCTCGCCGGGCTGGGCGAGGTTTCCGGTACCGCGACCAAATCGGGCAAACCCGACAGTTTCTGGAGCTGGCGGACGGTCATGTATGATTTTCTGGCCGCACTCCAGCCCGAAGACATCTCGGCCATTGCACTAAAACTTTACGTGGACATGCTCAAGGCCGGCTATACCACGGTTGCGGAATTTCACTATCTGCACCATGACACCCAGGGCAATGCTTATAGCGATCCCGCCGAGATGTCCGCCCGCGTAATCGCCGCCGCCCTGGAGGCCGGGATCGGCATTACCCACCTGCCCGTGTTATACAGCCACGGTGGTTTCGCCGGTAAGCCCGCCCAACCGGACCAACGCCGGTTCCTCAATGGGCTCGATGATTTCATGACCATCGTCACCGCCCTGCACACTGAATATGGCGCCATGCCCGGTGTGCGGATCGGTATAGCACCCCACTCCTTGCGCGCCGTGACACCGGATTTGCTCGGTGCGGCCGTATCAGCCCTCAACCAGTTGGATGCCACGGCCCCCATTCACATTCACATTGCCGAGCAAACCCGCGAAGTCGATGAATGCCTGGCCTGGTCGGGCAAACGGCCGGTTGAATGGTTGCTGGAAAACCAGAGCATTGATCAACGCTGGTGCCTGATCCACGCGACCCATATGAGCGACGAGGAAACCGACGCACTGGCGGCCTCAAAAGCCGTTGCCGGGCTATGCCCGACCACTGAGGCCAATCTGGGTGACGGCCTGTTCCCGGCCCACCGCTTCCTGGAAAAAGGCGGGGTCATAGGTATCGGTTCAGACAGTCATATTTCGGTCAATCTGAAAGAAGAATTACGCTGGCTGGAATATGGCCAGCGACTGTTTACCCGCCAACGGGCCGTGCTGTCGGGTGGTCCGCAAAAATCCACTGCACGCCGCCTGTATGATGCGGCACTGATCGGTGGTGCGCGGGCCTGTGGTCAGCCCATAGGCGCGCTGGAGGTCGGCAAGCGGGCCGATCTGATTGTGCTCGATTGCAGCACCTCACCGCTATACGGGCGCTCAGACGACGCCATTCTCGATAGCTGGATTTTCGGCTGTGATACCAACCCGGTGCGCGATGTTTATGTAGCGGGCCGCCACATAGTCCAGGGCGGCCACCATGGTCTGGACCAGATCGCAGAAAAACAATTTCAGGACATGTTGAAGCGCAGGTTCAAATAAATCACAAAAAAAACGATCCGGCGCCTGGCACACGGATCGTTTTAGTTATGTTTGTATTGTCAATGAGAGGCTAGAAAGCATCACATCAGGCGAACACCAGCCTCGAGGGGAACGCGGATGGTGTTTGAGCGGGCATTGGCGGTATTCATGCCAATATCTGCGAGAAGGTGCGCATCGAGTTTAGACAGCTCAACGTTAACGTCACGTTTCATGAGAGCGTCAAAGAATTTACCGAGTTTCATAATTCTAAATCCTTTTAGAAAATATAATATTGATATTATTGTATGTCATTAGCACAACATTAATGCCAATTTATCACGGCGACAAATGCCAAAATATCAATCCTGCTATGCAGAAACAGCATAACTTACGTCATCTTTTGTTATGGAATTAATGGGTCCTGACCCTAGCTCAACCAGTCATAATCTTTAGAAAACCGCTGCACCAGAAACTCGATGAAAACCTTGACCTTGGGCGGTATAAACCGCTGGTAAGGGTGTACGGTATAAAGCGGTGTGACATGCGGTATAGGCAGAAATTCAGGCAATACCTCGACCAGTTCACCATCGCGCATGGTGGCCCCGACCAACCAGCCTGGGACCAGCACCAGGCCCATACCCGAGCGCGCAGCAATGACCAGCGAGGTCCCGCTGTTGGCGCAGAAATTGCCCATAACCCGCACCTCGACAGGGCGGCTGTTGAGATTTTTCTTATCATTCCCCCGCCGACTGAATTGCCAGACATTAGAACCGGGGTGGGTGCGGAATACCAGGCAGTTGTGATCGGCCAGATCGCTCGGGTCTGCCAGCTTGCCCGCAGATTTCAGATACAGGGGGCTGGCGCACAGATAGCGCCGCACCTCACCAATTTTGCGCGAACGCAGAGTTGAATCGTTTAGCTGGCCCACCCTGACAGCCAGATCATACCCCTCGCCCACCAGATCGACCAGTTGATCAGTGAATGTGAGGGAAAATTTTACGCAATAATAAATTGCACATTATTGATCTATTCGTAAAACTGAAACATCCCTATCTTACTTTCCAGATCATTCCAACAACCCGGACAACCAATAATTCAACCACAAGAAGGACGTTATAATGAGTATTTTTCCCCTGCATTCTCAAGAAACTGCGCCTGAAGGTTCCAAAGAGCTTTTGGCCAAGGTACAAAAAAAATACGGCTTCCTGCCCAATCTGTTCCGTGTCATGGCTGAGGCTCCCGCAGCCGGTCAGACCTATCTGACCGTCATGGGATATTTCAACGACACATCGCTTTCTGAAGCCGAACAACAAACCGTTCTGTTAACAACAAGCTTTGTTAACCAGTGTGATTATTGCATGGCCGCACACTCAACCATGTCCAGCATGAAGGACCTGTTTCAGCCCGGCGATCTTGAGGCCCTGCGATCCGGTTCGGCCCTGAGTGATGCCAAACTGAATGCCCTGTCGGGCCTGACACGTTCCATCGTCGAAACCCGTGGCTGGCCCACCGATGACGCCAGAAAGGCTTTCTATGACGCCGGCTACGGTAACGCACAATATCTGGAAGTGCTGGTCGGGGTATCTCTGAAGACCTTGTCAAATTACATCAATCATGCCTCTGAAATCCCGCTCGATGCGGCTTTTGAAGGCGGCAAGTGGACCCCGTAACCCCGACCCGGTGGCGTGAGCGTTATATCCAGCGACGAACCTGTTTTTTGTAATCCGTGTAGAGGGTGCCGAATTTTGCCTCAAGATAACGCTCCTCCCGGGCGATCACGTAGACCCGTATGACCACGACGCACGGCACCAAAGCAACCAGGGCAGCCGGACTGGCGCCGCCGATAGTCAGGCCTGCGTAAGCAAATATCATGCCCAGGTACATGGGGTTTCGGGAATATCCATAGATGCCCGTGGAAACAATTGCCGTGGTTGGCTTCCACGGTTCAATATTTGTCGCGACCTTCTTCTGGCCCCGTGCACTGATCAGTAACAAGGCGAGCCCAATTGCGAAAAGAAGGCCACCACCGAGCAGCATGGTGTTCTCTGTCATGCGACCCTCGAACCAGGGCGAGTCGTACCATAACCCCATCACCAGAAAGCCGAGATAAATAAATGGTGGTGGCAGCCTTACCCCGGCATTATCGGCTGGGTTATCCGTGATCTTGTTGTCATCCATTAAGCTACTCATTTTTGTGTCGTTCCCCTACAATAACACCATACCATTACAGGGGGGAGCAGTTATTTCTGCATCTCCCTTATACGCGATCCTGACAAAAGCCCGTAACGGGCACTCGTCGGGTATTAATCAGATATTAGCCCCTATGTCTGACAATGTATGTGATTAGCGGTTTCTACAGAAATAACCGGCGGGATAATCATGGTATTCCAGCATTTCAACAGACAAAACAAACGCGTACAGATTGCCGCCGAGGCCTTTGGTGATTTTGTCGGTGATTTTGGCCACTTTCTGGTGGACGCATTTCATCTGCTGGCCCTGTTTGCCATTGGCGGCACGATTGTGTGGGCGGCAATGTTGGCATTCCTGGGCATGATTGACCGGGGTACGGCGTCCATCGAAGACATCCTGTTGCTGTTTATCTATCTCGAGCTCGGGGCCATGGTGGGAATTTATTTCAAAACCAACCGGATGCCCGTGCGGTTTCTGATCTATGTGGCTATAACCGCCCTGACCCGGCTGCTTTTCGGTTTTGTCACCATCGAACATTCGACGGATTTTCGCATCCTCATCATATCGGGTGCGATCCTGATTCTGGCATTTGCAGTATTGATTGTACGCTACGGATCAGCCAGCTTCCCGTCCCGCGAGCCCCCCGACAGCGATCTGCCATAATAGCGACCCCGGCTAACGACGCCCAACAGTCTGATACCGCCATGGTATAATGTGCCATTGTCATAGGGGGTAAAATATTATATGTTCATGTTATGTTCCATTATACGGCCAACCCTGTTATCCTGAAACCCGTTCGCAGCAAAGCCCTGAGCGTGCCGCTCTATGCCAGCAAAGTCCCGGCGGGCTTCCCCAACCCGGCCGACGATTTCGCCGATGGGGTACTCGACCTCAATGACCTGATCACCCATCCGGCGGCAACCTTTATCGTGCGGGTTTCGGGCGATTCCATGCGCGACGCGGGCATCCACGATGGCGATCTGCTGATCGTCGACCGCTCGCTGGAACCACGAACGGGCAATATCGTTATCGCCGTAATGCACGGCGAAATGACGGTCAAACGCCTGAAGCGATACGCCGGACAGTGGTGGCTGAAACCGGAAAACCCCGACTACCCCACATCGCCGCTGCCACCGGGCGGCGAGATTTGGGGCGTGGTCGCCCATACCATCAAGAACCACACATAATGAGCGGCCCGCCTCATATTTCACCGCATACCCCCCTGTATGCCCTGGTCGACTGCAACAGTTTCTATGTTTCGTGCGAACGGGTATTCCAGCCTGCCCTGAACGGTCGGCCCACGGTGGTGCTGTCCAATAATGACGGCTGTGTCATCGCACGCTCAACCGAGGCCAAAGCCATCGGCATTGGCATGGGCGAACCCCTGTTCAAGATGCGCCAGCGCCTGAAGTCCCACGCCGACTACAAGGATCTGGTGATCCGCTCGACCAATTTTACCCTGTATGGCGACCTCAGCCAGCGGGTGATGAATACCCTGGCACAATTTACCCCCGATCTGGAAATCTACAGCATCGACGAATGTTTCATGGACCTTGGTCATCTGACCATTGCGGACCTGGACGATTTCGCCCGCACCGTCCGCCATACGGTCCGCCAGTGGACCGGTATCCCGGTCAGCGTTGGCGTGGCACCCACCAAGACCCTGGCCAAGCTGGCCAACCATCTGGCCAAGACACACCCGGACGGGGTGTTCGATCTGAGCCCGCCCGACAGGCTGGAAGCGGCCTTGCGCCAGACCAAAGTGGGCAAGGTCTGGGGCATCGGGCGGCGCTGGGCGGCCATGCTGGAACGCAACGGGGTTTGCACGGCCTATGGTCTGAGCAAAGTGGCACGGCCCTGGGCACGGGCCCGCATGGGGGTGACC
>JAJRRU010000009.1 GCA_024279135.1 Alphaproteobacteria bacterium
CCATATTGTTGCTCGATGAGGCCACTTCGGCACTGGATACTGAATCCGAACGTCAGGTTCAGGCCGCCCTTGAACACCTTCTCAAAGGCCGGACCGCCCTGGTTATCGCCCACCGGCTTTCCACGGTAGTCAATGCGGACCTGATCTATGTGATCGTCGATGGCCGGGTCGCCGAAAGTGGCGATCATGATAATCTGATAGCCATGAAAGGCCATTATGCCAAGCTGTACGCCTTGCAATTTCGCAGCGAGGAACAGGAGACACCCGCCCCGTGAAACTGTCACGACGCATCATGTCCAGCAGCGGTTTGCAGACAATGGTGTGCTGGTTGTGCTCGCTCTATATCCGTCTGGTTCACAAAACTGTTCGCTGGCAGGTGGTCAATGGTGACATTCCCCAGCGGTTTTGGGATGACGGAAAACCCTTTATCGGTTGTTTGTGGCATGGCCGGTTTCTGCTCATGCCTTTTGTTTTTCACAACGACAGACCGTCACACGTGCTGATCTCTAACCATTCCGATGGCCGCCTGATCGCCAAAGTAGCCCGCTATCTGGGCATTAATGCCATAACAGGTTCGACAAATCGGGGCGGCACGGCGGCGTTAAAGACCATGGTTAAATACCTGAAGGCCGGTGAGTCCGTTGCCATCACCCCCGATGGCCCACGCGGTCCGCGTATGCGCGCCAGTCAGGGTGTGGTTGCCCTGGCCAGATTATCGGGCATCCCGGTTGTTCCGGCCACATGCAGTACGTCCCGGCGCAAGGTGATCGGGTCATGGGATCGTTTTTTGCTCTGTCTGCCCTTTGGACGCGGGGTTTATATGTGGGGGGAGCCGCTTGAAATTCCCCGTGATGCGGATGCCCAGATGCAGGAGGATTTCCGCCTGCGTATCGAAGACGCCCTCAACGAACTGTGCACACAGGCCGATACCATGATGGGCCAGCCCGTCATCTCACCAGACGCACCGGAAGTTTCGGACGTACCGGACGTCCCCAAAATTAATCAGGGGGGCTCATGAAAGCGCCGGATTTCTGGCGGCACAACAGCTCTGGCCTTGCAGGGGTGATACTCGCCCCCCTGGGCCAGCTTTATGGACTGGGCAGTCGTCTGCGCCGGGTTGGTCATCGGGGTTGGAAATGCCCGGTTCCGGTTATATGCGTTGGCAATCTGGTCGCCGGTGGTGCAGGCAAGACCCCGGTCGTGCTTGACCTGGTGTCCCGCATGGCTAAATCCCCGGCCCATGTTCTGTCGCGCGGATATGGCGGGTCTGAACGCGGACCGCTCCGGGTCAATGTTGATACACACACCGCCAGTCAGGTCGGCGATGAAGCCCTGCTTGGCGCCGCCATAACACCCACGTGGGTCTCCCGTGACCGCCAGGCCGGGTGTCGGGCCGCCTGTGCGGATGGCGCTGCGGCTATTATTCTCGATGACGGATTTCAGGACCCATCCGTACAAAAAGATTTATCGCTGGTTGTCGTCGATGGCGGGTATGGGTTTGGCAATGGTCGGATGATCCCCGCCGGCCCTTTGCGCGAGACTATCGAGTGTGGGCTGGGGCGGGCCGACGCCGTGGTTATGGTCGGTGAGGATACGGTGGATGTAAGCCGCCACATTGGCGAGCATGTTACCGTCTTGCGCGCCCGGCTGGTACCTGTCGAGACCCGGGACTGGCAGCATGAAAAGGTCGTCGCCTTCGCCGGTATTGGCCGCCCGGAAAAATTCTTTCAAAGTCTGCGCGATCTGGGCTGCGAGATGTGTGAAACCCTGTCATTTGCCGATCATCATTCCTACAGTGCGGACGAACTGGATGATTTGAAAGCCCGTGCGCTAGCCTGCGGTGCTACATTGGTGACCACCACCAAGGATATGGTCCGCATTCCCGAAAAACACCGTTTGGGTATTGATGTGCTGGCGGTCCGTCTGGAATGGGAAGACCCGTCGCAGATCAAAGCCCTCATTAAGGTTTATATTAGTGGTTCGCGGCACGCCTCCTCCGCTGGTGTGCCAGCGCACGTTACATCAAACCTGCCAACCGTATCACCCGGCAAATGGTTGGTTTATGGCATCCAGGCAGTGTCGGCCTATCTGATGTTTCTGAGCATTCGTTTGTTGCCGCTCGCAGTTGCTTCGGGTTTTGGCGGCTGGCTGGGCCGCAGCGTTGGTCCGCATCTGCCCCATAGCAAACGGGCGCGGCGTAATTTACAACAGGCATTTGCGGACAAATCACCCGCCGAGATCGAGACAATTATTCGTGCCATGTGGGATAATTTTGGCCGTGTGGTGTTCGAATTCCCCTTGCTGCATCGCTTGCGTTTCGGGGCACCCGGTGACGGCGATATAGATGTTGAAGTGCACGGCTGGCAGCATACGGAAGTCTTGCGCGATGATGGTAAACCGGGGATTTTTCTGTCCGGACATTTTGCCAATTGGGAACTGGCCGGACGCAGCGTTATGCTGCGTGGGCTGCCCTTGCACCTGATCTACCGGCTACCCAATAATCCCCTGACCGTCAGGTTGTTGATGCACCGTAACCCGGGCCAGGGTGAAATGATTCCCAAGGGTGCACGAGGTGCCAGACGTGCCCTGAAATTGCTGAAAAACGGCGAACATCTGGGCATTATGGCCGATCAGAAGATGAACGACGGAATTGCTATTCCCTTTTTCGGTCGCGATGCCATGACCGCCCCGGCGCTGGCCCAGTTCGCCCTGCGTTTTAACTGTCCGGTGGTGCCGGTACGGGTTGAACGGATGGGTGGTGTGCGCTTCAAAGTTACCCACTATCCGCCGCTCATAGTGGAAAATACCGGTGATCGTCAGGCCGATATCCGGGCCTTTATGATCCAGACCAATCAGATGCTGGAAAACTGGGTGCGCGAGCGCCCCGAACAGTGGCTCTGGCTGCATAATCGCTGGCCGGGATGATAAATATGTGCCCAGGGCTGTCTCGATGGTTTGTCTTGTTGCAAGGTTTTGCAGGCACGTTATACTTATTGTTCCTATATATTACGTACAGTTGATAGAGGGGCGGTTTTATGGTCGGAATTCAGCACGATGTTATCAGTGATTTACGCCGGGAACACAGGTATCTGACCCGGCTTTTTTCAGTACTTGAAGAACAAATGGCCGTCTTTAATAATGGCGAGACACCAGATTATGACCTTGTTTTCCAGGTCGTGGAGTTTCTTCTCGATTTCCCCTCACGTTGCCATCACCCAAAAGAAGATGTGCTTTACAGGATTTTGGCCGATAGCACCGCTAATTTACCCGCGGGCCTGACTAATCTCAGCCTCGAGCATGAAGAACTGGACAAATTGACCTCGCGGTTTTCTGACATGCTGGCGAGCGTACTCGGTGAAGCCGGGGTGGCCCGTGAAACGGTTATGAAGGAACTCGAAAGTTTTACCAGGTATCAACGCCGTCATATGCAGATGGAGGAAGCCTTCTTTTTCCCAGCCCTGGAGAGCGGGCTGAAGCCTGAGGACTGGGACGCGCTGGCCGAGCGGATTACTAATCCCGACGATCCTGTTTTTGGCTCCACGGCGGCTAAAAACTTTATCATCCAATGCGAAAGAATCGCCAGAACGGCTGATTTTGAGTTGGAAAACTAGGTAGCCTGAATTACAATCTTGATTAGATATTGGATATTGAATGACTGGTGAAAAAAGTACTAAATTATATCTGCCGGAAAATGAGGATTTTTCCGGCACTCAGGCATTCGGTACACGTGTCGTCACCACGGTTCGCTATTCTACCGATCCGCGCGATGTGGGCTGGGTAAAGGAGAACATTCCCTGCCAGACCGCGTGCCCGGCAAGCACAAATATCCCGGCTTATATTCGAAGTATCGTCGAGAAACGCTATGGTCGTTCTTATGAACTCAACCGTATGGCAAATGTGCTGCCCGGTGTTTTGGGCCGTATTTGTTCCCGGCCTTGTGAAGATGTCTGCCGTCATGGCTGGCCGGGCAATGGTGAACCGGTCGCCATTTGTCATTTGAAACGGGTAGCCGCTGATTACAAGTCTCCGTCCCATCAAATTAATGAAAGCCTGTTTACACCGTCGGGCAAACGTCTGGCGGTTGTGGGGGCTGGCCCGGCCGGGATTGCGGCAGCCTATGATCTGACCACGCTGGGTCACAATGTGACCATCTATGAGCGGGAAAAAAATCCCGGCGGTATGTTGCGCTATGGCATTCCGGCGTTTCGCCTGCCGCGTGAAATTCTGAATGAGGAAATCCGCAATGCGGTTCGGCTCGGGGTAGATTTAAAAACCGGGGTCGCCGTTGGAACGGGCGAGAACGATGTGTCCCTTAAATCCCTGCGTCAGGACTTCGATGCGGTTCTGTTGTCTTCCGGTTGCATGGCCCCGATTGAATTGCCCTTGCGCAAAAACGGTCTGGCCCAGGACGAAACCAGCGATATTGCCGGTGTAGAATACGGCCTTAATTTTCTGGTGGAGATGCATCGTGGCAAGACCAAGACCGTTGGTAAACGGGTAGCCGTTGTGGGGGCCGGGTTCACCGCCCTGGATTGTGCCCGCGTAGCTTGCCGTCTGGGCGCTGAAGAGGTCACCATTCACCTTCGCACCACCGAAGAGTATATTCCGGTAACCAAGGAAGAACTTTTCGAATGCAAGCGTGAGAGTGTCAATATCCTTGGTCTGCGTACACCGGTTGAACTGCTGACCCATGAGGATGGATCACTTCGGGGTGTTCGTTTTGTGCAAAACCGGCTTGGCGGCTGGCGGGCTAACGGGCGACGCCTGGCTATACCCATCGAAGGTTCGGAATTTGATATTGAATGCGATACCCTGTTGATTGCCATTGGCCAGAAAACCGTCAATGACTATCTGGATATGCCACTGGAGCTCGATCGGTGGAACTGTATCAAGATCAATCGCCAGGGTATGACCTCGCGCAAAGGGGTGTTTGCCGCGGGTGATTTTGTTGGCGGCCCGTCTACGGTTATTGAGGCCGTCGGCCATGGCCGCAAAATCGCTTTGAAAATGGACCGCTGGTTGATGGGTGGCGAACGCCGCAAGCAGGTAGTCAAGGTCGAGTCTGTGGGCGATCCACTGCGCGAACGGGCCTTTGACTTCATCCCCTTGCAGGAAATGCCCACCACCCCCGTCAAGCAACGTTTCAACGATATGACAACAGAGGTTGAACAGGGTCTTGAACTGGACAAGGCCGAAGAAGAGGCCAAGCGGTGTTATTTGTGTTATCTGAAATATGAAATTGATGTGGATAACTGTATCTACTGTCGGGCTTGCATAGAGGTTGCCCCACGCGACTGTATCAAGCTGGTTGAAGGCATTGATATCAACAAGGACGGCTCGTATGGCCTGTTACGCGAGACCAGCGAATGGGACAAGACAGGCGCAATCTGGGTTGATAATAATGAATGTATCCGGTGTGGAGCCTGTTATATGGTTTGTCCGACGCGGTGCATTTCTATAACCAAAATGGAATTATTCTACCAGAACGTTGCGGAAAAGAACCATGGCGTGCAG
The DNA here is from genome assembly GCA_024279135.1 of Alphaproteobacteria bacterium. Taxonomy (GTDB): domain Bacteria; phylum Pseudomonadota; class Alphaproteobacteria; order Rhodospirillales; family Casp-alpha2; genus JABJOR01. The sequence goes on from JAJRRU010000009.1 coordinate 5,515, forward strand.
GAAGATCCCGTTATCAAAGGAGTTATGCCGTGAAACAGTCCCGGCGGTATGCCATTATCGGTTCTGGCGCGGCTGGCACCGAAGCGGCCTGTCAATTGCGGAACCATGATCCCGATAGTGTGATCACGGTGGTCACCACCAGCAAGTTACAATTCATCGACCGATACGATCTGCCACGGGTTTTCGATGGTGTGGATGACTGGCGGGAACTGCTCGTCCATCCCCCGGAATTTTACCATGACAATAAAATAACCGTTCGCCGCAATACCTGGGTATCCAGTGTGAATACCCGCGAGAATAAACTGAACTTTCGCCACAAGGAGACAATGGTCTACGATAAATTGTTGGTGGCCAGTGGTGGCGGTGGCCACATACCGGAAGGTCTGCGCGAATTTTCTGCCTATCTGAATCCATTCACGACTTTTCAGAATGCAGTCCGGCTGCGTGACAGTTTGGGTAAACAAGGCAAGGTGGTCATGCTGGGTGGTGATATGGTCGGTCTTGACCTGGCGCGCTCCTTGACCGCGGCAGGTCACCAGGTGACGATATTTGCCAACGAAACCCTGTTCTGGCCCCATGAAATTAAACAGGCGGATATTGCGCAGTATGTCAAAGCCCTGGAAGCCATGGGTATCAAGGTTGTGTTTGGCCGCAAGCCGGTCGCCGTTGAACAGATCAGCCGTCCCAGCAAGGGTACGAGCTATTCCCGGCGTCTGGTTTTTGAGAAGGGCAAGCCGGAGTTAGCCAATGCCATCATGCCGTTTTATGGTTTGATGCCTGCGCTGAACTTCATGATGGGAACCGGTGTTGATATTGAACGTGGCCTGCTGGTTAACCCTCATTTGAAAACCACCAACGATAAAATCTGGGCCGCTGGTGATGTTTGCCAAATCTGGTCGCCGGAAGATAACCGGTACAATTTTTTCTATGGCTGGGCAAACGTCAAGAAGATGGGCCTGATCGCCGCTCATAATATGACCGGGGGCAGCACGGAAATGAAAACCAGCCAGACCAACAAATTAAAGATTACCAAAAACGGGGTGTTGCATTCACCCTATTGGGAGCATGACTGATGGTTGCCAAGACCGGAAAAAAGACTCTTAAGTCGCTGAGAAAACTGACTGATATGCAAATATCTTTTTGCGGATCTGCGGGTGATGGCACGATCGCTGCCGGTGATATTTTTAAACGCGCCATGGCAGCCGCCGGTTACCAGATCATAGCCTTTGATGTGTATCCACCGGAAATCAGGGGTTTCGGTAAATGTATTGCGCGGACCCGGGTGACCTATGATCAGGTCTATTCGTTAAAGCCCGAATCCGATGTGTTGTTGTCACTGAATGATGCCCATGCCATCCCCCACGTCGGTGAGGTATGTGATTACGGTGCGGTTATTTACGACGATAGCCCGATTGCCAACATTGAAGAAGGGTGCCATATGTCGGCCCATCTTAAGCCAGCCCAGCTACCCTACGGCGTGTCTTTCCGCGAGATTTCCGAGCGTGCAACAAGCAGCGCGCGATCACGTAATATCGTAGCGGTCGGATTTATTGCCGGTCTATATGGTTTACCCCGCGAGGTCTTTCATTCCACCATTGCGGCTAAATTTGCCAACAAGCCCCGTTCGGTCACTGAAATAAATCTGAAAGCTTTTGATCTGGGCTACGAGCAAGGCGTGGAAACCTTTAAGATCGATACTTGTTATTTCGCTCCGCCGCCCAAGCGCGACAAAAATACCAAAGTCCTGATGATGCATGGCAATGCGGCTGTGGCGCGGGGCTGTATCGATGCCGGGATTAAAAATTTCTTTGGATATCCCATTACACCGGCGACCTCGATCATGGAAATTCTGGCTACCGAGATGCCAAAACATGGTGGGCGTTTATTACAGACCGAGGATGAAATATCTGCCATCGCGGGCATTATCGGTGCCGGGTTTGCCGGATCGCGGGCGGCCACATCAACGTCCGGGCCGGGTCTGGCATTGATGAGCGAGATGATGGGGTTTGGTGCCATGACCGAGGTGCCTTGCGTGATTTTTGTCTCTCAGCGCGGTGGCCCCAGTACGGGTATGCCGACTAAAACCGAACAGTCTGATTTAAACCTGGCGGTCCTTGGCGTTGCCGGCGATGCCCAGCGTATCGTCCTGGCCCCGACTAACGTGGAAGGCTGCTATAAATGTGCCGGCATGGCGTTTGAGCTTTCCGAGAAATTCCAGACCCCGGTTATCGTGCTGATCGATCTGTATTTATCCAACCGATATGAGGCAGTTACCCTGTCGCGTAAATCCTTGTTTAAATCCGATAACTCAAAATGGGCTAAAAAACCCAGTAAGCGGGAACCCTTTAACCGCTATAAACTGACATCAGATTCCATTAGCCCACGCGCAATTCCAGGCCAGCAGGACTGCCAGCATGTCATCACCGGTCTGGAACACAACGAACAGGGACGGCCCAGCGATCAGCCCGAAATGCACGAAACCATGAGCCGCAAACGTCACATCAAGTTACAGGCCGCAATAGATTATCCAAACCTTGCCGCGTGCAAACGATTTGGCGATATGGGCAAGGTACGGATCGGGATACTGTCCTGGGGCTCGACCTTTGGCGAATGTCTGGAAGCCATGTTCACCACACGAAAACGGGGCATTACCTGTTCGGCCATGAAGGTGGTTATGCTATCCCCCCTGCCGGTCGATGCCATTGTCAAGTTTATGGCAGATTGCGACGAGGTGATCGTGGTTGAACTGAACTACGAGGGGCAATTTGCCAATCTTGTCATGGGGGCGGTTGGCCGACCGGTACACCGGCTGAACCGGGTAACCGGCATGCCAATGGCGGTCGATGAAATAATTGCTGCAATCTCGGACCTGACGGCTAATCCGTCAGCGGCCAGGACAGCGGCACAATAGAACGGGAAAAATGTTATGACGAATATCGGAGCCCCTGTCTATCTTGAAGAAAAACTTGAGGAAATCAGCCGCAGCGGCAGGTTGGGATATCGTTCCAAAGCCTTACCGACCTGGTGTCCAGGATGCGGGTATTTCTCCATTGCCGAGGGCATGACTGCTGCCCTGAACAGACTTAAAATCGAGCCGTGTAATGCGACGATTGTATCGGGCATCGGGTGTGCTTCGCGGTTTCCGTTTTTCATGAATGCTTACGGTGTTCATTCCCTGCATGGCCGTGCCTTGCCTATGGCCACGGGCGTCAAGCTTGCGACCGATGATCAGACCGTTATCGTGGTTGGTGGCGATGGCGACGCGTTTGCAATCGGCGGCGGGCATATCCCCCACACGGCGCGACGCAACATTGATATCACCTATATCCTTTTTGATAACGGAATTTATGGGCTGACCAAGGGCCAGACATCACCGACCACGGTAATGGGGTTTAAATCGGCAACCTCGCCGTTCGGTAATCAGGACCGCCCGTTGAACCCCCTGATGATGTTGTTATCCTATGGCGCGGGCTGGGTCGGTCAGGCCTATGCCGGTAATCCCGGTCATCTCTCGGACATGATTTATCAGGCCATTTCCCACCGAGGCTTTTCATATCTGCATGTTCTGTCGCCGTGTGTGACTTTCGATAAGACAAGCATGACCTATAAAAATCTGGGCATGATGGTTCGCAATTTACCGGACAACCATGACGCCAGCGATGTTATGGCGGCCATGAATGAAGCGCAACGAACCGATCAGCCCGCTTTGGGCCTGTATTACAGTGAAAACCGACCGACCCTGGGTGATGGCTTCGATGAAATCACCCGTCGCGCCCTGGCAACCGGCAGCTAGGGTATTACGACGAGGGTATTACGACGAGGGTATTACGACGAGGGTATTACGACGAGGGTTTCTCAAAAACCAACGTGGCCCAGCCTTTCAAAACGGTTTTTTCGACCAAGAATAGTCCGCTCATACGATGAACCCGGACCATCCAGGCGATGTCCCGCTCAATGATGCCAGAGATCACGGCGATACCGCCGGGCATCAGATAGCGGTTCAGATCACGGGATAATTTTGCCAGTGGGCGGGCCAGAATATTGGCCAATATAAGATCATATGGGCCCATGTCGGCAATCTTGCGGTGCCGGTAACCGTCACTGCACACCGAGGATATCAAGTGTGCAATCTGGTTAAGCCGTGCATTATCCCTGGTGACATGGACCGATACAGGGTCGATATCACTGGACAGCACGGCCACATGCCAGGTCTTGGCCGCTGCAATGGACAGGATACCCGAACCACATCCCATATCCAGTGGTGCCTGAAAAGACCGCTTGCGTGCCAGCCTGTCCAGAGCCAGCAGACAACCGCCCGTGGTCGGGTGTTCACCAGAACCAAAGGCCGTCCCGGCATTGAGTATCAGGGGTATCAGTCCGGCGGGGATGGGGTCAATATAATGAGAGCCGTGGATAAAATACCGCTGCCAGCGGATCGGTGGAAAGGTCGCCAGATTTTCCGCTTCCCAGTTGATGGGCGGTTGCAGATCAAATAAAAATGACGGTGCCGCAAATCCCAAATCATTGGCCAGCACGCGGGCTCCACGCACAATTGTCACGCGGTCTGGTTCGGCTTCGCTGAGGCCCTCAATACGCCAGACCGTGTCATCGACCTTGGCAGTCGATGATACGGTGAAACAAAAACGGCGCAGATATTCCTCGAAGTCGTCTACGGCGGGCTCGGGAACCGAGCATAAAATCTGCCATAGAAATCCGTGGTTTCCTAAAGTTTTCCCCAGGCTAATTGTTTGGGTCATTATTCAGGCTTTCTCGATAAAACTATCCATGACTTTTTTGGTATTGGATTTTTCAAAGGCTACTTCCAGTTTGTTGTTATCAATGAGTAAAATTTTACCGTAGCCGAATTTTTGATGAAACACCCGCTCTCCAACTGTAAAGGTCTGGCTGGATTCAGTCGGGGACTCGTGGAATGTGCGGGTTTCCACAAAGGCCGAATTGGGCAGCTTGTCGCGGTATATATTATGTCGGTCATGAGCCGGGCGTGGCTTTGTCCGGTGCGAGCCATAAAGCCCGGTGGCACTTTCCGTGGTAATGTGTTCGCCCGGCAGCTCATCAATAAAGCGCGACGGGATGGCACTTTTCCACTGGTTATAGATCCGCCTGTTGGCGGCAAATGTAATGATGCTACGGGTTCGCGCCCGGGTCAGGCCCACATAGGCCAGACGGCGTTCTTCTTCCAGACCGGCCTGGCCGTTCTCGTCCAGGGCGCGCTGATGGGGAAACAGGCCTTCTTCCCAGCCAGCCAGAAACACCACGTCAAATTCCAGCCCCTTGGCCCCATGCAGAGTCATCAGGGTTATCTTGTCGTCGGAGCCTTTTTCCTCGTTATCCATGACCAGCGCCACATGTTCCAGGAACCCGGTCAGGTTTTCGAAATCCTCCAGGGCGGCGACCAGCTCTTTCAGGTTGTCCAGGCGGCCTTGCGCGTCTGGTGATTTGTCGGACCGGGCCCGGTCCTGCCACATGGTAGTATAACCAGACTCGTCGAGCATAATGGCGGCGACTTCCGGATGGGGCGTGCCGTCGAGAAGTTTGCGCCAGCGCGCGAAATCATCCATCAGTCCGCGAAGTTTCTTACGGGCTGCGGCCCGGATTTCATCGGTTTCCAAGAGCCGCAAGATGGCCTGGTACAGGGATATATTATCGGCCCGCGCGAACTGGTGCAGGGTCTGGACGGTGGCCTGGCCAATGCTGCGCTTGGGCACATTGATGATACGTTCCAGCGCCAGATCATCATCGGGCTGGGCGATCACGCGCAGGTATGCCACGGCGTCACGGATTTCATGGCGTTCATAAAACCGCATTCCACCGAGCACCCGGTAGGGCAGGGCGAGGGTAATCAGCCGGTCCTCAAACTCGCGGGTCTGGAAGCCGACCCGGACCAGCACGGCCATCGCGTTCAGGTCGTGACCATTACCGTGCAGGTTTTCGATTTCCGAACCCACATAGCGGGCCTCCTCCTCGCCATCCCAGAGCCCGTGAACGCGGACTTTCTCGCCGTCGTTGGCTTCGGTCCACAGGGTCTTTCCGAGACGACCTTCATTATGGGATATCAGATTTGAAGCGGCGGCCAGGATATGGGATGTGGAGCGATAATTGCGTTCCAGCCGAACGATATGGGCACCGGGAAAATCGCTTTCAAAGCGTAGAATATTACCCACTTCTGCCCCGCGCCAGGAATATATCGCCTGATCGTCATCGCCCACACAACAGATATTCTTGTGCCCCTGGGCCAACAGGCGCAGCCAAAGATACTGCGATACATTGGTATCCTGGTATTCATCGACCAAAATATAACGGAATTTTGACTGGTATCTGGCCAGGATTTCCGGCTCATTCTTGAACAGGCTCAGATTAAGCATCAGCAGATCACCAAAGTCAGCCGCGTTCAGGGTTTGCAGGCGTTCCTGATATTGGGCATAGATTTCACAGGCCTTGCCATCGGCCTGCTCGCTACCTTCGGTGTCAGAGACCTGATCGGGCGTCAGCCCTCTGTCTTTCCAGCGCTGTATCAGGTTCGACATCATGCGCGGCGGACAGTTTTTTTCATCGATGGTATTAAGCGCCAGAACTTGTTTTACCAGACGGATCTGGTCATCGGTGTCGATGATTGAGAACGTTGGACGCAGGCCGACCAGTTCGGCGTGGTTGCGTAAAATCCGCGCCCCTTGGGCATGGAAGGTGCCGACCCACCAGCCTTCGGTTTCATGTCCCAGCATATCGGCCACACGCTCGCGCATTTCGCGGGCCGCCTTGTTGGTAAAGGTCACGCAGAGAATTTCCCAGGGTTGCGCCTTGCCTTGTCTCAACAGGTGTACAAGCCGGCTGGTCAACACCCGTGTTTTGCCTGTCCCGGCCCCGGCCAACACCAACACCGGGCCGTCCAGTTGTTCTACGGCACTGCGTTGGGACTCGTTAAGGGTCGTCAGGTAAGGGGCCTCTGGATGGCTTGCTTCAGGTTCGGGCATATCGATCAAAAACTGCGTTCCTCATCGCGGAATTGCATCAAAGTCTGGGTATAGGTCTGCATCACATCGTGATGGGTGACGTACCCAAGGAAATACATGCTTTTCTTGGTTTTGACCACAGCGATTACGTCCTCACCGGTCTCAGTCATTAAATCAAGCACCGCGAACAGATCATTGTTCAGTGATATCACGGGGCAGTCGCGGTTGGTAACGCTCAGGGCAGAGGCGGTGTCATCATCGCAGGTATCAAACGCCAGTTCGTGAAGATCGTTCAGGTTAATGGTTCCAAGCAGGCTGTTGTGATCATCAACAACAAACAATTTGCCCAGCAGTGAGGTTTGTAAGGCGTTGCGCACATCTGCCAGTGACGTGGTTTGTGCTATCCCGGGCTGATCGTCTATCAGGATTTGAGATATAGAGTTCTTGTGGAGCGCATCATGCCCGGTATCACGCACCAGATTAATCCCGCGGCGCAATAATTGGCACGAGAAAAACGACCGGCCATAAATAATTTGTGAAATTTCTGTTGCCGTGACGACGGCCACCATGACCCCGAGTGTAAGGCCGTAATCGCCGGTCAGCTCAAACACAATCAGGATGGTGGATATGGGCGCACCCAGCACGGTGGCTGCCACTGCACCCATACCGACCAGGGCGTAGGCGTCGGGGCCGGATGAAAACTCGGGTAAAACCGTTGTTGCCAAAACGCCGAAGGCACTGCCGGTCAGGGCACCGATGACCAGGGCCGGGCTGAAAATACCACCGGCAAAACCGAACCCTATGGACAGGGATGTGGCGGCTATTTTGGCCAGGACAATACCGATCAGCATCCAGAAGCTGAACTGCATGGTCATGGCCGCTTCCGTCACCCCGTATCCAACACCGAGAACATGAGGAAAAACCAGCGCCAGAATTCCGATGCCAAATCCGGCCAGTGCGGGATGATACCAGTTCGGACCCGGCAATCGTGAGGCCAAGGTCTGTGACATTTCGATGCCACGCATCAGGGTTATGGCGACAAATCCGGACAGGATGCCCAGCAACAGAAATGCGGGGAACTCCCAGAACGAGGCAAACAGGGTGTCCGATACGAAGAATGCCGGAAAATCACCGAACCAGCCACGGGTCAGGGCCGTGCCAGCCACACTGGCGATGACGATGGGAGCGAAGCTTTGCAGGGCGTAATATCCGATGATAACCTCGCTGGCAAACAAAGCCCCGGCGATGGGGGCATTGAAGGATGCCGCAACGGCTGCTGAAACACCGCAGGCCAGGATGATCCGGGCAAACGGCGGGGGCATGTCCAGTCTGCGGATTAACCAGCTCGACAGGGTCGCACCCAGATGAACGGCCGGGCCCTCGCGCCCCACCGAAGCCCCACAGCCGATCGAGGTCGCACTGGTTATCATGGCGAGCATCCCGGTGCGCAGAGACATATTTCCGTTGTGGCGACCATAGGCCTCGATGACGTCGGCAATACCGTGCGGCCTGCGTTCGGGCAGGCTGGTGTGTACAATCACACCGACTATTAACCCCCCGAGGGTTGGAACCAGCAACAGTATCCACCACTCGAAGCCCTGTGCAACCAGATAAAAACGTGCCGTGTCAGTGCCGTAAAATAACAATTGAATAAGCTGGAAAGTTTCCCTGAAAAAGATCACGGCCCCACCGGCTATCAATCCTGCGGCCAGAGCCAGCATGGCCACGATCAGATGATCATGTCGAGCAGTCCTGTTCAGGGTGGTGAGTAGTCGTTGGCGCGGGGTAGGTTTCTTGCTCACCCAGACCCACTAATATTGTATAACGTCTGCGGCCAGCATGACACGATTTCTCCCGGCGGTCTTGGAAGCAAAGAGAGCCGTATCTGCACGGTCAAAAAGATCGTCACTGGTTTCGCCTTCCCGGTAAATTGCCGCCCCGATGGACAGGGTGATCTTGCCGAGCGATTCGCCGGTTGATTTATTCACCAATTTCTTGGCGCCGATTATCTTGCGAATTTTATTGGCTCGAGACATGGCACTCTTGATCGAGGTGTTGGGTAAAATAACCGTGAATTCATCGCCGCCAAATCTTGCTGCCGTATCTGTTTTTTTGATCTCGGATGATATCGTCCGGGCCAGAAATTTAATGACCTGATCGCCGACCAGATGACCATAGGTATCGTTAAAATGCTTAAAGTGGTCAATATCGAAGACCAGGACACAAAGCGGTTTTTTCATGGAGACGGAGATTTTAATGGAATGTTCCAGTTCTTTCCACAAATAACGGCGGTTGGCCAGACCGGTCAGGGAATCGGTATCGGCCTGGATCCGCAATATGCCCAGATCTTCGTTCAGCATGGCAACATGTTTGGTCGATTGTTTAAGTTGCGTATCGAGTCTGGCATTCTTCTTAATCATTTCCTGGGTCGCAGAAATGACCTCATCCAGAACTGATTTAATGCCATCAGCTGTGATAGACGTTGAATTCAGGGCCGTTCTTGCCGTTTTGAGGTTCTCCGTATGAGTACCGTTTATTTTTCCCGCGCTCGACAGGGTCTCCAGTAAATTGGTGAGTTGTTTCTCCAGTCTATGGGAGATCTCGGAGACTTCGTCCATGTCGTGGTCAGATTTAATAAACCGGTTATACAAATCTTTGCAGTAAGGTTGTGTAAACGGTTTTTTCAGGGTGATATTATAGTTTATTTCATTGATTAATTCCGCAGAATGACCTTCGGCATAAGCTTTCCACAAAGCAAAGTTTTTTTCATCGGGAATGATGGCGTGCTTTTGCAAAAGCTGGAGTGCCTGTTCGGCATGAGCCACATTTTTTTTATAGGCTTTATCTGTACTAGACATTATTTTTTTGCTCACGCGTCGTATTTCCCGATATGTATTTCGAGCATATCGATCCTGACGGTAAAATACACCAGAAAATTATATAAGATACACCAGAAAATTGTATGCACGGGTAATATTTGTGTTATTTTTTTATTCATTGTGATGAATGTAAAGGGATAATGGGCTTTAAGTCTAAACACAATGGAAACAAATAACAGGATAACCGGTGGCTTTAGAAATTAAACAGCTTCAATCGGCCGCACAGGATGTGCGTCTTGGTCCTATCGATTTGACCATCGAGGCAGGACAGTGTGTCTGTCTGAGTGCCCCTTCGGGATCAGGCAAAACCTTACTGTTGCGTGCCATTGTCGATCTGGATGTCGCCCACGGCACATGCACCCTGGACGGGGTTGCTCGCACCGCCATGCCCGCTTCCCGGTGGCGTCGGAAAGTCGTTTATGTGCCAGCCGAGCCGGGTTGGTGGGCACAAACGGCCGCTGAGCATTTTATTGCGCCGGATGTGTCACGATCCACGGCCCGTAATTTGGGGCTGGAGAGTGAGGTCCTGGAGCGGTCTGTGGATATTCTCTCCACGGGCGAGCGCTTGCGTCTGGCACTGGTCCGGGCTCTGGAACTGGATCCGGCAGTATTGTTGCTCGATGAGCCTACCGGGCCACTGGATGAAGATGCTACGCGACTGGTCGAGGCTGAACTGCAACGCAGGCTTGCCGGAGGTTTGGCATTGATCCTGGTCAGCCACGATAAATCCCAAATAGAACGTCTCGGGGCCAGGGTTTATACCCTCAGGGATGGCTGTCTGGTGGGCCTTGAGCAGTGCGGCGGTCTGTCATGATCGGCTATGTGGTTCTCGATTATAGCGATATTGCCCTGGCTGCCCTGTTGCTTGTGGTCAACGGGGCCTTGTCGATCAGGCTGAAACTGGGACTGGAACGACAGTTGTTGATTGCCTCGGTGCGCATGGTGGTGCAACTGTTTATGGTGGGGTTGGTGCTCAAGGCATTGTTTGCCATTGTCTCGCCGTGGCTGACGGGTCTGGTCGTGTTGGTCATGGTCAGCTTTGCCGGGTATGAAGTATACGCCCGCCAGGATCGCCACCTTTCCGGCATCTGGTCGTGGGGGCTAGGTGCTGTGAGTATCGCCCTGGCGGCAGTTTTTGTTACCGCCGTGGCGCTGGGCTCGGCCATCCAGCCCGATCCCTGGTATCATCCCCAGTATGCCATCCCGTTGCTTGGCATGTTGCTGGGCAATACCCTGACGGGTGTTGCTTTGGGTCTGGAGCGTTTGTTTTCGGCGGTGGTTCGTGAACGGGTGGCAATCGAAGCCCGGTTGCTGCTTGGCGCCACATCTCGCGAGGCCTTGCACAATTGTATTGTTGAGGCCATGCGTGCCGGTATGATTCCGATCATCAATGCCATGGCCGCGACCGGGCTTGTTGCCCTTCCGGGCATGATGACCGGACAAATTCTTGCCGGTGTGGAGCCCATCGAAGCGGTTAAATACCAATTGCTTGTGATGTTTCTGATCGCCGGGGGCACGGCGATGGGTTTGGGCTTCGCCGTTCTCGGGGGAGCCCACCTGCTCAGTGATGGTCGCCACCGTTTGCGACTGGACCGGCTTAGAAGTAGATAAACCCGAATAAATTCCATAAGTCATTTGCGACTTTGCCATCGGCCCTGTATTAACACGTATAAACTGGCACAGATGACGCGATACAAAAATATGGCTGAGACGATGCACATAAATATAAATGATTTTTCGGTGCCCGATATTTCGGTGGTGGTACCGGTCAAGAACGAAGCCGAGAATATCGCGCCTTTGATCGATGAAATACGTGCATCACTGGCCGGTGGTGCACTTTATGAAATTATTTATATCGATGATGGCAGCACCGATGCCACGCCCCATGAACTGGAAAAACAATTTAGCGCCGGTGCCCCGCTCAGGGTCATCCGCCATGCCAAAAGCTGTGGCCAAAGTGCGGCTATTATTTCCGGTATCAATGCCGCCCGGGGGCATATTATCGTGACCCTCGATGGTGATGGACAGAACGACCCGGCGGACCTGCCCGCCATGTTGACGCGGTTTCGTAAAAATTCCGATTTTGATAACCTGTTGATAGCCGGTTGGCGCACCAAACGGCGCGACACAACCATCAAGCGATGGACATCGAAGCTTGCAAATGCCTTGCGGCGGCGTCTGCTGAAAGATAATACGCCCGATACGGGGTGCGGTATAAAGGTTTTCTCCCGGGCAGGCTTCATGGCCATGCCCCATTTCGATCACATGCACCGTTTTTTACCGGCCCTGACCATTCGCGGCGGTGGCCAGGTCGTTTCTGTTCCTGTCAATCATCGCCACCGGGAACGGGGTGTATCCAATTACGGCACCCTGGACAGGGCCTGGGCCAGCATCTGGGATATTATGGGTGTGTTGTGGTTGCTCAATCGTGCCAATCAACCGGTTTCCAGCGAAGTCCAGTTCACGGCTGAGGAACCCGATCAGTGAGTCTGACAAACAAGGCTATCCGGGGACTGGCATTATTGCTTTTGCTGGTTGGTGCCGGTGTGGCGCTCAAGGCAACGGATTTCGGCATGATGCTCGACGAGGACTGGATCGATGGTCACATTCGGGGTCAGGGTCTGTCAGGCCAGTTACTTTATGTTGGCATGGCGGCGTGTTTTGCCACCGTCGGGTTGCCACGACAGGTTATATCCTTCATGGGCGGCTACGCCTTTGGCCTGGTCGAAGGAACCTCACTGGCTTTGCTGGCTACCATAATCGGTTGTATCTCAACCTTTAGCATTGCCCGGCTGATCGGGCGGAATTATGTGGCCTCCAAGATGTCCGGCCGGGTTGAGCGGATCGACCGTTTTCTCAGTGGTAATCCGTTCAGTATGGCGCTGCTCATCAGATTGATGCCGGCGGGCAGCAATGTGCTGACCAGTGTGTGCGCAGGGGTGTCGAGCGTGCGGGGCAGTCTGTTTGTGGCTGGTTCGGCATTGGGGTTCATACCGCAAACCTTTATCTTTGCCCTGGCCGGAACCGGTGTGAATGTGGACCCCGGCCTCAGGCTTGCCATCAGCGCGGTATTATTTGTGATCTCTATTATCATGGGGGGGTATCTGTATCGCCGGTATCGTCAGGGGGTGTCACGAGATGCCCAAACCGGAGACCAGGCCCCGTTGGTCTGAACTCATTATGGGCAGCCCCTCGCGTTACACACTTTTTCCTTTGATCTGGCCCGTGGTGTGTGGCTTGTCATTTGTCATACTGGCCATGGCCAGTCTCCATGCACGACCGCTTTTCCCGGGCACCGAATTGCGTGATCTGGGGATCGCCTGGGGCATGTGGCGCGAGGGTATGTTTCTGGTCCCGCGCATCAATGGCATGCCTTTTGCCCATGAACCACCGTTATTGTACTGGATAATAACCGCCGGGTGGTCCCTGTTTGGGGTCAATGACGTGTGGCCACGGCTTATTTCGCCGTTGTTTGGGTTTTCCGGGGTGCTGATGTGTGCGGCACTGGCCCGCCAGTTGTGGCCCGGCATGGCGAAAGCCGGGGGTACGCCTGGGCTGGGCATTGGCGGTGTATGCGGGGCTGTCTTGATGGGCGGCCTGTTTTGGCCGGTACTTTCCACGGTATGGGGCAGTCTGCCCATTGCAGTTTTCTTTCTGATTGTTGCGTTCTGGGGTGTTGTCGTGTCGTGGCGCAGTGGTTTATGGAGCGGGTGTGTAACTGGCGGACTGGCCCTCGGCCTGGGGATGTTGGCGAGCGGTCCGGTTTTGCTGGTCTATATCCTGCCGGTCATGGCCATGGCACCGCTCTGGGGGCGCGCTATGATTGAACCCCAGGCAGAACCCCAAGCAGAACCCCCGGCCGGACGATGGCGTGGCTGGTACGGGCAGATGCTTGCGTTTTTGGGCCTGGCCGTAGGCGTTGTACTGCTCTGGTTGATCCCGGCGATCTTGCAGGAGGACGCGCTCTATCGGGCCGCCCTGGTACAGCGATTGTTTACTCCTGTGTCATTGCCGGGTTCTGGCACAGGATGGGTTTATGCCTTGTTGCTGGCCGGTTTGATGTTGCCATGGGTGCTGTGGTCAAAGACCTGGTATGCCTTGCGCGGTATTGGCTATTCGTTCAGGGATGGCGGGTTCTGGTTTTGTGTGCTGTGGGTTCTGCCCGTTCTGGGCGTTGGGCTGGTTTGGCCGGGGGGTGACTGGTCGTCGGTATGGACACCGGTGATGATGGCTATACCGGGCTTGTCGCTGATGGTGGGTTTTTTGTTATTTGTCTGGTCAGCATCAACGGCAACGCTTCCCGGTGGTGGTGCCTCCGGTGGGTTAACCGCAGGTCTGGTGTCGCGATTGTTTATTTATGGCGCGCCGTTGATGGGTCTGATGATTGCCCTGCTGGGTGTCTTGGTCATTGTGATGCCGCTGGCGTCCAACACCTTTGATTTGCCCTGGTGGGTGGGACGGTTATGGGGTGGCTGGGGTGTGATCATGGTACTGTGTGGCTTGTTGATTGCGGTGATCATGCCCCGCGTACCTACCTTGCGTGTCTTGATGGTGGCCGCCACGTCTGTATTGATTATTGCCAGCGGCTACCTGGCCGCAAAACCATTGCGCAGCGAGTTGCATAACATGACCGCAGCAGCCCACCGTGTCAGCTCGTTGCTCGAACAGGGGATCGCAGTTGCTTTTATCGGTCCTTATGAGGGGGAATTTGACTTTCTCGGCAGACTGGAAAGACCGTTGGATATTCTTGAGCGTGATGATCCGCTGGGTGCTGTGGCCTGGTCGGCCACCAACAATCCGGGCGAGGTCATCAGCTTTTACCCTGTACTGCCGGGCGGGCTGCCGCCCCAGGCCGTGTTTGCCTGGTGGGATCGGCATGTGGTGTTCTGGTCAGGCGAAACCCTGACGATCCGCCCGTCTCTTGTGCTGTCACAAGACCAGCTCTGAACGATTTTCTGGCGATATTTACCGATGGTCCTTGACAGGTCGGTGTCATAGGATTAAATCCGTGGCACTCACATGACGTGAGTGCTAACAATTGTAACTAATTATTTGAATTATCAACCAATTTTGGAGAATAAGCCATGAATTTTAGGCCACTTCATGATCGTGTGCTGGTCAAACGCGTCGAACAGGACGTCAAGACTGCGGGCGGGATCATCATTCCTGATTCAGCTCAGGAAAAGCCCATGGAAGGACAGATCGTTGCCGTTGGCAGTGGCGCCAGAGCCGAGGATGGAACGGTTGTTCCCCTCGAAATCAAAGCTGGTGACCGTGTGCTGTTTGGCAAATGGTCCGGTAACGAACTGAAAATCGATGACCAGGAGCTTCTGATCATGAAAGAATCGGATATTCTCGGCATTCTCGAGCCTGTCAAAGCAGCACCAAGGAAAGTTGTTGCGAAGAAGACTAGGGCTAAGGCGAAAAAGAAATAATCTTTTTCGACCTAATTTTGTAAAAGAAAGGTTTTAAAGACATGGCTGCTAAAGAAGTCAAGTTTGGGGCTGACGCCCGTCAACGCATGTTGAACGGTGTCGATATCCTGGCAAACGCTGTTAAAATTACGCTCGGCCCCAAGGGTCGTAACGTGGTTCTCGATAAATCCTTCGGCGCGCCGCGCATCACCAAAGACGGTGTAACGGTTGCCAAGGAAATCGAATTGGCCGACAAATTCGAAAACATGGGCGCACAGATGCTGCGCGAAGTCGCTTCACGTACCAACGATGAAGCCGGTGATGGCACCACTACTGCTACGGTGCTGGCCCAGGCCATCGTCCGTGAGGGTGCCAAGGCTGTTGCTGCCGGTATGAACCCCATGGATCTGAAGCGCGGCGTCGATATGGCCGTAGAACAGGTCATCGCCACCCTTCGCCGGACCTCCAAAAAAGTTTCGACCAGTGCAGAAGTTGCTCAGGTGGGTACCATTTCTGCCAATGGTGATGTCGAAGTTGGTGCCATGATTGCCAAGGCTATGGAAAAAGTCGGCAACGAAGGTGTTATCACCGTCGAGGAAGCCAAGGGTCTGAGCACAGAGCTGGACGTTGTTGAAGGTATGCAGTTCGACCGTGGTTATCTGTCGCCGTATTTTGTCACCAACTCTGACAAGATGCTTTGCGAAATGGAAAATCCTTATATCCTGATCCACGAGAAGAAACTTTCTTCTTTGCAGGCTATGCTGCCGGTTCTGGAATCTGTGGTACAGTCCTCGCGTCCGCTCATCATCATTGCTGAAGACATCGAAGGCGAAGCTTTGGCGACGCTGGTTGTCAACAAGCTGCGTGGCGGCCTGAAGGTTGCTGCGGTCAAGGCTCCCGGTTTCGGTGATCGTCGCAAGTCCATGCTCGAAGACATCGCTATTCTGACCCGTGGTCAGGTGATCAGCGAAGATATCGGCATCAAGCTGGAGAATGTCACCCTTGACATGCTCGGTACCGCCAAGAAGGTTGTTATCAGCAAAGAAGAAACAACCATCATCGAAGGTGCTGGCAAGAAAAACGAAATCCAGGGTCGTTGCTCACAGATCCGCAAGCAGATCGATGACACTTCGTCTGAATATGATCGTGAAAAACTTCAGGAACGTCTGGCCAAGCTGGCCGGTGGTGTTGCCGTCATCAATGTTGGCGGAGCAACCGAGCTCGAAGTGAAAGAAAAGAAAGATCGTGTCGATGATGCGCTGCACTCAACTCGTGCTGCTGTCGAAGAAGGCGTCGTTCTGGGTGGCGGTGTTGCCCTGCTGAAAGCGACCAAGAATCTTGACAAGCTCAAGGTTCATAACAACGATCAGCAAGTTGGCATCAACATTGTCAAACGCGCCTTGCAGGCTCCGGTTCGTCAGATCAGCGAAAATGCTGGTGTCGATGGTTCCGTGGTTGTCGGCAAATTGCTGGAAAACAAGAACGCCAAGATCGGCTACAATGCCCAGACCGAAGAATACGTTGATATGTTCAAGGCTGGCATTATCGATCCGACCAAGGTTGTTCGTACAGCCCTTCAGGATGCCGCTTCGGTTGCATCCCTGCTGATCACAACCGAAGCTATGGTTGCGGAAGCACCGAAGAAAGACGAACCCGCCATGCCAATGGGTGGTGGCGATCCTATGGGTGGAATGGGCGGAATGGGTGGTATGGGCGGCTTCTAAGCCACCAGACCAACATATTCTGCCGGAGTACACTCCGAGAGATACCGGAAAAGGTCGCATCATTATGGTGCGGCCTTTTTTGGTTGGTGTGATACGACCTCTATTTCTAGTTCAACTCAATCGCCTTGATCAGGGCCGCATGATCCAGTTCACCGTGTCCGGCCTCAATGACTGTGTCGTAGAGATCGCGGCACAGGGCGGTGGCGGGAAGCGTCAACTCAAGGGCGGTGGCCAGTGTCAGGGCCTGATCCAGGTCTTTGCGTTGTGTGGTGCATTTGGCGCCCGGCGCAAATTCGTGGTCGACCATGCGTTTACCGTGCAGTTCCAGAATAGTTGAGTCCGCGAACCCGCCTTTCAGGGCCTGGCGAACCCTGGCCGGGTCAACACCGGCACGTCTGGCAAGTGCCAGAGCCTCGGCGACTGCCCCGATGGTCAGTCCGACAATAATCTGGTTCGCCGCCTTGGCGACCTGTCCGGCACCTGCCTCACCCACGTGGGTGGTTTTTTTGCCCAGCACATCCAGGATCGGGGCCGCGCGTTGCAATGCCTGCGTCGGGCCTCCGGCCATGATAACCAGTTCGCCCGATATGGCCCCGACAGTGCCACCGGAAACCGGGGCGTCCACATAACTGGCACCTTTGTCCTGCACGGTTTTTGCCAGGTGGCGGGTGACCAGCGGGTCGGTGGTGCCCATATCAATAATCAGGGTTCCCGGGCGCAGTGCCGATAATATACCCTGCTCGCAACACAGTACGTCTTGCACGGCCGGGGTGTCGCTGAGCATGAGGATAATGATATCACAAACCTCGGCAATCGCCGCCGGGGTGGCTGCGGTGGTCATGCCATCACATGTGGCCGCAAGATCCTGCACGGGGCCTGGTGAGCGTGAATGGACGATCAGGGTGCTCCATAAGCTGGCCTGAAAGAGGTTATAGGCCATAGGACGACCCATCAGTCCAAGTCCGATAAATCCGACTGTCTCAGTTTCAGGGCTGCGGGGCTGGGCTGTGTGTTTTTCTGTCATCTGGCATGTTCCTGGTAATTCGTATCAATTAGTCCGTATCATGATTTTCGGTTAAAAACTGCCGGGTTATATCTGCGGCTTCGGCCAGCCCGGTGCGGGTAATTTCGACACCTTCGGGAAAGGCGTTGAGCAGGCGGCTCGGCATGGCCCCGTCGAGCATAATGAATATACCACGGTCACTGGCCCGGCGGATCAGACGCCCGTAGGCCTGTTTCAGGCGCAGGCGGCACAACATTTCGTCATGCTGGCGACCGCCGAAGTGGTTTCGTCTGGCCCGGTGCAGAATGGTCGGCCGGGGCCACGGCACCCGGTCAAATACGATCAGCCGCAATGACCGGCCCGGCACATCGATACCATCGCGCACCGCATCGGTGCCCAACAGGCAGGTATCCTGCCCGGCCCGGAAAATATCCACCAGGGTGCCGATATCGAGCGGGTCAACATGCTGGGCCAATACCTCGATACCGGCCTTGTCCAGATCGGCGGCGATCCGCCCGTGTACCATGCGCAGGCGGTTGATGGCCGTAAACAGTCCGAGCGCGCCGCCGTTTGAGGCCGTGAACAAGGTCCGGTAGGCTGCGGCGACCTGTTGCACATCGGATTTACGCACATCGGTGACGATCAACACCTTGGTTGCTGTGTGGTAATCAAAGGGTGAGTCAAAATTTTCCAGTATGGCTGGACTGCCAAGATGGCTGGCGCCACTACGGATTATGGCACTATCCCAGTCATCGCCATCACGCATGGTCGCCGAGGTAATCAACACACCGTGGGCTGGCTCGACGACAGTTTCCACGAAGGGCAGGGTCGGATCGATCCAGTGTCGGAACATGCCAATGTCGGCATCATTGCCAGCCCGGCGCTCGACAGAAAACCAGTCAACAAAGGCTTTCGGGGTTTCATGGTGTAATGAGGCGGCCATATCCCGCCAGGCTGCGAGCGGCATGAGTGCGCGTCTCTCAATGCCGCGAGCAACGGCCTCTATACGGACGCGCGTTGCGCTGTCCAGGCTGTCGGCGTCCTGATCCATGATGCTAGACAAACAGCCGACCAGGGTCTTCAGGGGGCTTGTCAGGCGTTCCAGGGCGGTTTCCAGGTCGCTGGCAGCCTTTAACAATCCGTCGATGGCGGGCCGGGTGTCGGTTTCCAGCCCATAGGCGTTGCCTGAGTTCTCGTTGCGGGCATAAACCTGCTGGCGAACCTTGCCCAGGAAGGCTTCGGTGGCACCTTTGGGATTATCGGCGGCCTGGCGTTGCCGCCAACCCGGTGAAGCCAGCCCATGAACCGCCCGTATAACCTCGTCCAGGGCGGCTTCGGCCTTGTCATCCCCGGCGATCAGGTCGCTTAGTCTGGTCCGCAAACCCCGTGAGCGAGACCGGCTGCTAGCCTCAGCCCCGATCAGCCAGCGCCGCAGATCGGCGGTCTCGAAACCGCTGAGATGGGCGGCAAAAGCACTGTCGGCCGCATCAAACAGGTGGTGCCCCTCGTCAAATACATAGCGGGTTGGCATGCTGCCATCGGCGGCATTCTCAGCCCCGCCCATGGCAGCATGGACCATCACCAAAGCATGATTGGCGACCACGATGTCGGCCCGCCGGGCCCGTCGTTGGGAATGTTCGATAAAACATTTTTTATAATGCGAACAGGCCGAATAAGTGCATTCGCCACGGGTGTCGGTCAGCTCCAGCGTCTGACTGCGGCCCAGCAGGTTAACCAGCCAGGCCGGAAAATCACCGCCGATCATATCGCCATCCCGGCATACCAGTAACCAGCGGGCCAACAGTCCCAAATGTACCGCAGGGTGTGACAGGCCGGGAATATTCAGTGTCGGGGCGCGTGCGATGGCTTCCTCAAAATTCAACAGGCAAAGATAATTCTCCCGGCCTTTGCGAATCACCACGCGCGCGGCTTTTTCATCGGGCAGGGGGTACAGCCGGTCCAGTTCACCGTCGAGCTGACGTTGTAAATTTCGGGTGTAGGTGCTGAGCCACACGGTTCCACGGTTTTTTTCGGCCCACACACTGGCTGGTGCGATGTAAGCCAGGGTTTTGCCGATCCCGGTCCCGGCTTCGGCGATGACTACGTGTGGTTGCTGGATTTTCTCGCGCGGTGCAAATGCGTGGCTGGCCTGGGCGGTATAATCGGACTGACGGGTCCGTTTTTCTGATGTGCTGCCGAGCAACTGGACCAGCCGGGCACGGGCTTCAACTGCCTCAACGGGGCGGTTTTCCGGTGGTGGTTCAGGGGCACCGTCCTCCCATTCGGGTAATTGAGACCAGACTTTCAAACCGGACAATTTGTTTCTGGGTTCGGGCAAACCAACATCTCCCCAACCCTTGGCGAGGGCGTCCAGAACGGTTTCGCCCCAGACCCATCCGGCATCGGCCATGGCCCAGGCGATGGCCGTGGAGGTTCGCTCGGCTATGGTGTTGGCCCTGGCAAGCTGACCCAACAGGGTGCCGGCACATTGTGACAGGATTACCGCTTCGTCTTCGTGAGTGGTTGGCAGGGCCAGATCAAGCGCCTGGGCCAGTCCACCAGGTGTTGGCAGACAAAAAGTCGCCGGGCGCACAAACGCAAACAATTCCAGGACATCCAATGCCGCAAATGGTTGGATATTTAACCGCCTGGCAGTGGCCCTGGCATGGCAAACATAGGGCATGACACCATCGGCCTTTCCAGCCGGTAAACGAGCCGATAAAGCCTCTCCGCTCAGGGCTTCAACCTCGCCGTCTTCGCTTAACCACACGGCACCGTGGGCCGTGGCGATAACGCTCGGGGCGCTGGGTAGCTTTATCATTGTCTGTTTGTGGGCCATTTTCAGTGTGGAGCCGGTCTTCCATGGTGGTTTTCAGGATATTTTCTCCGTAATGCCTTGTAGTGCTTGATTACTTGAGGGTTTGCAAGTATCGACTGCATTGACTATGTGTACTAAGTGGCGCATGACGTAGAGTTTAAGACAATCATTCAAGGATATATATTTCGTGTTCGGGAAATTAAAATCAGCCAATGAAATCAATATTGGCGATCGTTTTGTAAAGTCTGATGATCCCAATACAGTGTGGATCGTGACCGGTGAAGGTAGCGACGTGACGTCTATTCCTCACTTTCAGGTATGTAAGGAAGGTCACCAGACCCGAAAGCGGACGCTGTCAGAATCGACGCTTCAGGATCGCAATTTTTATCATCGTGTTTGAAGCTGGTCATCTCTAAACATCTGTTTTTTCCTGTAAATTATTAATTTTATGGCGTGCCGGGCTGGTTGTGTTTTAATATGACCCCCTGCCACGTCCTGCCTTGGCATGTCCTGCGACAGTTAAGGATCTTGTTGTGAAAAACGGTTCTCTTGTTTTGATCTTGGTTCTGTCGGTTATGATTATGACTGACGGCCCGGCACTTGCCAGGAAACATGATCGTGTGGCCGATGATTTCAAACGGGCTGACCGGGACAATAATGGCCAACTGGATCGGGCGGAATGGCACAGAAGGGGAAATTTTGAACGGCTTGATACAGATCAAAACGCCAGTTTGAGCCTGAAAGAGGTTCGCGCCATGTATGCCGGTCATGACGAGAAGACGTATGGCTGGCCACCCGGCACATTCCAGCGCGCCACACCCGTTCAAGACCCCGGTGCAGCCCTGGATCGGCTGTCGCCCGATGAGCTTGATCCTGAGGTTGTTTGTGCCATAACCCGCAGGCGAAAATGTAAGCCGAAAAGTTCAATTGAGCGGGGCTTTTTTGCGACCGGTCTGGGTCCGGTATTCCCCAAATCTGCCCGGTGTCCCGGTGTGGATGATTATTTTGCCATGGATTATACCTTCAAGCGTAATAAGGAAGCCTATCATGGCGGTATTGATTTGCCGGTGCCCTGGGGCACACCCATGATCGCGGCGGCAGATGGTACGATTGTTGGTGTATTTGAAGGCAGAAAATCGGCCCGCGGCATCGAAGTTTTAATCCGCCATAGCCCAATTGATACTGGATTGCCGTTATGGATTTATACTGGTTATGGCCACCTGGACGCCATGCCGGACCTGACAGTCGGTCAGCGCATCTCGCGCGGTGAGGTCATCGGCCCAACGGGAAATTCCGGGGTCAGTGGAAAAAGCCGCAAGCAGTCTTCTACCCGTAGGCCAGCCGTTCATTTTTCGGCCTTTTTCAGCGATACGGGAAAATACGCAATTTTTCGTAACAGAATTGTCATTCCACAAAACGGTTGGTGGATGGATCCTGTTGCCTTGTATCGCGGTCAGCTTCCTGTGGACTCGAAGGCCATGAAGTCCCTGCCGCAAAGCGAAAAAGGCGTTCCCATTGCGCTACAGTTTGACGACGGCGAACAAATACCGCCCCAGGCCCGGTTTATATGGCCTTATACGTGCAAACGCCCAGGGTAAACCCCGTAGGGGTTCGTTGGGAAATGTAACATCAGTTACCCCTGGATGACGATTTATACTACCTTTGACAGGCTTTGTATTGACCTGTAACCCATTGAAGGTGACTATACACGCCTTCATAAAGTAAAATGGACCGCCAGGATTATCGCGTTGATGAAATCGGCGCCCTCTAGGGAGAATAACTATGAAACTCAGACTATTAAGTACGCTGACCGGCGTCGTTGCTGCGGCTGTTGTTGCCGCATCATTGCCGGGGATAGCCGCTGCCAAAACCTTTGTTTATTGTTCAGAAGGAAGCCCGGAAGGCTTTAATCCGTCTCTTTATACCTCTGGTACCACGTTCGATGCATCTGCCAATCAAATCTACAATCGGTTGGTTGAATTCGAACGCGGTTCGACAAATGTAGTGCCTGGACTTGCCGAAAGCTGGAATGTTTCAAGCGACAGCCTGATCTATACGTTTAATCTGCGTAAAGGTGTGAAATTCCAGTCTATCAAAAGCTTTAATCCGACACGCGATTTCAATGCCGATGATGTTCTTTACAGCTTCAATCGTCAGTGGGATTCAAACCATCGCCATCACGGCCTGTCCGGTGGCACCTATGAATATTTCCAGGGCATGGATATGCCATCGTTGATCAAAGCGATTCGCAAGATTGACGATAATACCATTCAGTTTGAACTGAACGCGCCCGAAGCACCATTTATGGCTAATCTGGCCATGGCTTTTGCCTCCATTATGTCGGCTGAATATGCCGAAGCAATGGACGCCGCCGGAACCCCTGAAAAAATTGACCTGGTTCCCGTTGGAACCGGCCCATTCCAGATGGTCACCTATCAGAAAGACGCCTTCATTCGTTATATCGCCCACCCGAACTATTGGGCTGGCCGTGCCAAACTTGATAAACTGGTGTTTGCCATCACCCCGGATGCTTCTGTGCGTTATGCCAAGCTGAAGGCCGGTGAATGTCATCTGATGCCTTATCCCAATCCTGCCGATCTGGCCGGTATGCGTTCTGATTCCGATATTGTGTTACAACAGCAGGAAGGCCTGAACGTGGGTTATCTGGCGTTTAATACGGAAAAGAAACCCTACACGGACAAACGAGTTCGCCAGGCATTGAATATGGCCGTCAACAAACAGGCTATTCTTGATGCCGTATTCCAGGGTGCGGGCAAGGCTGCTAAAAATCCGATTCCGCCAACCATCTGGTCCTACAATGAAGCGACCAAGGATTACCCCTATGATCCTGCTGCCGCCAAGGCTTTGCTGGCAGAGGCTGGTTATCCGAACGGTTTTGAGACCGATATCTGGGCTATGCCGGTGCAACGGCCCTATAACCCCAATGCTCGACGCATGGCTGAAATTATTCAGGCAGACTGGGCCAAAGTCGGTGTTACGGCCAAGATCGTTACATTCGAATGGGGTGAGTACCTGAAGCGTTCCAAGGCCGGTGAACATCAGACCGTTCTGCTCGGCTGGACCGGCGACAACGGTGACCCTGACAACTTCATGTATGTGCTGCTTGGTTGTGCCGCTGCAAAAGGCGCAAACCGGGCTCGCTGGTGTTATAAGCCGTTTGATGACCTGTTGGTTGCTGCCAAGCGGACAACAAACATGGCCGAACGTACACGGCTTTATGAAAAAGCTCAGTTGGTCTTCAAGGAGGAAGCTCCCTGGGTGACCATTGCACATTCCGTTGTTTACAAGCCCATGCGTCCGGAAGTGGTTGATTTCCGTATCGATCCCTTCGGCGGCCATATCTTTTATGGTGTGGACCTGAAATAAAGGCCTTTAGAGTGTGTTGTGTCTGGTTCAGGCACAACACACCCTGAATACTCCCCCTTTGCGGGGTCAAGATTGCCGGATGGGTTGTCACCCAATATGATCCTGGTGATCTTGATCAAATCTGCGAGGGGGATTTTTTTTGGAAACTTAGAGTATTTCCGGGCTTTGTTGAGTCATTCTGACCGAGACATTTCGGGTTTGGGGCAGGAGAGGTTTGCAGGGCGTAGCGAGGCTACGGCAAAAAATCTCGACGCCCGCCCAACCCCGAAATGCCCGGCCCTGCGGGTGGCTTACGGCGGGTGGTTGCGGCGTTACCCGCTTTGCGCGATGCACCGCATCGCGGCTGCATCGGGTGCCTGGCGAGTCCCCTCGCCGAAAATCATAATGGGTCAATAAAGTCCGGAAGTACTCTAGGATTGATCCAGGCGGGCATTATCAAGCCTGCGCAGTTTGTTGACCCGGATCATAGAGCGAACGGCTCTGATATAGTCCGCACCTTGTTCACTGTATGCGTGCAGGCCCCCGGCCAGGACTTGACCATCGAGCAAACGGTTTGAACTGCGCATGTCGGCCCGCAGGGCCCGTAAGCTCCGGTACGCCCTGTGAGTGTTCAGGTTATAGGCGTAAGCCCGTACAGAATGGTACAGGGAGTCGAACTTTTTAACCAGATGCTGCTTGCCTTCGCTGCGATCATTGGGGACCAGCCCGGCATTCTTTTCGAAGGTCCATTGTCCGAACAGGGCGTTTGCCTCGCGGGCGAAGCGTGAACTGCCCCATCCGCTTTCCTTGGCGGCCTGAGCCAGCGCCAGAGATGGCGGTACAACATCGACCTTCAGAAGCAAAGCGGCAATGTCATCGTTTTTGACTTTGTAGCGCTTGATCATTTTATCCAGCCACTTGCGTTCTGTGGCTTTAGGCACCCCGCCTTTAGCAATTACAGTGTTATAGCTCTGGATGCGTTTGCGAGTGACCTGTATTTCCTCGTTGACCTGTAAGACCAGTGGCAAGACGCTCTTGAAGAACATCGCCTTGCGACGGGGGGTTTCACGAATTTCTGCCAAACCATAGGGTATGACACTGACAAAAATACGCGGTATGGCAAAGTTTTCGCCATTGACGCTGTTGAAATCGTAGGTCAGTTTCTGATTGACCTGATCAATGGTCAGCGCCCCTATGGCATACTTAAGATAGGATTTTGCCTTGGGTTTGACGGGCGCAAACGAAATCAGGTCCAGCTTGATTTTCTCAATGGATGCCTGGGGTGCATTAACCTCGGCGACTGGTGGAAAAAAGATCGCCAGACCACCGG
The DNA here is from genome assembly GCA_024279135.1 of Alphaproteobacteria bacterium. Taxonomy (GTDB): domain Bacteria; phylum Pseudomonadota; class Alphaproteobacteria; order Rhodospirillales; family Casp-alpha2; genus JABJOR01. Next base: position 31,017 of record JAJRRU010000009.1, read on the forward strand.
CAGTGCCAATCAACAGGGCACCTACGCCAAGTGAAAACTTGTCAAATAAAGCTAGTTTTGTATACAAAGTCACGTGATCCTTCCGCTGCAATATGGCTGCTGCGGTCCTTCGTTTAATATCTGTCGGTAAAAATTTTACCCTATGATTTTTCACAGTCGGTGCTTGTAGCACAATAAAACAAATCAATCCACGGTGAGATCATTCCTGTTTGGGAAAATGATCTGTAGGGCGGTCAGGATAGTTTGTTATTGAGTGGCCCGGACTTCCTGAATTTCGGGGATATAATACCGTAACATGTTTTCAACACCGTGTTTTAGGGTCTGGGTCGCACTGGGGCAACCGGCACAGGCACCTTGCAGGTGTAGGTAAACAATCCCGTCTTCATAACCTTTAAAAACGATATCGCCGCCATCCTGGGCAACCATAGGTCGTACACGGGTATCGAGGAGTTCGCAGATCTGCGTGATGACTTCGTCATCGTGGCCATCGGCTGCCGTACCCGGTACATCGGCCTCGATAATCAAATCGCCGGATGTATAGTGATCCATGATTGAGCTGAGCACGAAGGTTTTCAGGGCCTCCCAATCACTGTCGGGTTGTTTTGTTACGGTAATGAAGTCTGCGCCAAGGAAAACCCCGGCGACGCCGTCAATAGCAAACAACCGTCTGGCAAGCGGTGAACGCGCGCCTTCGTCGTCAGTGGTAAAATATGCCGTTCCGCTTTCCATAACGCTGCACCCTGGCATAAATTTAAGGGTTGCGGGGTTCGGTGTTTTTTCGGTCTGGATAAACATTACAGCCTCAATCTCCTGATGATAGAATATCAATTATCCTGGAATAGGTCTGGGGTTACGCCAAAGATGGTTCTATTGAAAGACATATTCAAGGCCCATTGTCGGTTTCTTCAGCGTAAAAATCCAAAGATGTCGCGAATTTCTTGCAATATGGGCTCAGAAATATCCCGCGCGCGCTGTGCTCCGTCACGCAACACGGCATCAACGGCGTCGGGTTCGGCCATCAAACGACGCATTTCGTCCTGAATGGGGGCCAAGGTCGCTACGGCCAGGTCGGCAAGGTCCTGTTTGAAAGTTGAAAATTGTTGTCCGCCAAATTTTATCAACACCTTATCCACAGAACAATCTGACAAAGCGGCATAAATTCTCATTAAATTTTCCGCTTCGGGTCGACCGGAAAATTCGGCTTTGTCTGATGGCAGGTCAAGGGGGTCGGTTTTGGCCTTGCGGATTTTTCGGGCAATATCTTCGGCACTGTCAACCATGGTAATGCGGGAGTTCTCCGACGGGTCGGATTTGCTCATTTTGGCTGTGCCATCGCGTAACGACATGATGCGGGTCGCTACACCGGTGATGATGGGCTCGACCACCGGGAAAAAATCAACGCCGAAATCATGGTTGAACTTCTGGGCAATGTCGCGGGTCAGTTCCAGATGTTGTTTCTGGTCCTCGCCGACCGGCACGTGCGTGGTTTTATAAGCCAGAATATCAGCCGCCATGAGATTGGGGTAGGAAAACAGTCCAACCGAGGCATTTTCGCGGTTTTTACCGGCTTTTTCCTTAAACTGGGTCATTCGGTTCAGCCAACCCATCCGTGTGACACAGTTTAACAACCAGGCCAGCTCGGCATGGGTAGGAACCTGTGACTGGTTAAACAGAATATGTTGTTTAACATCCACACCAGAGGCTATCAGGGCAGCGGCGACCTCGCGGGTGCTATTGCGCAGCTCCACCGGGTCCTGCCAGACTGTAACGGCGTGCAGATCAACGACACAGAAAACACAGTTATATGTGTCTTGCAAACGAACCCAGTTTCGAATGGCCCCGAGATAGTTGCCAAGGTGCAGGTTCCCCGTGGGCTGGATGCCCGAGAATATCCGGTTCATGCAGAAGTCCCTTTATCAAAAATTAATTGCGCCTGTAAGTGTGCTGTGGGTTTCCGATAAGTCTCAGAATAAAAAACGCGCCGTTTTATGGCGCGTTGGACGCTATGGGTCAAGTCTGTGCTTGAAAATTCGGTTTGCTCAGACTGTATCCTTATCGATAAGCTTGCCCAAAGCCGCAAGACCCTTTTTGCGCTGGGCTTTAATCACACTGAGTTTGACCGTCAACTCTTGCCGTTCATCATCGGTGTCAGCCTGTTCAAGCCTTTCCAGATAATCAACTTTTTTGGCCTTCAGTTTTTTCAGGGCCTTCTTGAGGGCTTTTTTTCTCTTGGTGGTATTTTCGAGATCAAAAGCATCGGCTAATGCTTTAAGAATGGCACGGGTATTCATTTTATTTTACTCCATACATAAGGCTCTGTATCAGACCTGATTTCTTTCTGGCAGAGCCTGTTCACGTGGCAGTATCTTCTGCAATTTCATCAAGATCATCTTCGGTCAGTGCCAGAATTTCATTTACTTCCTGATCTTCCTGGCTTCGAGTGGCAAAAACGGCCTTGGCCATGCTGGTCAGGTTCCATACCACATTATGCAAAAATCCAATATCGTTCATCAGCGATGTAGCCATATTGGCCGTAATATAATTGTTTCGGATCAGATCATCCATGGTGCCGTTGGTGACGATGTTCTTGCGTTCGAAATCCATCCTGAAGTCATCGAGAGACAAAAGGTCCCGATCGTCTTCAGGCGTGTCACGCAGGCGTTCGATCTGGCGCAATAATCGGGCGATCTGTAACCGCATGGCATCGTATTCCTTGCGGATATATTTATTGTCTGATTGCATATAAAGCGAGACATTTTCTTCGAACTGGGCGATTTCCTTGGTGCTGCGAACGATACCATGGCAGGCCCCGCGCAACTCATACAAATCATCGGAAAAATCGGGCGGTAACGCCATTTGCGCACGGGCGAGAAAATCCAAAATGGCGCCATAAAGCATCTTGACCTTGGTGGCGTAGATTTCATCAAGATTAAAATCGATCACGCTACGCTGGTTTTTGATAAGTGGTTTCAGTTTGGCTTCGGAATAAACCGTTCTGCGATGTAAATTCAGTCCGTGGGCAATGATCTCCACGGCATTGTCGTACAGATGCAAGGTCTCCGAGCGCACGGATTCAAGCAGGGTTTCAGGGAAATCGAAGGCCGCATCATTAATATAACGCGGTGACGCGGTCTTTTTGGCCGGCTTGGGAAACAATTTTTGCAAAAATAACACCAGTCGCTCGATAAAGGGATACATTACCGCGACGCCGACCACGTTGAAAATAGTATGGAACACGGCCAGCTTCAAGGTGTAGTCATCATCGGCGATGCCAACATTGGCTGACACCACATCAACCGCAAAAATCATCTGGTTGATGAAGACAATGGCAATGGCCCCGGTGGTCACGTTAAAGATCAGATGTGCTGCGGCCAGCCGTTTGCCTTGATAATTCGCGCTCATGGCCCCCAGTATGGCCGTAATAGTGGTGCCGATATTGGCCCCGATGGCCAGTGCCAGGGCGTTTTCATAGGTAATCTGGCCGGCGGCCAGAGCGGTGATGATCAACACAAGCGTCGCATGGGATGACTGCATGACCACGGTGGCGAACATGCCGATCAGGGTAAATACAATGAGACCACCTATGCCGGGCATGGCATAGGCCGCCAGATCAATGGTTTCCTTGAATGCCTCGAAACCTTCTTTCATATGATGAATGCCGAGGAACAGGAAACCAAGCCCGGCAAGGACATAGCCCATGCCTTTCAGATTTTTGGATTTTTGGAAAACCAGAATTATGGCAAACACCAGCATGGGCATGGCATAAGCAGAGATCTTGACCTTCAGGCCGAACCCGGCCACCAGCCAGGCTCCGGTGGTGGTACCGATATTGGCCCCTAAAATAATCCCGATACCCGAATTTAACCAGATCAGGCCTGCACTGAGAAAAGAGATTGTCAGAACAGAAACCAGCGAGCTTGATTGCATGATGGTAGTGGAAACAATACCAAACACCAGACTCTTCCACTGTTTGTCAGTGGTTTTTTTAAGCATTTTTTCCAGCGCCCCGCCGGTAAAAGCCCGAAAGCCCTGTTCCAGTGAAAGCATGCCAAATAAAAATATCGAGACACCGGCCGCAATTTCCTTGAAATCAGGACTGATCCAGAATCCGTAGATCAGGAGTGCAAAGATGATTGGCAGAATGAATCGATGAAGCATTTATCCCCCCCCCCCTTTAACAAATACGAACCCGCAACTAAAAATAGGCCAGAAGTCTGACGTTGCGAACAATATTTATCTAATTGTACTGCTATTATTGGTACATTAACAGCAATTCAGATAGTGCTCTACCAACAATTCTGACAGTCGATCAGGCCGTTTAAAATTATTGCCGGAACTGTTTCACGATGTTGATCTGGAACGGCGCAAGGCATTTAAATCTGAAAATTGCACGGCGCGCAATACCAGAGCCATCGAAGCAAAAACCAACAATCCGCCAGCGATCAAAATACCAAGGGCGGCTATTCGTGTGTACTCGTTATTAATAAACCAGCCTTGTAAAATATCCAGTCCGCCATAGAGCGCTGTGCCCATGAACAGACAGGCAAGAATAACTCTGGGTATTCGTTTTTTCAGACGTTCATCGAAGATCAGGTGATTGCGGCGGTAGAGCATAACGCCCAACAATATGGCATTAAGCCATGCCGATACTACTGAGGCCATAGCGATGCCTACATGTAAAAACGGTCCCATCAAAATCAGATTAAGAACCAGATTAACCACCATGGCGACAGCCGCAATGATGACCGGTGTTTTGGTATCCTCGCGGGCAAAAAAGCCCGGAACCAGCGACTTGACCAATACGTAGGCCGGCAGACCCAAAGCATAGACTGCTAGCGCAGCACTCGTGGCACCGGCCTCGGCTTCGGAAAAAGCGCCCCGTTGAAACAGCGTTGTGACCGCCGGTTCGGCGATAACAAACAATGCCACGGCGGCCGGAATGGTCAACAGCAACGAAAACTCGATTGCGCGGTTCTGGGCGGCCAGGGCGGCTTCGTGATTATTGCTGCTGACCTGACGCGACAATAATGGCAGCAAGGCGGTTCCCACCGCGACCCCGACAACCCCCAGCGGTAACTGGGTAATGCGGTCGGCATAAAACAGGTACGCGATAGACCCGGATGGCAGCAGGGATGCGATTATGGTATCGATGACCAGATTGATTTGATAAATACCGGCTCCGAAAGCCACGGGCAGGGCGCGTCGATACAGCTTTCGGATGTCTTTGGTAATTTTCGGGGTGCGCAATCTGAGCCGAAAGCCGCTGCGGCTCAGTGCGCCGTACAGCCAGACGAATTGCACCACCCCGGCGATGGCAACACCCCAAGCCAGTGCATGGCCCGGCGATGGCATGAAGGGTGTGAGTAATAATACCGCCCCGATCAGGCAAATATTTAATAATATCGGTGTTGCGGCTGCTGCGGCGAAACGCCCGCCTGAATTCAATACTCCGGCGATTAGCGATACCAGGGAAATAAATAACAGATACGGCAACGTAATACGGCTCAGCATCACCGTTAAGTCAAACTTGGCCGGATCGTCGAGAAATCCCGGTGCAAATAGCCGCATCACCAGCGGCATGGCAATTTCAAGCAGCCCGATGAAGATTATCAGGAATACCAGCAATATGACAAAAGCCCGTTCGGCGAACTCATGGGCCGCTGGTTCGCCCTCGCTTTCAAGCTTGTCGGCGTAGATCGGCACAAAAGCTGCCGAAAATGCACCTTCGGCGAATAACCGTCGGAACAGGTTGGGAATTTTAAAAGCCACAAAAAAAGCGTCAGCGACAGGCCCGGCACCGAGCAGGGCGGCGACCAGCACATCGCGGGCAAATCCGAAAATACGGCTTACCATGGTAAAGCCGCCAATGGTAGTGATAGCACGAAGCAGGTTCATAGTGCTTCTATAACCGGTTTTTGCGAGACCGGGAAGTCCTGCTCGCCGGGTGCGATGACATCGAGCAGGTGCCTGCGAATTTCTTTGATGCGTTTGTCACTGGAAATTTTCAGGCCGAAGGCGTCCTTGACGTAGAACACATCGACCACCCGTTCTCCGTAGGTCGAAATATGCGCACTGCCAATTTGCAGGCGCAGGGCGGTCAGGGCTGAGGTTAATTCGAACAGTAACCCCGCCCGGTCGCGGCCGTTAATCTCTATCACGGTGGCAGTATTACTGGCGGTGTTATCGATTAACACCCGGGGCGGGATGCCGAACACACGGGTCCGGCTGGCGATCACCTTACGGCGGGATTTTTCCAGCTCGCGAGCCGGTAATAATTCTCCGTGCAGGACGCGCTCTATGCGATTGCGCACCTGGGTTATGCGGCGTGGTTCATCGTAAGCCGACCCGGTATTATTCTGAATGTAGAATGTATCCATGGCCATGCCATCGGAAAAGGTGACGATTTTTGCGTCCACGATAGAGGCTCCGCACAGGGCCATGACCCCGGCTATGGAAACAAATAGACCGTGATGGTCTGGTGCGTAGATCAGGACTTCCGTAGCATCACGGTCGGCCGCGACCGTAAAGCGAATATCAAACAGGCTGTTGTCCTGCTCGGCCTGCCAGGCAATTTCCGCATGGCGGGTCAATGTTGCGAGATTAAAAACCGTCCAGTAGTTATCGCGCCCACGGGCCAGAAAATTTTCGAGCCAGGTCTGGTCCCAGTCTGACAGGGCACCGCGCAAGGCCGCCTTGGTGCCTTCCATACGGTGCTTGCGATCTTCTTCCGGCAGGGTTCCGAGCAGGACTTCCTGAGCATTATAATAAAGCTCGCGCAACAATTCGGCTTTCCAGGCGTTCCACACGTTTGGTCCAACGGCACGAATATCGGCGACCGTCAGCACCAAAAGCAGGCGCAGCCGTTCGGGAGACTGCACGACTTTGACAAAATCAGAAACGGTTTGCGGATCGCTGAGATCTCTTTTAAACGCCAGATGGCTCATTAACAGGTGTTGTTCGACCAGCCATGAAACCGTCTCGGTCTCCCATTCGTTCATGCCCAGGCGGGGGCATAACTGGCGGGCAATTTCAGCCCCCAGTACGGAATGGTCCCCTTTGCGCCCCTTTGCGATGTCATGCAGTAAAACAGCCAGATAAAGCACCCGGCGTGACTGGACCTCGGCAATCACCCTGGAGGATACAGGATGATCTTCTACCAATTCCCCCTTGTCGATACGGTGCAGGATGGCGAGGGCCCGGATGGTATGCTCATCGACTGTGTAGACATGATACATATCGTATTGCATCTGGGCCTTGACCCGACCGAAATCAGGAATGAAACGTCCGAATACGCCGGATTCGTTCATCACCATAAGGACTTTTTCAGGGTTGCGATTTGATACCAGAATATCCATGAAACACGCATTGGCCTTTTCGTCATGGCGCAAGTCAACGTTGATCAGGGATAAATTCTGGCGCACCCAGTGCAGGGTTCTCGGGTGGATATCCACGTTGTGTTCCAGTGACGCCTGAAACAACTGGATTAAAAGCAGCGGGTTTTTTTTAAAATCTCTGGCCCGCTCCACGCTCAACCGGCCATATGTCAATTTGAAACCGGCGATACCCTGACGCCCGAAAGGCAGTCTGGGGAAATGAAAGAACCGTTGTTTTTTCTTGTGTTGCTCTTCCAGAACGGCGCACAGGATCCGGGTCAGATCCCCCACATCCTTGGCGATCAGAAAATAGTGTTTCATAAATCGCTCGACCCCACGGGTGCCCGCATGATCGCGATAACCCAGCCGCTGGCCTATTTCCAGTTGCACATCGAAGGTCAGGCGGTCTTCGACACGACCTGCCATATAGTGCAGGTGACAGCGCACGATCCAGATGAAATTTGCCGCCTTCTCGAAGACTCTGGCATCACTTTTGGTGAACACCTTCAGATCGACCAGCTCACCCACATCACCAACCTGATAGAGGTATTTGGCGATCCAGAACAGGGTTTGTAAATCACGCAACCCCCCTTTGCCCAGTTTGACATTTGGTTCGAGAACGTAGCGTGTATCGCCATGGCGTTCATGGCGGACTTCCCGTTCTTCCAGTTTGGCATCGACGAAGGCCAATTGATCTTTTTTCAAGATATCGCGTACGTAGCGTTTCCAAAAAGCGGTAAACAGTTTTTTATCGCCACAGACCCGTCGCGATTCCAGCATCGTCGTGCGAATGGTCATATCCTCGCGGGCCAGACGAATGGCATCATCGATGGAGCGCGTGGCGTGTCCCACCACCAGGCCCAGATCCCACAAAAAATACAGCACAAATTCGATTGCCTGTTTGTTAATGGGAGATACGTTGTCGCGGACCAGAAACATCAGATCAATGTCTGACCAGGGCGCCATTTCATTGCGGCCGTAGCCGCCGATGGCAAGGATACTGAGCGGGTCTTGTGATGCTCCTTCAGGGCTCAAACATACGTTGCCCAAGGTGAAATCAACCAGATTGATAATGACTTGATCGATCAGCCATGATTGAACAAGGATCGTATCCAGGCCTGACCAGTCGCCGCTTTCAAAATGATCCTGTATGGTCATTCGACCCTGTTTCAGGGCGTCTTTGTAAATGCGCAGGATTTTGGCGTGATCACGTCGCTGGAAACCAGCGGGCGATATAATATCCTTGATGCGGGTATTGAGGGCCGTCGCATCAAAAATATTTTTGCGTTTTTTCTTTGAGATCATGATCGTAACTTCAGTCCGATAAACGCATGTTCTTCAAACTATACAGGAAGTCATGGGCCTGGCGAGGGCTCATATCATCCACATCGGTTTCATCGATGGCGCGCTCCACATCACTTGGCCCTGTCGGGGCCTTGGTTGTCTGGATATTTTGTTCCATGGCGGCAAAAAGCGGCAGGTCATCGGCCAGTCTTGTCAAGGTGGTGGCTTGCTCGCCCTGTTCCAGTTTTTCCAGAATGGTCTGGGCATAGGCAACCACTTCTGGCGGCAGACCCGCCAACCGTGCGACATGGATACCGTATGAGCGGTCTGCCGTACCGGCGCAGACTTCGTGCAGGAAAATGACATCACCCTGCCATTCGCGAACCCGCATGGAATGACAGCTCAGATCGTCCAGCCGGGAACTCAGGGTTGTCAGTTCGTGATAGTGGGTGGCGAATAATGCCCGACAGGTATTCTTGCCGTGCAGCTGTTCGACCACGGCCCAGGCGATGGAAAGTCCGTCGAAGGTCGCCGTGCCGCGCCCGATCTCATCGAGGATCACCAGCGAACGGGGTCCGGCCTGATTAAGGATGGCCGCGGTTTCGACCATCTCGACCATAAAGGTCGAACGTCCACGCGCCAGATCATCGGCGGCCCCGACCCGTGAGAACAGGCGGTCAATAATGCCTATTCGGGCTTGGTTTGCGGGCACGAAACTGCCCATCTGGGCGAGAATGGCGATCAGGGCGTTCTGGCGCAAAAACGTGCTTTTGCCCGCCATATTAGGTCCCGTCAGCAACCACAGCCGCGCGCCATCTTGCAGTTGGCAATCGTTGGCAATAAAACGTTCCGATCCCTGGGCCTCAAGGGCGGCTTCGACCACCGGGTGGCGTCCCCCGGTAATACAGAAATCGCGGTCATCGCTCAGTACCGGGCGGCAATAGCGGTTATCGACGGCCAGTTCGGCCAGGGCCGATGACACATCGATAGTTGACAAGGCGCGTGCCGCAATCACCAGGGTTTCGCTTTGGTTAAGAACCTGTTCGCTCAATTGGGTAAACAAGGCATCTTCGATGGCCTGGGCTTTTTCCCCTGCCCGGGCTATCTGGCCTTCCAGATCGCCCAGTTCGGTGGTGGTAAAGCGTACCGCATTGGCCATGGTCTGACGGTGAATAAACGGGCTGTCTTCAAGTCCGTGCATCTGATCTGCGTGTTTGGCGGTGACCTCCACATAATATCCCAGCATATTGTTGTGTCGGACCTTCAGTGAGGCCACACCACTGGATTTCTGGTAATTCGCCTGAAGGTTGGCGATTAGCCGCTTGCTCTCATCGCGCATGGTCCGCAATTTATCCAGTTCCAGGGCATATCCGGGGGCGATAAATCCACCCTCGCGACAATGGACTGGCAGATCATCGTTCAGGGCCTCGCTCAATAAATCGATGAGCGTTTCATGGGGGTCCAGGTCCTTTGCCACACGGTCAATGCCACCGGGCATTCCCGGCGCGTCGCCGATCAGATTGCCGACCCCGGCAATGCGTTCCAGGGTATGACGTACTGAGGCCAGATCCCGTGGGCCGCCCCGACCAATACTGAGCCGTGAAATGGCGCGTTCCATATCGGGTGTGCCGCGTAAAATTGTGCGGGTCTCGGCGCGCAGCGATTGGCTGTCACAAAAGAACTGCACCATGTCGAGGCGATTTTCGATAGCCGGGCGATCGGTCAGCGGCGAGGCCAGCCGGGCCTGCAAGGCCCGCGCCCCCGGTCCGGTCATGGTTTTGTCGATAACCCATAACAGGCTACCCTTGCGTTCACCGCCCAGGGTCTCGCGCAGTTCGAGATTACGCCGGGTGGCGGCGTCTATTTCCATCACCGCGCCGGGTAATAGCTGGCGCGGTGGGGCGATACGCGGTAATTGGCCTTTCTGTGTCAATTCTATGTAGGCAATCAGCGCACCGGCCGCCGAGACCTCGGCCCGTGAAAAAGTCCCGAAGGCATCGAGGGTTCCCACATTGAACAGTTTTTGCAAGGCCATGCGGCCGTTTTCGCTATCGAAACGGGCCGCAGGCTCGATGGTCAGGACTGCCCGCCAGTCACCGATAAGATGTTGCAGGTCCTGGCTCACGCTGAGGTTCTCCGAGATCAGTATCTCGCCCGGATCGAGCCGTGCCAAGACCGCGTCGATCTCGACTTCCCTGACCGGCTGGATATAAAACGAGCCGGTCGATACATCGATCCATGACACCGCATAATCGCCCTTGGCGCGTGCGATGCAGACCAGGAAATTGTTGGCCCTGGCATCGAGCAGGGTATCTTCGGTCAAGGTGCCGGCGGTGATAATGCGGCGCACTTCACGCCTGACAACGGATTTCGGCCCGCGTTTTTTGGCCTGGGCCGGGTCTTCCATCTGTTCGCAAACCGCGACTTTGAAACCCTTGCGGATGAGCCGTTCCAGATAAACTTCGTGGGCGTGAACCGGCACACCGCACATGGCGATATCCTCGCCCAGGTGCTTGCCGCGTTTGGTCAGGGTAATGTCCAGGGCTTGCGCCGCGGCAACCGCATCATCGAAAAAAAGTTCGTAAAAATCACCCATGCGATAGAACAGCAGATAATCAGCATGGTCCTGCTTGATTTTCAGGAATTGCTCCATCATGGGAGTCGGGGCGGCAATCTTGTTCATAGCCAACAGGTATACCAGCCAGCGCTGTGTGGTGAAAGCGCACGGTGGATGATATGTGTGAATTATTTAGTCGGTCGGCGAAATTTCAATAGGCTATGAGCAACCCTCAGGAAGCCGCAGAGGCTTGCGATAAGAAAATGTTCTTGCGTTCAAAAGAATGACCATTTTCGACCAGAAATTTAAACCCCGCCAATGCTTCTGCTGCCATGCGGTTGACCATGGATCGCATGAATGGTTCCAGTAACTTGCCAAACACACCACCCCTGAGGATGATGCGGGATTCGGTTTTAAGCACGGTTTTTCCGTTTTGTGACAACAGAGACCAGGTATTATTGACAGATTTTATCAAAGGAGTGCTGAAACTTTCACCACCAAATGACGTGCCGTCGTTCCATGTTGCCCAGTGCTCTGCCGTGGTGATGTTATTCTCGATGTCCGACAATACTTTCCATGTTACATCCGTCGATGCTTCTATACTGGCTGACTCAATAATTTTTAACATGATGGTTATTCCTTGATCTGTTTTATTCCGGGAAGCGTTTCTCTGCTGTCGCCGTCCGGCGGAACCCGGCGGGCCACCATAACCACCAGCATGGTTACCGGAATGCCCAGCAGGGCAGTGCCTATAAAGAATGCCTCATAGCCCACACCATCGACCATGCCACCGGAATAACCGGCCAATAGTTTGGGCAATAACAGCATGATGGAGCTGAACAAGGCGTACTGGGTGGCGGTAAAGCTGATGCTGGTCAGCGCAGATAAATAAGCCACAAAGGCCGCCACCGCGATCCCGGCACTTAAATTATCAATGGCGATGACCACCGTGAGCATACCGATGCCTGGTTCCATGGCGGCCAGCACGGCAAACAGGACATTAGAGGCTGCCGACAGGATGGCCCCGGCCAGTAAAATCTTCATGACCCCGTATCGCAAAGCCAGGATACCACCGGCAAAACTGCCGACAATGGTCATGGCCAAACCGAAACCTTTTGAGATGCGGCCAATGGTTTGTTTATCAAACCCGATATCCACATAGAACACGTTTGCAATGGCCCCCATGACAATATCGGAACTGCGGTACAAGGCGATCAGGCACAGGATCAACAGGGCGTTTTTACCATAGCGGGTGAAAAAGTCCCTGAACGGGCCGATATAGGCATTACTGACAACAGCCTTGGAGGCCACGTTCATTTCCAGCAGAATACGCCCCACAAAGACCGCTATGCCAACGGCAAAGCCCAGCCGAACGGTCTCGATCATGGTCCGGGCAAATGGTTTGCCGGTGACCTCGCCCAAAGCGGCCTTGGCGGTGACAACCACATCGCTGGAAACCATAAAACATGCCACGAAAGCCGCAACACAAATCAGAAAAACCAGGAAAAACCGGGCGTGATCGCTGGTTGATTCCAGATGATCTTCGGCATTGCGTCTGATCTCGGGTTCTCTGATCATAAAGCTGGTGATGACGCCGACCAGCATGAATGCGGCCATGGCCGAATACGTCCATGCCCAGGCATCATAAACATAGTTTGTTTCCGTCGACCCCATCAGGGTGGCTATTTCAAACGCACCGGCACCGGCGACCACCATGGCAACGCGGTATCCGGCGATATAGGTGGAAGACAGGAAAGCCTGGAAATCAACATCGGCGATTTCGATGCGGTAGGCATCGATGACAATATCCTGGGTGGCCGAGGAAAAACCCAATAATACGGCAAATCCGGCCATGGCGGTAATCGAGTGTGCCGGATCGGTCCAGGCCATGCCGAGCATGGCAATGATTACCGATATCTGCGAGATCAGCAGCCAGCTACGGCGCTGGCCCATGGCCTGTGTCAACAGTGGTGCCGGCATGCGGTCTACCAGCGGTGCCCAGACATATTTAAAACCGTAGCCCAGCCCGGCCCAGCTCAACATGGTGATGTCTGCGCGTGCCATACCGGCTTCTTTTAACCATAGCGACAGGGTGGAAAATACCAGCAAAATAGGCAAGCCGGCTGAAAAACCCAGGGCGAACAGGGTAATGACCCGCCGATCCTTGCAATTGTCAATAACGCCACGCCAACTATACATTTTCCGTGCCCCCGAATAAAATTCCAGGCTATTGTTACCCATCAACGGTTAAGGTTGGGTTGATAAGACATGGTAATATTATTGTAACAGGGGATCAGGGTGCGGCGTTGTGGTTGGGGGCTATGCGGTAATGATAGGGGTAGGTTTCCCTGAAGCCGATTGCTTCATAGAGTGCGCGCGCCGGGGCGTTGTCGGCGGTTACCTGAAGATAGGCCCCGGTTGCCCCGTTGGCCTGTGCCCATTGTAACAGGGCGTATGTCAGTGTCCTGCCCAAACCGCGCCGCCGGGCCTCATTTATGACCACAATATCGAACAACCCCACCAGGTTGTTTTCAATAACGGCCAACCCGTACCCCAGTGTCGTGTCGCCCTCTACAAGACTGATAAAGGCGGTGGGCAGGGCAATAGAGCCTATCATGCGATCATGGTAGTTGCGCATATGCGGGGCGATGGAGTTGGCGGCGGCAAATCCGTCACACCAGTCGATGTTCGCGATCGCGTCAATGGTTAAGCCGGATATTGGCTGACCGGGAACTTCAAGGCCATTAATGGCCATTGTCATGACACATGTTGGATCGAGCAGACTGTAACCCGCCTGTTTAAGGGCCTCATCACAGCCATCGGGAGCCAGCGGTGTAACGCGAAAAATGCTCGGCTGATTATGGCTTTGGTAAAAGCTTTCGACCGTGCTTCTGGTTTGGACAAAATCGCCCTGAGGGTTCAGCGGATTGGCAGAATTTGCCCGTTTGGTATAGCCGCCCGACTGGCGCAGAATCCAGCCGTTGTACTCGATACTGTGCAGGGCAGGCCAGGCATTAAACAGGCATTTTTCCAGGGACCGGGTGTTAAAAATCTGATCCATGGATGGGACGTCAGGCCGCCGATGCGGCGCGCGAAGCACGTTTGCGTTCGTGGGGGTCCATATATCGTTTGCGAAGGCGAATGTTTCGCGGCGTGATCTCGACCAGTTCGTCATCGGCAATATAGGCCAGTGCCTGCTCAAGGCTCATCTTGCGGAACGGTGTCAGGCGAATGTTTTCATCGGTTCCCGAGGCACGGATGTTGGTCAACTGTTTGGCTTTCAGCGGGTTCACATCCAGATCACTGGGGCGGCTGTTTTCACCGATAATCATGCCCACATAGGTCTTCACGCCGGCGCCGACAAATAATGCCCCGCGTTCTTCCAGGTTCCACAAGGCATACGGTACAGTTTTACCCGCCGCATTGGAAATCAGCACGCCGGTACGTCGGCCTTCGATGCTGCCCTTATAGGGAACATAGCTGTGAAATACCCGGTTCATGACGCCGGTGCCACGGGTTTCGGTCAGGAACTGGCCGTGATATCCGATCAACCCGCGCGACGGGGCCAGGAATGTAATGCGTACCTTGCCGCCGCCACCGGGACGCATATCGATCATTTCGGCCTTGCGGATGCCCATGCTTTCGACCACGGTTCCTGAATATTCCTCATCAACGTCGATAACTGTTTCTTCGATGGGTTCCATACGTTCACCGGTCTCGCTATCGGTTCTATACAACACCCGGGGGCGTGAAATGGTCAGCTCGAAGCCTTCGCGGCGCATCTGTTCGATCAGAACACCCAGTTGCAGCTCGCCACGACCGGCAACCTCGAAGGCGTCATTTTCGGCAGACTCTGTGATCTTGATCGCCACATTACCTTCGGATTCGCGCATCAGACGATCACGAATTACCCGTGACGTTACTTTGGAACCCTCGGTTCCGGCCAGGGGTGAATTGTTGATGGCAAAGGTCATGGCCAGGGTCGGCGGATCGATGGGCTGGGCCGACAGGGGTTCGGTAATTGACGGGTCACACAGGGTATCGGCAACGGTCGCGGCCGATAATCCGGCAATGGCGATCAGGTCTCCGGCGTGGGCTTGTTCGACTGGCACCCGGTCCAGGCCTCGGAAAGACAGGAGTTTGGTGATCCGGCCCTGCTCAATGATTTCGCCGTTACTGTTTAGTGCACGCAACGGCGCATTAAGTTTTACCGTGCCGGTTTCAATCCGTCCGGTCAGCACACGGCCCAGAAATGGATCGGCGTCCAGCATGGTTGCCAGCATGGAGAACCCGCCCGATGTATCGGATCTCGGCGCCGGGACATGTTCGATAATAAGGTTAAACAGGTCGTCCATGTGGTCACAAACGGTGTTCGGTTCATTGGCGGCCCAGCCATTTTTGGCCGAGGCAAAAATTGTTGGAAAGTCCAGTTGCTCATCATCGGCATCAAGAACCGAAAACAGATCGAAGACCTCGTCCTGGACTTCATAAGAGCGGGCGTCATTTTTGTCGACTTTGTTGATGACTAAAATTGGCTTCAAGCCAATTTGTAATGCTTTAGAAGTGACGAACTTTGTTTGCGGCATGGGGCCTTCGGCGGCATCGACCAACAGCAGTACACCATCGACCATGCTCAGAATGCGTTCGACCTCACCACCAAAATCAGCGTGGCCCGGTGTATCGACAATATTTATGCGGGTTCCTTTCCAGTCCACCGAGGTGCATTTGGCGAGGATTGTAATGCCGCGCTCGCGCTCCAGATCATTGCTGTCCATGGCGCGTTCTTCGACCTTCTGGTTCGAGCGGAAGGTACCGCTTAATCGTAAAAGCTGATCGACCAGCGTAGTCTTGCCATGGTCAACATGAGCAATGATTGCAATATTACGAAGTTCTGTCATGGTTCCTAACGACCGGGTCTATGTGGACCGGTATCGTCCTTCACTTAAATTTTAATACGAAGCTTGTTCTCAATCAACTTGTCGAGTGGTTCTTCAGGTCGCGCACCCATGTGGCCAATAACCTCTGCGGCAGCGATGCCGCCGATGCGCGCGGCATCAAATAAGTCGAGGTGGTGGGTGATGCCAAAAAGAAATCCTGCGGCATATGCATCACCGGCACCGGTTGTGTCAACCACTGATGTTAAATCTTCGGCATCGACAACGTGCAATTCGTCACCGCGAACGATGACCGAACCTTTCTCGCTGCGGGTCAGGGCGGCAATCTCACAATGCCCGCGCACGTATTGCAGAGCCTCGTCAAACTCATCCACACGGTACAGCGACTTGATCTCGTCTTCATTGGCAAACAGGATATCGATGTGACCTTCCAGCAATTTAAGGAAATCGTCACGGTGGCGCTCGACACAGAACGCATCGGATAATGTAAGGGCGACTTTGCCATCGCCGCCGTGGGCGATGGTGGCGGCCTTGATAAAGGCTTCTTTGGCGGCTGGCCGGTCAAATAAATAACCTTCCAGATAAGTCACCTGCGAAGATATGATCAGATCCGGATCAATATCATCGGGACCCAGTTCAACGCACGCCCCAAGATAGGTCTGCATGGTTCGCTGTGCATCCGGGGTGACCAGGATCAGGCAACGGGCGGTCGGCGCGCTGTCAGTGGCAGCCGGGGTGCTAAACTCGATACCAAGGTAATGGATAGTATCACGGAACCGGTCGCCCAGGGTGTCGTCGCGCACCTTGCCGATAAATGCCCCTTTGCCGCCCAGCGAGGCCAGCGCGGAGATAGTATTGGCCGCCGAGCCACCCGACTGTTCGATGAAGTTCGATAAATCGATCATTTCGTAATAGAGACTTTCTGCCGTTTGGTCATCGATTAGCGTCATGGCGCCCTTGGGCACGCCACGCGTTTTCAGAAATTCATCATCAGCACGGGCCAGAACATCGACAATGGCATTGCCAATCCCGACCACATCATACTGCCAGTCAGCCATATAAATTCTCCTGTGTTGAAACTGCTGAGTAATTCGGGCGCAGTATAGCCATCTCGGGCGCGGCCTCAAGACACAAGATTATTACCGCCATCAGCAGTATTTTATAGCTTTTTAGCCTGATCCTCGATAAACAGGGCACCAGAGTTTCCCTGATGATCCCAACGGCGGTTTCAAGAATGTATAAAGCCATTTCAAAAGCCATTGCCCAGTTAAATGATCGAGCGATTCAGCAATCGGTTCTGCTCAGTGTGTTAACGGCAATTATCGTTTTTCTGGCCCTTTGGATGCTCGTCGGTTTTGCCCTGACCAGCACGGCTCTGTTTACCATTGCGTGGCTTGAAATTATTGTTGATGTGCTCGGCGGGCTGGCAACCTTCGCACTGACCTGGATGCTGTTTCCCGGCATCATCAGTGCGGTCATGGGCTTGTTTGTTGACAGTACCGCGCGGGCCGTCGAAGGCCGGCATTATCCCTATCTTGGGCCTGCCACGGGGGCGCGTCCGCTTGAGGCCGTCTTCGCTTCTGTCCGTTTTATCGCTAAATTAATCGTGCTAAATCTGTTTTTATTGATTTTTTTATTTTTCCCACCCATATTCCCTTTTGTTTTCTACGCCGTAAACGGTTATCTTTTGGGTAGAGAGTATTTCGAAATGATATCATTCAGGCGCATGAACCCGGTGCAGGCCAGAGAGTTGCGCAGGCAGCGGAAAGGTGAAATTATGGTTTTTGGGGTATTGGTTGCTGTTTTATTAAGTATTCCCATACTAAATTTGTTAACCCCGATTATCGCCACTGCTACCATGGTGCATCTTTTCGAATCGTGGCGTCATGACACCGTAACCTGACGATCTGTAAGAAATATTTGCCAACAAGGAGATATCGTAATGTTTGAGAAAAAAGATGCCGATAACGCTCAATCCGACCAGAAACCATCCAGCAATCCCACATCGAATAACGTCAATAAAGATGGTGCTTCTAGCCAGCCTCTGAAGCCATTTTCTCATTCTGCACCGGTCCAGCCGCGTTCGGCTTTTCATCCAGATGTTCCATCCCACAAAGTGGTAGCGGCCATACCGAACACGCCCACGCGGGACAATTTTACAGGCATACCGGGTGCTTCCTATATCTCCGGCGCCAACGGGGGGCAGGCCAGCGCCGACGCTACCAAACAGCTTATTATCGGTGGCGATGTGTGTCTTAAAGGGGGTGAAATTCTGGCCTGTGATCAGTTAATATTGATCGGCACCCTGGAAGAGACATCGCTGATTGATGCCAGCCATATGGAAATTACCTCGGTTGGACGGTTCAAGGGAACGGCTATCGTTGAAAATGCCATTATAGCCGGTACTTTTGAAGGCGACCTGACAGTCCGCCAGCGCCTTACACTGTCCGAAACGGGTAAAATAACCGGTTCAGTACGGTATGGTTCCATCGTGATCGAACCCGGCGGCACTATTTCCGGTGACATGAAAAGCCTCGCCGATACCTGAGGTTTATGACAAACAGGAAACGTAACCGATTATTAAACAATATTTTTTACGGCGCTGGCTGAGCGATCTGACCAGGCCTCTTGTCATCGTGGCAGGTGTGCTGGTGCTCAGCGGGTGTGTGACGGCAATCGGTCCGGAAAAGGCCGGCGTTGCGACCGATGCAACTACCGCCGTTCAGGAGTCTCAGCCACAAGATCAACCCGTTTCACAAGCCGCACCGCCCATAACAGAACCGGGCCAGGATCAACAGTTAACGGCGTTGCAACCCCAACAGGTGCCCACGGTGAAACCTGCGCCAGACCTCAAACCTGCACCCCAGCCTGAAGCCATACCCGAACCGCAACCGGAGCCTCTGCTTGCGGTTCCCCTGCCCGATAGTCTGATTGGTTACCCGGCGTACCAGATCGATCAGTTGTTCGGCACACCTTCTTTTATCCGGCGCGACCCGCCCGGTGAACTTTGGCAGTATAAATCAACAGCCTGTATTCTTGATCTCTATCTCTATGATGGTGGGGCGGGTAATTTCACTTTGCGTTATCTGGAGTTTCGCCAGACCAGACAGCAACCGGAAAACTTTGAGATCTGTCTGCGGGCGATTATCAGCGAAGAAATATCCGGTATTAGGTAGCAAACACACCTAAGATAATCTACTCGCTTCGCCAGTGGTTTTGTATACTCACCGCATGGCTGGCTCGTGTAAAAGGCATCCTAAAATCAGAACTTAAGCGCAAAAACGTTAGCTACAAACAGCTTGCGGTGCTTTTGGAGAATGCCGGAGTGCATGAATCAGAGCGGAATATCAATAATAAGATTTCCCGTGGGGGTATTACTGTTGTATTCTTTTTGCAATGTTTAATGGCAATTGGATGTTTAAACTTGCGGTTAGAGGATGTCTTGTAGGGGCAGCGCTACTTGCTACCCAAGCCTTAGCCCAAGATCCACAGGATATAGACCTGCCTATCCTCAAAAGTCAGTCAGAATTCGAAAACGGGCAAAATACCAGCAAAGAAAATGGCGATAAAGGGGGACAAAAGGAAGATGCCCCCGCCGAAAAGCTTTCTCCCGTTTTGAATAAGATTGAGAGCGCGATCCGCGATCTTATAACTCAACAAAATACCCCACAAAGCCAGCCCCCTAAAAACAATGAAATACGCGATTTGGAAGCCCAAGAGGGGATGGCTTTGTGGGCAAAACTCATGTTCTGGACAAGCACTATAATGGCGTTTATCACGTTTGGCGGTGTTATCCTCATATACAGGACCTTGGTGCAAACTGGAAAAATGCTTGCCGAAGCTGAGAAAGCCACCGCTGCTGCTCTCACCACGGTTGAGATCACTAGGGAAACTTCTAAACGCCAGTTGCGGGCATATATTGCAGCGGAAGCTATAGTAGAGAATGTGCGCTCGGAGGAGAAAGTTCGAATGGCGATAAAGGCCAATAATTATGGGCAAACGCCAGCCCGAAATGTCAGGGTTAGGACCGCTGTATTCGTTCGCAGTCTGCCTTTCAGTTTGGAAGATGAGAGAGCAGACAGTTTGGAAGATGAGAGAGCAGAAAACGCTAAAAGGCCCGATCTTACTGCGCGGCAGGTGATTCACTCAACTAATGCGCATTACTTTCCTCATAACTCCGAATACATTCTGCCAGACGAAGCCTTTAAAGCGCTGGAGGACAATAAAGCTGCCATCTTTTTTGCTGGCGAAATCTATTATGATGATATGTTCAACGATTCACATGAAACACGATTTAGGTTCGAATTCTCGGGTGCAAAATGTTTCCGCTCGGGCAGCATCAGATTTTGCAAAGAGGGCAACGAAGCTACATAAAGCAACAATATTAATTTTCTGAGGGCCAATTTAATCTTCTCAGTATTGGGTAGGTGTGTTTGCTACCTAATACCAGAAATTTCCCGCCAATCCTGATCGGCTTTAGAGGGTTTTTGCCTTGTAGCGGCACAAATCATGAACCACACATGCCGCACAATCGGGCTTGCGGGCTTTGCAAACATGGCGTCCGTGTAAGATCAGCCAGTGATGGGCATGGTCGATCCAGGCTTTCGGGGTACATTTAAGCAGTTTGGTTTCGACCTCCAGCGGGGTCTTTCCGGTGGCTATCCCGGTGCGGTTACCGACCCGGAAAACATGGGTGTCAACGGCAATGGTCGGCACCCCGAAAGCCACATTCAAAACCACATTGGCGGTCTTGCGGCCCACCCCGGGCAGGGCTTCCAGCGATACCCTGTCCTTGGGCACGCTGGCGTCGTGGTTTTCGATCAATAAAGCACTTAGTTTTATGACATTGCGGGCCTTGGTATTATAAAGCCCGATTGTCTTGATGTAGTCTTTCAGTTTGGCCTCACCAAGTTCCAGCATGGCCTGGGGAGTGTTGACGACCTTGAACAACGGTCCGGTGGCCTTGTTCACGCCCACATCCGTGGCCTGGGCGGATAAAACCACGGCTACCAGCAAGGTATAGGGGTTGTTATAGTCCAGCTCGCTTTTCGGAGCCGGGTTGTGTTCCGCCAAACGACGGTAAAAGGTATCTATCTGGGCTTTTTTAACCACCCGTCAAATCCCCAGAACGTCTTGCATGGAATAGAGACCCGGCTTGCGATCGGCTGTCCAAAGAGCCGCCCGTACCGCACCATTGGCAAAGATTGCCCGTGATGAAGCCTTGTGGGTGATTTCAATGCGCTCACCCTGGCCGGCAAAAACAACCGTATGATCGCCAACCACATCGCCGCCACGTAACGAGGCAAAGCCGATATCGCCAGCATTGCGTTGTCCGGTATGACCGTCGCGTGCCCGCTGGGAAACGTTGTCCAGTTCTACACCGCGCCCCTGGGCCGCAGCCTGACCCAACATCAAAGCGGTGCCGGACGGCGCATCGATTTTGTGGCGATGATGCATTTCGACGATTTCGATATCGTAATTATTGTCCAGTATGGTGCTGATTTGTTTAACCAGGCCTAATAACAGATTGACACCAACACTCATATTGCCAGCCTGGACGATGACGGTGCTCTCACCGGCGGTTGTAACGCAGGACAGTTGATCCTGGTCTAGCCCCGTGGTTCCGATCACCAGTGCGGTTCCGGTTTCGCTCGCGATATGGGCATGCAGCACGGTCGCCATGGGAACCGTAAAATCGATCACCGTGTCACAGGCTTCAAACAACGCATGCGTATCGCAGTTAATGGTCATGCCAAGATTTTCGTCGCCACCGGTCAGGACGGACAAATCCTTGTTCAGGTAATCGCTCAGGGAATGTTCCGTGCCACCACCCAGTTCGGCACCTTTTGTTGCGTTAACGGTCTGGACCAGCATTTGCCCCATGCGTCCACCACATCCAACAATTCCAATTTTCATTTTGGTTCCTTGCCCCGCTGTGTCCGATTTATTTCAGCTTCTATAATGCCTGTTCGGGCAACTATAAGGAAACAACTTTTGGAATTATTTAAGGGTTAGTGGCGTCAGCGTTCAGCAAGCCAGGGCGGCATGTCCTCGAAAGACATCAGATCAGTAACCTCTATGGGGCGGCGGGTCACGGCAAAATCCTCGCCGTTTACCATGACTTCGGCAGGCAGCGCTCGCGCATTATAGCTCGATGCCATTACCGCGCCATAGGCACCGGCGGTTCGGAAGATGACTAGATCGCCTTGTTTCAGCGGGGGCAATTTTCGTGCCTTGGCAAAGGTGTCGCCGCTTTCGCAGATCGGCCCGACGATGTCCACAGTCTCAAGTTCGCAACCTGTAGCGGGCTGGCTGACCGGTTCGATGGCGTGATGGGCCTCGTACAGTGTTGGCCGCATGAGATCATTCATCCCCGCATCAAGAATAACAAAACGTCGCGATGGCCCTTGCTTGATATAAGTAACCCTGGCCACCAGTACCCCGGCATTGCCCATGATTACCCGTCCGGGTTCCAGAATAATTTTACAATCCAGATCGCCGATGACGTCTTTTACCATGGCACCATATTCAAAGGGTGTTGGTGGTGTGGAGTTTTCGCCGTCTTCAAAATAGGATATGCCAAGCCCGCCACCCAGATCGAGGCGTTCGATATCATAGCCTTCCTGGCGCAACTGTTTGACCAGATCAACCCCGCTTTTATAGGCAATACGGTAGGGTTCCAGATCACACAGTTGCGAGCCGATATGCATGGCGATTCCAATGATGTTGACCCCGCCCAGCGCCGCTGCATGGGCGCATATTTCACTGGTCCGGTTCATATCAATACCAAACTTGTTTTCGCTTTTGCCCGTGGTGATCTTTTCATGGGTCTTGGCATCAACATCAGGATTTATCCGGATGGATACATTGACCACCCGGCCCTTTGCCGCGGCAATAGAACTGAGCAAATCCAGTTCCTGTTTGGATTCCACGTTGATCTGGAAAATATCATTATCGATGGCCCGCTCCAGTTCGCTGGCGGTCTTGCCAACCCCGGAAAAGACGATGCGGCTGGCTGGCACACCGGCGCGTAAGGCGCGTTCCATCTCGCCACCGGAAACTACGTCTGCGCCAGCTCCCAATTCTGCCAGTGTGCGGATAACCGCCAGATTGCCATTGGCTTTCATGGCATAACAAATCATTCTGTCCAGGCCATCCAGGGCATCGTTATAAGCCGTGAAATGACGTTTTATGGTTGCCGTCGAATAACAGTAAAATGGCGTGCCTACCTGTTCGGCAATGGTGCTCAATGCAACGTCTTCGGCAAACATCTCGCCGCCCCGGTATTCAAAGTGATCCATGTATCAGTCCAAAATTAATTTAATGTGTTGTTACTATTGGGGAATTTTCAGGCTCAGTCAAACCACACCGGGTTGCTCCAGGCACGGTTACTCCCGGCATCTCTCAGTGTCAGGCGAAGGTGGGATGCCTTGAATTTGGCAATGTCGAAGGTCGCTTCGACCAGGCCTGTACCTTGTTGGTGAGCACTCTTCTGGTCATGGCCCTGAAGGGATATGTTCGAGACCGGTGAACAGGTTACGGTAAGCTCGTCGCCGATAATATCCATGGAATGTATTTGCGGTCCCTGACTGGAATAATAGTGTCCGGCTTTCAGGGCCTCCAGCAGCAATTCAGGCTCAAGGCTTTCGGCCTTTACGTGTATCCAGCCACCAAAACAATCGTATGTCATTTTATGGGCATCATCGGTGGCATACCCGCTCAGGTGATGGCCTTTATTCAGGATGGTATCCCAAAAGGGTGTGTCTTCGCCCCGTTCAACTTCAACCTTGCTACCATGATTATAGATTTCAACGGCATGGGCACATTCGATCTGGCAGGCTTCATCGACCGTCAGGCCACTCCATGATGGATGACAAATGCCAATGAAAGCACCGGTGTCGGCGGCACGGTTGGTAAGCTCGATGATTGTCTCGTTTTCCTTGAGGGGGGGGAAATCAACAGGCAGACCAACGGCCAGAATATGCCAGATGCCACCGCATTGTAATTCGTCGGTGTGCAACTCTGTGGCAATCAGGGTCGTGAATCCGTTGCTTCGCAGTTCCCGGGTATCGGTAACCGGGTAATCGAAGACTTCCATGTAGTGATCGGAAATAGCCAGGAAATCATATCCGGCTTCACGGTATCTGCGGATGACTTCCTGGGCGGAATACGCACCATCGGAGCCTGTGGAATGGGTATGCAGATTACCACGGTAAAACTGGCCGGGCATATTAAATGGATTATTCTTCATGACGAGGCTCTCTCTGCGGCAAAAATATCAATAAGCTCTATAGTGCAAAATATGACAACTTCAAAGACTGTTTTCTAGAATTATTTTAGAATTTGAGGGCGAATTATTTTATACACAACAACAAAAAAAATCGTCCGGTATGTGACCGGACGATTGATTTTTTATTTTGCTGATGGGCTGGTGTGTAACGCGGCTCGAAGTACTCTAGCGTGAGTAATATTCGACCACCAGATTAGGTTCCATCTGGACCGGATATGGCACATCGGCCAGTTTCGGGGTGCTCAGGAAAGTACCCTGCATTTTTTTGTAATCTACGGTGATATATTCAGGCAGATCACGTTCCGGCGACTCGATGGCTTCCAGGACCATGCCGATCTCGCGGGACTTCTCGCGGATTTCAACCGTGTCACCTTCCTGCACCATATAGGAGGAGATATTGACACGCTTGCCGTTGACCTTGATGTGGCCGTGATTGACGAACTGACGGGCGGAAAATACCGTAGGAACAAATTTCATACGGTAAACCACTGCATCGAGACGGCGTTCCAGAATACCGATCAGGTTCTCGGACGTATCACCCTTGCGGCGGGATGCCTCGGCGTAATATTTGCGGAACTGTTTCTCGGTGATGTTGCCATAATAGCCCTTCAGTTTTTGCTTGGCGGCCAATTGCAAGCCATAATCAGAAGGTTTCTTGGCGCGCCGTTGGCCGTGCTGGCCGGGGCCATAATCGCGAACGTTTACAGGGCTCTTGGTACGACCCCAGAGATTGACACCATGGCGTCGGTTAATCTTGTATTTGGCTTGAATTCGTTTTGTCATAAATTTACTCGCTTACCTTTGCACTCGTTTTATTTACGGTTGTTATTGTGATTGGTTTGACCAATTCTGATTGTCTCGGTCGGGCTTGTTCCGGTTCAAACCGGGCCGGGGTTCTGCGCAAAGCGACGCGCCGTGAATCCACGCTTCCAAGAATGCGCGGGAGTATAGGTTTCTATACGCCCGGGTCAAGTGGCAATATGCAGAATTTGATTAATTGTGGCGTTTAGCCGGATTCCAGTTCGCTATCCCAATACAGGTAATCGCACCAGCTTTCATGCAGATAATTGGGCGGAAAGGTCCGGCCATTTTTATGAAGCTCGGTATTGCTGGGCTGATAGGGTGCCTTGAGCAGCTTCAGGCCTGCATTGCGGGCGGTTTTGTTGGCTTTTTGAAGATTGCACGGTGAGCAGGCCGCGACCACATTTTCCCAGGTCGTGCGTCCGCCCCGGCTACGCGGGACCACATGGTCGAAGGTCAGGTCTTCGGCATGAAAATGGGTTCCGCAATACTGGCAGGCAAAACGGTCGCGCAAAAAAACATTAAACCGGGTAAAGGCTGGTCTTTGTGAGGTTTGAATGTAGTCTTTCAGGGCGATGACACTGGGCAGGGCCATTTCCATGCTGGGTGAGTGCACCATGGTATTGTATTCAGAAACCACATGAACGCGGGACATAAATACTGCCTTGATGGCGTTCTGCCAGGACCACAGGGACAGGGGGAAATAACTGACCGGTCTGAAATCAGCGTTCAGTAACAGTGCGGGGGCGTGTTGTGCAAAGGCTGTCATATTAACGATAGTCTCCCTGTCAGAACTTCTGCCTGTATATGATTCTACTGTACTCTATTATAGTTAACGAAATTAAAATATTAATTAATAGGCTCATTAATGTCCATCACCACCCGCTTTGCCCCCAGCCCGACAGGTCATCTGCATTTGGGGCATGCGTATTCCGCTTTGTTTGCCGCCCAGGCATCGGGCGATATCAATGCCCGGCTTATTCTGCGCCTGGAAGATATCGATCCCGGCCGCTCCAAAAAAGAATATGAAGACCAGATATTTTCAGACCTGCGCTGGCTGGGTTTGCGATGGCATGAACCGGTGCGCCGCCAATCGCGGCATATGGATGATTACGCCTCGGCGCTGGACCGGTTGACTGGTATGGAGCTGTTGTATCCCTGTTTTTGCAGCCGTGCGGCCATTCGTCGAGAAATTGCGGCTTCCAGTTCGGCTCCCCATGATATTCCGAAAGGCCCCGATGGCCCGCTATATCCGGGAACCTGTCGCGACATAACGGCCATGCAACGCGAAGATCTTAAAGCGGCAGGCCAACCCTTTGCCTTGCGTCTGAATATGTCGCAGGCCATGGCCATTGCCGGGACATTGTACTGGCATGATGCGGATCAGGGCACCTTGCAGGCCACCCCGGAAATATTCGGCGACGTGATCGTCGCGCGCAAGGAAACACCTACCAGTTATCATATAGCCGTGACGCTGGATGATCACCTGCAAGGCATATCCCTGATTACCCGCGGCCAGGACCTGTTTCACGCCAGCCATGTTCACCGGTTGTTGCAGAGCCTGCTCGATCTGGACCAGCCAGACTACCACCATCACCGGTTAATCGAGGATGACACCGGTCGCAGGCTGGCAAAGCGCGACAATGCCGCAACCTTAATGGCTTTGCGGGCCAGTGGCACCACGACTGCCCAGGTCCGTCAGTTATTAGGATTCGGCCCATGATGCGCAAGGCGGGTATGAGCCTGAGTTTTGTGCTGGCGATGTTCCTTGCCATCAATACCCTGGCCGCCTCGCCGTTCAATACCTTGGAGGCAATCGGTACCGCGCGGGTGGTTTCTATTATCGATGGCGACACGGTTATTATTGATCCGGCAATCAAGGGGGCCGATCAGATCCGTCTGGTTGGTATTCAGGCCCCAAAATTACCGCTCGGGCGGAAAAATTTTACCCCATGGCCTCTGGCCAGTGAGGCAAAAACGGCCCTCGGGGCCATTGTATTAAACCAGATGGTGACACTCTATGCCGGCGGTCAGGCCATGGACCGTCATGGTCGGCTACTGGCCCACCTGCAAACCGGTGATGGTGTGTGGGCGCAAGGCAGAATGCTGGCTGTGGGCATGGCCCGGGTCTATAGCTTTGCCGACAACCGCAAGTTAATCGACCTCATGCTGGAGCAGGAGCGACAGGCGCGGCGCGGTGGGCTTGGTATCTGGTCTCACCCGTTTTATCAACTCCGTACCCCGCTTAATGCGGCGGCCTTCATAGGCCGGTTCGAAATTATCCAGGGTACGGTCGTTCAGGCTCGAAAAGTCAAAACCCGCGTTTACCTGAATTTTGGTGAAAACTGGCGGACGGACTTTACCGCCAGCGTTGATAACAGGGCGCGCAAGCTGTTTCGCAAGGCCGGTTTTGATCCGTTGTTGCTGGAAGGCAAGACCATCCGCGTCCGTGGCTGGCTGGAAGACTGGAACGGGCCCGCGGTTAAATTATCACACCCGGAACAAATTGAAATTGTCAACGACTGAACAAGGCGGGTATGATACTAGCCATCATGATTAAATATATTCTTCAAAGTCCTGCCCAGAAAAACCTGCACGCATTGTTTGTGGTTCTTGTCCTGGCTGTGTTGCCAGCCTGTTCGGTCAACCCGGCAACCGGCCAGAGCAGCTTTACCGCTTTTATGTCCCCGGCCGATGAAAAACGTATCGGGGCCGAGGAACATCCCAAGATTATCGAACAGTTCGGCGGTGCTTACGAAGAGGGTAAGATGGCACCTTATGTGGAACATATTGGCGAGCGGCTGTCTCTGGTTTCTGAACTGGCGGGGGAAAAGTTTACTTTTACCGTGCTCAATGACGATACCATCAATGCTTTTGCCCTGCCGGGCGGTTATGTCTATGTCACACGCGGGCTGATTGCCCTGGCCGAGAACGAAGCAGAGTTGGCCGGTGTGGTAGCCCATGAAATCGGCCATGTAACGGCTCGCCACACCGCCGAGCGCTACAGCACGGCCATGGCGACCAATATCGGGCTGACGATTCTGGGGATTGTCGGGGCAGTCTATGGCGCACCCGGTTCGGCTACGGACCTTATATCTCGGGGTGCAGACTCAATCCTCAAGGGATATTCCCGTGATCAGGAACTGGAAGCCGATATGCTGGGTGTGCGTTATATTGCACGCGCCGGGTACGATCCCGAAGCCATGTCATCCTTTTTCAACAAAATGAAAGGCCATGATGAGCTCCAGTCTGACATATCCGGCAAGCCGAGCAATGAGGAAAGTTTTAATCACGCCTCGACCCATCCGCGCACGTCGAAACGTATTCATCAGGCTATTGAACTGGCAAAAGAAACCAATGTGGAAAATCCGGTGTTTGGGACAGACCTGTTTCTCAACGCTGTGGACGGTATTATTTTCGGCGATGATCCGGAGCAGGGTATACGTCGTGGTCGGGATTTCATGCATCCGGGACTGAAATTTCAGTTCAGGGTTCCGGAGGGCTTCGTGCTGAAAAACACACCGGATCGGGTTATCGCCGAACATCCCAACGGTTCGGCTATTATATTCGATATGGAAAATCCAAAAAAAGCCCAGAAAATCGATGATATCCGAAGCTATTTGGTCAATACGTGGGGTAAAACCCTGAGTTTGCGTAATGTTGAAGAGCTGGATATCAACGACATGAACGCCTGGACCGGGTCTATGCGGCGTAATACCAGATCCGGGCCGCGCGATATCCGCCTGATCGTCATACGAGGCGACGCTTCACAAATATTCCGCCTTGCCTTTCTCACGCCCATCGATGAGTTCGATAAGATGGCGAAGGGGTTGAAACGGATGACCTACAGCTTTAAACGGTTAAGCCAAGCCGAAGCCGATGCCATCAAACCATGGCGGGTCAAGGTTATCACGGCGGACAATACGACCACGCCTGAGAACCTCGCAAAAAAGATGGACAAGACGGACCATGCGCAACAATGGTTTGAATTGCTCAACATGACCGCATTGCAAGATGGTATTGAGGCTGGTGAGAGGCTGAAAATTATCGGCGAATAACGCCGAATAACTCTTAGGCCGCCGTCAGCAACTCTTCCAGTCTCAGGGTTGCGATTTCCAGGTCTGTGCTGTCCACAGCCGCGACCTCACACGCCAGACGATCACGGGCGGCCTCATATATCTGCCGTTCGCTGAAGGACTGATCAGGTTGGCCCACGTTGCGGAACAGGTCACGCACGACCTCGGCAATGGCCACGGGGTCGCCGGAATTGATTTTTGCCTCATATTCCTGGGCACGGCGGCTCCACATGGATCGCTTGACCCGCGCGCGGCCTTTCAGGGTCTGCAGGGCCTGGTCCATTTCTTTCTTCTGCATTACACGGCGCAACCCCGTGGACAATGCCTTGGTAACCGGCACACGCAGGGTCATGCGATCGCGATCAAAGGAGATCACGAAAAGTTTCATTCTTTCGCCACCGACTTCCAAAAACTCGATGGCTTCAACCTTGCCCACACCATGTGTCGGGTAGACAACAAAATCACCTGGCTTGAAGTTAACTTGCTCAGCCATATATTGGGTTCTCCATTATGAGTTGTTCCGGCGGTCACCAGACCCGGAAACGGACAAATAAACGCCGGTCACTATAAGGACCAGCGTTTTGTGGCATACACCATATCATAAAAACCGGTGCAAAAACAGTCTAAGTTTCAGCTTGATTGTGTACTTCTTTTATTGTGCCCGAGTTCGTTATTCATCACCTTTGCCGGGGTTGGGGCTCAACATCTTGAGTTTGTCGGGCTTGTCCTTCCATTTTTCGGCATCGGGCATAGCATCGCGCATACGGGTTATGTTGGGCCAAATGTCGGCATACTTGGTATTGATTTCCAACATTTTTTCCACACCCGGTTCTGTATCAGGAACGATAGCATCGATCGGACATTCTGGTTCACACACGCCGCAATCAATACATTCATCAGGATGGATCACTAAAAAGTTCTCGCCTTCATAGAAACAATCCACTGGACAGACTTCGACACAATCCAGATGTTTGCACATAATGCAATTTTCCATGACGATATAGGTCATTCAACGCTCCGTTCTATAGTCAGAATTCATTTCAATTTACAATTAGCGTATCATTTAAGGTGTAAGGTCTGATGATGCAAGTCTGTTTCAATATTCAGGTTGTGACCCGTTGTCGTGCCAAAGCCATTTCACGGTCCGTAACATGCAGCAGTCCGGCGATCCTTCGCATCAGGCTGGCTTCGAAGTCATGCACCACGCCATCACTGTAGACCACCAGCCACAACATCTCGATCAGTCTGATCCGGCCATCGTGATCCAGTTGCGCATCGGCACGGCGGGTAAATCCGAACAACTGGCTCGATTGTTCGACGGCCTGGCTCGCATCATCGATCAGGCTCGTCACATCTGTGCGCTCCAATGCAAATTCCGAGACCAGCAGCTCTTCAATGGTCCGGCGTTCTGTGTCATCGAAGTGCCCATCCATCATGGCAGCCTGAACCAGCAATGCCGCTATAACGCTTTGTCGTTCATCTGCCGGGGATGTTTGTTCTGCGGTATCTTGTTCACCGAGCAGCAATATTCTAAGTCGTTTAATCATCGCTTTGTTCTTTCCTGGAAGCCTATAGACTTATTATTTAATCGCGCCCATGCAGTCGGTCAATGGCCCGGCGTTGGGTTTTGGTTGGCCGTCCGCTGCCACGCTCACGCGGTGCGGTTTTTTTGTCCTGCTCTGTGGTGCGATTGCGGGGCTGTGGCGGGGCCAGGTCGTGATAAAGTAACACGGCTTCGCTGGCCGGACCGCGCCGGGTACCGGTTTCTATAATCTCGATGACCCGGACATGATCGCCCAGTGGAAATGTCAGCACATCACCGACCCTGATCAACTGGTGGGACTTGGAAATATGATGGTCGTTCAGGCGCAATTTACCCGCGGAACAGAATGTTGAAGCCCGTGTCCGGCTCTTGAAGAACCGGGCATACCACAACCATTTATCCAGCCGCAGGCTCACAATGTCAGCTTTTTCAACACGGCAAAGGGCGAATCTTCGTTATATTTTACGGGCTTTTGCACGGATTTTGCAGCCACCTTGCGATTGTGCGGTGAGTTTTGTTTTGCCTTGTTTTGTTTGGCGGCGTTGTTTTTGTTTGTTTGGCCGGATCGGTTTGGGCGGGGTAGGCGGTATATGTCCTCACCGTTATGTTCTGCTTTGCGAAATCCAATGCCGCACAAGATTGCGCCGGTTCGCTCATCACTGGCACCGGCCAAAGACATCAGCATGGCATTCATGACAAAGGGTTTTTTCAGCCCCAGGTCCCAGGCCGTGCTGGCAATGCGTTCCACCATGTCCAGGCGTACGGCAAACCAACCCGCCTGATCGTCAAATACCTGATAGCCAATGGCGTTGAGGAATGTTTTATGATTTTTTGTGTTCTGTCCCGTGCCCATATCGATGGTGATTAATCCGGGGGCCGGTGCTTCGAAACTCTGAGCTGGTTGCTGCCAGATATTCCACAGCCGGGCACGCAAAGAAACCGCGGCGGGTTTTAATAAAGCCGGCATATAAACTACTGAGCGGCCGATCAGAACACCCAGCGATTTTAATTTTCGCCGATCATCCCGGCTCAGGGCATCGACTTGTTGGCTGGCGTCTTGGCGTGATATGGAACCGAGTTGTTCACTGAGCTGATAGATCAGGCCCCGTGCCGCACCGCTGGCATTGGAATTTACCGCCTTGAATAACACCGCAAGGGCTTTGTCCTGCTGATCTTTCAGCCAACCGCTCAGGTGTTGGGCCAGCCGTTCGCGATCCGGTGTGTCAATATAATCGTTAGACCGTACATCCACCACGGGACGTAATTTGTCATTGCCACGGCGGACGTGTGCGATGGTCTCACCGAGCCATTCTATCTGGCCGTTGCTGCGCCAGATAAAGTCCGTATCATCGTCTTTGTCGATGCTAACCATCAACCCAATCCGTCGCCGGACTTCGGCCCGGATGACCTTGGCAGCCGCCCCGGCCAGAACCTGTCGATCGGCTGAGAAACTGGTCTTGTCGGGAACAAATTGTAAGCCTTGTAAATGTCCGACAAACTGGCCTTCGATCAGCACATCGCCATCGGTGCGGATAGCAGCCACCAAGTCATCACGCTCGCGTAGCTTGGCAACCAGCAAAGTGGTGCGTTTGTCCACAAACCGTTGGGTCAGACATATATGTAGGGCGTCCGACAGGTTGTTTTCGATGGCACGGGTGCGTTCCTGCCAATGGGTGGGATCATCAAGCCAGTCGGCTCGTTGCGATATATAGGTCCAGGTGCGAATGCGCGAAATGCGACTGGACAGGGCGTCAATGTCACCGTTGGTCTGGTCGATACGGGCCACATGATCGGCTACCCAGTCTTCGGGTAATTTACCGTCACCATCCATCAAATGGGTATAAAATTGTTCCAGTGTGCGGGTATGACCGATGGTCCATTCTTTTTCAAAATCCGGTATTTGACACACCTCCCACAACAGCTTCACAGCATGGTGGCTGGTGGCACGGGCGAGAATCTTCTGGTCCTGGCAAAGCTCGCCCAAGGCCCGTTCGTCGTCGGCCTTACGCACCCGGATCAATCCGGTGATGCCGGATGGTTCACGCAGGCTTTCCGTCAGGGCTTCGATGTTCTCTGTTTCAATGTGAGGGTTGCGCCAGAATATCTGGTGACAGATATCGAATTGATGATTTTCGATGCGCGAGACGGTCTCACTGTCGAGCGGTCCCATATCGCCCAGGGTGCCGAAGGTGCCATCATTGGTATGACGCCCGGCGCGTCCGGCAATCTGGCTCAGTTCACTGGGGGTTAACGGGCGGAAACGCTGGCCGTCAAATTTCCGGGTTGCCGTAAATGCCACATGTTTCAGATCCAGGTTCAGACCCATGCCGATGGCATCGGTGGCGACCAGATAATCCACCTCGCCGTTTTCATACATGGCGACCTGTGCGTTGCGGGTGCGTGGGCTAAGCGCACCCATCACGACCGCCGCCCCACCGCGTTGACGGCGCACCAGTTCGGCCAGTCTGTAGACGTCATTGGCGGTAAAGGCCACCAGAGCACTGCGTGGGTTGAGGCGGTTGATTTTGGTGGTTCCGGCGTAGCTCAATTTCGAGAGGCGCGGGCGTGACATGAAGGTGACACCACGGACCAGCCTGCGGATTAGCGGTGCCATGCTTTCGGCCCCCAGCAACAGGGTTTCCGAGCGGCCCCGGGCATTGAGCAGACGGTCGGTAAACACATGTCCCCGGTCCGGGTCAGCGCACATCTGGACCTCGTCGATGGCGAGAAACTCGACCCGTTGTTCCATGGGCATGGCCTCGACGGTGCACATGAAATACCGGGCGCGTTTAGGAATAATTTTCTCCTCGCCGGTGACCAGTGCAACCTGTTCCTTGCCACGCAGGGACACGGCCTTGTCGTAGTTCTCGCGGGCCAATAGGCGCAAGGGAAAGCCGATCATGCCCGATGCATGGGCCAACATCCTGTCCATGGCATAAAACGTCTTGCCCGTATTGGTCGGGCCCAGCACGGCAATAATCTTTGGTGCAGAATTATGAGAGGAAGACGACACAGTTATATAACCTTCGTTGACATGACACTCATTGGGTTAATCGTTGACGTTAATGCGTTCAATTTCACCGTCCGACAGGCGGAAGACCACATCCTGCGGCTGGTCGAGGGTCAAAGTTTCTGCTTGGCCAAGCCCGGTATAAAGTCCACGCAAGATGCGACCCGTGCCGCCGTGGCTAATCACGATCAGTGGTTTGGTTGAAATGGCGCCTGGAAACCAGTTTAAAAACCATTGGCGAATGCGATCCTCCATCAATTTGTAGCTTTCGCCTGAATGGGCGGTGTAGTTCCATTTGTCCCGGTCCCGTGCGGCTCGCTCGCCGGGGAAGCGCTGATCAATTTCCGCAAAGTTCAGACCTTCCCAGTCGCCCAGGTCGATTTCCCGTAACAGGTCATCAAACTGACAGGTTTGAAAATCACGCCCCATGGCCTGGCAAATGTTTGCCGCGGTTTGCCTTGTCCGGCCCAAGGGGCTGCTGAGCATGGGTATTTCTCCTGCACCGTTGAGCAAGCGGGCCAGACATTCACCCATTTTAAGGGTTTGTTGCTGGCCTTTTTCCGTTAATGGGGAATCCTGGGTGCCCTGCATGCGCCCAGCACGGTTCCATTCTGTTTCGCCATGACGAACAAGATATATTTCAATATTTTTCATGATACTGTGATGAAAGTCCTTTGGAATATACGATACGTAATTCTACGCCCGAGAAGTTAGTCTGCAACAGGTATTTCTGCAATACCCCCCAGGGCCAGCCGAAAAACCGCGTCTTGCGGTGTCGAAAGGCCGAGGACTTCATGGTTGCTTAGTCCGCCATAAAGTCCACGCAAGACCCGTCCCGCCGCGCCATGGCAAACCACGATAAGTGGCCCTGCGGTGTCGAGGCCTGATAGCCAGCCTTGCAGACGTTCGGCCATCATTTGAAAGCTTTCACCTGAAGGTGGCAAAAAATCCCATTCATTATCGGCTTGTTGGGCTCGTTCAGCCGGGTAGTGGTGGTCGACCTCGGCTATGGTCATGCCGTTCCAGTCGCCCAGATTGCGTTCCATTAACAACGTATCAAACAGACAGTCTGCAAAATCATAACCCATGGCCTGACAGATTATATCGGCTGTTTGGCGGGCCCGCCCCAGGGGGCTGCAAACCATGGGGATGTTTTTCCTGCCCTGAAGTTCCCGGCCCAGGCATTCACCCATCAATTTAGCCTGCATCCGGCCCGTCTGGGTCAAGTCAGAATTCAGATGGCCCTGGACCCGGCCTGTCCGGTTCCATTCGGTTTCACCGTGGCGAACAAGATAAATTTCAGAATCTTTCATTGATACTCTTTCTTTTATTTTCCGGTCCACATCGGGTCACGTTTTTCAGCGAAAGCCCGGGGGCCTTCGATGGCATCATCAGAGGCCAGCATTTTATCAAACATGGGCAGGCCGCCGGACCGCATTTTGGCATAACACTCAGCCATGGTACAGGTCTCTGTCAGCCGTATGGTTTCCTTGGTAGCCGCCAATGCCAGTGGGGCAGCCGCCACCATCAACTGGGCATATTCGCGGGCTTTGTCCATCAGGGCGTCGGGTGATACTACCGCATTGACCAGTCCCCATTTTAAAGCCTCCTCCGCCCCCATACGCCGTCCGGTGAGCAGCATTTCCGAGGCTATGGCGCGCGGGATGCGGCGCGGCAGGCGGAAACATCCCGCGTCACCCATGACCCCGGCGAAAATTTCCGGCATCCAGAATTGGGCATGGTCAACGCAGACAACCATATCAGCCGCCAGTGCCAGCTCAAAACCCCCACCACAGGCCAGCCCGTTGACCGCCACAATAACCGGCTTGTTCAAATCATGCAGTTCGCTGAGCCCGCCGAAGCCGCCGACACCGTAATCGGAATCATAAGCTTCACCCTCGGCGGCGGCCTTTAAATCCCAGCCAGCCGAAAAAAACCGGTCTCCGCCACCGCTCAGGATGGCGACCCGCAGGTCCGCATCGTTGCCAAAATCGCGAAACAGTTCGCCCATGGCAACCGATGTGGCGGCATCTATGGCATTGACCTTACCGCGCTCCAGGATCACTTCGAGAATTTCCCCCTGACGGGTCGTTTTTAATACATCGCTCATGTCGTCCACCTATATTATCTGTTTAATTAATACATCCACTGCAACCGCACCTGATTCCAGGACGATCAGCGGGTTAACATCCAGTTCAAGTACCCTGTCGCGGTTAGCCTCCACATAACTCGCCACCGCCATGACCGCATCAACCGCGGCGTCCATATCACCAGCAGGTTTGCCACGATAGCCCCGCAGTAAACTTGCCACCCGGAGCGATCCAATGGCCCTGGTGACCTGATCGCGGGTCAGCGGGAATAACAGGGTCTGGCTGTCGTGTAATAATTCCACAAATACGCCCCCGGCACCAATCACCAAGACCGGGCCAAACTGTGGGTCATAGTCCACACCGATAATCAGTTCTGCGACACCGCCGACGACCATCTTTTCGACCAGGAAGTGATCGCCCAGGTGTGCCATGTCGGTGACGGCCTGTCGCACGGCATCAATATTCACCAGGTTCAGGGCTACCCCGCCGACCTCGGTTTTGTGGCTGATCTGGTTGTCGATGATCTTGAGCACCACCGGGAAGCCCAGTTGCTGCGCCGCGTCTGGGGCTTGGCCTGCGGTTATCAGTTTTGAATTAGGAATTATAAGACCATGGGCCGCCAGAGCACATTTGCTGTCGTACTCGTTGAGCAGTCGTGCCGTGGTTTCGGTTGACGCCATAGCGCCCCAGACGGGCTGGGGTAACGACCGACGCTGGCACTGGCCAATCCAGGCCGCACAAGCCAACGCGCCAAGCGCCTCGTTCAGGCCTTGCAAGGGGGTGATGTTGTGATCGATTAACCAGTCCCGGGCTTCCTGGGGGATGGATTCAGGCAGGATCGCGACCATGACGGCCCG
Organism: Alphaproteobacteria bacterium; assembly: GCA_024279135.1. GTDB lineage: Bacteria > Pseudomonadota > Alphaproteobacteria > Rhodospirillales > Casp-alpha2 > JABJOR01. Next base: position 67,793 of record JAJRRU010000009.1, read on the forward strand.
TGCCCCGGTCCTTTTTGCGGCTTTGGCAAAAGCCCGTGCGGCGGTATCCCAGTCGGTGATGTCGCAAACATCGGCCCGCGGATAATCCAGCATGAGCATGGTCACATGAAAGCCGCACTGCATGACCGCAACGTATGTTTTTTCCATAGCCTCTTCATCGCCCCAGATGAAGGTATGGTAATCGAAGGGGTTGGAGATGCTCACCAGATCGTTCAGGGTGGAGCGAATGTTTAATTTTTGCTCATGGGTAAATTCTGCAAAATCCAGCCCCAGCCCTGCCGCACAATCGGCCACCATGGCGGCCTCGCCACCCGAACAGCTCATTGAAACGATTTTGTTGCCTGCAAGGGGACCGGCCAGGGAAATAAATTTCAGGGCTTCGAGAAATCCAGGCAGATCATAACAGCGGTAAATGCCGAGCCGCTCGAACAGGGCATCATACATGTTATCGGACCCCGAGAGGGTGGCGGTGTGACTGACCGTGATGGCGGCTCCGTCCTTGCTGGTGCCGGATTTCAGGGCAATAATCGGGATGCCTGCCGCCAGGGCGCGAATGGCGGCCCGCGAAAAAGCTGCCACGTCTTGCAGGCCTTCGATTAAAATACCAATAGCGGTAATGCGTGGGTCATCGAGCATGGCCTCGATAAAGTCTGACACGTCCGTGACGGCCTGATTACCCAGGGTTATCAAATAGGCAATGGGCACATTGCGTTGTTGCATGGTCAGGTTCAGGCCGATGTTACCGCTTTGGCTCAGGATCGCCACACCGCGGGTTACCCGCTGGCCACCGTGCTGATCCGGCCACAGGGCCACACCATCGAGATAGTTCAATATGCCATAACAGTTTGGTCCGGCCAGTGCCATGGTCCCGGCGGCCCGGACCAACTCGTCCTGTAACAACGCGCCATCTTCACCGGTTTCGGCAAAACCCGAGGCAAAACAAACCGCGCCTCCGGCATCCATGGCGTTTAATGCTGCCACCGCCTCTATGGTGCGCTGTCGGTTGACCCCGATAAAAACCGCGTCGGGGGCTTCCGGCAGATCATCAAGGCTGGCGTAACATGGCAATCCGGCCATGTGGGACCGTTTGGGATTAACCGGCCAGATTTGACCGGAAAAGCCGAATTGTTTGCATTGACGAACCACTTCCTCTGACCAGTCGCCGCCCATGATGGCGATATGGCGGGGCTTAAGGAAACGGTTCAGGCGCGTAAGATCAACCATCAATTATTCAATTTTCCTCAGTTTTCCTCAGTTTTCCTCAGTTTTCCTCAGTTTTCCAATGGTCGCAGCAGGGCGCGGGAAATAATGTGGCGCTGTATTTCGCTGGTCCCGTCCCAGATGCGTTCGACCCGGGCGTCGCGCCAGATGCGTTCCAGCGGCAGGTCAGCCATCAGGCCCATACCGCCAAAAATCTGGATCGCTTCGTCGGAAACCCGAGCCAGCATTTCCGTGGCAAATAATTTGGCCATGGCAAAGTCCTGATCCCGTGCGGTGCCCTGGTCCAGCATCCAGGCGGCCTTCAGGGTCAATAACTCGGCGGCTTCGATATCGACGATCATATCGGCCAGCTTGAAAGATACGCCCTGATTTTTACCGATTGTCTTGCCAAATTGTTTTCGGGTCGCCGCCCAGTCGCAGGCCAGCTCAAACGCCCGTTGTGCGCGACCGATGCACATACCGGCAACCTGTAGTCTGGTGGCACCGAGCCATTCATTGGCCACATCGAAACCCTTGTCAGCCTCACCCAGAATATTTGAGGTCGGGACACGGCACTGGTCGAATTCCAAAATGCAATTGTGATACCCACGGTGAGAAACTGACTTATAACCCGGCTTGACCTGAAATCCCGGTGTTCCCATATCCACCAGAAACGAGGTTATTTTGTTTTTGGGTCCGCGTGCGGTCTGTTCCACGCCTGAGGCGGCAAACAGGATGACAAAATCCGATACATCGGCATGGGAAATAAAATGTTTGGTGCCGGTGATCACATAATCATCGCCGTCCCGGATCGCACGACACGTCATGGATCGAATGTCAGAACCCGCACCCGGTTCGGTCATGGCCAGGCAATCAATTTTCTCACCGCGTATGGTGGGTAACAGGTACCGATCGATCTGCTCGCCGCGACAGGCTCTCAGGATATTGCTCGGTCGGGCCACGGCATATTGCAGACCAAAATTGGCCCGACCCAGTTCTCGTTCAAACAGCGTCAGGCTCACCGCGTCCAGACCGCCGCCACCAATTTCCTCGGGCATGTTGGCGGCATAAAACCCCATGTCCAGGGCCTTCTGGGCGATCTGGGCAAACAGTTCCGGACGGATGTGGTCGGTCCGTTCAACCTCTTCCTCATGGGGGTAAAGTTCCTGTTCGACGAAGGCTCGTGTGCTATCGACGATCATCTGTTGTTCTTCGCTCAGGGCAAAATCCATCGTAGGCCTCCCGCGTCAGGTTTTTGGTTTAATGTGCATCTGGTGGCCGACCTGGGCCGGGACTTGCAAGCTCCGGTGGGCAGACATAATGGCGTTCAGGGCTGCGCTTACATGGGGCAAGATGGCACAGGCCCGTTGGGCTTCCATATCCACATGCAGCAACATCTGCTCGGTGGTGCATAATAAATCACCGCTTAAACCGTGATACATGGCATGGAAAAAATGCAGCCGTTTGTCATCCAGTCCCAACAGTTGGGTGGTAAAGCGTAAGGGCTCTCCCGCACTAACTTCTTTGATATAATTAATATGGGTTTCCACCGTGTAGAAGGAATTTCCCTTCGCCCGGTATGTCTCATCGATACCGATATAGCGGAACAGGGCGTCGCTGGCCCAGCCGAAGGCCTCGAGATAGGCCGCCTCGGTCATGTGGGCGTTGTAATCAATCCAGCCCGGTTCGACGACGGATGTATGCAAGGCGAGCGGGCCGGTGATATCATCGTCTTTATGCCAGCGTTGATGATCCTGGCTGGTTAGCCGGTTGGCTTCGTCATGGGCCAGGGTCTGTCCCGAGGCCACATTATAGGGCCGCAAGGTCCGCATGATATCGATCAGGCAATTGTCACGCAGTTGCTCCCACTGTTCGATAGATCTGCCGCCGGATTCGGTTTCACACCCGGTGACGATTTTATCAATTAACTCGTCGCTCAGTTCCGGGGCTTGCAGCTTGCTCCAGGGCAGCTTCAGGGCCGGGCCGAATTGTTTCATGAAATGACGCATACCCTGATTGCCACCGGCCAGATGGAAGGTCTTGAAGGTGCCCATGAACGCCCAGCGCAAACCCGGACCATAGGTGATGGCGGCGTCCAGGTCGCCCGGTGTGGCGATGCCTTCGTCGATAATGTGCAGGGCCTCGCGCCAGAGCGCTTCTTGCAGGCGGTCCGACAGATAGGCCTCAACTTCCTTGCGCACGCGTAAGGTATGCATGGCCAGACTGCGGTAAAAAACTTCCGCCCGGTCAATGGTTTCGGGCGATGTTTTTGAGCCAGCCACCAATTCACACAAGGGCAACAAATAGACCGGGTTAAAGGGGTGGCCAATCATCACCCGTTTGGGGTGGCGGCAGTCGGCCTGTATCTCACTGGGCAGCAGGCCCGATGAGCTGGATGCAATAATTACGTCGGGGGCTGCATAACGGTCAAGCTCGGTATGCAACTTTCGTTTCAGTTCGATATTTTCCGGCGCACTTTCCTGGATAAAATCAGCCGTTCGTGCCAGTTCTTCAAGGTCATCGGTGAAGCGGATGGCGGGCGGGGTGGTGGTTTTGGCCCAGCCGATTTTAATCAACGCGGGCCAGGCATTATCAATTTTCGATTGCAGAATTTCAGCTGCATTCTGACCCGGATCGCTGGCGATTACATCATATCCCCGGGCCAGCACCCGGGCCGCCCAACCCGCACCGATAACCCCGGTGCTGAGAATGCCAACGGTTTTTATATGCGACATGACGCCACCCTTCTTTTATTAATTAGCCGCGTTTTTTCAGGCCCAGCAGATCGCGGGTTTCCTGTGGGGTCATAATGTTTGAACCCATCAATTCGATGATTTTACGGGCCCGTTCCACCAGTTCAGCGTTGGTGGCGAACACGCCTTTTTCAAGATACAGGTTGTCTTCCAGCCCGACCCGAACGTTGCCGCCCAGCAAGATGGCTTGGGCGACCATGGGCATTTCGGATCGCGATATGCCAAACCCGGCCCAGATGGCACCGTCGGGCATGGCATCGGCGAAGGTTTTCATGTGCGCGGTGTCAGCCGGGGCACCCCACGGAATACCCAGACAAACCTGAAATAATGGCGGGCCGTCGATCAGACCCAGGTCACACAACTGTTTAGCGTGCCACAGGTTGCCCGTATCAAACACCTCAATCTCGGGTTTTACGCCCAGTTCCTGAATGCGTTTGGCCATGGCCCGCAGCATAACCGGTGAATTGACCATAACATAATCGGTGTCACCAAAATTCATGGTTGCACAATCCAGGGTGCAAATTTCCGGCAGGCATTCCTCCACATGGGCCAGTCTGGCCAGCGGGCCGATCATGTCGGTCTCATTGCGGTTGAAATCAAGCGGGTTTTCGCCGGGACCAATAACCAGATCACCGCCCATGCCCGCGCTCAGATTAATCACCACATCGGTGTCTGAGCTGCGTATACGATCAACCAGTTCGCGAAACAGTGCCACATCACGCGCCGGGGCGCCGGTTTGCGGATCGCGCACATGACAATGCACCACGGCGGCCCCCGCTTTGGCGGCCTCGATACAAGCCTGGGCAATCTGCTTTGGGGTGATGGGTAAATCAGGGTGTTTGCTGGCGGTGTCTGCCGATCCGGTAACCGCACAGGTTATGATGACGTCCTTGCGCATGGTAACTCCTAAGCTATCCGTTTTTATCTATGGAAAAGTATAAGAATGAAATTTATATTTATTTTTGTAATTTCGTCTATAATTTATGTATTAACGGCGTCTTACAGGGAAAAATATGTTTGGTGACCTGCCAACATCCGGGCCACAACGGATCAGTTTTTTATTGCTGGACCGGTTTTCCATGATGGCTCTGTCTTCGGCTATCGGGCCGTTGCGCATGGCCAACGCCATCAGCGGACGCAGGCTTTATGAGTGGACGGTTCTTAGCGTTGACGGCGCGCCGGTGCGGGCTAGTAACGGTATGGATATTGTGGCCACCGGCAACATCAATTCCATTCAGGACCCGCCCATGGTGGTGGTGTGTGCCAGTTATGACCCCCATCTGGTAGCAAGCCGTGGTGTGTTATTATGGTTGGCCCGTCAGGCCCGCCATGGCACCACTATCGGGGCCATCGATACGGGCAGTTATGTGGTGGCGGCTGCCGGGTTGCTGGACCATCACCGGGCCACCATTCACTGGGAACACCTGGACAGCTTCGCCGAACAATTTCCCCTGGTCGATGCCGTGCAGGATATCTTTGTTGTTGATCGTAATCGTTTTACCTGTGCCGGGGCGACCACCGCTCTGGATATGTCGCTGCATCTGGTTCGTGCCCAGCACGGACACGTTTTAGCGCAACAGGTCGCCGAACAATTTATCTCGTATGATATTCGCGATGCCGGAGCACCCCAGCGATCGGATGCGGCGACCCGTCTGGCCCGTCATAGCCCCAAACTAGGCAAAGCGCTGATATTTATGGAACACACCATGGAAGAGCCCCTGTCGACCGGCGTTATCGCATCCCACGTGGGGCTGTCCATACGAGCCCTGGAGCGGCAATTCATGAAATGGTTGCAGACCACACCGGCGAAATATCATCGCATTGCCCGGTTGGAAAAGGCACGCAACCTGGTGCGCCAGACCGCCTTGCCCCTGGTGGAAATTTCGGTGCGCTGTGGTTTTTCATCATCGGCGCATTTTTCACAAAGCTACAAGAATTTCTATGGCAACCCACCGAGCGCCGACCGGGGTTATACCCGGATCATGGCAAATGGATAATGGGTGGTTTCAGGCAGGACCGATCAGCCGCCTTACGGCCCGACAGGTTCGATCAAATGCCTCGCCACCGCGCCGGGTGACATGACGGGCGCGCAAAAATCCGTGCACCAGACCGGTTTCCACATGCAGCTCCACCGCCACCCCGGCGGCGTCCAGGCGGCAGGCGTATTCCACCGTATCATCGCGCAAGGGGTCATACTGGGCGGCTTGCAGGAAGGCCGGCGGCAGGCCTTCCTGGCTTTGAGCTTTCAGGGGACAGGCCATAGGATCATCGGGCAGGTCGCGCGAACCGAAATAAAATTCATGGAAAATATGCATGTCGACCGTGCTCAACATGGGGGCATCATGGCACTCATCATAGGATTGCAGGGTGTCGTTTCCGCCCAGCGCGCTATACAGTAATATTTGCCCGGCCAGTTCCGGCCCGCCTTGATCGGAGGCTCTTAACGCCACGGAAGCGGCAAGGTTACCGCCTGCACTGTCACCGCCAACGGCGATTTTTGATGCATCGATGTTAAATTCGCCAGCATTATCGGCGATGTAATCGAGTGCCGCCCAGCTATCATCATGCCCGGCGGGATATGTGTGTTCCGGTGCCAGCCGGTAATCTATGGCGATCACCACAACCCCGGCGCGGGCGGCTATTTCTGCGGCGATGGTATCATGACTGTCCAGATCACCCATGATCCATCCGCCACCGTGATAGTATACCAGACATCCGGTAGTTTGCGTACCCTCGGGTCTGTCGGGGCGATAAATCCTGATCGGGATAGGACCTGCCGGACCGGGAATTTTGTTATCACGAACCGAAAGTGAACCGGGGTGTGGCACGTCAAAAGAACGGCATAAATCACGATAATTTCTGCGTTGCTGTGCGATTTCAAGCCGGGCCGATCCGTCGCCATAATAATCATCACACCGTTTAATGAAGGCTAAAACATCATCATCCAGAATATAGTTCATGGGCATTCTTCCGCTTTCAAGGTTCAGGAAAACCGCTGTCGGTTGCGTCTTTGCCACAGATCCTGTGCCATCTGGTCGGCGTCTTGCGGTGTTCCGGCTTTGACCTTTCCCAAAGCCATCAGGGCTACAGCCACCGTTGCGGCAATACTGGCTTCGGCTACGGGCAATTCCAGATCGCCCCGCCACAGGGCGGCAATGCGTGCCGGTTCCAGGTCTTCACCCCGCCAGTCATAGGCTTGGCCACTGGATATCGGGGGCCAGTCGGTCTCGATGATTTCACCGTCGACCACCGAATACACCCGACAGGTTTTTAAAGGATTGCGCTGGATTTCCCCCCCGATGCCTTTGAATACCGCGGCGTGTGATTGTTCACAAAGTTGGGCCACACTGCCATGCACCGAGCGATAATTGGGGTGGAACATACCGATAAGCTGGGTGTTTGCGCTAAACGGGTTGATGGCCCGGGCCACCGTGTTGACAAAGGTGCGGACCCCGAGGACAGGGCGCAGGTGAAAAAGGGCCTCCAGCCGGGGCAGGAAACTTTCCAGTCCCAGATAGGCGAAATTTGTCTGTTCGAGATTTTTTATTGCTACCGTCATGTCACGCGACGGTGTTAAACCTAGCGCCGCCAGTGCCGGGCGGGTCGGCGCAAAACCCTCTGAGAACCCTTCGATGCCGTGCATCAGCACCCGGGTGCCGTTTTCCGCCAATAACAGGGCTGCCAGCACGAACCAGGGTTGTTGCTTGTGGCGGTCCGCGTAGGACGGCCAGTCAATATGGGGGGCGCATGTTGCATCGTTCAGGGGGATATTGAGGAACACCCGGACCGCATCGACAAAACCGGCAAGCTCTTGCGATGTTTCACCGCGGGCGCGCAGGATCATCAACAAAGCACCCAGTTGTTCGCGTTCGCAACTGTCTGACAAGATCAGGCTCATGACGGTGCGTGCTTCATCACGCTCCAATGAACGTGATGTGTGTGGCCCATTGGCGATAATTTTCAGGTACTTGGCCAGTTGATGATCTTGCTCGGATTGCATGGTTGTTTTTCCTGTGTAATTTTTTTTACCTCTGCAATAAACATTCTGTATAATTTATTTTGCAAGCATTATGGGGGTGAAATTCAAAAGGAGGTATTGTTATGAGACGTTTTATTGCAGGTATTATTTGTGGTTTCGTGATGAGCATAACACCCCTGTCAGTTCAGGCCGGTCAGAGTGTGGAGTATACGGTCAACGGAACCGCCTATCAAGGTTATGGGGTCAGGGCTGCGGGTGTCTCCAAGGGGCTGGTTCTGGTCGTTCATGACTGGGATGGCCTGACCGAATACGAGTTCGAGCGCGCCGAAATGCTGGCCGCATTGGGCTATGATACTTTTGCGCTGGATCTCTATGGCAAGGGAAACCGTCCGAAAGACACCCAGGCAAAAAAAGCCGAGGTCGGCAAATTATATAAAGATCGTGAAGCCATGCGCACACGTCTGCTGGCTGGTCTGGCACAGGCCCGCAGTTTTATCGGCAGTGATATGTCCGCCAAGACAGCTGTCATGGGATACTGCTTCGGTGGCTCGGCGATCCTGGAATTGGCCCGTTCCGGCAAGGCCAAAAACATAGCCGGATACACCACCTTTCACGGCGGGTTGTCCACACCCCAAGGTCAGAGTTATCCCACGGACACACCGCCGATCCTGATTACCCACGGTGGTGCCGATAAATCCATTTCAATGACCGATGTGGCCGATCTGTCCGCCGCCCTGGAAGGGGCCGGGATTAATTATGAGATCCAGGTTTATTCAGGCGCACCTCACGCATTTACGGTTTTCGGATCTTCGCGGTATCGCAAGGTCGCCGACGAACAATCATGGAGTGCTTTCAAAGATTTTCTGGGCAAGAATCTCTAGAGCAGTTCTATTCGGCCCACGGAGCAGCAAAGGCCATTCCTTCTTTGCCGTAAAGGTAGCCGTTGGATGAGGTCAGACCATCGCTGAGATCATCGAGAATATGCTCTGCTTGTTCAGACTCGGTTTTGCCGTCGAGCACATCGCGAAAGCATTGTGCAACGGCGACCATGTCCCAGCTCTGGGGAGACAGCCTGAACCGGCTGATCCCCGCAGCGCTCAGTGCGCCCAGATCATGAATAAAATTACAGCAGCTATAAGACAGGGTCTGCAGACCGTTGACGACCAGAAACGGATCGCCATCCAGGGTGTCAACGTCCATTCCGTCCACGTCCTTGTCACAGACATACTGGCAACTGTCTTTGCTCAGGCCATGACTGCGGGCATGATAACAGCGTGCAGAAATAGCAAGGGGCAGGCGGCCATAGGCAAATACTTCAAACTCGGTGTCGTGCTGGTTGGCCGTAAGGCTGGTGATGGATTGCAGCGACATTTCAACCGGCAGGCAGACCCGCACCGCTCCATTGCGTCGCAGGAATTCCAGCGTGCCCTCATTATAAACATTGGCAAACGGGCCGATAATATGGGGGCGGTCCTTTAACAGGGATACCGCCGACACATCGTTGGCCTCAACAAGGATATCTTCCATGGCCGTGATTTCGCGAACCGATGTGAGGTCGCGCTTGGACATAATCAGGGCCAGCGTGGATAAGACGACTTCCTTGCCGGCACGCTGCAACCGCTCGATGATTTCCGGAATGAGAGGGGTGAAAAATGGATCGCGTTTAGCGCACACGACCTCGCCGATACATACCGTATCCACACAGGCTTCATCGGCTATACGAAAATAAAAATCACGCCAGACGTCTGGGTTCCAGTTAAACATCACCGGACCCAGTGTTAGTTTGCTCTGGGACATATCGGAATTATTCATGTTATTAACGCCATGTCTTGTCGTAAGCCCCAACAGTATTCTGCTGGCCTTCGGTAATGGATGTCAGGTTCATATCTGGCAGAGTGGTCCCGTCTGCCTGGGCATCGACGGCTTTGCGAAACTGGGAAACCACCTGGGCGATGTAGGCCCGGCCACGCTGGCGGCCCTCGATCTTCAGGGCCGTTACTCCGGCGTTTACCAGTTCGGGCAGCATGGCCACAACGTTCAGGCTGGTCGGTTCCTCGAACAGATAGGAAACCGTACCACGGGCTTTGAAACGACCCTTGCACAGGGTCGGGTAACCGGCTTTTTCTTCGGGGGCAAAAGCGTTGATGGTGACTGTGCCAAGTTTTGATACCAGTTGATCGCCCTGGTCTTCATAGTGCACGTGCCCGGCGGGTGAGCAAACCCCGTTCATGTTGGGCGACTGGCCGGTCACATAAGATGACAATGCACATCGGCCTTCGGCCATGACACATAATCCACCAAAGGCGAAGACTTCCGTTTGCACTGAGATCTGCTTGTTCAGGGCGGTGATCTCGATCACGCTGAGCACGCGGGGCAGGACCACGCGGCGGACCCCAAAGGTTTCCACATAAAAATTGATGGCCTGGGGGTTGGATGCCGAAGCCTGAACCGATAAATGACGGTTCAGATCGGGATGTTTGCGAGCGGCGTAATCCAGCAATCCCATATCGGCCAGAATAACCGCGTCGGCACCATAGGTTGCGGCATCATCGATGGCGGCGTGCCAGGGGTCGGGGTTGCCGGCCTGGGGGTAGGTGTTGATGGCGATGTAGATTTCCGCGCCGCGCTGGTGGGCATAATCGAGTCCCTGGGCCAGTTCCTCACGCGAGAAATTCAGGCCGGGAAAATTCCGCGCGTTGGTTTCATCACGAAACCCCAGGTAAACTACATCGGCACCGTTATCTATGGCTGCCCTTAGGGACGCAGGTGTTCCGGCAGGACAGACCAGTTCGAGTTTTTTATGTGTCTCAGGTGTCTCAGATATCATGGGTATACTCTAGCTTTGGGATCGGCGAGCCCGCGAACCGCGGGACAGTTCATCCAGTTTAACTTCCAGGCGGCGTATTTTAGTGGCCACCATATCATGGCGACGTTCCGTTGGTGCCAGGGCAGCCCGCCGCAGGCTGTCCAGGTCGCCCATGGCCGTGTCATAGATTTTTTGCAGCACCCCGCTAACCCGCATGGCGGGTCCGGCCAAAACGCCAAGTTTGTCGAGGAAGTCGCGGAACAAATCGATTTCGCTGCCGTCCACCGCATTGCGCAGGGCGACCACGGCTTCGGTATCGCCTTCGACCACCAGGGCGCGTGAAAAGAACTGGGCATCGCCATCGATCTTGCCTTCCAGCATGTCGATCAGGGTCATCAGGGGGCCACGAATGGTTGCCGCCACGTCACCGGCTTGTCCGGCACGAACGGCACGTAGTTGCGGGGCTTGGTCATCGGCCACCAGCAAAAATCCAAAGGGTAGATCAACCGGATCGATTAAAAAGCGGGTGTTCTCCAAGCTGGACAGGCGTTCAAAGATATTAGGATATCTGCGCGTTACCGCCGTCATGGCAGCGCCCAGCACTGGCTGTAAGGGTGCCAGGGGCAAGGGCCGAACGGCCAGTCCCAATAACAAGACAGGTGACAGCGGTGCGGACATCCCCGTCGATGAAATCATGATAACTCCCTAAATGTATGCCGCTGTGAAAGTCTGTGAAAATCCACCCTTCACAGGCCTGAAGTCTACGCTCCACAGGTCACCTGTCAAGGTCGCTCCATAAATATTCAGGCCTCATCATGGGGCCCGCCATAGGTGCCACTATAAGGGCGGTCGTGTTCCAGGGACGGGATTTTGGCTCTGGCCTGATCGACTTGTGCAGGGTCAATCTCGGCAATAATAATGTCTTCGTTATCGCTGTGGCCTTCGGCCAGAATTGTGCCCCAGGGGTCAATAATTAAAGAATGTCCGTAGGTTTTGGCACGACCATGACTGCCGCTCTGACACGGTGCGATGACATAGCACCCGGTCTCGATGGCACGGGCACGCAGCAACACATGCCAGTGTGCTTTGCCAGAGGTCCGCATGAACGCCGCCGGTACGGCCAGAAAACGCGCCCCGGCCTGGGCCAGCGAGCGATACAAATAGGCGAAGCGCAAGTCATAACACACGGACATACCCAGTGCGCCCCATGGTGTGTGGGCCAGAACGGCCTCTGTGCCGGGCTGGAAGGTGTCGGATTCCTTGAAACTCTCTCCCTTGCCAAGATCAACATCGAACATATGGATTTTGTCATACCGGGCGTTGATGGAACCATCGGGTGCTATCATGAAAGAGCGGTTGCGCGAACGTCCGTCTGCGTTTTCCGCACCGCCCGCGTTTTCAACGGCAAACGAACCGGCCAGTATCCAGGCACCGGTTTCGCGGGCTGCTTCACACATCACGGCCAGCCCGGCGAGGTTTTCTTCGGGTTTGGTGTTGGTCTCGAAGCCGTCTTCATCCACATGCAGGCATGAGAAAAATTCCGGCAGGGTGATCATATCGGCCCCCATGTCACGGGCTTTTTTAATCATCTCGACGGAACGAGTCAGGTTGGCCGTTGCGTCCCCGTCGGCACAAATTTGCACACAGGCCGTCTTGAACGTCTCGCTCATGGTTCTGGTATCCTTCTCAGTTCTTGCCTTTGAATATAAGGATCTTATATTAGCCTGATATTGATCTGCCAAGGAATGAAAATAATGACTACTTTCTGGATGCGTGATGAAGCGCGAAAAACCGAGCGACGTGCACCGTTGACACCAGGCGATGCGGCAAGCCTGATCGAAAAAGGATTTGATGTCAGGGTCGAGCGTAGCAAAAAACGCGTTTTCCCCGACCATGAATACCTCTCTGCGGGTTGTGTTCTGGAAAAAACCGGTGGCTGGATAGACGCACCCGCAAGCACGGTGGTGCTCGGGCTTAAGGAATTGCCAGATGAGCCACAAGATCTGCCCCACCGCTATATTCATTTTGCCCACCTGTTCAAGGATCAGACAGGCTGGCAAAACGAAATTGCGCGGTTCGAGCGCGGCGGCGGCAGCCTGTTCGATATTGAATATCTGGTCGGTGAGAACAACCGCCGGGTTGCCGCGTTTGGTTATTGGGCCGGGTGGATCGGGGCAGCGGTCGGGTTATGGCGATTGTTAGAGCGCAGGCTGGGCGTGGATGGCATCAAGGCCGGAGTTGCGGAATTTGCCTCCCAGGACAAGGTCATTCAGGATTTGCGCGAGTTGTTGGCGCAAGGCCAAAATCAGGTTCAGGACGAATTGCCCCGAGCCGTGGTGATCGGCGCCAAGGGCCGTTCCGGTACGGGTGCCGCAGATTGCCTGAGCGCGGTTGGCATCCCGGTTACTCGTTGGGATATGGCGGAGACCGCCGATCTGGACCGCGGCGCATTGCTCGCTCATGACATGCTGGTTAATTGTGTTCTGGTAACCGGGCCGGGGCTCTTGCTGGCAACCAGTGAACATCTCAGATCCCCTGCGTCCCGCCTGACGGTTTTATCCGATGTGGCGTGTGATCCGCTCAGTAATTTTAATCCCTTGCCGGTTTACAAAGCCCCGACCAGTTGGAGCCAGCCCTTTGATGTGGCCGGACAAACCGCCTCCGGTGCAACTGTGGAGATCACCGCCATCGATAACCTGCCATCCTTGCTGCCTGGCTCGGCCAGTGAGGATTTTTCCAACCAGTTTGTGGCATCCCTGGCACGCTTTCCCAATGGTGCGGAATGGACGGCAAGCCTGCGCGCTTTTGCCGGGGCTTGTGCGCGGCGAGCGGAAACCACATAACCATACCCCACCTTGCGGCAGTATTTCTGGGTGACAGGCCGGCTGTTGTTGTTTTTATTCTCAAGCCGGTTGGCCTGACGGGTGGATTTGTTATCTTTCGCTCAGAGCCAGCTTTAATCCAAGCGCGATGAACAAAGTTCCCAGCGATCTGTCCAGCCATAGCCCCAGTTTTGGATTGCCGCGGATGGCCTTGGCAAGCTTCGAGCCGACCAAGATCAGTGGTGGCTCGACAAATCCGGCAACCACTATAATCAGACTGCCGTGGAGCAGTAATTGCGCCCAGGCTGGGCCTGCGCCCGCAACCACAAATTGTGGCAGGAAGGCGAGGAAAAAGATGGCAACTTTTGGGTTGAGCAGGGATACCAGTATACCTTGGCGGAATATTTTCTCGTTGGATATGATGTCACCGCCCTGATCACCGACCAATCCGCCGCCTTTGGATCTGAGCGCCTTGATACCGAGCCAGATCAGATAACCTGCCCCGACCCATTTGACCATGGAGAAGGCCACCGCCGAGGTGGCAAGAATGGCCGAAAGGCCGATAGCGGCAAATAAAACGTGCCCGGCTGCACCCGTCCAAATTCCATACATCGCGGCAAACCCGGCTTTCGATCCGCCCTTGGCAGTCTGGCCAAGAATAAAGGCAATGTCGGGTCCGGGTGATAAATTTAACAGGATGGCGGCGGTCAGGAACGTGCCCCAGTGAAGTATACTATAATCAAGCATCATACTTTTATCCTATGGGTCAGGGTTGACCGTGGGTTTTATATCAGTGGGTTTTAAATCGTAGGACAGGCGGATTGCTTTTTGAATTTTTCGTTCCCGGTAGAACGTATAGATCCCGGTCAGCACAACGATGGCGCTGCCAGCTATTGTCCAGCCGTCCGGTATATCATCGAAAACCACGATGCCCAGGATGATGGCCCAGATCAGGATCGAATAGCGGAACGGTGAAACGAAGCTGATCTCGCCAACCCGCATGGTCATGATGGCAAACAGATATCCGAATACCAGAAACAGTGAGGCGATGAACAACCACTGAAGTTCATTTGAGCCGACGGGTTTCCAGGCCGTGGTTGTCGATAACAAACCACCAGCTATGGTTATGACGGCCGCGGAAATCAAGGCGACAAAAATAGAGGGCACGTGACCAGACAGCCGGCGTGTCGATAAATCGCGCAGGACGATAAACCCGACGGCTGCCAGTGCCCACATGGAGAATGCGTTAAAACCTTCCGAGCCGGGTCGCACGATGATCATGACGCCCATGAACCCGATCAGGATAGCCAGATATCGTCGCCAACCAACGGGCTCGCGCAGGAATACCGCAGCGGCCAGGGTGATAGCCAATGGCAGAACCTGAAGAATGGCCGTGGCATTGGCGATGGGCATGTTGAAAAGTGCCGTCAGATAACACAGCGTTCCGCCGACCTCACCGACCAGCCTGAGCGACATTGTGTGCCAGTCTGATTTTGTAAGGGTTGGGAATATGGCTTTGCTGTACCAGGCCACAAGCCCCAGCATGGCCGTCATCATCAGGCCGCGCAGCAGCATGACCTGATAGATGCTCAGACTGTCAGCCATCAGTTTGACGATGGCGTCATTGAGCACAAAGGCGATCATGCTGGCGGCCATAAATGCCGCCCCACGAAGGTTGTCGGAAATATTTGTCATGGGTTTTAACTTCTCAATTGACGGCCATCGGGATCAAACAGCACCTGGGTCTCTATCATGGCCGGGCGTTTGTCGCCGAGAATTTCGATCTCGAAGGCCTCACCCTGGCGGGCCAGATCACGGGGCACAAAACCCAGGGCAACGGATTTTTTACTGTAGTGGGCGTAACCACCCGAGGTCACTAACCCGACCACCTGGTCGCCGCGCCAAATCGGTTCGTCACCGGCAACGTCTACGTTGTCGGCATCGACGATCAGGGTGACCAGTTGTCGGGCCGGTGGATTGTCGCGCTCCGCCATGGCGGTTTCCCGGCCGATAAAATCGGCTTTGTCAAAGTTGATGAAGCGGTCCAGCCCGGTTTCTGCGGCGGTATAATCGGGTTTGTATTCGCGCATCCACGAGCCAAATGATTTTTCCAGCCGCAGCGACATCATGGCCCGCATGCCAAACGGACGCAGTCCCAGATCGGCTCCGGCCTCTGAAAGGCTATGGTACAAGGCGACCTGGTGGATGGGCTCCACATAAATCTCGTATCCCATGCCACCGGTATAACTGACCCGGCAGACAATGGCCGGGACCAGCCCGATTTCTATTTCGCAGACTTGCAGGAACGGCAACGCTTGGTTGGAAACATCGGCGCGGGTAATGCGTGATAACAGATCCCTGGCCTTTGGCCCGGCGATTTGAAAACCGATGCGCTGGTCAGAGATATTGCTGATCTGGACGCCGGTCTCGGGTAAATGTTCCATAAACCACCGCATGTGATAGGCTTGCGCCCCGTAAGACGCGGTCAACTGCATACGCTGGTCACCCAGACGCGCCATGGTAAAATCGCCGATCAGTTTACCCGTTGGGCTTAACATGGGGGTCAGGCTGATACGGCCCGGTTTGGGGATGCGACCGGCCATGATAGTGTCCAGCCAATCCACGGCGTTGGGTCCGGTGACCTCGAACTTGCCGAAATTATGAACCTCGTTGATGCCCACGGCCTCGCGTACTACGGTGCATTCCTGCGCAACGATGGGGAATGCATTGGAACGTCTGAAGGTCGGGGTCTCGTAGGCTTGTTCGCCGTTGGCGGCAAAATAATTCACGTGTTCCATGCCGAAGGCGTGACCGAACACCGCATTTTGTTCTTTCCACAGGCCGTAAGCCGGGGTGGTTCGCAAGGGCCGTCCGGCGGGAAGTTCTTCGTTGGGGAAAGGCACACTAAAGCGTTTCTGATAATACTGAACCACCATGGTTCGGGTATAGGGTTTGGTGCAGTAGGTGCCGAACCGGGCCACATCCATACCGAAGATGTTACACGATGGCTCGCCTTCCACCATCCATTCGGCCAGCGACAGGCCCACGCCACCGCCCTGGCTGAAGCCCGCCATTACCGCACAGGCCGACCAGTACCCCCGTAAGCCCGGAACGGGTCCGACCAGCGGGTTGCCATCGGGGGAGAATGTAAAGGGTCCATTGATGACCTGTTTAAGGCCGGTTTCGGCCAGGCAGGGATAACGGTGATAGGCCATTTCAAGGGAGTCTGAAATCCGGTCGAGCTTGTCGGCCAGCAATTCCGAGCCGAAATCCCAGGGCGTCCCGTCAACGGCCCACGGCTCGCAGGCCTGCTCATAGGTGCCGATCACCAATCCCCGGCCTTCCTGACGCAGGTAACTCTCACCTTTGGGGTCGAGCACGTGGGGCAGTTCGCCGTCATTCTCATAGACCGCAGGGATATCATCGGTCACCAGATACTGGTGTTCCATGGCATGAACGGGCAGGTTGATGCCAACCATTTCGCCAACCTCGCGGGCCCACAACCCACCGGCATTGACCACGTGTTCGGCGTGGATGGTGCCATCTTCGGTGACCACATCCCAGGTTCCATCGCTGCGTGGGTTCAGTTCCAGTACCCGGTTGCGGAGATAAATTTCTGCCCCACCCAGGCGGGCCGCCTTGGCATAGGCGTGGGTGGTGCCCGAAGGATCAAGGTGCCCGTCGAGTGGGTCATACAATCCCCCAAGGATGCCGTCGGTATTGAGGATCAGGCAGAGTTGCTTGATTTCAGTCGGGGTAATCAGGGAGGTGTCCAGACCCATGTGGCGATGTTTTGCCACGTCGGCCTTCAGGGAATCCATGCGGTCCTGATCGGTTGCGATGGCGATGCCACCCACATGATGCAGGCTGCATGACTGACCGCTGATTTCTTCCAGTTCCTTATATAGTTTGATGGTGTAGCTTTGCAGGGCTGCAATGTTGGTGTCGGCATTCAGGGTATGGAACCCCCCGGCTGCGTGCCAGGTTGAGCCCGCCGTCAGCTCGCGCCGTTCGATTAGCACAACGTCTTTCCAGCCCAGCTTGGTTAAATGGTACAGCACGCTGCACCCAACAACGCCACCGCCAATAACGGCTACCCGAACATTCGATTTCATGGTGATTTCCCGGTAAAATTATTATTGGGAAACCCTACGCATGTCAGAGGAATGTCGTCAAGCTTGTAACATGTATCGCCATAAAGTGATGGCTGCGAAGCTCAGGAATGCGGCGGCCGTTCCGGCGCTGGTATTACGCTTGACCAGAAAAAAAACCACAAAACCAATGCCCAGAGCAATCAGTTTATCTATCAGGGGGGCGTCTGCCAGAGCGCCTTCGGGCAGGATAATCATGCGAGCCACCAAACCGGCAAGCACGGCGTAGGCAACACAGGCAAACCAGCGCGACAGGGCACCATCGGGATGCATATGGCTGGCGATCACGATACCCAGAAACCGCCACATATAGGTTGCCAGAATGGAAATGAAAATAACCAGCCAGAGGGACATATCTGTCTCGTTCATGGGCGCCCCCTGTTTTGATATCGGCGGATCAGGTCGTCGAGAGCGAAGGCAAAAGAACCGGCAAGCAACCCGGTTACCGGGATACCCCAACTGACGGACCAGCCGTGCAGGGTTGGGCCGATCAAAGCCCCACAGGCCAATGCCATGACCCCGGCCCGTTGACGCACCCCGGCAAAGACCATGGCAAAAAAAGCCGGGCTGAGGAATATCAGGCTGAGCGTCAGGGGGCGCGGCAACACCCCGGCCAGACTATGGCCGAGCCAGGTGCCGATCATGGCACCGGTCAGACAAACAATGCTGAACCCGGTGTAGTAGGGTATGCGTTCGGCTTGTGCCATGGCCGGAAAACGCTGCAACGCCATGGCCCACGGTGTCAGGGTTATAAACTGGGCAAACAACATGCGACGCCACCAGGCCGTCTTCCATCCTTTCAAGTAAGGTGTTATTGCCAGTGTCATGGGCAGGAAACGGGCATTTGCCGCTGAAACTCCCAGGGCTATGGCGAATATAGGGGCACCGACGGCGAGCATCTCCACCATAATGATCTGTCCGGGCAACCCCCAGATACCCAGGGTGGTAACCACGGCGTGCCAGACATTGATACCACTTTCGCGGGCCAGCGACCCGAAACCCATCATGGAAGCAAACAGCACCAGTGCGGGCATGCCAAAGGCGTCACGTGCGCCTAGTTTGTAGGCGACAGACGGTAATATGTCGGTGTTTCCCGATTTGTTTATCTCTGGCTGTTTATCAATCATTGTTTTGAAAATATAAATAAAATTATTGGAATTATCATAATTACAAGCTGGCTAACATAATTGTGCGATAAACTTATAGTATTATTATTGATAATACTATAACCTACGGTAGATTATTAGGGTTGTTACTTATAATTGGTTGAACAAATAAAATACCGACCGTAATATTCATTCATATTGTGGCGGAATTCTCTGTAAAAAATTCGTAATAATAAATATTAACTAAATTTGTCTAATTCATGTATTCTGTATATTGACGAGATAATTATAAAGCCCTCCGTATAATAATCAGAATAATAATCAGATTTTAAAATTGTTCATGAAATAAAGGTAACGGAAAATTTCGAGTTCAATGTTAAATCACAAATAGCAGGTGGACACGACAATTCCTATTGATCATAAAATAATGTTGAAGCAGGAGAGCATCCAACAATGAGAGTAATGAGTAAAATTATACCCCGGTCATTAGGGGCAAAGTTACTCAGCGTTTATTTGTCAGGTGTGGCGTTGGTTATATTGTTGACTTTCATCGTCCTTGAATATCAAAACTACAGAGTTAAGGTGCTTGAGCTTATTGATCGACTGAACGACTACACATTACATCAATCTTCAATTCTGTCATTTCCGTTATGGAGTTTCTCCCTGCCATCGATCAATGCAATTATTGATACTATATCCGAGGATCAGGATGTTCTGTTCGTCGAAGTTCGCGATGATCGAAATGATATACTGGCCCAGTTCCCGAAAGATCACGTTCTGGTCGCTGAACCAAAATTTGTGAAGGAAATTCCGATCATGCATGTTTCTTTTGGTGAAGCAACACAGATCGGCAGTGTGTTGATCGCCTTCCACGAAAAGGAGCTCCTGAACACCATTAAATCCCGACTGTGGACAGACGTTTTAATCATGGTGATTTGCCTGGCCGCTGTCGCTTTTTTCACCACGGTGATGACGCGTTTAATTATTGTCAAACCCTTGAAAATTCTGCTTGCCTCCATGCATTCGGCCAAGTTAAATATCCGGCCCGAACCCATTAAATGGAATACAAATGATGAATTTGGTGAGGTCGTTCATTCATACAATATGTTGCTGACTTCGCAGGAAGAAACCAAGATTGCTCTGGAGGCGGTTAACGCCACTCTCCACGATGAGGTCAGTGAACGCAAACGTATGGGAGAGGACCTGCGCCGGGCTCTGATTGATGCGGAACATGCAAACCGGGCAAAATCCGAATTTTTGGCGACTATGAGCCACGAGCTCAGGACGCCGCTAAATGCTATTTCCGGGTTTTCTGAAATGATGCTGGGCCAATATTTCGGCAGCCTCGGGTCTGAAAAATACTCTGAATACGCAGGTGATATCCGCAACAGCAGCCAACACCTGCTTCAATTGGTTAATGACATTCTTGATTTGTCGACCATCGAAGCCGGAAAACAAAAAATCGACCTGGAGAATATTTTGATAGCCGATGTGATAGCCGATTGTGCCCCGATCATTTCAGGTATGGCTAACACCAAAGCAATACATTTCGATGTTCTCTATGATAGCGACGTCCGGCCCATATTTGCTGACCGACGCGCCTTGAAACAAATTCTGCTGAACCTGCTTTCCAATGCTGTTAAGTATACTCCCGAAGAAGGCACGGTGGCTCTTTCCATAAAGGTCATTGACGACAATCATCGTATCAGGGTGTCTGACACGGGTATCGGTGTTCCGCTTGATAAAATTGATTCCCTGACAGAACCCTTCACCCAGATCAAAGGAAATGCCTATCTGGCCAAGGATGGCTCTGGGCTTGGTTTGTCCATCGTGAAGTCCCTTGTAGAACTTCATCATGGTACATTATCGATTTCCAGTGAAGCGGGTAATGGACTGGCGGTCGATGTATTGTTGCCCGTGCGTGGTTCGGCACATTGTCATCCCGAAAGAATATCACTGACCTCATAACCGAATTCTTCAGACGCATCCCTCAGCCATTCCCACATGTGCTGGGCAAAACTCCGAAATACGTAAAGATCAAATGTGTCCTGATCGATGCAAACCAGCGTTACGGTGCATTGTGAAATCATGGTTGTGGCGACACGTCCCGGTGTGAATGTCCGGGCATGAAAATCAAGTGGAGCACCTTTCATCAAGACGGTTCGGGCTTGTGGTCCGCTCAGTCGCAGGACGGTGCTGGCATGGCTGGCGTCTATAACCGCCACAGTATCGTCACAGGCCCTGCGCAAGGTGGCTTCCAGAATGCCGGGATCGGGTTCAGCTGAAACCGCCATCCAGCGGTCCGCCGCCAGCCAGATCAGCGACAGGCTGCCAGCCACCGATACGCTGCCCGGTTCAAAGGGTATGTCACACCCGCAAGCCGATTTAATGGCGTTGATGAAAGTCTGATCGTCTGGTTTCCCGGCCACATGGACAATTGACAAGTTGCGGCGCACGGCGAGCATGACGCCGGGATGCCCGTTGCACTCAGCCCCGAATGTTCCCGCCGTATAATGGCTTTCCAGTGCGGAGCGGCGTTCTGTTATATCAACCACGAAGTCGTTCTCCTTGCGGATCTATAAAGTGCGGGCTGCACAGTTTTACCCGGACCCGTTGTTTGGTCAGGGGTGAGGTGGCCCACAGGATTTCGTCTATACGCTGTCTGCCGCGTTTGACAATTGCCAGCCCGATATGATTTTCCACATGGGGGCTATAACAATTGGATGTGACCTCACCCAGCATAGCTACCGGGGTCGGGCCGTCTGGATTGACAACGATTTGCGCACCACGCGGAATGGGGGTTTTACCATCAAGGGATATCAGGCCGACCAGTTGCTTGCGTTCGCCTTCCAGCAGGGCAGGCTTGCGTAAGGATCGCTGGCCCATAAAGGGTTTGCGGGTTGAAATCATGGCAGCGAAGCCCAGATCATCAGCCGTGGTTCGCCCGTTCAACTCGGCCCCGACGATGTGGCCTTTTTCGATCCGCAGGATCGACATGGCCTCCAGACCATAGGGGCTAACCTTAAGGTCCTTGCCTGCGGTCATCAGGGATTCCCATACATGTAACCCCCAGTCAGATGGCACACCTATTTCATAGGCCAGTTCGCCGGAAAAGCTGATGCGGTAAATCCTGCCCGGTACATCGCAAATATTGCCCTGGCGCACGCCCATGAATTCAAACGCCTCATTGGACATGTCTATATCGGTTATCCGGCTCAGCAATTCGCGGCTTTTCGGTCCGGCAACGGCAATGGCGCACCATTGCTCGGTTGCAGAGACAACGTGCACGTCCAGTTCTGGCCAGACTACATCCAGCAGATACTCCAGGTATTGCAGGACCGGTCCGGCCTTGGCCGTGGTGGTGGTCATCATGAAGTGATTTTCAGCTAACCGCGATACGGTGCCGTCATCAAAAACCATGCCGTCATCGCGCAGCATGACACCGTAGCGGCACTTGCCGACCGGTAATTTGGCAAAACCGTTGATATAACACCGGTTGAGAAATTCTGCACTGTCCTTGCCTTGCAGGTCGATCTTGCCCAGGGATGAAACATCCACCAGACCGACATGGGAGCGCACATGTTTTGTCTCTCGGTAGATGGCATCCCACATGGTCTCACCCGGTTGCTGGTAATAAGCCGGGCGCATCCACAGCCCGGCGGGCATAAAGCTGGCTCCGGTGCTCACATGCCAGTCGTGCACGGGCGAACGCCGGGTCGGGGCGAAATGACCCCCGCGTTCCGGGCCACTGATCGCGCCCAGGGTCTGGGCCGTATAGGGCGGGCGAAACGTCGTGAGGCCCACCTCGGGGATGTGTTTGCCCAGTTCTTCCGACAGCACTGCCAGCCCGTTAATGTTGGATGTCTTACCCTGATCGGTACCCATGCCCAAGGTGGTGTAGCGCTTGGTAAGTTCCACCGAGCGGTAACCTTCACGCGCTGCCAGCTCGATATCACTGGTCGCCACGTCATCCTGGAAATCGATAAAGCGTTTGGTCTGGCTGCGGGGCGGTTGGGGTACACGCCAAAGGGCACGAATGTCGCCCATGTCGTGATTGCTGGCCGCCGGGGTTTTGAGGGCTCTGGTTTTGGTAAACCCGGCCGCTTTGGCGGCTTCGGCACCGGCCTTGGCACCGCCCTTCAGGCAGTCGGATAATCCCCAGACCCCCTTGCATGATCCCGCAGAGCGTTCCTGCTGGAAGGATTTCTCGGGGATAAACGTGGTCAGGGTTTCATGCCAGCGCAATTTGCCACGAGCTTGGGAAAACAGATGCACACTGGGGGTCCAGCCACCGGACATGCATAACAGATCACAATCAATTTTGATGTTGCCGCCACTGAGCTTGTCGCCGTTTTCATTCAGCGGGCTAATATTGACTCCGCGAACGTGTTTGCTGCCCACGGCCTGATAGACCACGTGATTGTTGAATATCAGGATGCCACGGTCGCTGAGTTTTTGCGCCGCCGGGCTGGTCTGTTTGCGGTTATCGATGATGGCGGCGATCTTGATGCCGTTGTCATGCATATGGGCGGCTGCGTCATAGGCACTATCGTTATTGGTAAAAATCACCGCATTTTTGCCCGCCAAGACGCCGTACTGACTGATGTATGTCTGGACCGCGCCGGTGAGCATCACCCCGGGCAGGTCATTGTTGCCAAACACCAGCGGTCGCTCGATAGCACCGGTTGCCAGCACCACCTGTTTGGCCCAGACCTTCCAGATCCGCTGGCGCGGCGTGAAACCTTCGGCGGTGGGCAGGTGTTCGCCGGTTCGCTGATTTAGAACCAGCATATTGTGGTCATAATAACTGGCCACCACCGTGCGTGGCAGCAAAGTCACATCCGGCCTTGCGGCAAGCTCGTCGCGGACCCTGGCGACCCAGTCCATAGCGGGTTTGTTGCTGATTTTCTCAGCGCGGCCACACAAGGTGCCGCCAAATTCAGCCTGTTCATCGGCCAGCATGACCCGTGCCCCGCTGGCCGCCGCCGACTTGGCTGCCATCAGACCCGCCGGGCCACCACCGACCACCAGTACGTCACAATAGGCGTGCATATGATCGTAATGATCCGGATCGGGCAGGGTGGCTACCTTGCCCATGCCTGCGGCGTGGCGGATCACTTTTTCATAGCTCATCCAGAGAAATTTTGGCCACTTGAAGGTTTTGTAATAAAACCCGGAAGGTAAAAACCGTGACACCTTGTTGATGATCGCTTGCAGATCGAAATTCACAGATGGCCAGCAATTCTGGCTGTTGGCGACCAACCCCTCGTACAGCTCTATCTGTGTGGCGCGGATGTTGGGCTCAATACGGCTTCCCTGGCGCATGGTCACCATGGCACAGGGCTCTTCGCTGCCCGCACTCATGATGCCGCGTGGCCGGTGATACTTGAAACTGCGTGCGATCAGGTGGACACCGTTGGCCAGCAAGGCCGATGCCAGTGTATCGCCCTGGTAACCGACATAGGCCCTGCCATTGAAAGAAAAAGACAGGGGCCGGGAGCGATCGATGCGGCCGCCTTCGGGTAATCTGTATTGCGGTATTTGCGGATTATTCATGATCGGCCGCCTTGCAAAGAACCATCCATGGGTTTGGTATCGGCAATCTCGTGGGTCACCACGTTACGCCGTGCCTTAAAATGTTTGCGGCATCCGTTCAGGTGCTGCCAGATTTCATCATGCCAGCCTTTGGGGTTGTTGCGCAGGTTAAGGTATTCGTTCCATTGATTGTCACTGAGCGATAATGGATCGGACGGTCGGATGATGGTGGCATCGCCTTGGTAGGAGAATTCAGCCAGGGATCGATCACCGCACCAGGGGCATTTTATGAGCATGGTTTTTATCTTATTCCTTAATGCAATTTGGCTACGGGGCCAGCACCTCTTTCGTCCAGCACATGGCCGGTCTGAAAGCGGTCTAGCGAGAAACATTCGTTTAATGCGTGGGGGCGGTCCTGAGCGATGGTATGGGCGAACACCCAGCCGGAACCCGGTGTGGCCTTGAACCCGCCATAACACCACCCGGCGTTAATATAGAGACCCTCAATGGTGGTTTTGTCGATGATCGGGCTGCCGTCCATGGACATGTCCATGATGCCGCCCCAGGTCCGCATGAGCCGTAAACGGCTATAGGTCGGGAATAATTCACAACACGCCGCGACAACATGCTCGATGGTCGGATAATTGCCGCGCTGGGCAAACGAGTTGTAAAAATCAAGATCGCCGCCAAACACCATTTCGCCCTTGTCTGACTGGCTGATGTAGACGTGGGACGCACCGGAGGTAATGACCGTATCCAGGCTTGGTTTAACCGGCTCGCTTACCATGGCTTGCAACAAATGAGACTCGATGGGCAAGCGTATACCCGCCATGTCGAATATCTGGGTCGAATGTCCGGCCACCGCCACACCGACCTTCTTTGCCGCGATGAACCCCCTGGAGGTCTCCACGCCCGTCATGCGACCGCCCTCGATCTTCAGGCCGGTGACTTCGCATTGTTGGATAATATCCACACCACGGGCATCGGCGGCCCGCGCATAGCCCCAGGCCACGGCATCGTGACGGGCGGTTCCGGCGCGCGGCTGTTCCAGTCCACCGGTGATGGGGAAGCGGGCGTCCGGTGACATATTGAGCAGTGGTACGCGTTTTTTCAAATCGTCACGGCTCAGCCATTGAGCATCAATGCCGTTCAGGCGCAATGCATTGCCGCGTCGCTGAAAATCATCGATCTGGGCATCACTGTGGGCCAGGTTGATCACGCCGCGCGGGCTGAACATCACGTTATAATTCAGCTCCTGGGTCATGCCGCGCCATAAATCCATGGATTTTTCGTAAAAAAACGCGTTGCCCTCGATGGCGTAATTGGACCGCACGATGGTGGTGTTTCGACCCGTATTGCCGCCACCCAACCAGCCTTTCTCGATAACTGCGATATTGCTTATGCCGTGTTCCTTGGCCAGATAGAATGCCGTGGCCAGGCCATGGCCGCCGCCGCCGATGATTACCACATCGTATTCAGGTTTGGGGTCAGGGCTGCGCCAGGCCTCGGTCCAGTTTTTATGATGACTGAGCGCATTGCGCGCCAGTGAAAAAATCGAATAATTTTGCACTCAAACCTCCAGCCAGCGCCCTCGGATAAGACGATCATTACGGCCCGTTTCGGGCGGATTTCATGCACTGTATCAAGGCTTGCGCGGGTGGTTTGAGTATGCCAAAATTTCATTCTTAGTATTCGATATTTGAATATACTAACTAACGAACGGAAACCCGTCTATGTCCCTGCACCCCGGTCATTTGGTGGTTGATTTAAAAGCCCTGGGTGTATTCCTGGTGGTCGCCGAATACGGCAGTATGACCACGGCGGCGGCAAACCTTGATATGAGCCAGTCTGCGGTGAGCAAGGTAATTCGTAAACTGGAAGATGATCTGGAGGTTGAACTGCTTGAGCGTACCGAGCGTCCGTTCCGGGTGACCGAGGCCGGACGGGAACTGGAAATACAGGCGCAAGATCTGCTGGACCGGGCTGAACGACTGCAAACCAGTGTCCGTGAGCGGGGCGATGCCCCCTTGCCCATGGTCCGCATTGGACTGATCGATTCGTTTGTTGCCACGGCTGGCCCCGGTCTGGTCCGTGCCATGCGTAAATACGCCCGGAATTTCACGGTCTGGTCGGGCATTTCCAAAAACCTGAAAAGCGATCTGATTTCACGTAAACTGGATTATGTCATCACTACCGATCCCATGACATCCGTGGGCGGTTTGCAGCGTCATGTGGTCATGCGCGAGCCATTTTTATTGGTCTTACCACGGCGTATGGCCGATGCCATTGCCGAGCCCAATTTGGCCGATCTGGCCCGCAACCACCCTTATGTGCGTTACAGTGCGCGCTCATTAATCGGTGAACAGATCGAGCGACACCTGCAACAAAACGGTGTCACCCTGCCCGATACCCTGGAGTTTGATGGCACGGAAGCGGTCTTTGCCATGGTTGCGGCGGGACTGGGCTGGACCATATCCACGCCGTTGTGTTTGATCCACGGGTTTTCTTTACTGACCTCACTTGCCGCTCTTCCGCTACCGGGAAGGCCTATGTCACGGACACTATATTTGCTGGCCCACGAGGACCGGGCCAATACCCTGTCTGTCCGCATAACCGAGGACGCCCGCATCATCGCCCAAAAACTGGTCGACGAAAAGATGCGCCCGCTGATCCCCTGGGCGGCGGACAAAATCACGATCGGGTAAGGGCTATGCGCCCATGGCCTCCAGCGGCGGCACATAATCATATCCCAGATCGCGGGCGACCGGCTCGTTAGTGACCTGGCCGTGGTGGACATTCAGGCCCATACGCAGATGGGCATCGTCAATCATGGCCTGTTTGTAACCTTTGTCGGCCAGTCTTACGGCGAACGCCAGGGTGGCGTTGTTCAGCGCGAAAGTAGAGGTCCGCGCCACACCGCCGGGCATGTTGGCCACGCAATAATGGACAATGTCATCAACCACGTAGGTCGGGTCTGCATGGGTGGTGGCGTGAGAGGTCTCAAAACAGCCACCCTGATCGATGGCAACATCGACGATCACCGAACCAGGTTGCATGGTCTTTAACATTTCTTTGGTAACCAGTTTGGGTGCTGCAGCACCGGGGATCAAGACCCCGCCGATCACCACATCGGCCTCGGCAACCAGACGTTCGACGGCATGATTGGTGGAATAGACGGTTTTGACTGACGAGCCGAAACGGTTGACCAGATGATCCAGCACCACCGTGTTGCGATCCACAATGGTCACATCGGCAGCCAGCCCGGTAGCCATATAGGCCGCGTTGGAGCCCACCACACCATCGCCGAGAATAACCACTCTAGCGGGTTCCACGCCGGGCACCCCGCCGAACAAAACGCCGCTGCCGCCCTGGGCTTTTTCCAGGCAATGGGCGGCGGCCTGAATGGACATGCGTCCAGCAACCTGAGACATGGGTGCCAGTAAGGGCAATCCACCTAGCGGTGAGGTAACGGTTTCATAGGCGATGCAGACAGCACCACTGTCGACCAGTGCTTTGGTCTGAGCGGGGTCCGGTGCCAGATGCAGGTAGGTATAAAGAATTTGACCCTCGCGCAGCATGGCACATTCAACAGGTTGCGGTTCTTTGACCTTGACGATCATATCCGCTTTTTTGAAGACCTCGGCTGCATTACCGGCGATTGTTGCGCCAACCTCTTCATAGTCGGCGTCACTGAACCCGATGCCACCACCGGCCAGGGTTTCAACGATTACTCCGTGGCCATGGTTGATCAGTTCGTGGACACTGGCAGGGATCAATCCTACCCGGTACTCATGGTTCTTGATTTCTTTGGGCACACCGATCAGCATGATCGTTACTCCTGTTAAACAATGGGATATATCTCATCTGACGGCTTAATAGGATGCGGGCATAATGTATAGGGCCAGATAGGAAGAAACACAGGTCCAGATGTCAGGTCCAGATCTCATCGGGCCGCAGTTTTGTACAAGTTCCCGTTGCGGGTTGCCATAAAGGCCTCTAAGGGAATCTCCTCCTGCTTGAGGAAACCATGATCGGGCAGGGTACCACCGCGTACCATTTCGATCACCGCGCAGACCGAGGCCGAAGTGGTCCAGGCAATGGCCGTGCGATCCGAGCCGGCGATTTCGATGGGGTAGTAGGCCCGGACAAATTCCTTGCGCTGGAGTTTTTCTTCAATGACACCCTCCACAGAGGCGTGCACATAGACCACATCGTCATCAACCGGTGGCTTGGCATGGGTCAGGATCTCGCCAGCCTGTTGGCGGTTCTCACGCATCAGAAGTTCATGAAAGAAAAAATTCATCAGGTTCATGTGGCCCGGATAGCGCATGGTCTTGTAGTCGATGTTTTCGACCTTGCCCAGATAGGTTTCGCACATGGTGCCCAACCCCCCAGACGTGGTGAAGGCTTCCAGCTTCATGCCGTTGATATACAGGGTCTCGTTCCATTCCATGGGCGAGACCAGTTTGATTTTGCCGTCTTCCAGAACCTCGCAATCATTGAGATATTCATTGACCACACCTTCGGGTGACCAGTTGAAGGCATAGCCCAGCAGGCCTGTGGGATTCTGCGGCAAAGCGCCGACCCGCAGCTTGATGGAGCGGGCAACATCAAATTGTTCGGCCAGATGAGCCCCCACGATGCCGATAAATCCAGGTGCCAGTCCACATTGTGGCGCCATCAGGCCCTTCGAGGTTTTGCTGATCTCCATGATCGCCTTGGTGGTTGGCACGTCCTCTGTCAGATCGAAATAATGGATGCCCAGGTTATGAGCCGTCTTGGCGATATCTGTGTTGAGAAAATAGGGCAGGCATGACAGCACGGCCTCATAGGGAGCCAAAGTGCTGGTCAGAAGTTCCGGTGACGACACATCCAGGGTCTCGGTGGTAAACGGATGGCTGGTTTTAAGCCGCTTGTTATCAAACCCGGTGACCTCAAATTCTGCTTCGTGAAGCAAGGTTGCGGCAAGAGAGCCTACTTTTCCCATGCCGAGCACGGCTATTTTCCTGAAACTCATGTGATGTCTCCAACATTAAAAAGGTGTGTGGTGTATGTGCTATATTTGACTCCATATTAATGTTAAAATATATAGACAAAGTAGTTTTTTTTACGGTATATATAGTAAAATTAACTATGATAATAGGTAATATGTCTATATCTGAAAAGATGAACTGATGATCGCCCTGTTGCGTGAAAATGGCCGTATGGCGGTTTCTGAAATGGCCCGACGGCTGCATGTCTCGCGCACCGCCGCCCAGGTTCGTCTGGAGAAGCTGGAACGCACGGGCGTGATCACCGGTTATGGTGTGCGGCTCTCCCTGTCCTTTACAAAACGGGAAATCCGCGCCCTGGTGATGATAAAATCTCCGGCCTCCAGCCGGGCTTCCATCGAAGCCAGACTAATTAAAATCCCTCAGCTCACATCGCTGTTTTTTATTAGCGGTGTGTTTGACATCGCCGTGGTGATCGCCACCCAGTCCGTCGAAGATCTGGATATACTGATCGATAAAATTGGCATGTTTGACGGCGTCAAAGACACCCAGTCCTCGATTATTCTTTCCACTAAGGTTGAACGATAGTCTTGTCGTGCGAGGGTCGAGGGTATAACATCGCGCAAATTCGAACAAATTTTCCCAACTTTTCATATGGTGCACGGCTTCAATACTATGAAGGGAACTCCCCGTATTATTTATTGGTATGATCAATGAGTGCCACTCATGCACTTGTCCAGTTGCTTGGGGCGGTCGCCCTGTTGTTGTGGGGGCTGAATATGGTCCGCACCGGTATTACCCGTGGTCTGGGTGGACAGTTACGCCAACTTATCAGTCGTAGCGTGGCCAGTCGGGGCCGAGCCTTGCTGGCCGGTATGGGTGTGACCATGATCGTCCAGAGCAGCACCGCCACGGCCCTGATCGTGGCTTCTTTCGCCAGCAGCCGGTTGATGGAAGTCGCCCCGGCACTGGCCGTCATGCTGGGCGCGGACATTGCCACCACACTGGTCGCCCAGGTCCTGTCGCTGGACATGAGCCTGTTATCGCCCATGCTGATTATCATCGGGGTCATCATGCACAAGAGCATGAAACAGACCCTTCAAGTTCAGATCGGTCGGGCGTCCATCGGTCTGGGGCTGATGTTACTGGCGCTTCGTATTATCGTCAGCACCTCGGAACCCTTGCGCAGTTCAGAGGTTCTGCTGGCTATATTTTCGTCCCTTGCCGATGACCCGTTGATCGCCGTTGTGCTGGCCGCTCTGATGACCTGGATGGCCCATTCCAGCCTAGCCATCGTGCTGCTCATCATGTCCTTTGCCTCATCGGGGGTCATGAGCGTTCCGCTGGCTCTGGTGATGGTGCTGGGGGCCAATCTCGGTGGGGTGTTGCCACCAATCATGGCCACCCTGAACGAAGGCATCATGGCGCGGCGGGTGACCTTCGGCAATGCGGCTTTCAAGATTATTGGGGTTGTTGTCTGCTTGCCACTGATCGGTTATCTGGCTCCGCTTATGGCGCAGCTCGATGGCGATCCGGCCCGTCAGGTGGTTAATTTCCACACCGCTTTTAATCTTTCTATCGCCGGGGTGTTTATTTTTTTGGTGCCGGTTGCGGCAAAAATTCTCGAACGCCTGCTGCCGCCCCAGGATGATCCCGATGAAATTGAACGCCCTCGCTTGCTTGATACAACGGCTATTGGCACCCCGGCCGTGGCGTTAAGTTGTGCTTCTCGTGAAACTCTGCGCATGGGAGAATATGTGGAGACCATGATCGCAGGCATGATGGTCGCCCTGGAAGAAAACAATGCAAAAAAGGCGGCATCCCTCATAGAAATGGATGATCTGGTCGATCGCTCGTACGAGGAAATCAAGCTCTATGTGGCAAAGATCGCCTGTCAGGAAGTCGATGAAACGGAAAGCCACCGTATATCCGAGGTCTTCGCTTTTTCAACCAATCTGGAACATATTGGTGATATTACGGAGAATCTGCTGGAAATCGTGGAAAAGAAAGTCCGCAAACAGTTACATTTTTCCAACGAAGGTTTTGCCGAGATCAAGGAAATGCATGCCAAGGTAGCTGCCAACCTCAATTTGGCCATGACGGTTTTCATGTCGGGTGATATCGTGGTGGCCCGCCAGTTGATCGGCGAAAAGCGCGTGGTCAGTTCCCTTGAGCGCCGTGCCATCGGGAACCACATGGAACGTCTGCGCCTGGGCCGGCTGGAAAGCATCGAGACCAGCGCCCTGCATAATGACATCCTGCGCGATCTGCGCCGCATTCATTCCCATATTGCTGCGGTGGCCTATCCCATTTTGGACGCTGCCGGTGAGCTGCGCAAAACCAGGCTTAAAAAACCAAACAAGGAATAATTCGATTTCAGTCGATCAGCCCGGCGATTATTTTAATTCCCGGCTCGATCTTCCTGACCGGGATTGACGAAAACGCCAGCCGGAAAAAATTTCGCGGTGGATTGGGGCTGGCAAATGTGGCCACACCGGGTTCCAATATTACCCCGTATTGCAGGGCCTGGCTGGCCAGGTGTTCGCTGTCCAGACCGTGCGGTCCGTTGATCCAGTAACTTGTGCCGCCGAAGGACGGCACCTGTGAGCATCCCGGCAGGTGGCGTTCCAGTGAACAGCCCATCTGTTGCCAGCGCTCGCGGTACACACGGTGGATGCGATTGATCAGCGTGTCATGATAACCCAGTGATAAAAACAAGGCGGCCGTTCGCTGGTTATTGTTGGGCGGATGACAAAGCATCAGCCGCCGCAAGGCCCGCAGTTCGTCGATTAATACTTTGGGACCGGCCATGTAACCCAGCCTGAGACCGGGAAACAGGCTCTTGGACAGGCTGCCTACATAAATTACCCGATCATTGGTATCCAGCGATTTAAGCGCCGGGATTGGCTCGGACAGGTAATTTGTCTCGAACTCATAATCATCTTCGATGATGATGAAATTGTGCTTGGAGGCCAGCGCCAACAGCTCGCGTCGGCGCTCCAGTGCCATGGTGACCGTGCTCGGATAGTGATGGCTGGGTGTTACATAAACCACGTCACACCCGGCCAGCCGGTCATCAACCACCAGGCCATTATCGTCCACGGTAATGGGGCGGACGTTCGATGTGTTGAGCAGGAACATATTACGGACCGCCTGATAGCCCGGTTCTTCCATGACCACGGTGCTGGTGGGGCCGATCAATAAGGCACCGAGCAGGTAGAGGGCGTTTTGCGCACCCAGTGTCACCAGAATTTGATCTTCGCTGGCCAGAATTCCGCGCCGTGGCAACAGGCGGGTCCGGATCTGGTCGATCAGCATGGGATCATCGAAGGTGTACGAGTCTGCCGCCCAGGCATCGAGCCCTTTGCGCCCCAGTGCCTGGCGGGAACAATCGCGCCATTCCACAATGGGGAACAGATCCCGGTCGACCTGACCATAAATAAAGGGATAGGGAAATTGCTGCCAGTCCGCAGGACGGCGGATATTGCTTTGTTTGCTAGGCTGGACTTGGAACAAGTCAGGCCAGTCCGGCGGGTTTTCAAGCGGGGGGCTGTCACAGGGGGGTTGGGCGGGATCAATGCTCACCGCGCCTTGCAAGATGTCCTGGTTGATAAAAAAGCCCCGGCGTTCGGATGATATGAGATAACCGTCGTCGACAAGTGCCTGATAGACAATGCTGACTGTATTACGTGAGATATTCAATCGGCGCGCCAGATGGCGGCTTGATGGCAGGGCCTCGTCGGGTACGATCTGTCCGCCAAGAATGGCCGCCACCAGGTTCTGGCGCAGTTCGGCCTGGATGGTTATCTGGCCGTCCTTGTTCATGTGAAACATGATGTCGCGCATGTCATTGGTCCTATAAAGATACCTAATCTGGCTCTATGGTTGAAAATAGAAAATACCTATGATGTTGGCAAGGTGTTCAACCACAAATTCATACATTTTTTTGATAATTGCTACGCGGAGTAACGATCATGCAGTATACGGCCAATTCGCTCGAAAATCACTGGATGCCATTTTCCAGTAATCGTGATTTCAAAGACAACCCCCGGTTAATCGTCAAGGCCGAAGGCTGTTATTACTGGGACCACAAGGGTGGTAAGATTATCGATGGATCATCGGGACTGTTTTGCGTAGCACTCGGTCATGGCCGCCCGGAAATCGCCGATGCCGTCCATGCCCAGCTTAATGACTGCGATTATGTGCCACCGTTTCAGCTTGGCCACCCCGCCGCGTTCGAACTGGCGTCCAAGGTCGCAAAAATCCTGCCCGAGGACATGAACCACGTATTTTTCTGTAATTCGGGATCAGAGTCCATCGATACGGCCCTGAAGATCGTTATGGCCTATCACCGGGCCAACGGCGAAGGCCACCGCAATCGTTTTGTCTCGCGCGAAAAAGCCTATCACGGTGTCAACATCGGCGGTGTTTCGCTGGCCGGGCTCATGAAAAACCGCGAGGCCTTTACCTGCACCATGCCCAATGTGGTTCACATGCGCCATACCTGGATGCCGGAAAACCGTTTCGTTAAAGGCCAGCCAGAGCACGGTGCGGAACTGGCCGAAGATCTGCAAAGAATGTGCGATAACTATGGCGGGACCACGATCGCTGCGTGTTTTGTAGAACCCATCGCGGGTTCCACGGGTTGTCTGGTGCCGCCAAAGGGTTATCTGGACCGGTTGCGTGAAATCTGTGATGCCAATGGCATCTTGCTGGTTTTTGATGAAGTGATCTGCGGCTTCGGGCGCACGGGCAAAGCGTTTGCCGCCCAGTCATTCGGTGTTACCCCGGATATCATCACCATGGCAAAGGCCCTGACCAACGGTGCACAGCCCATGGGCGCGGTGGCTGTTCGTGATGAACTTTACGACACGGTGGTCAATTCATCGGCTTATGGTGCTATCGAATTCTTCCATGGTTATACCTTTTCTGCCCACCCGGCAGCCTGTGCCGCCGGCCTGGCAACCCAGAACATTTTCGAAAAGGAAAACGTGTTTGCGCGGGCAGAAAGCATGACGGAGTTCTTTCTTGATAAATTGTGGGAACTGGAAGACCTTGATGATATCGTCGATTTGCGTGGTTACGGCTTGCTCGGTGCTTTCGATTTGAAACCCGGCGATACACCGGGTGCCCGTGGACCGGCCTTGCAGAAAGAATTGTTCTGGAAGGGCCTGCATATTAAATTTACCGGTGATACCGGACTGATCGCTCCACCACTGGTCGCCACGCAAGACGAAATCAGTGAAATGATCGAAGTCATCCGTGCTACGCTTACCGGCAACTAAAGCTTATTAACGTCAGTTTCTGAAAGAATAAAATCATGACTCGTGAAATTTTTCATTATATCGATGGTAAAAAATTTACCGGCACCAGCGAGCGTTTTGCCGATGTTTACAATCCGGCTATCGGAGAGGTCGAGGGCAAGGTGGCCCTGGCCAATGCCGCCGATGTCAGGGTTGCCGTTGAAAGCGCCAAGGCCGCTCTGCCGGGCTGGTCAAGTACCCCTCCGGCCAAACGCGCTCAGGTCCTGTTCAGGTTCCGCGATCTGTTAATGAAGAACATGGATAAGCTGGCCGAATTGCTGTCTCGCGAACACGGTAAGACCCTGGCCGATGCCAAAGGCTCCGTTACCCGGGGGCTGGAAGTGGTCGAGTTTGCCTGTGGCATCGCCCATCTGTTGAAGGGCGAGTTTAGCGAAAGTGTAGCAAATGGCGTGGATGTCCATTCGACCCGCCAGCCGGTCGGCGTTTGCGCCGGCATCACGCCGTTTAACTTCCCGGCCATGGTACCCATGTGGATGTTCCCCATGGCCATCGCCTGTGGCAATACCTTTATTTTGAAACCCTCGGAACGCGATCCGTCGTGCGGTATTCGTCTGGTTGAATTGATGAGCGAAGCCGGTCTGCCTGATGGTGTGTTAAACGCCGTTAATGGTGATAAGGAAGCCGTCGATGCCTTGCTCACCGATCCGGATGTCAGCGCCATCAGCTTCGTGGGTTCCACCCCCATCGGTCGATATATCTATGCCACGGGTTGCGCTAACGGCAAACGGGTTCAGGCCTTGTGCGGTGCCAAGAACCACATGGTCATCATGCCTGACGCGGATATGGATCAGGTCGTCGATGCGGCCATGGGTGCGGCCTATGGTTCGGCGGGCGAGCGCTGTATGGCGATTTCTGTCGCCGTTGCGGTGGGTGATGAGACGGCCGACCGGTTTATTGAAAAACTGGCACCCCGGGTCCGTTCCCTGAAGGTTGGCCCTTATAACGATCCGGAAACCGAAATGGGTCCGGTTATTACCCGCCAGTCCAAAGAAAAAATCCTCGGTCTTATTGACAGCGGTATTGAACAGGGTGCCGAGCTGGTTGTCGATGGTCGTGAGGTAACCTTGCAGGGCTACGAAAACGGGTTCTTCGTGGGCGGTTGCCTGTTCGACAAAGTGACCGCGGAAATGGATATCTACCAACAGGAAATTTTCGGTCCGGTTCTGAATGTGGTGCGGACAAAATCCTACGATGATGCCGTCACCATGATTAACGAAAACGCCTTTGGCAACGGTACGGCGATCTTTACCCGTGATGGCGATACCGCCCGCGACTTTTCCAAGAACATTTCTGTCGGCATGGTCGGCGTTAATGTGCCCATTCCGGTTCCGGTTGCCTACCACAGTTTTGGTGGCTGGAAAGACTCGCTGTTCGGCGATCATTCGGTGCACGGCATGGAAGGTGTGCGGTTCTATACCAAACTGAAAACCGTCACCTCACGCTGGCCGTCGGGCATCCGCCAGGGTGCGGCGTTTAACTTCGTCAGCGGCAGCGATGACTAAAACCATCTGATTCCTCCTGTAAAGAACTCTCCGGTTGTAATAGCCGGGGAGTTTTTTATTTTCTTCATCACCCCGGTGGTGCATAACCATAGCTCTCGAGCATTTATAACTGACTGAGAGTATGCCCATGAAAAACCTGTGGTCTGACAAGGACGCCCAAACCGCTATCGTCCATTATGCCAAACAGGGTGTGAACGAAGATCTGGCCTTGCGGACCTATACCACACGATTGCTGGGCAATGTTCCCGCACTCGTGCTGCATGGTGGCGGTAATACATCGGTCAAGACCCGGGTTGCAGACTTTATGGGCAAGCCAACATCTGTGCTTTGTGTCAAAGGCAGCGGCTGGGACATGGGCGATATTGAACCGGCCGGATTGCCCGCCGTGCGGTTGGAACCCATTGCGGAGATGATCGCCCTGAAGCGGCTGAGTGATGAAGACATGGTCAATGCCCAGCGGGTTAATTTGCTGGATGCTGCCTCGCCCAATCCCTCGGTTGAGACACTGTTACATGCATTCCTGCCCCATAAATTTATCGACCATACCCATGCCAACGCGGTTCTGGCGGTCAGCGACCAACCGAATGGCGAGGCTATATGCCGCCGGATTTACGGTAATAAGGTTGGTTATGTTCCTTATATCATGCCGGGTTTCGATCTGGCCAAGGCCGCCAAACAGGTGTTTGATACCAACCCCCGTGTAGAGGGGCTGATCCTGCTCAACCATGGCATCTTCAGCTTTGGCGAAACCGCCAAACAGGCTTACGGGCGTATGATCAAGCTGGTATCAATGGCCGAAAAATATATCCGGGCCAATGCGACAAAATCCATCAAGGTCAAAGCCATACCTAAAACGATTGCCAGTCTGGCTGAGGTCGCCCCCATTCTGCGCGGTGCCACCAGTCTTAAAACCGCTGAGGGCTGGAAACCCATGGTGCTGGAATTTCGCACCTCTAAGACCGTGCGGGCCTATGTTGATGGCAAGAATATTTCCCGCTACAGCCAGCTCGGCACCGTCACACCGGATCATGTGATCCGCACCAAGCACCGCCCCCTGATCGTACCGTCGCCACTTATCGGCAAGCTGGATAAATTCAAGGATGCGGTGGCAAAATCCGTGGCCGATTATGAGGCTGCCTATCACGCTTATTTCAAGCGCAACAATGCAAAACAGAAGATCAGGAAAATTGAGCTGGACCCCATGCCACGGGTTATTCTGGTGCCGGGTCTGGGGCTGTTCGGGTTGGGCAGTAGCGCCAAGGCGGCACGGATTGCAGCCGACCTTGCCGAGACCAATGTTGCGGTGATCAGTAACGCCGAGGCCATGAGCCGTTATGCCTGCATTTCGCAAGCCGATATCTTTGATCTGGAGTACTGGTCGCTGGAACAGGCCAAGTTATCCAAAACCACAGAGAAGCCCTTGAGCCGCCGGGTGGTGGTTGTGACCGGGGCCGGATCGGGTATCGGGGCTGCCACGGCAAAAGCCTTTGCCGCCCAAGGTGCCGAGGTTTGTGTGCTCGATGTGGATTTGAAATCAGCGCAAGATATTGCCGGACCGATCAATGGTCTGGCGATTTGTTGCGATGTGACGGACAAGCTGTCGGTGGCGGCGGCTTTCAAGATTATCTGCCAGCGCTATGGCGGGCTGGATATTGTGGTCTCTAATGCCGGGGCGGCGTGGCAGGGCCGCATCGGGGATGTGGACGAGGCCATATTACGTAAAAGTTTTGAGCTTAATTTTTGGGCCCATCAATGTGTCGCCCAGCACGCCGTGCACGTGATGCGCAGCCAGGGAACCGGTGGTTGTCTGTTATTCAATACCTCAAAACAGGCGGTTAATCCGGGCACAGATTTTGGACCCTACGGCCTGCCCAAGGCGGCAACATTATTTTTGATGCGTCAATATGCCCTGGATCACGGTGGCGATGGAATTCGCTCCAACGCGGTTAATGCGGACCGAATCCGCAGCGGCCTGCTCGATGATACAATGATCGCCGCACGGTCCAAGGCCCGCGGTTTGAGCCAAAGTGATTACATGGGCGGTAACCTGTTGAAACGGGAAGTCACGGCCCATGATGTGGCCCAGGCGTTTGTTGATCTGGCCCTGGCAAACAGCACTACGGCTGCGGTCATTACCGTGGATGGCGGCAATATCGCCGCTGCCCTGCGTTAGAGCGCTGTTCGGGGTTCTACATTTTTCCTAGACGTTTACCCATGACGTTTACCCTTGACTTTAATTAACCAATTTGTTAATTAACCTATATGGTAAATAAACAAACTATCCTGAACAGCGATCTCCTGTCATTGACGTTCGCCGCCCTGGCCGATCCCATCCGGCGAGATATTCTGGCTCGGCTCGCCAAGGGCGAAGCTGCCGTTGGGGAACTGGTGATGCCCCATAATATATCCGCCCCGGCTATATCGCGGCATCTGAAGGTTCTGGAAAAAGCTGGCCTTATTGAACGGCGGATTGATGCACAATGGCGGCGGTGCAAGATGAAACCGGAAGCCTTGCAGGCGGCTTCCAACTGGATCACGTTCTATCGCGATTTCTGGCAAGGTCGCTTCAATGCGTTGGATGAATTTCTGGAACAAACCTCGGGGGAGCAACAAACAGGGGGGGAAAACAAGAACCCTGATACAGTAAAAGTGGAGGATCAAAATCATGATAACTCAAGCTGAGGCTTTAAACGAAAATGATATAACGCTGGTTCTGGAGCGTGAGTTCAATGCCTCGCGGGAACGGGTATTTGATGCCTGGACCGATCCGCAGATGTTGCGTCAATGGGTGGGGCCGCATGGTATCCATGCGCCGGAGGCCATGGCCGATGCCCGGGTTGACGGGCAATTTAGAATTCCCATGATCAAACAGGATACCGGTGAAAATCTTACGACAGCCGTCGGACAATATATAGAAGTCAATCGACCTGAGCGATTGTCCTTTACATGGTCGTGGTTGCAGGACGATGGAACCCCCGGACAACTGATGGTAGTCACACTGGATTTCGTAGACATAAATGGGCGCACGGCCCTGACCCTGACCCACACCAATTTCATTGATGAAGATGTCAGGGCAAAACACACTTCTGGCTGGGGTGGTTGTTTTGACTGTCTTGAAGCGTTTCTGGCTGCCTGATTTCAATCCCGCTGGCCTGGCCGGGAATACAGCCACCCTTGAGTGGATAAGGGTGGCTGTATGGTCTGGGAGGGTCGTCAGAAAAGTACTCCTTTGGTATTAGTCATCATTGTTTTTATAGTGAGATCTATTGCCCATACCGGACATGCCATGACGTCCTGACATTTCTGACTTTTCAATGACGCCATCGTTGTTTTTGTCGAGCCAGTAAACCATGCTGGACATGCGTTTTGAAATCTCATCCTGGCTGATCGTGCCATCGTTGTTTTCATCGTGGTTCTGGAAGGCTTGCGAAATCATATTGCGCATTCTGCCCATCCACATTTCTTCAAATTCGCTCATGTTGATCTGGTCATTGCCATCGGCATCGGCTTCGGAGAAATGTTGCTGGCGGGCAGCTTCCATTTCTTCGGTTGTCAGCTTGCCGTCGCGGTCGGCATCCATGGTTTCAAACATTTCAGCCATATGGTTATTGCCGTTTCCCATGCTGTGACCCATGCCGCCACCCATGCCGCCACCCATACCATGTCCCCAACTGATTCCATTTGGCGAGGCATAAGAGGAAGCGGCGAACGTGACACCGGCGATCAGGGCAACTGCGCCCAATCCCAGAAATATTTTAGAGCCGCGGTGTTTGCAGGTTTTCTTTTCTTCTGACATTTTAAATCTCCAATAGTTAAATATTAAATTGTGTCCGTTCGATTAACGGATGAGAACATTTAATCATGTCTTTGTCGCAAATAGTTGTCAGCCACGGGGGTATTGCGTCACGAAGTATGGCATTTGGTCGGTGTGATACAATTTGTTACATTTTTATTTCGCCAGCCGCCTCACCATCGTGCATAGTCAGGTTATGGACAGTACCAAAAAACATCTGCTGATCGTTGATGACCAACGGGAAATCAGAGAGTCCCTGAAGGCCTATCTGGTTCGTCATGACTACCGTATTACCCTGGCCGACAGCACCGAGGCTGCCCGTGCTGCGTTAAAAACGGCTGCCATTGATCTGGTCATTCTCGATATCATGATGCCCGGCGAAGATGGTTTGAGCCTGTGTCGGGAACTGCGGGCCCAAGGTAGTATGCCGATTATTTTGCTGACGGCCATGGCCGAAGATACTGATCGCATTATCGGCCTGGAAATGGGTTCCGATGATTATATAACCAAGCCGTTCAATCCCCGTGAATTGCTGGCCCGGATCAGGGCCGTGTTGCGCCGGGCAGGCACCTTGCCAGCCCGCAATGAGCAACCGAAAACATCGTGCCTGCATTTTGATAAATGGGTGCTCGATAGCGCGCGTCGGGAATTGATCGGACCCGACCAGGTA
Source organism: Alphaproteobacteria bacterium (assembly GCA_024279135.1). GTDB lineage: Bacteria > Pseudomonadota > Alphaproteobacteria > Rhodospirillales > Casp-alpha2 > JABJOR01. The sequence continues at coordinate 108,425 of JAJRRU010000009.1, forward strand.
TCCATTGCCCTGAGTACCGGAGAGTTTTTATTGCTTTCCGCCTTCTTGCAACGCCCCGGTATGGTGCTCAGTCGTGACCAGTTGCTCGATATTACCCGGGGCCGTGATGCCATCGCCTTTGATCGCAGCGTCGACAATCAGATTAGCCGCCTGCGCAAGAAAATTGAGCGCGATCCGAAAAACCCTGAACTGATTAAAACCCATTGGGGTGGCGGCTACAGTTTTACCGCCCGAGTGAGCGAGAAATGAAATTTTTATGGCCCAAGAGCTTGCTCGGACAACTGACGTTCCTGTTGCTGCTGGCTTTGTTGGCAGCCCAGGTGATCGGTGCGCTGATCCTGTTTGATGATCATCGCATGTCCCTGGCATCTGCCAAACAGGGTCAGGTATTGGGCCGCATCGCTGCTATTGCCCGGGTTCTGACTGAAACGCCGGAGAACCTGCATGAACGCATATTGAATGCGGCAAGTTCCCGGCAGCTTGATTTATGGATATCGTCACAGAGCACCCTCGATGTAACAAAACCGAAACTTACGAATAATCCTCTTTCAAGAAGACTGGTGCGCCTGCTTGACCAGCCCACTGATCGACCCATTCTGGTGGCCTTTGATATCGGTGATTTATGGACCTGGCGTGATCGTCATAAAGGTATGGATGAACCGCATATGCGTATGTTTAAAGGTGGACGGAATGGTGAAGATGACGATGATGCTGTTGACATGATCGAACACATGGACATGAGGGAGGGCGGCCCGGTACCCAGTCTGTCCCTGTCTTTGCAGCTTGCCCATAATACCTGGTTGAATGCCACGTACCGGATCATCTCACCCGATGGGGGGTGGGCCTATGCCACGCTCATAACACTTGGTCTTATGGGATTAGCGGTTTGTATTATTACATTTCTGGTGGTCCGCCAGATCACTCGGCCTCTGGCAAAACTGGCCACCGCGGCCGATGCCCTGGGACGTGGCGACGAGGGCACAAACCTTGAAATGACCGGCCCCGTTGAAATTCGCCAGACCACCCATGCCTTTATGAAAATGCGCGACCGGCTGCAACGATTTGTTGACGACCGCACACGTATGTTGGCAGCCATCAGCCACGACCTGCGCTCGCCCCTGACCTCGTTGCGGCTGCGCACGGAGATGCTCGAAGACGGGGAGATCCGACAGAAGATGCTGCAATCGCTGGAAGAAATGCAGCGTATGACGGAAGCCACCCTGGCCTTTGCCCGCGAAGATGCAGGCAGGGAAGAAACTCGCACCACCGATATTGTTGCTCTGGTTGAAAGCATTGCCCTGGATATGGCCGATCTGGGTCAGGATGTGAGCTTCGAGACGACACAGGGCTTGCCAGACTCTCTGGCCTACCGGTGCCGCCCGTTTGCCCTGAAACGAGCCATCCGTAATGTGATTGAAAACGCCGTGCGCTATGGTAAGTGCGCCCGTCTGGAACTGATGGTGGGCGATGAAGCCGTTCAACTGATCATAGAGGATGACGGACCTGGAATTGCACCAGATAAAATCGACAGTGTGTTTGAACCTTTTGTCCGCCTCGAGGAATCCCGCAGTCTGGAAACCGGCGGTATCGGTCTGGGGTTGGCCATTGCGCGCAATATCATCCGCTCGCACGGTGGCGATATCACCATGGAAAATCGTGCGCAAAAGGGCCTACGTGTGCAGATAATACTGCCCAGGTCTGGCGGATAGAATGAAATTTTGCTTGTGAAATTTCACATTGATTTTTTCATTTAAGCAGCATAGATTGTTTCCTGATCATTTCGTTGAGGGGCCCACATGTCTGTCTCCCACCAAAATACCAGCAAAGCCGTGACCACGGGCACACCCGTGGGCGAGCAAATTCGCGACCTGCGCAAGGCTCGCGATATGACTATCGTGGAACTGGCAAAACGGCTCGGTCGCTCGGTTGGATATATCAGCCAGATCGAGCGAAATATCTCGCCGGTCTCTATTGAACGGCTGACAGAGCTTGCCGAGGCCCTGGGCGTTCAGAATAACTGGTTTTTTCAGGGCGGCTCGTCCGGCCCTACCCATGAACAGGATTTGATCGTGCGACGGGGCGACCGCCGCCATTTGACCTTCACCGGGGCCGGATTGCGCGAAGAATTGCTGTCGCCCAATTTGAGCGGTGACTTCGAGATGATTATGACCACCTACGGCCCCTATGCATCGAGCGGGGACGAACTTTATTCCCGGCCCTGTCAGGAAGCAGCCCTGGTTATCGAGGGCCGCATCGAAATTCAAATCGGCCAGCGTCAGTTTATACTGGAGGTCGGCGACACCATCACATTTGATGGTCGCGAGCCCCATAAATCGAGAAATCCAGATCAGTCCCCGGCGCGTGTCGTGTGGACTTTATCCCCCCCAACATATTAAAAAATTGTGTAATCGTAATTTTGTAACAGGAGTATTCCATGTCTGAAAAATTCCCGGATCGGGCACAGGTTGTAATCGTTGGTGGCGGTGTCATCGGGTGTTCCACGGCTTATCATCTGACTAAACTAGGTTACAAGGATGTGGTTCTGTTAGAGCGCAAATCACTGACCTGCGGCACCACATGGCACGCCGCCGGATTGGTCGGCCAGCTTCGCGCCAGCCAGAACATGACCAAGATTGCACGTTATACTGCCGAACTGTTTGCCGGGTTAGAGGAAGAAACCGGGCAGGCCACGGGGCTGAAGCAAAATGGCTCCATATCGGTCGCCGATGAACCGGAACGTTTTGAAGAGTTGCTGCGCGGTGCGTCCATGGCCCGGTGTTTCGGGCTGGAGGTTGAACAGGTCGACCCGGACTGGATAAAACAACACTACCCGGTCATGCATACCGATGATCTGGTTGGCGGCATCTTCCTGCCCGGTGACGGCCAGTGCAACCCTATCGATGTGACCCAGGCCATGGCCAAGGGTGCGCGTATGGGTGGGGCGACCATCTTGGAAAAAACCAAAGTCACCGGGGCGACCATTGATGGTGGCCGGATCAAGAGTGTCACCACCGACAAGGGTACCATTGAATGTGAACATCTGGTCATCGCCTGTGGCATGTGGTCACGGGAATTTGGCCGCCAGATCGGGGTGGATATTCCCCTGCACGCGGCAGAACATTTTTATATTGTGACGGAACCTATCGAGGGCCTGCCCGGTAATCTGCCGGTCATGCGAGAGCCATCATCGTGTATTTATTGCAAGGAAGATGCCGGTAAATTACTGGTCGGTGCTTTTGAGCCCATCGCCAAGCCATGGGGTCACAATGGCATTCCCGAAGATTTTGAATTCGATGAATTACCAGAAGATTTCGACCATTTCGAACCCATGCTGGAACGGGCCATGCACCGTTTGCCTATTCTTGAGACCGCCGGTATTCAGACCTTCTTTAATGGTCCTGAAAGTTTCACCCCCGATAACAGTTATTACCTGGGCGAGGCACCGGAAGTTAAAGGTGTGTTTGTGGCGACCGGGTTTAATTCCACAGGGATACAGTCGTCCGGTGGGGCGGGCAGGGTCATCGCCAATTGGATCCGTGACGGCCACGCCACCGGTGATTTGTGGAGCGTTGACATCAAACGCACCCTGTCGTTTCAGTCAAATCGCAAATACCTGCACGACCGGACGACCGAAACACTCGGTTTGTTATACGCCATGCACTGGCCGTTTCGCCAACCCGAGACCGCGCGCGGCATCCGCCGCACACCGCTCTATGACCGCCTGGTCGAGGCCAACGCCTGTTTCGGTGAAAATGGCGGCTGGGAACGGCCCAACTGGTTCGCCCCAAAAGGCGTGAAACCGGAATATCAATACACCTATAAAAAACAGAACTGGTTCGATTATTCCGCGGCCGAACATCGTGCCGTGCGTGAAAACGTCGGTTTGCTGGATATTTCCACCTTCTCCAAGTTCCTTTTGCAGGGCCGCGATGCGGAAGACATCATCAATCAGGTTTCAGCCAACGATATGTCGGTCGAGAACGATACTATGGTTTACACCCAATGGCTCAACCACCAGGGCGGTATTACGGCTGATCTGACTGTGACCCGGCTGGCCGAGGATCAGTTCATGATTCTAACCAGTTATTCCAGCCATCGGCGGGACTTCCATTGGTTGAAAGACAATATTCCTACTCACGCCCATGCCACATTGACCGACGTGACATCGGGTTATGCGGGGATCAGTATTCAGGGGCCAAATGCGCGAAAATTGCTGCAAAAAGTGACCCCGCAAGATCTGTCCCATGAGGCATTTCCGTTTGGAGCGTCCAGAGAAATCGAGCTTGGTTATGCCACGGTACGGGCCTCGCGCATCTCCTATGTGGGCGAGCTGGGTTGGGAGTTGTGGATACCGTCTGATATGGCAATCCATGTCTATGAGGTGCTGCGTCAGGCCGGCGAAGAATTTGATATGAAACACGTGGGTATGCACGCCATGAACTCCCTGCGCACAGAAAAGGCCTATCGTTCTTGGGGCCATGATATCAGTGATGAAGAGACCCCCCTGGAGGCCGGGCTGGGATTTGCCGTGAAATACGACAAACCCGGTGGCTTTATCGGGCGCCAGGCCGCCCTGGAACAAAAACAGGGTGGCGTGCTCAAACAACGTCTGGTCCAGTTCCTGCTCGATGACCCCGAAGCCATGCTCTATCACAACGAGCCCATCGTGCGTAACGGTGAGATCTGCGGTTATATTTCCAGTGCCATGTATGGCCATACCCTGGGTGGCAGTGTGGGGCTGGGTTATGTCAAAAACCCGATCGAGCAAGGTGGTGTGAACGCGGACTATGTGAACTCCGGCAGCTATGAAATCGAGATCGCCTGTAAACGGTTCTCGGCAAAGGCCTCGCTGAAGCCTCTGTATGATCCGGGAAGCCAGCGTATCAGGATGTAAAACCAGGCGTCGTTCAGTGCTGGAGCCCGGCGGGATTATTCTGTAGCCTGAGATTTCTGTTTTATCGAAACGACCATTAATGAGGGCCGTAGTCATGTCTTTGCGCACACCATATTTGATGTTTATCGGCGATGCTCCCGATCAGCTCGCCGCCAAAACCGCCCAAGGGGTGGTCGACTGGGCACCGCAATGGTGCAAGGGACAGTTCCGCTTGCCCGGCTGTAACGCCGATCTGGGTCTGGATGATTTAACCCTGGAAGAAGCCGCGGCCGCCGGGGTCAAGACGTTGGTCATCGGGGTCGCTAATCGCGGCGGTGTAATCTCTGAAGGCTGGAGCGACACTCTGGTGCGGGCCATGGAACTGGGCATGGATATCGCCTCGGGCCTGCACGGTCGGTTGCGCGATGTGCCCGCAGTTCGCAACGCAGCCGATTATCATAATCGCGCCCTGTTCGATGTTCGCCACCCCAGCACACAGTTTTCCGTTGGCAACGGTCAGCCCCGTTCGGGCAACCGATTGCTTGCGGTGGGCACGGACTGCTCGCTTGGCAAGATGTATACGACCCTGGCATTATGGAAATCCATGCAGGCCCGGGGCATGAATGCGGATTTTTGCGCCACCGGCCAGACCGGTATTTTTATCACCGGCAGTGGCATATCGGTTGATGCCATTATCGCCGATTTTATTTCCGGTGCCGTGGAGGAAATTTCACCCGCCAATGAGCCCGATCATTGGGATTTGATCGAAGGTCAGGGCTCGCTGTTCCACCCGTCCTACGCCGGGGTCTCCCTTGGGTTGCTGCACGGCGCGCAAGCCAGCCATCTGGTTATGTGTCATGAACCGGGCCGCGAGCACATGCGCGGCATCCCCCACCAGTCCCTGCCCACGCTGGAAGACTGTATTGCGCTCAACGAGTCCTGCGCCCGGTTGACTGCACCGGATGCCAAAGTTATGGCATTGGCCTTCAATACCTCGAAAATGAGCCAACAGGCGGCCATGGATTGTCTCAACAGTCACGCCGATAAATTCGGTATGCCTTGTGTTGATCCGGTGCGCACCGGGGTCGACGCCATCGTGGATGTATTGCAGTCATGAGCATTTCCCTGACAGTGCGCACTGAAAATTGGCCACTGGATAAACCGTTTACAATCTCACGTGGCACCAAAACGGCAGCCGATGTGGTTGTGGTTGAGCTGTGTGATGAAAACGGCAACCGCGGATGGGGTGAATGTGTTCCGTATCCACGGTACGGTGAAACCGTCGAGGGGGTCTTGCAGGATATTACCTCGCTGACCGGGAAGATATCTGACGGTTTGGGGCGGGATGAATTGCGCAAGGTGTTACAGGCCGGGGCGGCGCGCAATGCTCTCGATTGTGCCCTGTGGGATCTGGAAGCCAAACAGGTCGGCAAAAGGGTCTTTGATCTGGCCCGGATACCCGAACCACAGCCCACGATTACCGCCCAGACCATCGGCATCGCCGAGCCCGACGTTATGGCCGCCGCAGCACTTGCGCTGGCCCACGCGCCATTGCTGAAGGTCAAGCTCAATACGGAAAAAGTCATCACCCGCATGGCCGGTATTCGCGAAAACGCACCGGCGGCGCGGTTGATTATCGACCCCAATGAGTCCTGGAATTTTGACCTGTTAAGGGAAGTGGCCGGACCGCTGGCCGATCTGGGGGTGGAGATGATCGAACAGCCTCTGGCCGCTGAACATGATGCTGTATTAAGCGATTTTGACAGCCCGGTTCCCTTGTGCGCCGACGAATCCTGTCATACCGTCGATCGTCTGGGCGAGCTTGAAAACCGCTATCACATGGTCAACATAAAGCTCGACAAAACCGGCGGTCTCAGCGAAGCCATTGAACTTGCCCAGGGTGCCCGTAACCTTGGGTTTGAGATCATGATCGGTTGTATGGTCGGCACCTCCCTGGCCATGGCCCCGGCCACTCTGTTGAGTGGTTTTGCCAAATTTGTCGATCTGGACGGTCCCTTGTTGCTGCGCCGTGATCGAGATCACGGCCTGGATTTCAGTGACGGAAAAGTCAGCCCACCGCAAGCGGCATTGTGGGGTTGATGGAAACATACCGTAATCATCTGGGCCAGCCTGTCGGTGATCCGCTTAACGACTGGCAACCGGTGGCAAATCCGCCGCGTGAGATCATGGATGGTCGGCACTGTTTGCTGGAACCGGTCAATAGTGAGCGCCATGCAACCGATTTGTTTGCGGCATATAACCAGGACCGGGAAAACAGATTATGGACTTATCTGCCCTATGGACCGTTTGAGAGCGAAACGGATTATCGAGCCTGGATGAGCAACACCTGTTTTGCTGATGACCCGATGTTTCATGCGGTCGTTGATAAAGCCAGCGGCCAGGCCGTGGGGGTAGCCAGTTATCTCAGGATTGATCCGGCCCATGGTGTCATCGAAGTAGGCCACATTAATTTCTCACCGCTCATGCAACGCTCCACCATTTCCACTGAGGCCATGTTTTTAATGATGCAGCGGGCATTCTCTGAGCTGAAAAATCGCCGATATGAATGGAAATGTGACGCGCTCAACGGGCCTTCCAGACAGGCCGCCGAAAGACTGGGTTTCCGCTTTGAAGGGATTTTTCGCCAGGCGACCATGTATAAAGGCCGTAATCGTGATACTGCTTGGTACGCTATTACGGACAAGGAATGGCCCGCCATAGAGCGTATCTTGCGGGCGTGGCTGGAGCCGTCTAATTTTGATCCTGATGGGGTGGCCCGAACGTCGCTTTCGGGAAAAATGAAACAGCGTTGAGCCGGGATAAAGTCAAGGACAGGTTGCGTGAACTGCTATACCTGTTACAAGTCACGTTTGATAAATGGTGATTATTTTCTGATGAGTTCTCCATAAATGTCCCTCTTTAGCGGCTCCCGACTAAACTGTATTCGCGGTGAACAGACGGTGTTCACCGGGCTTGATTTCGAACTGTCCTCAGGCGGTATGCTGGTATTGGTCGGTCCTAATGGCAGCGGCAAGTCCAGCTTGCTGCGTTTGATGTGCGGCTTGCTGGAACAGGCCAGCGGCTCGATCTGCTGGGACAGCGAGGAGATCGGCGACGATCGCGAGGCCCACAATGCACGGCTGCATTATGTGGGTCATCAGGACGCCATCAAGGTCGTGCTCAGTGTACGGGAGAATCTAGCGTTCTGGGCCGCCATGCATTGCGGCGGTGATGACGCAGCCCGTATGTCAGAGCGGGTCGAAAGGGCGCTGGATACATTTGGCATCGCCCATCTGGCCGATGTTCCAACCCAGTTCCTGTCAGCCGGACAGCGCAGGCGGGCCTCACTGGCCCGAATTGCTGCGTCCCGCGCCGCGTTGTGGTTGCTCGATGAACCGACCACTGCCCTGGATAAATCAGCCATCGCCGCACTGGAAAAAACCCTGGCCGATCACCGGGCTGATGGCGGTATGGTGGTCATATCCACCCACAGCCAAATTGCTAGCCAGGATACCAAGACCCTGGACCTGACGCCGTTTGCCGTTGCTCGGTATGACCTGGCCCGGTATGAATTGGCTCAAAATGGTTTGATCCACCCCACCATGGATGAGGTGAGCTGATGGGACATTTTATACAATTGGTTCGCCGTGATCTTAATCTGGCATCCCGTCAGGGGTTCGATAATTTCATGGTGGTGGCATTTTTTGTCCTGGCCGTGGTTTTGTTTCCTTTCGGTGTGGGTCCGGAACCGGGTATTCTGGCGCGTATCAGTGCAGGGGTGATCTGGGTTGCCGCCCTGATGGCGTCCATGTTGTCGCTGGAACGATTATTCCTGGCTGACTATGAGGATGGCTCGCTGGAACTGCTGGTGCTGTCGCCGGTATCACTGGAAATACTGGTGCTGGCAAAAATCTGTGTCCATTGGCTAACCACCGGATTACCGTTGATCATTGCCGCCCCCTTGTTGGCAGTCTTGCTGAATATGGAAATTGAGGGTTTTGGAATATTAATTACCGCTTTGTTTATTGGCACCCCTACGTTAAGCCTGTTGGGTGCTGTGGGTGCGGCCTTGGTATTGGGCTCCAGACGCGGCGGTGTGTTATTGTCACTGTTGATTTTGCCCTTGTTTATCCCGGTTCTGATTTTCGGTGTCAGTGCCGTCGATGCGGCGATCAGCGGATACCCCATGAAAGCCCAGCTTTTGATTATGGCTGCTTTTTTCCTGCTGGCGTTGCCGTTGTGCCCATGGGCTGCGGCGGTCGCCATCCGCCAGTCGCTGGAAGAATAATACATTAGGACTGGAATATAGTGCTACAATAAGATAGGAAATGCCTGTTATGGCAATGATTGAAAAATATGCGAATCCGAACCGTTTTTTGCGGATAGCCCGACCGTTGATCCCGTGGATTGGCGGCATAACCCTGCTGTGCCTGGGGATCGGGCTTTATCTGGCTTTGTTTGTCTCTCCGGCTGATTATCAGCAAGGCGAAAGCGTGCGGATTATTTACGTTCACGTGCCTGCCGCCTGGATGGCCATGTTCTGTTATACCTCCCTGGTAATTTCAGCCGGGGTGGGATTGATCTGGAAACACCCTGTCGCAGAAATTGCGGCGCGTGAGACGGCATCCATCGGCGCGATATTCACGTTTCTTGCGCTGCTGACCGGGTCTTTGTGGGGCAAGCCCATGTGGGGCACGTGGTGGGTCTGGGATGCCCGGCTGACGTCCATGCTGGTTTTGTTGTTCCTGTATATTGGTTTTATGGCACTGAACAGTGCTTTTGATAATGCCCAGCGCGGTGCCAAGGCGTCGGCAATTCTCGCTATGGTCGGTTTTATCAATATCCCAATTATAAAATTTTCGGTAGACTGGTGGAATACCCTGCATCAACCCGCCAGTGTGATCCGTATGGACGGGCCATCCATACATTCCAGTATGCTGATACCCTTACTGCTGATGGCCGTGGGTTATTCATTCTTTTATCTCTGGGTACTGCTTATCCGCATGGACAGTGCCATAACTGCGGGAAAAATTCGTACCCTGCGTCAGCGTCATGCCCAGGCTTAGTCTGGTCGCCATAGTGATATTACAGGAGCCGTCATGGTAACAATATCGAGCTTTCTTGAAATGGGTGGATACGGTGCTTATATATGGCCTTGCTACGGTATTTCTGCGATTTTGATGATTGCGATCTACGTTACGAGTGTGCGCACCCTGAAGGAAAATCGTGCCATATTAAACAGCCTTGAAAAAGACACAATGCAGCCATTTAATCCCCCTAATTCTGTTAATCCTGAGCAACAAAACTAAAGAATCCACAAAATTATGAAACGCAAACACAAGCGCCTGACATTTGTTTTTATAGCCGCTCTTTTGATCGCCGCTGCGGGGACTCTGATGCTTACGGCATTTGAGGAAAATATCGTTTTTTTTCGTAGCCCCTCCGACATCGCCGAGAACAAGGTCGAGGAAGGCCGCCGCATCCGTCTTGGCGGGCTGGTCGAAGATGGCAGCGTGCAGCAAGCCAGTGATGGCACCGTAACATTTGGCGTCACCGATACTGCCCATACTATCAAAGTCAGCTATCTTGGCATCCTGCCCGATCTGTTCCGCGAGGGTCAGGGCGTGGTTACCGAAGGCAAGCTGCTTAATGGTGTTTTCATCGCCGAAGAAGTGCTCGCAAAGCATGACGAGAATTACATGCCACCCGAGGTTTCCGAAGCCCTGAAAGATGCCGGGTATTGGCAGGGTGAAGAAGGCGAAGAGGAAACCGTACAATGATAGCTGAAGCGGGCCATTTTGCCCTTATATTAGCCCTGTTTGTTGCCGTAATCCAGGCCGTGGTGCCGTTGGTCGGGGCGTCCCGTAATAATGTAGTGTGGATGGACTTTGGCCGACCTGCCGCCGTGGCGCAATTTGCCTTGATGGCGTTCAGTTTCGCTTGCCTGACGTATAGTTTCGTGGTTTCGGACTTCTCGCTGGTGGTGGTCGCGTCCAACTCCCATTCCGCCAAGCCTATGTTGTATAAAATATCAGGTGTTTGGGCTAATCATGAAGGCTCCATGCTGTTGTGGGTTTTGATCCTTAGTTTGTTTGGCTTTGCCGTGGCTTTTTTCAGTGAAAATCTGCCGCCTTCATTACGTGCTCGGGTGTTGGGTATCCAGTCTCTGGTAGCCATTGGATTTTATCTGTTTATTCTGTTTACCTCGAACCCGTTTGATCGTCTGATCGACCCCCCATTTGATGGCAACGGTCTGAACCCGTTGTTACAAGACCCCGGCTTGGCATTCCATCCGCCCATGTTATATCTGGGTTATGTTGGATTTTCCGTTACTTTTTCGTTTGCCATCGCCGCCTTGCTGGAAGGTCGTGTCGATGCAGCCTGGGGCCGTTGGGTGCGCCCGTGGACCCTGGCCGCCTGGGGTTTCCTGACCGGTGGTATAGCACTCGGTTCATGGTGGGCTTATTATGAACTGGGTTGGGGCGGCTGGTGGTTCTGGGACCCGGTTGAAAATGCGTCATTTATGCCATGGCTGGCCGGTACGGCCCTGTTACATTCCGCCACCATGGTTGAAAAACGTGACACCATGAAAGGCTGGACGATCTTTCTTGCCATTGTGGCCTTTTCCCTCAGCCTGCTCGGGACTTTCCTGGTACGCTCTGGCGTGCTCACCAGTGTGCACGCGTTTGCCACCGATCCGGCCCGTGGGGTGTTTATTCTGGTTTTGCTGATCGTGGTAATCGGCGGGTCATTCACCCTGTTTGCATTGCGTGGCCCGACCATCAGCAATAAGGGATTGTTCCTGCCTATATCGCGTGAAGGGGCTTTGTTGCTCAATAATCTGGTCATGACCACGGCGGCTGGGGCCGTTTTGCTGGGCACCCTGTACCCGTTGTTTCTCGATGCTATTGATGGCGGCAAGGTTTCCGTCGGACCGCCATTTTTCAATACGGTGTTTATTCCGCTCATCGTGCCCATGGTTGCGGCCATGGCAATCGGGCCCATGCTGAGTTGGAAACGAGCCGATCTTGGCCCTGCGCTGCGAAAGTTATGGCTCGCTGGTATATTGACCGTGGTTGCCGCCATTGCCACCTGGGCGCTTGCTACGGGTGGTCCATTCCTCGGTGTGGTCGGTATGATGATGGCCGTATGGCTCGGCGTTGGCACGTTTGTGGAACTGAGCGAGCGTATTCGATTATTCCGTGAGCCGTTGGTATCCTCGCTGTCACGTTTGGCCAGGGTGCCTCGTGCCAGTTGGGGTATGACGCTGGGCCATCTGGGTCTTGCAATCGGTATCGCAGGCATGACCGGTGCCGGGGCCTGGAAAATTGAAACGATCCAGACCATGGTACCCGGACAGACCGTACAGGTCGGTGAATTTGATTTCACCTTTAAGGGTGTTGAGCAAGGCCAGGGACCAAATTATAGCCTGACCAAGGCAACCTTCGTGGTCAACAAGGATGGCCAGGAAGTCGTCATCATGTACCCGGAAAACCGCCAGTATCCAATTAGTTCCACGCCGAGCACGGAAGCCGCCATTCACACCACATTCTTCGGTGATCTTTATGCCGTGGTGGGCGATCCGGTGGGCACGGAAGGCGGTTATGTCACACGACTTTACTGGAACCCACTGGTGATCTGGATGTGGGTCGGCGCGATTTTTATGATGGCAGCCACCGCCGTCAGCCTGAGTGACCGGCGGTATCGTATCGGTGTATCCCATCGCCGCAAAGTGGTGGCGAAACCACCCGTCAGTCAACCCGCAGGCGCTTGATGGTATATCAGCAAACCGCGCCCGAGCAGAACAAACGGCTGATGTTTTTCGTGCCGGTCATCGTCTTTATGACGTTGGCAATTTATTTTGCCATCGGCCTGACCAAGGATCCCAGCCGGTTGCCGTCTGTGCTGATCGACACACCGGTTGAAGATTTCCAGCTTCTGCCCATCAAGGGACGCGCCAACCCGGACCGCGAATGGGGGCTGGAGACCGTAGATTTCAAAGGCGAGGTTTCACTGGTCAACATTTTTGGTTCATGGTGCATCAGTTGCCAGATCGAACACCCCTTCCTGATGCAGGTCAAGGAAAACACTGACGTTCCCATTCACGGCATCGACTGGCGTGAAAAGAACCCTGACGATGGCCCTAACTGGCTGGCCCGCAAAGGTGATCCCTATACCCTGATCGGTGATGATCCGGACAGCAAGGGCTCAATTGCCTTTGGTGTGACGGGTGCACCGGAGACATTTGTGATCGATAAAAATGGTGTTATCCGCTATAAACTCATCGGCCCCATGGACCTTAAAATCTGGAATGAGACGATTTTCCCCATCATCGAGGAGTTGCGCAAGCAATGAGTATTAAAGCCTTCGTGGTAACGATTATACTGGTTCTTGCAAGCACCCAGGTCGGTGCCGTTGAGCCCAGCGAAATGCTGGATGATCCGGTGCTGGAAGCCAGGGCACGCGAAATCAGTTCCGGGCTACGGTGTGTGGTTTGTCAGAACCAGTCTATCGATGATTCCAATGCAGACCTGGCCCGTGACATGCGCATTCTGGTCCGCGAACGCCTGCTCGCCGGCAACACGAATCAACAGGTGCTGGATTATATGGTTTCGCGGTATGGTGATTTTGTGTTGTTGAGCCCACCTTTTAAAAGTTCGACATATCTGTTGTGGTTTGGCCCGTTGCTGTTCGTGATGTTTGGTTTGGCTGCCTTGACCATGATATTCCGCAAAGGCCGGTTGCAAGACCGATTGCAAGGCTCAGGCAGGGCAATGCCACTAGGCGATGTTCCGCAATTGAGCAAGGACGAACAAAGACGACTGGAAAAACTGTTGGCCGAAAACGATCGTGATAAAAATGGGGATACTCTGTGAGCATTTGGATAATAATTGCCGTGCTGGCCGCCTTTGCGCTGGCCACGATGATCGTGCCTATGATCAGGTCGGGGGCGCTAAATAAAAAAAAGGTTGATACGGCACACGATACTTACGATATCGCCGTTTATAAGGATCAGTTGGCGGAACTCGAACGCGAGCTTGAACGTAATGTGCTTAGTGATGAGCAGGCCGAACGGGGACGGTTTGAAATTCACCAGCGCATGCTGGAAGCCTCAACCTATAGTAAAAAACACAATACCGCCGTAAACCACAAGGGTTCATTAAAACCCGATTGGCTGATTATCAGTCTGATCGGCATTATCCCGCTTTTTGCGGTGGCCCTGTATCTGAAATTAGGCTCGCCTCAGATGCCGGACTACCCGCTGGCCCAACGCACCGATATAGTCGCGCCGCACAGTGGGACAACAGGGACGGCCCCGGCAATGAGTGAGATCATCGATCGTCTGCGTGACAGGCTTGAAGAAAATCCGGAGGATATTGAAGGCTGGCGGTTGTTATCGCGCAGCTTGGTCAGCATGAGCAATTTCAACGAAGCGTCATTGGTCTATCAAAGAATTTACCAGATGAGCGGTGATATTATGGACAAGAGCAACTACGCCGAAGCCAGCATGATGGCCAGTGGGCAAGATATAACGCCGGATATTCTGGCTATTTTCCAGGAAGTTGCCGACGCCGACCCCTTGGATGCACGGGCTAATTTTTATATTGGTCAGGCAGCCCTGCAAAGCGGCGATACAAAATCTGCCCTGCAAATCTGGATCGACCTGTTGTACTTCTCACCACCGGATGCGCCCTGGATACCATCTATTGAAAACCAGATACGCACGGTCGCTCAGGAAGCCAATATTGAACTGGGTACTATACGCGCGTCACAACGTGCCATCGATATTGCGGCCAAGGCAGGCCTGGGTGAAGGCACGTCGCTGCCCGGACCGACCGTAGAAGACATTGCAAACGCACAGCAAATGAACGAGCAGGATCAAAACGAGATGATCCGGTCTATGGTTCAAAGACTGGCCGACCGTCTGGCAAGCGAGCCTAACGATCCGCAAGGCTGGAACCGTCTTGCCAATGCCTATAAGGTTCTCGGCGAAACTGATAATGAATTGGACGCCCGACGCAAGGCCGCCGAGTATTCCAATTAGGGGCCATTATGAGCGTTGAAACGGCCATCACATTTGCGCTTGCCTGCTTCGTTGTCATGGCGTCCCCTGGACCCGGCATGATGGCGACTATCGGTCGTGGCATGACCCATGGTTTCTGGCCCACACAGTATTTTATTTTTGGCATTGCGCTCGGTGATCTGATTTTTTTGCTCGGCGCTATTTTCGGCCTGGCTGCCCTGGCCTCCCAATTTGAGATGGCGTTTACCCTGATCCGCTGGATCGGTGCGGCTTATTTGATTTATCTGGGCATTAAGACCTGGACCGCCCAAACCGTTGATCCGCTCGATGTTCGTGTCGGCAGCCCTAACCCCATCGCCGGTTTTCTGGGTGGATTGTTTCTGACCCTGGGCAATCCCAAGGCTATTCTGTTTTGTCTGGGGTTTTTACCCGTTTTTATCAATTTAAAGAATCTCGCCGCTTCGGATATTGTCCTGGTCGCCAGTATTGATTTGGCTGTGTTGATTTTGACCATGGCTGGGTATGCTCTGTTATCATCGAAAGCCAGATTAATGTTTCGCTCGCCACGGACACTGGCATTTTTTAACAGAAGTGCCGGAACGGTGATGATCGGAACCGGCCTCGTTCTCGCAACCCGCAATTAACGTCAAGGTATTATCATAATGAACCAGTTTAAAACCCTCGATGATCTCGACGTGCGGGGTAAAAAGGTTCTGCTCAGAACAGACATGAACGTTCCCATGCGCGATGGCGCAATTACCGATGTCACGCGGATCGAGCGAACGGCCCCGACAATAGTTGAGCTTGCAGAGAAAGGCGCGATTGTGATTGTGCTGTCTCATTTCGGCAGACCAAAAGGCCAGGTGGTTGCCGATATGAGCCTGTCGCTGATTTCAGATGCATTATCGCGTGCCCTTGATAAGCCCGTCACGTTTGCCGATGACTGTATCGGGCAATCCGCAGCCGGTGTGATTGATGGGGCTGGTCCCGGCGACGTTGTTTTGCTGGAGAACCTGCGCTTTCATGCCGGTGAAGAAGCCAACGACCCTGAACTGGCGGCTCAATTGGCCGGGTTGGGTGATATTTACATCAACGATGCTTTTTCCTGCGCACACCGGGCACATGCCTCTACCGTTGGTATTGCGGCCCTGTTGCCTGCTGCCGCAGGGCGCCTTATGCAAGGTGAGCTGGAAGCGCTGGAAGGGGCGTTGGGCAACCCACAAAAGCCGGTTGCCGCCATCGTCGGTGGGGCCAAGGTTTCCTCAAAGATGGCCGTGCTGGGTAATCTGATTGAAAAAGTGGATATGATGGTTATCGGCGGTGGTATGGCCAATACATTCCTCTATGCCAATGGCATCGATGTGGGATCATCCCTGTGTGAAAAGGATATGGCCCAGCAGGCTCGCGATATATGTTCCAGGGCGCAATTACAGGGTTGCGAGATTATTCTGCCCTATGACGCGGTGGTCGCCAATGAATTCAAGGCCGGGGTGGCGTCGGCCACCACAGCGCTTAATATTATCACCCCTGAGGCCATGATCCTGGATCTGGGAACTGAATCGATCAATCATATCAACGGACGGCTGGCCGACTGTAAAACCGTGTTATGGAACGGACCGCTCGGGGCGTTTGAAATCGAGCCTTTCGACGTGGGCACCAACGCGGTAGCGCAATTTGTCGCAAGCCGGACTAAATCCGGCGACCTGCTTAGCGTGGCCGGTGGTGGCGATACGGTGTCGGCGCTGGCAAACGCCGGAGTCGTGGATGATTTTTCCTATGTCTCCAGTGCGGGTGGGGCATTCCTGGAATGGCTGGAAGGCCGTGAACTACCCGGCGTGGCAGCCCTCAAAGGCGATTAGGGCCGGATCACATTAATTAGTCTATCTGGTAGAAAACCCTATAAATCGCCGACACTGTCGAGCAGCATTTCCTTGAAGGCGACCATCAGGATCGGATCGAGATGACCTTTCATGCTTCCCATGATGCTGAAGGCTTTTTCCGGGGGCATGGATGGTTTATAGACCCGCCGGTCGGTCAGGGCACTGAAGATATCAATGATGGCGGCCATGCGGGCCAATTGATTAAGCTCCGTGCCGGCAAGGCCTAGCGGATATCCCGAGCCATCCAGTTTTTCATGATGCTGACCGGCAATGATACCGACACCTTTGGGCAGATCATTGGATTTATCCAGAAATTCAAGGGTATGATCCACGTGGGTTTTCATGATCGCAAATTCGTCATCATCCAGTTTCCCGGCCTTGTTCAGGACTTCGTGGGGAATGACCATCTTGCCCACGTCATGCAGCAACCCTCCCGCGGTCAGGGTCATCAGGTCGTCACCCTTGATATTGATGGCCTGGCCAAACAGACTGAGCAGTGTGGCGACACGCATGGAGTGAACATAGGAATAGTTGTCGTGCCCCCGGATGCCGCCCAGCATTTCCTGAAAATTTTGATCCTGTACGGCCTTGATCAGTGGTTGGCAATTTTCAGCCACACTGCTGTAGGCTACCGGGGTGCCCTCGCTGATAAGATCGGCAATGGAGTTGAACGAGTCCAGGGTGTTTTTCAGGGCGGCCTGTTGCACGGGCTCAATGTTATCCCAGTCGGCTTCAATGGCGGAGTTTACCTGGCTGGAAATGGCGTTCAACAGGGCCGTTCTGCGATAGGGTTTTGTCAGCACATTCACACCCTGATAACCCATAGCACCATCGATCAGGTCGGTTTGGCTTGGTGAGCATATAAAGACGATGGGTAATTTGTCGGCACTCAGCATTCGGCGGACGCGTGTTACGATATCAATACTGGACATGTCAGTTTGGGCAGAATCGATGACCAGTGCAGAGGGAACACGTTTGTTCAGTGAATCGAGTAATAGGGATGAATCGTCAAACGTGCGTGTCCGGTAAAATGAATGGGCCGCTTTTTCAATCTGAGTGAGATGATTATCATTATCGCTAATTGCAAACAGATAGTCCCTGCCTGATGTTTCAAGTTGTATATCGGCCATCTGGAGTCCCTGTTACCCTTAGCATTATTTTTATTCATAACAATGTTGGCGTTATTGATATTGTTATTTGGTGAATGAAATAATAATTTACAATGATTTTAAATAATGAAGTAAATAAATATAATCCTTTTTTTAATAAATTCTATCGCCGTATGTTCCCGTCACGTTAATAATAAGAGTACTCTGTTTCACTCGGCATTGGAATTCTTAGTTTTGGTTTTTGTTATCATTGTTCAGGTTAATTCGGCATGCCCACCCGGGGTAACGAAAATTCGTCGCACCAATGGCTCAAAAACTTCCAGGTCCAGGGTATCATAATCCGGGTCGAAGGCATTCTGGTCGTAGTTATGACAAAAATACACACAATCATCATACCAGGGGTGGTCTTTATAGCGGTCGCGGATATGGCGGTCTCCACCGAGATGATGGTTAAAATAATATCCCTGGAACAGGCCATGATGTTTAATGATCCAGTGAACCCGCTCGCTGACGTAGGGTTTGAGCATGGCGGCGGCCAGTTCACTGTGGTTATAGGGCGCGATAACATCGCCGATGTCGTGTAACAATGCGGCAACAACCATTTCCTCATCGGCACCATCACGCTGGGCCAGGGTCGCCGATTGCAGGCTATGTTCATAACGATTGATCTTGTAACCACCCCAGTTAACATCGAGCGTCTTCAACTGGTCCAAGATACGATCGACCAGATCGGCATTAGCTTCGGTCTCCAGGCTCAACAACTGTTCGAATTCCTGTTTTGTACCGTTTTCCATGCGCGTCCAATTAACATCAATCATCGATGAATACTCCCGTAATAATTGTATAGTACTTGACCTGGATCAAGGACAATCGCTCTATGGTACTGTATATAAAAATCGGAGGATAGATAAATGGATAGCAAATACATTCGCAAAGGTCTTCCTGCTCCCTTGCGGGGAATGATGCGCATACAAAATATTAATGTACTTGATAGTATCGAGACACGCCGTGACGATATTCGTGTCTGTTCGGTGATCTGTTGGACCTGTCGCATTCACAATGACTGCACATTGCAAGGTGTGCGGCAACACATTGAGTATTGTCCCAATAATAAAATATTTGCTACTCTACCAAAGCTGACCGCCTGATAATCCGGCACCGCTTTAACCGCCAATTAATATGTCAGTCAGATTGATCGTCCGGGTTGGTGGCTGTTTTCTTTGAGCCGGGGCCGACCTTGTTGATCAGGTCATCAAGCATGGTTTGTAATCGTTCCGATTGTGACATGAGTTTGCGTGTCGCTTCCAGGGCCTCGCTTGAGGCCATGGATGCAATGTCGTGGGCTATATGATTGACTTTGTCCAATGAGCGATGCAGGTCATCGACGATCTGTTCAGCTCGATTTACGCGGTTCCGTAAATTTTCAAACCGACGACCTTCTCCGCGTTCATCCCCGCGTTCATCCCCGCGTTTATCATTGTCACCCGGTGAGGTGTCTGGCGGGATGGGTTTCTGCCCTTTGTCTGTTATTGCTTTCTTGCCTGTGCCTGTGCCTGTGCTTGTGCTTGTGGCGGTGGCGGTTTTTGTTTCGCCGGTTATGGATGGTGTAATGGCATTGAATACCAGCAAGTTGGCTTCGTCACGAATGGCGCTGATATGGATTTCAAGGTCTTCGATCTGGTGAGTGGTCTGGGTCAGCAGGTTGATCATGTGCTCCGTTCGTTCGACGTCTTTTGCTGCCAGGGTGACGCTGTCATTATATTGACTGAGTTGGCGTGTCGCCGTGCCGATGGTCTCCAGATTATCGATCTTGACGGGGCTGGTATCAGGTTCAACCGGTACCAGTGCTGCGGTGGGTAACTCGTCCGCAATGATGGTCCTGCCCTGGTTTGCGGGTGAGATGCCGAGGGTATCTTTTGGGGAGGCATCAGGTGTCTGTTTCGGAATTATTTCAGTGCTTTTTTCTGAACTTTTTACAGGACCATCGTCAAGTTTATCCGTAGGCTTGTTTACAGGAATTCTGTCTTGCTCCGTGGCAGAATGATCTTTTAGCTCGTCGATCCCATCAGCAATAGCCCCCAGCGACAGGCGCATACGCAGATCATCAAGCTGGGATCTTAGATGGTCAATTTCGGTCAGCTTGTCGAGCCATTTATCGAACGCACTGGCCATGTCGCCGATTTCATCGTTGTTGCCCTGCAAGGGAATGCCACCGGTCCGGTCACCTTTTGCCAGGTTTACGACGGCTTTGCTCAAGCGCGTCACTGGCAGCGTTATGGAGCGCATCAGGGTCAATCCGGCCAGTACCAGAACGACGATAATAATTGCACTGCCAGCGGCAAGGGTTTTGCGTGCCTGGATGTATTCCTGTTCGTAGTTCAGGGGTGAAATACGCAAGAGCTGTGTGCCATAGTCGCTGACCTCGCGCACGCTGGGGGCAATGTAGTCAAGTATTTGAATAATTTCTGCGGGCGGGGTCTCCAGTTTGTCGCGTACCTCGATGGTCTGATTTAATAGTCCGCGATGTGTTTGCAGGGCCGCCATAAGATCGGCCCGTTGACCACTATCCAGGACCTCCCGTTCAATACCCGCGATCAGATCGCCGTAAAGCTCGTTGGTTGCTGCACGTTCGGCTTGGCTGGCTTGAACCGGACTATGTTCGGCGCGGTCATCGAGGGTGGAAAATTTACGCAGCAGTCCCAGATACTGCACGGTGTCATCGCTCGCAAAGAGTTCTCTGATCTTCGTGACCATGTCACGGCGTTGAACGCGCAGGCCCGTATTCCGGCTCAGTCCCAGACGGTTGCGTGCATCGGTCATGGTTGAAAATTCAAGCCCATAGCTGGAAAATGCATCTCTGATTGTGCCAATTGCATCGGATAGCTGCCCGGTTACCTGACCGGATTTTCCCCCTGATGCGGCACTGTTTTGTATCACGTCAAGCGAGGTAAGTACCTGATCCACGGCGCGGCGGTGTAATTGTGTGGATTGAGGATTGTCATTGTCGGGACTATCGCGAACCAGACGGTCATAGAAACGTACATCACCGATTGCCCGGTTCAACTCTGAAACTGACTGTGAAACCACCCGGCTTTCTTTCAAGACTGTCAGAGACAGGCTCATTTGTTGATCAACAAAGTTATACAATGTGGCAAATCCGCCAAGGGATACGAGCCCCAGAAGCAGAAACAGGATGTTCCGTGTGGCGAGCCGTAATCCACCCATAAATGATTTGTCCGCAGACATTGGGTTGTGCAAATCCAGGTAATGCTTTTCAGTCTTGATATCGTGGCTCATCAGTGCAAATTCCACATAATTTTCATCATGCCCCGGCTTCATAAAATGCCATGAGGTAGCGTCTGGCCAAGCTATCATGGTCTATGGGGCCAGGCAATCAGGTGCTGTCGAACAAGACCCGCAAAGCACCGGTACCAATCAACTGTATGCAAAACGGGAAAAATAGGTTATGTTGGTTTCTTGCGCTAAAAGTGCGCTATAAATATAATACAAGAGGTTAATATGGCTGATACAATAGGTGCCGTGGCATCAACACAACCAAATTCGGTAATCCATCAGGCTGTTCAGCAAGAGCGCGAAGTCGCTGCTCCGGCCCCGCAGCAAGAAGTCGAAGAGAGCGATACAGAAAGCCGTGAATCCAGCGATCCTGATCGTGGCAATCTGCTCGATATTATAGCCTGATTATTCCAGACTTATTTTCTGCATTATGCGCATAACCTGCACTGCCCGGTAGTGATCTTTACGCTTCATTAACCATTAATTTGTACAGTGCTTGGTATGAACATTTTATCTGCCATATCGTCCTCCCTAGATAGTATTTCGCGCCCACCCGCCTTATCAAAAGGTGTGCCGACAACGGTAACAAAAGGGGGAGAGTACCGCGAGATCGAACAGGTTCGCAGGCGAGCAACGGTTATCGCCGGCAGCGAAACACCCGACCAACGCAACGCCATTGATCGTCTGGAGATGGCCTTGAGTTCCAGTGAGCCACCACGTAACGATGTGCCTCGTGGTTATTATCTCGATATTCTAGTGTAATTTATTTCAATTCAGAATGATGAATTCGGTTGGGTGAGAAATTCCAGTTCCATATCCGTACTGGTTCGCCCGAGTATTTCATTGCGGTGGGGGAACCGTCCAAACCGTTCGATAATCCGTTGATGGCTTATGGCATACTCGATAAAATTTTCTATTCCCAGATCCTTAAACAGCTTTACTGACAGGTTCTGATCATCGAGGCTTTCGCTGTGCTCCAGTGGCATATAGCAAAATACCCGCATCACCGACGGCAGCTGTTGATCGAGGCCATATTCGATAACGCGGGCGGTTAGGTCACGAGCCTTGCTATCGCTGGCAAAACTTTTCGGGGTATTTCGAAAAATATTCCTCGGCACCTGGTCGAGCAGAAGTATCAGCGCCAGACTTTCCAATGCCTGATTTGATGCATGCTCGGATGATGCCCAGTGATCGAGAGCGCCGCTAACGGCTTGCTCATAGGGTGCCAGCAAATCAGTCTTGATCCGGTCATCAAAGGCTTGGTCCTTGACCCACCATTGTTTGCGGTTTTCGCCATACTCGGGCGATCCCGGCTCACCGAACCAGAAATCAAGAATTGCCTGGGCTTGTTTGCATGGAGTTTGTGTCATGAGGATTTTGCCTTTATTTTATCGCCTGCTAGACATGCATTGTAACGACACCACCGACAATGGCAATGGCGGCAAACCAACGAATCGGGCCGAACTTTTCATGCAGGGTTATGGCCCCCAGAACGACCGCAAACAGCACCGATGTCTCTCGCAAAGCCGATACATGGGCCATATTTCCCATGCTCAGGGCATAGAGCACGATGAAATATCCCATTGTTGCCAGCAAACCTCCCAATAGAGCTTTTTTGCCATCCTGGCGCAGGAAACTCATATAAATATGCCACCGTTTTACCATCACATAGAGCAATAATGGTGCGCCATCGAGAATGTTCAGCCAGACAATATAACCCCAGGGCTCAGACGATATCGTCAACCCCAACCCGTCGACCACGGTATAGGACGCGATGAACAGACCGGTGGTGAAGGCCAGTAAAAATGGTTTGCGATGGCCGGGGCCGGGCAGGCCTTTTTCGAATGCAAACATACAAATACCCAGGCAGGTAAATACCAGGCCAATGGTTGCTTGCAGGCTTAGAATCTCACCGGCCAGTATGCTGGCGCCAATGGCAACAAGCAGGGGGGCCGAACCGCGGGCTACCGGATAGGCAGAGCTTAAATCACCGTGTTTCAGGGCATACCACAGAAAAAAGAAATAGCCGAAATGCAAGACTACTGAGAGCAGCAAATATGGCCACACTTCGGGTTCGGGGAAATCGACAAAAGGCGCGGCAAACATATAAATTATGGCGCCTGTGCCTATCACGGTGGCAAAAATGCTCAAACCGTCCCCGCTGGTTTTAACCAGGGCATTCCATGAGGCGTGAGCCAGTGCCGCCAGTAAAAGCAACCCGATCATGGTGGGGGAAATGGTGCTCATACAAAATTACTCAATCGATACCCATCAGATTATTGGCGAAGGTCTTGGCATCGAACGGGTGCAGGTCGTCGATGGTTTCTCCTACACCGACGGCATAGACCGGCAATTGAAATTTTTCAGCCAGCCCGACCACCACGCCGCCCTTGGCCGTGCCGTCCAGTTTGGTCAGCACCAGACCGGTTACACTGACCATGCGCTTGAACACCTCGACTTGATTATGGGCGTTCTGGCCTACCGTTGCATCGATCACCAGCATCACAGCATGGGGTGCTGTGTCATCCTGTTTGGCAATGACCCGGACAACCTTCATAAGTTCTTCCATCAGGTTCGCCTTGTTTTGCAGGCGGCCAGCGGTATCGATCATCAGCACGTCAATGTTTTCAGCTTTTGCACGCTGGACGGCCTCAAAGGACAGACTGGCTGCATCGCCACCCTGTTCGCGGGCAACTACCGTGCATCCGGCACGTTCGCCCCAGACCTGAAGCTGTTCAATGGCGGCTGCGCGAAAGGTGTCTCCGGCGGCCAGCATCACCGAGCGTCCCTGATCGCGAAATTGTTTGGCCATCTTGCCAATGGTGGTGGTTTTGCCCGACCCGTTCACCCCGCACACCAACACGATATAGGGTTTGTGCGCAGGGTTAATTTCCAACGATTTTGCGGCGGGTTCCAGGATTGTCGCAATCTCGCCGGCCAGAGCTGCCCGGACTTCCTGTGGCGTGATGTCCTGATCGAAACGGTTTTTTGCCAGAGCCTTGCTCAGGCGTGACGCCGTGGCTACGCCCATGTCGGCCATGATCAGTAATTCTTCCAGTTCGTCCAGGGTGTCTTGATCCAGTTTCCGGTTATGAAACAGATCGGTTATACCGTTGCTCAGACGTTCGGTGCTGCGCCCCAATCCTGCTTTCAGGCGATCAAACCAGCTCATAGACTATTATTCCCCCATTTGTGCTCAGGTCAGCGAACCGTATAACCGGTTATCATCGGCCCTGGTAATTTTTATGGTTTCGATGGACCCCGATGCGGCGGGACGATCCAGGTGTACCGGGACGTAGTGTTCGCTGAACCCGGTGTCATTGTTTTCAATCAGAACCTTTTCGATTTTGCCCACGCGGGTGCCAAGATAATCGCCTATGGCCCGGCTGCCAAGTAATCGCAAGGCCTCGGCGCGGGTTTTTCGAATGGCTTTTTCCACGACCGGCATTTTTGCCGCCGGTGTTCCGGCGCGCTCAGAATAGGGAAAAACATGAAAGTGGGTTATGCCCATGTCTTCTACCGCCCTCAGGGTGTTGGCAAACATGGCATCGGTTTCAGTCGGGAACCCGGCTATAAAATCGGCCCCGAAGACCACATCGGGACGGGCCAGACGCACGCGCTCGGCAAAGGCTATGGCATCGCTCACCAGGTGTCGACGCTTCATGCGTTTGAGGATGGTATTATCCATGGCCTGCAGGCTGAGATGAATATGGGGCATCAGCCGTTCTTCTTCGGCTAGGGCGCGAAACAGGGCCTCGTCCATGATGGCCGGGTCTATGGAGCTCAGGCGCAGGCGTTTGAGTTCCGGAACCGAGGCCAGCAGGCGGCGGACCAAATCGCCCAGTGACGGGTTGCCGGGCAGATTTGCGCCATAGGATGCTATATCCACACCGCTTAGCACGATCTCGCCAAAACCGGCTTCGCTCAACTGGCGGATCTGTTGCGCAATGGCACCCATTGGAATGCTGCGGTTGGGGCCCCGGGCAAAGGGGATGATGCAGAATGTACAACGATGGTCACAGCCTTGCTGGATCTGGATAAAGGCCCGCGTGCGGTTATCAAACCCGTCAATCAGATGGGGCGCTACCTCATGGACCGTCATAATATCGGCGACCTGGATGGCTGGGTGGTCACCTTGCCCGAAGGTTTGTGGTTCCAGTTTTTCAGCGTTACCGATGACCCGGTTGACACCGGGTATGGCGGCAAAACCTTCCGGGTCCAGTTGTGCCGCACAACCGGTCACGATGATCTGGGCGCCGTCGTTGTTGCGGGCCGCTTTGCGCACGGCTTGGCGGGACTGGCGCTCGGCCTCTGCGGTGACGGTACAGGTATTGATTATGACCACGTTTTCCACACCGCCGGCCGAGCTGTGTTGACGCATAAGTTCTGATTCAAATGCGTTCAATCGACAACCCAGAGAAATGATGCGAGGGTCGGTCATGGTTTTATCCAATGGTCTTTTCGATGGTCTTTCCAATGGTCTTTCCAATGGTGCTTATAACAGGGACGGATCGACAACGCCGGTAAAGCTGGTCGATGCCGGGCCGGTTTGTATAATATGATTGTTATCGCGCCAGGTAATTTCAAGGGTGCCGCCATCCATGACAACCTCGGCGTTGCGTCCACACAACCCGCGCATGTGGGCCGCGGCCAGGGCTGCACAGGCACTGCTGCCAGAGGCTTTGGTTCGCCCGACGCCGCGCTCCCATGTTTTCAAGGTGATTTTATCATAACCCAGAACTTCGGCCATCTGGACGTTGGTGCGTTCGGGGAATAGGGGGTGGCATTCCAGTTTTGCGCCATAGTCATTGATCGGGGCGACGCTGACATCTTCCACGAAGAAGACCATGTGCGGATTGCCCACACTCAATCCTACCGGGGCCGGTAAACCGTTAACCTCGATGGGCAGGTACAAGGTGTTAAGCTGCTCGGACAGGGGTATTTCGCTCCAGTGGGTATAGACCGGGCCCATATCCACACTGACCCAGCCGTCTTTGGCCCGGCTCACATGCAGCAATCCGGCCAGGGTTTCAATGACCATGGTCGAGCGTCCGGTTTCGCCGAATAACAAGGCCCCGACACAGCGTGTGGCATTGCCACAGGCACCAACCTGCCCACCATCGGCGTTATGAATGCGCATGAACACATCGCCGGAACCGTTTTTTGGTGGCTCCAGAACGATCAACTGATCGAAGCCGATACCGGTGTGACGGTTGGCAATGGCGCGCACAGCATTATCGTCCAGGGATATTGTTTCCTGACGTCCGTCGAGTATCACGAAGTCATTACCGAGGCCGTGCATCTTGATAAAATTCAAATGGTTCATAACGCGACACTATGACCAGAGATTACCGAGAGTCTACCTGAAATTACGGTGACCCGTAAGTGTCTCGGAAAATACCCATATGAAATCGGGTCTGCGCTTCAGGGTAAGGCCGCCCAGGCCCGACGGGACAAGCGCTGCGTGCCAGACAGCCAAATTCAAGGCAAGGCTCTCCCGATGGTTTCATCAGGTGTGCCGCACAGCCCTTCACATCATAAAAACCTTGCCCGATGGCCTGAACCGGGCAACCCGACAGGCAGGGTTTGTCTGAACAGTCATTGCATGGGTTAGATTTTGCCTCGGGGGGTGGTAAATTAATTTTCCGGCGAAACATCAGCGCCCCGCGGTAGGCGTGCCACAGGCCGTGAACGGGATGGATTAAGGGGCCGATGGGTGAAGGATATACTTGGTCGCCCCGCATGGCCCAACGTTGAAACGGCAGGTAAGGAGGCCCGTCCGATGGATAACAAGCAACCACGTCTCCGAGCGAAGGTTCAAGCTTTCTGATGACGTCCGTCATGACGCGTTTGGTCCACTTATCCAGCGCATGGGGTTCGCGGCGGCGACCGGCCTGGAATGCAGACCACATAGACCCGCCGATATTTCCCGCCAGGATGAGTGTGCCCGGTCGATCCGGTATAGCCGTGTTCCCATCAGACGGCCCGAAGGTACAGTCGGGCACACCATCTTCATTTCCGGGGTGAAAACCCCCACGGTAGTCAAGCCCCACATGACCCAGGGCCGAAATAATTGTTTTAAGATCATCGCTCATGAACGATTGTTGGAAGCGAACGGCTTTCAGGTCAAGTACGTTGTGAAGCCAGGTTTATTTCTTTCAGGATGCCCGAGCGTGTCGAGGGGTTCTTGATCTTGGCAAACATCGATGCCAGTTCCCTCAGTTCCCAGGCTTCGGCGCGGTTTTGGTGTTCGATGTTTATCTCTGATAAATTTTCTTTCATGGGATTAATTCACCTTTTAAGCTTTAGCAGTACTCTAAATATATATTGGAAATATATTCTGGCATAACCCGATTTTGCAACTATGAATGTATAACTCTATAATATGCAACTTAAAAGAGCAATGATTAAATTTAGTCCGGTATTGCAATTGCTTTACGGGCTTGACTTGGGCCCTCAGGCTTCATATTGTCTCGCCGCTCAATACAGTACCAGTTTCGGTATGTCTCACAATGTATATTGGGGCACCACCAGTCCGCGAGTTTCGCGCACTGGTGTATTTTTCGTTGGTTATTCGGATTAAGAAAAACGGATTTATATGTGGATGTTTGACGGATTATCAGATCGCCTGAGCGGCATATTTGACGGTTTGAAAAAACGCGGTGCCTTGAAGGAAGCCGACGTTGTTTCTGCTTTGCGTGAAATCCGCGTCGCCTTGCTGGAGGCCGATGTAGCCCTTCCGGTGGTCAAGGAATTTATTGACGGTGTGCGCGAACGTGCCGTCGGTGAAGAGGTTATTCGCAGCGTTACGCCGGGCCAGATGGTGGTCAAGATTGTCCATGACCACCTGATCGGTATGCTGGGCGGTGACGCCAGTAAAGATCAGTCAGCCCCACAATTACCGATGGACGACAGCGGCCTGAACCTGGCAGGCGTATCACCGGTATCCATCCTGATGGTCGGTTTGCAGGGCTCCGGTAAAACCACCACCACGGCTAAAATTGCCAAACGCCTGAGTGGCCGGGACAAAAAGAAAGTCCTGATGGCTTCACTCGATGTGTATCGCCCGGCGGCCCAGCAGCAGCTTGTTGTATTGGGTCAGCAGACCGGCGTAACCGTACTGAGCCCGATTATGGGTGAAAAACCTGTTGGCATCGCCAAACGTGCCATGCAGACGGGCAGGCAGGAAGGCTATGACGTGGTCCTGCTGGATACGGCGGGGCGACTGCATATTGATTTTGAACTAATGTCTGAAGTTGCCGCTATCCGCGATGTTGCCAAGCCAACGGAGACTTTGTTAGTTACCGATGCCATGACCGGACAGGACTCGGTCAACATTGCCCGCGAGTTTAACGAAAAAATCGGCATAACCGGTATTGTGCTGACCCGGGTTGATGGTGACGCCCGTGGCGGTGCGGCACTGTCCATGCGTAGTGTGACGGGTTGTCCCATCAAACTCATGGGCACCGGTGAGAATTTAGATGCGCTTGATGTGTTTGATGCGGCGCGTGTGGCCGGTTCCATACTGGGCATGGGCGATGTGGTCGGGCTGGTCGAGAAGGCCCGTGACGTCATCGATGAACAGGAAGCAGAGAAACTCGCCAAGCGGGCCATGAAAGGCCTGTTCACACTGGAAGATATGGCCGCTCAGCTCAAACAACTACGGAAAATTGATGATATTGGCGGCCTGATGGGCATGATCCCTGGCATGTCAAAAATGAAAAAACAAATGTCACAGGTCAATGTCGACGACAAAGGCATCGCCCATCAGGAAGCGATCATTCTTTCCATGACCCAGAAAGAACGACGCCTGCCGAAGCTCATAAACGGATCGCGCCGCAAGCGTATTGCAGCCGGGTCGGGAACCTCGGTTCAGGAAGTCAATCGATTGCTGAAACAATTCAAGCAGATGAGTGTGATGATGAAAAAGATGGGCAAAGGTGGTGGCCTGAAAGGGCTTATGGGTGGCGGTATGCCGCCTGGCATGATGCCCGGACGATAAAATAATTACTGACTTTTTTATAAAATATACCAGATAAACAATAGAGGATAATTTAAAATGGCTTTGAAAATCAGACTATCACGGGGTGGCGCTAAAAAACGGCCTTATTACCATGTCGTTGTTGCAGACTCGCGCAATGCCCGGGATGGCCGCTTTATTGAACGTGTCGGATCCTATAACCCCATGTTGCCAAAAGAGTCCGAAGAACGCGTCAAGCTAGACCAGGAGCGTATTGCTCACTGGATCAGTGTTGGTGCAAAACCTTCAGATAGGGTTGCACGTTTCATGGCAAAAGCTGGTATGATGGATGCACCGGTTGTTCATGAGCAGACCAAAAAAGACAAGCCCAAGGCAAAAGCCGTAGAACGTATGGCTGCCGCTGAGGAAGCCAAGAAGGCGGCCGCTGAAGCCGCCGCTGCTCCAGCAGAGGAAGAAGCCGAAAAGCCTGCTGCATAATACGATCATTCGTACAGCAGATGGTTTCTTTGCAAACATGGAGCCTGGACAGTGAGCGATTTGATCTTGGTTGGGGTGATAACCGGGGCACGCGGTATAAAAGGCGAGCTTCGTATCAAGGCCTTTACGGCCAACCCCGATGATCTGTGCTGTTATGGTCCGTTGTTTAGCCATGATGGTAAAAAGACCTGGACGGTAAAACGGACAGGACACGCCAAAGGCCAGGTTATCGCCCGCTTCAAAGGCGTCGATGACCGAAACCAGGCAGACAGTCTAAAGGGCATGAAGCTGTATATTCCGCATCAGGCCCTGCCGGAGACCGATGAAGATGAATTCTATTATTCGGATCTGGTCGGATTGAAGGCTGAATTGATCGATGGCAGCGAACTGGGAATTGTTCAGGCCGTCTTTGATGCGGGGGCAGGTGCAAGCCTGGAAGTCAAGACCCCGGATGGCGATGTTCTGGTACCATTTACCAAAACGTCTGTGCCAGTGGTTAATATCTCCGGCGGAAAGGTCATTGTTGACCCGCCCGACGGTTTGATGGATCAGCCTCCCGACGAGGCACAGGGTTCATCGCTTGGAAATGAAGAATAGGAAAAGTCGCCGTGGTTGTTGAAGCCCGCACGACACAAGTATCAGACGACAAAACCGCTGCCTCGGTCTGGCAGGCTGTCGTGCTGAGTATTTTTCCGGAAATGTTTCCCGGCTCGCTTGGCCATTCACTGGCTGGCCAGGCCCTTGAGCGGGGTATCTGGTCATTACAAACGGTGGACATTCGCGACCATTCAAGCGATAAACACCGCTCTGTGGACGACACCCCGTTCGGTGGTGGTGCAGGCATGGTCATGCGGCCCGATGTGGTTGACCGGGCAATCGATGCGGCACGGCAAACGGGCACGTCCGGTATGCCGTTGATCTATCTGACGCCACGGGGGCGGCCTTTGGATCAGCAGCGAGTACGCACACTGGCCGAAGGGCAAGGTGCTATCATCTTGTGTGGCCGGTTCGAAGGTGTCGATCAGCGGGTTCTTGAAGCCCACAACGTCGAGGAAATCAGCCTCGGTGATTTTGTATTATCAGGCGGCGAGATTGCCGCTCAGGCTTTGTTAGATGCCTGTGTGAGATTGTTACCCGACGTTATCGGCAGCGAGGCGTCACTGGAAGAAGAGAGTTTTGAGACGGGGTTACTGGAATACCCCCACTATACCCGGCCACGGGACTGGCAAGATCGCCCGGTACCGGAGGTTCTGTTATCGGGGCATCATGCTAATATTACAGCGTGGCGGCAACAACAGGCCATTACTATCACCCGCGAGCGACGGCCTGATTTGTGGCACCGCTACGCCGAAATTGAAAATGAAATTTTACCATGAATGATCGACGGGATGACAGGATATCCATCCCCGGGAAAAGACGGATTTAACGAAGGAAGAGAACCATGAATACCATTGAGCTAATTGAAAAAGAACAAATTGAAAGACTGACCGCAAACAAGACAATCCCGGACTTCGCTCCCGGCGATACCGTGAAAGTCAACGTCAAGGTTGTCGAAGGCACCCGCGAGCGTATCCAGACTTTCGAAGGGGTTTGCATTGCACGCAAAAATGGCGGATTGAATTCGTCATTTACCGTTCGCAAGTTGTCCTACGGTGAAGGTGTCGAGCGGGTATTCCCGTTGTACTCGCCTTCGGTTGACAGCATTGATGTCGTACGCCGTGGTGCGGTTCGTCGTGCCAAGCTGTACTATCTGCGTGGTCTGACCGGCAAGGCTGCCCGTATTTCTGAGAAAAAAGTACCACCCAGTGAAAAAACACTGGCTAAAATGGCTGCCAAAGCTGCCCGGTCTGCCGCAATTGCAGCCAAGGCATAGGTTCTGTCATGACCGATCCGCGCACCCTGTTTGATAAAATCTGGGATAGCCGTCTCGTCGATACTCAGGAAGATGGCACCTGTCTTCTTTACATCGACCGGCATCTGATCCACGAAGTCACCAGCCCGCAGGCCTTTGATGGTCTGCGCAGTGGTGAACGGACGGTACACCGGCGTTCGGCGAACTTGGCGGTTGCCGATCACAACGTGCCGACTACGGATCGTTCGGCGGGCATTGTCGATGAAGAAAGCCGTACTCAGGTCGAAACCCTGGAAAAGAACTGTGCGGATTTCGGCGTACCTTATTTTGCCATGGATGATATCCGCCAGGGTGTGGTGCATATCGTTGGCCCGGAACAAGGCCTGACCCAACCCGGCATGACCATCGTGTGTGGTGATTCCCATACCGCCACCCACGGGGCTTTCGGCTCGCTGGCTTTCGGTATTGGCACCTCGGAAGTTGAACACGTTCTGGCCACCCAGACGTTGTTGCAACAACCGGCCAAGAATATGCGTATAACCGTTCAGGGGGCCTTGTCAGACGGCATCACGGCCAAGGACATTGCGTTGGCGATTGTCGCTAAAATCGGTACGGCGGGCGGTACCGGATATGTCATCGAATACGCCGGCGAGGCCATCCGTTCACTAAGCATGGAAGGTCGCATGACGGTCTGTAACATGACCATCGAGGCTGGCGCGCGAGCCGGGCTGATTGCTCCCGATCAGACGACTTATGATTATCTCATGGGACGTCCCATGGTTCCCAAGGCGGGTGCCTGGGAACAGGCCGTCAGTTATTGGAAAACCCTGCCGTCCGATGAGGGCGCACAATATGACGCTGAGGTTGTGATCGAGGCCAACGATATCGTACCGTTGGTGACCTGGGGAACCAGTCCGGAAGACGTGGTCCCCATTACCGGCCACGTGCCTGACCCGGCTGATATATCGGATGAGAACATCCGCCGTGCCAAGCAACGCGCCCTTGAATATATGGACCTGAAGGCTGGCACACCCATGGAAGATATTACCATCGACCGGGTGTTTATCGGATCGTGCACTAATGGCCGGATCGAAGATTTTCGCGCCGCTGCCGCCATCGTAAAGGGCCGCACGGTTGCCGCTACGGTTAGCGCCATGGTCGTGCCCGGTTCCGGTCTGGTCAAGGAACAGGCCGAACAGGAAGGCCTGGACAAGATATTTCTTGAAGCCGGGTTTGAATGGCGCGAACCGGGTTGTTCCATGTGTCTGGCCATGAATGCCGACAAGCTGGAGCCCGGCGAACGTTGTGCCTCGACCTCTAATAGAAACTTCGAAGGTCGCCAGGGTCGCGGTGGGCGAACCCATCTGGTCAGCCCCGCCATGGCGGTGGCTGCGGCCATTACCGGTAAGCTTACCGACGTGCGTAAACTGGATTAAGGGACCATATGACAATGGAAAAATTCACTACCCTGACAGGCGTTGGCGCGGCCTTGAAACTGATCAATATCGACACCGATATGATCATCCCCAAACAGTTCCTCAAAACTATCAAGCGGACCGGGCTGGGCAAGAGCCTGTTTTTTGAGATGCGCTTCGATGATGATGGCAACGAAATTGAGACATTTATTCTCAATCAGCCAGCCTGGCGCGAGGCTAAAATCCTGATCACAGGTGAGAACTTCGGCTGCGGCTCGTCGCGGGAACACGCCCCTTGGGCCTTGCTAGACTTTGGTATCCGTTGTGTGATTGCCGAAAGTTTTGCCGATATTTTCTATAACAACTGTTTCAAGAACGGTATCCTGCCGATCAAATTACCCAAGGAAGACATCGAAAAATTGATGGACGATGCCGATCGCGGCTCCAATGCCACCATCACGATTGATCTGGAAAGCCAGGTTATTACCGGTCCCGATGGTGGTTCCATCAGTTTCGAGATTGACAGCTTTCGCAAACATTGTCTCTTGAACGCACTGGATGACATCGGGCTGACCATGCAGAGAAAAGAAAAAATCGACGGTTTTGAGGCCAACCAGCGCATTTCAGAACCCTGGCTGTATTCTTAAACACCCGGTTTGCCGGGCATACGTATTTGGGGGGCATTATGACATCCAATAAAAATCTCTACTTTCTGCCGGGTGACGGCATTGGCAAAGAAGTCATGGACGAGGTTCGCACCATTGTGAACTGGCTGGGCAAACATGGCTCGCTCACGTTCGATATGACCGAAGGCCTGATCGGCGGGGCGGCTTATGATGCCCACGGTTCGGCCCTGTCTGACGAGACCCTGGCCGATGCCATGGACGCCGATGCGGTGTTGCTTGGCGCGGTTGGCGGACCCAAGTGGGATGATGTGGCTCGCCAGCACCGCCCGGAAGCCGGGTTGCTGCGCATTCGCAAGGAAATGGACCTGTTTGCAAATCTGCGTCCCGCGGTGGTATTTGACGCCCTGGCCGAAGGATCGTCGCTAAAATTCGATCTGGTCTCGGGGCTCGATATCCTGATCGTCCGGGAACTGACCAGCGGGGTCTACTTCGGTGAGCCGCGTGGTATCGAAACCCTGGCCGACGGCACCCGGCGTGCCATCGACACCCAGCTTTATACCAGCCCGGAAATCGAACGTGTCGCCCGGGTTGCTTTCGAGCTGGCCCGCAAGCGTAATAATCAGGTCCATTCCGTGGAAAAATCAAATGTTATGGAAACCGGGGTGCTGTGGCGCTCTGTTGTCTCGGAACTCCACACGGCTGAATATTCCGATATCAAACTACTCCATATGCTTGCCGACAATTGTGCCATGCAGTTGGTGCGTACTCCCAAGCAGTTCGATGTGATTGTCACCGATAACCTGTTCGGTGATCTGTTGTCTGATTGTGCCGCTATGCTGACCGGATCGCTCGGCATGTTGCCGTCGGCCTCATTGGGCGGCGTGGACGATGCCGGTCGCCGCATGGCCTTGTACGAGCCGGTCCATGGATCGGCCCCCGACATTGCCGGTCAGGGCATCGCCAATCCACTGGCTTGCATCCTGTCGTTTGCCATGTGCCTGCGCTATTCCTTCGACATGGGTAAGGAAGCCGACATGATGGAACAGGCCGTCCAGAATGTTCTGGCCTCAGGCCTGCGAACCGGTGACATCATGCAGGACGGCAAAACCCAGGTATCAACCACCGGCATGGGCCAGGCGGTGATTTCGGAACTGGATAAACTGAACGGGTAAAACACCGTCAATAAAACCTGTTGATCTTTCGCTCATAATGTAGGTATGGTTGCCCCATGATGTTGACGACAACCGCCATATCCAGCTCAATGACCGCCACCATGTTTGGTGCGCTCGCGGCTGTGCTTGTGCTCGTCAGCATGATGACCGTTGTATCCAAACAAAATTCTGCCCGAATTACCGTGAAGACACTTGTGACCAAGGCAGTAAAATATGTGAGGACTCTGCGGGACTGAGAATAAGAATACTTAATTATTTTGTATTTATCAGGCCCGCGGAACATCCCGCGGGCTTTTTTGTTGGGAGAACGACAATGAGAAGCTCGGCTATATCCAATAAAGGACGGTTTGAATTGCGCCGCCCTGAAAGCGACAACGAATGGGACTGTTATCACAGTATCCGTAAACGTGCCCTGTGGGACAGAGAGGTTCAGGGTGAATATGGCACTTATGATCCGGATCATCCTGTCCAGTATTCCGATGAATACAAGGCTCTGGTCATGCTCAGGAACGGTATTGTTATTGGTACCATGGGTTTGCAGGATACCGGTGACCACGGATTAGGCCCGGAAGTCGAGGTTCGCGGCGTTGCTATTGACCCGGCCTGCCAGAGACAGGGTTATGGCGGTATATTATTGATGCTGGGCGAAAGTGCGGCCAAAAAAGCCGGATTTTTACGCGCCGGTGTCTGGTCGGGTGCTGATGTCGTGTTGTTTTATGCCCGCAACGGATACATCTTTCGGCCCGCGAACATGCCCAGCCGCATCGACAGTCCTATCCCCGGAAACATCGCCATGACCAAGCGGCTCGATTTAGGGGTTGCACAAAATGATGGCACGGTCTTAATTGCCGCAGCATAAATTCAGGAGATAATTACTATGGGTTACAAGGTTGCCGTCGTCGGTGCTACGGGGAATGTGGGTCATGAAATGCTCAACATTCTGGCTGAACGCGATTTCCCGGTCGATGAGGTCGTCGCCCTGGCGTCACAACGCTCTGTGGGCAAGGAGGTTTCTTTCGGTGAAAAGAGCATCCTGAAGGTTCGTGATCTGGCAAAGTTTGATTTCAAGGGAACCGATATCGTGCTGAGTTCTCCCGGCGCGTCGGTTTCTGCCGAGTTTTGCCCGAAAGCCACCAAGGCCGGTGCGATTGTGATCGATAATACCTCTCAGTTCCGCATGGACCCGGATGTGCCCCTGGTGGTGCCCGAGGTCAATGCCCATGCCATAGCCGGGCACACCAAAAAAGGTATTATCGCCAACCCTAACTGTTCCACCATTCAGATGGTTGTGGCCCTCAAACCGCTGCATGATCTGGCTACCATCGAACGTGTGGTGGTATCGACCTATCAGTCCGTATCGGGCAGCGGCAAGGAAGGCATGGACGAGTTGTTCAATCAGACCAAGGGCATTTTCATGAACGATGCGGTGAGCAAACATCAGAACAAGTTCACCAAGCAAATCGCCTTTAATGTGATCCCCCATATCGATGTGTTTATGGATGATGGATCGACCAAGGAAGAATGGAAAATGATGGTCGAGACCCAGAAAATTCTCGATCCCAATATCAAGGTTCAGGCCACGTGCGTGCGGGTTCCGGTTTTTATTGGTCATGCGGAAGCCGTGTCCATCGAATGTGCCTATGACATTGATGAAAAATCAGCCCTGCGAGCCTTGAAAAAGGCTGAGGGTATTACGGTCATCGATCACCGCGATGATGAAGGCTACGTGACGCCCGCCGAATGTGGTGGCGAAGACCCGGTTTTTGTCAGTCGTATCCGCAAGGATGCCAGCGTCGCTAACGGACTGGCTTTCTGGGTGGTGTCTGACAATCTGCGCAAAGGTGCGGCGCTGAACACCGTTCAGATCGCCGAAGAACTGATCAAGAATTATTAGAGACAATTGACGAGGACACCTTGCATGGCTGCCAGTAAAATTCGCCCGCGTCGAAGCGTTCTGTACATGCCGGGTTCTAATACCCGCGCCCTTGAAAAGGGTCGCGAGCTGGCCGCCGATGGATTGATCATGGATCTGGAAGATGCCGTGGCACCGGACCAGAAAATAGTCGCCCGGCAAAATATTTGTGACGCCATTGCGCAAGGCGGGTACGGCAATCGGGAACTGATGATCCGTATCAACGGCTATGATACGCCGTGGGGCCATGATGATGCCGCCGCGGTGGCATCGTCCGGTACCCATGCCATTGTCGTGCCCAAGGCCGAAGGTCCGGACATTATCCAGACCACAGCCGCGATATTGGCCGACAACGGTGCACCTGAAAACCTTGCTATCTGGTGCATGATCGAGACACCGCTTGGCGTGCTGAATGCCCATGCGATCGCCCAGGCCATGAAACAGACCATGAAACAGGCCAGCCCCCGAATGGCCGGTTTTATCATGGGCACGTCCGACCTTGCCAAGGACCTGCACGCCGCCCATACCCGCGACCGGCTACCGTTGCTGCATAGCCTGGGCCAGTGTTTGCTGGTGGCGCGCGCGCATGGGCTGGCGATCCTTGACGGGGTGCATCTTGATCTGGCCGATGACGAAGGTTTTTTATATTCCTGCCAACAGGGCCGCGAACTGGGTTTCGATGGCAAGACCCTGATCCATCCCAAAACCATTGATATGGCCAACGCAGCGTTTGCCCCCGACGATCAGGAAGTCGCCTGGAGCGTTCGTATAATCGATGCCTTTGCCGAAGCCCAGAACAAGGGACAGGGCGTGGTCGTGGTCGATGGCAAGCTGATTGAGAACCTGCATGTGGAGGATGCCAGACGCATGGTGGAGCTTGCCAAAACCATCCAGGAGATGACATAAGCCACGATCTGGCTATCTAATTCAAGGGACCGACGCGATATGGCAAACAAGACCAACCCGGGTAATTTTTTTGAGGATTTCTCTCTGGGACAGGTGCTGGTCCACGCCACACCGCGCACGGTGAGCGAAGGCGATATCAGCCTTTATACCGCCCTCTACGGCTCGCGATTTGCCCTGCAATCGGCCGATACGGTGGCCCAGTCACTGGGTTATCCCGGCGCACCGCTGGATGATTTGCTGGCTTTTCATATGGTGTTCGGCAAGACCGTTGGCGATATCTCGCTTAATGCCATTGCCAATCTGGGCTACGCCGATGGCCGTTTTCATGCCCCCGTATATCCGGGTGATACCCTGCGCACCACATCAGAAATAATCGGCCTGAAGGAAAATTCCAAGGGCACCTCCGGCGTTGTCTATGTGCGCTCGACCGGCATTAATCAGCATGGTGAAATTGTTATTGATTATGTGCGTTGGGTGATGGTCCGCAAACGCGACCCGCAAAGCCCGGCACCCGATACCGTGATCCCGCAACTGCCCGACTGTGTGGCGTTGGAAAACCTGATCGTGCCGAGCGAACTGGATGTTTCGCAATATGACATAACGGACGCTGGCGGGGTGCATTTATGGCAAGATTATACGCTCGGTGAGCGCATCGATCATGTGGACGGGTTTACGATTGAGGAAGCCGAGCACATGCTGGCGACCCGGCTTTATCAGAATACAGCAAAAGTGCATTTTAATCAGCACATCCAGAAAGACAGCCCCATGACACGCCGTTTGGTTTATGGAGGACACATTATGTCTTTGGCCCGCAGCCTGAGTTTCAATGGTCTTGCCAACGCCCAGTGGGTTGCCGCTATTAACGCCGGGCGGCACGTGGCCCCAAGTTTTGCCGGTGATACAATTTATGCCTGGTCGGAAATTCTTGACGTTCTGGAACTGCCGGGCCGTCCGGACATTGGTGCCCTGCGTTTGCGCACCATTGCAACAAAAGATCAGCCATGCGGTGAGTTCCCAGACAAGAATGATGCGGGTGATTATCATGCCAGCGTGGTGCTGGATCTGGATTATACGGTGCTGATCCCGCGTAGAATGTGAAATTTCCCCCTCTATGTCAGATTTGCCAGGGGTAAATATTAGCACTTTTTGTTGCATCCACGGTTTGTTATACTGTACAAACTGCCACAAAAGAATAGCTCGATTTAGGGGTAAAGGGATTAATAATGGCTTCCTCAAACAGGCCACTTTCACCACATTTGCAAGTTTACCGTCCTCAGATCACATCCGTTGTTTCTATTATTCACCGAATTTGCGGTGTCTCCCTGATGTTCGGTACGGTGCTTTTTACATACTGGCTGACGTCGGCCGGTTATGGTCCGGCGGCGTTCGAGCGGGCGCAAGCCGTGATGGGTTCCTGGTTGGGCCAGCTGATCATGTTCGGCTTTACCTTCGCGCTATATTACCATACGGCAAACGGTTTGCGTCATATGGCATGGGATCTGGGTCTCGGCTTTGAGATGACGGCAGTCAACAAGACGGGGATGATGGTCGTGGCGTTCTCGCTCATCATGACCGGGCTGACCTGGTACGTTGCCTTGTCCGGTTCAGGAGGCCTGTAATGGATATGCGCTCTCACCTTGGCCGCGCCCGCGGCCCCGGTTCAACGGATAATGGCGTTGAACACTGGATTTCAGAACGTTTCAGCGCCATCGCTCTGGCCCCGCTTTCTTTATGGTTTATTTATTCTGCCCTCGGTTTTGCCGGGGCAGATTATGCCACCTTTCAGGCTTGGCAGAGCCAGCCGGGTAACGTCATCCTAATGATCCTTTTTTTGCTGGCGATGTTTCAACATGGTCAACT
The DNA here is from genome assembly GCA_024279135.1 of Alphaproteobacteria bacterium. Taxonomy (GTDB): domain Bacteria; phylum Pseudomonadota; class Alphaproteobacteria; order Rhodospirillales; family Casp-alpha2; genus JABJOR01. The sequence goes on from JAJRRU010000009.1 coordinate 147,806, forward strand.
TGGCCTGACGGTTGTCTTCGAAGATTATATTCAACCCGTGTGGCTGAAAAATATCTCCGTTGCCATCGTAAAGTACACCGCCCTGCTATTTTGTGTCGCCTGTATTTTCTCCGTCCTTCGGGTCGCCTTTACAGCCTAAATCGAAAGAAAAGAATGATGAGTGCATACGAAATCATCGATCACGAATATGATGTTGTAATCTTGGGGGCCGGTGGCGCCGGTCTGCGGGCGACCCTGGGCATGGCGGCGGCAGGATTGAAGACGGCCTGTATCACAAAAGTATTTCCCACCCGCAGCCACACCGTTGCGGCCCAGGGCGGCATCAGTGCTTCGTTGGGCAATATGGCCGAGGATAACTGGCGCTGGCATATGTTTGACACCGTCAAGGGGGCTGACTGGCTGGGCGATCAGGACGCCATAGAATACATGTGCCGCGAGGCCGTGCCATCGGTTATCGAACTGGAACATATGGGTGTACCGTTTTCGCGTAATGCCGAAGGCAAGATTTACCAGCGTCCGTTTGGCGGCCACATGCGCAATTTTGGCGAGGCCCCTGTCCAGCGAGCGTGTGCCGCGGCCGATCGAACCGGACATGCTATCCTGCACACGCTTTATCAGCAGTGTCTGAAACACAAAGCAGAATTTTTTATTGAATATGTGGCCCTCGATTTGATCATGGCTGATGACGGATCTTGTGAAGGGTTGGTGGCGTGGAACCTGGATGATGGCACTATCCATGTCTTTCGCGGTCATCAGACTGTCATTGCGACCGGCGGTTATGGACGTTCGTATTTCTCCTGTACGTCGGCTCATACCTGTACCGGTGATGGCAATGCCATGGTGGCACGGGCCGGGTTGCCTATGCAGGATCACGAGTTTGTCCAATTCCATCCGACCGGCATCTACGGCTCTGGTTGCCTGATTACTGAAGGTGCTCGCGGCGAAGGTGGATATCTGACCAACAGCGAAGGCGAGCGGTTTATGGAACGCTACGCTCCATCGGCCAAAGATCTTGCCAGTCGCGATGTGGTCAGTCGTGCCATGACTATCGAAATTCTTGAGGGCCGCGGCGTTGGTGCTGACAAGGATCATATTTTTTTGCATCTGGAACATCTGGGGGCAGAAACTCTGCATGAACGCCTGCCGGGAATTACCGAGTCGGCGCAGATTTTTGCCGGCGTTGATTGCACCACGGAGCCCATCCCGGTTCTGCCCACCGTGCATTATAATATGGGCGGTATTCCGACCAATTTGCACACCGAGGCGATCAATCCGACGGCTGATGATCCCGATGCCACATCACCGGGCCTGATGGCCATCGGCGAGTGTGCTTCTGCCTCGGTACATGGTGCCAACCGGTTGGGTACCAATTCATTGCTCGATATCGTGGTCTTTGGCCGGGCCGCCAGCATCCGGGCCAAACAGTTGACCACGCCGGGCGCACCGCTACCCAATTACCGCAAAGGCTGTACCGACAAGGCACTGGAACGATTTGACCGCTTGCGTCATGCCGATGGCGACACGCCGACGGCTGCGATCCGCCTGAATATGCAAAATACCATGCAGAGCCATGCCGCGGTGTTCCGCACTGATGCGCTTATGAAAGAGGGTTGCGAAAAAATCGATGCGATCTGGGACAGTATGTCCGATCTGAGCGTCAAGGACCGGTCCTTGATCTGGAACTCCGATCTGATCGAAAGTCTGGAACTGGAAAACCTGCTGATCTGTGCCAAGACATCGATTTATTCAGCCGTAGCCCGTCATGAGAGTCGCGGTGCCCATGCTCATGAAGATCACCCGGATCGCGATGACAAAGAATGGATGAAACATACACTGGCCTGGATCGATGATGCGGGCAAGGTGACCCTCGACTATCGGCCGGTGCATACCTATACACTAAGCGATGATATCGACTATATCGAGCCACGGGCTCGGGTTTATTAGGCAGAACCCAAAGAACGAGAAACGAGAAACGAGAAACGAGAATGGTACAGTTTACTCTCCCAGCCGGATCAAGCCCCGTCAAAGGCAATGATCACAAGAACGAAACCGGGGCAAGCAACCTCAGGAAGTTTCATGTCTATCGATATGATCCGGATGTTGGCGGCAACCCGCAGATCGACACCTTCGAGCTTGATCTGGATACCTGCGGTCCCATGGTGCTGGACGCCATGATCAAGATCAAGGACGAGATTGATGCCACCCTGACCTTCCGGCGATCGTGTCGCGAGGGTGTGTGTGGTTCTTGCTCGTTCAATATCGACGGTGTCAACACGCTGGCCTGCACCAAACCCATTGCCGAGATCAAGGGTGACGTTAAAATATATCCCTTACCGCATATGCCGGTGATCAAGGATCTGGTCTGTGATTTGAACCAGCCTTATGCCCAGTATGCCGCCGTGGAGCCCTGGATCAAAGCTGACACGCCACCGCCCAATCGTGAACGCCTGCAAAGCCCGGAAGAGCGCGCCAAACTGGACGGCTTGTGGGAATGCATCTTGTGTTTCTGCTGTCAGACCAGTTGCCCCAGTTACTGGTGGAACGGGGATCGGTTCTATGGCTCTGCGGTGCTGCTTCAGGCCGACCGCTGGGTGCAGGACAGCCGCGATGAGGCCAAGGGTGAGCGACTGAGCGAACTGAACGATTCCTACAAACTGTTTCGCTGTCATACCATTATGAACTGTACCGCGGCCTGCCCCAAAAGCCTGAACCCCGGACAGTCTGTCGCCCATTTGAAGGCAGAAATCGCCAAGCGCGAATAAAAATGGACGAACAAATCTGCAAACCATGACTGTCCGTATCCAGCCGCAAGATGCCTATAACGCGCTTGTCAGTAACGACACGCTTCGTCAGGATCTGGCCCAGAGCGCGGCCATGGCCTGTCTGCAGTCCCTGCACGAAGAACTGGCGGACTACAGCCTGCAAATGAACGATACCGGCTGGCGCAACCGGTTGAATTTATTCGGTAAGAAAAGACCACGGCCCAAAGGTATCTATCTCTGGGGTGGCGTTGGACGGGGCAAGTCCATGCTGATGGAAATATTCTACAATCATTCCCATGTTGAACAGCGCAAGCACATCCATTTTCATGCTTTCATGCAGCAGGTCCACCTGCGTCTGCACAACTACCGCATGGCTCAGGAAGCCGGCAAGGTGCTTGCCCGCGAAAACCCGCTGGCCGCCCTTGCGCGGGTCATTGTGGACCAGGGCTGGCTGTTATGTTTCGATGAGTTTTTCGTGAGCGACATCACCGACGCCATGATCCTGGGCCGCCTGTTCGAGGCTTTGATCGATGAAGGCGTGGTCATCGTTGCCACCTCGAACCGCCCGCCCCATGATCTCTACAAGGATGGTTTGCAACGCGAGCTGTTCCTGCCGTTCATAAAACTGATCGAGGATAATCTTACAGTTATCGAGCTCGACAGTCCGCAGGATTACCGGCTTGAACGAATTCAGGCCATGAATACCTATATCACGCCCAACGGACGCCATGCAGACGAAATCCTCAATAAATGTTTCCACGATCTGAGCATTGGTGCCTTGCCTGAAGCCCTGGACCTTGCCGTGCAGGGGCGAAAGGTGCATTTTCGAAAAACCGCCGAGGGTGTGGCGTTCAGTGATTTTGCAACCTTGTGCGAAAAGCCGCTTGGTCCGGCCGATTATCTGGCCATAGCGGCATGTTTTCATACCTTAATTCTAAGTGATATCCCACGCATATCACCGGACCGGCGAGATGCGGCGAAACGATTTCTTATACTGGTGGAGACCCTTTACGAAGCAAAAGTCAATTTAATCTGTTCGGCTGAAGCCCCGGCCGATGAGCTCTATACACTCGGCGATGGTGCGTTTGAATTTGAACGCACAGTATCGCGCTTGATGGAAATGCAGTCGTCGGACTATATTGCCCAGCCCCATATAACATCTTGAATAATATGTGAGGCGGCGCATAATATGACTTGTTTAGAGTGTGTCTATCTAATCATACAATGTTATAAGCTAATTTAATGCACTCCCCCCATAATGATTATTAGAGGAATTTTTTACTATGGCACGGAATAAGATAGCGCTGATCGGCGCTGGTAATATTGGTGGCACGCTGGCACACCTCGCTGGTCTTAAAGAGCTTGGTGACATCGTACTGTTCGATATTGTCAATGGTATCCCCCAGGGCAAGGCTCTCGATATTGCCGAGTCAGCCCCGGTTGATGGGTTCGACGCATCTGTTACCGGTTCCAAGAGTTATGCCGCCATCAGAGGCGCCGATGTCATTATCGTGACAGCCGGCATTGCCCGCAAACCGGGTATGAGCCGCGATGACCTGATCGGTGTTAACGCCAATGTCATGGCCAGTGTGGGGGTGGGCATTAAAAAATATGCCCCGAAGGCCTTTGTGATCTGTATTACCAACCCGCTCGATGCCATGGTGTGGGCCTTGCGTGAGGCCTCTGGGTTGCCCCACAACAAGGTTGTCGGTATGGCTGGTGTATTGGACTCGGCTCGTTTTCGCTGCTTCCTTGCTGAAGAATTCAAGGTCTCAGTCGAAGACGTAACGGCGTTTGTGCTGGGCGGACATGGCGATACCATGGTGCCGCTGCCGCGTTATTCCACCGTTGCCGGCATCCCGCTTCCCGATCTGGTTAAGATGGGCTGGACGACTACTGAGAAGATCAAGCAGATTGTCCAGCGCACCCGTGATGGCGGTGCCGAAATTGTCGGGTTGCTGAAAACCGGCTCGGCCTACTATGCCCCGGCGGCCGCAGCCATTTCCATGGCCGAAAGTTACCTGAAGGATAAAAAGCGTGTTTTGCCGTGTGCGGCGCATTTGTCGGGTCAATATGGCCAGAAAGATATTTACGTCGGCGTACCGTGTATAATCGGTAAGGGCGGTGTGGAAAAAATCATTGAGATTAACCTCAGTGTGGCGGAGAAAAAAGCATTCCTGAAATCCGTTGCGGCGGTCAAGGATTTGCTCAAGGCAACCCGCGCGATCACTAAAAAGGCCGCCACCCAAGCCGCGAAAGATGCTAAATCTGCCAAGGCGGCAAGCAAAACAAAACCCGCAGCCAAAGCTAAATCTGTTGCCAAACCTGTGACAAAAGCAAAAGCCAAACTCAAGACTGTGGCTAAAACGGTGGCAAAGCCCAAGCCCAAGCCTAAAGCAAAACCCAATCCCAGGGCCGCAGCCAAGAAAAAATAATATTGTTAATCAGGCGAGGAAAACATGAACATACATGAATATCAGGCCAAGGAACTGCTGGCGAAATATGGCGTTTCAGTTCCCAAGGGCGGTGTCGCCTATACGGCAGACGAAGCAGTAAAACAGGCAGAGGCCCTAGGTGGTCCTGTCTACGTGGTTAAATCACAAATCCATGCCGGGGGGCGTGGCGCCGGGCGTTTCAAGAATAACCCCGATGGGGCCGGTGGTGTTCGTGTGGTCAAATCAGTTGACGATGTTCGCAGTAATGCACAGGAAATGATCGGCCAAATTTTGGTCACCAAACAGTCCGGTACGCAAGGCAAGGAAGTCAAACGTCTCTATATCGAGGATGGATGCGATATTGCCCGCGAGCTTTATCTCGGCATGTTGCTCGACCGGGAAACTTCCCGATTGACCGTCATGGCGTCCACCGAGGGCGGTATGGAAATCGAAGAGGTCGCCGCCGCCACACCGGACAAAATCCTCAAGGTCGCCATTGATCCGGCGACCGGCATGATGCCATTTCATGCCCGTCAGTTGGCCTTTGGCCTGGGACTGGAGGGCAAGCAGGTTGGTTCGGCGGTGAAATTGATCCTGTCGTTGTACAAGGCCTTCAACGATCTGGATTGTTCGATCATCGAGATCAATCCGCTGGTGGTTACCGGCGCGGGCGACGTCATGGCACTGGATGCCAAAATCAATTTTGATGATAATGCCCTGTTCCGTCATAAAGATGTTGAGGCCCTGCGCGATGAAGACGAGGAAGACCCCCGCGAGCTGGAAGCCGCCCAGCATGAGCTGAACTACATTCGCCTCGATGGTAACATCGGCTGCATGGTCAACGGAGCGGGTCTCGCCATGTCGACCATGGACATCATCAAATTATACGGTGGTGATCCGGCCAACTTCCTCGATGTGGGGGGCGGGGCGACCAAGGAACGGGTTACCACGGCGTTCAAGATCATCCTGTCCGATCCCAAGGTGGAAGGTATCCTGGTCAATATATTCGGTGGCATCATGCGTTGTGATGTAATCGCCGAAGGTGTTGTTGCGGCGGCCCGTGAGGTCAGCCTGAATGTTCCCCTGGTGGTCCGGCTGGAAGGCACCAATGTTGAACAGGGCAAAAAAATTCTCGCCGATTCAGGATTGCCGATTATCTCGGCCCAGGATCTTGGCGACGCCGCCGAAAAAGTCGTTAAAGCTGTGAAGGAGGCAAACTGATGGCCGTTCTTGTTGATAATAATACACGTGTCATCTGTCAGGGTTTTACCGGTGCACAAGGGACGTTTCATTCCGAACAGGCCATCGCCTATGGCACAACCATGGTTGGCGGTGTGACACCGGGCAAGGGTGGAGCGACCCACCTTGATTTGCCGTTGTTCAACACGGTGGTCGATGCGGTCGAACAGACACAGGCTAATGCGTCGGTAATCTATGTGCCGCCGCCATTTGCCGCCGATGCCATTATCGAAGCCATCGATGCGGAATTACCCCTGGTGATCTGTATTACCGAAGGTATCCCGGTTCTCGATATGGTGCGTGTCAAACGCGCCCTGGAAGGATCGGCAACGCGGCTGATCGGACCCAACTGTCCGGGCATTATCACGCCGGGTGAATGCAAAATCGGCATTATGCCGGGACACATCCACCAACGCGGCAAGGTCGGAATCGTATCACGTTCCGGCACCCTGACTTATGAGGCTGTCGCCCAAACCACGGCAGCCGGGCTCGGCCAGACAACTTGTATCGGGATTGGCGGTGATCCGGTAAACGGCACCAATTTTGTCGATTGCCTGAATATGTTTATCGAAGATGATGAGACAGAATCCATTGTGATGATTGGTGAAATTGGCGGTTCGGCCGAGGAAGAAGGGGCCGATTTGATCCGTGCTACCGGGACCAGGAAACCGGTTGTCAGTTTCATTGCCGGGCTGACCGCACCACCGGGGCGCCGCATGGGACATGCCGGTGCGATTATCTCCGGTGGCAAGGGCGGTGCCGAAGACAAAATAGACGCCTTGAAATCCGCCGGTGTCCATATTGCTTCTTCACCGGCGACCATTGGCTCTACCATGGTTAAGGCATTAGGCGGTTAAAGCACTTGGCAGTTAAGGTTAAATCCTCGATACTTTTTTGAGCGTATTCTTAATTTGGTGTTTATGTGGTTTTCTATTTTAACTCCCTGAGGAACGATGCAACACACAGGGTGTGGAAATAATCTCTTCGTTTCAAATTCAAAGGCCACATAAACGACCAGTAATAAAACAGGGAAACTATGAGCGCCACAGATCCTACCAATTTCCTTTCAACGGGTAATCAGGTTTATATTGCCCAGCTCTATGAACGCTACCTGGATGATCCGGGATCGGTAAACATGCGCTGGCAGGAGTTTTTCGCCAGCCTGTCAGACGATGCCGATAATCTGATTCAGGAACAACGAGGAGCCAGCTGGGCACCCTCGTCGGCACAGGTTGTCGGTGAAAAGACCCTGACGCTGCTTTCTGAAGATATGACCTCGGCCCATGATCGTGCATCGCGTGATGCTGCCGCCCCGGCGGCTGCTCCAGTCAGTGGTACCAAGGTACGCGAGTCATCGCTCGATTCCATTCGTGCCCTGATGTTGATCCGGGCTTACCGCATCCGTGGTCACCTGCTCGCCGAGCTTGATCCGCTTGATCTGGAAGAAGCAAAGGAACACCCGGAACTTGATCCGGCCCATTACGGGTTTTCTGATAAGGACATGGACCGGGAAATTTTCATCAATTATGTGCTGGGACTGGAAACTGCCACGCTGCGGGAGATCCTGGCCATTGTTCGCGGTACCTATAGCGGTACCATCGGCATCGAATTCATGCACATCCAGGACCCCGATGAGAAAGGTTGGCTCCAGGAACGCATGGAAGGGATTCAAAATCAGACTCATTTTACTGATAAGGGAAAGATTACTATCTTACAGCGGCTGTCTGAGACCGAAGGATTTGAGCATTATCTGGACAAGAAATTTACGGGCACCAAACGCTTTGGTCTGGATGGTGGCGAAAGCCTGGTGCCGGCGCTGGAACAAATATTAAAGCGCGGCAGCCAGCTTGGTCTGGAAGAAGTCGTTATCGGTATGCCACATCGTGGCCGCCTGAACGTTCTGGCCAATATTATGTCCAAACCCTTTCAGGCAATTTTCGCTGAATTCCAAGGCAATATTGCCCACCCTGATGATGTTCAGGGTTCCGGTGATGTGAAATATCACCTTGGCACATCGGCAGACCGGGTTTTTGACGGTCGCACGGTGCACCTGTCGCTGACGGCAAATCCATCTCATCTGGAAGCGGTGAATACCGTTGTACTGGGCAAGGTGCGCGCCAAACAACGCCAGCAAAACGATCCCGATCGTGGGAAAGTCATGGGATTGTTGATGCATGGCGACGCGGCATTTTCCGGCCAGGGGTTGGTCGCAGAAACCCTCGATCTGTCGCATTTGCGTGGATATCGCACCGGCGGCACCATACATTTTGTGGTCAATAACCAGATCGGGTTCACAACGGCCCCGCGTTTTTCACGATCCTCGCCCTATTGTTCCGATGTGGCCAAAATTGTTGCAGCCCCTATCTTTCACGTCAACGCCGATGACCCGGAAGCCGTGGTCCACGTCGCCCGTATGGCCATCGAATACCGCCAGCGGTTCAAAAAAGACGTGGTGATTGATATGATCTGCTATCGTCGACACGGGCACAACGAGGGTGATGAGCCCATGTTCACCCAACCCGGTATGTACAAGAAAATTGCCACCCATCCCACGACCCGTGAAATATATGCCAATAAACTGGTCAGTCAGGGTGTGTTGAGCCAGCAGGATTCCGACGATATTCTGGGTGAGGTTCGCAGCACCCTTGATGCAGCTTTCGAGGCCTCGACCGATTACAAATCAAATACCGCAGATTGGCTGGAAGGTTCCTGGGAAGGCATTAGTGCCGCTTCAGGAGAAGCCCGCCGGGGCAATACCTCGGTGCCCGAAGACCGTCTGAAATCCGTTGGCATGTCTTTGACCCGGGTGCCGGATAATTTTAACGCTCACTCCAAGATCGTTCGCCAGTTGAACAACAAGCGGCAGATGATTGAAACCGGGCAGGGTATTGACTGGGCCACGGCTGAGGCACTGGCCTTCGGGACTTTGTTGCTGGATGGTCATCCGGTTCGACTGTCTGGTCAGGATTCAGGACGCGGTACGTTTTCACAACGTCATTGTGTGCTGACCGATCAGGAAAACGAGGAGCGTTATATCCCGTTGAATAATCTGCAATTCGGACAAGGCCCCTTTGAGGTTATCGATAGCCCCTTATCGGAAGCCGGTGTGCTTGGCTTCGAGTACGGCTATTCAATGGCCGAACCGCAGATGCTGATTTGCTGGGAAGGCCAGTTTGGTGATTTCGCTAACGGCGCGCAAGTGATCATTGACCAGTTCATCGCCTCGGCGGAATCAAAATGGCTGCGCATGTCCGGGCTGGTCATGATGCTACCCCATGGCTTTGAAGGTCAGGGACCGGAACATAGTTCCGCCCGGCTTGAACGCTATTTGCAATTATGCGCAGAGGATAATATGCAGGTCTGTAATTGTACCACCCCGGCCAACTATTTCCATGTTCTGCGCCGTCAGGTCATGCGAGACTTCCGCAAACCCTTGATCTTGATGACGCCGAAATCCCTGCTCCGTCACAAATTGTGTGTTTCAGATCTCGACGACATGGCCGAAGGTTCTACATTCCACCGCTTCTTGTGGGATGACGGCCAACGCAAAGGCACATTGGTTAGCGACAAGAAAATCAAACATGTCGTGCTGTGTACGGGCAAGGTTTATTATGACCTGCTTGAAGAACGCGACAAACGGGGCGACATGGATACCTATATCCTGCGTCTGGAACAGCTTTATCCTTTTGCCACCGGCCCGTTGGGTGATGAGCTTAACCGCTTCACCAATGCCTCCATTGTGTGGTGCCAGGAAGAACCCCGCAATATGGGGTGCTGGAATTATATCCGGGAACCGCTGGATGATACTTTGGAATACATGGGGCGCGGAGATGAACGCATCACGTATGTGGGACGCGTTGCCGCGGCGTCGCCAGCGACCGGTTCCGGTAAGATACACAAACAGGAACAAGCCGCCCTGGTGGATGAAGCCCTGAGCTTTAAATCTAAAAAACCGGTTCGCAGAGCCGTTCGAAAAACCACACGTAATTCATAAATATCTACCCGCTATGAAGGTAAAATTAACCGGAGGACCACATGGTCGTAGAAGTCAAAGTTCCAGTTCTCGGTGAATCCGTATCGGAAGCCACCGTCGCAAAATGGCTGAAGGATGTCGGCAGTGCCGTAAGCGTCGACGAACCGCTTGTCGAACTGGAAACCGACAAGGTAACCCTGGAGGTCAATGCGCCGGTCGCCGGAGCGTTGAGCAGTATAGTGGTCGAGGAGGGCACCGATGTGGTCGTCGGGGCCTTGTTGTGTATGATTGATGAAGGTGCGGTGGGTAGTGCCGCGCCGCCCGAGGCAAAACCGGCGCCTGAAGCTGCGCCCGCTCCCGCTGCCACCCCGGCACCAGCCCCGGCCCCTGCACCCGCCGCAGTTTCTGCACCAGCCCCTGCACCGGCACAAACCCCGGCCCCTGCGCCAGTTCCCGCCGCAGGCAGTCATGTTCACCTGTCGCCGTCTGTGCACAAGCTGGTCACGGAACATAATCTGGACCCGGCTTCCGTTAAGGCGACCGGACCGAGCGGACGCTTGATGAAAGGCGATATCCATCGTCATTTACAGGGCAAAATACCGGCGACACCGATTGCGGCCAATGTGCCAGCCGCCCCAAAAGAGTTGCCGCCGCGCCCGGTTGATCCGCGCGAAGAAATCGTCCCCATGACCAGATTGCGCCGGGTTATCGCCGGACGCCTGAAAACCGCCCAGAATACGGCGGCCATGCTGACCACCTGGAATGAGGTCGACATGCAGGCCGCTATGGATCTGCGTGCCCAGTACAGGGAAAGTTTCGAGAAAAAACATGGCGTGCGGCTGGGTTTCATGTCGATTTTCGTGCGCGCCTGTGTCAACGCTCTGAAAGAATGGCCGGCGGTCAATGGCGAAATCCATGGCACCGATATCATCTACAAAAACTATTATAATATCGGCGTAGCCGTTGGCTCGCCTAACGGTCTGGTGGTACCGGTTTTGAAAGATGCCGATGAGATGAGCTTCGTCGATACGGAAACCAAGATCGCCGATTTCGGTCGCCGGGCTCGCGATGGCAAGCTGACTATCGACGAAATGGGTGGCGGTACGTTTACCATTTCCAATGGCGGGGTGTTTGGCTCGCTGATGTCCATGCCGATCCTCAATGCACCACAATCTGGTATTTTGGGTATGCATAAAATCCAGAAGCGCCCTGTAGTTGTCGGTGATTCCATCGAAATCCGCCCCATGATGTATCTGGCGTTGACCTATGACCACCGTATTATCGATGGTCGCGAGGCCGTATCGTTCCTGGTTCGTATCCGCGAATATATCGAGGATCCACAGCGCATTCTGCTCGATGTTTAATCTAGAAATTCAAAAGGGAAAATCATGAGCGATTCCTACGATTTAATCGTCATTGGTGGCGGACCGGGTGGATATGTAGCGGCAATCCGCGCCGCACAACTTGGCTTGAAGACGGCGTGTGTGGATAAGCGTGGTTCACTCGGTGGTACGTGTTTGAATGTGGGTTGTATCCCGTCAAAGGCATTGTTGCAGTCTTCCCACCACTATGAGGTGGCAAACCATGAGTTTGCCGTTCACGGTATCAAGACGACGGGGCTGAGTGTTGATCTGAAGACCATGATGGCGCGCAAGGATAAAGTGGTCGAAGACCTTACCAAAGGCATTGAGTTCCTGCTCAAGAAAAACAAGGTCGATTATATTGTCGGCGAAGCCAGCATTGCCAAAGCCGGTCAGGTGACCGTCAAGCCACCCAAAAAGGGTGCGCGGAAAATCATCCTTGAAACCAAGGATATTCTCATCGCCACCGGATCGGACTCCGCTCCGCTCAAGGGTGTGGAAGTGGATGAAAAAAAGATCGTTACCTCGACCGGCGCTCTGGCGCTCGGCAAGGTTCCCAAAACCATGATCGTTATCGGGGCCGGGGTGATCGGATTGGAAATGGGTTCCGTCTGGCGTCGTCTGGGAACCCAGGTCACTGTGGTCGAGTTCCTGCCTACGGTCATGCCGGGTATGGATGGGGAAGTCTCCAAAACCATGGCACGAACCTTTAAGAAACAGGGCATGACGCTTAAGCTTTCCACTAAGGTTACCGGTGCAAAGGTCAGTCGTACCGGCGTGGCGCTCAGTGTGGAATCGGTCAAGACAAAAGGCAAAACTGAAACCCTGAAGGCCGATGTGGTGTTGCTCGCCATTGGCCGCAGACCCTATACGGGTAATCTTGGCTTGAAAAAAGCCGGGGTCGAGGTGGACGGCCATGGGTTTATTACCGTGGATGAGAATTTCCAGACCAATGTGGCGGGCATCTTCGCCATCGGTGATGTGATCGGCGGTGTTATGCTGGCCCACAAGGCCGAAGACGAAGGTATGGCGTGTGCCGAAATCCTCGCAGGTGAGGCTGGGCATGTGGACTACAACACCATCCCGGGCATCGTCTATACCTGGCCAGAGGTCGCCGCCCTTGGCAAAACCGAAGAACAACTCAAAGAAGCCGGGACGGCTTACCGCGTGGGTAAATTTCCCTTCACGGCCAACAGCCGCGCACGGGCAATTGCCGACACCGATGGGTTCGTAAAAATTCTCGCTGACGTGGAAACAGATTCCATTCTGGGTGCCCATATTATCGGCCCGGCGGCCGGAGACCTGATACAGGAAATCGTCGTCGGCATGGAACTGGGCGCATCAGCCGAGGATATCGCGCGGATCTGTCATGGTCATCCCGGACTTAGCGAGGCGGTCAAGGAAGCCGCACTGGCCGTTGGCGGACGTGCTATCCATATGTGATCTGTCTGTAGTGATAGCGTGACGGAGGTCCGTGTTTTGCCGGATAAAAAATCTCAACAGGGCTTTCAGGCGGATTTTGGCAATCCAGCCGACGACTATGCTCAACACCGGGCAGGCTTTCCCCAATCCTCGGCGCGGGTAACCAGGCTGGATCATTCCAAGAAAATGCTGGAACAGGAATATCCGCAAGACCCGATGCCTGTGCCTCATCGATGCTGGGCAATCATCACGGCGGTTACGGAATAAACCCGGCCATGAAAAGTCAACCATCCATGGTCAAGATTACGGTATTAATCTGTCTGGCCGAAATTCTCGGCATGGCGGGGTTTGCCGCGTTCCCCACACTGCTGCCCCAGTTTTTTTCCGAATGGGGGATCAGCAATACCGGTGCCGGTTGGATCACCGGGATCTATTTCGCCGGGTACGTTGTCGCGGTGATTATCCTGACCAGTCTGACGGATCGGGTGGCACCTCGTGATATCTATCTCGCCAGTACGGTTATTTCCGGGCTGGCCATTATCGGATTTGCAGTATTTGCCGAAGGTTTCTGGACGGCCATGATCTTTCGAACCCTCGCCGGTGTTGGCTTGGCGGGAACTTATATGCCGGGCTTGAAGATGCTCAGCGATTTCCTGCATGGACCTAAAAAAAGCCGAGCCATTGCATTTTACACCTCGAGTTTTGGTATCGGTTCCTCGTTATCCATTGTGGCCACCGGATATCTCACCGATCTGAGCGACTGGCGCACGGCGTTTGCCTTGCTCTGTCTGGGTTCCGTGGCGGCATTTGTGCTGACGGTATGCCTTGTGCCGCGTATTAAGTCCAGCGAGCTGGGCTCCCACATCCCGTCTACCCATGTGCTTGATTTGCGTCCTGTGCTGCGTTGTCGCCAGGCCATGGCGTTTGTATTGGGTTATACGATCCATAATTTTGAACTGTTTGCCTTCCGGGCCTGGACGGTGGCTTTTCTGATTTATGCCGCCAGTATCGATACCCTGACCAGCTTGCCGCTTTCCATCGTGGCCATGGCCGCCATCATCAACCTGTTCGGGGTTCCGGCCAGTATTCTGGGCAACGAATTTGCCTTGAAAGTCGGGCGTCATCGCTGGATTTTCGTCATAATGGTGCTCTCCGCCGTTGTTGCCGCCCTGACCGGGCTTTCTGTCAATTGGTCGCTGTGGTGGGTAATCGGGTTTATGTGTCTCTATGCAATAACCATTACGGCAGACTCATCGGCCCTGACATCCGGTGTGGTGGACGCCGCTCCACCGGGTTATCTGGGCGCCACCATGGCGGTTCATTCGTCCATCGGTTTTACCGGATCATTCCTCGGTCCGGTGGTGTTCGGTGCGGTGCTCGATTTTAGCGGCGAGGGGTTAAGCCCGACGTCGTGGACGACGGCTTTCATAGCCATAGGTGCCATTTGCATGATCGGACCGTTGCTCATGCGCATGGTCGATAAGCCTGCGGCGAAATAGGCTTTAACCGGAATTTCCGGCATTGTGTGTATCGGTCAGGGCGCTGCTGAGGACCGAAACCAGAAAGGGCACCAGATAGGTCAAAATCACCTGCCATAGCGCAGGATATGTGCCCTCCACCAGCGCCGGGCCCTGATTGATAAGTAACAAAAAACTACCCACAACAGTGGCAACAATGATACCCCGGCGAAGGGTCTTTTTTGTCAGGGCATTCGACAGGATTAATTTTATCACCGGTTTATTAGTTCTTACGATCAATTGTTTTTCTGGCCCGCGGATGGGTAGTGGCGTAGACCGCCTGTATGCCGGCGGCATCGACCTCGGTATAACGTTGGGTGGATGATAACGAGGCATGGCCCAGTAATTCCTGAATGGTCCGCAGATCGCCGCCTGCGGCCAGTAAATGTGTCGCAAAGCTGTGACGCAGGGCGTGGGGTGTTGCGGTTTCCGGCAAACCCAGAACTGCCCGCAGGCTCGCCATGCATTCCTGAATAACGCGCGCGCCTAATCTGCGCCCCCTGACCCCGAAAAACATGGGCCCATCCGGGCCTTCGTCAAACGGGCAGTGGTCAATATAATCGCTTAGCGCCTCGGCGACCATGGGCAGTACCGGGACCAGACGTTCCTTGTTACCCTTGCCAAAGACGCGCAACATGCCGTCACGGGGCATATCCTGGCGGTTCAGGCCCAAAGCTTCGCCAAGCCGCATCCCACAGCCGTAGAGCATCAGGATCACGGCGGAATTGCGTTTGCCGACCCAGGGCTGTGTGGCCATCCCGGCGACCTTGCTGACCACGTCCAGGGCGTCCGTCTGATCAAGCGCCCTGGGCACGGTTCGGGGTTTTTTGGGCGGTCGTACATTACCGATGGCAACATTACTGGCAAGGCCACGATTTTCCAGGAACCGGAAGAAGCTTTTTAAGGATGATATTGCCCGCGCCGTTGATGTGCGCGCCATAAGACGGTCTTCGCGTCTGGCCAGATAGCTGCGGAAATCTATCCGTTGCAAGTCGGCCAGATCCCTCAGGCCCGGTACAAAACCCTGATAGTTGGCCATGAATTCCAGGAACTCAGCCACGTCGCGTATATAACCATCGATGGTATGAGCCGACAGGCGGCGCTCGTGAGCCAACCAGTCATGCCAGCCCTGTGCGGCCCGGCACACCGCTGGTTCGCCTGCCAGATCCTTGATCAGCCTCTGCGGGTCAAGCATCGCTGGACAGTCACAGTCAGGATACAGGCCAGGAAGGCAAGCAGTTCTGTGCCCTGTTCAGGCTTGAATGTGTCATCGCGTGCGCCTAGCGAAAGCAAGCCCGGCGGTAATTCAAATCCGGTATCAATGCGTGCCAGTGCAGCAGAATGGGCAATACCGGAAGCCTCGCCAAACAAGGTACCATCATCAATGATGTCACCAAACAGCCGGACATTCATGTCCGCCCCAAGCAATTGTCGTGTCGTGCCCAGTGGCAGTTTGCGAACGTGCGGATTGAGCATGGCTGGCAACGGCACCTGGGTAAATTCAAAGCCCAGCGTTACCACATCCACATTCAGAATGGCCGGCCAGTCTTCGCTGACCACTTGCATGACCTCGTCAAAAGTTTCGGTCTCCACGATGGCGATTACTGCGGCATGGCAACGTGACTGGATGGACATGTTGTTTCGGCTAGTTTCAATAACGCTGCGTGTGGCGGAGCGCAGATCATTAACGGCTTCCTGTGAGCGGTCCATCATGATGGATTGTAAATCGACGACGGCCTCGCCGCTCCACTCTTCGCGCGGGACCAGACGTCGCAGGATTTCAATGTGGTCTGTCAGGAATTGCGGATTCGTCAAGAGGTACCGAATGACGGCACTTTCGTTCAGTGTCGCCTGATCGTCTTCATCGGTTCCTGCATTTTCCGGATCGATTTTTGCCGGGGGTAAGTCGACCACCTGTTTATTGTCTTGATCTGTCATCTGTCATCACCTTGATGTAACCTTGCGAATCAAGATATACACCCCCACCAGCCCTGTTGTCATGCCCCGTAATTGTGTGGCTGCCTGGCTGGCTCGGCAAACCTACTCGACCACCGCGCCAGAAGCGTTAAAGTACACCCTATGGACAAGTTGCATAACAGCCTGGAAATCGAAGAAACCCGCTACGTCGGGGCTGATCGTGTCGCCGTGTTGCTGCCCCTGCCACTGGCTGGATGTTATGATTATCTGGTGGCCGATGGCATGGTCCTGAAAGTCGGTGACTTCGTTACGGTTCCATTGGGCTCTAACATTTCCAGCGGCGTGGTGTGGGGGCCGGGCAGGGATTCGGTGCCCCTGCATAAGATGAAGACCGTCCTTGCCATGCTTGATACGCCATGTTTGCCGCACGACTCGGCCCGGTTTGTCGACTGGGTCGCTGGCTATACCCTGGCCCCGACCGGTGCGGTGTTGCGCATGGTGATGAGCGTTCCGGGTGCCCTGCAACCGCCCAAGCCAGTGAAAGCCTATGGCCTGAGTAAAAATCCGGTTGATTTTAAAGCAACACCGGCCCGCGAGCGGGTCATTGAAGTCTTAAGGGGGGGACCACCCAGACCACCGACCCTGATTGCCCGGCAAGCTGGTGTGAGTGTCGGGGTTATCAAAGGTCTGGCCGACATCGGGGTGCTTGAGCGGGTCAGTCTATCCGGGGAGCCTGAAAACGCACATGACGGGCCAAATCCTGAAGCCCCTGGTTATACGCTCTCGAAATCCCAGCAAGAGGCGGCTGACGTCCTGGTTGTTGCCGTTGGAAATGACGTGAGAAATAACGTGGGAAATAATGTTGAAAACGGCGGAAAAACAACCGCTGAATTCGGCGTTCATGTGCTCGATGGTGTGCCCGGTTCCGGCAAAACGGAGGTTTATTTTGAAGCCATTGCACAGGTCCTGCGCAAGCGCAAACAAGCCCTGGTATTATTGCCCGAGATTGCTCTGGGTGCCCAGTGGCGAACACGCTTCAAGGCCCGGTTTGGTGTATTGCCGCTGGAATGGCATTCGGACCTGAGCCCGGCCAAACGCCGCGAGATCTGGCGCCGGGTTGCCCGGGGCGGCCCCTTGGTGCTGGTCGGTGCCCGATCGGCCCTGTTCCTGCCTTACCCGGATCTGGGGTTGATTGTGGCCGATGAGGAGCACGACGCGGCCTATAAACAGGAAGAAGGTGTGATTTATAATGCCCGTGATATGGCCGTGGTGCGCGCCCGTATCGGCAATTTTCCCATCGTGCTGGCATCGGCTACACCGTGCCTGGAGACGGTCATCAATATCCGTGATGGCCGGTATCATGCCTTGCATCTGGCTGAACGTCACGGTCGCGCGGTCATGCCCCAGGTCTCGCTGGTCAGGATGTGTGACGAAGGATTGCCCAATGGGCAATGGATATCGCCAACTCTGAAACAGGCGCTGGCCCGGGCGCTGGATGATGGCGAACAGGCCATGTTGTTTCTGAACCGGCGTGGCTACGCTCCGCTGACCCTGTGCCGGGGTTGTGGTTACCGGCTGAAATGCCCCAACTGTACGGCATGGCTGGTCGAACACCGTTGCCGCTCGCGGCTGCAATGTCATCATTGTGGTTTCAGTCCGCCTTTGCCTAAAGTCTGTCCGGAGTGTCAGGCAGAGGGACGGTTTGCCGCTTGTGGCCCCGGTGTCGAGCGCCTGGCCGAAGAGCTTGAGGCCCTGTTTCCAGATATTCGTTATACCATTGCGGCCAGCGATACATTGGTCGGACCCCGAGCCACCGAGGCCCTGGTGCGCTCGATCGAAAACCATGAGGTGGACGTGATCATCGGCACCCAGGTCGTCGCCAAGGGCTATCATTTTCCCAAGCTGACACTGGTCGGGGTTATTGATGCAGACCTGGGACTGTCCGGCGGGGACTTACGGGCTGCCGAGCGGACTTATCAGTTGCTTTATCAGGTCGCCGGGCGGGCCGGTCGTGAGGAACGTCCGGGCCGTGTTCTGGTGCAGACCTGGTTGCCGGATCATCCTGTCATGCAGGCATTGTTAACAACCGACCGTACGGGCTTTATGGACATCGAGATCAAAGCTCGCCAGTTAACCGGTATGCCACCCTTTGGAAGGCTTGCCGCATTGATCATATCGGGCAAGAACGAAGCGGCGGTTGATCAAGCGGCCCGGGTCCTGAGCAGGACCGCGCCTCATGGAAAAACCATGTCCGTGCTCGGCCCGGCTCCGGCCCCTATAGCCTTGCTCCGCGGCAGGCATCGCCGCCGGTTGTTACTGAAAACACACAAGGGCGTTTCCCTGCAATCAATACTCAAAAAATGGCTTGCTCAATCCTCTATTCCCGGTACTGTCAAAGTGCAAATTGATGTTGATCCTTATAGTTTTCTGTAATCTTGAAAATAGTTGACATTTTTAATGCGCAAAAACATGCTTTGTGCGCTTGAAAGCCACAATTGAGTATGGTAACAAACCCTCGCTCCGGGTGATCATCATGAAGATGTGGGGAAGACGGGGGCTTGTGAAAAGAAATTTTCAGCCAAGACTTAAACAGACGAGATAAGTTACGGAGAGGGGTTCCAGTTGACGGCACAAACGACAGGATTGACTGGGCGATACGCCGTTGCGCTATTTGATCTGGCAAAGACAGACAAGGCGCTGGACGCCGTAGCAGACGATCTCGCTTCACTCCATACCATGATCACACAAAACGATGACCTGCGCCGCATGGTTCGCTCGCCTGTGGTCTCGCGTAGTGAACAAAAAAATGCCTTGCTTGCCATAGCAGACAAGTCCGGCATGCATGTTTTGACACAGAATTTTCTCGGCGTGGTCGCCGAACATCGTCGGATTGCCGTCCTATCAGGTATTATCCGGGCCTATCAGGCTATTTTAGCCGATTACAGGGGTGAAACCACAGCCGAGGTTGTCTCGGCTAAACCTCTTACAGAACAACAAACGGCGGCATTGCAAGATGCCCTCAAGAAGGCGGTTGGCACTGATGTCACCGTCGATGCAAAAGTTGACTCCGGCTTACTCGGTGGTCTGATCGTCAAGGTCGGCTCACAGATGGTCGATAGCTCGTTACGAACGAAGCTTCAACAGCTTCGCCTCGCCATGAAAGGGATTGGATAATGAAAATCCAGGCTGCGGAAGTTTCCGCCATCCTGAAGGAACAAATCGCTAATTTCGGCACCGAAGCCGAAGTTGCGGAAGTTGGTCAAGTACTGTCCGTCGGTGACGGTATTGCCCGTGTATATGGACTTGATCAGGTTCAGGCCGGTGAAATGGTTGAATTTCCGGGCGGCATCAAAGGGATGGCGCTCAACCTTGAAGCCGATAACGTGGGTATCGTTATTTTTGGCGATGACAGGACCATCAAGGAAGGCGATACGGTCAAACGGACCGGCGCCATCGTGGATGTGCCCGTCGGCATGGGTATGTTGGGACGTGTTGTTGACGGCCTGGGCAATCCCATTGACGGCAAGGGGCCTATCGAAGATGTCACGCGGACCCGTGTTGAGGTCAAGGCACCGGGCATCATCCCCCGTAAATCCGTGCATGAGCCCGTGCAGACCGGCCTGAAGGCTATTGATTGCCTGATCCCGGTTGGTCGTGGTCAGCGCGAATTGATTATTGGTGATCGTCAGACCGGCAAGACTGCCGTTATTATCGATACCATCATCAATCAGAAAAAAGCCAACGAAGGCGATGACGAAAGCGAGAAGCTTTATTGCATTTATGTCGCCGTCGGACAGAAACGCTCGACAGTTGCCCAGTTGGTGAAAACCCTAGATGACTACGATGCCATGAAATATTCGATCGTGGTTGCTGCCACGGCGTCTGATCCGGCCCCATTGCAGTTCCTGGCACCTTATTCGGGTTGCGCTATGGGCGAATTTTTCCGTGATAGTGGCCGCCACGCGGTTATTTTCTATGATGATCTTTCCAAACAGGCCGTGGCCTATCGTCAGATGTCATTGTTGCTGCGTCGTCCGCCCGGACGCGAAGCCTATCCCGGTGATGTTTTCTATCTGCATTCACGGCTGCTGGAACGCGCCGCCAAGATGGGCGACGATGCTGGAAATGGCTCACTGACCGCATTGCCGGTTATCGAAACCCAGGCCGGTGACGTGTCTGCCTATATTCCGACCAACGTGATTTCCATCACCGATGGTCAGATTTTCCTGGAAACAGAACTTTTTTACAAAGGCATCCGCCCGGCTGTGAATGTTGGTCTGTCGGTTAGCCGTGTGGGTTCTGCGGCTCAGGTCAAGTCCATGAAACAGGTTTCCGGTTCCATCAAGCTGGAACTTGCCCAGTACCGTGAAATGGCAGCATTTGCCCAGTTTGCCTCGGATCTTGATGCTTCGACCCAGAAATTGCTGGCTCGTGGCGCGCGGTTGACGGAACTGCTGAAACAGCCCCAGTACCAGCCCATGGCCGTCGAAGAACAGGTCGCCGTGATTTTTGCCGGTGTGCAGGGCTTTCTGGATGGCGTTAATGTTTCCGATGTGACCCGTTATGAGCAACAGTTTCTGTCGGCAATTCGGTCCAAAGGTAGCGATATTCTTACCGCCATCAAGACCGACAAAGCCATTTCAGATGACTCAGATGGCAAGCTCAGAAGTTTCCTCGATGACTTTACTAAGACTTTTGCATAGACGACTTTTGAATAGACCATGGCCTGAGAAGGCTTTCGTGATAACAGCCGGACTTAAAAACCGATGCCTAATCTAAAAGACCTAAAAGTCAGGATCGAAAGCGTTAAATCAACGCAGAAGATCACATCCGCCATGAAAATGGTGGCGG
>JAJRRU010000010.1 GCA_024279135.1 Alphaproteobacteria bacterium
ACTGGCCTGTTCGGCGGCCGCAGCCACCGTGGTAGCCTGCGTATTGGTTTCCTCGGAAATGGAGGACATGGACTGAGCCGAAGCATTGGCTTGTGTCGCTGCAGAAGATACAGCTTCAACCACGCCCCCTACATTCGATTCAAATTTATCAGCCATCTCATTCATCATTCGACGCTGTTCTTCTTCGGCTTCCACTCTGCGACGTTCTGCGGCCTCGCGTTCCTTCATTTCTCGCTCGGCAGTTTCCTTTCGTTCGCGTTCTTCGCTTTCCAACATGCGCTTGGACTGGATTTCGGCTTCCTCGGCAAGACGTTTGTTATCAATGGCATTGTCCTTGAATATCTCAACGGCAGAAGCCATATCTCCAATTTCGTTTTTGTGATCCTTAGCTGGAATGTCAACGTCCAGGTTACCGTCGGCCAGTGTCGTCATGGCTTCTACCATGTGACCGATAGGGCTTGAAATGGCACGGCCAATCAATAAAGCCAAACCAAATACGACTGTGGTGACCACGAACATAACGCCGAGAATCAAAACCAGGGTATCATCAGAATTCGCATTCATTTCCGCTATGGCGTCATTTAAATCCGCCTGGCTATCAGCAACCAACTCACCTAATTGAGGAAGCACCTCTGTATACATACCAGCCATTACAATTTCATCTTGATGGACTTCCATCATCAAGCCCGAAATCGCCGTAAATTTGGCAAAGTAGAGATTAAACCCGGCCTCGATATCAGCCTTTAAATATTCGGGGATTGCTGTTGTTTTTGCCAACTGGTCATCAAAGGCCGTCATTAGTATATCCATATTAGCAATGTGAGCTGGGTCTGATGTCAACAGAAAGTCTTTCTCGCCGCGTCGCATTTGTGCGAGGATTTCGTCAAGCACTACAGCTTCGTTTGTTTCAATAATTTCCTCGACCTTATCGACGGCGGTGGACATTTCGGCTTGCAGGCCATCGCTTTGGGTTAAACCAATGACGGTTTTGTCATCGACAACTTCATAGAACTGTTTGGCGTAGGCGGAGAAATCTTCCTTAATCTCCACCAACAGATCAAGCATCTTCTGCTCATCATGGAACTTCATTAAATCGTCAATCTGGGGAATCGCCTCATCGAGAGTAGCCTTATGCGCCTCAACTTTATCCATGGTTAGTTTAAGAAGGAATTCGGTTTCATGTAACTTAGCATTGGTTAAATCGTACTGGAGCTCAAGCGCAAGATTTGCCGCTTGTGACGCATTATTCTGTTCTTCCAGTAGCTCATTTTGTGTCACCGAACTGTTGTAATAAAATATGCCAACAATTATAAAACCAATCATAGCAAGACCTGCAATGATGCTAATTTGAAAGCCTATTCGGATGTTGTTAAGAACGTTCATGATGTTTCCCCCTAAACATAAATTTCATCACCTATAATTAGGCGATATTTAAATGCGCTTATAGAGTGTATAAATAATAGGAGTTAAAACTATCAATAGCAAACTAATTCAGAACTGGTTTCATAACTTGCTATTGATGAGGGCATTAAATAATGACGGTTCCAGAGATAAACAATCAATGCCTCATGTCTCTTTCTGGCAGAGACTGTTTAAGAATTCTGTTGTCAGCAGGTCGAATGTGGTTTCCCTTTTCTTAGTGGTTTTAGGGAGGAACACAGCAATGATGGGGCCAACAGCCTCACAATCAAAGCAGACGTCCGGGGTAATGCTGTCGGATTTTTAAGACGATGTATTTACCGCAAAGGCATTCAGTTTTAATTCTTTCTGTTTCTTCTTTGTCAGGCCCAGCGAGACGATATAGTGAGAGGTCTCGATATGTTCACGCAAGCCCTCGTCGGATAAACCCGGCTCGTCAAAATGCTGTATCCACTTCATACCGCGGGATGCCAGATAAGGTGCCGGTCGCAGGCCGGGCTGTTCCCGAAGAACCTCAAAAGCAATTTCAGAAACCTTGAAGGTAATACCGATGCGGCCATCTTCCCCCCAGCCACCGATGGCAAAAACCTTGCCACCGACTTTCCACACATGGGCGCCGCCCCACTGAACCACATGGGTTGTTGCGGCAAGAGAGTCGCAAAATTTGTTATAGTCTTCATAGGTCATGGTTGAGAGATATTATCTTAAATCAATGACCAGACCAGTTCTATTATTTCTGTTCCGTATCATCCAACACCAGCGGCATGGAAAGCAGAACGCCAAATTCCTTTGGAAAATCAGCACTGATGCGGGCATGTACAGCGCCCTGTTTATCATAAAACCGGGCCTGCGGTGCAAGCGGGGTGATGGCCTCGTGCCAGATCCCGGCGTGGAGACAAATACCAAAGCTGCCGTCACAATAAAATGCCACCCAGTCCCGCGGCCTCATATCATCACCGGTATTGGCCAATGCGGCCACAAACGGTTTGTTATCCAGTGGATAGAACAACTGCCCGCCGTCCGGGTGGTGATTGGCATGCCAGATCAGGAATCTTGAACGATCCGGCGCAAGGTTATCGGTCCGGGCATTTTCGGGTGCTGTGCACCAACCCAGAATATATTGGTCATTCACGGCTTTGTTTTCACCGAACAACACATCACCGCGCCAGGTAAATTCGAATTCACCTTCCCGGTATCCACCTTCATCGCTGGTTCCCGGATCAACCGGGCGCCAGCCTGTATGGGGCCACCGGGTGATGGGTACGTGGTGGTGCACATAATCGGTAACAATGGTGCCATAGGCGGCAAGATTCTCTAGCATCGCTACGATCAGGGGTATCTCAAAGTGCGGCAGGCCGGCGGCCACGCCCGGGTTCATGTAATCAAAGCGGTTTGACTGGGTCATGATGTCGGCTCCCGTTAAAGGTTATATGAAGCCATAATCAAGTATCGCGTCATCGCAAGGGCGGAGCAAACTGAGCCCCACCGTTTCCCCAGCTCGCATTCAGGCGGGCCAACGTACTGTTGCTTGCGGTTTTATCTCGCAGGCTTTCTTCCAGAGACCCCACGGAACTCAGAATATTTCCATACCATGTCTCCGATAAACCTAAATCCCTGCCCAATGTGGCTGAGCGTTTTTTAATTATATTTTGAAGAATTCGATTACCGCCAATTTCGTCCTGTACAGTACGAGCCAAAATCGACCACCTCACCAGGTTATTAAATTGATTATTCCCGCCACCGATAACAGGACCTTTGGGAATAACCTGATCGTCAACCAGATCAACAAGGCTAACGACGGGTTGCACATAACCAGACAAACCGAGGAACGTGTCACGAGTAACCGGCGAGGCAATCATATGGATATTTCCGACTGCCAGGTCTCGCAGAAGATTTTCTAAACGACCATAAAATATTTTGGTCGCATTGCTTCGGCCAAACAATGCGGATGATACGGCTCCACATGTCTCCTGATCGAATGACTGGCTTGCCGTTTCTGCATTAAATTTACTCACAAGGGCAGCATCGGGGTTGTTTACAATGCCACATCGTAATTGGCCGTGGCTGCGAATGGATTTAATCGAAGGCGAGCCGGATGAGACAGGTATTTCAGAAAGTTGTATCTCCCCGAATCGATTTGCAATTAACAACCCTCCATTGCGAACCAGTGTGTTCAGTCCCCTGGGTATATGAACCCCATCTGGGCCAAAGTGTCGGGTATAAATATCCTCATAATTCCCGACCTGTTTAATGACGTTCGATAACCATTCGGGGCGCAAACCCAATGCGATACCAATTTTTCGTGAAGCGGCAATCAAAGGATACGCTTTATTTATTGCAATATTTCGTTGGGTTATTCCTTTTTCTTCCGCAAGTAGAAGCCCGTCAAATACGGTTTGGACAAATGAACGCCACATATCGTCTCCCTGACGCACCATGGGCGACAATGGTTCTAATGTGAGACGTTCCGGCAGGATTATATAATTTTCAGGGTTTTGCATGCCTTCCCGCATGGCCGCAAGCCCGCTGCCATCGGTGGATAGAATATCGCACCGGCCCGCTACAAATCCACGGGTTATCTCCGACCACGTGTCAAATATAACGGGGGCGAGCATCATGTCATGAGCCTGAAAATAATTTTCGAGATTCAATTGAGTTGTTGTACCCGACATCATACAGGCACTCGCCCCATCCAGCTCTGTCGCACTTCGTACACCAAGGCTCCGTCGAACCATAATGGCCTGACCATCAATGAAATTTGGCCCGACAAAATCAAGCCCCAAGCGTGTATCGCGCGACATGGTCCACGAGGAATGACGAGCCAGGATATCAACCTCACCCGATTGCAAAGCCGTAAACCGCACTTTCGCAGAGAGCGGGGTAAATCTCACCTTTTCGGCATCGTTAAATATTGCCGTTGCTATGGCCCGGCAATAATCAACGTCCAGACCAGACCAAACCCCTCGTTGGTCCGTTGCCGAGAACCCGTGGACACCTGTACTGACCCCACATGATATATAGCCCTTGCGTATAACATTCTTAAATGTTCCGGTCTTGGGGCGTTTTCGCAGCTTGGCCACCATGGGTGGAAGTGAGGTCGATGAAGGCGGTATTTTTATCTGATTGGAAGTCGTTTGCAGGCTAACAATCTTGTTTGAAGCGGGTTCTTTCAATTCCTGCACCCTGGCTCGAGCTAGTGGAGCGAATGCGCCGTTGGGGTATTGTTCCAGATAGGCCTCAAACATCACGGCCTTGCCACTGTTTTGAATATTGCTCCAAAACATCATTTCCGCTGACTGACCCGGTGCTGGAATTGCGGGCGTGGGTATTGGCACGCCTGTAGTTGTTTGTACGGTTGGTGTATTGCCTGGCTTGAAAAAAAAGTCGCCGCCAACTAAGGACGAGCTTTCCCACGGTGTTTGCTGATTACCTGTTTCGTTTCGAACGGAATTGCGTACTTCACGAAACATGCGCTCAACAGGCATGCCGGGCTGTTTCATCATCCTGCTAAGCGCTTTTGTGTACGGACTGTTTGCCCCATCGCCATCAGCGGCAACATCCCCCGGCCCCGTGGCGTAGGCGATCAGCGACCCCGTTGGAGCATCCATCTTGGCCAGCCCCCGCGTGGCGGAACGGAAGCTGCGCTTAAACGGATTATTCCGGCAAGCGTCCAGAATCACAAAGCTTAACCGTGCGCCGGAATACTCCATCATGGACATAACCGATTGGGTATTGATGGCTTCGATATCCACATCGCCCTCGGTCTCTATGGCGGCATCAACAGGAATGATGTAATTTGCCCCCTTCACCTGCACGCCGTGCCCGGCATAGAAAAACAGGCCGACGCCGTCTTTGCCAGCGGCATCCAGCTTTTTACCAAAACTTCGAATGGCAACCTTCATTTCCCGATGAGAAGCATCCAGGGTTTCAATAACTTCAAAGCCCAGGTCCTTCAGCGTACGAGCCATTAGCTTTGCGTCGTTCCTGGGATTTGGCAGAGGTGCGAATGCATAGGCGCTGTTGCCAATAACCAAGGCAACACGTTTCTCTGCCAAGGCAACACCAGAGGCTGCGATAACGCAGAATATGAACAAGATAGACAGGAAAAAAATACGTTTCATCTCACCTCCCTGGTTGGATGATCATAATGTCTGTTGCTGTCTCTGAGCCATGAATATTGTCCTCCCTTTAACCCTTTTCAATGATTTTCATGGGAAGTGTTACCGTCACTGTCGTTCCCTTATTGATTTCACTTTGGATATCCAGTTCTCCGTCAAGGGCATTTACAAGTGCTTTCACGATGGATAGCCCCAACCCGGTTCCTTTTTGCGAGTGCTGTTGAACATCCGGCACTTGTATAAAAGGCTCTGTAACAATTTTCAGCATTCGACTATTAATGCCAATCCCTGAATCGGCGATAGAAAGATAAAACTTACCACCGTTCATTTTGGCAGAAATAATAATCTTGCCTTTTTCAGGGGTGAATTTAATAGCATTGGAAAGCAAGTTCAGCAAAATCTGATTGATGACTGTACCGTCAACATACAACGTGGGCAAATTGGCGATATATCTAAAACCAGATTTTGCTTCTTTGTACGAACTTGAGGCTCAACCAGCCTTGCTGAGTAATTGATGAATTCAGCAATATTCAAAAGTGAGTATTCAAGAGAAAGTTTTCCCACTTCAATTTTTGAAATATCAAGGACTTGATTTATTTGCTCGAGAAGATGCCGTCCGGCTGTATTTATCACAACTGAATATTCTTCATATTTTTCACTGCCCAGTTTACCATAAACGTGTTCGGACATCATTTCTGAAAATCCGATGATCGCGTTTAACGGTGTGCGGAATTCATGGCTCATGTTGGCAATAAATGCTGATTTTGCCCGGTTTCCTTCCTCGGCGAGCTTTTTTGTATATTTCAGTTGGTTTTCATAGTTATGGCGTTCTGTCACATCGGTATAAACAATCGTATGACCTCCGCTTGGCATAGGGTACCGATACAAAGTAATATGGCGTCCATCGAGAAGGTTGAATGCATCCGAAGAATTTGCCCCTTCCTGCAATAATTCCTGAAATCGTTTTTCCGCTACATCAAAAGTATCTCCTAATCCCAATCCCCCCTGGCTCCCGATATGCCTTAACAGTTCCCGCTTACTCATACCCACCCGAATACCTTCAGGAACATACCAGAAGTCTTCGCACTTCGCGTTCCATGTCAAAAGCTGGTTTTGATCGTCCCAGGAGGCAATCCCCTGGTCCACTGAATCCAATGTGGATTTTAATAATTTTGAATTCTGAACCAGTAGATGACTAAACTTTTTTTCCCGACGTATGAAGATGAATATCATTATCGCCATCAATATAAAAACACCGACAAGTCCGGGGATCAGCACAGATAAAATACGCGTGCCGGGCAAATCCGGTTCCCAGACCAGAAAACCGATGGGTGATTTATCAGTATCGAAAAGAGGAACCGAGGCGATAACATTATTGTCCAGCGATCTCGTAATTCGCAGATTAGGAAGCAGATAATCTTCCGCCAACTCACCCAACAAATCGTCATCCAGCTTCCGGGTCAGCACCAATACGGACTCCGTTGCCTGATCAATTTCCTCGCCATCCTTGGTAAAATATGTTGTCAGCACGACAACGGCTGCCAGATAAACCCCATCAGTGTCTTGAAGCATACCCGTCGCAGGTTCTGGAGCCGCCGAAGGAGAACCTGAACGGGCCTTGGCAATCAGAATTTCTAGGCTGCCGGAGAAGCGCGTAAGCGGGTCATCGACAATGCGCTCGCCAAGCAGAGAACTGTAAACCAGTTGATTGTTCGCCCCTAATACGTAGCTGGATGAAATATTATAGGTTTCGACAAGATAGGGACCGATAGTTTCATCGGCCCATTCTAGATCAGGTTTTGTTACCAGTTTATCGACGGCTTGATCCCAATAACCATATTCAACCGTCAAATCTGAAAGGTGACGCTGCATTGTTGCGATGGCTGCGTGGGCAAGATGAACGGATGCGTCTATGGCATTCCGGTTTTGTCCCTGGGTCGCGACAAAAACCAATCCGGAAATTGTCAGGATAATGAAAACCAGTACTGCCCAGAAAGGAACAGATAAATTCCTGAAGACCCCTTTAATATCGTCACCGCTATAATTCATATCCGGCCCGATTTCAATTCTAATCTTTTATAATAATATAACGTTAACACCACACTAGCAGGCAAACAAGGTGTTGGAATTTTTCACTCCAGATTGTGTGATCTCGGCACCTCGAAAATAATTTTTAGTACAGTAAGTCACGTAACTTGGGTGACCTGATATGTAGAGATTTGCATATACCCGGACGCAACATTCATACAATAGAGCATTCCTCAAGAGCGCCATCGACAAAACTTAAAACGGTATCACCGGGTTCAGCCCAGGGAAATTGTGCCATCAGAGAACGGGCAGCATCAAGTGAAGCAGGGGGAGCAACGAACTGATTTGCCAAACCATCAAAATCAGCATGACGTTCTATGGGAACAGTTTTATTACGGTTAATTTCCCGGGCGGGGCCCCAACTATCCCACGGCAAAGGTTCAATGACCGCAAGAGTTGCTACGTCTCTTAAAACATTCGAAGCGGCGAACCATTCACCATGAATACCGGCAAAAGAAACACCACATTTTGCGGGGTCGATTTTACCAGAACGTATGTCCAGCCAGAGTTCACAGCCAGAGCGGAATCGATGACGCGGTACATGGCCGATGTCGAAATCAATCCCAAAACTACTTCTAGCCCGATTGCCAAGCTGGGCATCGAACAGGTGCCACTTTCCACCGGTAAAATATTCGCACAGCCAGTGGTCCTCCCAATATCCAATCTCAAGATAATCGACAACACCCACACGAAGTCGTGCATCAAACCCATGAGAACGAAGCCTGCTAACGGCAAGCAAGGCAAAATCATGACACGTCCCATAGAGATAAGCTGAAGGCTCCCTGTGTTCAGTAAGCGGGCGATGATCACGTTCAAAAACAGTTTTTAATAAACGCCCGACGGTTCGAAGGTTACGATCAGTTTCTGCATATTGAGGAATTTCTAAATCTAGTGAACGCGCAGCAGCATGGTGGATGATAAAATTCTCCAGTGCATCTGCCAACTCACGCGGTTCGCATGGCAGTTCCACTAATTGTTCAAGAAACGAATGCGGGTCCGACCATTCAGTGTGCTGTGAATATTTCATGATAGTCTTGATCGCCCCATAAACATCTATGCCCATATTGATCAAAAGCCGCAGCATAATGGTCTGATTCTTTGTTGCTTTCTGATCGATTAAGTGATCCGCATCTTAAACCTAGCGAGATATGACCATCAAGTTTTCTGGTTATGCTCATTGCGAACAGTTGTCGAATATGACAATACATCTTACGCCTCCGATCAATTGCGAGCGTAAATGACGGTTCAGAATATTGTCCGCTATCGGTGGCGGCCTCAATTCATCCGGCACAAAAACCCCTGCGCTATGGCATCTGCTGAATTAGGAACAGTGCCGATGCCTGGGCTACCGCCGCAAAGGTTTGTACTTGATGCGCCTAAAGTAAATTTTTACTGCCTACCCCATTTTTGTAAATGAACATTGAAAATATGCTGTAATCTGATTTGCTTATGAACCATAGCGGACAAACACATCAATCAACTTTTAAGATCGTGAATAAAATTTATCTGATTTATGATGTTGCGCCCGTTTCAGATCGGAATAGCTGTCAATCAGTTCTCTATCGACCGGATTGGCATTCAGACGATCATAAGAAGTAGTATCCTTGTTGATAAAGCCGATCCGTGTCACACTTTTCTGGTTGGGAGACTCATACATGGGAAATTCCGGTCAATATCCCAGCCTCAACCTGGAGAGCGCATTGGCACCCTCGCAGCGAGTTAATCTTTTGGCGGACCGTGATGTCCGGGCAAAACTGCCTGATAGCCTCAATCCGTATTGGCAGGTGGTCAAAAACGATTGCCACTTGGGATATTTCAGGTCTGAAACCCTGCGAATTTGGATTGCGCGTTGCGTACTGGTAAAAAACCAGTTCGCTGATCAACGGATTGGCGAAGCGGACGACTTCACCAAGGCCGATGGTGTCCTGGTGATGAACTTTGAGCAGGCTAGCGCGGCAGCACGTAATTGGTACTGCGAGCGAATGTTAAAGGAAGCCACCAAGCCGTTCGACGATGGCCCGTTCAATTGGGTTGGGGCGGCTTGCGGGCGAAAATAGCAAGTTACGGTTAACGCCTATGGAAATGTCTGCTAATGACGGTGATCTCAACAGGTCGACGCAACACTTTAATCTTTAATGAAAAGATGGAGTGTTGATATGAGTTACAGACGTCGAATCTATTTTACGAGTGAACAAAGGTCGGAGATATGGGATCGCTGGCAGCGTGGCGAGTCGATGAGTTCCATAGGTCGCGGGTTTGATCGGGATTCATCTTCGATTTATCCGTTACTTTCTCGCACGGGTGGCATTCGTCCACCAAAGCGAAAGCGATCACGGTTGGCGCTGACACCTGATGAACGTGAATTGATTTCACTTGGCATAGCGGCATTGCATTCCATACGCTCAATTGCACAAGAACTCTGTCGACCCGCATCAACCATCAGTCGTGATATCAGTCGGAACGGCGGTTATGATAAATACCGTGCTGTTGATGCTGAGAGCCTGGCCTGGGTTCGGGCTCTGAGACCGAAGCTTTGTAAGCTGGCAACGAACAAACTGTTGCAACGTGTTATATCAAACAAGCTGACAATTCATTGGTCGCCGGAGCAGATTGCCGGTTGGCTGAAGCGAATGTATCCAGGCGAAGAGAATAATCAAGTGTCACATGAGACGATCTATCGAAGCCTGTTTGTTCAGGCACGCGGCGTGCTGAAGAAGGAGTTGCAGCAATATCTGCGTTCAAAGCGCACGATCCGCCGCTCCAAACACGCCACCCAGAAAGGCAGTGACCATGGACAAATCAAGGATATGATCTCGATCCGTGAACGACCGGCCTCGGTTGAAGATCGGGCAGTACCCGGTCAATGGGAAGGGGATCTTATTGGCGGTTCAAAGAACAGTTACATTGCAACATTGGTTGAACGGCATACGCGCTATGTGATGTTGGCCAAGGTTACTAACAAGGATACGCAAAGTGTTGTATCGGCCTTGATAAAGCAATCGCAGAAGCTGCCACGGGAACTCTACAAGTCCCTCACATGGGATCGGGGAAAAGAGCTTGCTGACCACAAGCAGTTCACACTGGCAACTGATATTGATGTCTACTTCTGCGATCCGCAAAGCCCGTGGCAACGCGGCTCCAACGAGAATACGAACCGGCTACTCAGAGAGTACCTCCCAAAGGGAACTGATCTGTCCGCACACTCGCAGGTTCATCTCAACAAGATAGCACGTCAGCTAAACGAACGACCCAGAAAGACATTGCAATTTGAAACACCAGCTGAAAAATTTAATGCATGTGTTGCGTTGACCAGTTGAGATGGCAACAAAGGGCAGACATTGGTTGTGCCCTGTAATTTAGTCTACTTATGACACAGGCTGACAATAATTCGCTTTCTAGAAATAGTTAATTTGCAAACAGTGTATCAATGATCGGACAGTTTGGCACATCACCCGAGCTGCATTCTGTTACCATATTTTTTAAGGTGAACTCCATCCGTTTTAGATCAGCCATTTTCTTTTTGACGTTCGTTAGATGGGAGACCGTCATGTCATGAACTTCGCTACAGGTAAAATCCCGGCCATCAACCATTTCAAACAATGAACGAATTTCGGCGATGCTGAAACCCAGTTCCCTACAGCGTTTGATAAAGGTAAGCCGTTTAAGCTGGTCATGATTGTATTGTCGGTTCCCACCCGGTGTGCGGTCGGGTTTGGGAAGAATCTCTGAACGTTCGTAATATCGAATGGTCTCAATATTCACTCCGGTCTTACGAGACATTACGCCGATTGCA
Source organism: Alphaproteobacteria bacterium (assembly GCA_024279135.1). Taxonomy (GTDB): domain Bacteria; phylum Pseudomonadota; class Alphaproteobacteria; order Rhodospirillales; family Casp-alpha2; genus JABJOR01. Next base: position 11,419 of record JAJRRU010000010.1, read on the forward strand.
TAACCTTTGGTCTCCATTTTTTCAGTTATCCTCAACTTTTTCTCTTGCATCTGTAGTAACTACAGATCGTAGACTAGTACGGCTCTAACAATTAAGCGAGAAATTTCATGAGTGATCAGGTTGTTCAGGCTTCCTCAAAACCCCAGACTGGCGATGATATTAAAAAAACACGGTGGATTGCTTTTGGAGGTGTTTTCGGTGCTATAGCCGCATCATCGTGCTGTGTTCTTCCTTTAGTTCTTTTCGGACTGGGAATCAGTGGTGCATGGATTGGGCAGCTAACCGCACTTTCTCCCTACCAGCCAATCTTCATCGTAATCACACTGGGGTTTCTCGGCTATGGTTATTGGTTGGTCTATCGCATTGCGAAGACTGATTGCGTTGATGGCGAAACCTGTAGCCGCCCTTTGCCCAATCGGATGGTGAATGGGGCACTCTGGTTTTCAACGGCTTTGATTTTGCTGGCGCTCGCATGGCCCTACATCGTGCCATTTATTCTGGATTAAAGGAATTGATTTTTATGATGAAACAGATAGCCGCAACTGCCGTGTTTTCTATGGTGCTCATGGTCTCATCGCATACATTCGCTGGCGAACAAACAGCAACACTTTCCGTGCCGGGAATGAATTGTGCGAGTTGTCCATACATCATCAAATCAGCCATATCGGAAGTGGACGGCGTAAAGCATGTAACAGCTACCTTTGAGGGTCGCACTGCAACAGTCATTTTCGACGATACAGTAACGACTTTGGAAGCGATCCAGCAAGCAACTGCTAATGTTGGATTTCAGTCTTCAGTACGCAAAATTGAAACAGGCTCATGAGCGAGAAACCCGTCGCCATTATGGTTGCCCTACTTGCGGTCGCACCTATATGCGCCCTTTGCATACTTGGTCCCGCGATTATTGGGGTCTTTTTTGCCGGTGCACTTGGTTGGGTGACGGATATGAGCACTGGGTCAATAGTAATCTTGGCCATTGTCGCCGTGGTTGTCGTGATCGGCTTAATGAAACTTCGAGTAAGACAACGATTGAAAACGGATGTACCAAATTCCCGATACCTTCCATGAGAGACAATACGATGACGACTGACTTGCAGGTTGAGTTTCGAAGCTATTTGCGCGAAGGGCATTTTCTTTCAGGCGAAGAACATCTTATACCACTTACGCTGGCGCTATACAGACGCTTGAGCATTGGTCTTCCAGTTATGCAATCGGCCCTGGCTGATGATATGAACTTACCCGTCAATGTAGTGAACACTTTTATTTCTGAGTTACCAAAGTCAACAATGGATACTGACCGAAACAGCGCAATCGTTGCATTTGGAGGTTTGAGCCTAACTCCAGCAAATCATACCTTCTTGATTGAAGACCAGACATTACATACATGGTGCGTCTTCGATGCATTATTCCTGCCGCAGTTACTTGGGAAATCCGCAACCTGCATGACAATATGCCCAACGACAGAGCGGCAAATCAAAATTGAACTGACGCCAACGGCGATTGCATCTACCGATCCATCCAAGCCTGTAATGTCTATCGTTGCTCCAGACCGGGATGCCTGTTGCGCGAACCTGCGTGGGGCTTTTTGCGATCACGTCAACTTCTTTGCAGATGAAGATACTTTTCGCCAGTGGGCGGGGAACCGAACTGACGTTATCGGTGTATCACTGGATGAAGCACAGGAACTGGCACATCTGCGAAACCACTATACGTATGGGCAACATTTAAGCGAATGATAAGAGTGTCCTGCCTTTTAATAATTAGGAGATACAGGTGAAAAACAAAACAATTTTAAGGACTGGCATCATCGGGTCGATTGTCATGGCGATCTGTTGTTTTACCCCATTCCTTGTCGTGGTGCTTGGGGTAGTAGGACTGTCAGCTTGGCTTGGCTGGCTTGATTACGTACTGCTGCCAGCATTAGCGGTCTTTGTGCTTATAGTGGTTTACGGGTTTATTCGAGTCCGAAGGAATGGCGGAAAAGTATCTGGGGAAACATCGTGAATACAAAAGATGAATACTGTTGTTCGACTGCCGATAAGAAAAGCGGTGGATATGATCTCGCTATTATAGGTGCAGGGTCTGCAGGATTTTCCGCAGCTATTACAGCAGCTGAGGAAGGTGCCCAAGTTGCCTTGATTGGTAAGGGGACAATCGGTGGAACGTGCGTAAACGTCGGTTGCGTGCCGTCAAAAACGCTCATCAGGGCAACCGAGACGCTTCACACGGCTCATGCCGCCAGACGCTTTAATGGAATTGATGTTTCGGCATCTGTTACAGACTGGCAAGCTGTTATTCGCCAGAAGCAGGAACTTGTCGATAGCCTCCGCAAGGCAAAATATGATAATTTATTACCCGCCTATAATTCAGTGGCCTATCTTGAAGGCGAAGCCAAATTTGATGAAGACGGCAGCTTAACCCTCGACGGCAAGAGGCTCGATGCTACGAACATAATCATTGCCACTGGCTCTCGGCCATCAGTGCCGCCCATAGCTGGCATTGAGGGTGTTCCGTACCTGACCAGCACCTCCGCCCTCGACCTTGAAACGCTTCCAAGCTCTCTTATGGTCATAGGGGCTGGGTATATCGGTTGCGAACTGGCCCAAATGTTTTCCAGAGCAGGTGTTGATGTCACAATCGTAAGCCGCCGTGGTTTATTACCTGAAACTGAACCTGAGATCAGCGCGGCCCTGACAGGGTTTTTTGCGGATGAAGGCATTCAAAGTATCAGTGGCATTCGATATGACAGAATTGAGGCTAGAGACGATCGGGTTCGGCTACACCTGCATAGTGACGGTGGTCCATCAATGATCACAGCCGAGAAGGTGTTGCTTGCAACTGGCAGGGCACCCAATACCTATGGCCTTAATCTTGCTAATGCAGGTATTGAATTGACGGAGCAAAATGCCATCAAGACTGATATGAACATGCGTACCACGCAGGAGAGTATTTATGCGGTTGGTGATGTCACGGGACGAGATCAATTTGTGTATATGGCTGCGTATGGCGCCAAGATAGCGGCAAAGAACGCACTGAATGGAAATTCATTATCTTACGATAACTCCGCCATGCCAGCTGTGGTTTTTACCGATCCGCAAGTTGCTAGTGTTGGACTGAGTGAGACTGAAGCAAGTTCCCGTGGATTGGATGTTAAAACCTCCGTGTTATCCCTTGATAACGTACCCCGCGCCCTTGCAGCCCGTGACACACGGGGACTGATTAAGTTAGTCGCTGATAGTGGTTCAGGGAAGTTATTAGGTGCCCATATTCTTGCCCCGGAAGGGGCGGACAGTATCCAGACTGCGGCACTTGCCATAAAAACAGGAATGACCTATGCCGATTTGGCAGGAATGATTTTCCCATATCTCACGACCGTTGAAGGATTAAAGTTGGCTGCACAGACATTCGATATGGACGTGAAAAAGCTGTCCTGCTGTGCCGGGTAGAAAACGATATTCATGAATGCTTGATAGGTAATGCTAAGTCTACTTGTGGCTAGTAGCAGACATTCTGTTGCACTACACAAATGGGTTGCTTTCGTTCTCAAAGCGGACGTTCCGCTTATCTCCGCAATGGTTTGTACTTCACGCGCCTAAAGTGAGCTTTCAATGTCTGCGCCATTTTTGTAAACGGACATTGAGAATGTGCTGTGATTTAGTCTGCTGATGACCCCAAGGGGACATTGCAACAACTTTCATAATGGTCGAATTGTTCTTTCTGGCGGGAAGCGAAGAGTGACCGTTGTGCCTATTTCAACGCCGCTTTCAATATCAAGAGTACCACCAAAGAGTTTCATTAAGTTGGTGCAAAGATGAAGACCAAGACCAGTTCCTTCATGCCTTCGGGAATGAGTTTCGTCTGCTTGCTCAAAGGGTTTCATGGCCCTAGCAATACCTTCATCTGACATTCCAATGCCGTTATCCGATATACTGATAACGATGCGGTTGCTTTGATCCACCTTGGCACCAATGCCTATTTCACCTCTGTCCGGAGTGAACTTGATAGCGTTGGATAAGAGATTATTCAGCATTTGGATCATTGCCCTTTCATCACCCAACAAGGCAGGAATATCAGAGGGGGCATTGAAAGAGAGTGTGTGATTATTCGTATCAGCCATATTCTTCAACTGTCGGATGCTGGCTTGGATAAGCGAGAACACATCCAATGTTTCCTCGGCCAACTCATACTTTCCTGCTTCAATTTTGGAAAGATCAAGCACATCATTTATGAGACTAATGAGCAGCGAGCCGCTACTGTGAATGTCGTCAGCATATTGTTCATAATGGATATCGCCAAGTGACCCGAAGGTTTTTGCCTGCATCATCCCGCTAAATCCTATGATGGCGTTCAAGGGAGTGCGAAGGTCATGGCTCATTGAAGCAAGGAATGTAGATTTTGCCTTATTGGCAGCCTCCGCTTCATTCTTAGCGATTTTCAATTGATCTTCAGCCTTCTTCCGCGCCGTAATATCAGTAGATATTCCGCAAATGGCATAAACTTTGCCCGAGACGTGTCGGAGTGGGAACTTCACAGAAATATATGTGTGATTTCCATCGTCATGGGGAACAATTTCTTCAAACTCGATAGGTGTGTCTGAGGCCAATGCCCTTTGATCGTTGGCGTAAAAGATATCGGCCTTTTCCGAGGGAAATAAATCATGGTCCGTTTTACCAACGATCACGTCATTAGAAATTTTGAACAATTTTTCAAACTTTTGATTTATGAATTGATATTGCCCGTCCTTATCCTTGATGTAAATGACAGACGTAGTGTTGTTAAGAAGTTCTCGTTGGCGCTCTTCGCTTTCATGCAACTTTTCACGAATAGCGTAATCTTCGCTTACATCCCTGAATACTAAAACAACGCCGGTCATATCATTATTGTCGTCCCATATAGGCGCTGCTGAATCGGAGATCTGGTATTCAGTTCCACCTTTTGCGATTAAGACAGTGTGGTTGGCCAAGTCTACAATTTCTCCATCCTCAAACACTGTGTTGACAGGATTGATTGCCTGCTCTCTCGTCTTGGCATTGATGATTTGGAAAACATCTGTCAGTGGTTTGCCAATCGCATCAATTGAGTTCCAGCCAGTCAGTTTTTCTGCAATTGGATTAATTATAGTGATGCCGCCAGAGGTGTCAGTGGCAATGACTGCGTCGCCAATAGAGTTGAGGGTAGTGCGAAGGCTCTCAGTTGCACGATGAATTTGCCCCCTTAATACCCTTGGTTGATTTATGATTGAGTAGGAGACGCCTGCTAATATGATCGCCGACAATACTACAATCACCCAGTACCATTTTGATAACAAAATTTCTTTCGGTAGCGGGTGTGGTTTCTCCATAGCAGCCAACTGCCACCGAGCATCAGGTAGAATAACGTCTACTATTGCCAGTGGGTTTTCAAATATGGAGGGGGTTCCATAAAATACATCGCCCTTAGCTCCAAGGCCGTCTTTTCCTCGAATGCCCAGAGTGAAGTCTTGTTCAAGACTTGCAAAATTAGCGTCCGCCAATAATGGAGTAATATCCACCAAAACGGTAGCAAACCCCCAAAACGAGTCGGTTGGTTCACCGTCTTTAACAAAAAACAAAGGTCGTCGGGCGATGATGGCCTGACCACCCTGGATCAAGTTTATCGGCCCAGCTATGATATAGCTTCGCTTACGCACGGACTCTTCCACCTGTGGCCGACGGTTTTCGTCCGCAAAAAGATCATGGCCCAGAGCATTGCGATTATTATTAAGATTGGTTAAATAGGCAACGACCCCGTCCGGTGCCAGTTGCAGGCTACGGACACCCTTCAAGTCATTTTGAAGCATTGATGCAAATCGATCAAACTCTTGCTGGGTGAAATTACGGTTTGTGGTAACAAAGGCCGCTAAACTGTTTGTTAGGTTCAATCGAAGATTCATCGACTGCGATAGTGCTGCAGCTGCTTCGCTCAATCGTTTTTCCATTATGGATTGCGCTTGAATATTGTGGTCCTCTATTGCTCTCTGTTGAAGATTGTACGCGCTGAATAGGACCAGAAAAGCAACAAAAAGGCTTCCCAATAACGGCTGAAGATGTGGCGACTTCATTAGAGCTCCTCTTATGTTATTGGGGGAAGATGAACTTAAGAATTACACTACGTTAAATAGTACAAAAATATACTTTCATGCTGACAGTAAGCTTATCAAAATGAACGTAAAACAACATTCTGCTGTGATCAAACATTAACATCATCATGTCGCCTTATGGCTAATAGCGGACATACGACTGCTCTACTAAAATACCTGCTTATAACCTCAAAGCAGACCTCAGGGCTATCGCCGCAACGGCTTGTACTTGATGCGGTGCGGGGTATCGGCATCGACGCCGAGGCGGCGGCGTTTGTCGGCTTCGTATTCTTCGTAGTTGCCTTCAAACCAGACCACCTGGCTGTCGCCCTCGAAGGCCAGGATGTGGGTTGCCAGACGATCCAGGAACCAGCGATCATGGCTGATCACCACCGCACAGCCGGCATATTCGGCCAGGGCGTCTTCCAGTGCGCGCAGGGTTTCCACGTCCAGATCATTGGTCGGCTCATCAAGCAACAACACGTTGGCTTCATTTTGCAGCATCTTGGCCAGATGCACCCGGTTGCGCTCGCCACCCGATAACTGACCGACTTTTTTCTGCTGATCGCCGCCCTTGAAGTTAAACCACGATACATAGGCCCGGCTTTGCACGTCGCGTTTGCCCAGGGTAATAATATCCAACTCACCGGATATTTCCTGCCAGACATTCTTTTTATCATCCAGACTGTCACGCGACTGGTCGATATAACCCAGGTCCACCGTATCACCGACCCGCAAACTTCCGCTGTCGGGGCTCTCGGTACCGGTGATCATGCGGAACAAGGTGGTCTTGCCCGCTCCGTTAGGACCGATAACCCCGACGATACCGCCCGGGGGCAGTTTGAAATTGAGATTATCGATCAACAGTTTATCGCCGTAAGCCTTGGACAGGCCCTTGGCCTCGATCACCAGATCGCCCAACCGGGGACCCGGCGGGATCATGATCTGGGCGGTGCCGACACGCCGTTCGCGGGCTTTTTCCAACAACTCGTCATAGGCCGTAATACGGGCCTTGGATTTGGCATGACGGCCCTTGGGCGAGGTCCTGATCCATTCCAGTTCGTGTTTCAAGGTACGCTGACGGGCAGATTCTTCTTTTTCCTCATGAGACAATCGCTTGCTCTGTTGTTCCAGCCACGCCGTATAGTTACCTTCGTAGGGCATACCCCGGCCCCGGTCGATTTCAAGGATCCAGCCGGTCACATTATCCAGGAAATAACGATCATGGGTAACGATCATCACCATGCCTGGATAGTCATGCAGATGCCGTTCCAGCCAGGACACAGACTCCGCATCAAGATGGTTGGTGGGCTCATCGAGCAACAGAATTTCAGGTTTTGACAATAACAACCGGCACAAGGCGACACGGCGACGCTCGCCGCCCGACAGGCTGGTCACATCAGCATCCCCGGGCGGACAGCGCAAAGCGTCCATGGCGATGTCGATGGTGCGGTCCAGATCCCAGCCATCCACGGCATCGATCTTTTCCTGCAAGTCACCCTGTTCGGAGAGCAGCTCGGTCATTTCGTCGTCTTCCATGGGTTCGGCGAAACGATTGGAAATTTCATTAAAGCGGTCCAGCAATGCCTTGGTCTCACCCATGCCCTCAACCACGTTCTGCTCGACTGTCTTGGCCGGGTCCAGCTCGGGTTCCTGTGACAGGTAGCCGACCCTGATACCCTCGGCGGCCCAGGCTTCACCACCAAATTCCGTATCGATCCCGGCCATGATTTTCATCAGTGTCGATTTACCCGCGCCATTAGGCCCCAGGACGCCGATTTTGGCATCGGGCAGGAATTGCAGGGTGATACCCTTCAGGACCTCGCGACCGCCCGGATAGGATTTGCTCAGGTTTTTCATAACATAGGCGTATTGATAGCTGGCCATGGTTCGTGCTCTTTATGGATTGTCATTAAAAATGCGGCCGATAATGGCCAGATTAGGCGCGGTTGTATCTGACTGCGGGCAAATGTGCAATCCATCATGGCAGATGACGGGTTTATTCCCGGCCCCATGAAGGCTATACCAGAAATTATGCTTCACATAAGTCACCCTAATTATCTTGAAAGTCGAAGGAATTCCCATGCCTGAACGCTGCTTTACCGAAGATTGTCTGATCGCCATGGACCTGATTACCCTGAGCGTTTCAGAATTTCCCACCTGGCTTGCTGATCAGAACGAGACCACACAGGCCTGGATAACCACCACGGGGTTTACGGCAAAACCGGGAACCGTCTGTCTGATACCTCATATGGAGGGCGGCGGCATTAAGGCCGTGGCCGCAATTCCGCGCGATGTAGCTTCTGAAAAAGGCAATCTGGTCTGGCATTGGGCGGCTTGCGTTCAGGCTTTGCCACCCGGCACCTACAAACTCAACCCAGCCCTTGACTATGACCATGACGAAACCACGGCCTGCATTTTGGGCTGGGCGTTGTCACACTACAGCTTCGAACGCTATCGCCAGCCCACCGCACACATCGACGAACAAGGCGGCGAGGCGGACCGGGTGCTGGTCTGGCCAGACACCGATGGCAAAACCGGGCAACAGGCTTTGGCGGCCGCCCAGGCCATCTCGCTGGTGCGCAATCTCATCAACACCCCGGCCAATCACATGAGCCCGCAACACCTGGCCGAGGCCGCTAGCGATCTGGCGAACCTGCATGGAGCTGCGTGTTCGATCATTACCGGCGAAGCACTTCTGGAGGCCAACTATCCGGCGATCCACGCCGTGGGCCGGGCCAGCGATGCCCCGCCCTGCCTGATTGATCTGCGGTGGAAATCTGACAAAAGTGCCACAGACCTGCCGAAAATAACCCTGGTTGGAAAGGGTGTGTGTTTCGATTCTGGTGGACTGGACCTGAAACCGGCGGTCGCCATGAAGTTGATGAAAAAGGATATGGGCGGGGCCGCCCACGCTCTGGGTCTGGCCTCCATGATCATGGATAGCGGATTACCGGTGCAATTGCGCGTCTTGATACCGGCAGTGGAAAATATGGTATCGGGCAACGCCATGCGGCCCATGGATGTGGTCGATACCCGCAAAGGACTAACCATAGAAATTGGCAATACCGACGCCGAAGGCCGGGTCATCCTGGCCGATGCCCTCTATGAGGCGGCCTGCGAACAACCCGATCTGATCATCGATTTTGCCACCCTGACCGGGGCCGCCCGAATTGCTCTGGGGACCGATCTTCCGGCTTTATTTTGTAACAACAATGAAGTAGCAGACCAGATTACGGCTTGTGCAATGACCCAGGGCGACCCCCTGTGGCGGATGCCCTTATGGCCGGGATACAATTCCTTGATAGCCGGCAAGGTAGCCGATCTGACCAATTCTCCGGAAAGTCAATACGGAGGTGCACTGACAGCGGCTTTGTTGCTGGAACGGTTCGTTTGTGACGAGTTGGGAAACGTTCCGGATTGGGTTCATTTGGATTTATTGGCCTGGAACCTAACCTCGCGCCCCGGTCGCCCGGAAGGTGGCGAAGCCATGACGATCCGGGCTGTGTTTGCTTATTTATCAGAACGTTTCGGATAGTAAATGTTTTTTAATATATTGTCGCTAGGATGCTTGTTCATGGGGACACCCTGATATACAGGTTTCGTTAAAGTTGCGAAACAAACAAGGATGGTTATAAAATGGCAATCGAACTGAGTGAAATACAGGCATTAAATCTGTGGCGTCAATCGATCGTATCAAGCGTAAAAATCGATGCACCGGATCTCAGCGCCCGCCAGATGGGTTTGTTATTGACCGTCTACCTGACGCCGCCCCATCATACCGTACGGGGGCTGGCAAAGGTTCTGAACATTTCAAAACCGGCGGTGACACGCGCCATCGACAGGCTCAGTGATCTGGGTATGGTACGTCGTAAACTCGATGAGAATGATCGCCGCAGTGTACACATCCAGCGCACGGTCAGGGGCTCTGTATTCCTGCGGGAATTCGGGGAATTGGTGGTTCGTGCCGCGCGCTCCGAAGACCTGGAAACCTCTGCATATTAATCACGCCACCCCATAACCGTTCAGGGGTTGTGGACCTGCTCATAGGACGAATTGCGATAGCGATGCAGGTAGGTCGGCAAAATTGCCTCTGCGGGCTGGGCCTGCACCCCCAGATCGTTTAGTCCCGGCAAATCACCAGAAATAACATTATCACATCGTAACAAAGCCACCTGGTCGCGGGTTAACATGGGGTAGGGCAGTTTCTCGAGGAAAAAACCCATTATGGAGGCCACAGGGTAACACACCGGCATGGCAAAACGTTTTTTACCGGTTACGGCCGCAAGCAGGTCCATCAGGGCCTTGAAACTATAAACTTCCGGGCCACCCAGTTCATAGATTTTACCACGGCTGGCATTATCCTTCAGGGCATTGACCATGGCGCGGGTAACATCAGCGACATAAACCGGCTGCATTTTTGCGCCGCCATCGCCATAAACGTTTATTTCGATACCGTATCGTCCGCCAAGGCTAACCTCCGGAATGACCGGTACGCCGATGATCGGCAACACCGGGGTGATGCGGCTGAGGGCGGCAAATTTGTTAAAAAAGCCGTCTTCCGGTCCGAAGATAACACTGGGGCGAATGATCGTCGCCTCGGGATAAGCCTCCAGTACGGCAGCCTCACCGGCAGCCTTGGTGCGGGCATAAAGCGAATCTGATGCAAGATCAGCTCCCAGGGCCGAAACCTGGATCAATCGTTTCACACCTTGCTTCGCGCAGGCCTTGGCAATATTGGCTGCCCCGTCCACATGGACGGCCTGAAAAGTCTGGCGACCCCAGGGCGACAGGATGCCAACCAGATTAATCGCCATACTGGCGCCGTCCAGGGCATGGGCCACCGAGCCTGGGTCGATAATATTTCCGGGCCAGGGAATGACCTGGCCGATGGCACCAATGGGCTTGAGGAACTGGGCGGCCTGAACGTCGCGCACCACGGCGCGCACGGTATAACCCTCGGCTGCCAGTTGTGAAATCAGATAACGGCCAAGAAAACCGGAACCGCCGAAAACAGTAACCACACGATGCGACATGGAAAACTCCCTAGAATAAAACAGGCCCCTGCGGGCACCTTGGCACAGTGTTTATATGATGACTAACAATGACACAACCGACCATAGGAGAACAGCGCAAATCAGGCCAAGAAATACAACATTGCAATATTCCCCGATGATTAATGGTGATTGATGGCGATTGATGGTGGATGATGGTTGACATTGGGGGAGCGGCGAAGTATCGAGTTCGCCAGCCACTACACAGTGGTTAATTCCAGCCGTCTCATGACGGTGATCCTGTTTAAGTGCCCAGGTGGCGGAATTGGTAGACGCGCAGGCTTCAGGTGCCTGTGGCCGCAAGGTCGTGGAAGTTCGAGTCTTCTCCTGGGCACCATTTTCTTTTTAACCCGTTGAATACATTAAACATCCCTGTTATCAAGGGGTTCGCTTCACCAAACTGGTACACAAAGTTGGGGCACAAGCATGTTATTACGGGTTGTTCGTCCAATGAAAAGAACCGAGTCTTCCAAGCATTATTTCCGGCAACGGATACCTAATGATGTCTTGAAGCAAGCTCGTGGTATTACGCTCACATTGACGACAGGTCAGATATGGATGGGGGCTACGGGGGATGCGGCGCAATCCATATATATGAATACCCGCTGAGAAATTTTTGTCATTTCCTGACCGTCAGGGCGAACTCAATCTCAGATATTTTACTCGGCCCTTCGATTAGCTTTGTGAGGTGGAGGAATTCATCCCTCGTCTTTCTTGACGAGGCGAATGATATGTTCATCATCTGGCTTCCGCTTCCTACTGCCAGGGGTAGCCCAAGTGTTCTCAATAAACCCTTCCTTAGCCAGTAATACGCATAAATCTTTGACATCTGGGAGTGTAAGAGGAAGAGTTTCACAAACTGCAATCCAAAGAACTTTGAAGCTGATGTCCTTGTTTCTCGCCTGAAGCTGCCGCTTGAGAGCATCTTTGGCTGATTGTCGGACCTCATCAATATAAGAGTCAAAAGGGTCAGGTAAATCTTGTCCCTCGAACAGAGGCATAGCCAGTTGCGGTTTGTTGACTTCCTTCGCCTTCTGCCTTTTCCCTTCGTACATTTTCAAAGCGCGGCGTTCAACTTCACGAAAGGTCTTCACCCCATCAGGTTTGTTTGTGCCAATCATAAGGGCAAAGTGTGGTCGGTCTTTGATTTCCTTCATAATCATCGTTGAAAGAGCGTAGGTGTACCCGCTGCTATCCTTTAATACCTGTCGAGCAAGCTGCATGGTCGCAATAGCCCGGTCCGGTTCGTCTGGGTCAAGCCTCTCACGCCAGTTGGGACCTCCCATGATCGGAGCAAGGGACACAATGATCTTGGGGTCTTCGTGATCACGGAACCGATTGATGTGGTCGTACATGAAATTGATCAGGACTTCAGATCGGGGAATGGCCAAGATCGGTTTGATCTCGTTGTACGGATATCCTGTCCAACCCTTTGGGTCGATGAAGGTGTACACGAAGGAACCGGGAATCACTTGCGCCACAATTTCTGGAACAGCATCGACAAAAGGACTGTTGATAACGGAGACCGTAAAGCCACCCTCAGGGTCGTTGTGTGGGGTGACTGCTGCTTCCAGTTGAGTGAAGGCCCTCCGGTCTTTTTCGTTAAACACGCAATGGATTTTCTTCGGCGTACCAACCTCCCGATAGTGGTCAGCCACTTCCTTCAACACTGTGAGTGCAATGCCGAACGATGTATCGCTGAAGTTATCGGCGTCACGTGCTTTCCATGGACCAGAGAAACCGTCAATGAACGTTAGAGACTTAGAGTTTGGGTGCGACAAAACCTTGAATGCCAAAGTATAGAGGTATTGCTCCAGGATGAAGTGCTTAGCTTCGGTCTGTCGTCGACCGTCGTAAAGGTCTGTAGTGTCCACTCCTTATCGAACAAGTTTATTCAGCTGCAATTAGCTTCGCTTGTTCGCCCCTACCTATGGTTGGAAGATCATTCCATTCAACTCCATCTAAGATACGTCCCTTAGATTTGGGACGCAAGCCTCCCCATTGTTTAAAAAAGAAAGGAACGGACTGTTCGAGGCATTGATCGCGGACTTCACGAACCCAATCAGGATCAATAGGCCTAAACCCCGGTCCACTTTCTCCCCCAACGATCACCCAGTGAATGCCAGCAAGGTCCAAAACACCTAACGGGCCAAGTAGAGGTTCCACTGACAAGAACCGAGTACTGGTATTGCTTTGCTGTAGGTGGTGGATTCGTGAGGTTCTTTGTTTGTCTTCTAGTGAAACACCAAGCCAGATATGCTTTGGCACTGGGACTGCGGCATACCGCTTGTTCACGTAGCTTCGAAGACGGGAACTTCTCTTGGTCAAAACTTGGAAGGTGTGCCAATCGGCCTGTTCCATGGTTGAGAACACTTGGTCTACGTAGGATGATGGAATGCCTTTATGGAAGAGATCACTCATTGAGTTGACGAAAATCATACGACTTTTACGCCACTTGAGAGGTTGATTAACTCGATCAGGCCGAAGAGTGAGATCAAAGCCAACCTCAAATGGGTGATCCTTGACACCACGGAATCGTTCAGAGAACCGCTCAGCATAACAGTTGTCACAACCCGGGCTGATCTTGTCGCAACCCGTTACTGGATTCCAAGTCGAGTCGGTCCATTCAATTTTTGAGTTTTCAGACATCAGCATCACCAATAAGAACATTACAGGAACATTAGCATGGAAATATGACACTACCAAACATTATATTAAGATCAGGTTTAAGGTTCAGTGCCCCTGCGGCAGCCCACGATGGCTATGCCTATGCGCTTGGTTTGAACTGGGCTACTGTTCCGCATGTTCATATGCAAACATCGGAGAAACAACAAGTATAGGGGGTGATCTATGGCACACAAGAGTGGTACACAAAGTCACTGTGAAGCGTTCTTATTTGTGTATGTTTTCAATTAGTTAAGGTGTTTTGCCCGTCAGTCTTCTCCTGAGCACCATTTTCTTTATCATCGTGGAGTTCAAAACCGCTGAAGGCGGCCTTCAATGGTGGGTTATGTCGATTGCGGGCGTTGAAAAATCATTTTCATGCCCGGTTTAAAGGCGATGAATTTTTTCTTCAAAACCAGGCCGTACTGGGCAAACATGTTTTGCATGCTTTGCGGTGTGAAATAGACACAATGGGACGGTGGGCAAAAAGCATCCCACCGGGCGATATCCCTGGGCGTTCGCCAATGGGTAATATCCGGCGTTGTGATGTATAAAAGCCCGCCCGCACATACCTGTCTGGCGAGGGCCTCGGCAAAGGGCCGGACGTTGGGGACATGTTCGATAACCTCAGAGCAATACACCACATCAAAGCCGTCCTGGGGTATGGGGAAATCTTCGATCATCCCATGAGTGAACGTATTTCGGGGGAAATTTTCCTGGGAAATTTTCACATAATTCGGGTCGACCTCTATACCATGCGCCAGAAACCCGTTTTCTCTGGCCGCTTCAACCATAAACCCCACATTACTACCAACGTCGAGAAAACGATTACCCTTTGCATAGCGCTTCAGGCGTTTTGCCCGGCTTCTCGCGCGGCGCATTTTTTTATGAAGTCGCGTTTTAAGCTCATGGGATGCGCGCTCGATTGAGGCATTGTACAGCTCTGTCACTTGCCCGTGGGTAACATAGGGCGAAACATAGACCGACTGACAATCGTTACAGCGATATAATCTTGAATTTTCGTAGTCTATGTAATGGGCTGTTGTGCTTGAGAGACAAACCGGGCAATTTTTTTGCCCGTGCTGATGTTGCGTGTTCATAAGGTATTTCTGGTTCCATGGGTGTTGCGCTTCATATAGCCGCCCTATATTGGCATTATCTTACTATGAACAATGTCATACTTTCCATTGCAAATTCTGCTCCCTGAGAGTTTTCAGCCGGGCATCCTGATCGGGCCAGACGAGCCGGACAGAATATTTTCGCTCAAGTTCCGGTTATTTCCCTGCTATTTCCCTGTAGAATTCCCGAAATTGCTTGCCTGTGTGCTTGTCTGCGCGCACCTTGCGCCAGAATGAAGCGATGGTGTTCGCAAGAAACATGCGTTATGTTTATAGCGAATCTTCTTTTCCTAAATCAGAGATGGACAACCCCATGAACACACGACAAAACGCCCCGACGATTCATGTCCACCAGGGTGATTTACCAGACAATATACAATTTACCGGTAGTGTCGCCATTGATACAGAAACCCAAGGGTTGATCCTGCAAAGAGACCGGCTTTGCGTGATCCAGCTTTCGGCTGGCGACGGGGTGGCCCATCTGGTGCAGTTCCCAAACGCTGATTACGATGCGCCCAATTTACGACGTATTATATCCGATACCAGCCTGACCAAGATTTTTCATTTTGCCCGTTTCGATGTAGCTATCTTACGCCGTTATCTGGGTGTCATTTGCTCACCGGTATATTGCACCAAAATCGCTTCTAAACTCGTGCGTACCTATACGGACAAACATGGCCTGAAGGATCTGTGCCACGAATTTCTCGGCGTGGATTTATCCAAGGCCCAGCAGTCGTCTGATTGGGCGGCCAGCGATCTGAGCCCCGATCAGCAAGCCTATGCGGCCAATGATGTGCTCTACCTGCACCGCCTGATGGACCGTCTCGAAGTCATTTTAGAGCGTGAAAAACGTCAAGAGCTGGCAGCCGCATGTTTTGCCTTCCTGCCGGTACGTGCCGAACTGGATATTGCCGGTTGGGCGGATGTTGATATCTTTCATCACTAGTCGCTGACCTGAAAAAATTAATCATGACAAAAAGTTCCAGCCATAAAAAACAACCCGACGATCAGACCTGCTCACAGACCCATTCCGACAACATGGATCTGGACAGGGCACGGCGCGTTTTGGGAAATGAAGCCTCAGCCTTGCTGGCACTTGCCGGATCGCTCGACAATACATTCTCCCAGGCCCTGGATATCTTTTCTGCGGTGACCGGTCGGGTGGTGGTCACCGGCATGGGCAAAAGCGGCCATATCGGTGCCAAGATCGCCGCCAGCATGGCCTCGACCGGAACACCGGCCATGTTCGTGCACCCCGCCGAGGCGAGCCATGGTGACCTTGGCATGATCACCCGCCACGACGCAATTTTTGCGCTCTCCAATTCAGGCGAAACATCCGAGCTGGCTGATCTGGTGGTTTATGCCAAACGTTTCGATATTCCGCTGGTCGGCATGACCGGCAAAGCCGATAGTGCGTTGGCCCGTGCGGCCACAGTCGCCCTCATCTACCCCATCGTCGGTGAAGCCTGTCCCATGGGTCTGGCCCCGACCACGTCAACCACAATGATGCTGGGACTTGGCGATGCCATTACCGTTGCCTTGCTCGAACGCAAGGATTTTTCACCCGATGATTTTGAAATCTTCCATCCCGGCGGCAAGCTGGGACGCCAGTTGCTCAAGGTGGCAGAGCTGATGCACACCGGTTCGACCCTGCCTTTGGTGCACAAGGACACGGCGCTGGCCGATGTTATCGTGGAGATGACGAAAAAAAGTTTTGGTTGTGCCGGCATTGTCGATGATGATGGTGTGCTGCTGGGAATTTTTACGGATGGTGATCTGCGTCGGGCCTTTGCCAATCCCAACCTGAAGACACCGGCCTATGAGCTGATGACAGAAGGCCCGAAAACCATTCCGCCAGCCATGCTGGCAAGCGAAGCCGTGGCTATCATGAACGACAGTGCCATTACCACGCTGTTCATCGTCAAAGACGGGAAGCCAACAGGCATCATCCACCTCCACGATTGTCTGCGGGCCGGGGTCGCCTGAGATTATGAGCGAAATTTTTGCCGCGCATGGCTCCGAGGCAAAACAGAGCTTGGCTGAGCATGTCAGTCCCCCCGGCACCAAAGTCCGCCAGATCAGGCGCTTAAAACCCTATTACAGCTATCTGGTCAGCATGTTGAAGGTCATCTTTCCGGTGGTCGCTGTCTCGCTCATTCTGCTGATCGTCGCCTGGCCGTACCTCCAGAAACAAACCATGAAGTTTACCATCGGTTTTTCCACTCAGGAGGTCATCGACGAAGACGAGCCAACCATGATTAATCCGCGTTATGCCGGAGTCGATGATGACCTTAAGCCATTTTCAGTGACAGCCGATATTGCCCGAAATCTGGTCCTGGACAGCACACGGGTAGAGCTGGAAATGCCCAAAGCCGACCTGACCATGTCCGATGGGTCCTGGTTACTGATTACAGCCAAACAGGGCCTGTATAACCGCACCGCCCAGGTTATGGACCTGACTGGCAACGTTAATGTTTTCCATGACATGGGGTACGAAATTAAAACCGAGGCCGTGCGCATCAGTTTTATGGATGGAACGGCGGAAAGCGCCCTGGCGGTCAGCGGGCACGGGCCGGTCGGTGAAATTAACGCCGAAGGATTTCGGATGAATAATAAAACCCGGGTTATTCATTTTACAGGCAAAGCTGTGTTACACCTGTATCCGGATGTTATGGCATCGCAGGAAAAATAGTGGATATGAGATTAGTCTTGAAAACAAAATTATTTTATTGGGCTATACCGGCCATGCTGGTTACGGGATTATTGTCGGGCCAAACCATGTCCCAAAGCCTGAACATAACCAGCGGTGGCAATAATGGCGGGCCGGTGGAAATTCTGGCCGATGACGGCATCGAATGGCGCCAGGACGAGAATATATTTATTGCCCGTGGTAATGCACAGGCCATTCGCGACACGGTCACGGTCAACGCCGATCTGTTACGGGTGTATTATTATGATAACCAAGGCGCAACAGAGATATGGCGCATGGACGCGGAAGGCTCCGTCGTGATCAATTCTCCGACCGAAAGCGCCTTCGGCGACAAGGCCGTTTATGATGTGGCCAAAGGGGTGCTTGTGCTGACCGGAACAAACCCGCGCTTCGTCGCCGGAGCAGATACCATCAGCGCCGATAAACAACTGGAATACTGGGAACAGAAACAAATGGCCGTTGCCCGCGGCAACGCGGTTGCGGTGCGCGCCGACAAAACCCTGAAGGCCGACGTACTGGTGGCCAACTTCGCCCGTGATAATGACGGGGAAACCACCATAAACCGCATCGATGCGTATGATAATGTTCTGATCATCACGACCCAGGACCACATCACGGCGGATCGCGGGGTTTATACGGTCAAAAGCGCCCTGGTAAACCTGAGCGGTAATGTGCAGCTCAAACGGGGCAATAACGTGCTGAGCGGGTGTCGTGCAAAAGTAAATCTTAATACTAATGTCAGTAAATTGTTCTCCTGCACCGATGGTTCGGGGGCCAGGGTGCAGGGAATTTTACAGCCGGAAAACAATTAAGCGCCGCCAAGGCCGCTAAATGCTTGCAAAAATCGTCAATCAGGTAGAAAAATAGACCTATGTACACCAGCTCTGACCCAGATACCCAGCCATCAGATGGCCAGCAGAGTACACCGCATCTGATTGCGTCAAATGAAAACAGTGGTTTGTTTGCCCTGGAGCTTGGTAAAAGATACAAAAAACGCCCCGTGGTTCGCGGTATCTCATTATCTTTGCAGCGCGGTGAAGTGGTTGGATTGCTGGGGCCGAACGGTGCAGGCAAGACCACCTGTTTTTATATGATTACCGGCTTGATCCAACCCGATCACGGGAAAATTTTTCTCGATGGACAGGATATCAGCTCCTTGCCCATGTACCGGCGAGCCCGGCTGGGAATTGGTTATCTGCCCCAGGAATCGTCAATTTTTCGAGGATTATCTGTGGAAGACAACATTCGGGCAGTCTTGGAAGTAACCGAACCCGATCGCCTGAAACGCGAAGAAATCCTGGATGGCCTGCTGGCTGAATTTTCCATTACACACCTGCGACGAACCCCCTCGCTAGCCTTGTCAGGTGGCGAACGCAGACGCGTGGAAATCGCCCGCGCCCTAGCCACAAACCCACATTTTATTCTACTCGATGAACCTTTTGCCGGCATTGATCCTATCGCGGTCGGTGACATTCGCGATTTGGTCAGGACATTGAAAAATCGCGGCATCGGGGTCTTGATCACCGATCATAATGTTCGCGAGACCCTTGATGTCATTGATCGGGCATACATAATTCACGATGGCATGACGTTGATGGAAGGCGCTCCCGCAGACATTGTTAACAATCCCGATGTCCGGCGCGTGTATCTCGGTGAGCGGTTTAATCTCTGATACCCATAAACGAGCCATGCCCAAGAACAGCCCATCGCAACGATATTTAAGGGACACGTACCCATGGCAATGACCCCTCGCCTGGAATTGCGTCAGTCTCAAAGTCTTGTCATGACGCCGCAATTGCAACAGGCCATCAAGTTGTTGCAAATGAATAACCTTGAATTAGCGGAATTCGTCGAACAGGAGCTCGAAAGTAACCCGTTACTGGAGCGCACTGATCGGGACCGCAACAATGAAGACGCGGTCGATCAGTCGGCCCAGGATGCCGTCGAAAAAGGTCTGGACAACCAGATCGCCCCCGACATCGATAACCTGAGCCCCATGGATTTTGCCACCCAGACCGACAAGGGCGAAATCCTGCAAGATGGCGGGCTGGATGTGGATTATGACAACATCTATAACAATTCCGCCGATGCACAAAATAGCGAGCCCGCCCAGGACTACTCAGATATGTCGCTGATCGGTGGCAACAACTATTCCAGCGGTGGTGGCGGATCCTACGATGAGCTTCCCGGGTTGGAAGAGACACTCAGTAACAATCCCACTTTACGTGAGCACTTGCTCAAACAATTGAATATGGATTTCCACGATCCGGTGGATATTCTAATCGGCCAGAACCTGATTGGAATGCTCGATGAAACCGGGTACCTGGTGGGCGATCAGGAAAAACTGGCTGAGACATTGGGGTGTGACCATCAGCAGATTGAGCACACCCTGACCCGAATGCAACAATTTGACCCGGTCGGTATTTTTGCCCGAAATCTGAGCGAATGTCTGGCCCTGCAATTACGTGATCGCGACAGGCTGGATCCGGCCATGGCTGCGTTGCTGGACAATCTCGATATGGTGGCAAAACGCGAGTTCACCTTCCTGACCGGTGTGTGCGGCGTGGATATGGAAGATATCACCGACATGGTCAGCGAGATCAGGACCCTCAACCCAAAACCGGCCCTCAGCTTTGTTTATGAAATAATTCAACCCATTACACCTGACGTTTTGATGCGCCGCATGCCTGCCGATGTGCACTTCAGCGGCTCACCGGACCATACCGACTGGATCGTCGAACTGAACAGTAATAATCTGCCCCGGGTGCTGGTTAACAATCAATATTATACCCGGGTGTCAAAAGACCTGAGCAACAAAAAAGAAATTGAATACCTGCATGAATTATACCAGAACGCAAACTGGCTGGTGAAAGCCATGCACCAACGCGCCACAACCATATTGAAGGTCGCCAGTGAAATCGTCCGCCAGCAGGACGAATTTTTCCGGCGCGGTGTCCAGCATTTGCGGCCCCTGGTATTGCGCGATATCGCAGAGGTCATCGAAATGCATGAAAGCACGGTAAGCCGGGTGACCGCCAATAAATACATTGCCACGCCACGCGGGATTTATGAATTAAAGTATTTTTTCACATCATCCATTAACAGCTCCATCGGTGGCGATGCAATTTCAGCAGAATCAGTGCGCCATAAAATCAAGGAAATGATCAATTTGGAAGATCTAGACAAAATTCTTTCTGATGACAAGATTGCCGAACGCCTGCAGGCAAACGGTATCGACGTTGCCCGCCGTACCGTAGCCAAGTATCGGGAATCATTGAATTTAGGGTCCTCAGTACAACGAAGACGAGATAAATCTGCACCAAAATAACGACCTTGTTGGGGAATTATGTATGTTCGAAATGAGGTGATTTATGAGAATCTCCCATTCGTGCTATTGACTTCCCTGTGCTGCGAAATTAGGTTCCGGGCCGTTGTATGTTCTGGTGATCCAGACATAAAAGTGATAGGGTCTTAACAAGGTCCGTTACCCTATATTCAGTCACGTTCAACGAAACGTATAATAATGATAGCGACCTTTAAAAACGATACATGTAACCTGTTGCATGTATAATGATAATTGAAATGGTACGGTAATTATTCATGGAAGTCTCCATTAAGGGTGATAACGTTGATGTCGGTGCAGCGCTTACAGGCCACATTGACGATCAACTTCAAGCGATAGTATTAAAATACTTCAACAAGGCAATCGATGCTACGGTGACGATTTCACGCGAATCGACCTATGGTTTTCATACAGAAATCAAGGTTCACCCCATACGTGCCATGGTCATTCAGGCCGGTGCTTCGGGTGGCGATGCGTATGGTGCTTTCGACGGTGCCCTGGAACGGATTTCCAAGCAGCTCCGCCGCTACAAGCGTCGTCTGAAAGACCATCACAAAAATCGCCCGAACAATGATTTTATTGCCGCCCAGTACTTTGTGCTGCAATCAGAACCTCAGGATACAGAAGTGTCCGAAGAGGGCGGCCCGGCGATCATCGCCGAAATGGATACTGAGATCGTAACCGGCAGCGTCAGCGATGCGGTCATGCGGATGGATCTGGCACATTCACCAATACAGGTGTTTCGCAACAGTGCGAATGGACGTCTTAATATGGTGTATCGTCGGGACGACGGTAACATAGGTTGGATAGACCCACAGGAAAAAGATCTGGTAAACAGCGCATAAGCTGGTTATCAATCATGGTTATTTATTAGAGGTATGGGTATGGAGATCAGCGATCTCGTGACACCAAAAAGTGTCGTATCGAAACTACGTGCGACAAGCAAGAAACAAGTCTTGCAGGGAATGGCAAAGAGAGCTTCCGAGGTAACCGGGCAAAGTGAGCGTTCCATCTTTGAGGTATTGATGGAGCGTGAACGGCTTGGCACAACGGGTGTTGGCAATGGCATAGCCATTCCACATGGCAAGTTGGCCGACATGGAATCTCTTTACGGATTTTTTGCCCATGTTGTCGAACCCATAGATTTTCAGGCTATCGATGATCAGCCTGTCGATCTGATTTTTCTGTTGCTGGCGCCAGAGTCTGCCGGAGCCGACCACCTCAAGGCACTGGCCAGGGTATCGCGTCTGTTGCGTGACCAGTCTATGTGCCAGAAACTACGTGGTGCGGACAGTGACGATGCGTTGTTTGCGCTGCTGGTCGGATCAAAAGAACATCAGGCGGCCTGATAGCCCGCCAAGCACTGAGTTATCCAAAGTCACGGATTATTCCAGACTATTCAGTCCTCACAATCTGGTGCAATATCTATCTCCTTGGGCCGAGCGGCATTTTTTTTCCCCGTCACGGCCTCGGCTTTTATAATTTTGATGGTACGCACCTCGGGTTCTGGAATGTGTTGCTCCAGATCGATATGCAATAACCCGCTGTCGAGCGATGCCCCGTTTATATCGATCCCTTCGGCCAGAACAAAACTGCGGTGAAACTGTCGCGATGCAATGCCTCGATGGAGATAAACACGGTCCGGGCCATCATCTTCCATGCGCCCGCGCACAACAAGCTGGTTGTCTTCGACGGTAACCTGCAGGTTGTCCATGGAAAACCCGGCCACCGCCAGGGTAATCCGTAAACTGTATTCACCGGTTTGTTCGATGTTATAGGGTGGGTAACCCTCGGCAGACGTTTTGGAGACCCGGTCAAGCATCTGTTCAAGATGATCGAAACCCAAAAAAAGCGGGCTGTTGAACCCTGTAATACGAGCCATATAGAGCCTCCTTGATAAAGCGAGCCTTGATAAGCGGTTCTCTTGCGAGACACCAGCACCCGATAGTCTATTTAATCGACAGCACCACCGGGATAAATACGTATAGTATCCATAAAATGGGTCCAACAGCGTCTTCTGTCAATCACGGCGTGCCACATTAGAGTGATTCAGTTTAACCCGGAAACACTCTAGCACTGGATTTACAACATGAAGGGTTTCAGGTTCTGCTTGAAGGCCTCGACGAATTCAAGGGTCGCGATAGAACGCGGCATATAGGCCGGATAAAGGATATTGATTGTAAATGGGATAACCGGCATGAAAGGCCTGATGACCAGCCCCTCACGCTCATATTCACGGGCATCAATCTCGCTGACAATGGAAACTCCATACCCTTCGGCGACCATGATACAGGCCGGGGCGAACTGGCGGGCTTCCACCACTCCATTGAATTCGGAACCCGCCTTGTTAAAAGCCTGGCGCAGAGATAAATAAATTTTGTGATCATAGCTGGCGTGGATGATCGGCACACCATCAAGGTCTTTCGCCGTGACAACTTTTTTATCGCCCAGCGGATGCCCTTTTGGCGCAACACAAACCGTGCGAATAAGAATTGCTTCAGACTCGATAGCCGGACTTTCCTCGAATGCCTCGGAAAGCCCCACATCAAACTGTTGCGCCGAAATCCATTGTTGAATTCTTTCTGGCGCCCGCGGTTCTAACGTCAGCGTCAACCCCGGTCTTTCCTTCAGAAACTTTGCCAGCACCCGGGGCAGCAACGACGTCGCAAAACCGGGCAGACAGGCAACTCTCAGATGACCGGATTTTTTGTCCTGAATATTTTCTGTCAGCCGGGAAATATGATTGAGATGAGCCAGCGATTTTTCAACTTCATCGAATATGATCCGGGCCTCTGGCGTTACCCGCAAACGACCGGATATACGCTGAAAAAGTGAGAACCCCAAGGTGCTTTCCAGGCTTGCGACCAGACGGCTGATGGCTGGTTGCGAGATACCCAGTGACTTTGCAGCCTTCGTCATATTACCGCTGGTAACAACGGCATGAAAAGCTTCAAGTTGACGCATGGGAAGGGGCATATTTTAAAATCCAGTATATAATGACGAAATATCGATCATAATAGGATATTATAATTTTTCCATGTTTTTTTACTTTGCTTTATAATATAAATTCGCTTAGTGTTATAAAGCTAGAATGAAACATTAAGATTATTCATGATTAAAATAATCAACGAAGATCCATTGTGCATTCAATCTATACAAGGAAACCAACTACTTATAACAAACGGACTCAAAACAACCATATCGGGTCCACTATAAACAGGGAGTAAATTCATGAATAAAAAGAGGATAATTCTTGGTGCTCTTACGGCCATTGCCGTTGGTAGCATCTCCTCACTCGCTTTAGCCGCTACAGAAATTCAGTGGTGGCACGCCATGGGCAGCAGTGGTGAACGAATTGACAAAATTGCCAATGACTTCAATGCAACACAATCCGATTATAAGGTTGTTCCCGTCTTCAAGGGCAACTACACGGAAACCATGACGGCGGCCATCGCCGCCTTCCGGGCCAAGAAACAACCCCATATCGTTCAGGTTTTTGAGGTTGGCACCGCCACCATGAT
The DNA here is from genome assembly GCA_024279135.1 of Alphaproteobacteria bacterium. Lineage (GTDB taxonomy): Bacteria > Pseudomonadota > Alphaproteobacteria > Rhodospirillales > Casp-alpha2 > JABJOR01. Next base: position 35,926 of record JAJRRU010000010.1, read on the forward strand.
GGCCGCCAAAGGCGCGGTTTATCCCATCGAAGACGTGATGAAAGATTCCGGCGAACCCCTCGACAAATCGGTCTTCCTGCCGGCTGTTATCAGTTATTATCAGACCCCGTCAGGCGATCTGCTGTCCATGCCGTTCAACAGTTCAACACCGGTTGTCTGGTATAATAAAGATGCCTTTGCCAAAGCGGGTATCTCCAGCCCACCCAAGACCTGGCCTGAGATGAAAACGGCTTCGGAGAAACTGCTGAAAGCCGGTTACAAGTGTGGCTTTGCCACCGGTTGGCAGTCCTGGACTTCCATCGAAAATTTCAGCGCATGGCATAATATTGCCCTTGGTACACAGGAAAACGGCTTCGCCGGTCTTGATACCAAGTTCACCTTCAACAATGACGCCGTAAAGCGCCATTTGCAGGATCTCTATGACTGGAGCAAGAGCGGTATCTTCGTTTATGGCGGTCGCCGTGGTGACAGCCTGCCCATGTTCACCAATCAGGAATGTGGCATGTGGCTGAACTCATCGGCATATTACGGTTCTATCAAAAAGCAGGCCACTTTCGAGTTTGGCCAGACCATGCTGCCGTATTACCCTGACGTCATCAAATCACCACAGAACTCGATTATCGGTGGCGCCACCTTATGGGTGCTCAAAGGCCATGACCAGAGCGACTACAAAGGCGTTGCCCAGTTCATGAACTACCTGTCTTCACCTGAAGTTCAGGCCTGGTGGCATCAGGAAACCGGGTATGTGCCGATTACCACACCGGCTTACAAGCTCAGTGAGAAACAAGGTTTCTATGACTCTAATCCAGGAACCGATACTGCCATCAAGCAGCTAAGCCTGAACATCCCGACACCAAATTCCCGGGGTTTACGTTTCGGTAGCTTCGTGCAGATCAGAGACATCATCAATGAAGAGATGGAAGCGATCTGGAACGGCTCCAAGACCGTATCGAATGGTCTCGACGATGCTGTAGAACGAGGCAACAAGCTACTTCGTAAGTTTGAAAAGGCCAACAAGTAGTCCTCCCAAGGTTAACGCACCCTGCCACCAGGCATTCTGGTGGCAGGGACAGCGTTGACTGATTGACAGGCTTTCCGATATGCTCAAACGTGTACATTTTGGTCCCTCGGTACTCCCGTTCCTGCTCGTCGGGCCACAGATTCTGATCACCCTGATATTTTTTATTTGGCCTGCCAGTCAGGCACTCTATCAATCTGTACTGATTGAAGATGCATTCGGTTTGTCGTCGGAATTTGTCTGGTTCGATAATTTTATCGAACTGTTTGAGGACGTTGGTTATTGGGAATCGGTTGGACGCACGTTCTTTTTCTCATCTCTGGTGGCTGCATTATCCATGTCGGCTGCCCTGATCCTGGCGGCCATGGCCGACCGTATCATCAAGGTTGTTCTGGCTTATCAGACCCTGCTGATCTGGCCCTATGCCGTGGCACCCGTTGTTGCCGGTGCCTTGTGGATGTTCCTGTTTGACCCCACACTGGGGATCGTCGCCTACACGCTGGATATGTTCGGTTACGACTGGAACCACAAGCTCAATGGAAACGAAGCTATGACGCTGGTGGTATTTGCAGCGTCCTGGAAAATGGTCAGTTATAACTTCCTGTTTTTTGTTGCTGGTATGCAATCCATCCCGAAATCACTTATCGAGGCCGCCGCCATTGACGGGGCCGGCCCCTTGCGCAGGTTTACCAGTATTATATTCCCGCTCCTATCACCGACGACTTTTTTCCTGCTGGTGATGAACGTGGTCTATGCGTTTTTTGATACATTCGGCATCGTCCATGCGGTTACCAAGGGTGGACCTGCACGGGCGACCGAAATTTTGGTCTATAAAGTCTATAATGACGGGTTTATCGGCCTGGATCTGGGCGGCTCTGCGGCCCAGTCGGTCATCCTCATGATGATCGTCATCGCCCTCACGGTGGTCCAGTTCCGCTATGTCGAGAAGAAGGTAGCATACTGATGGTAGAAAACCGGCCTTATGTCACTTTTATGGCGCACGCTGTCCTGATCTTCGGGGTGATAATCGTTGCCTTGCCCATCTGGGTAACGTTTGTCGCGGCAACTCATGATGAATTACGTATGACGCAGATCCCCTTGCCCCTGTTGCCGGGAGGGCATTTTTTCGAGAACCTGAATGAAGTCCTGTTCGAAGGCGTTGGAAGTCGCGGCTCGCCGGTCGGTATGATGCTTTTGAACAGCCTGATCATGGCGCTATTGATCGCTGTTGGTAAAATCTCCATATCCCTGTTATCGGCTTTTGCCATCGTTTATTTCCGGTTTCCGTTCCGTATGGGTTTTTTCTGGCTGATATTCATCACCCTGATGCTGCCAGTCGAGGTTCGCATATTGCCGACCTTTGCGGTTGTGGCCGATCTGGGACTGCTGGACAGTTATATGGGCCTGAGCCTGCCGCTCATTGCCTCGGCGACGGCTACATTCCTTTTCCGGCAGGTCTTCCTGGGTGTTCCCGATGAATTACTGGAAGCCGCCCGTATCGATGGCGCGGGACCCATGCGCTTCTTCTGGGATATATTGCTGCCGATTACCCGGACCAATATTGCGGCACTTTTTGTTATCCTGTTTATTTATGGCTGGAACCAGTATTTATGGCCCTTGCTGATCACCACCGACCAAAGCATGTACACGGTTGTCATGGCCATTAAACAATTGCTTGAAGCGGCCGAAGAAACACCCCAATGGCACCTCATCATGATGACAACTTTACTGGCCATGGCACCGCCCATCGCCGTGGTTGTTGGTATGCAAAAACTGTTCGTTAAGGGCCTGACTGAAACTGAAAAATAAATCCAATATAGGATGAGAGACTATGGCTGAGATACATTTAAACAAAGTATGTAAATCCTATGGCGATGTCGATGTGCTGTTCGGTATTGACTGGACCATCTTTGATGGTGAATTCGTGGTCATTGTCGGACCCAGTGGTTGTGGCAAATCTACCTTATTACGCACCATCGCCGGTCTGGAAAAAATCACTCAAGGCGAAATATCCATCGGCAACCGGGTGGTTAATGATCTGGAACCTGCTGAACGCGACATTGCCATGGTGTTCCAGAATTATGCCCTCTATCCCCATATGTCGGTATACGATAATATGGCCTACGGATTAAAAATCCGCGGTTTAGAAAAAGACGAAATTGAGCGGCGGGTTAATCATGCCGCTGACACACTTGAAATTCGCGACTATCTGGACCGCTCACCCCGACAACTCAGTGGCGGACAACGACAGCGAGTTGCCATGGGACGTGCCATTGTACGTGAACCCAGCGTTTTTCTGTTCGATGAACCTTTGTCTAACCTGGACGCCAAGCTGCGCGTTCAGATGCGACTGGAAATCAAGAACCTGCAACAGCGACTGGGCATAACCAGCGTTTATGTGACCCACGATCAGGTCGAGGCCATGACACTGGGGCACCGCTTGATGGTCCTCAATGGCGGGTATGTGGAACAACTGGGCACACCCATCGAGCTATACGAAAAACCGGCGACGGAATTTGTTGCTGGATTCATCGGATCACCCTCCATGAACCTGCTCAAGGCCAAAATTAGTGGCGATGGAACAAAAGCCGAATTTTCTGACCACAACAGCCTGTATCTGGCCAGTGCTCTACCATCGCAGGCAAACCGCCAGGTCACCATTGGTTTGCGACCCGAACACCTCATGGTCAACAAAACCTCGCAGGCAAACATGTCGATCAAGGTTAACGCCGTCGAACACCTGGGTGCGGACACGCTGGCGCACGGTGAATTTGAAGGTTGTGATGAAATTGTGACCCTGAGATTGCATGGAATCGTGATGATTAATCAGGGTGATATCCTGCCGCTCGAAATAGACCCTGATAAAGTTCATATATTCGACACTGAAACCGGCAAACGGCTGGAATAGACATAATTAGCGAGCGTAAATATGCGTTGGTTTAACTTAACCTTAATATCAATAGTGAGCATTCTCAACATGATGAATTTTGTGTTTGGTTTTGATGCCCAGGGCCATCGCGGCGCACGGGGCCTGATGCCAGAAAATACCCTAGCCGGTTTTGCCAAGGCCCTGAGCATCGGGGTCAATACGCTGGAGCTTGATATCGGGATGACCCGTGACGGTATCATAGTTGTGACTCATAATCCCCAATTGGAGTCGGATATAACGCGCGACGAAAATGGTAACTGGTTAGGCGAAAACAATCCGGCTGTGTATTCACTTAGTCATGCGGAACTCAACAGGTTTGACGTGGGACAGTTGAAACCGGGAACCCGCTATGCAGATCGGTTTGACACCCAGGTCGCGATCGATGGTGCACGCATTCCAACCCTGTCAGATGTGTTGGACCTTGTCAGTCGGTCGGCTAACGATACCGTCCGTCTTAATATCGAAACCAAACTGCAACCGGGTAAACCGGGCTTGACGACAGACCCGAAAAGCATGATATCGGAGCTTTTGAGGATCCTTGAAGAACAGGGTTTTCTGGACAGGGTAACAATCCAGTCCTTCGACTGGCGCACGCTACAGGTAGCCCAGCGCATGGCACCCAATATCCCCACATCCTATCTGACAGTACAGCAACCCTGGTATGACAACTTGCAGTCCGGCGAGGACGGACCGTCACCGTGGACCGCCGGTTTCGATATCGATGATTATGACGGCAGTGCCCCCAAGATAGTACAGGCCGCTGGTGGATACGTCTGGTCGCCTTTTCACATGGAGGTGACACAGGCCAATATCGAACAGGCCCACAGCCTGGGCCTGAAAGTCAAGGTATGGACTGTTAATGATCCCGTTCGCATGGTCGAGCTGATCTTGATGGGTGTGGATGGTATTATTACCGATTACCCCGACATCCTGCGTAGTGTAATGACAGACCGCGACATGACTCTGGCCCCGGCGACCCCCGTTTCTCCTTGATTACTTTGGCTCCCTGATTTCCCGTGAGACCCCGTGAATAAGAAAACTTCACGATTTAACCAAAATCAAGGCGAGCCCTGTTCGGATATGGTTATATACCTCTGTCAGGGGGACCTAAACATTCTATGCCTCCCCAGCACCCCTCTGACCCTTCCAAAAACTAACCGGTCCTGTTAAAGGACCGGTTTTATTTTGCCACCTGGCCTTCGCCTTCCCCGGCGAGAGTGAGCACTATTTTCCCCGTATGATTTTTAGATATAAAGTCAGTTTGCGCCCTTGCGATCTGCTCGAGCGGATAGGTTTTTGCAACAACAGGTGTTATGCGACCACTTTCGATGTGTTCGATCAGATTACGGAACACATCTGGCTCCAGGACCGTACAGCCAAACAGGCTCAAATCCTTTAAATACAAAGTTCGGATATCCAGCTCAACCATAGCCCCGCCAATGGCCCCCGCCACGGCGTAGCGTCCATGGGGACGAAGCACCTCGAGAAGTTCCGGCCACCCGGCCCCGCCAACCAGGTCAATAACCACGTCAATACTCTCTCGTCCGAGCTTTTCTACAACACTATCGTCGCGTGCCAGTGCGCGCTCGGCACCGAGACGCAGAATACCGTCTGATTTAGCTGGACTGGTCACTGCTATGACCTGCGCCCCGCGAGCACGGGCCAACTGTATTGCCGCAGAGCCAACACCACCCGATGCTCCCGTGACAAGCACCCGGTCACCGGTTTTTGTGCCGGAGCGGGTCAGCAGGTTCTCCGCTGTGGAATAGGAACAGGGAAACGATGCAAGCTCGGTGTCATTAAATTTACTGTCAATTTTGTGAGCATGGCGTGAGGCGACTACCGTATAATCAGCAAACCCGCCGTCGCATTCCGAACCGAAATACCACGGACGCTCCAGTTCCTGGCCGTTTACTTCACGGATGCAAGGTTCGATCAAAACCCGCTCACCGATCCGCTCCGCGCTGATCTCCTGACCCACGGCAACGATCCGTCCGCAAACGTCAGCCCCTTGAATGCGGGGGAAATGAAGGGGCTCACCCGTCCAGCTTGCATCATCGCTTGCACCGTCTTTCTTTGAATACCAGGCCGTCCGCGTATTGATATCCGTATTATTGACACCCGCCGCCGTTACACGAATGAGAACTTCAAACGGCGTTGGCCGGGGAACCGGGATGTCGTGATGCACCTCAAGCTTGTCCAGCTCACCATGGCCGGTGAGCCACACGCCCCGCATTGTTTTCGGTAAATCGTTCATATGAAATTCCTTGCCAAACAGATCCATACGCTAAGCCGGATCGGCTATAAAATTAATTCTGGAAAGTGCCGTCTAACATCCGAAAGTATATTATTTAATTACTCGTATCGACGTTATAACGGGTTTTAATCGCATCAATTTCACCCGCACGGCTCATTTTTTCAAGGATTTCTGTCACAGGTTTGACCAGGTATTTATGGCGTTCATTTAGATAATGATAAAGCGGGCTTACCTGCAATGGGGGCTCGATCATAGTGACCGTATCAAATTCTGATTTTAGTAATACTCTGGTACCCGTAAACCTGTTTGCGATGGCCACATCCATGCGGCCGTTTTTAACCATGCGAAAGGCAGTTTCATGGCTGGACACCGGGTAGACATCCATACCCACCGTGTTTCGTTCGGCGACCTTGAACCCCCTGTCAAAAGTAATTTTGAAGGGAGACAGGCTTTTCCATCCGAAAACTTCAAGCCCATCATTAATGCTGAACGCCATCTGTTCCACAACTGCATGGCTGAACGGAATTTGGATCAGGTTGGGGTATTTAACCGTCAGGCCTGCAATGCGCACAAGCTCACCGTCCGATTGCCCATTGTTCGACATTATCAGCGACCGTTCGGCTGGAAACGCCTTGTACTTTACCGTCACGCCCAGTTTTTCATAAGCCACGCGGATGATCTCTGCTGCGGCATCATGAAAATCATTTTTCTCGGCAGGGTATCCGATCACCAGTGACGTTGTTTGGGCGTTTGCCTGGCACGGCAACAAAATCGCTAAAACAAACACCGCCAAACACAACAATGAAGTCCCGTGAGGTTTCAGACGACTGATTATCATCATTTCCTAATCCCCGTTGATGAAAACGCGCCGCGCCCTCGCGGGACACAAGAAGGATCTTAGGGTTAACACCAATGAACAACAGTCTCAAATAAAGTCTGCTTCAGGTAAAGCAGTATTACAAAACTCGATTGTGAGCGGTTTTCTCATGTCATGATCTGGGATACACCCTATCAGTACCGGAAAAATGTTCAATAATGTGGGATCAGCTCAGTACGTTGAAATAATTTATACCCCACTGTGATTTTTTAATCACCAGAATTAACACACTTAGGCATAATGACAGGCCACCGCATGTTTCTCATCAATCTGGAGAAAGACCGGGATCAGTGACTGACATTTACTGTCGGCTTGGGGGCAGCGGGCATGAAAAGCACAGCCCGAGGGCGGGTTAAATGGGTTGGGCGGCTCGCCGGTGATTGTGGTGCGCGAAGCACGGGCGCGTGGGTCGGGCACCGGAACCGCCGAAATCAAGGCTTTGGTATAGGGGTGCATGGGATTTTCCAACAACGCCTCACTGTCGGCAAGCTCAACAATACGGCCCAGATACATGACCGCGATGCGCGAGCTGATATGGCGGACAATGCTCAGATCATGGGTAATAAACAGATATGTCAGACCGAGTTTCTTTTGCAGATCCACCAGCAGATTAACCACTTGAGCCTGCACCGATACATCGAGGGCCGATACGCTTTCGTCACAGACCACCAGTTTCGGGCCACTGATCAAGGCGCGGGCAATCACCACCCGCTGTTGCTGGCCTCCTGATAGCTGGTGTGGGTAGCGGTCTAATAAATGGGGCGGCAGACTGACCGCTGCAATCATTTCCAGAACCTTGTCGTCGCGTTTGTCCTCGTCCCCCACATGGTGAATGTCCAGGGGTTCACGAATCTGGCTGCCGATGGTCAGGCGCGGATTGAGGGCACCAAGTGGATTTTGGAACACCAGCTGCATTTCACTGCGCAGCCGTCGCCATTCCTTGGTGTCGATAGTGGTTATGTCTTGCCCCAAGTAAGAAACCGAGCCCGCAGTTGGTTCAATCAGATTGAGAATAAGCTGGCCAAGGGTCGACTTTCCGCAGCCGCTTTCTCCCACAAGGCCCAGGGTCTCGCCAGCATACAGATCAAACGAAACACCGTTTACCGCATGGGCAATCATTCGTTCGCCGAAAAATGAGGTCCGGGGTCCGGCAAAGTGGCAAACCACGTCGCGGACTTTCATTATTATTTCAGATTTCTTTTCCATGGTATTTGTCATGATGTTGTTATCGGATGCATGCAAGCCACCCGTCGGGATGTGCCAATATTTTTAAAATCAGGCCTTGTGCCTGTGCAGCTATCATCGCAATGGCCGCAGCGTTGTTCAAAACGGCATCCCTCGACAAATTCATGGGGTGGCGGGGCCGAACCTTCAATGGCATTAAGGCGGTCCACTTTACGGTCGACCCGTGGCAAAGAATTAAGCAGGCCCAGGGTGTATGGATGCATGGGGTTATCAAACAAATCAAACACCGGTGCTTCCTCGACGACACGCCCCGCATACATCACCGCCACCTCATCGGCGGCTTCGGCGATGACGCCCAGGTCATGAGTAATCAGGATCAAGGCCATGTCCAAATCAGATTTCAGTTGTGATAACAATTCAAGGATCTGGGCCTGAATGGTCACATCCAGAGCCGTTGTCGGTTCGTCGGCTATAAGCAGTTTTGGCTCACAGGCTATTGCCATGGCAATCATGGCACGTTGGCTCATGCCGCCGGAAAACTGGTGTGGGTATTCATTATATCGGGTCTTGGGTTCGGGAATACCAACCAGATCAAGCATTTCAAGGGTACGGCGCTTGGCCGCTTCTCTGGAAATATTTTGATGCAAATGCAGGGATTCAGAAATTTGCCATCCGATGGTACGTACCGGATTGAGCGATACCATGGGGTCTTGAAAGACCATAGCGATCTTGCAGCCGCGCAGTTGGGTCATATCGTCTTCGCTGAGTTTCAGCAGGTCCTGTTCCTGGAATAAAACTTCACCGTTGATGACCCGTCCGCGCGCCGCCAGCAGACGTAACATGGCAAGACAGGTAACGCTTTTTCCACTACCACTTTCGCCCACCAGACCAAGCGTTTGGCCAGAAGAAACTTTTAAATCCACATGGTCGACCACTTGGTGACTACCTTCGGGCGTATCAAAAACGACGGACAAGCCGCGCACCTCCAGCAAGGGTGGCGAAGCCGCCATATGATCTGCATTGGTACCGTGATTTTGAGTATTGCTCATTTCAGGGTCGGGTCCAATCGGTCACGCAGCCAGTCACCGACAACGGCAATAGACAAGGTTAAAAAGAAAATCACCATGCCCGGCAGCACCGCTATCCAGGGTGCCAGGATCAGATAATCGCGGCCGACGCCCAATATTTGACCGAGGCTGGTCATGGGTGGTTGAACGCCGAGACCAAGGAAGCTCAGGGTTGACTCGAGTAAGATGACGCCGGGTAGATTGATTGTTGCCTGCACCACCAGTGTGCCCAGTATATTGGGCAGTACGTGACGCCGGTAAATCTTGTAATTGCTTAATCCGAGCGAGCGCACCGCCCGCACATAGTCCTGCGCATTGCAACTTAGCACCATGGAGCGCGACAGACGGGCATAGCGTTCCCATCCATCGATACCGACGACGATAATCAAAACCGTCAGGCTGTTGCCTACGAAGGCTAAAACCGCAAGGGCAAAAATGATAAATGGCAGCGATACCTGAACATCGACCAGCATCATCAGGACTTCTTCTACCCAGCCACGAAAATGTGCCGCCACAATACCCAGAACGCTCCCCAGAACGGCACCAATAACCGTGCCGACCACACCAATAAGAACGCTTAGCTGTAATCCTTTAATCAGGCGGCTGAGAACATCTCGGCCGAGATCATCGGTACCAAAAATGTGATCCCACGAACCACCATCCATAAATACAGGTGGTTGTAACTGGTTAAAAAGATCTTGTTTGGTATGTTCATAGGGTTGAAACGTAAATCCAAAAACCGCAATGAACAGGATGAACGCTATATAGATTAGTGCTGCGGTTACCAGCCATTCACCGCTTAATCCCCAGCGATGCATTGTTGCACTTAACCATCCCCGTTTAACACCGGTAGCGGTATGCGATGGCATGACCGAATCTGCCTGTTTTGTTGTCATGCCGAACATCTCATTTTTTGATCCCCGTTATCGTAATTCTGGGATCGAGGTAGCCGTACAATATATCAACCAGCAGATTGGCGATGATAACCGTTGAAGCGACCATAAGGATAAACATCTGCACGACAGCAAAGTCGCGCACTCCTACCGCAACAATGAATAAGCGCCCGGCACCGGGCCAGGAAAATACGGTTTCGATCACCACCGAACCACCGATCAGCCAACCCAACTGAAACCCAATAACCGTCACCGTCGGTATGGCAGCATTGGGTAGCGCGTGCCAGACAATTTGCCGCCATTTGGAGGCGCCCTTGGCACGAGCAGTCCGCATATAGGGTTGGCGCAATACTTCCAGCATGGCCGAGCGGGTAAACCGTGCGATGGTTCCCGACAGGGTCAGTCCGAGCGTGGTCGCTGGCAGGATCAGATGTTGCCAGGTTCCGGCCCCCGCCGTGGGAAGCCAGCGCATTTCAAGGGAAAAGAATAAAATTAACAAAAGTCCAAGGAAGTAACTGGGCATTGAGAATGAAGCCACGGCAACGGTCATAATGCCACGGTCCCATTTAGAGCCGCGCATGAGGGCCGCAATGGCACCCAGGCTGACCCCGGCCACAACACTGATTACAAACGTTGTGCCACCCAGCAACAAGGTATTGGGCAACCGTTCGACAATCAGGTCCCAGGCCGGGCGGGCATCAAAAAATGATGTGCCGAAATCGCCACGAAAAATATCCTGAAAATAGATTATATATTGCTCAAAAATAGATTTATCGATACCCCATTTTTCACGGTAGATATCGAGCGTAGACTCAGGTGTGCCCAGTGAAAAAATAGAATAGAGAGGATCGCCAGAAGCCCTGAGCACCAGAAAAACGGCTGATACGACAAACCATAGTGTAAATGCACTACGAGCCAGTTTTATAATAATATATCGGGTCAATCTGGAATTCCGTGGTCAGTATTAAAAGAAGATAACAAGTTTGCTGTCATGAATTCGGGTGGGCCAATAAAAATATCCCGGCCCACCCGTTCATGCTGTTTTCAGCGCCTATGAATTGTCTTTAATGTTATGGGCACGGAAATCCATGTAGAAGAAAGTATAGGGCTTCCAATCCAGGTCTTTGCGTACACCATAGGCTTCAACCGGACGATAGAGCAGAATTGCCGGTACCAGATCATCCCACAAGTCGAGCAGATCCAGATAGGCTTTCTTACGGGTATCGAAATCGGCCCCCTGCTCGATGTCAGTACCCAGCTTCAGGAACTCAGCAGGTGCAGTGCCGCCCCAATCCTTCAGGCGATGTCCACCGACACGGCCCCAGCTGAACCACATGCCGCCACCGGGATCGGTCATCCACATGTTGTCAGATGCGGCATAGGCGTCACCTTCCTGACCCATCTGTCCCCAGTTCTCGATAATGTCGAGCTTGACGTTCAGGCCAACTTCTTTCCACATTTCAAGACCGGCTTCAACTGCCCGCGTCATGTTGGTGTAATAACCGCCAACGACACGAATGCGGATCTCTTCACCCTTGTAACCAGCTTCTTTCAAGAGTTTTTTCGCTCCTTCAGGATCGAAAGGCAGTGCGCCACGCTCGGGAACCGCATACTTGCCATAACCAGGGAAATCATAGGTCCCGGCTTCGGTCATTCCAGCCCAAAGCTTGTCAGCCAGCAACGCGCGATTAAGCGACAGGGCCATGGCTTTGCGGATACGTTTGTCCGCGATGGGCCTGTCTTTTTTGTACTGACGGAAAGTAATCATCTGAACATTTTCAATGGCAACGGCGCGGATTTCAGTGGCGTCGTCATTGTCGATTGGCCGGGTCAGTGTGGGCGGTAATGACGTTACGATGTCATATTCACCGGTAATCAGGCCAGCGATTCTCGAAGACACTTCCGGTACTTCGCGGAAAGTGATGCTGTTCAGTGGTGGTTTATCGCCCCAGTAGTCGTCAAAAACTTCAAGCTTGACGGACTCACCGGGAATTCTGCCAGCCCACTTGTAGGGGCCGGTACCGATGGGTTCACGCCCAAAAGCGTCCTGACCAACTTTCTGATAATAGGCTTTTGAAACCACGTTGCCCATGACCGTTGACAACCGTGCCAGCAATGCTGGATCAGGATTGATCGTGGTAATCCTGACAGTATGGGAATCCTTGGCGACAATGGTTTTAAGGGTACCCGATGCCGCGAACAATTCTGTTCCCTCACCAAATGTATTATTCAGGCTGAACACCACATCGTCGGCGGTCATATCCGTACCATCATGGAATTTCACACCTTTACGAATGCTAAAGTCCCATTCGGTTGGTGAAACCCGTTTCCATGACGTGGCAAGTGCCGGGACAATATTGACCCCGTCACCACCAGGAGCAGATAACCAGTCTCGACGAACAAGTCCGTCATAGAGAGAATAGGTCACCCGTGCGGCGAAATTGGAATTCACCACAGGCCCGTGGGATGCCCATGTAGTTGGCATGGCAACGATGAGATCCGTTCTGTCTGATGAGGCCTGAGCCGACCCCATAGCTTGTGCAAACAGTAAGCCGGTCAACGATACGGTAACTGTTGTCGCTAGAGCCAGCGCCTTGGCTGATCTCTTAATACCGTTCCCCGTATCGGTATTTATATATTGTAGTCGTTTTAAAAAGTGTATCAATTTAATACCCTCCCAGATATTGATCCCTCGGTAAGCAATGATGCCTCGCAGGCAACTACTGCAATCATCGAAACCAGGGAATTATTTGTGGCAAATGCCACATTCTGACGGCAAGTTTGGCATAGCTGAATGACGTTTCAGCCTTATCCGTACCTACGAGGCGTCGTGCAATAACGAAATAACTTTCAGTTAAAAAATTAATGGCATGATCCGGCATAAACCGTTCTCTACTCCAAATCCTGGCATCCGCAGAGGTCCTTGAGGATCGGACAATCCGGCCGATGATCACCGGCACATTCATCAATAAGATGCGAAAGTGTGCAACGCATGGCCTCAAGACTGGCGATCTTATTTTCGATTTTCTCCAGATGCTCATTTGCAATGCTTTTAACGTCAGCGCTGGCGCGGGTTTCATCTTCATACAACGCCAGCAGTGTGCGGCAGTCATCGATGGTAAAACCAAGCGAGCGGGCTCGGCCCAGAAACGCCAGTTTATGCTGTTCATTTTTGCGGAAAGCGCGGTAGCCATTACCGCCACGCAAGGGGCTGACCAGGCCGATGTCTTCGTAATAACGGATGGTTTTAACTGATAATCCCGAATGTGCTGATACATCACCTATGTTCATTAATTTTTCTCCCTCATCCGGCCTGTGCCACGGCCAGTGTGCCGTCTGAAGGGGTACCGGACTGTTCGGTTTCCTGCATGGCGGGTTTCACCCAACGCAGACGCAGGGCATTCGTGAGCACAAAAACGCTGGACAGGGCCATCGCCCCGGCGGCCAGCACCGGCGACAACATTATCCCGCTGATCGGATATAAAACGCCCGCGGCAACCGGGATCAACAAGGTGTTGTAGCCAAAAGCCCAGAACAGGTTTTGCCGGATGTTGCTCATAGTGCGCTGGCTCACCGTGAAGGCATTGATCACACCCCGCAAATCGCCCGACATCAATACAACATCGGCGGCTTCGATGGCCACGTCGGTGCCGGTACCAATTGCGATACCCACATCGGCTATGGCCAACGCCGGTGCATCATTGATGCCGTCACCAACAAAGGCCAGTTTATTGCCATCGGCGCGCAAGGCTTCGAGGGATGCCACTTTGCCATCGGGCAAAACTTCGGCCACCACATGATCGATGCCCAATTCTGCGGCGATCGCGTCTGCCGTGCCCTGGTTATCGCCGGTGATCATGGCCACCTTGAGGCCCAGATCATGAAGTGCTGCAATAGCCGCCGGCGTGCTTGCCTTGATGGGATCGGAAACGGCGATAACAGCGGCTACTTTGCCGTCAATAGCCGCATAAAGTGGTGTTTTACCTTTTTTGCCCAGTGCCTCGCCTTCGCCGGCAAGGTCGCCCAAAGAGATATCTTCCCGGACCATCAGACGGTCGGCCCCGATCAGGATTTCCCTGCCCTGGACGTGAGCCTGAACACCGAAACCGGTAATCGAGGTGAAATCACCTACTTGCGGTAATTCTATTGCTTTGCCCTTTGCGGCACGAACGATAGCCTCTGCAATGGGGTGTTCCGAGCTGACCTCAACAGCCGCCACGAGCCGTAAAACTTCGTCCTGATCAAAGCCGTCTGCTACCATCAGGTCGGTCAATTCCGGGCGGCCTTCGGTCAGGGTGCCGGTCTTATCAAGTGCTACAATTGTGGTTTCCTGAAGCAGTTGCAGGGCGTCGCCTTTTCGAAACAACACACCCATTTCGGCGGCCCGCCCAGTACCCACCATGATCGAGGTCGGTGTCGCCAACCCCATGGCACAAGGACAGGCGATAATCAGTACCGCCACACCGGCAATCAGCGCAAAACTTAGCGCCGGATCGGGCCCAATCAAAAACCACACCGCAACCGTCAGGGCCGCCACAGCCATTACCACAGGAACAAACCAGGCGGTGATTTTGTCCACCAAACCCTGGATCGGCAGTTTCGCCCCCTGGGCCTGTTCGACCATTTTGATGATCTGTGCCAGCATGGTATCGTCACCCACTTTGGTGGCGCGGAATGTCAATGCGCCGGTGCCGTTTACCGTGCCGCCAACCACGCCTGCGCCCTCGGACTTTTCGACCGGGACAGGCTCGCCGGTGATCATGCTTTCATCCACGTAGGATGAGCCGGTCAGGACATCACCGTCCACCGCAATTTTTTCGCCGGGACGCAGGTGGATCGTGTCACCCAGGACAATATCTTCAATGGGTAGTTCAACAACCTGACCATTACGCTCGACACGAGCAATTTTGGCCTGCAAGCCGACAAGTTTACGGATCGCTTCACCGGTGCGGCCCTTGGCGCGGGCTTCGAGAAACCGTCCCAACAGGATCAACACCACGATAACGGCTGCCGCTTCATAATAAATATGTGCCGTGCCTTCGGGTAACGATCCAGGGGCAAAGGTTGCGACCAGGGAAAATCCGTAGGCCGCTGATGTACCCAGAGCCACAAGCGAATTCATATCCGGCGCACCTTTAAACAGCGCGGGATAGCCTTTGGTATAAAACCGCAATCCAGGACCGAACAGCACAACCGTGGTCAGCGCGAACTGTATCAATCGACTGTTCTGCACACCAAGGGTGGTATTGACAAAGTCCATCATGCCAGGGATCACGTGGCCGCCCATTTCCAGCACAAATACAGGCAGGGCAAACAACGCCGCAAGGGCTGTCATACGGCCAAGTCGGGAAATCTCTTCGGCCTTGCGTGCAGAGTTGTCGACCTGATTTCCCCGATCGGTGGATTTCGGCTTGGCGGAATATCCTGCATTCGTCGAAAGGGCAGCAATTTCAATTACCGTTATTGCATCGGCTGCATAACGAACCAGGGCGGTTTCAGACGCCAGATTAACCGAGGCATCAAGCACCCCGGCGCCCGCCTTCAACGCATTTTCAACACGTCCCACACAGGACGCACAGCTCATGTCTTCGATTTCCAGAACCACCTCACTGGTTACTGCCGGATACCCGGCATCAGATAGTGTTTCTGTCAGGACAGTTGTATTAACAGTGTCATCGTATTCGATTTGAGCCGTCTCGGTTGCCAGATTGACTGACGCGCTGACAACGCCGGGTACCGCCGACAATGCCTTTTCAACCCGGCCAACGCATGAAGCACAGCTCATGCCCTCGATTTGAAATGATGTAATATTCTGTGTATTCATTTGTGTTGCTACCTGGTTCATTAATGCTTCTATACCTCTAACCGTTACAGGCTCCAGTAGGTGGAGGGTCAAGGGGTTTTAATTTATTTTAAAATCTTTCTTGACCTTCCCATGCAGGACCTCTTAAGAATCCACCCCGTTGTTAATCTAATAAAAACAAGTCTGGAGAAATTTTATGACCAATCTGAATGTGCCGAAAATGAGCTGTGGCCACTGCAAAGCGACCATCGAAAAAGCCGTTGCGGGCGTTGATGCCGATGCGAGTATCAGTGTTGATCTGGAAAACCGTACCGTAAGCATCGAAAGCAAACTGGACGACGCAGCCCTGATCGATGCCCTGAAAGCAGGAGGGTATGAATCCTCGGTCGTTTGACCGAGTAGCTGTGCCACGCCACTCAGCATTAAGAATTCCATTTTCCGCTACTGAAATTTTCATACCGTCCTTCAAGGAAGGCATGCAAGTGCCTTACAGATACGGGGGGAATACGGGGGAAAAGCGGGGGGGACCCGTTTGTCCAGTGTACGTGATTGCGAATTTGATCCGGTTTGGAAAAGGCAATTGGTTTTGTGAAAGCGCAGAGCTTATTAATGCTTTTGGAACGACATCTGCCAGACCGAAAACAGACGGCCTTGGTAAGATAAAAGATGCTATATCGATCCGTGAGAGGCCTGCTTCAGTTGAAGACCGCACTGTTCCCGGTCAATAGGAAAGCGATCTGATCTTCGGCTCCAAGAACAGTTATATCGCCCCCCTTGTTGAACGTCATTCCCGCTATGTCATGTTGCCCAAGGTTCCAAACAAGGATACGCAAAGCGTTGCCTCAACCTTGATCAAGCAGGCCCAGAAAGACATTGCAATTCGAAACTCCAGCTGAGAGATCTAATGCATGTGTTGCATCGACCGGTTGAGATAACAGTAGCAAACCGGGCCATTCTCTGTGCTAGTCATTTAAGTCGGAGTTGACCCAATGCAGACATTTCACTAACGCCCCGACCATTTCCGCGTTATCATATATTGGTACGCTGCTTTCAGATGCACGTAGGAGAGTACCTTGTACCGTCTGATTACCAATATCTTCTTTGTAATTCTAATGATCGCCCTGCCCAGTATGGCAGAGGCACAGAAGCGCATAGCCCTTGTGATTGGTAATGGAGAGTATGACAGCGTGGGAAATCTCTCCAATCCACCAAATGATGCACGGTTGATGGCCCGTACCCTGCGAGACTTAAATTTTGAAGTAATAGAACAGATTGACGCCACACAGAAATCATTGAAACGGGCAGTTCGAAATTTTGGTAAATTAATTGAGACTGGTGGAGATGATGCCATTGCGCTGTTTTACTATGCAGGTCACGGGGTGCAGGTCAAAGGTGCTAATTATATCATCCCGGTAGATGCCGAGATCGATAATGAAGGTGACGTTGATATCGAAGCGATCGATATGAACGCTATTTTATCCTTGATGGAATACAGTGGTGCAGGGTTAAATTTTGTTATTCTTGATGCCTGTCGTAATAATCCGTTCTCGCGGGGTTTTCGGTCCGCTACACGAGGATTGGCAGAAATGAATGCTCCAACTGGTTCCTTTATTGCTTATGCCACTTCACCGGGAGATGTCGCTGCCGATGGTGATGGTGAAAATAGCCCTTATACCGAAGCATTGGCAAAAGCGATGCAGGAGCCGGGGGTATCAGTGGAACATATGTTTAAAAAAGTTCGAAATACAGTTCGGCAAGCAACTAACAATGAACAAACGCCATGGGAAAGCTCTTCCATGATCGGCGGTAATTTTTATTTTAATCCATCTGTCACACTAACAGATCAAGAAATTGTACCAGCACCTCCCCCGCCGCAAAACACCCCGACTCCGGAAATTGTATTCTGGCAATCCATTCAGAACAGCCAAGTGGTGAGCGAATACGAGGCCTATCTGAGCAATTATCCAGAAGGAGATTTTGTTTCTTTAGCAAACAGTCGTATAGCGTCCCTGGAGCTTGATATTCCCGTCGTAAAACCCGCGCCATCAAATAAATCGATTGCAGCAGACACATCAACAAATTCCGACACTGGGCTTGCGCAGGAGATTACTGACCCAGGTCGAGCTGTATTGATACTGGATGCGTCAGGCAGCATGTGGGGGCAGATAGATGGCAAGGCCAAGATTGAGATTGCCCGTGAAGCTATTATATCTTTAGTAACAGAAATGGGTGAGGACGTTCAATTGGGCCTGACGGCCTATGGTCACAACCGAAAAGGTGATTGTGGTGACATAGAAAATTTAATTTCCGCAGGGCCTGATACCGGTAAACAGATTGTTTCCATAATCAACAATATAAAACCCAAGGGTAAAACGCCGCTATCAGAGGCCGTGCGCCAAACGGCTTATGAACTTAAATTCACAGAAGAAAAGGCCTCGGTAATCTTACTCAGTGATGGCCTTGAAACCTGCAATGACGATCCTTGCGCTGTGGCGAGAGAGTTGGAGGAAAGTGGGGTCGACTTTGTCGTTCATGTTATTGGATTTGATCTAACACAGGAAGAACGTCAATCTTTGCAATGTATTGCTGATGAAACCGGAGGGCAATTCTTAGCTGCTGGTGACGCCCGCACCCTTGCTACGGCTCTTTTGACCGCGGTCAAGCAGGTTTCAATACCAACCGTAAGTGCCAATACTTATACCACAATTAGACCATACCTGACTGAATCTGGTGAGAGGCTTAACGGGCTCTTCCATTGGGCTCTTAAAAATGAAACTGGTGAAATAGTTCTGGAGCAAAGAGATTTCCATATCGTTGAAAAAGTTCCATCCGGAAAATACACCGTAATCGCCTCGCAGTTAAACGCCCTGGGTGAAATGAAGATTGAGATTGATCAGAACGATCCGCAAAATCACAAGATTGAAATCAACGGTGGAACTCTTAATTTAAGGGCGCTCGGAGAAGATGGGGAAGCCTATGAGAATGAGGACTATATCTGGTGGACCCTTTTTACTCTCGATAAAAAAGGTAAACCAGCAAAAGAATATTTAACTAAAGTTGACGGTATCAATGAGACTTTTCTTCTTGCTCCGGGAAAATATTTGGTAAGTGCAGAGGCCGGATTGATCGGGGGTAGTATGAAAGTGCAAGTCTATCCAGGGCAAGTAACAGATGCTCCCCTGATACTCACATCCGGACGTTTGATCCTGACGGCAATGGTAACTGAAGACGGCAAGAAATATGACGGTGGAGATTATGTGTGGTGGAGTGTTTTTCCCATAAATCAATCGGGGCAGGTCGCAAGAAAATATATTGCAAAAGATGATGGAGTTGTTGAGACCTTCGATCTTGCACCAGGGCGCTATCAGGTGGTTGCCGAAGCAGGCGTTCTTGGTGCGCAACTGGAAGTCAATATAATTGCAAATGAAACTGTTGAGCAAATAGCACTTCTTGAATCGGGCCGGCTTATTATGACGGGCCTCAGCACAGCAGGCGGAGAGAAATTCGATGGTGTCAATTATCTGTGGTGGTCAGTTTACCCCATAGATGATCGAGGCAAGGTATCAAAAAAATACATCTCAAAAGAAGACGGTGTGGTTGAAGAATTTGATCTGGCGCCGGGGCGTTATCTTGTAAACGCAACCGCCGGTGAAATCGAAGCAGAAATTGAAGTCACGATTGTAGCCGGGGAAACCCTGGAGGTTTCCCTGCCTTTGGAAGCCGGCATTTTAACCATGACTGCACTGACCGTCGAGGGAGGAGAAAAGTTCAAGGGACAAAATTATTTATGGTGGTCAATCTATCCGATAAATAATCAGGGTCAGGCTTCAAAGAAGTATATTGAAAAAGAAGATGGTTCAGTAGAAAGCTTTGACCTTCCACCTGGCCGATACCTTGCCGTGGCAGAGGCTGGCCCTCTGCATGCACAAACGGAAGTAACTGTTGTGGCCGGTGAAACAACAGAAAAATCCTTGAGTATGGAGGCTGCCTGGGTGGAATTTACGGCTTTGGGTGGTGATGGAAATAAATATGATGGTGGGGAGTATGTATGGTGGAGCATTTTTCCCAAGGGTAAGAAAAAATATATAGATAAGGAAGATGGCGTCGTTGAAAGGTTTGATCTCAATACGGGAGACTACACAGTTAAGATTGAAGTTGGCGATGATATATTTGAATCAGAATTTTCAATTTCGGCAGGCGAGCGTAGACAAATTTCGGTAATCCTTGATGGTCTTTGATGCTTGAAATGTTGTGTTGATATGATTGTACAAAGCCGCAAGTTCACTACGAACCCAACTCAAATTCAGGACAGCATCAATCCTGCGCAAATAGGCTAATCTCAATTACATCAATCTCCCATATCTTACGGGGCACCAACACCCCCTTCCCCGACGACGACAAACGGCGCCCAGAACATGGGGTGGGCATAGTGAGGATTTTTTGTATCAGCCATCAAGGCGGCCATGGATCGTTTGAGCCCCTCGGCACGCCCGATCGTGTTATCGTTCGCGACCTCTTTCAGCATGACCGTGGTTAGCTTGACGGCAGCATTCGAACCCACTGGCCAATGCGAAACCAGCAACGACCGTGACCCAGCATAGAAGAACGCCTTAGCCAGACCCGATAGGGCTTCCGCCTCCGCTGAGCCATCGGCGGAGGCGGTGTTGCAGGCTGACAACACCACCATATCAGCGTTGAGGTTCAATTGTGCGACCTCGCTGGCGGTCAACAAGCCATCGTCTTGTGCAGTTCCTACTTTTGGCGGTGTCATCACCAAGGACGGTTCGGCTACGCCTTTAAGATCCCCAGAAATAAGCCCGTGGGTGGCGAAGGCCAGCACCCGATAGCTGTCCAGGTCAAGGCTCTTAACTTTGGTTTCGGTGGCGTTCTCACGCAAATACAGGTCGGCCTTGCTGGCACCCAGAATTTTGGCCATGGCTTCCAACTCATCGGCCGTTTCAGGAAGCGGCGCCAGTCGGGTGCGAATGGCATCAACATCCGCAATGCCGCGGGCCGTGAACAGATTTGACAGTTGCACTCCACGGCTTTCGCCAGGGTGCCCCTGTAGCAAAGGATCACCAATGCCGAAAAAAGGTTTTTTGGCGCGAGTCGTTTTGGCGAAGCGGCGAAGAGCGCGCAAGGACGAAACAGAAGGCAACGTGGTCATGGCATACTTTTGGGTTAACCAAGGAACTGTGCGATAGCTGGAAAAATTATCTATATTATCGGGCGTTTTCCTGGTAACGAGGACGCCTAAGGGTAGGCTTTGCAATGGACCGTCGGGCACGACAATCACGTGCTGAGCCCCTGCAAGTACGGGCTCCGCCGCGGCAAAGATCTGGCGATACAGCGCCAGCGCCTTGACCGTATCAAAGGGCGGTATGTCGGCAAGACTGCGCATCCCTGTTGGGTCAAGTCCGCCTCGCAAAGCCTCGATGATCTTGCTCAAATCGACACGACCAATTTCGAATTTAAATACGCGGGCCTGGTCCCGACGCACCGCCCATAAAAATGTGCTTTTCTGGCCAACAACATAGGTCAGCAAAGCTTCATCCGGTTCCAATAGCTGTTGAATCTCGGACAGGCTCGTGGGCTCAGATAACGTCAGTTCGGCGTATTCTGGAAAATTGCTGCTCAGTTTGCTGTCAAGGTTCTTAAGGGTCTGGTCCAGCCTGGTCAGTTGATCGCGGATGTCCTGCGCCGCGGCTTCATCACGTTTGCCTGCTGGTTTGCTAATGGTTTTGATGAGCCTTTCATCTAACATCTTCCACAAATCCGCAGCATCCTGTCGTTCCCGCACGACCTGGGACAAAGCGTCGTTGGTCGTGGAAAAACGAGCGCTCATGCCGGCAATTGCCGCGCCGGTGCTGGTTACTTTCGCCAATTGTCCGACTTCAAAGGTTTCAGCCGTTAAGCCGGGTTGCCTCATGGGTTGCTGCTCACCAACCCAATAGCCGCTTTCGATATGATTGACAAAAACATAGCGGATTAATTTTTGTTCACTCGTGCCACCACTCGATCGTTGTCCTGCTGACTGCATCGTGCGCTTGCGGTGAATACTGCTGGCTCTTTGCGAATATTTCAGCGCCTCCTCATAGCGGTCTATGCTCTGATATAAATTAGCCATACTGTTGAGGGTTCTGGCGACACTTGGGTGATCCGTTCCCATTGCTTTTTCCCGGATTGCCAGAACGCGCAGGTAGAGCGGTTCGGCATCATCATAACGGTCTTGCTTGACATACAAATTGGCGAGACCGCTGAAGCTCGAGGCAACATCTGGATGTTCTGCCCCCAGACCCTTCTCTCGGATGTTCAGGGCGCGTCTGAACAGGGGTTCAGCATCGGTGTAGCGTTTTTGCTTTACGTAAAGATCGGCCAGACGACTTAAGCTCGAGGCAACACGGGGGTGCTCTTGTCCGAGAGCCTTCTCCCGGATCGTGAGAGCCTGCTTTTCGTAACGTTCGGAATCAGCATAGCGACCCTGTCTAAAATATACTTTGGCCAAGCTTCCGAGGCTCGTGGCGACCCTGGGGTGCTCTGGCCCCAGGGCCTTCTCCAGGATTTCCAGACCGCGCTTATGGAGCAGTTCACCATCCGTATAACGGCCCTGCCTATCGTATAGCTTTGCCAGATTATTCATCACCGTTGCGACATCCGGGTGGTCCGGTCCGAGGGCTTTTTCGCGGATCGCCAAGGCGCGCCTGAGGAGGGCTTCGGCATCAGCGTAATCGCCCTGCCCCAAGGTCACGGCAGCGGCCAGATTGCTCAGCGACGTGGCGACAGCCCGGTGGTTTGCCCCCAGGGCTTTCTCGCGGATGGCCAGGGCGCGCCTGAGAAGGGGTTCCGCATCGTCGTAACGACCTTGGTGCAAGTGTACAGTGGCCAGATTGTTGAGGCTCGTCGCAACCCGCCGGTGTTGACGTCCGAGATTTTTTTCTTTGATGGCAAGGGCCCGCTTATGTAAAGCCTCGGCATCATTGTAGCGGCCCTGGTCTTCATACAAATGGGCTAGATTGTTGAGGTTTGCAGCAATTTTAATGTGCTCAGGCCCATTGGCATTTTCTTCGATGGCAAGAGCACGCTTGTAAGTGGTTTCAGCTTCGTCATAACGACCTTGACTATGATAGATACCAGCCAGATTATTCGTATAGGCCCCGGTCATATCGTGCTTAGGTCCATGGACAAACTTGCTCAGTTCCACGGCTTTCTCAGCGAAAGGCTCTGCCTCATCGTATCGGCCTTGTTTATTAAGCTTTTTGTATTCCTTAAATACCTTGGTTAATTCCATTGATTTGGGAA
The DNA here is from genome assembly GCA_024279135.1 of Alphaproteobacteria bacterium. Lineage (GTDB taxonomy): Bacteria > Pseudomonadota > Alphaproteobacteria > Rhodospirillales > Casp-alpha2 > JABJOR01. The sequence continues at coordinate 59,254 of JAJRRU010000010.1, forward strand.
CTTGGACGCAGCCTGAAAGCAGAATAAGAACACAGGCACAGGCGATAAATCTATATAGATACTTCATAATCGCAATCACTCCCAAACTGCCACCCCAAGTTTGATATTGAAGCAGGTAGTATATCACAAACCTACCCTCACTTGATACGACTATAGAATATTAGCTGTGTCTTGTGCTGGCTGAGGCTGGTTCATTTGTCGTTTGAAGCTCTGTATCATTGCGTTGAGCAGGCAGCATTCAGACTCCAACGGACACGGATTTCCGTCGCGTTTTTATACAGCCTGGGACCGAAGCGGATATTTCGCCTCGTAATCAATAACGCAATTCAGCCAGGACGGCGTGATGGTCACTGGGCCAGACATCGTTTATTGGTTCGTTGCCGACAACGTTACACGCCAAAATATGGCCAGCTCCCCGTGCTTGCGGCCAACCAACGAATACGTAATCAATCCGACGATTGGGTTCCAGTTCAATTGCTACATATGGATTGACGTTATCCCAGGTAAATCCGGGCTCGTTTCCACCCGCAACGCTCCATGCATCATGGAAGAACAGCCCCTCGACAGGGCACGTTGTAAGTCCCTTGAGCATCCGTATTTCCTCGGATAAAGGGTCAGCATTAAAATCACCACACACAATGGGAGGAAAACTCCAAGGCTGCTTGTTATCGACAAAATGCGCGAGGTCAGCCACCTGCTGCTGGCGTATGTGGCTGTGCTCAAATTTCCAGTTTAGATGGGTACTGAATATGGGAACCAATCCACGCGGACCGTCAATCTCCGCGAACAGTGCAACCCGGCCCTCTCCCGTCTCTTTCTTACCATACAGGGCGGTCGCATCATGTCGCTTGATTGGCCAACGAGACAACAGTGCGTTGCCTAAGCCCACCCCCCTAATATCCATACTCCGTTCAAACACATGATGGTAACCCAACTCAGCGGCTAACTCGGCAGCCAAGTTGGTGGATTCATCACACCAAACTTCCTGAAGCGAAATGATATCGGCATCATGCTTTTTTAGGGTTGCTGCAATCGCTGGTCGACGTTGCTGCCACGGTCCGAACTGCCACCAAATATTCCAGGTTAAAACCTTCAGGCGAGTTTCAATAATGCTGTTTTTTTCGTTTTGATCGGTCATTGTCCAAAGCCAGTATGTTATTTGCTGTTCAAGTTGTTATTGACGTTGTGGTTCACGTTGATGTGTCGTTTTTTGTATTTTATAAATGTAAGGCAAATAAGAGATAATATTATAAGATCGATAAAAGTATTGTAATACAACGATTATTATTAAAAGTAACGTTTAATGCCATTGTTCATTCGTCACCGGGATGGATATGACCTTACCAGTGCAGGCAAAGAACTACTTGTGTTTGCCGAAGTAGCTGAATGCGGTGTGCTCGGCATCGAATGGTGGCGGTCACACCGGCACTTGATAAACGGACTGTCCTAACCGCGTGAATGTCTGCTTCTGGCTGAGGCTGACATACGATTATTCTGCGAAAAACATCTGCTTTTACACTGGTTTTCTTGTCACGAACCTCTTTCTCGACAGCACCTTACAGTATGATAAACCAAACTGCTGGAACACACTACGGACATTGATTTTACTTAACGGAGATGTCCCACAGTTTAAGTGTTTTGTCCCAGCTCCCGGAAAGAGCGAAGCGGCCATCGGGAGAAAACACGACGGTATAGACAGATCTTGAATGCCCCTTGAAGGTGAGCAACTCAAGGCCTGTTTTGACATCCCACAGTTTAAGGGTGAAGTGGCTACCTCCGGAAAGAGCGAAGTGGCCATCGGGTGAAAACGCGACGGAATTGACATAATTTGAATGGCCTTTGAAGGAGCGCAATTCATGACCGGTTTTGACATCCCACAGTCTAAGGGTGTAGTCGTCGCTTCCGGAAAGGGCGAAGCGACCGTCGGGTGAAAACGCGACGGAATTGACATCATCTGAATGGCCTTTGAAGGATTGCAACTCACGGCCGCTTTTGACATCCCACAGTCTAAGAGTGTCGTCCCGGCTCCCGGAAAGAGCGAAACGGCCATCGGGTGAAAACGCGACGGAATAGACAGCATCTGAATGGCCTTTGAAGGATTGCAACTCACGACCGTTTTTGACATCCCACAGTCTAAGGGTGTGGTCGTTGCCTCCGGAAAGAGCGAAGCGGCCATCGGGTGAAAACGCGACGGAATTGACAGTATCTGAATGGCCTTTGAAGGATTGCCACTCATGGCCGGTTTTGACATCCCACAGTCTAAGGGTGTCGTCCCGGCTCCCGGAAAGAGCGAAGCGGCCATCGGGCGAAAATGTGACGGAAATGACATCATCTGAATGGCCTTTAAAGGTGCGGATGGAGCTGTCCATCATAAAGACGAATAGGGTGTCTTTGTTGGCCACAAAAAAGATCAGCACAGAAATCATCAATAAGAACGAACCTAATACCCACGACATTATCCGCTGAGATGATTCGTCGTCCTCCAGTGCCCTTTGCAGGCGGCGAGCTTCTGTTGCGTGTGCTCCGGTCGGCCAGTCTTTCAGAAAGGCCTTGAATGTGTTTGCATCAGTGCTGTCCATTGTCGCATTCCATCTTACATCTTCAAGACGTATACGTTCGGCTTTTGCTCTGGCTTTTTTTCTCATCCTTTACAATCTCATTCAGTAAGCGGTGCGAGGGCACCATCTGTCGCGATTATTTTTGCTCTGCAATTTTGGCGATCTTTTTCAGAAGATCGTTTTGGTGGATGTATCATGAGCGTCCATATAGTCATTCACACGCAGAATAATTCCAAGGAAAATCTCGTCAATGCGGTTGATTTTGTGATCTGTGAGCCATGCTTGTGGATCGACGCTATTGATTTTTTTTGTGGTCTCTATCAGGGGAAAACTATACCCGGATTCTTTCAGTACACCGAGATTATGATTGGTTCCGTGTCGATGCTGTTGCAAAACTCGATTGCCTGCGGGTTTTCGATGCCCGCTTATAGTTATAGCGGACGTTTCCTATCCCGCTTTCGGCTAATGCCGATGCGGGACTTTGTTTTTCGGCTTGTTGTTTCGGTATTTCACACGTTTTCAGCCTACCGCAGGGATGGAGCAGATATTAAAACTCATTTTAGGCGCATCAGGCACAACCCTGTGGCGTAATGCACGAATTTGGTTTGTTCCTAATTTAGTAGATGCCGCCGCGCAGGGGCTTTTGTGCCTCGAACTGACTTAAATGGCTAGTCAGAATGTTCATCAGTGACCGGCCTGCGTAGGTAATGGAGCCCCAGCCGTTTTCCTTTAACAAGGCGATGGTATTTTTTTGCTCAGTGACGGCCTCGTCGAAACGACCTGCCTCGGCGTAGGCCGCGGCCAGGGTGTCGCGATTGAGTATCTTGTGGGCAGGGGTAAACATATACGCATCATAGCCGACGGCGGCTTTCGCGAACTCGATGCTTTTTTCCCCATTCCTGAGGCTATCGTCGAGGCTGGTCGCCATCACGCGGGCCTTCGCGCCATAGGCAATCACCGTGGCGCTATCGCGGATCGGGCCTTTGCGGGCACTTTTTAACTTCAGAGCGACGTTAAAATCCTCGAGCGCCCATAAAGGCTGTCCCATAAGGGCAAAAATTCTGCCCCGCGCTGCAAAAGCGTAGCCATAATTGTCAGGCATGGCCCGGATTGATCGATTGCAGTCTTCAAGGGCGGTTTTGATTTGCCCCTTCCAAATATAAGCCTCGCAACGTTTGAAATAAGAATAGTAGAGGACTTTTTTGTCCTTGGCGACTGTGAGGGCCTGATTGATGGCGTCAATGGAGCCGTCCCAATCACCCTGAAGAGAGCTTTCCTGGCCCTGGACAATGAATTCTTCACCAGGCATTGACACACACGCCGACACCCCCACGGCCACGACCACGACCACGGCTAACAGAACCGAATAAGATCTAAGTAAAAGCATGTACGAGTCCTCCGCTGAGGAAGGTTTGAAACTTAATTCAAGGCTCCCTAACCTGACGGCGTTAACGAGCATACCATAAAAATTGTTTGGAGATTGGAATTTTCTATAAAATGTAGTAGAATTTTTCTATGTCGCACCTGGTTCTGACAGGCCGTTTACCCATGTGGTGAGGTGGATGTGAACATTGTAAAATTTCGATATCTAATTGCCCTCCTGATCATGATCATGATCATGATCGGGATTTCTGGGGTGATGTCACCTCACCCGGCTGAAGCCGAATTGATAGGGCTGGTCAAACGGGTGGTGTCCGAGGCCTACGGCACTCCACCCGGGATTGTTCGCGAGGAAAAACACCCACGGTTCCCGGTGGTCCAGGATGAGGTGTTGGAGACCGGCAATAATTCGGCGATGCTGGTTGAATTCCTCGACAAGACCATGCTTTCCCTCGGTGCGGACTCCTACCTCACTATCGACACCATGGTGTACGACTCGAAAAACCATAAAGGCAAACTTATCTTGAACATGTCCGTCGGGGTGTTGCGGTTCATTTCCGGATTAATTCCCTCCGGTAGTGTGCAGATTATCACCCCGTCAACGGTCATCGGTATCCGCGGCAGCGATGCCCTGATCACCGTCAAATCTGATGGATCGACGACGGTCAACGTGTTCTCCGGAGAATTCACTGTCTCCTCCGGCCGGGGTGACGGCGGAGAGGCCGTTGTCACGAGCAGCCAGGCTGTCTCTGTGTCGGTGTCGGGGGTTGTCGGTGCAATCAGTGCCGGTATGGCAAACCCGCCCAGTTCCCCGACAGCTGGCAGCGTTCCCGATACCGCAGCCCGCCGGGAACAAACGGCTCCCTCAGGTAAGGACCCCGACCGCTCCGGCGATGACAATGGTGGTGACAGGGAAGGCAAAGACGACCACGACGATGATGACGACCACGGATGGCCCATCAATCCAGGTGCCCCACCTGAAAAAGCTATAAGCACTAAGAGCACCGGTGCAATAAAAAGTATTCAGATCGACCAGCCAGACGTCGATCGCGCCGTTGATGACCATGACGGTGATGGTGATCATCCTGGTGAATCCGAACATCCAGACGGCGAAGATCCCGGTCACGACAATGACCACGATGACGAAGGTGACGACCACGATGACGACGGCGACCACGGTGATGATCCTGGTGGTGACGACGATCACGGTGACGATGGCGGCCACGGCGGTGACGGTGGCGGTGGCGGTGATGGTGGCGGTGGTGGTGGCGGTGACGGCCATGACTAAAGATTAACCAGACAGCAACTTTGTACATTTGTGTTGCAGGCTTGCTGGCACCGATCAAAAATCAATGAACTAGTTTATTGATATGGCTATGACGGTGCTGGACGGTACGCTGGGAAAAGCGCCTGAAAATATTTAAACAAACCACATAACTCTTGATTTTGTGCGGGGCCAAAAGGTACACGGGCGTTGCCCGTCGGGACCACCATGGGATAGACTGAATTAATTCGGTATACCTTGTCGCCACGCCGGAATGATTTTATCAGGGTTTTATTTGGGGAAATACCATATGCCTAGTGGATATTTAATCGATATGGATGGTGTCCTGGTACGTGGGCCAAAGCCTATCGCCGGGGCAGCCGAATTTCTGCAACGTCTGAAGTCACAAGGTTATGCGTACAGACTGTTTACCAACAATTCGCGTTATACACCGGACATGATATCCCAACGCCTCGGACATATGGGCCTGGACGTGCCGCCTGATGTTATTTTCACATCGGCCATGGCCACGGCACAGTTTCTTGACCAGCAAAACCCGGCTGGTTCGGTGTTCGCAGTTGGTGGCCCCGGCCTGACCAGTGCATTGGCAGATGTGGGTTATGAGTTAACCGACAATTCGCCGGATTATGTTGTGCTCGGTGAGGCTATAGAATTCAATTACGACGATTTTATTACGGCCCTGCGGCTGGTCAGTCAGGGTGTTCGTTTTGTTTCGACCAACCCGGACGTGGTCGACAGCACCGATGATGGACCGGAACCGGCCTGTGGTGCCTTTGCCGCAATGATTTCAAAAGCCACGGGCGTAAAACCCTATTCGGTGGGCAAGCCAAATCCATTGATGCTGCGCAGTACCTTGCGTCATCTTGGCATTCATTCCGAACAGGCCGCCATTATCGGTGACCGGATGGATACCGATATTATCGCCGGGATCGAAAGCGGCCTTGAGACAATTCTGGTGCTCAGTGGCATAACCCGCAGGCAAGACATTGCCAATTATCCGTTTCGCCCCGATCAAATCGTTGACTCTGTCGATGGGTTGCTGCGCTGATTAGGTGTGGGGTTATGGCGCCGTCACCCCGCGGCGATACAAATGCCAGGTGGCATGACCAAGCACGGGCATAGTCACCAGCAGGCCGATCAGGCCCGATAACAGGGAAATACCGATCAGTGCGGCTATGGAGACACACCACAGGGCCATGACTTTGGGGTTTTTAACGACCAGCCGAACGCTGGTTATCATGGCGGTGATGAAATCAATATCACGGTGGTATAACATGGGGATGGATACCACAGCAAAGGAGAATACTCCGAAGGCGATAAGCGCGCCCGTAACATTGCCCAGTACCAGAAACAACAACCCTGTGGGTGTGGTAAAGATCATGTTGATGAGTTCGGAAAATTCGAATATGCGAAACCCGAAGAACCCTAAAAATAACACGACCGCAATGTTCAGCCAGATGAACATGGAAAATCCCGTAACCAGCGCCATCCATCCCAGATCGCGACTGAACATCAGCTTGAGAGGACCAAATACGATGGCCCACGATAGCTCCTTGCCCTCTTCGATATTCTGGCTGACCACGTAGAATCCACTGGCGATAAAAGGTGCTATCAGGGCGAAACCGGCGGCCATTGGGTAAACCAGATAGGGCATGTCAAAATATAATAACAGCAAGATCAAGAGCCATCCACCAGCCACATAGATGCTGCCAAAAAACAACCCATAATATGGTGCCTCGCGGAAATCCCGTAAACCGGCACCCACGGATTCCAGCAGATCGTTGACACTCAGATTATTTACAATGGGAGGTTCTGGTTTGTGCAGTTTTTTTCGTGAGGGTACAGGTTTCGAAATGTGTTCTGCGTCTTGCATATAAGTTCCCATTATTGGCCCCGTTCCTGATCGGCTATATTTGTATTGTTATTATTATTGTTTGCGGCGCTTGTCATTATTTATAAACAGATATCTTCATTCAAGTTTAGATTAAGTCATGAGTATACCCAGATTCTTAAAGCAATCAATTTTTCATGTTATTATGCCAGGCAACGAAAATTATCAGTTATATTGATATTTTCTGGAATCGGTCCTAGGGTTGTTAATGTTGATATGCTTAGCGAGTCCGACATGACTTAAAAATAACAAATATTGAGTAATCGTTCGTGAATCTAAATTCTCAGAAACAATCAATCCTGATTATCGATGATGATAGTATCATTCGAAAACTCGTGATGCGTTTATTAGAAGGTTTCGGCACCATTGATATGGCGAGTTCGGGTGCAGAAGGTTTGAAAATGATTGAAAATCATGACTATGACCTGATCATTCTGGACGTTGGTATGCCGGAAATGGACGGCTTTGAAGTTTGCAAGCGACTTAAATCTACCCCTTCAACATCGGGCATCCCCATCGTATTCCTGACCGCTGGCAGCGCCAATAATGACGAAGAACGGGCATTGGAAATTGGCGCAACGGATTTCATTCGCAAACCAATTTCACCCCAGGTCCTCAGTGCCCGGGTTTCCAACATCCTGAAATTACAGGCCACCACACGCGAGCTGGAAGTCCTGGCTTTGACTGATTCGCTGACCAACGCCTATAACCGGCGGTTTTTCATGAAAGCCGGAAGCCTCGAAGTTCACCGGAGTAAACGTTATAAACAGCCCTTCACGGTGCTGATGCTCGATATAGATCATTTCAAGGTGGTGAATGATACCTACGGACACGGGGTTGGCGACGAAGCCCTGATCCGGGCGGTCTCTGTTATTCAGAGCTCCCTGCGTGGTGAGGATACTCTGGGCCGTATCGGTGGCGAGGAATTTGCCGTTATATTTCCGCAAACCACAAAAACCAGTGCGGCTCTTGTCGCAGAACGCATCCGTGGTTCTATTGAGAATATCGTCATCGACAGCCCGCTCGGTCCGGTAAAATTCACCATCAGCATTGGCCTGTCTGAAGGAATGGTGTCTGACAGCAGCATCGACGATGTGCTGAGGCGAGCCGATTGTGCACTGTATGAAGCAAAAGAAAGCGGTCGCAACAAGGTTGTCAGCCTGTAGGGTCGAATTCCAGCGCCTGATGATTATAAAGTTCCAGCAAAAGATCGATACTGGCGGCATGGCTGAGAATTTCCGGGTGGCTTCTGGTATCGATGGCATCACCTTTCATCAGCCTGTGGACAAGGTCGAACAGGGCCTCATCCAGATCGAAGCTTTGGGCATTAAAACCCAGTAAAAAATTTCCGTCATGGCATGAGGTCATGGAAAATTTTATATTGTTTGGTTTTATCAGCACCGCACCACGATCCAGCATGGCGATTAATTCTTCATGTCCCAGGGTAGACTCGCGTTCCATATAATCGCCGAAATCTTCATGGGAAGACTCCGTAAAAAACGCCACCAGCCACCGGGTGAAACCACCGCCGCTAAGCTGCCCGGCAAGACTATCGCGTAGTGCATCGATGGGCCTTGTAGCTGATTAATGAGCCAGCACTATGAACACTTAAGCTATCGCCCACATAACGTTGGTCGTGCTCATCATGTTCCGACAGATATTGCCCGTACCCACTAAAAAGTTCGGAATGTTTAGGCCCCAGGAAACCAACCGAGAAAGTCAGTGCATCTTCAATGGTGGTGCCCTCGTGGCCAAATCTCGGCGGGATATATAAGACATCACCGCACGCCATTTCAATCTCATCGCCCTGAATGTCACCGGCTAGGATCTGCAAGGCATCATTTGCCCGGTAAACTTCATCATGTATGGCATGGCGGCCGACTTTCCAACGCCGCCGACCGGTTCCCTGGACAATAAAAACATGGTAGCTATCCATGTGCGGCCCGACCGAACCGCCGGTTGAGGAAAAGCTGACCATAATATCATCCATCAGCCAGCGTGGCGCAAAATCGAAATAGCGCAACAGGCTGCCAACCTCGGGGTGAAATTGCTCCACGTTCTGGACTAACAAAGACCAATCAGCATCACCCGTGGTCGCGAAATCGCGCTCATCAAAGGGGCCATAACGGCACGTCCAGTCCTGGCGATCTTCGGTAACCTTGACCATGCGTGATTGCGGGGCCTGCTCCATGGCCAGTCCTGCCAGCTCATCGCCTGAGATCAGCGCCGCCATATGATCGCTGGGGATTGCCGCGCGCACGACAAAAGGTGCTTTGTTCCAGTATTGGTCATAAAAATCGAGGGCTGACGGCATGTCCTGAAGAATAACAAGTTTATTGCACACGGTTCTCTCCGCTATAGTATGGCAACATTGCAACATTGGCGCGGTTATGGCACCAATCTTTAGCGGGGAAAAGGAGAAACCGTCCATGAATGATGATAGAGCGTGGGTCAGCGAAGCGATCCGCAAACTGGAAGCGGACTTCAACCGCTCCGCCGATACCCATCTTTTCGAAATCGATCTGCCCGGATTGCGCAATATTGATATTTATATCAAGGACGAAAGCGTTCATCCCACCGGCAGCCTGAAGCACCGTCTTGCGCGTTCGCTGTTTCTGTATGGCCTGTGCAACGGCGCGATTGCCGAGGCCACCACCATCATCGAAGCTTCATCGGGCAATACGGCTATCTCAGAAGCCTATTTCGCCAGACTGCTTGGTTTACCGTTTATCGCCGTGGTACCCAGATCAACATCCCATCAGAAAGTCGAACAGATACAGTTTTACGGTGGCAAGGTGCATTTTGTTGACCATGCGGTAGAGGTCTATGACGCCTCGCAGCGGCTGGCTATTGAGACGGGTGGTTATTATATGGACCAGTTTACCAGTGCAGAGAAAGTCACCGACTGGCGCGGCAATAACAATATTGCCGAGTCTATCTTTCGGCAAATGTCCAAGGAAACCTATCCCATTCCGCACTGGATTGTATGCAGTGCAGGAACCGGGGGTACCTCGGCTACATTGGGACGGTTCGTCCGGTATCAGCGGAACGCCACCAAGATCTGTGTCGCCGATCCGGAGAATTCTGTTTTTTATGATTTTTATCAATCCGGCGACAGAAATCTGACCTTGCAATCGGGTTCCCGTGTCGAGGGCATTGGCCGCCCCCGGGTGGAGCCGTCCTTTATTCCCGGTGTCATCGATACCATGATCCGGGTGCCAGACGTGGCTTCATTTGCGGCAATTCATGTGCTGGAAGAAATTCTGGACCGGCGGTTTGGTGGCTCGACCGGGACCAATATTTTCGCCAGCCTGCAGCTTGCCGGTGCCATGGCAATGGCGGGTAAGCATGGTTCAATCGTAACCCTGGCGTGTGACCCCGGTGAACGGTATGCCGATTCGTATTTTAATCAAAAATGGTTGGTCGATAACGGTTACGATATAGAACCCTGTCGTCGCAAGCTTCTGAGCTTTATTGAGACAGGAATATGGGATTTTCCGCCGGATTAACACCGGGGTTCCGATTTTCCATAACCGGCACATACACGGACTTGGCGCATATGGGGGCATGGGCTATACCTCGGTCATGACAGATTTGGATTATATTATTATCGGTGGCGGGGCGGCGGGGCTCATGTGCGCAGGTCAGGCCAGCAAGCGCGGGCGGCGCGGAATAGTTATCGAACATGCGGCCAAGGTCGGTCAGAAAATTCGCATTTCCGGCGGTGGCCGGGCAAACTTTACCAATTTGCATACCACGGCGGCCGATTTTCTGTCAGACAATCCCCGGTTTTGTATATCGGCCCTGAAGCGCTATACCCAGTTTGATTTCATCGCGCTGGTGGAAAAACACGATATTACCTATCACCAGCGTGATCACGGACAATTATTCTGTGATGGTTCTGCCCAGCAAATTATCGACATGTTGCTCAGCGAGGCATCCGGTGTGCCAATGCATATCGCCACATCCGTACAGCAGGTTTCCAGATCGGCGGAACGTTTCCATGTGCAAACCGATCAGGGCGACTTCTCCGCGGCCTCTCTGGTAATTGCCACCGGGGGACCGTCCATTCCAAAAATGGGCTCCAGCGATTTCGGTTGCGTGTTGGCCCGCCAGTTTGGGCTGAAAGTGATTGAACCACGCCCCGGATTGGTGCCGTTGACGTTTGATACGGCGACCCTGGCCCGACTCCAGAAACTGGCTGGTATATCACTGAATGCGACCATCAGGCTGGGCAAAGTCCGGTTCAGCGAAGCCCTTTTATTTACTCATCGGGGATTGAGCGGGCCGGTGATCTTGCAAATTTCGTCCTATTGGCAGCCGGGGCAGGCTGTGGTCATTGATCTGCTGCCCGGAACGGATATCTTCCAGTTTCTTAAAGACGCACGCACCGATCAGCCAAAAAAAGACCTGCGCAGGGTTCTGGCCCAATGTCTGCCAAAACGTCTGGCTCATGCCATTTTGGATTTTCTGGGTTGTGACGGGCGCCTGGGTGAGGCTTCGGATAAATCCCTGCGCCGAGTGGCAGATCATATCAATGCCTGGTCCGTTACCCCCAACGGTTCCGAAGGATATCGTACCGCAGAGGTGACCGTCGGTGGTGTGGATACCCGGGAATTATCCTCGAAATCCATGCAGGCCAACACCGTGCCCGGTCTGTATTTCATTGGTGAGACGGTTGATGTTACCGGCCATCTTGGCGGATTTAATTTTCAATGGGCCTGGGCATCCGGTCATGCCTGTGGATTGGTGGTATAAAATTTTGCAATGGGGTATTCTAGGGCTTACAAAAGCTGATAAGAGGCTGATAAGAGGAAAGGCTCGCCCATGACCCCCAATATCAGGGTTATTATTCTGACATTGTTTTTTGTCGCGGGGCCGCTCGTACTGGTTTCAAATCAGGTTTGGGCAGCCCAGCGAATTGCGTTGGTTTTTGGTAATGGCACATATCCCAATGTCGGCAACCTGTCCAATCCGCCAAATGACGCCAGACTGATCGCCGATACTTTACGACAACTGGATTTTACGGTGATCGAGCATATCGATGCGGACCAGAAGGCTATGAAGAAAGCTATAAGATCTTTCGGTCAGAAACTGTCGGCTGCGGGAAAAGATGCGGTCGGGCTGTTTTATTATGCCGGGCACGGAGTCCAGATCGACGGTGAAAATTATCTCATTCCCGTCAATGTGTCGATTGATTCAGAGGCCGATGTGGATATTGAATCCGTCTCGCTTACTGCCATTCATAAACAAATGAAATATGCCGGTAATCGGCTTAATATTATCATTATGGATGCGTGTCGCAATAATCCGTTCAAGCGGAGCTTTCGCGCAGTCAGAAAAGGCCTGGCGGAAATGAACGCGTCCAAGGGCACCCTCATAGCTTATGCCACCGCACCGGGTGATGTGGCCGCTGATGGTGTGGGGCGTAACAGCCCCTATACCGAAGCCCTGTCACGGGCCATGCTGACGGCGGGGCTGACCGTTGAGCGTGTGTTCAAAAAAGTCCGCAATGATGTGGTGGCCATCACAAACGACAAGCAGGTGCCGTGGGAGGCATCCTCGCTGACCGGGGAAGACTTTTATTTCAAAGGTGCCCCTGATACGCCCGCCCCGGTTATCATCGGCCCAAAAGCCGACGTGGTTTTCTGGAACTCCATCAAGAACAGCCGGAACCAGTCCGACTTCACCGCTTTCCTGGAAACTTATCCAGACAGTCCCTTTACCGCATTGGCTCGCACGCGCAAGGCGGCATTATTTCCACCCTGGCCCATGGCCGCACAGGCGACCTATCGCGGTAACCTGACGAACCCTGTTCGTGATACACCCGATAAAGTCACGACCAGTCTGACGGTTACCGGTAATATCCTGTCGGGCACCTATGCCATTTTTGAGGCGAGCGGGAAAACTACCGGAAAACTGAGCGGGTTTCGCGAAACCGGGCCGCGCGAGGGCGTGTTCACCTGGCACGATGCCTATGGGCAAGGCACGCTCAATATACGTTTCAGCGATGATTACCGCAGTTTCGAAGGGCGCTGGAACCCCCAGGGGAACTCTGAGACGGGCGGCACCTGGAACGGCCAGCGGGAATAACCCGAGAATAAAGTTTTAGTTGCCGCTACCGATAACAAACCGGGCGTTCTGGTCACGGCCGTAATACCGTCTGGCATAATAAGTCATGGTACTGTCCAGATATCGGCTCAATTCATCCAGTCCAACCAAACCGTCCCCATTGCCCGATGGCGGGGCGTCCGCCTTGCCGGACATGCCGAGCAGATAGTATTTGGTGAACAGACCGTTGGATTTGTCCTGTTCCCAGGAAGCCATCTGTCGGCCACCACCGGCGGCGATGACCCTGACCTTTCCCGGTATGCTCAGTGTTTTGGCCTTTAAATAGACCGGTGAGGCGTTGGATATCACGGAGCCACCTACTGCGGTTCCGGAAAAACAGGCTTCCAGCACGACGGTGATGGATTTTGCCGGAACTTTATCTAGGTTGTCATAGAGAACTTTCAGGGGATAGCCGTTCAGCTCAATGGTGGACGGGTTGGCATTGACCGGGACCAGATATGGGCTGCCATCTTCACCGGCTGGCGCACCGTGGCCGGAATAATAAATAGTCACGTTGGACAGGCCCGGTTTCACCCAGTTGAAAAGCCGGCCCTTGTGTTGGGCTTGCGTGCCAAATACCGATATCAGGTCGGCTTGCGAGGCATCGCGAAGATCAATGATATTGCCTTCTCGCACGCCCAGCGCCTGGATCACGTAACGCTTGAAACCTTCGGCATCGGCGTAGGCCGGGATCACGTTGGGGATGTCATTATTAAATTGTCCATAATTGGCATTGCCAATAATTACCGCGATGTCATCGGGGCGAGGCTGTATCACCGTAAACGTTACATCCAGCGGCGTGCGTGAGAACGACCCGCCAGAGGGTGGCACCGGTTGAGGTGTCGATAACACCGGTTGTGGGGTGGGCGGTACGGGGGCTGGGGTGGCTGTGGCCTGACGTATAACCGGGGTCACTCCCTTGGGACGCAGCCAGGCTTCCTGAATATCGTCCATGCCGATAGACAACCGTGTAATGGCGTAACCCTTGGTATACCCGTTGCCACCTTCGGAGACCCGGATAGCAAACTCGCCACCCATGATACCGCGATCAAAATCGATGAAATCGATGCCGTATTGCCCTTCGGCTACAATATTTTGCGGGCCTCCGCCCCAGCTGCACATATAGGTATTGCTGCGCCAGAATATATTTTTCGCCGAGCGCACGCTCAGGGTTGAATTGGCATCAACGCATACACTGGGTGTATCAAAGACAACGGTCGGAATGTTGACCCGGAAACGCACGCTGCGCTTGCCATCATATTTTGCCCCGCTGCGGAGCGCGCCACCGGGCACATAACCCGTGGCAGAAATGATACCTTGCAGCGTATATGCCAGGCTGTTGGATGTGCAACGCCGGTCATGGGGGGTGCCGGGACAGAAATCCCATACGCCGGGACCGTTGATTGCGAACATTTCAGCGATGGCTTTTGCGATGTCATCGAGGGCAAATTTTTCACCCGCCGGGCCACATTCCCCTCCGGCGCATATTTCTACCGTGGATTGTGGATCATAGGTCGGCATCATGGGCGGGGGTGGAATAGCGCAACCGGCGAGGAACAAAATGCCGCCGAATACAACGATCGTTGCCAGTCTGTTGACGGTGACCCAGGTTACGTGTGCAAAAAAGGATATAATCATCGCAATCAGCCTTAATCACGTTGCTTCGCTGGGCGCGAGTGTAGCAAAAATTCAGTTCTAATGGGATTTTATTTTCGCACACCTTTTCGGGCTTTAGTAAAAGGCATTGTCCAGCAGGGCCGGATCGTCAAAATGTCTCCGCCCGGTAAAGGCTGTGGCGTGGGTTCCCCATTGGCGCATGGCACCGGGGCTGGCTATGCCCATGGGCCACAGGATGAAGCGTTCGGCACGCTGGGTTCCGCGTACCAGACCTTGTGGGCCGTACAGGCTGCGTGTGCCGCCCGCCGCCAGCGGCAGGCTGCGCAGATCATCCATCTCGCGTAATTGGTAGGCTGTGGATTTGTTTGTATCCCTGTTCGTGGCCGACAAGTTTCGCAAATAGTGATCTCCGCTGCTGATATGGAGCACCATGCGCTGACCGGCCTTTAGCACGGGGGCTTTTGTGGGCACAAGTGTGCCCTCGCCCGGTTCATTTACCTGCCTGGTTTTCAGGCCCAAAGGAGGGACCGGGAAAAACAGATGGTAACAACCGCACGGATGGATGGTGTCATAGAGCACCGCGCGTCCGTCCGGTGCGATGGTGACACGCCAGATCAAGCCGTCCAGTGGGCCGGACAGAATGTCAAAAGGGCCTCTCGAGGGGCGTTCAGAAAACCATATCTGGTAGCTGATCTGCAACATGGTTTTGCTGCGAAAAATTGTCCACGAAGGCTGTACATAGACAACCGCGGTGTTGGAATTCACAGACACCGTGCCATCGGCGTGGACGGTTGGCATAGCGATGTCATCATACTGACCGACCCGATCGATAGCGAAGACCGGGGCAAAGGACGCGGCCAGTTGACGCAAGTCACGGTCGCCCGGTCGCGGGACGGTCAGTGGATTTTGTGAAGTCCTATCCAGTATGTCGGCGATGTTTTGGGCAGATAGCGGCATCTCCGGCATTGGGGAAGCATAATATTGAATGGTGCCGTGTGTTTCCAGTTTAGATGGAGCAAGGGAAAATTCTGGAAGATTACGGTGTTTCCAAATTTCATAACCCATGATCACCGGAATTCTGCTCAAAGGGTAAAGGCCGATGACCCGTTGTATGTCCGTGTAATTGTCCGCCACGTTAACGGTAGCGGCCAGGGCGGCATTAAAGCCGGGACGGCGGCGATCAAATTCTGTGAGCTGTCCCGTGCAATCATCGAGTAAATCCGTCGGTGATTGCCGTGCTGTCATGCCGAGGCGGCCTTGCAGGGCCAGGCGGTCCGAGGCGGGTAAATTTGTGATCTCGATGGTGCGCGCCGTGATGGCCGTGCTGGCCAGCCATGATCGCCAGAAATCGAAGGACTGGTCGTCGTTGATATCAATTTTCGACCCCAAGGCGGCCAGGAAACGCGTGGTTCGAAGATAAATAAACCCTGTTACGGGAACGCTCTGGGCATCGTGAGTCGCCGCTGCGTCGACTGCATCGTCGATAATGTCAAAGGCACTTTGGCACCAGCGCAGCTTGCTTTGCTCCGGTTCGCCTGCCAGACGTACCCTTTCCCAGTCTTGGCCAGCGCCGGTGTTAAAGGGTAGGGCACAGCCCGACAGCACCAGGATAAAACCCGTCAGGATAATTCTCGACAGTTTGCCGGGAAGGGCTCGGGGCGTAAATATACGGGTTGGGTTGCTCGGTATCATTCGGTTATTATAACGCGTCATTCGATGGGGCTAAAGACAAGACCTAACAAATCATTGAGGGTACGTGAGGGCTGTTTCAGCCGGGCTATTTCCTGGCGCAAAGCTTCGCTTCTGGTCTGACCCATGACCGGCACTGTATAGCGGCTGTATTTATCTTCCATACCTTGTGCTCCGATTGGGCAGTCGGGATCGCCTGTGGGCTTGTGGGCATGGGATGTTATGACCTGACCATCATCCATTGTGATCACCAGACGGGCCCATCGCTCGCACGGGAATTTTTGCGTAAAATCATCATCGGCAATGCTTGTAACCAGCCTGGCGAGGCGACAGATCAAGGGGTCGTCCAGGGCTTGCGGCATGACATCTTCCGGCTCAACCTGGCCTTTTACCAGCGCGCAGGCAATCGGCCAGGACAAGCCGTATTGTGCGCCTTCGGTTGTGGTGGGCACACCATGGGAAAGATGGGCGCCGGTTTCGAATATCTGGTTTTCAATGGCGACGATGCGCGAGACATCAAACCCGGTGTGCTGGCGAACCTGAAACGCGGCCTCGATGGGGCCTTGAGCCCAGCGACAGACCGGGTAAGGCTTGAAATACTGTTCATGAATCCGCCATCGTTGCCCAAGGTCGCCCCACAGGCCATCGGTTACATTTTCGACCAGTAATGGCGGCCCGCCGATATAATCAGCCTCGGCCAACATGGCGCACTCCACTCCCACAAGCGCGCCCCACCCCGAGGAGTCCCGCCGATAGGTTGGGCGTTCGACTTCCGGGATCATCTGCGCAATGGGCCCGAAGTATTCCGCACTGCCAAGGGCGTGTACGGTTTGCTCGACGCTCAGTCCCATAAGCCGGGACGCTAGCCCGGCACAGGTAATGCCATTCCACGACCCCGATGAATGATAGGTCGGCTGGGTTGCATGTTGTGCCATACCGAACCGGGTGCCCAGTTCATAGCCGATGGTGAGCAGGGCGAGAAATTCCTGACCATCCGGGCGGCTTTCTGGCGGCAGGCTTTCAATAACCGCCATTAATGCCGGCAGCACCGAACAGCCCACATGTCCCTGGACCAGTGGGTGACCATCGTGGCCGTCCAGTGAGTCTATGGTGCTGGCATTGGCAAATGCTGCACCCGTAGCCGAAGTCTGCCCGCCTTTGAAAAATAAACGGCACGCCAGATCATGGGCCGCTACGGGATGACGACGCTGGGCAAAACGGTTAAACACGGCATTGTTGGGCAACTGTGTCGCCGATGCCGCTACGGCAATCAAATCTACCAGACAGACCTCTGCCTGATTGATGACGTCTTGCGGTAAATCATCGAAAACGGTTTCGGTTAAAAATGGGATAACATGGATCATGGTTTTGACGCTTGTCAGGTTTCCTCACTGGCAGGAAACCATCAATGCCAGAATATGGCTATCATTTATTTTTTTACCGTATACATGACCATATACATAAATAGGCAAAAAAATGCCGAGCTGTTGGGAGAGGTACAGCTCGGCTTAGGATGTATCTGTGCCAGAATGCCTATAGGGAAAAGGCGGAAATTTATTAACACAGATACGAGTTCAAAGCAGGTGATACCGTCACGAATGACAGATTGTCGAAATTAACTACTTATTCAATTTACTCAGTATCAATTTATAAAAGGGTGTTTCGATGTAACACAACCAATGATATAATAATTTATGAAAATTACCACAAAAATTTGCATTTTAGACAGTATTTTTTTCGGACTAGTAATTATATCTGTCCTTCCGGTCATACAATCGGCTCAGGCGAAGGAATTATTCACCGGGGTAATATCCGCCGATGTTATCGAAATTTACGATGGTGATACCATAAAGGTAAAGGCTCAAATCTGGTTAGGCCAGAGCGTCATCACCCGTATTCGGTTGCGGGGGATCGATACGCCTGAAATCAGGAGTTCGTGCGCAGGCGAAACTGCGATGGCCGTTCGGGCGCGTGAATATCTGAAATTCCTTATTGGCAGCAAAACAGTTATCTTGAAGAATTTGCAATATGGAAAATACGCTGGGCGGGTGATTGCCGATGTTTATATCGACACACGAATGTCTTTAAGCGAGGCGTTGATCGAGCGTGGTCTTGCCGTGATATATACAGGGGGCAAACGCCCGCAATGGTGCCAGAACTAGGTTCTGATCCTGAAGCCCATGATAAAAACGTACTTTCAGGGGGCGTTTTGGGATTGCCCTGTAGCCAGCATTGGGATACTCCATACACAATAAAATTTCATTATTTTTACAGGAGGCTTGCTGATTAATGAAAATGGAAAAAAAGGGTCGCGGAGAAGAACAAATTACGGCCAATCAAGAGGAACTTGATTTTAAAATTGTTGCGCGCCGCAATAAATTACTCGGGCTGTGGCTGGCTGAAAATCTGGGCATCAGCGATGCGGAAGGTTATGCCAAGGAAGTAGTTATCGCTGATCTGGACGAACCCGGTGAGGACGACATCATCCGCAAGGTTATGAAAGACATTGCTGAGCACGGTGGGCAATTGACCGAAGATGATATTCGCAGCAAGCTGCAAAGTCTGTTGGTCGAAGTCAAAGCCGAAACCTCATCGAACTGATAAAATTTCAATAGATTGTTCTTCTTGTGCGCATTTTGGCGTACGGGGTCGGGCTCAGTTTTTATCGCGGCTGAGAATATCCAGTATGTGAACCCAGGTTCGCGAAGGCTTTACGTAATCGATAGCAATGCCTCGTTCGTCACACCGCACGATAAACCCATCCACATCCATCAGCATGGTTTTGTCCATCAATGGAAACCGCAGGGCCACCGTAACCGCGTCACCACGCACATGATCGGTTACGATTCCTTCCAGCAATAACCCCGTGGTGGAAATGTCCACGATTTGGCATTCAACGCCTTCGAATTTTCCATGAACACTGGATAGGTTAAGGCGGGCATTTCTTTCTCGTTTGATTTCAGTTGTCATTCGGTAAACCCTTCTGAATTTATATCATATCCTGTGTTACGGGTACGGTTATATGCGCATTCTTTCATATTGCCTGCTTTCAGCCAATACACTTTTACGTATCGTGTGCTAGACTGATGGTATGATCATTAACCTGTCTGAAAGTGCCATGTTATGAAGAAACCCAAAACACAGAGAATCCATATATCAAACATAGGGGCTGGTCTTCTGGTCTTCGGGATTTTTCTGGCGCAACCGGTTTTGGCGCAAACCTACAAGACCTGGCAAAACCCGGATGCCACACAACAACCAGCCGCCAACAATGGAAACGTAGGTCAAGCCACTGATAAAAGGCTGTTGGATTTGAAAGATCAACTGAACAACATGATCGACAAAGCCGAACGGGACCGGGCCGCAGACCCGACATTCCTGCGTGATCTGCGTGATTTAGCCAATTCATTTGACCGGCCCTCCATGGTCAGCGTGCTGGCCGATGATTTTGCCGATGGTGATTTCAGCCACAACCCGAGCTGGACTGTAGCGGCGGGGCGGTATTGGATCGAAAAGGATTGGGGCCTGCGTAATGCCCTGGAAGAAACCAAGGCCACCACATCGAACAGCTCATCTGACAGCGGTTCCAATGATGCGGTGGCGCAAATATTTGGTAATATTTTAAAACAGGCCCTGGGCGGGCGGGTAAAAAATTCCGACCAACAGGCCGCGCCCGAAAAAACTCAAACCACGGCTATTTACACGGCCGTGGCTATCGGTAATGCCTTTCGCATTGAACTGGATATCAGTTCCTGGGTTAACCAGGGCGGTTTCATCCTCGGTCCCTACCAGGGCGATGGGCGTGATCGTGGCTACCGGCTTATTTATAGGGTCAATGGCGCCATAGAACTGGCGGTAAAATCGCGCAACGGATTGCGGGTTATCGCCAGTAAACCGGGGCCGTTTATTCTGGAAGACAGTAAGCTTCACACCGTTGAATGGCTGCGCGAGAATGATGGCATGATGCAGATCAGTCTGGATGACAAGCTTCTGATTGAGCACAGGGATTTAAGCTTCCGCGACCCGTTTACCGGTTTTGGCATGGCCACAAACGGCGGTGATTTTATTGTCAAACGGGTCAGTATTTCTGCCACGCCATAATCAGGCGCTTAAACTTCACCTGCGAAATGACAGGCCACCACACGGTTTTGAACCTGACGTGGTTCGGGAATATCAGATTTGCAACGCTCCTGCATGAACGGGCAACGGCGATGGAATGCACAGCCCGGTGGCGGATCTATGGGCGAGGGTAATTCACCACTCAGTATAATGGGATCGCCCCGTTCATCCGGGTTGACCCGGGGTGTGGAGGCCAGCAAAATTCGGGTATAGGGATGCAACGGTTTGGCAAAGATCACCTGGCTTTCGCCTTGTTCGACCGGGCGTCCAAGGTACATGACCATGATGTCGTCGGCGATGTGGCGGACCACGCTCAGATCATGGGAAATAAACAGGTACGCAAGGCCAAATTCGTCTTGCAAATCCATCAACAGATTAAGCACCTGGGCTTGAATGGATACATCCAGTGCGGAGACCGGTTCATCGGCGATGATGATTTTGGGTCGCAGCATCAGCGAGCGGGCAATGGCGATGCGCTGGCGCTGTCCGCCAGAAAACATGTGGGGGTAGCGGCTATAGTGTTCACGGCGCAGACCTACCTTATCCATCATATCATAGGCTGCCGTCTGACGTTCGTGGGCCGACATATCCGTGTTGATGACCAGTGGTTCTTCCAGAATATCGCCGATTTTCTTGCGCGGGTTGAGCGAGCCGTATGGATCTTGAAAGATCATCTGAATAGACCGGCGTTGCCGTCGGACAAGCTTTGTATCTTCGAAGTCGCACTCATGCCCATCTATCTTGAAGCTGCCGTCAGTGGGAGGTTCGATCAGTGTTAAAACCCGACCCAGGGTTGATTTGCCGCAACCGGACTCACCGACCACGGCCAGAGTTTTACCGGCTACCAGAGAAAACGACACACCGTTGACAGCGCGTAATATCTTGTCCGGTTGAAACATGCCCTGCTTGATGTCGTAATACCGGGTCAGATGATTGACCTGTAAAACCGGGTTCGTGTTCATAATTTGTCCTCCCCGGTTTGATCGGGCTGCAGTGGCGTGTGACACCGCACCGCATAACCGGGTTTGAAGTTAATTCCCGGTTGCTCCGTGCTGCATCGCTCAACAGCCAGCTGGCAACGGGGATGGAACAGGCAGCCGCTTGGGCGGTCATACTGTCCCGGCACCACACCGGAAATGGTCGGCAGGCGGTCCAATCCGATGCCCCGTTCGGGCAGAGCATTAAGCAGGGCTGCGGTATAGGGATGGCTGGGACGGGCAAACAGATCATCGGCAATACGTTGCTCGACAACCTGGCCGGCATACATCACTGCTACCCGGTGGGCGGTTTCGGCCACCACGCCCATATCATGGGTGATCAATACCAGCGCCATATTTCGTTCGTCCTGCAAGCGCAGTAACAGGTCAAGGATTTGTTTCTGGATGGTCACATCCAGCGCAGTTGTCGGCTCATCGGCGATCAACAGCCGCGGGTTGCACGCGATTGCCATGGCGATCATGACACGCTGGTTCATGCCGCCGGAAAGCTGGTGGGGGAACGCCGATAACCGCGATTTTGGGTCCGGGATGCCGACCTGATCGAGTAACTCTATGGTTCGCTGGCGCCGTTCATTTCGGTTGCCGCCTTCGTGAGCATGCAGGGTTTCCATAATCTGGAAGCCTATCGTAAAACACGGATTGAGGCTGGTGGTGGGTTCCTGGAACACCATGGCGATGTCCTTGCCGGTCATGGTCCGGCGTTCCTTATCGCTCAGCGACATCAAATCGGTTCCGGCAAAATTCAGTTTGTCCGCCTTGATGCGGCCGGGAAAGGCGATCAGGCCCATCAGAGCCAGCATGGTGACGCTTTTGCCCGACCCGGACTCACCAACCACCCCCAGGACCTCGCCTTCTTCGATGGTTAGTGAAACCATGTCGACGGCCCGAAACGGATCATCAACGGAGCCGAAGTCGACACAGAGATTTTCAATTTCAACAAGCGCCATGGCTACGGTTCCTTAACGCTTCAGCTTGGGGTCTAGGGCATCGCGCAGCCCGTCCCCCAACAGGTTAAAGGCAACCACGGTGATCAGGATCGCCAGGCCGGGGAAAGTCACGATCCACCAGTCGCTTTGAATAAACTGCAAGGCATTGGCCAGCATGGTGCCCCATTCCGGTGTGGGTGGTTGTGCGCCGAGGCCCAGGAACCCCAAGGCCGCCAGATCGAGAATGGCATTGGAAACCGACAGGGTGCCTTGAACGATCAGGGGCGCCAGACAGTTCGGCAGTACGGTTATGACCATCAGGCGCGGGCGACGTGCCCCCGAAACGATGGAAGCCGTCACGTAATCCTTGGTGCGTTCATTGATCACGGACGCGCGGGTCAGGCGGACAAAATGCGGCAGCTGGACGATCACGATGGCAATGGCGGCATTGCTCAGGCTTGGCCCCAGTATGGCAACGATCACCAAAGCCATCAGCAGGCCGGGCAGGGCCAACAGAATATCCATAATGCGCATTAAAGTCGTATCGACAATTCCGGGGGAAAACCCGGCAATAAGCCCCAGCGTGATGCCCAGCACGATAGCCAGCAGAACCACCATACCGCCAACCGACATGGAGACCTGAGCGCCGTGCATGATACGCGACAGAATATCACGACCGATATCATCGGTACCGAGAATAAATCGCCAGGAACCACCATCGATCCAGACCGGTGGCATACGCAGTGCATCGCGGTATTGTTCGGCGGGTAAATGAGGCGCCAGAAAGCCCGCCCCCAACATGACAATTAACAAGATAATCAACAGCCCCAGGCCCAGCATGGCCCCGCGATTGGCACTGAAATATCCCCAGAATTCCGCTAAGGGGTGAGGTGCTTTCGGGTTTTGTGTTGTGGTGCTCAGTCCTGACATAATCCTACCGCCCGTGACGAATACGCGGGTTAATTAGCCCGTAGAGCAAATCAACACTTAGATTAACGATGATAATAATGCACGCGACCAGCAAGATACCACCCTGAATGGAGGGATAATCCCGGCGATGTACCGACTCGATTATCCACTTGCCGATGCCCGGCCAGGCAAAAATCGTCTCGGTCAGAATAGCTCCGGCCAGTAAGGTGCCGACGGCCAGACCGATTACGGTAATAACCGGGATCAGGGCATTACGCAGGGCGTGTAGCCCGATTACCCGAAAGGGGGTCAGCCCCTTGGCGCGCGCGGTCCGGATATAATCTTCGCCGAGGACTTCCAGCATGGAAGACCGGGTCATGCGTGCGATCACCGCCAGTGGAATGGTGGCCAGCGCGATCGATGGTAAAATCAGGTGGCGCACAGCAGAAATAAAATCACCTTTTTCATCGGATAACAGGGTATCGATGAGCATAAACCCGGTGGTTGCATCGATCCAGTACATGGCCGACAGACGACCGGAAACCGGTGTCCATCCCAGGCCTACCGAAAACATTAAAATCAGCAGCAAGGCCCACCAGAAAATCGGCATGGAATATCCGGTGACTGAAATTCCCATGGTCAGGTAATCAAAAAGGGTGCCCCGCTTGACGGCGGCCAAAATGCCAACCGGGATGCCAATACCAAGTGCCAGGATGATGGCACACAGGCTGAGTTCGATAGTGGCGGGGAACAAAGTGAGAAATTCAGACAGCACCGGTTCACGGGTGACAATAGAGGTCCCCAGGTCGCCGCTCAGAACATCTGAAATATAGCTCAGGTATTGCTCGTGCCACGGCCTGTCCAGTCCGAGGCGAGCCAGTAATTCGGCATGGCGTTCGGGAGACATGCCGCGTTCGCCGACCATCAATTCAATAGGGTCGCCCGGAACCAGTCTGGGCAACAGGAAGGCAAGAATCGTTACTCCGAAAAATGTCGGTACGATCATCCCAAGTTTTTTTAATAAATATGTCAGCATGGAAAAACAGTGTTTACATAAAAATGCAAAACAGGAAAGCACCTTCCGCATTATTCATTGATTGGGGGATTAGAGGATCAGGGCATAATCAGAAACGGGTTAATCAAAAACTTCATTTTTATAGGCGCCCCAGAAGTCCACATGTCGTAGCCAGCCAACGAGCCCCTCAATTTCAATTTTGCACCAGCCATTACCACCCAGACAATCGACCAGTCGGGCAACCACTCCCGGTTCCAGTTGGGCGACCAGGGGACTTTTTGCGTCATCGCTCGATCTCAGGTTGCGGACCCCGCCGATGATGATGATACCGCGTTTACCGCTCAGCATACTTTGGTGAATCCAGCCCCGGCTGCCTTCCCAGTCGCGAACCCTGCGCCAGGTCTCGAATTCGGCAATAATTTCCATGGGCAGGCCTTTGCGCCTGTAAACCCAATCGACCGGGTATTGGACGCCCGGACCGGTCCGCATGTTGACTTCGCCGGAGCGCAGGCTGACGAATCGCGGCAAGGGGCGTCCCGATGAACCCGCCTGGGTGCTCTGGTTCGCCTGAGCGTGCGCTTCGGGGCTTGCGATCATCAATCCGTAGAGCGGTATAAAGACGATTATTACAAGCGAGAATATCATGCTGAGTGCAACGGGTTTCATAGATTGTTTCATAAACTCTATTGGTTAAGAAATAGGAACCAGAGGTGCAGCGTCAAATCAAACGCATCAAATTAATAGGTGCTGACCCTAGACATTTCGGGTGCCAGTTGCTATGGCATTCATAACAGTTACCAAGAGGTCTTTTATGGTCAACAAGAAACCACGTGTGGTCATTACACGCAAGTTACCTGATGCTATTGAAACCCGAATGATGGAGCTATTTGATGTAAAGCTCAATCTCGATGATGTAGCTATGAGTAAGGCTGAATTAATTGAAGCCCTCAAAACAGCCGATGTCCTGGTGCCTACGGTGACAGACCGCATAGATGCCGGAATCCTGGCCCAGGCCGGGCCAGACCTGAGGCTAATTGCCAATTATGGCACCGGTGTGGATCACATCGATCTGGCGTCGGCCCGGCAGAGAAATATTATCGTTACCAATACCCCGGATGTCCTGACCGAAGATACCGCCGATCTGACCATGGCGCTGATCCTTTCTGTACCGCGCCGTCTCAGCGAAGGTGTGCGTATCATGCGTTCCGATGGCTGGAATGGCTGGTCACCCACATGGATGCTGGGTCACCGTATTTTTGGCAAGCGTCTGGGCATTGTGGGCATGGGCCGGATTGGTCAGGCGGTCGCACGCCGGGCACGCGGGTTTGGCCTTTCCGTGCATTACCATAATCGCAATCAACTTCACGAAGACATCGAAAACGAGCTGGAAGCAACCTACTGGGAAAGCCTCGACCAGATGATGGCCCGCATGGATATTATTTCGATCAATTGCCCGCACACCCCGGCGACCTATCATTTATTGTCTGCCCGGCGGCTGAAAATGCTACAGCCCCATGCCTATCTGGTGAATACGGCGCGCGGCGAGATCGTTGACGAAAACGCCCTGACCCGTATGCTGCGTAACGGTGAGCTGGCCGGGGCGGGGCTGGATGTGTTCGAACACGAACCGGCCGTAAATCCTAAATTACTGGAACTGGACAATGTGGTTCTGTTGCCACATATGGGATCGGCTACCGTAGAAGGCCGTATTGATATGGGTGAAAAAGTCCTGATTAATATCAAGACCTTTGCCGATGGCCACCGCCCACCAGACCGGGTTTTTGTCGATGGAGCCTGAGCCTAGATAAAGACCATGTTGCCATGCTTGCTGGTCATTGACAGAAAACTCACCAGGCCGCCCGGCTTGATGGTGATGTCGCATCGCAGCTCGCTGGCTTTCAGGCCACGTGCCACAAGGCCCATTTCGCAGACCATAAAAGTAACGCCCATTTCCTGACACGCCGACATCAGCTCTTCGAAGGTGGCAATTTTCTGTGCTTTGAAGCGGGCATCCATGTCGCCGCCGTTCTCCCCGGTCTTGCCCTGTCCCGGGCTGATGGGCATATGGTGCCAGTCTGCCATCAGGGCGTGACAGGCGCTCATGGTAAAAAACAGGGTGACGGGGGTATCGATGGCCGCCGCCGATGAGGCCATGGCAAGGCCGTAGTGCACCTTGTCGAAATGCCCATCATAAAACACGATGGATAATTGTTCTGCTATAAGGTTCTCTGTACGATCAGTCGCCATTATGCCCCCGCAACGGTTTTGTGGTGGATTGAAAGATCGGTGATTTCCGGATTATCTCCGCACAAGGGACAGCCCGGGTCGGCCCTGACGCCGATGCGGCGAAATTCAGCCGCCAGACCTTCATACATGACCAGTGTGCCCGACAGGCTATCGCCAATGTCGAGAATTTCCTTGATCACTTCGGTGGCCTGTAATGATCCCATAACACCGCACAGCGCGCCCAGCACACCAGCCTCAGCGCAGCTCGGGATCTGTCCCGGTGGCGGTGGTTCGCGAAAAATGCACCGGTAACAGGGACCATGACCACCGTTCTCACCGTTTTCACCGTCCTGAATGGGCGCGAATGCTTTGTAGGTGGACATCTGGCCGTCAAACCGCAAGATGGCAGCCGAAACCAGCGGGACTTTCGCAAAATAACATGCATCATTAATCAAGAACCGGGTCTCGAAGTTATCTGTGCCATCGGCGACAACGTCATATCGCGATATGATATCGAGCGCATTACCAGCGTCCAGCCGCATGGCATGAGCCTCAATATTGACCTCCGGGTTAATGCCCGCGACGGTTTTTCTGACACTTTCGACCTTGGTCATGGCGATGGCGTCCGTGGTGTGGATGATTTGTCGCTGCAGGTTGGATAAATCGACCACGTCATCATCAATAACACCGATGGTCCCCACACCGGCAGCCGCCAGATACAGGATTACTGGTGAGCCCAGCCCCCCGGCCCCGACCACCAGAACCTTTGATTGCAGTAATTCTGACTGGCCCGTGCCACCTATATCGGGCAACAGAATATGCCGGGCATAGCGCTGGATCTGTTGTTCGGTAAACTCCGCCATTACAGAAACGGTTCCTTATTCCTGACCCAGTCCTTCGAACAGGGGGGTGGATAGATAGCGTTCCGCAAATGACGGCAGAATGACGATGATCATCTTGCCGGCCATGTCATCACGTTGGGCGACCTCCACGGCGGCGGACAGGGCCGCGCCGGAGGAAATACCCACCGGCATCCCTTCCAGCCGGGCGACCTGGCGGGCCATGGCAAATGCCGTTTCATTACTGATTTTCAGGACTTCATCGATCATCTCGCTGTTCAGATTGTCGGGAATAAAGCCGGCCCCGATGCCCTGAATTTTATGAGGTCCGGGCATACCACCCGATAATATGGGGCTGTCTTCCGGTTCCACAGCGACTACGTGGAAAGTGGGTTTGCGGGCTTTCAGAACCTCACTGACCCCGGTCAGGGTGCCGCCCGTACCCACACCACTGATCAAAACATCGGCGCCGCCGTCTGTATCGTCCCAGATTTCTTCTGCCGTGGTGTTGCGGTGAATTTCGGGGTTTGCCGGGTTTTCAAATTGTTGCAGCAAAATTGCGCCGGGGTTTTCACGGGTAATTTCATTGGCCCGCTCTATGGCCCCGTTCATGCCTTTCGGGGCCGGGGTCAGTTCCAGCTCTGCGCCCAGGAATACCAACATGCGGCGGCGCTCGATGGACATGCTTTCAGGCATGGTCAGGATCAAACGGTAGCCCTTGGCTGCACACACAAAAGCCAGCGCAATGCCGGTATTTCCTGATGTGGGCTCGACAATGATGGTGTCGGGTTTGATCAGGCCATCGCGCTCGGCGGCCTCTATCATGGCAATGCCGATACGGTCCTTGACGGATGCCAGCGGGTTAAAAAATTCACACTTGCCCAGCAATATGGCCTTGCAGTTGGTTTCTTTACCCAGTTTGTCGAGACGGACCAGCGGTGTGCCGCCGATGGTATCGATGATGTTATCGTAAATTTTACCGCGCGGGGGGGCTAGTGATGACATGTGATGTCTCCTGTTTCGTTGCAGTGTGTGAATGTTTATATGGTGAAATCGAGGGTTTCACGCCCCTCGCTGTTGACGTTTGCTTTCTGGGCGTTTTCGCATAGATCATCGATGGTCGTATTGTGAAGCTGGTGCATGACGTCATTTTGTAACTGGGCCAGCATGGGTTTGACCACTTTCCTGCAGAGATCTGACTCGCAGGTCGATAATTCGGTTTTTTCCGCATTTTCCACATCGCTGATGATTTTGACAATCTCGCCAATGGTGATGCGGCGGCGTTCTCGGGCCAGCCGGTATCCACCACGCGGGCCCCGCAGGCCGATTAGAATGTCGTTGCGAACCAGATGCTGCAAGGCCTGTTCGAGATAACGCTTGGGTATGCCCTGGCGTCGGGTAATCTCGCTGCTGCGGACCGGGGATGAGCTGGCGTGATAGGCAATATCCAGCACCGCTTCGATTGCATAGAGCATTTTTTTTGATAATTTTAACATGCCGTACTCGCCTCGTGTTTTGAAGATGTTCCGGTCGAACCAAATCCGCCCTGGCCGCGTTCGCTGTCTTCCAGGGTGTCGGTTTCGGCCCACTGGCACCGGGTATAGGGTGCGATAATCAATTGTGCGATACGCATTCCACGCTCGATGGTGAAGGTTTCTTTGCCATGATTTATCAAGATGACGCCAATCTCGCCGCGGTAATCGGAATCGATGGTGCCCGGTCCGTTAAGCACGCCGATGCCGAATTTTGCAGCCAGACCGGAACGCGGCCTGACTTGCGCTTCATATCCGTCCGGCAGGGCAATGGCGATACCCGTGGGGATGATGGCATACTCGCCCGATTGTAATTTTGTATCACCCGCTACAGCGGCCAGCAGATCCATTCCCGCAGCATGACTGGTAGCATAGCCAGGCAGGGCCAGACCCTGGCTGGCGGGCAGTCGCTTGATGGAGACGCGAAGCGGGGATGGGGTATTATTCATGATGTACGTTCCAGGGTTATGGCGATACGATCGGCCAGTTTTTCTGCAACCTGATCCTTGGTCAGGCGCGGCCAGTCCTCGACCCCGTCACGGTGGATAAAGTGGATGGTGTTATAGTCACCGCCAAATGTTCCGCTATCTGGTGATACATTATTTGCCAGTATCCAGTCACAGTTTTTCTGTTCCCGTTTGAGCCGGCCGTGATCGATCACATTGTCGGTTTCGGCGGCAAACCCGATTAACAGACCGGGTCGGCGTTTGCCTCCATGACCCAGGATATGGAGAATATCCGGGTTCTCGCACAGCGCCAGTGGCGGAGGCCCGGCATTGCCGGTTTTCTTAATTTTACGGGTGGCCTGGTCGGCGACCCGCCAGTCGGCAACGGCCGCTGCACACACGGCAATATCGCTCGGCAGGACGCTCTGGCAGGCCGCCAGCATGTCACGGGCACTTTCCACATGAACCATGGCTACCCCGGAAAGGTCAGCCAATCCGGTTGGCCCGGTGATCAGGGTGGTGTCGGCCCCAAGTCCGGCCAGTGCCCGGGCGATGGCGTGGCCCTGTTTGCCCGATGATCGGTTGGCGAGGAAGCGTACCGGATCAATGGCTTCATGGGTCGGGCCACTTGTTACCAGGGCGCGAAACCCGCTCAGTCGTCCGTCGGCGCTGAAAAACCGCTCGACGGTCTCGGTTATATCGCAAGGTTCCGACATACGCCCCATGCCATATTCACCACACGCCATGTCACCTTCCTCAGGCCCAATGACACTGATACCACGGGAAATCAGGGTCTTGACGTTGTTGCGGGTGGCGGGGTGTTCCCACATGCGCACATTCATGGATGGTGCTATAATAACCGGCTTGTCGGTGGCCAGCAGGGTGGTGGAGGCCAGATCGTCGGTTAAGCCCGCAGCCATCTTGGCCATAATATCGGCGGTTGCCGGGGCGACCACCACCAGATCGGCGTCGCGCGACAGTTCGATGTGACCCATGGTATTCTCATCTGTCAGGCTAAATAAATCCTGATAGACCGTATCACCACTTAACGCACCCAAAGTCATGGGGGTGACAAACTGGGCACCACCTTTGCTCAGAATTACCCGGACCCTTGCGCCGGCTTTGGTAAGCTGGCGGATCAGTTCCGGGGTCTTGCAGGCGGCAATGCCACCGGTCACTATGAGAAGTATTCGTTTGTTATTAATCATATGAAACTTATCCGAAACCGATCGTAAAATAATATATTGTACGCAAAATTAATGTGATTTCAGGGCTGCGGCAATCAATTTTTTATTAATATGATTTTTTTGTGGTCACAAGGGCCGGATTATCGGGTATTTTCAGATACCCTGTAACGGGCATGTACCAAAGCGTCACCACCTTCAAATCAGATTGGCAATCAGTATTAATCCGGCGGCAAGGGCGATCCACGCATAGGGAGATATCCGGTTCCCATGATGCCCTCTGCGCAGGGCACGCACGGTTTCCGGGGCCAGCTCCAGCTTGCCGCTGGCGAGCATGGCGGCGCCTTGTTCCAGGCTTTCAACCATG
Organism: Alphaproteobacteria bacterium; assembly: GCA_024279135.1. GTDB lineage: Bacteria > Pseudomonadota > Alphaproteobacteria > Rhodospirillales > Casp-alpha2 > JABJOR01. The sequence goes on from JAJRRU010000010.1 coordinate 90,346, forward strand.
CGGGGCAACCGTTCGAGCACATCATAGGCATTGCTGAGCGCGTTCTTGACCTGGGCCTGGGGTCCCAGGTTGTCGATCATCCAGGTCTCTATCAGGGGACGCGAGATAAACCACATATTGGCTTGCGGGGCCAGTTTGCGTGCCGTGCCTTCTGATACCAGCATGGTTTTTTGCAATAACAACAATTGGGGCTGGGCTTCCATGTCAAATGTCCGGGTGACATGAAATAACAGGCCGAGCAGGCGGCCGATGGATATTTCGTTTTGCGGTTTGTCCAAAATCGGTTCGGCAATGGCGCGACAGGCCTGGGTGAACAGGTCAACGGATTTGTGCGCCGGAACCCACCCGGCGCGGAAATGCACTTCGGCGATGGCGCGGTAATCCCGGTTGAGGAATCCGAGCAGCATTTCGGCCAGAAAACGCCGGGTTTTTATATCCATGCGCCCCATGATGCCAAAATCTACGGCGATAATGACCCCCTTGGCATCAACAAAAAGGTTGCCGGGATGCAGGTCGGCATGAAAAAATCCATCGCGGAATATCTGGTTGAAAAAAGCATTGGCGGCCCGTTCCAGTATGACTTCCGGGTCGTGACCTGCGGCCATGATGGCGGTGCGGTCATCCAGCGGAATGCCGTCAATGCGTTCAGTCGTCAGGATACGTCGGCCGCTTAAAGCCCAGTTTACCGCAGGCACATGGAAATTCGGATCATCGGCAAAGTTCTCGGCCAGCTCTGCGGCGGCGGCGGCCTCGAAGCGCAGGTCCATTTCCATTTCCACGCTCTCGGCAATGATCTCGACCATTGCTGTGGGTTTCAGCCGTCGCATGGCTGGTACCATTTGCTCGATGCGCCGCGCCGCCCAGCGCAACAGTTCCATATCGCGCCGGAAAGCCCGCTCGATATCCGGCCGCAGGATTTTGACCGCGACTTCCTTGCCGTCGAGGGTTATGGCGAAGTGGACCTGTGCAATGGAAGCCGCGGCAATGGCTTTATCATCGAATTCACGAAACAGATCATCCACAGGTTTGCCCAGATCCTCGGCGATGGCGTGCCGCGCCTGCTCACCTGAGAAAGACTCCAGGCGGTCTTGCAACTGTGACAGGTCATCGCACATTTCTTCGCCAAACAGATCCGAGCGGGTGGATAATGTCTGGCCAAGTTTGATAAAGCTCGGCCCGGCTTGTTGCAGGGCGCGGGCCAGCCGCTGACCCGGACGGCCCGATGTATCGCGCCTGATGCAACCCAGTTTCGCCAACCAGCCCAGTGAGGCGGGCATTCCCATGTCATCGAGCAGGAATAAGGCATCGTTGCGGGCCAGAATTCGCCCGACCCGCAGCAACCGCATGGCATTATTGAAATCCTGGGCCATGGTTAAATACGCCAGGCCGAATGAATGGCCGCGATGCCGCCACTGAGGTTCAAATAGCTGGTCTGGGAAAAGCCGGCTTGATCTATCATGTGGGCAAAGGCGTCTTGCGCCGGAAACTGGCGAATGCTTTCGGCCAGATATTGGTAGGCTTCCCGGTCACCGGCGATCTTGCTGCCTAGCATCGGCAGGATTTTGAAGGAATAGGCATCATAAATTTTTTCCAGCGCGGGCAGGGCCACATGGGAGAATTCCAGACACATAAACCGGCCGCCGGGCTTCAGCACACGACGGGCCTCGCGTAAGGCCGTGTCAATATGGGTGACGTTTCGAATGCAAAATGAGATTGTATAAGCGTCCACACTGTTGTCCGGGATGGGCAGTTTCTCGGCGTCAGCATTGATCCAGGTAATGCTGTCATCGATGATGCCTTTGTCGATGGCGCGGTTCTGGCCGACCTCTAACATTTCTGAATTGATATCAATGACTGTGACCTGAGCGCCGCCTTGTTTGAGGAACCCGAAGGCAATATCGCCTGTGCCACCGCCCACATCGATCAGGTTCATGGCCCCATGGGGCCGTAACCAGTCGAGCAGGGCTTTTTTCCATAACCGGTGAATGCCCAGGCTCATCAGATCGTTCATCAGGTCGTATTTGGGGGCAACGGAATCAAAGACCTGGCGCACCAGCCCGGCCTTGTGGTCTTCGTCGACGGTGGAATAGCCAAAATGTGTTGTGTTTTGCGTTGCCATCAAGGGAGCCTATAAAAAATATACGTGCGGCACCATAGCCTAGCATTGTCATATAGGCTAAATCTATAGAATGCCAGAATTACCCGAAGTAGAAACCGTAAAATGTGGTCTGCAAGCCGTCCTCGAGGGCCGGACATTGAACCGTGTCATCGCCCGCCGTACAGACCTGCGGTTTCCCCTGCCTGATGGTTTCGGCCAGATGCTGAGCGGGCACAAGGTTGTGGCTGTGGCACGGCGGGCTAAATACCTGTTGCTTCATATGGATAATGCCGTGGTGTTGATCTGGCATTTGGGCATGTCGGGCCGGGTGCGGATTTTCACCACCCCACCGCCGCCGGAAGAACGTCATGATCATATTATCTTTGAGACCGACCACGGCGTTACCATCCGTTTTAATGATACCCGTCGGTTCGGTTTCATGGATCTGTGCGACGAGGCGGCATTGGCCGATCACGCCATGATCGCAAAACTTGGCCCCGAACCGCTCGACCCGACATTTGATGCCGCAGCCCTGGCCGGGCGACTGAAGGGCCGCAAAACCCCCATCAAGGCTGCCTTGCTGGACCAGACAGTGGTCGCCGGTTTGGGTAATATATATGTTTCTGAATGCCTGTTTCATGCCGGAATATCGCCTCGCCGCTCGGCCCATACGGTACAGGGCGGGCGGTGCGAAAAGCTCATTGTGGCCATCAGGCAAGTCCTGAATGCCGCCATCGCTGCGGGCGGTTCGTCCTTGCGCGATCATCGCCAGACTTCGGGTGAACTGGGGTATTTTCAACACCAGTTTGTGGTTTATGACAAGGCTGGCCAGCCGTGCAAGGGATGTGACTGTCAGGGCGGCTCAATTGAGCAAATCGTACAGTCCGGCCGGTCTACATATTTCTGCCCAAGGCGACAGACTTAGCGCGTGTCATTATCAAGACGCCTTGGTATAACCCCCCCTATGAAACGAATTCTGGTCAGTCTGGGCGCCCTTCTCATGGTGGCATATGTCATGGTGGTGCCGGTAATGGGGCAATCAACAGGGCAAAGCCTGTTCCTGTCGGGTATTGAAGATATGCCGCTGATGGCGGGCCTGACGGAAGATACCGCGAGCATGTTGGTTTTCGACTCATCGGCAGGCCGTTATGTGGAAGCTTTCGCTGATGGTGTTTCAAGCCCGCAAGCCGTGCAGGCGTTCTATGATGACACGCTGCCCCAGCTTGGCTGGGAAAAAACCGCCCCCCTGAGCTATCGTCGCGAAGGTGAAGCCCTGATCCTTGAGACCCTGGACGGGCTGGCAGAGCCCGGCATGATCAGGGTTCATTTTATTTTGTCGCCTATCAAATAATTTTTAATGTTTCTGGAGAATACCTGAATGTCGTATGAGACAATCCTCGTTGAAGAACACGGTTCAGTCGGCCTGATAACCCTCAACCGTCCCGAGGCGCTCAATGCCCTGAATGGCCAGTTGATCAGCGAACTGGGCACGGCCCTGGACGCCTTTGAGGCCGACCAGAAGATCGGGGCCATCGTGCTGACCGGCAGCGAAAAAGCCTTTGCCGCAGGGGCCGATATCAAGGAGATGAAAGACCTGTCCTATATGGATGTCTATCTGACGGATTTCATCAATGACTGGGAACACATCACCACTATCCGCAAGCCGGTAATTGCCGCCGTGGCAGGGTTTGCCCTGGGCGGCGGTTGTGAGCTGGCCATGATGTGTGATTTCATCATTGCCGCCGATACGGCCCGCTTCGGACAGCCCGAGATTACGTTGGGTATCATCCCCGGTGCGGGAGGCAGCCAGCGTCTGAGCGGTCTGGTGGGTAAATCCAAGGCCATGGATATGATCCTGACTGGCCGCATGATGGACGCCGAAGAAGCCGAACGGGCCGGACTGGTCAGCCGGGTAGTAGAGGCCGACGTGCTGGTTGCCGAGGCCCTCAAGGCGGCTGGTAAAATAGCATCCCTGTCCAGGCCCTCGATTTTAATGGCAAAAGAGGCCATCAACAGGTCGCTCGAAGTCTCGCTCAGCGACGGTATCCGGTTCGAACGCCGCCTGTTTCACAGCCTGTTTGCCACCCAGGACCAGAAAGAAGGTATGGCCGCCTTTACCGAGAAGCGTAAGCCGGCTTTCAGTAATAGCTGAATTATGGGCTTATTAATGCCTGGCAAGGCTTGACGGGGTGTGCCTGCATCTATATACCCTCGTTTTCTGAAATAAATTCATGTGTCTTTGTCCTTGCGGGTGTTGCGGGAAAAGACTGTCATCTAGGATAAAACGAATATGGCTAATTCATCCCAGTCTAAAAAACGTGTTCGCCAGACGGTTCGCCGTACCGAAGTCAATCGTAATCGCCGCAGTCGCATGAGGTCTTATGTTCGCAAGGTTGAGGAAGCCATTGCGCTGGGTGATACCGAGGCCGCACAGCAGGCATTCAGGGACGTTGAGCCCCAACTTATGCGCAGTGCACAAAAAGGCATATTGCCGGTCAATAGAGCCGCTCGGAAAGTTTCCCGTCTGGCTGCCAGTATCAAAAAAATGGCCAGCTAACCGGGCACCCGAAAATAATGAATGCCGCATCCAACCGGGTGCGGCTTTTTTTATGGTTAGAATTTTCGTAACAGGCACAAAATCTTTTATCAGGACTGCATTCCGGTATTGGCACGCGGGCAATCCATATAAATTTATGCGCTACACGAATCACAATCTGTCAATACTGTTTATTTACTATTTTTCCCCCTGTTCCCCATTCGGGCTTGTTGCCAGCAGACCCAGACGGATTTAGTATCTCTCTGCAGGTCGCGCGAGCTTGATGTATTGCTGACGGGATCTGGTGCCTGATTAATTTCGGGTCATCCATCTCGGGTCATCCATGGCCGGATCAGGCCAGCATGTAAGTAAGATTAAGGTTAGATCATAAGGTAACGCGGTAAATTCGGGATAATTTCGAAATTTATTTAATATTTTTTTATCGTACCGTGATGAACAGCACAGCGCCATGGTCAGGGGCGGGTTAATTTGGCCCAATAAGAGATTATGTACATCCGGATGCCGATGACGGCCTTCATGATGAACAGATGATATAAGAAAAAATTCTAATGTACGGGGAGAGATTTTTTATGACGAGCGAGCAGGGCCACGATCTGACGGTAAATCAGTGGACTGATATCAGCAGCAGGTTACGTACCGAAATCGGTGAAGCGGCCTTTCAAAGCTGGATAAAACCAATTTCCCTGAGCCACCGTGATGGCGACATCATCCGCATTACCGTTCCAACCCGTTTTATGAGCGATTGGGTCAATGCCCATTATTCTGACCGTCTTACAGCGTTGTGGCGTGATCAGGACGCCAGTATAAAATCTGTCGATGTTACGGTTTTACCCGACCGGTATTCTCAGGCCCGCAATGAGGAACGTGAAAACTGTACGGCCCTGGCGTCTTCTTATACCGGCCCAAACCGTCGTCAGAAGGGAAATTCAGTTCAGGGCGAAGATAAAGCCAGCACTATCAGTGCGCCTGTCGATCCCCGCTTTACGTTTGATAGTTTTGTCGTTGGCAAACCCAATGAATTTGCCTATGCCGCCGCCCGCCGTGTGGCAGAGGCTGATATCGTGCCGTTTAATCCGTTATTTCTTTACGGCGGTGTCGGGCTTGGCAAGACACACCTGATGCTCGCCGTTGCCAATCATATTCGTAAAGTAAGTCCGCAGCGAAATGTGGTCTATATGTCGGCTGAAAAATTTATGCACCGTTTTATCCGGGCCTTGCAGGAAAAAAATACCGTTGATTTCAAGGACCAGTTTCGCTCTGTAGATGTGCTGATGATTGATGATGTTCAGTTTATTTGTGGCAAGGAGTCAACCCAGGAGGAATTCTTCCATACCTTCAATGCCTTGGTTGATCAGGGACGCCAGATCGTTGTCTCTGCCGACAAATCACCATCCTACCTGGAAGGCATGGAAGAACGTCTGGTTTCGCGGTTGAATTGTGGCCTGGTTGCCGATATTCACGCCACGACCTATGAGCTGCGTCTTGGTATTCTTCAGTCCAAGGCCGAGCGTATCGGGGTTGAAATTCCATCGAAGGTTATGGAATTCCTGGCTCACAAAGTTACCTCCAATGTGCGCGATCTTGAAGGCGGGCTGAACCGGGTTGTTGCCCACGCCCAGCTTATCGGGCGGGAAATCACCCTGGAAACCACCCAGGAAGTCCTGCATGATCTGTTGCGAGCCAATGACCGCCGTGTGACCATTGAAGAAATTCAGAAGCAGGTGTCACAGCACTTTAATATCCGGGTTTCCGATATGCAATCGGCCCGTCGGGCGCGCGCCGTTGCGCGTCCAAGGCAGGTTGCCATGTATCTGGCAAAACAATTAACCGCCCGATCTCTGCCTGAAATTGGCCGTAAGTTTGGCGGGCGCGATCACACAACCGTTATGCACGCAGTTAAAAGAGTGGACGAGCTTCGCGAGTATGATCCCATGTTTGCAGAAGATGTTGAATTGCTCAGGCGCATGCTGGAAGGCTGAGACCTGCATAGGTCTCGCCAATGGATTGATTTTAAAAAATATTCTGAACCTTCGCCGGGTATTTGACGGTCACGAAAAAGGTCAGCTTTCTGCGACCTTTCTATAGCTATTCCAGGGTCGTCTGTATATACTGTAAATGTTCCGAAACGGGCCGCTGTACTGGCTTGCAGAGCGAACCGTAACGGTAGAAATAAATTTAATGTAATGATCATATTCCAGCGAGTAATCCGACCTTATGAAACTCACTATTGAACGATCCGCGCTCCTGAAATCTCTAGGGCATGTGCAGAGCGTCGTGGAACGGCGCAATACAATTCCTATTCTTTCCAACGTGAAACTCAGCGCCCGGGACGGCAGGCTGGATCTGAATGCGACCGACATGGATCTGGATATCGTTGCCGGTGTTGAGGCCGATATTTCAGAGCCGGGATCCACAACCGCGCCGGCCCATACGCTGTTTGAAATCGTTCGCAAGCTGCCCGAAGGGGCTCAGGTGGAACTCGATGCGTCGGGTGGTGATGACCAACTGGTGCTGCGGGCCGGACGCTCGCGCTTTGTGCTGACCTGTCTGCCCACCGAAGACTTTCCGGTCATGTCCGGGGGCGAAGCGACCCATTCGTTTACCATAGCGGCTGGCGAGCTGTGCGCACTGATTGACCGGACAAAATTTGCTATTTCCACGGAAGAAACCCGTTATTACCTGAACGGCATCTATTTACATGCTACCGAGCGTGACGACACGCTGGTATTGCGTGCCGTGGCAACGGATGGTCATCGTCTGGCCAGTGTAGAAGCGCCCTTGCCATCGGGTGCGGCCGGGATGCCTGGTGTTATCGTGCCTCGTAAAACCGTGACTGAGTTGCGCAAGCTGATCGAGGACTACGCCGATGAGGTGGATGTGGCCCTGTCTGAGTCCAAAATCCGTTTTACTTTCGACGGAGCGGTGATGACATCAAAGCTGATCGACGGCACATTCCCCGATTATCAGCGGGTGATCCCGGAAGGCAACGACAAGATAATGGACATCAACTGCCGGGATTTTGCCAATGCGGTTGATCGGGTTACGGCGATCTCCAGCGAGAAATCACGGGCCATAAAGCTCAAGCTCACACCCGGGGTGCTCTTGCTCGCCGCTTCGAGCGCCGAACACGGCAGTGCCACCGAAGAGCTTGAAAATGATTATAGCGGGTCTGAAATAGAAATTGGCTTCAATTCGCGGTATTTGCTGGATATAGCCCAACAGATCGAAGGCGATGTAATACGGTTTGTCCTCGCCGATTCCACATCGCCGACCATCGTTCGCGAAGTTGAGGATGCCAGCGCGCTGTATGTCCTGATGCCCATGCGGGTATAACAGCGTGCAATTCGTCTGATTTGACAATGCCCTATAGCACTAACAAATGATTGGCGCACTTTTGCAGACTAAAATCAGCCATAGAGAGGCCCCGAACCTGCGCAAGTCGCTGGCAGCGGGCTCTCATGCGCCTTTTATTGCTGCGGTTGAGCGCCTGACGCTGAATAATTTCCGGTGTTATTCCCAGGCCCGCATCGAAAATGCAGGCCGCTCCGTGGTGCTCAGTGGTGCCAATGGTTCGGGCAAGACCAATATTCTCGAAGCCGTCTCCTTGCTGACACCCGGACGGGGGCTGCGTCGCGCAAAATTGTGCGACATCACCCGCCAGCCTGCCCGTCAAACGGCAGGGGTCAGCGATGTCGCAGGCCTGCCCGAGAGGCCTGGCATGCAGGGCACATGGGCAGTAGCGGCCCGTGTGGCAGCCCCTGACGGTGCCATAGACCTGGGCACCGGGCTGGCCGAGCCGGGTGCGGAAAAGCGCACTGTACGCATCCATGGCGAGACGGTAAAAAACCAGTCGGCTCTTTCCGATTATATGGATATCCAGTGGCTTAGCCCGCAAATGGACCGGCTCTTCAGTGATGGAAAATCGGCCCGTCGGCGCTTTCTGGACCGCTTGGTGTTTGGCTACGACCCGGCCCACAGCGGTCGCATCAGTGGTTTTGAGCACGCCATGCGCGAACGTTCGAAGCTGTTGCGCGATGGCACGGGTGATGCAACATGGCTTGCCAGACTGGAAGACACCATGGCGACCCGTGGTATTGCGGTTGCTGCGGCGCGGCTGGAATTGACAAAACGGCTTGGTGATTATTGCCGGGCGGCCCATGGCCCGTTTCCCGGTGCCGCCCTGTCCATTGAAGGCGACGTTGAGAAATGGCTGGACGAAGGCCCTGCCCTGCAGGCCGAGAACAAGCTGCGCGAGGCTTTGGAGCGCTCGCGCCGGAGCGACGCCCAGCACGGCGGTGCACGGTGCGGCCCCCACCGCAGCGACCTGCTTGTGCGCCATATCGGCAAGGATCAGCCGGCTGAAAATTGTTCCACGGGTGAACAGAAAACCTTGCTTATCTCTATTATCCTGGCCGATGCACGCATGACGGCGGCCGAACGGGGCCGGGTGCCTGTATTGTTGCTCGATGAGGTCGTGGCACATCTTGACCGCGAGCATCGTGAGGCGCTGTTTGGCGAATTGATCGAACTTGGCGCGCAGGCCTGGCTGACCGGCACAGACCGTGAATTATTCGAACCCCTGACAGGTCATGCCTGTTTTATTTCCGTCGCCGATGCGACGCTGGTCCCCTTGCGGGGCTCTCTTCACCAAACGATTGGGCAAACATGAGCGAGCAAAAAGAGATCACCACAGATCAAGCAAATTCTGAGAAAGCAGACAATCACGCTGTCGAGGAATATGGCGCGGATTCTATCAAGGTTCTGCGTGGCCTGGAAGCCGTTCGCAAACGCCCCGGCATGTATATCGGCGACACCGATGATGGAACCGGCCTGCATCACATGGTCTACGAGGTGGTCGATAACGCCATTGACGAGGCCCTGGCCGGTCATTGTGATACGGTCAAGGTCGTGTTGAATGGGGATGGTTCGGTTTCAATTGAAGACAATGGCCGGGGTATTCCGGTCGATATGCACGCCGAAGAGGGTGTTTCGGCCGCCGAAGTTATCATGACCCAACTCCATGCCGGTGGTAAATTTGATTCAAATTCCTACAAGGTTTCCGGTGGCCTGCATGGTGTGGGTGTCTCGGTGGTCAATGCACTTTCCAGCTGGCTGGAATTGAATATCCACCGCAATGGCAAAGAACATTTTGTGCGCTTTGAACACGGTGACACGGTTGCACCGCTGAAGGTCATTGGGGATTCGCCCATGAAGGAAGATGGCTCAGGGCCTTATACCGGCTCGAAGATCACCTTCACGGTATCGACCGATACGTTCACCATGATAACCTATAATTTTTCAACCCTGGAACATCGTTTGCGTGAACTGGCATTCCTGAATTCCGGCGTATCCCTTGAATTGATTGATCAGCGAAGCCCGGAAACGGTGATAGCCGATCTGAATTATGAGGGCGGGCTTGAGGCATTTGTAAAATATCTGGATCGCTCAAAAACAGCCATTACCCAAAAGGTAATATCCTCGCAGGCCGAGCGTGATGATGTGGTGGTTGAATTTGCCCTGCAATGGAATGATAGTTATCACGAAACCACATTTTGCTTTACCAATAATATCCCCCAGCGTGACGGCGGGGCGCACCTGGCCGGATTTCGTGGGGCCTTGACCCGAACCATCAATAACTATGCCAATTCAAGTGGTCTGGCAAAAAGAGCGAAAGTTAACCTTACCGGGGATGATGCACGCGAGGGGCTGACCTGTATTGTTTCGGTCAAGGCGCCCGATCCGAAATTCTCATCGCAGACCAAGGATAAACTGGTCAGTTCTGAAATACGTCCGATTGTCGAAAGCCTGATCGGTGAAGCACTGGACCGCCATTTCGAAGAAAATCCAAAGGAAGCCCAGCGGGTTATCGGGAAGATTATCGAAGCCGCTATCGCCCGTGATGCGGCGCGCAAGGCCCGCGACCTGACCCGGCGAAAAGGTGCGCTCGATGTGTCGTCTTTGCCCGGCAAACTGGCCGACTGTCAGGAACGCGACCCGGCCCTTTCCGAGCTGTTCCTGGTGGAAGGGGATTCCGCTGGCGGTTCAGCCAAGCAGGGCCGTAACCGTAAAAATCAGGCCATCCTGCCCTTGCGCGGCAAGATCTTGAACGTCGAACGCGCCCGGGTTGATAAAATGCTCAGCTCGGCAGAAATCGGCACCCTGATAACGGCCCTGGGAACCAGCATCAGCGATGAGTTTAATATTGAGAAATGCCGCTATCATAAAATTATTATCATGACCGACGCCGACGTTGACGGCAGCCACATTCGCACACTTCTGCTGACGTTCTTTTTTCGCCAAATGCCGGAAATTATTGAAAAAGGCTATCTCTATATTGCCCAACCGCCCCTGTACCGTGCCAAACGCGGCAGCTCGGAGGTGTACCTGAAGGATGACTTGGCTCTGGAAGACTACCTGTTTGGTACGGCCATTGCGGACGGTACGGTGCTGACCACCTATGACGGCGCGCAGGTCTCCGGTCAGGATTTACGCAGCATCGTGGATAGTGCGCGCAACCTGAAACCGGTTCTGGTCAGGCTGGCCCGGTTAATTCCGCTGGAAATCATTGAACAGGCCGCCATCCTCGGGGCGCTGGATCCGGCTTTGTTGTCTAACTCGGAACAGGCCGGCGTTGTGGCGGCCGAAATAGCCAAGCGACTAAACGCCCTGGCCGACGAACACGAAAAAGGTTGGCAGGGTAGTTCCCTGGAAGATGGTGGGCTGAGGTTCTCGCGCACCTTACGCGGTGTCACCGAGACACACGTACTCGACAGTGCGGTTGTGCATTCGTCTGATGCCCGTCTTTTGTTGCAGGAAGTCAGTTCTATGCAAGAACTGTTTCTGGGCCATGGCAAATTGGTTGCCCAGGAAACCGACTATGAGATTACCGGTCCGGTATCGCTGGTCGATACGATTACCAAAATTGCCCGAAAAGGCGTTGGTATGCAACGCTATAAGGGGCTGGGTGAAATGAACCCCGAACAGCTTTGGGAAACCACGCTCGATCCCAACGTGCGGGCGTTGTTACAGGTCAGAATAGGCCAGATGGATGATGCGGAAGAAGTCTTTTCGACCCTGATGGGCGATGTGGTCGAACCACGCCGCGACTTTATTCAAAAAAACGCCCTTATGGTTGCCAACCTGGATGTATAGATCATGTCTTTTCTGATCAGTAATTTATTCAGACGGGCGGTTAGTAAACTCGCCGATGACCCTGAACTGCGGGAAAAGACTATTCAAACGGCTCGCACGTTGGCGGCCAGTGGTGCCGATAGTGCGAAAAAGATCATCCATGACGAAGACCCCAGCCGGGCAGCGGGTCGGGCCGTTAAAAGCGTTATCCGCAAGGTTTTTAAAACATGACCGACAGTTCCAGTATCAGCCAGCGTACGGTCATGAAGGGCCAGTATGTCTTCCGTGAAGAGGAAACCGGGCAATGCGCTGTTGTTATAAAGTCGGGGGAAGTTGAGATTCTGAAAGCTGTTGAGGATAAACAGGTTGTCCTGGGCAAGGTGGTTGCGGGGGGCATGTTTGGCGAAATGTCGCTGATTTCCAATAAACCTCGCATGGCATCGGCGCGGGTGCTCAAGGAAGTCGAGCTTATGGTCATTCCTATTGAGGTATTCGAAAGCAAGTTGGAAAAACTCGATTCGTTTAATCGCGCCCTGATCGAAGTGCTGTCCAGCCACATCCGTTCGCTGGCCGAAAAATTGGGAACAGATACCAGAGCGTCTTAAGGTCGGCCCGTAATCCCCTCAGTTTGTGACCCCGGCTTTAACCGTTTTCTAACGGGCACTGGTGCATAACAGAGCCATGATCAAATCGGCACAATATGACTGTTTAACCGGCGCTATGCATTTCGGCCCGCGTGGTGGGCTGTCACGGGAGATGATGTCATGTTGTGGTTAATAGGGCGGCTGATGTATTGGGGGCTGGTGCTGTCGATCTGGGTTGGTGTTGTGGCGGGGTTTGTAATCGCCTATTACGCCTACGGGCTGCCCGATGTGGAACAGGCTTTTTCGCCGACCCGGCGCCCGGCGGTAACTGTGCTTGCCATCGATGGGTCTGAATTGGCCAGCGTTGGTGATATCTACGGATTGCCCGTCCAGGTTAAAAATTTACCGCCATCGTTGATACAGGCGGTTATTGCCACGGAGGACCGCCGTTTTTATAATCATTTCGGACTCGATATAATCGGTGTTGTGCGGGCTATCTGGACGAATGTATCCCAGGGCGGCATCCGACAGGGCGGATCTACTATCACCCAGCAGGTGGCCAAGAACCTGTTTTTGACACCGGAAAAGACCTATGGCCGGAAAATTCGTGAGGCCATACTGGCGCTCTGGCTTGAAAACCAGTTTGCCAAGGATGAAATTCTCAGTATTTATTTAAACCGCATGTATTTCGGTGCCGGAACGTGGGGGGTTGACGGGGCGGCACGAAAATATTTCGGTATCCCGGCGACCCGCCTGTCCACCTGGCAGTCGGCCATGCTGGCAGGACTGCTCAAGGCACCAAGCCGGTATAACCCTCGCTCAAATGCCGATCGGGCCGAAAAGCGCACCCTGGTGGTGCTCGCCAATATGGTCGCCGCAGGCTATCTCAGCGCGCAGGACGCCAAGCGGGCGAGCAGCCAAAAAGGTGCCACCGTGCTGAGTCGTCGCGGCGGTGGCAGTCGGTATTTCGTCGATTGGGTACTGGCCCGGGTGCCCGGTTTTGTCAGCGTGGACCGCGATGTGGTAGTCCGCACCACGCTCCAGCCGACTATCCAGCGGCTCGCCGGTCAGGCCGTGATTAAGCACCTCGATGGTGCGGGCGCCAAACAGAACGTGACGCAAGCCGCCCTGGTTATCATGTCACTGGATGGGGCCTTGCGCGCCATGGTGGGTGGACGGTCTTATGCAAAAAGCCAGTTCAACCGGGTCACCCAGGCCAGGCGGCAACCTGGCTCGGCGTTCAAACCATTGGTTTATCTGGCCGGGCTGGAAGCCGGAATGCGCGACAATACGATCTTTAAGGACGAACCCATCAACATCAACGGCTGGAAACCGGCAAATATAGATCGTCAATATCGCGGTGCTGTGACCATGGTCGAGGCCCTGGCAAAATCCATCAACACGGTGGCTGTGAAAATTGCCCAGCGGGTAGGTTTCAATAATGTGCGAAAAATTGCAGCCCGGCTCGGTATTCGGGGCGATCTGGGTAATCACCCCAGTCTGGCGCTGGGCGCTGCGGAAGTGAGTTTGCTCGATTTAACCGGGGCCTATGCGGTGCTTGCCAATGGCGGGCGGGCGGTGTGGCCCTATGCCATTATTGATATTCGGTCCCGCGATGGCACACTGCTTTATACCCGGTCGGGCAGCGGGCCGGGCCGGGTGGTGGCGGCTCATCATGCTAGCGTAATGAATGCCATGTTAGCCAGTGTGATCGAGGGTGGCACCGGGCATCGGGCCGCCATAGACCGCCCGATTGCGGGTAAAACCGGGACCAGCCAGAACTTCCGTGATGGCTGGTTTGTGGGCTATAGCGCCGATCTGGTTGGTGGGGTCTGGATGGGTAACGATAACGGTTCTGCACCGAAAAAACTGACCGGTGGCGGCCTGCCCGCCATGATCTGGCGCGATGCCATGTTGGGGGCACACCGGGGCAAACCAGCCCGGCCTTTATTCGGTGGCGATGGTGGCGAACTCCCTGCCGACAATCAAAAAGGGAAAGGGGGGATAATGAAAATTTTATCAGACTTTTTCGGCACGAAAAATTAAGTTATTTGGCCATACGGGAAATCGTACCGGTAGTGGAATGGCCATCGATAATATCCGCCAGCAGCACCTTGCCGCCCCACCCTAGAACTATATCAGCACCGACCACCTTATCCACCGTATAATCGGAACCCTTGACCAATACGTCCGGTTTGATGGCGTCAATAAGTCTGAACGGTGTGGCATCATCAAAAATTACCACGCCAGCCACATCGCTCAGGGCAGCTAAAATCGTTGCGCGAGCTGTTTCATTTTGAATGGGCCGGTCCGGTCCTTTCAATTGGTTGACGGAAACATCACTGTTCAAGCCAACGATCAGACGATCACAGGCCTGTCCGGCTTGTTTGAGCAGGGAAATATGGCCCATGTGTAACAAATCGAAACAACCGTTTGTGAAACCGATGGTTTTCCCGGTGTTTCGCCATTGTCGGACCTGATGTAACAAGGGATCAAGATCGAGAATTTTTTGTTCGGCCGCATTCGTGCTTTGATGGTTGACGGCAAAACTAAATTCGGAACCGTAACAAGCCGCTGTCCCGGCTTTACCGACCACCACACCGGCGCAGATATTGGCAATGGTGATGGCATCGATCAGGTTTGCGCCCGCCGCCATAGCCGTGGCGATGGCCGCGACCACCGTGTCGCCGGCCCCCGATACATCGAATACTTCACGGGCTTCTGCCGATAAATGGGTTACCTCGCCTTCGGCGGTGACCAGGGTCATGCCCTCGTGCGAACGGGTCACCAGCACGCCGCCCAGATCATATTGCATGACCAGAGAACGGGCCGCATCGATGATATCACAATCGGCGTTCAGGGCATGGCCGACCGCCTCGGCAAGCTCGGCTTTATTGGGGGTGACCAGATCGGCCCCTTGATAGCGTCCGTAATCGCGACCTTTTGGATCGACAATGACCGGTTTTCCAGCCCGGTGGGCCGCATCGATGATACCGGCGATGACATCGGGCACCAGCACACCTTTGCCATAATCGGAGATCACCACGCTGCCACTGGTTTTCATGGCTTTTTTGACAGCTGAAATAACCTTTTTTATGGTGGCATTATTGATATTAGCCAGAATTTCGTGATCGGCGCGCAAGAGCTGGTGGTTGCCTGCCAGATAGCGGGTTTTAATGGCTGTTGAGCGATGTCGCACGGTGATCATGTCTGAACTGGAAACCCCATCCTGGCTCAGCAAAGCCTTGATGGAAGCACCCGCCGGGTCATCGCCGATCACCGTGTTCAAGATGGGTAATCCACCAAGTGCTGCCACATTGCGAACCACATTACCCGCCCCGCCCAGCATGTTGGATTCGCGTTCAATGGACAGTACCGGTATGGGGGCCTCGGGCGAAATCCGGTTGACGGTGCCGTAAATATAACGATCCAGCATGATATCGCCGCAACATAGTACGCGCGCGGTGTTAAAGGCGTCTTTTATTTTAAGCAGTTTATCTGGCTGGTTCATACCAATCCCAGTTCCCGTTCCAATACGTTGCAGAATAAATGACCGATGATAATGTGCATTTCCTGAATGCGCGAGGTGGTGCGTGACGGTACGATCAGAAAGGGTTTAACCAGGTCGCGCATTTTGCCCCCGTCCCTGCCGCCCAGAGCTGCGGTGCGACAGCCCATGGATTGGGCCTGTGCCAGGGCAAGAATTATATTTTTTGAGTTTCCCGATGTGGAGATGCCGATTACCAGATCGGGCGCATGACACAGGGCTTCGATCTGGCGGGAGAAAATTTTATCAAACCCGAGATCGTTGCCACAGGCGGTCAGTGCTGAGGTATCGGTGCTCAATGACAGGGCGGCAATGGGTTTGCGATCAGAAACATATCGAATGGTCAGTTCGGTTGCCAGATGCTGGGCATCGGCCGCACTGCCGCCGTTACCGCAAAATATGATTTTTCCGCCGTCCCGAATAGCAGCCACACCAAGTTCACAAAGTTGTTTGAACGGCTCGATCATTGCCGCACGTGTTTCAGCCAGCACAGCCTCATGTTCGTCGAATTCTGAATTAAAAATTCGCTCGGGATTGGTTGTGAATTCCATCGTGTCTCCTGAATAATCATAGTGCCTTGATCTTGACAATCGAAACGTAGAATTTATTGTCTGAGGTACTTCTACGCCACTTGCAGGCAGATTGCAAAGCGTGGAAGCCGATTTTAAAACCTTATCGCCAGCTCATGAACGAGGTATATTATGGGGTCATTTTTTTCACGCTTGTTTGGCGGATCATCCGACAAACAGGAAGCAAACGTCCGCAGCGATCCTGTATCCTACAAGGAGTTGCAGATCTGTGCGGCACCGAAACGTAAAGGCGACAGCTGGTTGCTGGCCGGGGTAATCATAAAACCCGGACCTGACAATGCCGATGGCGATGTTCAGGGTGAGAGTGAGGCTCTGGAACGCGAGTTCATTCGCGCCGATACCTTTTCGTCCCGTGATGAAGCGGTGACGTTCGCTTTACGTAAAGGCGAACAGATTATCGACGAACAAGGATCGACCATGTTCGCCGATGGAGCCAAAACGGGTCGGGCCTGAGGCCCCTGAGGTCCGAGGTCTGACGACGCAAGGGCTCAACCGCGCAGGCTGCCGCCGGTAACCGAACACACCTTGTCGATAATGCGGCTGGCGATTGCCTCGATATCCTTTTCCGTCAGGGTCTGCTCCATGGGTTGCAAGACCACATTGATGGCGATGGATTTCTCATGATCGGCTAGACTGCCACCCTGGAAAACATCGAACAGGCGAACCTGGGTAATCAGTTTTTTATCGACCCCTCTGGCGATGCGCATGACGTCCTGGGCATTGGTATCACGCGATACTACAAAAGCAAAATCCCGCTCTACGGTTTGCAGATTGGGCAGCTTCAGGTTAGCCCTCGCCGGGCCCTTGGCGGCTTTTGGTGTGGGCAGGTTCTCCAACATCACTTCAAAGGCCACAACCGCACCTTTGAGGCCGATTTTTTTCAATACATCGGGGTGCATCTCGCCGAACCGTGCCAGCGTGGTTTTGGGGCCTAACCGCAGTTCTCCGGATCGTCCTGGGTGATACCACTCAGGAGCCTCTGCAAAGACTTGCAGGTTATCAACCGGGGCACCCAGATCACTGAGCAATGCCAATGCATCGGCTTTGGCATCGAAGACATCTACGGGTCGGGCTTGTTCGACCCAATTTTTTTCGCCGGTCATGCCGGTCCGTATACCGGTGATTAATTGCGACTGATCGCCCGGTGCGTCGCCATTGAACTGGGGGCCGACCTCGAACAAACAGGCATTGGCAAGCCCACGATCAGCGTTTCGTGCAGCCGCCGTCAATAAATTGGGCAACAGTGAAGGACGCATGACATCAAGATCGCTGCTGATGGGGTTGATCAGGCGCAGACCATCGCTGACCCCGCCAAACAAATCAGCCAACTCCGATGACAGGAACGAATAGGTCACGGCCTCCATTAACCCGCGCGATGCAGCGGTGCGGCGTGCTGCGGCCTGCTTACGCTGGGCCGGGGTGGCAATGGCATGGGGCAGGTTATTGAAATTGCTGAAGGGTACGATGGGAATGGCATCATATCCGTTGATGCGGACCACTTCTTCTACCAGGCAGGCCTCGCTGACAATATCGCCGCGCCATGACGGTACGGCCGCGCTCAGCACATCACCGTCCTGGCTAACCCCGAAGCCCAGGGCGCTCAGAATCCGGATCACCTCATGGGGTGCGATCTCAACACCGCCAAGCCCGGCAATGCGTTCAAGCCGCAGATCAATGGTGCGTTGCCAGGCAATGGGGCTGCCGGCAATGACCAGCTGGGAGACCTCGCCGCCGCACAGCTCCACCATCAACTGGCTGGCGATTTCCATGCCGTCGATCAGAAATTCCGGGTCGATGCCGCGCTCAAAACGAAACCGGGCATCGGAAATAATACCCAGTTTGCGACCCGAGGCCGCCGTGCGGACGGGATCGAAATAAGCCGCTTCAATAAACACATTGACGGTCTCGCTGGTACAGCCGGAAAACGTGCCGCCGATAATCCCGCCCAGCGCCTCGGCGCGGGCTTCATCGGCGATGACGGTAACCGTGTCATCCAGTGTGTAGTCCTTGTCATTCAGGGCGGCCAGGGTTTCGCCAGGGTTTGACAGGCGCACGTGGATATCACCGCTCACCTTGTCGGCATCAAAAACATGCAACGGTCGATTGTATCCGAACGTCATCAGGTTGGTGATATCCACCAGAGCGGAGATCGGGCGCAGCCCGATGGTCAGCAATCGGTCTTTCAGCCATTTGGGACTGTCGACATTTTTGAGGCCCCGGATATAGCGCCCGACAAACATCGGACATAACGAGGCGTGATCATCAGCCAGATCCATATGGACCTTGATGGGGCTCTCGAAGGTGCCCGTCTGGGCCGTCACATGGAGTTCTTTCAGCGTGCCCAGACCCGCGGCCGCCAGATCACGGGCGATGCCGCGCACCCCGAGACAGTCGCCCCGGTTGGGGGTAATGGCGATCTCGATCAGTGGATCATCCAGTCCCATGGTTTGCGCAGCGGGTGCGCCGTTTGGGGCCTCGGTTTCAAGTTCGATGATGCCGTCGTGTTCATCGCTCAGGCCCATTTCGCGTTCCGAGAGCAACATGCCGTTACTTTCCACACCGCGAATTTCGGCCTTTTTCAGGGTGATGCCTGTGCCCGGGATGGACATGCCTGAGGCGGCAAACACGCCGATCAGACCGGTCCGTGCATTGGGTGCACCACACACCACCTGGATGGGGGCATCGCCACCGAAATCCACCGAGCAGACACGCAAACGGTCGGCATCGGGGTGCTGGACGGCTTCAATAACACGTGCAATCACGAAACCTTCCAGGCCAATAGCCCGGTCGGTTACGTTTTCGACTTCCAGGCCGATCATGGTCAGGCGCTCGACAATATCATCCAGCGATGCCTCGGTATCGAGGAACTCTTTAAGCCAGGACAGGGTAAATTTCATCGTTCCAGCCCTCCGACCATAGACGGTGTATGAAGGGCGGAAAATCCGTAGTGGCGCAACCAGCGCAGATCGGATTCGTAAAACGTGCGCAGATCGGGAATGCCGTATTTCAGCATGGCCATACGTTCCACCCCAATGCCGAAAGCGAAGCCCTGGTAGATGGTCGAATCGATACCGCAGTTATCCAGTACTTTGGGGTTTATCATGCCGGAACCGAGAATTTCCAGCCAGTCGTCGCCGTGACCGATGCGCAAACCGCCGCCTTCGCGGGTACACCCGATATCGACTTCTGCCGATGGTTCAGTAAACGGGAAATAGCTCGGGCGGAATCGCACCGGTAAGTCTTCCACGCCGAAAAAGGCGCGACAGAACTCGATCAGGCAGCCTTTCAGATGACCCATGTGGGTTTTCTTGTCGACCACCAGACCTTCGACCTGATGGAACATGGGCGAATGGGTCGCGTCGTAATCACAGCGATAGGTGCGCCCCGGCACGATAATGCGGATGGGCGGTTGCTGGTTTTCCATGGTTCTGATCTGGACCGGTGAGGTATGGGTGCGTAGGACGTGGCGTTCATTTTCGCCCTCGTCCTTATCCCCAAGCTCACCACCGCCGGGCAGATAGAAGGTATCAAGTTCCTCGCGGGCCGGGTGATCAGGGGGAATGTTCAGGGCGGTAAAATTGTGCCAGTCGTCTTCCACATCGGGGCCTTCGGCCACCACAAAACCCATTTCACCAAGGATCGCGACAATCTCGTCAATGGTTTGGCTGACCGGATGGATAAGTCCCTGATTTTGGGGGCGAGCGGGCAGCGACACATCGATGCGTTCGGCCATGAGCCGGGCATTAAGCGCGGCTTGATCAAGCTCGGCCTTGCGCTGTTCAATGGTTAGCGCGATCTGGGTTTTCAGGGCATTGAGGCCCTGTCCGGCGGTTTTGCGCGCCTCGCCATCCAGCTTGCCAAGCTCTTTCATCATGGAAGTGATACGGCCTTTTTTACCAAGTTCGGCCACACGGATTGTTTCCAGGGCATCCAAGGTCTCTGCGGCGCTGATCGTTAGCCCGAGTTCATCCTGCAATTGTGCGTATATAGACACAGTATCATCCATTCCCGAATATTTGTTTTGAGTGGGCAAAAAACGAAAGCCGCCCGAAGAAAATTCTTCAGGGCGGCTCGCATCGTATTCAATTCTTTAGCCAGCTTATGCTGATTTTGCGAGAGCCGCCTGGGCCTGATCCACAAGAGCTTTAAAAGAGACCGGTTCGTGAATGGCAATATCGGACAGAACCTTGCGGTCGATCTCGATACCGGCTTTCAGCAGGCCGTTCATGAACTTTGAATAGTTCAGGCCGTGTTCACGGGCACCGGCGTTGATGCGCTGAATCCACAGGCTGCGGAAATTGCGCTTTTTGACGCGGCGATCGCGATAGGCATATTGCAGAGCTTTTTCTACGCTCTGCAGGGCGATACGGAAATTTGTGCTGGAACGACCGCGATAACCACGGGCCAGTTTCAATACTTTTTTGTGACGGGCGTGTGACGTGACGCCCCGTTTAACTCGTGCCATTTTTTATCTGTCCTTACCTGGAATAGGGCATATAGGATTTTACCATGCGTGCGTCGGATGCCGACAGGATCATGGTTCCGCGCGCATTTCGCTTCATTTTTTGCGAACGACGACGCAGGAAGTGGTTCAGTCCGGCGGCTGCGGCAACGACTTTGCCTTTGGCCGTAATCTTGAAGCGCTTCTTGGCACTGGATTTGGTCTTCATCTTGGGCATTTTGCTATCCTTTCTAAAGAGCCAGTTGAAATTAGTATATCAACCGGTTGATCGCTTTTTGAGTGGCGGAGGCATGCCCTGCCATGCCACTCGTGTCGACTATTGCCTTCAATAGACGACCACGGGCCGGGTTATACCGGCTTGTTATCATATTAGCAAGGGACCATAGGGCCAAAAACCGACTTATTTTGGCGCCAGTACCATGGTCATCATGCGGCCTTCGCTCCTGGGGAACTGTTCGACCTTGGTGATATCGTCCAGTTCTTCGCGAACCCGGTCGAGAACCTTCATGCCCAGTTCCTGATGGGCCATCTCACGGCCCCTGAAACGAATGGTCATTTTCACCTTGTCGCCATGACCGATGAACTTTTGAATGGCCCGCATTTTGACCTGATAATCATGTTCTTCGATGCTGGGGCGCATCTTGATTTCCTTGATATCAATGGTCTTTTGCTTCTTACGGGCTTCATTGGCTTTTTTCTGGGCCTCGTACTTGAATTTTCCGTAATCAAGGACTTTGCATACCGGGGGTTCGGCATTGGGTGATATCTCGACCAGGTCGAGGCCAACTTCATAAGCCAATTCAAGGCCTTCAGCGATTCCAACAATGCCGACCATTTCACCATCGGCATCAACCAACCTTATTTGTTGTACCGTAATATCTTCATTGATACGCGGTCCACCACGGGAAGGCGCTTTATTATCTGGTTGTCTAGCTATTGCTCAATCCTTTCGAGTTGTTCTTCGTCTTTAATATAAAAGTATCTAAAAATATCCAAATGTCGTCAAACTCGTTCATCATGCACTGTTCGACTTGTCCAATGGTCCCGCCGCTTCCTGGCGGAGACTGGCAACGGCTTCGTCAAGAGCAAGGACTTCCTGCTTCTGAGAACCCAGTCGGCGGATGGCGACGGTATTATTCTCTGATTCGCGCCCACCAACAACCAAAATCGCAGGAATTTTTGCGTGGGAGTGTTCGCGAACCTTGTAATTGATCTTTTCGTTACGAAAATCGGTCTCGACGCGCAAGCCTGCTGCCTTCAGGGCGGCGGCAACCGTCTTGGCATAATCATCGAAGTCGTTAGTAATGGATGTGACCACGACCTGAACCGGTGCCAGCCAGAGCGGGAAGCGTCCACCATGATTTTCGATCAGAATACCGAGGAAGCGTTCGAACGACCCGAGGATCGCGCGGTGCAACATAACGGGGCGATGTTTATTGCCGTCTTCACCGATATAGGACGCTTCGAGGCGTTCGGGCAGCACAAAATCAACCTGCAGAGTGCCGCATTGCCAGTCACGACCAATGGCATCGCGCAAGACAAAGTCCAGTTTTGGGCCATAGAACGCCCCTTCACCGGGATCGTGGATGGTCTCGACACCGGCCGCCGCCGTGGCTTCAATGAGGGCTGTTTCGGCCTTGTCCCAGATGGCATCCTCACCGGCCCGGATTTCCGGACGGTCAGAGAACTTCACAACTACTTCGCTAAAGCCGAGATCCTTGTAAACCAGCATCAACAGGTCGATAAATAGCTTTGTTTCTGAAGTGATCTGATCTTCGGTACAAAAAATATGGGCATCATCCTGGGTAAACGCCCGGACTCGCATGATCCCATGCAAGGCACCGGAAGGCTCGTTACGGTGGCATGATCCAAATTCCGCCATACGGATCGGCAGGTCGCGATAGCTCTTGATGCCCTGGCGGAAAATTTGCACATGGCAGGGACAGTTCATGGGCTTGAGGGCCAGGATTTTATCTTCTGCTTCCGTAATGAACATGTGTTCGCGGAATTTCTCCCAGTGCCCGGATTTTTCCCACAACACCCGGTCAACCAGTTGCGGCGTATTGACTTCCACATACCCGGCTTCTTCCAGACGACCGCGCACGTAATTACGAACCGTGCGGTAGAGCGTCCAGCCGTTGGGGTGCCAGAACACGCTGCCGGTGGCTTCTTCCTGAATATGAAACAAGTTCATTTCGCGACCCAGACGCCGGTGGTCGTTCTTTTCGGCTTCTTCCAGCATGTGCAGGTATTGCCGCAGCCGCTTGGGGTCTGGCCAACAGGTGCCATAAATGCGTTGCAGCATGGCATTGTTGGAATCACCTCGCCAATAGGCCCCGGCGATCTTCATGAGCTTGAAAGCCTTGCCCAGTTTGCCCGTTGAGGGCAGATGCGGCCCCCGGCATAAATCAATCCAGTCGCCCTGACGGTACAGGCTGATTTCCTCGGTTTCGGGCAGGTCCCGGATCAGTTCGGCTTTATAGGCCTCGCCCATGCTCTCGAACAGCGCGATGGCATCATCACGCTCGCGGACCTCGCGCACAAACGGCAGGTCCTCGTCGACGATCTCGGCCATGCGCTTTTCAATGCGCGGCAGGTCCTCGGGCGTGAACGGCACGTCGCGGGCAAAATCGTAATAGAAACCATTTTCGATGGATGGGCCAATGGTGACTTGCGTGCCGGGAAAGATATCCTGTACGGCCTGGGCCAGCACGTGGGCGCAATCGTGGCGCAGCAATTCGACGGCATCATCATCCCGTGCGGTGACGATGGATACCTCACTATCGTGTTCGATGACGGTTGCCAGATCAAGCATCTGGCCTTCTATACGGATTGCCAGTGCTGCCTTGAGCAGGCCGGGGCCAATGTCGCCGGCCAGCTCGGCCCCGCTGACAGGTCCATCGAATTTACGCGTGCTGCCATCGGGCAGGGTGATCGTTAGCATGTAATTTTGGTCATTTATTATCAGTCAATATGATGTCGTTAAACATTAAGGCGAACCTATACCAGTCAAACAGCCTGTCAAGGGTTAGTGCATCCCACTGGGAATACCGAGCGCTTCCAGTCCGGGGGCCATTTCCGCAAAATATGTGGTCACGGACCTGAGCGACAGGTCTTCAAGGGTTTCGCGGCGCAGGATTTCAACCCGGGGGCCGCGTGGGGTGCACAGCCTGGGATCGGATTCATCGGAAAACAATACCAGCGAGGGACACTGTACGGCGGCGATCATATGCATGGGTCCTGTATCATTGCCAATGGCCGCAACCGCTCGCCGCGCCAGCGCTGCCAGATCGGTAATAGAGGTCAATCCACACAGGTTGCGGGCTTTTGGACAAAGCTCAGTGATCCCGTCGAGCAAGCGTGCTTCCGAGCGGGTGCCCAGCAGGATCGGCGTAATGCCGTTTTTTACCAGGGTCTTGGCCAGGGTGGCGAACTGTCTGCTCGGCCAGCGCTTGGCTGGTCGATGAGGCGCGCCACCGGGGACCATCAGGACAAAAGGTTCCTGAATGCCAAACCTGCTGGTATCAGAATCAGCCCAGGACATGTCCGGGAGTGTAACATCCAGGATACCACAGAGATTAAGCTGTTGGGCCTGTCGGTCAATGGTGTGCATGTGATCACGCGCCGGGTTGTCATGGGGGTCGGAACAGCCCTGGGCGATGCCCGACCAGCGCGGTGGTTTATCCGGCCAGTACAGGTGGAAATAAAGCGAGCTGCGGCGTGAGGTTTGCAAATCATAGACTCGGGCGAACCCGGCTTCGCGCAGGTGTTTTCGTAAATCAAGCCATAAACCCGGTTGATGCCAGCGGGGTTTGTGATCGATCCATATGTGGTCGCAATAGCCGGTGGCCCGCAGCATGTCTTCGTAGGGCGGGGATGTCATGATGGTGATGTGTGCCGCTTCGTGATGGCGGCGAATGGCCGCCATGGGCCCCAGCGCCTGTACCATATCGCCCAGCGCGCCAAGTTTGATAATCAGGATCTTTTTTTGCTGGCGGGCAGGTGTTTTGTCCGGGGACGGTTGCATCATGTGTTGGTACGGGGGCTGGAGATGAGATTCGTTTCGGACTTGGCAACAGACTTGGTGGTTTGGTGCGCCCGGCTGGACAGGACTTCATCGTACACATCAAGGGTTTTCCGGCACATGGTCTCGGCAGAAAAGTTCTCGCGAATATTATCCGTTGCCTTGCGGGCCAGCACGGCACGTTTATTCTCATCCAGTGATATGGCCTTCTTAATGGCCAGCGCGAGAGCCGTACTGTCGCCCGGTGGCACCAGCCAGCCGGTGACGTTCTCCAACACGGTTTCCCTGGCACCACCATGGTCAGTGGCAATGATCGGCCGCCCCATGGCCTGGGCCTCAATGGCCACCCGCCCGAAGGGTTCCGGGTCGGTAGAGGCGGAAATCACCACATCACTGAGCATATAGGCGGCGGGCATATCACGACAGTCGTCGACCAGCCGCACGACCCCGCCCAGATCATGGCGGGTAATCAGGTCTTCGAGTTCCTTGCGGTATTCCAGGCGGCCCTGGTCACCGCCTACCACCAGGCAACGGATATCATGGGTGCCCAGTTTGGATATAGCCTCGATAAACACGGTCTGACCTTTCCAGCGCGACAGTCGGCCCGGCAGCATGATGAGCGGGTAGCCTTCGGTTACGCGCCATGAATTGGCCAGGGTAATCACCCGGTGGGCATTGACGCTGCTGGTATCGAACTTGGTTAAATCTACACCGCGGTGGATGATGCGGATACGGTCGGTCGGCACACCGTAATAGCGCCTCATGTGCCCGGCAATATGGGCCGATATGGCGATCACCCGTTCGCCGCGGGTCATGATGGAATTATAGAATCGCTTGAATGGATTGCTGTGACCGTACTTGCCGTGGAAGGTGGTCACAAAGGGTATTTTTGTTCGTTTGGATGCATACCAGGCACTCCACGCCGGGGCACGCGAGCGGGCGTGAATGATGTCCACATTCTCACGCAGGATGATTTCGCACAGTCGGTCGATATTGTTATACATGGTAAGCGGATTCTTCGAATGCACGGGCAGGGTAATATGTTCTGCGCCGACCCGCTGCAGTTCGTGCAAACGGTCGCCGCCTGCCGAAACCACGATGGCCCGCCCGCCCGCCTGCTGGATGGCATGGGCTATTTCGACGGTGCCGCGTTCCACACCCCCACTGGTCCCCATAGCAGGCAGGACCTGAAGGACCGTTGCGTTGCGGGCGACCTGAATAGTGCTATGCTCGCCCGGTATGTTATCGGGATTGCTGGTCGGGCTATTGACAGTTTCTTGTGACGGGGTATCCATATGTACTTCGTTTAATGCCTGTTTCAATTTGATCTTCCACGTTACCTTAACCTTTATCATCCCGGCAAGAAACCGTTCGTATCATGACCTCAGAAATAAATTCGCCCCCCATGCTGAAAACCGCAGATGACAGATCACTGGCCTATCATTTTTCACCCGGCAAGGCGCCGTGCGTGATGTTTTTCGGCGGTTTTAAATCTGACATGAGCGGCACCAAAGCCATGGCGCTGGAAAATCATTGCCGTGTCAGGGGTCAGGCGTTTGTCCGCTTCGACTACAGCGGCCACGGGGCTTCCAGCGGCACGTTCGAAGACGGTTGCATCGGTGACTGGTCTGCTGACGGCGTTGCCATGCTCGACCATGTGATGGCGAGCGAGCAGCACGACAGGTTCGTCCTGGTTGGTTCCAGCATGGGCGGCTGGATCATGTTGCTGGTCGCCCTGCAACGCAAAGCCGTGGTTGCAGGATTGCTGGGCATTGCCGCGGCGCCGGACTTTACCGAAGATTTGATGCGGGCCGGGCTAAGCGAGCAGCAAAACCGTGAGCTGGAACGCCATGGGCGTATCGAAATGCCCAATGATTATGATGACGAACCCTACATCATCACTAAAAAGTTGCTCGATGACGGGCGCAAACACCTGTTGCTCAGGCGTGAAGTCGAGCTTGATATACCGGTCAGGCTGATCCAGGGCATGGCCGACGGGGACGTTCCCTGGCACACATCGCCAAATCTCGCCAACCAGTTGCGGAGCGATAATGTGACGGTCCAACTGGTCAAGAACGGCGGCCACAGCCTTTCAGAGCCAGACGATCTGGCGCGTCTGCTCAAAACACTCGACAATCTTATGGCGCTAGTTACCTAACAACCCTTTCAGGGAACTGCCGACACCTTCGAGGGCTTTGGTGGCATCCTTCGTGATGCTCCCGGTGACATCCCCGGCACCCTGGGTCAGTGTTTCTACGGCTTTTGAGGCATCCTGAAGAGCACCGTCCATCATTTTATCCAGCCCCAGCGAGCCCACGGCCGATCCGGTTCCGCTGGTCATGGCAGCAATGATTTTCTGGGCGATTTCGGCCGGACTGGCCCCATCGCTTGCTTTGCCAATATCCTTCAGGTGAATGTCGGGCAGGCTTGTTTCAAGTTTTTTCCCGGCCAGAAACCCGGCGCTGACGCCCACACTGCCATCCCGGATATAAAGATTTTCAA
Organism: Alphaproteobacteria bacterium; assembly: GCA_024279135.1. Lineage (GTDB taxonomy): Bacteria > Pseudomonadota > Alphaproteobacteria > Rhodospirillales > Casp-alpha2 > JABJOR01. Next base: position 117,841 of record JAJRRU010000010.1, read on the forward strand.
TGACCAGTTTGGTTTCGCCCCCGCCACTGTTGGTGTTGGGGCTACCGCCGCTGTTGTCTGATGAGGAGAACTTTTCGGCGTAGGCATCGACATTTTTCTGAATGGCGTCGATGTTGGATGCAGTGCCGGTCAGTTCGTAGGTGATTTTTGGCGCGGTAATGACGATTTCCTTGATGATGATAACGTCCCCGCCGATGCTGTCGGTATCGATCTGGATGGCGATACCGCCTAGCTCAAAGGCGCTGGGGGTCTTGAAACCGCTTGGGTTGCCAACGATAAGCCCCGATAAAACCCCCGAACCGGAGGTTATGGAAATATCCACTTTATCGAGCGTAACGGTAGCTTGCGTGGCCTCGCTGCCGATTTTCTCTACGCCGTCCTGGATTATTCCGTTCAGGTTGGAAAACAGGAATACTGCAACGGCTATCACCACCGCGACCAGCCCAATCGCCCCGACCATAATTTTTTTCATTCTGGTTTCTCCCCACGTTATGTTTTATGGACAACACACAGTATAACACTTCAATAAATCAGTTATGTCCGCTGATTTCAGCATGTAGGGGTTTAGTGTCCTTGAACAGCTTCATTTGTTGGTCGCTGGCCGGGGTCTGATAGTCCGTCTTCCATTGCCCATAGGACATGCCATACACAATTTTGCGGGCCTGGTCATAATCCATGGCGATATTGCGGTCGACCGCCGCGGCCATGTACCATTTTGCCAGACAGTTTCGGCAAAATCCGGCCAGGTTCATGAGGTCAATATTTTGTACATCGGTCCGATTGCCCAAGTGTTTTATGAGGCCGCGGAAGGCGGCTGCTTCAAGCTCTGTTCGGGTCGTGTCTTCCATTTGCTTGCGCTCCTCAGTTAAAGTGTCGGGCCCTGGACAGGCAAGGTTAATCTTTGCGGTCAATGGCACGCCAGCCAATATCGGTCCGGTTAAAACCTTCCGGCCAGTCGATCATTTTGACGGCCCGATAGGCTTTATCATGGGCTGTTTTTACGCTGGAAGCCAGTGCTGCAATGCCGAGAACCCGACCGCCATGGGCGACCATATGACCATTTTCACGTTTGGTGCCAGCATGGAAAATGGTAACGTTTTTAATATTTTCGGCTATTTCGATATTACGGATGATGCTGCCTTTCTGATAGTCACCCGGGTATCCTTCGCTGGCCATGACCACCAGCAAGGCGGCATCGTCATGCCAATTGAGCTCTATTTCGTCGATCCGGCCTTCGGTGCATGCTAGCAGGGCCTCCAGCATATCAGATTTCAGGCGCATCATCATGACCTGGCATTCCGGGTCACCGAACCGCACATTGTATTCGATCAGCTTGGGGCCTTGTTCGGTAATCATCAGTCCGGCAAACAGCACCCCCTTGAAGGGCCGGCCTTCGGCGACCATGCCTTTGACGGTGGGGCGGATAATCTGTTCCATGATGGTTTCGGTCATTTTTTTGTCGATGATCGGGGCCGGGGTATAAGCACCCATGCCGCCCGTGTTGGGGCCTTCGTCCCCATCGAAGGCAGTTTTGTGATCCTGGGCTGCAACCAGCGCAATGGCGTGCTCACCATCGACCAGGGCGAAGAAGCTGGCTTCCTCGCCGACTAGCAATTCTTCGATAACCACTTCGTTGCCCGCGGCTTCACCGAAGGCCTGTTCGGTCATGATATGGTCAATGGCGGCGTGGGCCTCGTTTTCATTGCGACAAATGAAGACACCCTTGCCTGAGGCCAGGCCATCGGCTTTGACAACGATTGGTGCGTGGTGCAGGAAAATATATTCCTTGGCGGCGTCGGGTTCGTCGAAACGACGGTATTCTGCCGTTGGAATATCGAACCGGGCGCACAAATCCTTCATGAAACCCTTGGAACCTTCCAGCGCTGCGGCCCGTTCAGTAGGGCCGAAAGCCTTGATGCCGGCATCGTCGAGCATATCGATCAGGCCGTTGACCAGAGGTCCTTCTGGCCCGACGACGACGAACTGGATTTTTTCTGCCAGGACAAAGGCCACAATGGCGTCGAGATTATCGGCTTCGATGGGCACACATTCGGCGATTTGCGCCATGCCCGGATTGCCCGGCGCGGCGTATAGTCGTTTGCATTTCGGAGATTTTGCAATTGCCCAGCACAGGGCGTGCTCTCGACCACCGGATCCAACGACAAGGACTTTCATTCGTTTGTATTCCTTAATTTATAATTATATTCTCGTACGTATATATATCATATAGACCCTATAGCATGGTGGACAATTCCCTGAATGATTTAAATTCACATAATGTACCTGTTTTTTCGGTTGGTGAGCTGTCTGTCGCCATAAAGAATGCCATTGAAGGTGGTTTTCGCCACATCCGGGTGCGCGGTGAGCTGTCCGGTTTCAAGCGTGCTGCTTCCGGTCATCTGTATTTTGCCCTGAAAGATTCCAATGCCGTGCTCGATGGTGTGTGCTGGAAAGGCAGCGCCGGGCGTCTCGGCATGGACCCGCAAGATGGTATGGAGGTCATCGTCACTGGACGCATGACCACCTATGGTGGGCGGTCGAAATACCAGATCATCGTTGAGACCATGGAACTGGCCGGTCAGGGTGATTTGCTCAAAATGCTGGAGGAACGCCGTAACCGACTGGCCAAAGAAGGTCTGTTTGACCCCGAAAACCGGCAAGAACTGCCCTGGTTACCCAATGTAATCGGCGTGGTTACATCACCGACCGGGGCTGTAATCCGTGATATTCTGCACCGCATTGCCGACCGGTTTCCCAGCCATGTGATGGTCTGGCCGGTGCTGGTTCAGGGCGAAACTGCGGCTCGGCAAATCACCGCAGCCATCGAGGGTTTTAATAAATTGGGTGACGATGGGAAACTGCCCCGCCCGGATGTTATTATCGTGGCCCGCGGTGGCGGATCGCTGGAAGACCTGTGGGCGTTTAACGAAGAAAATGTGGTCCGCGCGGCAGCCGCCAGCCAGATCCCGCTGATTTCCGCCATTGGTCACGAGACCGATACCACGCTGATCGATTTTGCCGCCGATAAACGCGCACCTACCCCCAGTGCGGCAGCCGAAATGGCCGTGCCCGTGCGTCTGGATCTGGCCGGACACGTTACGGAAAACTCCCGTCGCATGACCGCCGCCCTGAAACGCACGCTGGGCAACCACCGCAAGCATCTTGCCGCCCTGAGCCGGGGTCTGCCCCACCCGGCAAGAATAACCGACGAGGCTGCCCAACGCCTGGATGACTGGGTTGAACGCTTCGTCAACAGTTTACGATTTGGATTACAACGCCGTACCGAGCGGTTGTCGGGGCTGACATCCCGTCTACGCAGCCCGGCTGGTATGATTGAGGGAGCCCAACAGGACTTGATGGTTCAATGGCGCGCCCTGAACAAGACGTTCGATACGGTGCTCACGCACCATACCACGCGTTTTGCTCACACCGCGGCTTTACTGGATAGCTATTCCTATCGCCGCACTCTGGACCGTGGTTTCGCTCTGGTGCGCGATGGGCGGGGTAAAACCATGCGCCGGGCCGCTGACATTACCGCTGGCATGGCGTTGAACCTGGAATTCAGTGATGGTCCGGTTCGGGCCGTGTCGGGTGGTCTGGCGAAAAAAGCCGGGCGTAAAAAAATGCCTGATAAAACCTCAACCCCCGACGATGACCCACAGGGAAGTTTGTTATGATTGTACGTTATATAATGGTCTTATTGATAAGCCTTTTGATGGCTCAGCCCGTCCAGAGTGCGCCCCGGTTGGATATGTCGGGAGATTTTATTCCCGGTGCGCTGATTATGGGTCAGACCGATCCGGGAAATATGGTGAGCGTTGATGGCAATCCCGTGCGGGTTTCCAGCGATGGACATTTTTTAATCGGTCTGGGACGCGATGCCGAGGGCAGCACCGCAATACGGATTAATGCAGAGCAAACCCTCGATTTTGACATTGCAAACCGCGATTATAAAATTCAGCGTATCGAAGGATTACCCACCAATCAGGTGACACCCGATCCCACCACCCAGGCCCGCATCAAACGCGAACGACCGCTGATTACTAATGTGCGCAAGATCGACAATCCCCAGACCTGGTTTACGGGCGGTTTTATGTGGCCGGTGATCGGCCCCATATCGGGTGTGTATGGCAGCCAGCGTATCCTGAATGGCAAGCCGCGCAGCCCCCATAACGGGGTGGACATCGCCGCACCCAAAGGCAGCACCATCGTTGCCATGGGTGATGGTGTGGTGGCACTGGTTCACGACGATATGTTCTATACGGGCAAGACGGTGATGATTGACCACGGGCATGGCCTTACGTCGGTTTATATCCACATGGACAGCCTGCTGGTAAGCCAGGGTCAGATCATCACAAAAGGCACCCCCATCGGGACGGTGGGCCAGACCGGGCGGGTCACTGGCCCGCATCTGCACTGGGGCGTGACATTGTTTTCAACCCATCTCGATCCCATGCTGGTGGTCGGCCCCATGCCACAATAGTGCGGCAATCCGCGCATGACTTTATTATTAAGATGACGTCCCATAGCCGAACGCGATTACAGAATTTCCTCTATGTTCCGCTCGTCGTGGTGGATGGCAATTGATGAGCCTTGCAGCCGTTCGGTTCTTTCGAGGCGCAGATCGGGATTGGAAATGTTTTGTTCAATAAATCCGGCCAGATCCATCTGGGGGGCCATCATTGAGCGCACATAATCTTGAATTTCAGGCTGTAGCATGTCCTCCCAGTGACGTTGTGTCGCCTCAACAACACCCAAGGGGGCTGGGTCGCCATCCTTTGACAAGGCCCCCCGGCTGGACAGGTAAACGTATACATAATCCAGTTCCGGGCCGTCGGGATTGATAATCTGAAGATTGTTCATGCGGCAAAACCGGTAGTTTTTGTTGGGTAGTTCGGTCTTGTGCATGGCAAGTTCCTGTTTCGGGTCCAGCCAGTTGATGAACAATGTAACCTCGGTTCCCGGTGCCGGGAACAAGGTGGACGCAATGGCGCCATAGGCCGCAAAATGTGCCGAAAAGACGCTGTCGAAGTCACGAAGCTTTATTTTTGTGACCGGGATAATGCCATCATCGGGGCCGGGAAACTTCAGGGCCAGTTGCTGTGGTGACATGTTCGAACCCACGGCCAGAAAGGGTTTTCGCCCCGTCAGGTTTTGCCGTATTTCGTCACCCGAGACTAATCTGTGCTCGCCGTTATGGGCGATGTATGAACCCGACGGCAAGTGATAGGGGTATTGGATAGCACGATCATACCTTGTCAGCATGTTGGTTATGATGACAGGTACTGCCCAACATCAACCTCATCAATCTGGTTCGGATTGAGGAAGCGATCCGCATAGACTTGATAAAGGCCGGACGTCAGGAATAGCTCAAACAGGTCGCCGTCGATATGAGCGTCCTTTTTCATGAATGACATGATTTTGATACAGGCACTGAGGGGTTTTGGATCCTTGTAAGGACGATCAGCCGCGGTCAGGGCTTCGAAAATATCGGCAATGGCCATCATGCGGGATTCCACGGCCATATCTTCGCGTTTCAATTTTTTCGGATACCCCGTGCCGTCCATTTTTTCATGATGTCCACCGGCGTAATCGGGCACATTCTTCATGTGTTTTGGGAACGGCAGGTTTTTCAGCATGATTATCGTCTGGACGATGTGATCATTGATCTTGAAACGTTCTTCCGCAGTCAGGGTGCCGCGTTCGATGCATAAATTATAAATTTCCCCGGTGTTGAAGGTGTGTTCTGGCACATCGAGCAGGAAACCATAGTCGTTTCCCGCTTCATAAAGGGCTGTTTCACCTTCGCCGCGATAGGTGATCTGGTCTTCGCGGTCGCTTAGCAGGTGTTCCGTGGCGGGCAGACTGGCCGGTTCGGTGCGTATCAAGCGGTTCATTTCATCCTGCGACAGGCCGATGCGGTTATCCAGTGTGCGCAGCCAGGTAATATCGGCGATCTGCTTGATCCGTTCGATGCGTTCCGGGGCCATGAATTCGCCGCCTTTGTTGCATTCGGCCACAAAAGTAAAATCATCGTCCAGCCTGGCCAGTTTTTCATCCAGGGCAGCCTTCAGGGTCTGTTTGTCACCACCGTCTATAACCTGGTTCAGATACTCGATTTCGGCGTCTCGTTTGACGATTTCGAAACGGCTGCGAATTTCGTGCAGGCGGTCATAGATGGTTTCCAGCTTGGTTGCCTTGTCGACAACATATTCCGGCGTGGTGACCTTGCCGCAATCGTGCAGGGCCGCGGCGACTTCTATTTCCTCACGCTTCTCAGCGGTCAGGCTGTAATCGGCAAAGGGCCCGGTGGTCGCTGCTGTGGCCGCATCGACTATCATCATGGTCAATTCCGGAACGCGCTGACAATGCCCCCCGGTGTAGGGGGATTTTGCATCGATAGCCGATGAAATCAAGTTGATGAAGGACCGGAAAAGTTTCTTCTGGGCGGCCAGTAACAAGGCATTTTCAAGTGCCACGGTGGCCTGTGAAGTGAGCGCCTCGATAAGCGGTACAATTTTGTCGTTGAATGTAACAACAGTACCACCCGGTTTGTCCTGGGCGTTGAGCAGTTGCAAGACTCCGATGACATCTTGCTCGTGGTTCAACATGGGTACGGCAAGCACGGATTTGGTGCGGTAATTATTGTTTTTATCGAACGCCTTGGCTCCGGTAAAATCAAAACTTGTGGAATCATAGGCGTCGGGAATATTGACCATCTGTTTGGTGTTTGCCACATAGGCGGCAATATTTGTGTCGTTTGGTTTGCCGGTCTCCTGATTGATCAGGTTAATCGGGGGGATGGGTATTTCCTTGCCGGTGGTGCCGCCTAAGGCGATGCCCAGCGAGTCTGTCCGCATGATGGTGAATTTCAGAGTGTCGTCATCATTGCGTAAATAGAGCGTGCCGCCATCAGCATTACAAAAATCTTTCGCCTCGAGCAGAATTTTTTCCATCAACCGCGAATTATCTCGCTCGGCAGACAGGGATATGCCAATTTCAATTAAACGGCGGAAATTGTTTTCATCACTGCTATTTGATTCTTCTGGTAAAGCTGTCATCGCATTCCCTTGTATTTTTTCAGAAGGCTATATGGTATTAACTACTCTTTCAATAAAAACTGCGGTAAATCATTAATTTCCTTGATTGTTTAACAGTAAAAGCTATGACTTTCAGGGCAATAATTAAAGTGCAATTCGGAAGACTCTACATCAATGGCTTATTCTTCTCTCCGTGACTTCATGGCTTATCTCGAGAACAACAATGATTTGGTGCGGGTGAGCGAGCCTGTCTCAACCCATCTGGAGATGACCGAGATTCAGACCAGGGTAATTGCGGAAGGCGGTCCGGCCATATTGTTCGAGAATGTGGTCGGTAAAAATGGCGAACCATACGCCATGTCGGTTCTGGTCAATCTGTTTGGCACCGTTGAGCGGGTTGCGCAAGGCATGGGACGCGAACGGGATGGTTTGCGCGAAATCGGCGAGACCCTGGCATTCCTGCGCCAACCTGAGCCCCCCGGCGGCTGGCGTGAAGCTCTGGAAATGATGCCCTTGTTAAAAACCGTCATGACCATGAAACCCAAAACCGTGGGTCGAGCGCCCTGCCAGGAAGTGGTTCTGCAGGGCGATGATATCGATCTCTCAAAATTACCCATCCAGTCCTGTTGGCCGGGCGAGCCGGCGCCGCTGATTACCTGGCCGCTGGTTGTTACCCAGGGTCCGCAAGCCGATACCAAATCCGGCGACCGGCGCGATGATTACAATCTGGGCATATACCGCATGCAGGTGACCGGTAAAAATACCACTTTGATGCGCTGGTTAAAACATCGTGGCGGTGCCCAGCACCATGCCCGGTGGAAGGAACAACGATCCGAACCGATCCCCGCCGCGGTGGTCATCGGGGCCGATCCGGGGGTTATCCTGGCCGCCGTAACGCCGGTTCCCGATACCCTGTCGGAATACCAGTTCGCCGGGTTGCTGCGCGACAAGAAGGTCGAACTGGTCGACTGCAAGACCATACCCTTAAAAGTTCCGGCCAATGCCGAAATTATCCTCGAAGGTTATGTCTCGCTCGATGAATACGGCGCGGAAGGCCCTTACGGCGATCACACCGGGTATTATAATTCGGTAGAGGAATTTCCGGTTTTCACCGCCACCGCGATTACCATGCGTAAGGAGCCGATTTATCTGTCGACCTATACGGGCCGCCCGCCCGATGAGCCGGCCATCCTGGGCGAAGCCCTGAACGATGTGTTTGTGCCGCTGTTTACCCAGCAGTTTCCCGAGGTGGTCGATTTCTGGTTGCCGCCGGAGGCCTGTTCCTACCGCATGGCCGTGGTGTCCATGAAGAAGGCCTATCCGGGTCACGCCAAGCGGATCATGTTGGGTGTGTGGTCTTACCTGCGACAATTCATGTACACAAAATTTGTCATCATCGTCGACGAGGATATTAATGCACGGGACTGGAAAGATGTTATGTGGGCAGTCTCCACCAATGTTGATCCGGCCCGTGATGTGACCATGATCGAAAACACCCCCATCGATTATCTCGACTTCGCCTCACCACAATCGGGGCTGGGCTCCAAGATGGGCATCGATGCCACCACCAAAATGGAACCGGAAACCAGCCGCGAATGGGGCCGGAAAATCCGAATGGATGATGACATCATCGAAAATGTGACCCGCAAGTGGCAAGCCTATGGCCTGCCCGGCAAGGGAAAGTCGGTCTGGAAGTAAGACCCTTGCGCGGCGAACGGCATTCACCTTGTTGACCTTGACTGCTCGGCAAAGTAGGTTCGCGCTCTTGTCAACAAACCAGAAAGATCGGTGAGCATCATGAACCAGTTAAGACGTATTTCCGAGGACGCAAAAGCCTGGCCCTTTGCCGAGGCCCGTTCCTTGTTGAAACGTCTGGGCGGCAAGACGCCGGACAAGGGTTATGTGCTGTTTGAAACCGGTTACGGTCCGTCCGGTCTGCCTCACATCGGCACGTTCTGCGAGGTGGCGCGGACCTCCATGGTGCGCCATGCCTTTATGCAGATCAGTGATATTCCGACCCGGCTGTTTGCCTATTCCGATGACATGGACGGTCTGCGCAAGGTTGCCGACAACCTGCCCAATCAGGACATGCTGTTGGAGAACCTGCACAAACCCCTGAGCGAGATTCCAGATCCGTTCGGCACCCATGAAAGTTTTGCCCACCATAACAATGCACGATTGCGGGCTTTCCTGGATTCGTTTGGGTTTGATTACGAGTTTAAAAGCTCGACGGAAATGTATACTTCCGGCGTTCTGGACAAGGGCCTGCTCGATGTGCTGGCCAATTATGATCAGGTCATGGCCATCATGCTGCCATCCCTGGGCGAAGAGAGACGCAAGTCCTACAGCCCGTTCCTGCCGATTTGCCCCGATACCCGCCACGTGCTGCAAGTCCCCATCATTCAGGTCAACCAGGATGCGGGCACTATTGTTTATGAAGATAGCGCAGGACAACAGGTTGAGACCCCGGTGACCGGCGGGCGGTGCAAGTTACAGTGGAAGCCTGACTGGGCCATGCGCTGGCACGCTCTCGGGGTGGATTATGAAATGTCGGGCAAGGATTTGATCGATTCAGTAAAACTGTCGGGCCGGATCTGTCAGGCCCTGGGCAGTCGGCCACCTACGACCTTAACCTACGAGTTGTTCCTCGACGAGCGGGGCGAAAAAATTTCCAAGTCCCGCGGCAATGGCCTGGCCATCGATGAATGGCTGCGTTACGCACCCCAGGAAAGCCTGTCGTTGTTCATGTATCAAAAGCCGAAAACTGCAAAACGGTTGTATTTTGATGTGATCCCCAAGGCTATCGATGAATACCTGACATTCCTGGAGAAATATCCCGATCAGGAAGCCGCCGCCCAGGTGGAAAACCCGGTCTGGCATATTCATCTTGGCGACCCTCCTCACGAGAACGCCCATCTCAGTTATAATATCCTGCTCAATCTGGCCAGCGTTTGTCATACCGAGGACAAGGCCGTGTTGTGGCATTTCATTACACGCTACCGGCCTGAGGCGAGCCCGGAAAATGCGCCAATTCTCGACAAGTTGGTGGATTATGCCATCAATTATTATCAGGACTTTATCCGCCCGACCAAACAATTTCGCGCCCCATCAGACTTCGAGACCGTCGCGCTGACTGATCTCGTCGAACAATTAAAACAATTACCGCCCGAAACCCCGGCCGCCGACATTCAAAGCGTGGTCTACGAGATCGGCAAGCGTGAGGGATTTGCGTCCTTGCGCGACTGGTTCAAGGCGCTGTATGAAATTTTGCTTGGCCAGTCGGAAGGTCCGCGTATGGGCTCGTTCATTGCCCTGTACGGCATCCCGGAAACCATCGAGTTGATCGAGCGTGTTCTGGATGGCCAGGATCTGGCTGCCCCAAACTCTTAATTGCGAGACGCGATTACTGGCTGGACCAGACGATGCGGGCAATCCAGTCCACATCTTCTGTATTGAGCACACGATCTTCATGCAGGATGTTCATGGAGACCAACTCTAGCTTGTGGGTGGTTTTGCGGCGCAGTTGCTTGGCCAGAATTTCACCGTCATTGGTTCGCACCACGACCCTGTCGCCCCGTCTGATATCAGACTCCGGTGAGACGATAATAGTATCGCCATCACGGTAGACGGGTTCCATGCTGTCGCCACTGATTTCCAGGGCATAGGCGTGATTGTCGCCAATTTCCGGAAATGGAATCTCATCCCACGAACCACCGATCGGGTACCCGGCGTCATCAAAAAATCCATTGGAGCCAGCCTGGGCCAGGCCGACTAACGGGATGTTTTTATAGAACCCGCCGGACTTGGCATCGCCCACATAGGTCACAAATTCGCCCAGCGTTGCGCCGGTGGTGTTGAGGACTTTCGACAGGCTTTCCGTGCTTGGCCAGCGCAATTTGCCGTCCCGGGTTATGCGTTTGCTTTTGTTGAAGGTGGTCGGATCGAGTCCGGCCTTGCGTGATAACCCCGATGCCGACAGGCCGTGTTCGCGCGCCAGTCTGTCAATAGCCGCCCAGATGTCAGCATGTTTTAACATGGGAACATTGTCATATATAACGAGACAATTGTCATTAGGAATAAATACGGTTGACATAGGATAAAATATTATTATATGATAATTATCACTTAAATAGATATTTTTACTCATCGTAGGAGGACTATATGGGCCCATTTTTGCGCTGCCTGCCCCAACCTGTCCGGGAAGGGACGTTTGATTTGTTTGCCTCGGCGGAAGAAGCCTGGTTCTGGTTTGCCCGCTGTCAGCGTTTGCGGGCGGACAATGCCCGACCCGATACCAGCAAAGCCACGTTCAACCGGCCCTGTGATCCGGATGATATTTACCTCATTGCCATGCGATTGTACCGCCAGCATCAGCTGAATGATGGGCACCTGCGGGTGCTTGCGAAATTTGGTTTTGCCGAATGCCCACCGGACCACCGGTGTGCCGGACAACGCACAGAGCTTGTTATATGGCGCCAGGCATTGGACCGCCTGAGCGAGCCCATGCGCCATAAAGGTATTGTATCTTCTGGCCGGAGTGATTGAAATGAATATCAATAAAGCATTGATTTTATGATAATAAATACTGAATCGGTTAATAATGAACCGAAACCACCCGAGCCCGTACTGCGGCGCGCCGTGGTGGTGTTTTCTGATCGTAATGACTTGCCGTGGCTGGGTTTGCTGGCCCGCGGATTTCGCCATTGTTTCATTGCTGTCCAGGCCGATTGCGGCTGGATCGTGCTCGATCCATTATCCAATATGATGACCGTCAACAGCCTGTCGGATATTTCATGTGATGATCTGGCGGCCTGGTATAACGCTGAAGGGTATAACACAGTGAAGACGTCGCTCTGTTTGCCACCCTTACAGCCTGCACCCTGGGGATTATTTACCTGTGTGGAAGCGGTTAAACGGGTGCTGGGCATCAGCTCTCGACGGGTTATAACCCCACGTAGTTTATGGAGTTTTTTGGTAAAGGAAAATAATCCTTGACATAGGCTATTTTTCTTGCAATAGTGGTTTTATTGAAAGGGGATAATTATGTCCCGAACCCGTCACCCCGGTGGCGGGTTTTTTTATGGCAGAAGTTCAACAGTTGACCCATGAAAGGAATTTTTGATGGGAGGATTATTCAAATCACCACCCACCCCACCGCCATTACCCGTGTACACCCCGCCCGTAGATACCACCGCAACCGATACGGAAAAACGCCGCCTGGCATCCATTAAGCGAAAACGCAGCGGTCGACGGGGTTTGATCGCCACATCATCACGCGGTCTGTCGGCTGGCCAGTCGACCGGTCTGCTGGGTTTGTCCAGCGTTACGTCCAGGCAGCGGTCCTTGTTGGGAGAATAAAAATGCAGGCAATACAGAATTCAATGTCGTCGGGTCATTCTGATGGCCACGCTATGGATGACAATACAAACGGGCCGGCCATTGTCGCCCGGTATAAAAGGGCGGTTGAACGGCGCAACGTATGGCAGGGCTTATGGAGTGATTGTTATGCTTTCAGCCTGCCACAGCTTGACGGCATCAGCCAGTACGGTGGTCCCGGCGGCAGCAAGACAGTAAATCTGTTTGATGGTACCGCACCCGATGCGGTCGATCAGCTCGCGGCGAGCCTGTTGGGAGAATTAACACCGCCCTGGGGACAATGGTTCGCCTTGCGGGCGGGTAGTGATGTTTCGTCTGAAGCCGCCGTTAAGGCCGGCCCGGCGTTGGAAAGTGCGTCACAGATTATTCGTAAAAACTTTGAACGTTCGAACTTCGCAATTGAAATGCACCAATGTTTTCTCGATCTTGCGACAATCGGAACGGCTTGTTTGTTGTTTGAAGAGGCTGAACCGGGTGGTTCCAGCGCATTCAGGTTTACGGCAATACCGCTTTCTCAGGTTGCTTTTGAGGAGTCTGATGATGGTCGGTTGAGTTCCACATTTCGCCGTTCAGAACTGGACCAGGCAACATTTGCCAAACGCTTTCCGGGAAAATCAAACGACATATTACAAGACAACAATTCAAAACAAGACAACGAAAAAATCGCGATTATTGAAGCCGTCATTCAGGGCAATCAAAACGGTGTTTATAATTATACCGCCGTTCTGGATAGCCTGGATGGAAAAACAGACCAGCCCGTGGTTTTGGCCACCGGTGAATTTTCCCAGTCGCCTTTTATTAATTTTCGTTGGTTGAAAACCCCCGGCGAGATTTACGGGCGCTCACCCGTAATGAAGGCATTACCCGATATCAAGACCGCCAATAAGGTTGTGGAATTGGTCCTTAAAAATGCATCAATTGCCGTAACCGGTATCTGGCAGGCCGATGATGATGGCGTGCTGAACCCGGCAACCGTTCGTCTGGTGCCCGGAACCATTATCCCCAAGGCCGTGGGCTCGCAAGGTCTGACCCCGCTTAAAGCACCCGGCAGCTTCGATGTTTCACAATTGGTGTTGGAGGATTTACGTCAACGGATCAGGAAATCATTGCTGGTCGATAACCTTTCGATGGTCAATGCTCCACGCATGTCGGCCACCGAAGTGCTCGAACGCTCGGCGGAAATGACGCGATTGCTGGGTGCGACTTATGGCCGTTTACAGTCTGAATTGTTAAGCCCCCTGATGGACCGGGCTATTGCTATCCTGACCAGACGCGGTGATATTCCCCCGATTGATCTGGATGGCCGGGCGATCGCCCTTGACTGGCGGTCCCCTCTTGCCCGCGCCTATACCAGAGCCGAAGCCCGCGATGCTCTGCATTGGGCTGATGCCTTACGCAGTTTTGGCCCCCAGGCAACCCGGAATATCGATATGGTGGCCATGGCGAGGTGGTTGGCCAAGGGGTTCGATGTACCAGAAAATCTGATCAAAACCGAGCCGCCAGAGCCTGATCAGCAGAGCGAGCAGGCCATCACCCAACAGCTTGGCGATGTGTTGGCAGAATTTGACCAGAGCCCAGACCCTGAACAGGTGTTGTGATGAAAGACAATCTAGACGCCTGGCGCTGGATAGATGGACATCCTCAGCAAGACCCGCAATCTCAACAACACGGTCAGGAAATTTCCCGGTGTTTCGCACGGGTGTTCAGCCACCACGATGCTCATTGCATATTGCAGCATTTACGTAAATCCACACGTGAGCGTGTGTTCGGGCCAACAGTCAGCGAGGCGACTTTGCGTTATGTGGAAGGCCAGCGGGCCTTGGTCGCCTACATGGAAACCATGATTGAACGGGGCAGGGCGAATTCTCAGGAAACCGCAAAATAGAACATTGGAAAGGATGCAACATGGAAAATACAGACCATCAGGGGGATGAAAATCCTCAATCAGAAACGCCAGATATTGATCAAAGGCCAAGCCACATTCCGGAGAAATTCTGGGACAGTGAAACCGGTAGCCTGCGAAGCGACATGCTGATCAAATCTTATGGAGAACTTGAAAAGCGTTTTGCCGGTGAGAATTATGATGAAAATAACACTGATATTGAACCAGTTCCACAAATTGCAGAAGATTATAAAATTTCTGTTGATACAGACATGTTCGAGTCCGATCCGGCACTGAACGAGCGCCTGCACGCAGCCGGTTTCAACAATGATCAGGCACAGCTTGTTTATGATCTTGCTCTGGAACATTTAATACCCATTGCCGAACAACTGTCTCATACACTGGATCACAAAGCCCAGACCGACCGTCTTGAAACATACTTCGGTGGCCGTAAACAATGGGCAGACATGGAACGCCAGTTGCAGAATTGGGGCCGCTCCAATCTGAGCCTGGAAGCCTTCGAGTCCATGTCGTCCAATTTTAACGGCGTGCTGTCCATGCACCGCATGATGGCCAAGAACGAACCCGCAATCATGGCTGGTCACAATCCCTCATCATCGCTGCACACTGAAAGCGAATTGAAATCAATGATGAAAGATCCGCGCTACTGGCGTGACCAGAACCCGGCTTATGTGGAACAGATCCGCCAGGGCTTCGAGGCATTGTATTCGAGCTGAGTATGTTCATCGAGGATGCAACCCGCGGCGGTGAGCGCATCCCTCTCTGCTGATCCCGCCGCGCAACCTGGGGGCCTGCGTCAGTTTGTCAGACGCGGCCCCCTTTTAAATTTTAAACCTGCAATTGGAGACAATCATGAATAATGAAGAAAAACACCCCGATCCGTTTGGCCGCCTGATGGAAAATGATGCCAGTCAGGATCGTTTCAGGAATATGGATAACCTGACGGCCTTAAGTGCTGCCATTGGTCCCAGTGCCGATAATCAGCCGGACGATGTGGCCAGGATCGAAACCCTCATGGACATGCTGGGCGAGTTGAACCTGCAGGAAACCGATGGTCCGACGGGCTATTACGGAGAACGCCTGCGTCAGGCTATCGTCGCCTATCAGCGTAAAAACCAGATACCGCAAACCGGTGTCATCGCCCCCAATGATGCAACAATGCAGGCAATCTCAAATGCCGTTGCTGCCCTCAATTCAACATCGGATAACCGCCATTCGGGCGGCCCGGGTGTTGCCAAGACGGTGCCGTTCGCGCCGATCACGCGATCGATAACACCATCGCCATAACCCTCAAATCCTAAGGAGAAAGATATGTCGACATCCGTCGATCAATCATTTGTAAAACACTTTCAGGCCGACGTGCATCTGCAATATCAACAGATGGGTTCGAAGCTGCGCAATACTGTCCGGGTAAAGGACAAGATTATCGGTGCTTCGACCACTTTTCAGAAAGTCGGCAAGGGAACTGCCAGCACCAAAGCCCGCCATGGCAAGGTGCCGGTCATGAACATCGACCACACACCTGTGGAATGTCAGTTGTCTGACTATTATGCCGGTGACTGGGTCGATTCCCTGGACGAACTGAAATCCAATATCAATGAGCGCACGGTGGTTGCGCGGGCCGGTGCTTATGCTCTGGGTCGCAAGACCGACGAGTTGATTATTTCCCAGTTCGATGCCTCCACCAACTATGCCGGTTCCGGCAGCGATGGGCTGACCAAGACCAAGGTTCTCGAAGCCTTCGAGATGCTCGGCGAAGCCGACGTGCCAGATGATGGTGAACGTTACGCCGTGGTCGGCTGGAAACAGTGGTCCGATTTGCTCGCCATTCAGGAATTTGCCAATGCCGATTATGTGGGCGACGACGACTTGCCCTGGCGCGGCACCCAGGCCAAACGCTGGCTCGGTGCCTTGTGGATTCCCCATTCCGGTCTGACCAAGACCGCCAGTGTGCGTTACTGTTATTGGTATCATCGCACGGCAATTGGTCATGCCATCGGTTCCGAAGTGAAAACCGATGTGACCTGGCATGGTGATCGTGCGGCCAATTTCATCAACAACATGATGTCACAGGGAGCCTGTCTGGTTGATACATCCGGCGTTGTTTCCCTGCGTTGTCTTGAAAGCTGAGGAGAAAACACAATGGCTTATCAATCTAAAAACCTGAGTGTGCTGGCCTATGCCAACGGCTTTACCCTGTGGCACTTCACCAGCATCGATACCGCGTCAGCGGTCGAGGCGGCCAATTATTTCGATGACGCTTCTGCCCTGCTCAGGGTCGGTGATTTGGTGTTGTTGAATGTGGATACGGACGGCACGCCTGAGACCCGGATTTATGGCGTCTCGGATATTACCGCTGGGGTGGTTACGTTGGGTGTTGAACCCAACAAGGCCGCATTTGTGGCCGACCCAACCGGTGGTGCGACCGTCGATACGGAATGCCGTGCCCAGCTTGGTGCGGTGATCGATGCGTTGATAGCTTCCGGTCAGATGGCTTCATCGTAATCGTATAACTGACCATGACCGGGCCGCAACAATTATTGCGGCCCGGTTTATTTTTGTAAATTTATTGGAAGGAATCATGTTATGGCGCTCAGCTCCATTGCCCTGTGCTCGCGCGCACTGATCAGAATCGGTGCGGCAAGTATCACCTCGTTTGATGAAGGCACAGCCGAGTCTGAGGTTGCGGTGAACCTCTATCCTTCAATACGTGATGCCTTGTTGTCGTCCCATCCGTGGAATTTTGCCTCTGCCCAGATTACCCTTGCCCGTCTGGTCATCGAACCGGTGGCGGATTACGGGTATGCCTATCAGTTGCCAGCGGACTTTTTGCGCGCCCTGTCGGCCGGCTCAGGAGTGCGTGGGCGGGGCATCGCGTACCGCATATCGGAAAGCCGATTACATTGTGACGCCGAGCATGTGGTGCTCAGTTATATTTTCCGGCCCGACGAGACCAGCTTCCCGGCATTTTTCGATCAGGTCATCATCGCCCGCCTGGCGGCTGAATTCTGCATTCCCCTGACCGACAGTACCAGCCGTACCGAGACCCTGTTCAAGCTCGCCGAAACAGTATTCCGTGATGCAAAGGTTATCGATTCCCAACAGGTAACACCGGGCCGTATCGAAGATTTTTGCCTGATCAATGTGAGGTCATGATGGCACGTTTACGAACCCAAAAAACCAATTTTACCGCCGGTGAGATTTCCGGGGCCATGCTGGGTCGCAGCGATCTGCGAGCCTATGCCAATGGCGCAGGGCTGTTGCGGAATGTCTTTATTCACCCCACCGGAGGTGTATCGCGCAGACCGGGTTTGCGGTATCTCGATACCATATCAGGCAAAGCACGGCTGGTCGCTTTTGAGTTTAATACCGAACAGGTATATCTGCTGGGGTTCAGCGATCTTGAAATGGCTGTCTACCGCGACGGTATTTTGTTGACCAGCATGGCGACACCGTGGAGCGAGGCCAAGCTGGACCAGATCAACTGGGTGCAAAGTGCCGATACATTATTGGTTATGCATCCGGACGAAGCTCCGCGAAAAATTACCCGCACGTCCGATACAAACTGGACCATTGCTAACTGGTCCTTCATTACCCACGAAACCACGGGACGTATTTATCAACCCCATCATAAATTTGCCGATGACGTTGTTACCCTGACACCCGGTGCGACCAGCGGCAGCATTTCATTGACGGCCTCGGCCGGGGTGTTTCATGCCAACCACATCGGCACCCGGTTTCGCCTGATCGACAAGGAGGTAGAAATTACCGCTGTGACTTCGGCCACCGTGGCCCAGGCGACCGTCAAGGAAACCCTGAGCGGTACGGCGGCGACCCGGGACTGGGAAGAACAGGCCCTGTCAGCCCATCGGGGCTGGCCGGTCAGCGCGTGCTTTCATCAGGACCGGCTGGTCATCGGTGGCGCACGGGATTTGCCCAATCGTTTGTGGATGTCGCGCTCGGCAGACCTTTTCAACTTTGATCTGGGCGAGGGACTGGACGATGAGAGTATCGATTTTGCTATTCTGTCCGATCAGGTCAACGCCATCCGGGCAGTTTTTTCCGGGCGGCATTTACAGGTTTTTACCTCCGGTGCGGAATGGATGGTTACCGGTGATCCTTTGACGCCGGGAAACGTTCAGCTCAAACGCCAGACCCGTATCGGATCGCCAGTGGTACGAACCATACCACCGCGTAATGTGGACGGCGCGACCTTGTTTGTTCCGCGCGATGGCACGGGTTTGCGGGAATTCCTGTTTGCCGATATGGAACAGGCCTATCAGTCCGGTGACCTGACGACCCTGGCCAAGCACCTGATCAACACGCCAGTGGATCAGGATTACAATAGTACCTCGCGATTGCTGCATATGGTCCTGGGTGATGGCACCATTGCCACGGTAACTATTTTCCGCTCCGAACAGGTTACCGCCTGGTCCTTGCAGGAAACCCAAGGGGCTTTTCGGTCCATCGCCATTTCCGACGGTATCACCTATGTCGTCGTCGAGCGAAACGGAGCCTGGTTCTTGGAAAAATTTGATGAAACTTGTGATGCCGATGCGGCGTTAAGTGGCACATCGGGCAGTCCGACCGATACCTGGTCGGGGCTGGATCATCTGGAAGGCGATACCATTACCGTGCTGGCCGATGGGGCCGTACACGGCGAATTTCAGGTTAGCGGCGGGACTATCGTGTTGAACAGTAATGCCTCGGCGATTATGGCCGGGCTGGCGTATGCCCATAAAATCGCACCTTTGCCACCGGGTAGCCAGGGAAACACCGGCGGCTCGCAAGGCTCAAAACTGCGACCCATCAGTTTTACCTTTCGCCTGCAAGACACCCCGGCGCTGCGATTGGACGTGGGACGCGGTTTTACCGAGGTTCCGTTCAAGAAATTGGGTTTGGCAACCCTCGATACCTCTCCACAACCGTTTAGTGGTGATCGTACCGTGCGTGCTTTTGGCTGGCACGCTACGGGCATCGATCCGCTGTGGCAGATCGAACATTCCGCACCGCTTCCCTTTACCTTGTTATCCGTTGTCACCGAATTATCGGTTAACGGCTGACAGCAATATTTTAGCAAAGGAGATATTACCATGTCAGGACTCGCACCTGTCATCCTCTCGACGGTTCTCGCCGGAGCGTCCAGCCTGCAAGGCATGAAACAGGCGAAGGTACAATCCCGGGCTGCTACCGCACAAGCCAGAATTCAACTGGCGGCTATGGAAGAGCAACGCCGGGTAACGACCCGTGACGAAAAACGTGATCTGAAACGAAGGCTGGCCACCCAGCGCGCCCGGTTTGGTGCCTCAGGTCTGTTGTCCAGCAATTCCGCTGATGCGGTTCTCGATGGGTTTCGGGCGGAAAGCGAACGGCGACAGAATGATGATAACCGCTCTTACGGCCTGGGTCTTGATACGGTCAATCAGCGCCTGTCTACGGCCCGCAACGGTAGCTCGCTTGCAGCCAGCACAGCCATTCTGAAGGGCTTGCAGCGGTTATAAAGTTAATTTTTTTTGTAAGGAAAAACAATGGCAGAGCATATTAAAATCGGAGATATCAGCCCCCGTATTCAATATACCGGGGACGCGGTACAGGTGGGGTTCACCTATCCATTTCCCATCTTCGTCGATGGCGATATCAAGGTTTATGTGGATGGCACGTTACAGACCATCACCACCCATTACAGCGTTACCGGTGCCGGTGCCGATACCGGTGGTACGGTAACGTTCGTGGCCGCCCCGGCCAGTGGTGACATCGTCACATTGATCCGCGATCTGAGCGTGGAACGGTCCTCGGATTTTCAGGAATCCGGCGAGTTCCGCGCCAAGGTCATCAACGATGAACTGGACAAGATTATCGCCATGGCTCAGGAGGCAGATGATGGTCTGACGCGAACTTTACACCAGACCTCGACAGATGCTGCGGGCTCGCTGGAACTGCCGGAAAAAGCCGCACGTGCCAGCAAGGCCCTGGGCTTTGATGCCAACGGTGACCCGGTGGTTAGTACCAAGACCATGAGTGCCATGGAAAGCGAGGCAGACAATGCTGCGGCCAGTGCGGCTGCTGCCCTGGCCTCGGAAACTAGTGCCAGTACACATAACAGCAATGCCCAGACCGCAAAGACCGCGTCCGAAACGGCGCAAAGTTTGGCCGAGGCGGCGCGGGATGCGGCCCAGACGGCCGAGACCAATGCCGAAACGGCCGAGACCAATGCGGCGGCTTCCGCCACGGCGGCCGATGTGGCCAAGATCGAATGGCAGGGCGCATGGGTCACCACCACGGTTTATGCCGTGGCAGACGCGGTTGAGGAAGCCGGCAGTTCCTACGTTTGTATCGTCGCCCATACCGCCGGTGTGTTCGCCACGGATTTGAGTGCGGCCAAGTGGGAACTGATGGCCCAGAAAGGTGCCGATGGTGCTGATGGTGTGGACGGAGCTGATGGAGCTGATGGTGCGGGCTCCGGCACGGTGACCAGTGTTGCCACGTCGGGCCTTGCCGGTGGTGGACCCATCACCGGAACCGGCACAGTCGATGTGCCCATTGCATCCCAGGCCCAGGCCGAAGTCGGAACGGATAATGCCACCGCCATGACGCCTTTGCGGGCCAATCAGGCCATCGTGGCATTAGCCGATTTAATTATACAGAACAGTAAATCAGCCGCCTATACGCTGGTCTTATCGGATGCGGGCAAGCATATCCTTCACCCGTCAGCCGATACCACGGCACAGACGTTTACCATCCCCGCCAATTCCAGCGTTGCCTACCCTGTGGGTACGGCGTTAAAGATCACGTCAACCGAGTGGATAATCTCTGGATCGGGACTGACATAATATGAGTATGCAACAAATGCTTTTAGGTGGCGGTGGTGCAGTCGATGTGTTCACCATTGCCACTGGTGGTTCAATCACAACGGATGGTGACTTTAAAGTTCATACGTTCAATTCATCGGCTACGTTTACGGTAACCACTCTCGGTGATGATGATACGGTTGACTACCTTGTCATTGCTGGCGGTGGCGGCGGTGGTTACGACAATGGTGCTGGCGGTGGTGCTGGAGGACGTAAAACAGCCACAGGTTTTGTCGTCACTGAGACAGGGTATTCCATTACTATTGGCGGCGGTGGTTCCGGTGCTACTGGGAATACATCGCGTGGTGGAAAAGGCAGCAACTCAGTCTTTAGTTCCATAACAAGCTCCGGTGGCGGCGGTGGTGGATCAAGCGGTAATAACCCCGGCGCACCAAATGGCGAAGCTGGTGGCTCGGGTTCTGGTGCAAGATCCAGAGGTGGTGGGGGATCAGGCGGTGCAGCAAGTCCCGCAGGACAAGGCAATGCAGGTGGCGGCGGTGCCGGTACAAGTTCTTCCGGTGGTGGTGGTGCCGGTGGTGCTGGTGGATTTGCTGGAGCATCTTCATCTTCTGCGGGTGGTAACGGCCTTGCCTCAAATATTACAGGCTCATCTGTGACAAAAGCCGGTGGCGGTGGTGCCGGTGGGCACACAACAGGCAAGCCCGGCGGAACCGGCGGTGGTGGTACTGGCGGCGGGTCGAGTGGTAACGGCGGTGCTGGTACGGTCAACACTGGCGGTGGTGCTGGTGGCGGCGGTAACTCGTCCCCCCGTAATGGCGGTGCTGGTGGTTCGGGCATTGTCCAAATTCGCTACAAATTCCAGTAAGGATATGAAATGGCTCATTTTGCAGAATTAGATCAAAACAACATTGTGCTGCGTGTTTGTGTGGTGGCCGACGAGCATGAAGCCGATGGCGAGAATTGGTGTGCTGATTTCTGGGGTGGTGTCTGGAAACAGACAAGTTACAACGGCAATATGCGGCATAACTTCGCAGGAATCGGTTACACGTTTGACGAAGGCGTGAATGCTTTTTATACGCCACAGCCCTATCCGTCATGGGCACTGGATAGTGTGTATATCTGGCAACCGCCAACTCCGTACCCCGATGATGGCGAGGATTACGACTGGAACGAAGATGGCTTGTCGTGGGTGTTGGCATAACGAAATTTTCTAATCCGTCAGACCATGATCCCGCGGCGGCGGGTGAAGCTTTAGGTACGTGTCTGTAATTGCGGACGTAATAAAATATCTCACTCAGAAGGAGAATGGCATGAAGAGCAAGTCCGGCTCTGCCGGTAGTCGTGTGCCATCGTCATCGTCATCGTTATTGCCGGAACCGGGTCGGGGTATAGCTTTGTGCGAATTCATATCAATCTGGAACAGTGGTCAGAACCAGAACACACCACCGCTGCACCGTGATATTGCCGGATGGCTGGAGGATCGCTGGCACGCCCAGGACTGTGAGTTACTGTTGATGGCTTTTCGCAATGCGGGCAAGTCAACTCTGATCGGACTGTTTGCCGCCTGGTTGCTGCATGATGATCCATGCCGCCGCATCGTGGTTTTGTCGGCCGATCACCAACTGGCCAAACGCATGGTGCGCAACGTCAAGCGGATCATCGAGGCTCACCCCTGGACCCAGGCGCTGAAACCGCCCCGGGCCGATGAATGGGCGTCGGACCGCTTTACCGTGAACCGGGATAAGGAGTTGCGCGACCCCTCCATGCTGGCCAAGGGTATAGGTGCTAATATTACCGGCAGCCGTGCCGACGTGGTAATCTGTGATGATGTGGAGGTGCCCAAGACGTGCCATACGCCGGGTAAACGCGTAGACCTGCGCGAGCGTCTCGATGAGATCGAATATGTGCTGGTGCCCGGTGGCTTGAAACTGTTTGTCGGCACACCCCACACCCGCAATTCGATCTATGCCCTGCGAAGCCCGGACCCGGAAGGAGAGCCGCCTTACCTGAACGGTTTTACGCGTCTTGAGTTGCCGCTGATCGATGAAGCTGGCAACAGCCGCTGGCCGGAACGGTTTCCCATGGACCGCATCGAGAAACTCAGGCGACGATCCGGCCCGGCCAAATTCGCCAGCCAGATGATGCTGCGCCCCATGTCAATAATTGATGGTCGGCTGGACCCCGACCGGCTGGTGGTTTACGACGCCGGGCTTGATTACCGCGAGGCTGGTGGCGAGGCCGTTCTGCGATTGGGTGAGCGGCGACTGGTGTCGGCATCGTGCTGGTGGGATCCGGCCTATGGTGCGCCGGGTCGCGGTGACGCCAGCGTAATCGCCGCTGTGTTCACCGACGAGGATGGTAATTACCGGCTGCATGATATCGCGTATCTGACACACGATCCGGATCGCCTGAACGAGGCCGATGAAGCCACCCAGCAATGTCGCCAGGTCATCGAATTTGTGACACGCCTGCACCTGCCCAAGGTGGTTATCGAGAGTAACGGCATTGGGCGGTTCTTGCCCGGATTGTTGCGCAGCGAAATCGTGGCGGCCAATCTGCCCATTGCCATCGAAGCCGTGCATTCCACCCGGTCCAAGGATTTACGCATCGTCGATGCTTTCGACGCACCGCTGGCGGCAGGGCGGTTGTATGCCCATGCCTCGGTCATGGGTTCGCCGTTTATCGATGAAATGCGCGAATGGCGGCCCGGCGCCAACGTGCGCGATGATGGCCTGGACGCGGTGGCAGGATGTCTGCTCAGCGAACCGGTCCGCCTGCCTCGACGCATCGCTCAGTCTGGTGCCAAACCCGCACAACATCGCGCGGAATGGCGTCGCGGATTGCGCTCCTATACGGCGAAAACAGATTTTACCTTGTAATTTAAGACCTGCATTAAAAAGGAGAAATTCTATGCAAGACCCCACAAACCTCAGTTTGGTGTGGTGGATTACCGTGGTTGAGATTCCCACCCTGGCCGGACTGTTCTGGCTCAACTGGCGAACCCGACGTGATCTGAGTGATATAATCGGCGATGTTTCCCACGAGGCCGAGACCGGGCTGAGTTTTATTCGCGAACGATTGTCGGCCTATAAACTGGAGGTCGCCCAGAATTATGTTTCCATCAGTGCTTTGAAAGACGTTGAGAGCCGCCTGACCCGTCATTTGACCCGCATCGAAAACAAGCTCGATTCCCTGCCCACTCTGGGGGCCCGGTCGATTAATACAGGGGGTGGGTCATGAAGATTTGTTTTTTGAAAGAAGCCGCCGTAGCCGGTCCCATGGGTCACCTTACGGGCTCGCCAGAAGGTGAAGCGCCGCCGCCTGACAGTGCGGCAAGTGATGTGGATGTTCTGGCGCGAACCATTTATGGCGAAGCCCGGGGCGAACTGGTGGCCGGTCAGGAAGCCGTGGCTTGTGTGATATTGAATCGGGTGCGCCGGGCGCGTGATCGTGGCGGGCGATACTGGTGGGGCTCCTCTATCGATGAGGTGTGTCGGCGGCCCTGGCAGTTTTCATGCTGGAACACCGATGATCCTAACCGCTCAAAAATCGAAGCCGTGGGCAAAGACAACAAGACCTTTAAGACCTGTCTGCGGGTCGCACGCCGCGCCGTTGCCGGGACGTTGAAAGATGTAACAGAGGGGGCTACCCACTATCATGCATCCAGCATAAACCCGCCGTGGGCTACACGCCGGGGACCATGCGCGGAGATCGGCAACCACCTGTTTTATAATGATATCGAATAAGGAAAAACTCATGTTGAACCTGTTAAGTGCGGTCGCCGGACCCGTCCTGAACGGCCTTTTTAACATCATCGATCAAAGCGTCGAGGACAAGGACCAGGCCGCTAAAATCAAGTCCCGCCTACAGGAGATGGTGCTCACCGGCCAGATGAAGGAAATCGAACAGGCCGCCGCCATCATCCGGGCCGAAGCGCAAGGCGAAAGCTGGCTGCAACGCAACTGGCGACCTTTGTTGATGTGTCTGTTCGGTGTCATCGTCGGCAATAATTATCTCATCGTGCCGCTGTTCGGTACACCATCTGCTGACATCCCGCCCGACATGTGGGATCTGCTCAAGCTCGGCATCGGCGGATATGTGGTGGGCCGCTCGGTGGAAAAGGGTATCCGGGTGTGGAAAGACCCCGGCGACTGATTCCCGATTAAATATCAGACAATATTATTTATAAAGGAATAAGCCCATGTCTCAATCATTCCCCGGTCGCCTCTACGAGCAAGCAACAAAATCCGATAGGGAGATTATCAACCTGAAGAACCCTTTCCGTTTGTCCAGCCCGGTAGGCATATCATCGAGCAATTTGCGCCGTGATGTGGCCAAGGTCGAAACCCTGATGAGTCAAACAGGATATCTGGATCTGGATAAAACCGATGGCCCCACCGGATATTATGGTGAACGCCTGAAACAGTCGGTGCAAAACTTCCAGAAAGACAAGGGCCTGAAAAAAGACGGCCTGATCAATCCCCGTGGTGAAACCATGCAAACGTTGAAGAAGCAGAAAAGTCTCGAACAACAATTGCGCGATAAAGGAATCCAGAATACTGATGAAATATCAAAACTCGGTGCTGCGGAAATGCGATCGCTTCTGGAGATGCTTGATAATACCGACAGTTTGAATAGTGTTGAGAAAGTATTTACCTGGACCCAAGGAAAATTGGATAAGCATTTTGGGCGGAAATCGAATGTAATTACGGATATTATGCCAGCAGACGGAAGAAATTGAGGGTAATCATCGTTGTTATATTCTGAACATGATAACGAGGGAACATGAGGCGCCAACTTGTACGAATATAAATCCAAGACTGTGACATCAAGGTTATTACTGGATTCTGTCGAGACATCTTTGCTGGTGATATTTATACTGATTGAGGCTGGTCAATTTTTATGGCCAAATCCCCAGGCAAGCGCGCCATGGATTTGGTATGTTATAAATTATGTTGAAAATATAATTGTTATCCTAATTGTTATTTCTGATGATGGCTTTAAGCGTGCTATCAGGAACGCTCTTGCTAAACCATGGGGCAGATACGACGGATGGCTCTTTGGGCTCATCACGTTGTTTAGTATTGTGTGGGCGCTATTTGGTTTTCATGTGGTTCTTAATTTGGGGCGAGAATGGATGATCCCCCTGATTGCTATACCGCCAACATTTGTATACCCAGACATCAGTCATTTGTCTGTTTTGCCATGGTTTGATATCACGGTGGGGCTCATACTGGTTGCGGTCAGTGAAGAATTTGTCTTTCGGGCCGTGGTATTTGATTCTCTGTCACGTAGGAAATTTTCAACACCGGCTATTGTTATTCTTTCCTCTATTGCGTTTGGCCTTGTCCATATTTCATCCGGTATCCCACATGCGCTTGTTACAATGATATTGGGTAGCGTGTTCATGATGGTCTATATACGCAAACAATCTTTGTGGAGTCTGGTGCTTGCTCATTACGTAATTAATCTCTGGGCATATTCAGACTACCATTTTAATTGAGCAGCAACCGCGCAATCACGCCGTTCAGGCGCAGCAAGCCTTCCGGGGTGGCCCGCAGGTAATCCGGGGTGTGTTCCAGGAAACCGCCCTCAATAAGACTTTGCACAACGTTGCCATCGAAGGCTTCAATCAGGTTCAGGCCCGTGGCGATCCTGAAATTTGTTGCCGAGATACCCTCACGCAGGCGTAAGCCCATCATCACCACTTCATCGCGCCGCTCGGCAGGGCTTAACGGGGTTTGTTTGGCCGTGCCGTGCCCGGTGGTCTGGACCGATGCCAGCCAGCGGACCGGGTTATGGATGCGGTGGTGGGCCTGCCATCCAGTGGTCCGGTTCAGCCTTCCATGGGCACCGGGACCAACCCCGAGATATCCACCGCCGCGCCAGTAAGTCAGGTTATGGCGGCATGACGCACCGGGCCGCGCGTAGTTGGAAATTTCATAGGCTGGCCGACCGGCGGCCTCCAGCATTTCGGTTGTTGTGTGGTACAGGGTTTCGCCCAATCCTTCCGGGCACGCCTTGACACCGTCACGCGCAAACGCCGTGCCCGGCTCGATGGTCAGCTGGTAAAGTGAAACATGCTCACCCGCCAATTCCAGTGCGCGGGCCAATTCGGTCCGCCATTGCTGATCGGTTTGATCGGGTCGGGCATAAATCAGATCAAAACTATAGCGGTCAAAGGTCCGGGCCGCCACGTCCAGAGCCGCCAATGCCTGAAGATGGTCATGGGTGCGGCCCAAAAACTGTAACGCTTGATCATCGAGGGCCTGTATACCCAGCGACAAGCGGTTGACCCCGGCCTGTCTGAAATCTTCAAACCGGCTGGCTTCGACCGAAGACGGATTGGCTTCCAGGGTAATTTCCAGATCAGGCGTGGTTTCAAAATGCTCCGTGATGCGCCCGATAATGGCCGCTGTGGTGGCGGAGTCCATCAATGACGGGGTGCCGCCGCCGAAGAAGATGCTGCTGAGTTGTGGCAGTGGTTCGCCATCGCTTTGCAACTGTTCAACCGCCCAGTCAAGTTCGCCGAGCAAGGCGGTGCGCCATTGGGACTGATTGGTGGCCAGCCCGGCGTGGCTGTTAAAATCACAGTAGGGGCATTTGGATTGGCAAAACGGCCAATGCACATAAACACCGAAACCCGGTTCGTCTTGTTTTCTGGCCATCACGGGGCTTTGAAACAGGCGGCGACCATTTGATTAAAGGCATTGGCCCGGTGGCTGATGGCATATTTGGCGGCGGGTTCCATTTCTGCAAATGTCAGATCGAAACCGTCGGGCACAAATATCGGATCATAGCCGAAACCCCGATTACCCCGTTGTGGCCAGCTGAGTTTGCCCATCACATAACCCTCGAAGATTTCGCAATGCCCCCCGTCCGGGTGATTGTCGGGCCAGCACAGGGCCAGTGCACAAGTGAAATGTGCAGCCACGGTTTCAAAATCAGCCGTGGCATCGAGAATTTTTTGTATGGCTATGTTGAAGTCTTTGTCGGGACCAGCCCAGCGCGCCGAATGGATGCCCGGCGATCCGCCCAGCACATCCACGCACAGGCCTGAGTCATCGGCCAGCGATATAAACCCGGATGCCTTGGCTGCGGCCTGTGCCTTGATCATGGCATTGGCAATAAAACTGCCACCGTCTTCGACGGGTTCATCCAGACCCAGATCACCGGCGCTGATCACCTGCGAACCGAAGGGGGCCAACAAGACAGAAATTTCTTTCACCTTGCCTTGATTATGGCTGGCGATGACCAGTTTTTGATCGCTGAACAGGCGTGCCATTTACGGGTTCCTCTTTAATATTAAACCCCGGGTTACAGACCGAGCACCTGGCGTTGCAGGGCGGTCAGTTGTTCGATACCTTTGCGCGACAGGCTCATGAGCGCGTCGAAGTCTTGCTGGGAGAACGGCTTGTCTTCCGCCGTACCCTGAATTTCCACGATGCCGCCGTTGCCTGTCAGGACAAAATTGGCATCGGCCTGGGCATTGCTGTCTTCGGCATAATCCAGATCGAGCACCGCCTCACCATTATACAGGCCACAGGATATGGCGGCCACCTGATCGATCAGGGGTACGGTTTCCAGCACGCCGATTTTGACTAATCCGTCGAGAGCCAGGTACAAAGCCAGATAAGCCCCGGTGATGGACGCCGTGCGGGTTCCGCCATCGGCTTGGATCACATCACAGTCGAGCTTAATCTGAATATTGGCCATGCCCGATAAATCCGTCACGGCGCGCAATGATCGCCCGATCAGGCGTTGTATTTCCTGGGTCCGGCCCGATTGTTTGCCACGCGTCGCTTCTCGGTTTGTGCGGGTATTTGTGGCCCGTGGCAACATGCCGTATTCGGCCGTCACCCAGCCCTTGCCCGTATCGCGCATCCATGGTGGCACACGCTTCTCAACACTGGCGGTGCACAACACATGGGTCTCGCCAAACTTGACCATGGCTGAGCCTTCGGCATGTTTGCTGTAGTGTAGATCAAAAGTGATGGATCGAAGTTCGTCAAATCCGCGCCCGGATGGTCTCATTATATTCTACTCCCTTAAGTCAGGGAACTTTTAAACCGCCAGCCCGCCGGGGTAAAGCATCAGGTCATGAGTATACGTAAGCTTGGTCAGATCAATTATGCGACCTGAGGGCATCAGGGTGAGGGTATGTATAAGAATCTTCCAGTCGTGGTCTTGCAGCTCGGCAACAAAATGAATCTGGCCCTGATTATGTGATCCGGTTATCTCGTATTTCACATCCACATGGCCGGAATTGTTTTCGTAGTTAAGGTTGCCTGAAATGAACCAGCCGGTCATCTCAATAGGCTTGCCCAGTGTGGCGATAACCTCACCATTGCTTTTGGCTATATCAAACGACATCTGAACCGGTTCAGACTGGCGCAGGGAGAAGAAAGTCAGGAATATAATGATTCCGAAAAAAGTCGGAATGCCGAACAGGGCACCAACCCCGACCCGGCTCCAGATTTTCTGGCTACGTATAAAATCAGCTTCGTCTATCCAGTCGCCTTTTTGCCAGGCCCATTCGGACCCCCGCGCCCCAAGCACAAACGGCATGACCAGATTAACCCCCGGTACAAACATCAACAGAGCTATATAGACCCCATTCCCCAATCCCCATACCCAGTTGAGGGTAAATGCCCCCCAGTTCCATCGCCTTAAATGGGCGGGCAGGGGCTCGCGTAATGGGCGTGTTGCCACGGCCGAATTGTCGCTATTTCGGGGTATCATTGTGATATAATTTTATGGCTCATTTTTTTCGGGATCTTCCGGTCCCAGGAAACCTGCGCCCAGGCGCGATGCGATCATATCCCGTCTCGGCAGATCGTTCAGGTTTGATGATGGGGTGTCTTCTGGCGCAGTGGTTTTAAGGGTCGGAATTCTGCGTTGAGCCCCCCCAGCAGAAGTACGCGAGGCATTGGATCCATACATTGAATGTGGATCATGGCGTTCGGGTTGCTGCGGACCAAAGCGATTGGCCCCTTGTGTGCCGCGCAGGAAGGCGATTTCGATAATCAACCAAATCATGCCGATAACCGGGATCAGAAAGATCAGGAGAAACCAACCCGAACGGTTTCTGTCATGCAGACGTTTCAGGCTGATGGCGATGGATGACCACATCATGAAAACAAACAATGGGAACAGGCTTGCCAGCCCCAGAGTGCCAATGATGGCCTCAGTAATGGGGGCGATAATTGAGACCCCAAACAAGACAATGCCGATCAGAAATTCGTAGATAATCTGGACCAGAAAAGTCCCGACGATCCCGGTCAGCCAGTAGGTCTTGCGGTTTATCCTGCCTGAAAAAGAAAACCACACATACCGTACAGGCAGATCCCAGCCGTTCATGTTGCGGCGGTTCAATAAAATAATTGTGCCGAACACAAGGATAACCACCAAAGCAAAACCCAGGCCTATTGCCTGTGCAAACTGCTCCAGTGCGGCAGTGTCCATGTTGTTCATCATGTTATTCATCATGACAGCCTGACTTTTATCGCATGTTTCTTTTTAAGATCTATCGGAAATTCTACCATCAATTTATGCTTCGTTGATATAATTATAAATCCGTATCAGATAACAGGTGGTTTTTTGCTTTTTGTGCATTCAGTCTTTCGCGGTGAACCATGTAGATGCCGCTGATCACGATAATACCGGCTCCGAGCCACACGTGGCTGGCGGGAAAATCGCCCCAGATCAGGAACCCAAGCAGGGCCGACCAGATCAAACCAGTGTATTCAAAAGGTGCGATGATGCTGATCGGTGCGCGGGAAAAGGCGGTGGTCATTAATATATGTCCAGCCATGGCAACACCAGTCATAAGCAGCAGCAACAGGACGTGCTCTACCGGCATGGGTTTCCAGATGAACGGCAGGGCACATGTGCCAATAATGGCCGTCGCCAGATTAAAATAAAACACGATGCGGATGGCGGGTTCCGTGCGGCTCATCCAGCGGGTCATGAGCTGCACCAGCGAGTAGGCCAGGCATGAACCCAGCACATAAAACGATGCTGTCTGGAATGTTCCACTGCCCGGTTGCAGGACGACGATAACACCGATAAACCCGAAACAGATCGCCGTCCAACGATGACGGCCCACGGTCTCCTTTAACAATGGAATGGACAGGGCCGTCATGATAAATGGAGCAGCGAAAAAAATAACTACCGCATCGGCCAGCGGCATGTCGCCAAGGGCCGTGAAAAACAGAAACGGGGCAAAAAACCCGATAATGCCCCGAATGGCATAGTGCCCGCCACGGCGGGTCTTCAGATCACCCAGTTTCCCGCGAAAGCCCATCCAGCCCACCAGGCAAAAAGAGATCACCCAACCGCGAATGGCGAGAATTTGAAACGGTGAATAATCGGCCTCGACCAGAATTTTGGCCAGGGCGTCCATCACCGTGAGGACCATAATACCCGTCACCATGAATGTAATGCCGGCAAAGGCATTTTCATTGTTGGCAGTCGGTATGGATATTTTTAATGGTGACGGTTCAGACATGGGCGCGATGCTTTACATCAGGTCGGTAGAAACTTTTGAGACTACCAGAAAGGCCATCGCACGAATGGGCTACAAGGTCAAACGGGGACAGTATTTGGTGTAATTTTACAAACCCTTCGCCCTGTTCAGTCGTTCGCGGTGGACCATGTAGATGCCGCTGGTCACGATGATCCCGGCCCCGAGCCATACGTGGTTGGATGGAAAATCACCCCAAATGAAATATCCGAACAGGGTGACCCAGATCAGGGACGAATATTTAAACGGTGAGATAACGCTGATCGGGGCACTGGCCAGCGCTTTGGCTATTATAATTTGTGCAACCATGGCAATGGACGACATGGCAAAAATAATCAGGCCGTCCTCAAGCGGCATGGGTTTCCAGACAAACGGCAGGACAAAGGAACCGGCAATGGCGGTGGTCGCACTGAAATAAAACACGATGCGGATGGCAGGCTCCGTCTGGCTCATCCAGCGGATCATGATTTGTATGAGCGAGAACATCAGACACGCTGTAAGCACATACATGGATGCGATCTGAAAAGTGCCACCACCGGGTTGTAATACGATAACCACACCTATAAATCCGATGCCGATGGCGACCCAGCGATAGGGTCCGACGGTTTCTTTCAGCAAGGGAATAGACAGGGCTGTCATGAAAAAAGGCGAAGCGAATAATATCACGATTGCATCGGTCAGGGGCATTTCGCCCAGGGCGGTGAAAAAAAGGATAGTCGCGCCAAACCCCAGGATGCTTCGAGCCGCGTGGTGGCGCGCACGCCTTGTCCTGAGCGAGCCGAGCTGCCTGCGAAATCCCAGCCAGCCAAGCAGGCTCAATGAGATAATCCAGCCCCGAATGGTAATGATCTGGAGTGCTGAATAATCCGCTTCGACCAGAAATTTGGCCAGCACATCCATCACCGACATGAGGAAAACCCCGATCACCATTAAAAGGATGCCGGGTAAATTATTTTCTGAAGAACCCGGAGTTTCGTGATGGCCTGACATGCGACGTTAAACCTCTGGTCCGGGATTTGCAGTAAATTGTGAATAGAGCAATAAGGCTGGATAAGCTGATAGAAGCCATCACAGTAACCGATAAAGCACCCTACAACTCTGGTATGGGGTTTGCAGTAACAAAAAATTTACTCCCAAAAATCTTCTCCTGGTTTATGATTTGAAATGGCAACCCGGTTATGGAAGAATGCCGGTGTTAGTGGAACATCCGCGATGTTGCCGTAAAATATGTTAGAACTTTTTAAATTATAATATGGAGAATAGAATGCGTGAACATAATTTTTTATTGACTGCTGCTCTTGGTGTTTTTTTAGGTTCATTATTGTTGACCGTGCCGGGCTCAGCCAATGCGGGTGATCCGGCTATCGACATCAAATACCGCCAGTCTACCATGAAGGCCATCGGCGGGCACATGGGGGCCATTGTTGCTACTGTAAAAGGACAGGCTGGGACCGATACCCAGATGATCGCCCACGCCAGGGCTTTGGCCACAACCGCGACCACGGTTGACGGCATTTTCCCGAAAGGCTCCGGTCAGGGCGAAACAGAGGCGTTACCCGAGATCTGGAAAAATCCGGCTGAGTTCACAAAAGTTGTTCAGGCATTTCAAAGCGCCGCCGCCGCCATGGGAGCTGCTGCGGACAAGGGAGATGCCGGAGCCGTCAAGGCTGCCCTTGGTGCGCTCGGGAAATCCTGCGGTGGGTGTCATAAGGTCTTTCGCAAGAAAAAATAATCACCTCAAACCACATGAAAAAATATAAACGTTTCACGGTAGTTGGTACGGTGGGATTGTTGATCGGCGGCCTGGTCGTTTATTACTGGGCCGCCAATCCTGCTACGGAAATATCACCGGTTTCGCCCGAAGCTGTCGCGGATGCCTCCATTGAACGGGGGCAGTACCTTTATTATGCGGCGGGCTGCCAGAACTGTCATACCCAGCCAAAGGGCGGCAAGCTTTTGGCCGGTGGGCGGCGGCTGAAAACCCCGTTCGGTGAATTTGTCACCCCCAATATAACGCCGGACCTGGAATTTGGTATCGGGGCGTGGCGCGATGAGGATTTCATCCGGGCTCTGCGTTATGGTGTTTCGCCTCGTGGCGAGCATTATTTTCCTGTATTTCCCTATACGTCCTATTCGGCCATGTCCGATCGCGACATGCTGGACCTCAAGGCCTATCTGTTCAGTTTGCCCGCCGTCGCCCGGGCCAATCAGGCCCATGCCGTAAGCCCGCCTTTTGGCTGGCGTTTTGCAGTTGCTTTCTGGAAAATGTTATTTTTTGACCCCGGTCCGTTTCAGGCCACATCCGCCCAAAACGCCCAGTGGAACAGAGGTGCCTATCTGGTTCGCGCCCTGGGACATTGCGGAGAATGCCATACACCGCGAAACGTTCTGGGCGCCATGGACAACAGCCGTGAATTATCGGGCACGAAAAATGGCCCCGAAGGTGGCAAGATACCTAACCTGACACCGGACCGGGAAACCGGGTTGGGTAAATGGCTGGGCGGTGATGTTGTCACGGTGCTTGAAATGGGCATGTTACCCGATGGCGATTTTGTAGGTAGTGTCATGACCGAGGTAGTTGATAATGCCACCAGCCACCTGAGCGATGAGGATCGCAAAGCCATCGAGGTTTATCTCGGCTCGCGCCCGCACATAAAAAGTGATTGGCGGGACAAAAAATAGCCCGGAAAATCCACAGACGCGGTCCTGTCTGTGTTCAGATAATGACCGGTAATATCCGACGGGCGTTGACGCTAATGCTCGTCCTGACTACATTCTAATCATGATTTCAGAACTCAATGACCGCTCGCGAGAAATTTTCCTTCAGATTATCGATGCCTATCTGAAAACAGGAGAACCCATCGGTTCGCGCACCATCGCCAACCGTCTGGGCACCAGGCTGTCACCGGCCACCATTCGCAATGTGATGGCCGACCTGGAAGACTTCGGGCTGTTGTGCTCGCCCCATACCTCAGCCGGAAGATTGCCCACCGAGTCCGGTCTTCGGTTGTTTGTCGATGGGTTGCTGGAAATTGGCAATGTGACCGAGGACGAACGGCAACGCATCGAAGGCCTGTGTGCGGCCCATAATAATAGTGTCGAAAACATGCTGGAAGAAGCTACTTCGGCGATCTCCGGGCTGTCTGGCTGCGCCGGGCTGGTAATGGCACCGAAAAGCGACGGGGCCATGCGTCATATTGAATTTGTTAGTCTCAGTCCGGGTCGCGCCATGGTGGTTATGGTTACCGAAAGCGGCATGGTGGAAAATCGCATTATTGAAACTCCACCCGACCTGCCACCGTCTGCCCTGATCGAGGCAGGCAATTATCTCGGTTCCCGGCTGGTCGGTCGCACCATCAACGAAGGTCGTGACGAGATCATGGCCGAGCTGGAAGCCCATAAAGCCCAGCTTGATGATCTGACCGCCCGGGTTGTGGAACAGGGTCTGGCCAGTTGGTCTGGAAATAATGCCACTGGCGCCACCTTTGGCGGCACCTTGATTGTGCGCGGGCAGGCCAACCTGCTGGATGATTTATCGGCCCACGCCGACCTGGAACATATCCGTGCCCTGTTCACCGCCCTGGAACGCAAAGAAACCCTTCTCAAGATTTTGTCGCTGACCGATACGGCCGAAGGTGTGCAGATCTTTATCGGTTCGCAAAACAATCTGTTTAATATTGCCGGATGTTCGGTGATCGTCAGCCCCTATAAAAATACCCGCCAGCAGATTGTCGGTGCTATCGGCGTGATCGGGCCGACACGGATGAATTATGCCCGAATCATACCAATTGTAGATTATACCGCGAAAATGATTAGTAATTTGGTCGGTTAGGGTATAAACCACGGCAACTTTTATACGCATCCCTGTTTTTTCAGGACCTTCAGGAGAACGACATAACAATGTCCAATACGAGCGATAATACCGATCAGGAACCACCGGTAAACGAGCAGGCAGAGCAGGCAGAACAGGCAGAACAGGCAGAACAGGCCGGGCCGGAAGGCAGCAGTGCCGATGCCGAAACCGATGCTGCCACCGCCACCAGCGACGGCGATCTGGCACCAGACAGCGAAAGCTTGGAAGATGGTGTGGACGAAAATGCTGAAGACGTACCGCAAGCCAGCCCGCAAGAGATAATCGAGGCTCTGGAAGCCGATGTAGCAGACCTTAATGATCGTCTGTTGCGCGCGGTGGCAGAAACCGAGAACGTGCGGCGTCGTGCCCAGCGTGACAAGCAAGATATGGCGAAATACGCCATTTCCAATTTTTCACGCGATATGCTGGCTATTGCCGATAATCTGCGTCGTGCGCTCGACAGTGTGGATGATGAAACCCGCAAAAATCATGGGGTGGTGGGAAACCTGATGATCGGTGTGGAATTGACAGAGCGTGAACTGCTCGCCGCCTTTGAGCGGGCCGGCATCAAGCGCATGGAACCCATCGGTCATCGGTTCGATCCCAATATCCATGAAGCCATGTTTGAATATGAAGATGCTGACAGGCCGGCAGGCAGTGTTGGCCAGGTCGTTGAGACCGGTTATATGCTGCACAGCCGTGCTTTACGCCCGGCCAAGGTGGGGGTTACCAAAGGCGGCCCCAAATTCAGCGAGAAACCTGCCCCGGAAGCCGAAACAACGGCAACGGAGCCTGCACCGGACGGCAAGGCCTATGAAAAAAAGATCGATTCTGCTGACGATCACGTGGGCGAGCATATAAATGAAGAATTTTAAGTTGCGTAATACTGTCA
Source organism: Alphaproteobacteria bacterium (assembly GCA_024279135.1). GTDB lineage: Bacteria > Pseudomonadota > Alphaproteobacteria > Rhodospirillales > Casp-alpha2 > JABJOR01. The sequence goes on from JAJRRU010000010.1 coordinate 154,239, forward strand.
ACACACATATATAACTCTCGAATACACACAACTTTACACAGTTACGTATAATAACTTTGTAACGCCTGGACCCCAGGCTCTGTAAACTTAGGGATCTTAAATAGGACAGTGCTTTAACAGGCTGTTCAACTCTCGGTCATAGACCGCGAATAAAGATCGCCGTAGAAAGGAATATGAAAATGAGCAAGGTACTCGGTATTGATCTTGGCACTACCAACTCCTGCATGGCTATCATGGATGGCTCCGATGCAAAAATTATTGAAAACGCCGAAGGCGCGCGTACCACGCCGTCTATTATCGGTTTCACCGATAACGATGAGCGCCTGATCGGCATGTCGGCCAAGCGCCAGGCCGTAACCAACCCGGAAAACACCCTGTTTGCCATCAAACGCCTGATCGGTCGCCGCTTTGATGATCCGATTACCAAAAAAGATATGAAAATCGTACCTTACAAAATTGTCAAAGGTGACGGTGGTGATGCATGGGTCGAGGTCGATGGAACCAAGTATTCTCCATCCCAGGTTTCCAGCTTCGTGCTGCACAGAATGAAAGAAATGGCCGAAAGCTATCTCGGCGAAGAGATCAAGCAGGCCGTCATCACGGTTCCGGCTTATTTTAATGATTCCCAGCGTCAGGCCACCAAGGATGCCGGTAAAATCGCCGGTCTGGAAGTCCTGCGCATTATCAACGAACCGACGGCGGCGGCCCTTGCTTATGGTCTGGAAAAAGACGACCAGGGTATTATCGTGGTTTATGATCTGGGCGGCGGTACCTTCGACGTGTCGGTACTGGAAATCGGTGATGGTGTGTTTGAGGTCAAATCCACCAATGGCGATACCTTCCTGGGCGGCGAAGATTTTGACAATCGCATCGTTGATTATCTTGCCGATGAGTTTAAAAAAGAAAACACCGTTGATCTTCGCGACGATAAACTGGCTCTGCAACGGCTTAAGGAAGCCGCCGAGAAGGCCAAGATCGAACTGTCGGCGACTACCCAGACAGAAGTCAATCTGCCGTTTATTACCGCCGATGCGTCCGGCCCGAAACACCTGAACATCAAGCTGACCCGCGCCAAGCTGGAAGCCCTGGTGGAAGACCTGATCAAACGCACCATCGCGCCTTGCCGCAAAGCCCTCAAGGATGCAGGCCTCAGCGCCGGTGAGATCAAGGAAGTTATTCTGGTCGGCGGCATGACCCGCATGCCCAAGGTTATCGAAGCCGTGAAGGAATTCTTTGGTCGCGAGCCCCACAAGGGCGTCAACCCGGACGAAGTCGTGGCAATTGGCGCGGCCATCCAGGGCGGCGTGCTGACCGGCGATGTGAAGGACGTGCTGTTGCTCGACGTGACACCCTTGTCGCTGGGCATCGAGACTCTGGGCGGTGTGTTTACCCGTCTTATTGAGCGTAACACCACCATCCCGACCCGCAAGAGCCAGTCGTTCTCGACCGCTGAAGACAACCAGACCGCGGTGACCATCCGGGTCTTCCAGGGCGAGCGTGAAATGGCTTCTGATAACAAAATTCTCGGCCAGTTTGACCTGATTGACCTGCCCTCGGCACAACGCGGCATACCACAAATCGAAGTGACGTTTGACATCGATGCCAACGGTATCGTCAATGTATCGGCCAAGGACAAAGCCACAGGCAAGGAACAGCAAATTCGTATCCAGGCATCGGGCGGCTTGTCCGACGAGGATATCGAAAATATGGTTGCCGAAGCCGAGGCCAATGCCGAATCGGATAAACAGCGACGCGAAGTCGTTGATGCCCGCAATCAGGCCGATAGTCTCATCCATATGTGCGAGAAGAATATCGCCGAATATGGTGACAAGGTTTCCGAAGAAGACCGCAAAGCCGTGGAAGACGGCGTGGCGGAACTGAAGGAAGTTCTCGAAAGTGATGATGCCGAGGAAATCAACGCCAAGTCCGAGGCCCTGACCCAGTCATCCATGAAGCTCGGTGAAGCCATGTATAAAGCCCAGCAGGAAGAAGAGTCTGCTGGTGGTGGCGAGGATGGTGGTGCTCAGGCTAGTGGTGACGCAGGTGCCAAGGATGATCCCACGGTTGTCGATGCCGAGTTTGAGGAAATCGATCCCGATCAGGAAAAGAAAGACAAATAGTACACAGTTAGTACTCAGTACGATCAAAACCTGAATACGGGGTTCTGCAATGTCCAAACAAGATTATTACGAGACACTCGGGGTGAACCGGGATGCTGACGCCGGTGAGTTAAAAAAAACTTACCGCAAGTTAGCCATGAAATATCACCCCGACCGTAATTCGGGCAATGCGGATGCTGAAAAACGCTTCAAGGAACTCAGTGAGGCCTATGAAGTTCTCAAGGATGATCAGAAGCGCGCAGCCTATGACCGTTTTGGCCATGCGGCCTTTGAAAACGGTGGTGCCGGTGCCGCCGGTGGTGGTTTCGGCGGCGGTGGCGGCGGTTTTGGCGGCTTTGGTGATATCTTTGAGGAAATGTTCGGCGGCGGCGGTGGTCGTGCCCAGGACAATCGCCAGGGCAACGACCTTCGTTTCAACATGGAAATATCCCTGGAGGATTCTTTCCGCGGCAAAAAAGCCGAAATCCGTGTGCCTACCTCGGTGTTGTGTGATCCCTGTCATGGCAGCGGTGCCGCAGAAGGCAAAAAACCGATCACGTGTACCACCTGTCAGGGTGCCGGTCGGGTGCGGGCCCAACAGGGTTTCTTCACCGTCGAGCGGACCTGTGCGACCTGTTCGGGCCAGGGCCAGGTGATCAAGGACCCGTGCCGCAATTGCGGTGGCGCAGGCCGGGTTCACAAGGAAAAAAATCTCTCGGTAACCATCCCTCCCGGCGTGGAGGACGGTACCCGTATCCGGCTGTCCAACGAGGGAGAAGCCGGTTTGCGTGGTGGACCGGCGGGTGATCTGTATATCTTTATCTCCATCGCTGCGCACCGATTGTTCCAGCGTGACGGGGCCAACATCCATTGCCGGGTGCCCCTGACCATGACCACGGCATCCCTCGGCGGTTCCATCGAGGTTCCCACGGTGGATGGCAAACGCGCCAAATTAACGATCCCTGAAGGTACCACCACCGGTCATCAGTTCCGGCTCAAGGAAAAGGGCATGACCGTGCTGCGTTCGCGCGCGCGTGGCGATATGTTTGTCCAGGTGTTCGTGGAAACCCCGCAAAAACTGACCACAAAACAGAAAGAGCTCATGCGTGAGTTCGACAGTGCGGGCAAGGATTCAAAAATCCACAACCCTGAGTCAGCGGGTTTCTTCACCAAGGTCAAAGACTTCTGGGACGACCTGACGGATTAGAGCCTTGCTGTTTGCGCCGGGGGATCAGGCGCACCATGAGTAATGCGGCAATTATAGCACCATAAACCAGCGGTTCCATCTGAATACCCTTGCGCATCATGAAAAAATGCAGGCAGGCCAGCGGTACGATGGCATAAATCAGCTTGTGCAGGTTGCGCCAGGCCCGCCCGCCAAGACGGCGGATCATGGCATTGTTGGAAGTTATCGCCAGCGGTATTAATGCGAGCAGGCACACCATGCCCACTGTGATGAAATTGCGCTTGAGGATGTCCTGCCAGATTTCCGGCCAGTTAAATGTCTGATCGATCACCACATAACTGGTCACATGCAAGACCACATAGAAAAAAGCGTACAGACCAATCATTCGGCGATAACGCGTGAGACCCGACCAGCCAAACAGCTTGCGCGCCGGGGTTATGGCGATGGCCATGATCAGAAATTTCAAAGCCCACTGACCGAGATACCGATTGAGAAATTCCTGTGGATTGGCGCCCAGGCCACTACCGCCCACCCCCGGTGTATTGGCCAGCCAGAAAAGCCATGCCAACGGCACCAGACAAGCGACAAATACCACAGCCTTGGTGTGTTTCAAGAGTAACCCGCCCCCATCAAATCTGAACTGCCTAGTGATATTTCTTCAGATCCATGCCGGTGTAAAGGGCCGCAACGTCTTTTTCGTAGCCATTGAACATCAGGGTTTTGCGTTTTGCGGTAAACAGCCCGTCGCCGACCCGGCGTTCGCGGGCCTGGCTCCATCGGGGGTGGCTACGCAAGGGGTTAACGTTGGAATAAAAACCGTACTCACGGGGGTTGGTGATATTCCAGGTGGTCGGAGGCTGGTCTTCCACAAAACTGATACGGACGATCGATTTGATGGACTTGTAACCGTATTTCCACGGCACCACCAGACGGATCGGAGCGCCATTCTGATTGGGCAGGGTCTCGCCGTACATGCCGGTAGTCAACAGGCTCAGGGGGTTCATGGCCTCGTCCATGCGCAGGCCTTCCACATAGGGCCAGTCAAGGCCAAATCCGTTTTGCCCCGGCATACGTTCGGGATCATGCAGGGTCTGGAAGGCCACGTATCTGGCATTGGAAAGCGGCTCCAGTCGGGCGATAACATCGCCCAGCGATACCCCCAGCCACGGCACTACCATGGACCAGGCTTCCACACAACGGAACCGGTAGACGCGTTCTTCCAGTTGGTGAGGGCGTATGAGATCGGAATAATCATAGGTCCCGGGATTAGCCACCGCGCCATCGACCACAACGGTCCAGGGCGTGGGTTCAAAATCAACCGCATTTTCGACCGGGTCGGATTTCCCGGTACCGAATTCATAAAAATTATTGTAGTTGGTCGCCGCGTCATAGCTGGTCAGTTCCGGCTCACCCAGGCTCTTCAGGGTGTGGGCCATGTTTGGCTTGCCCTTCAGTGCAATGGCAGCCTGAGCGGCCCCGGGATTGGCAAATAAAGCCTGCCCACCAGCAATGGAGCCAAGGCCCAAGCCCAAACCCAGTCCCGCGGCACTTTTTCCGGCCCGGGCGATAAACTGGCGGCGGTTATCGAACAGATTTTTCGGAGTGATGTCACTGGCTTTAAGGCCACTGGCGCTCATATCCCAGCTTTTCTGTTTTTTATAAAACATATCTTTCGGTCCAATCGTCTTGCATAGCTTGTACGTTGTGCACGGCTTGTTCATACTCGGTAATTCGTTTGCATATCACTTCGGCGTTGCCCAAGCAGGTATCATAAGGTATCTAAAGGGATGCGACGCACGTTACAATGGGCGTTCACGACTTGTTGATTAGAATGATAATAAAATTTGACTGAACCTGCAAACTTCCTTGAAACAATAGCTCTTTCACAGCCATGCGCACACTCTATCACCTCTGGCTCTCGCCATTTTGCAGGACAGTCCGCATTGCCCTGGCTGAGAAAAATGTCGAGGTAAAATTACAGTCGGAAAACATCTGGAACCGCCGTGACGGCTTTCTGGCGCTCAATCCGGCGGGTGAAGTCCCGGTTCTGGTCGAAGTCGATGGCACGGCCATTTCCACTGCCTCGGTGATTTGTGAATATCTGGACGAAACATATTCCGATCCGCCCCTGCTCGGGGGGAACCCGACCCAGCGTGCCGAGACCCGACGCCTGATCCAGTGGTTTGATATAAAATTCAACCATGAAGTCACCCAGAATTTGCTCGGTGAGAAAATGATGAAACAGTTTCTCGGTCAAGGCGAACCGGATTCATCGGCGATCCGCGCCGGGTACAGCAATTTTCGCTATCATCTGGATTATATTTCCTATCTGGTCGATCGCCGCAACTGGCTGGCCGGGGACGATCTGAGCTATGCCGATCTGACGGCAGCGGCGCATTTGTCGTCACTCGATTATATCGGCGATGTGGAATGGGAAAAATACAAAGGGGTGAAAACCTGGTATGCCCGGATTAAGTCCCGCCCCAGTTTTCGCTCTATCCTGTCTGATCATATCCCCGGATATCAGCCTCCCAAACATTATACCGATCTGGATTTTTGATGGTGATCAAGGATAAACCCCATCTGTTCTGCTTTGGCCTGGGTTATGTAGGATTAAGGCTGGCCGTTCATTTGCAGGGCCTGGGCTGGCGGGTTTCCGGTACGGTTCGCGATGCAGACCAGGTCGCAGCGTTGCATCAACAGGGCATCGAAGCTTGCGTATTTGACGGCCCGCTTGATTTATCCGGCGTGAGCCATGTGCTGAGCACCATTCCACCGGTCAGCAAGGGCGACCCGGTATGCCAGCGTATTACCGATTGCCCGTCTGTCGGCTGGGTTGGCTATCTCTCAACCACCGGGGTTTACGGTAATACCGGTGGCATAGTGGTCGATGAGACCGCCAGGCTCAAGCCTTCCAGCTCCCGTGCCGAGGCCCGCGTAGAAGCAGAAAATACCTGGCAGGAATTGCAGGCAACAAAAGGTTTTGCGGTGCATGTTTTTCGTCTGCCCGGCATTTATGGCCCGACCCGCAGCGTCTTCGATCAGTATCAGGCAAACCGACTGCGCCGGATTGAAAAGCCCGGCCACCTGTTTAACCGTATCCATGTGGATGATATCGTGCAAGCCCTGCACGCCTCCATGGACAAGCACCAGAGAATTAAACAGACGGATAATGCAAACGCGGCGATCTATAATGTGGCCGATAATCTGGCTTGCGAGCCATCGGTAATCGCCAGCTACGCCTGTGAACTCATGGGGGTTGAGCCGCCCCCTCTGGTAGCCTTCGATGAAGCCGCGGCCACCATGTCGGCCATGGCGTTATCGTTCTGGCAGGACAACCGCCGGGTCAGTAATCACAAGATGAAATCCGATCTGGGGGTCAAACTGCGTTATCCGGATTATCGCCGTGGCCTGGAAGCTATCTGGCAGGATATGGTCTGAAAAATATCGCCATACGGCAAGCCGTGGCCTTGTTTTTTTGTGGCCATACGGCAAGCCGTGGCCTAGATCCTCTCAGACAACCAGATCGCCAGTCGGGTTCCTTTCCTGATGCCACCGCTCAGCAGGGCATATCCGGGGGCTTGGCGGCCACCGTGTTTTATGGCGGTGTCGCGGTGTTGTTGTTCTTCTTCACCGATGCGCAAAAATGTCTCGCATAACTGTTCATCCCGATCACCGGAAATTTCCTTCAGGGTTCCGGCCTGGCGGGTATAGTGCTCATCGATCACTTCTTCCACGGCAATGGTACAGGCCATGGCGGCCCGCTTGCCCATGAGGGCCGTGCCGGCACCCAGTACGAACCCGGCCAGATGCCAGATCGGTAGCAGGGCCGTTGGCCGGACCCGTCGCTGGGCGATCAGGTCTTCAAATACCTTCAGGTGCTCGGCTTCCTGTTCCGCCATTTCAGCAATCACGGGGCCATGGTGGCTGCCACCCATAATGGCAAGCTGGCCCTGATAGATACGGTGCGCGCCGTATTCACCGGCATGGTCAACACGGATCATGCGCTCAACGGCCTGTTTGCGGGTGAGCTGGCCCGGCCTGCGGCTCTCTGGGTCCTTTGGGCTCTCTGGGTTCTGTGTAGTGTGCTTGGTGTTCACGGGCGATACCCTTTGTGTCTAACCTTTGTATCTGACTACATGCGTCGCAGGCCAAAATATGTCGCAGCGGACAGGCTGCCAAAGATCATCACATTATAGACCGTCATTGACAGACCGAAAAGAGTCCAGTCAATGGTATCACAGGCTTTTTCAGGGGGAGCCAGCAGGGCGGCCTGAAAATCGGCGATCGATGTGTCCCCGGCCAGCGTACCACCGCAACCGGCTGCCGATGCCCACCAGTGTTGTTCCACACCCACATGATAAAACGCGATGGCGGCCCCGGTTATGAAAACAGGAATGCAAATTCCGGTCAGGATATTGCGCCCCCGTCCGCGTGGCATCATGATACCGGCCAGGGCAATGACACTGGCCAGCGCATAGGGGACGCGTTGATAGAGACATAAAATGCAGGGCTCAAGACCAAAGCCATACTGGGCAGTATAGGCAATTGACAGGGCACCGATGCAAACTGAAATTATGCTGAAAGGGACCACACGGGGCCAGTCAGGATCTCCGTCGGGGTGGAAAAACAGGCTCACTTGGCGGTCCTCATTTTATTGTTTTTGGTTATCCGAACTCATCTATGATTGTCTTAAGGTTTAGCCGCTAATGATAAATTTTGCCAGCACGAACCCGCCGACCAGCAAAACACAAAATACAATACTCAGCAATCCCAGACGGCGTTCGATGAACAGGCGGACCGGTTCGCCAAATTTCCATAACATGCCAGCGACCAGAAAAAACCGCAGGCTGCGGGCACAAAGCGAGGCGACGATAAAAACAACCGGATCCAGCGCCGCCACACCGCTCAGGATGGTAATGACCTTGTAGGGAAAAGGCGTAACACCGGCAATGAACACAGCCCATGGGCCCCATTGGGCGTAGTTGGCCCGGAAATCGATGAATTTGTCGCTGTATCCGTAAAAATCCAGCAAAGGCTGGCCCAACTGATCGAAGGCAAACATGCCAATGCCATAACCAAGGATCCCGCCAAGGACCGATGCAATAGAGCACAAGGCAGCATAGAACCATGCTTTGTGCCGTCTGGCTAAAACCATGGGAATCAGCAAGATATCCGGCGGGATGGGAAAAACCGAGCTTTCCACAAAAGATACCCCACCCAGAGCCCAGCTTGCCCGTTTGTGTGCGGCCAGTTTCATGGTTGCGTCGTATAGGCGTCTCAGCACAATAAAAAATTCCTTATGACCGGCAGATTAGAAAACCAGGGCTTCGTGTTTCTGCTTATCAGACAAACCTGCCCGCATCAAAAATAAAATATAGATAATGCGCTATGAGATGTTGACCCGCAGGGCGTGATGAGTATCATGCCGCCATAAGGCACTTATGGGCCCCTGTGGCGGAATTGGTAGACGCGCGGGATTCAAAATCCCGTTCTGGCAACGGAGTGTCGGTTCGATTCCGACTGGGGGCACCATACCTTTTTATTTGAAGGATTATGTAAGCATCAAGATTAGTGATGTCATCACGCTTGATATGCGAAAGAACACAATACTGTCCAGCTTCATTTCTGCGGGTTCAAGCCATAACCTGACAAAATATAGTTATTCTTAGATTCATATTTAATGCTACTGGTTGGGTGTATTGCCCGTAAGGGCATCGAAATAATCTTCTGCTATGGTTGTATTTTTTCGTCGGTCCAATATCTTCAGGATATAATAGCACAAATCAATCGACGAATAGACGTCATTCACAATTAAAGCCAGTTTCAGTAATTTTTCATCAGATAGTTTCTCCAGTTTTAAGATGTCTCGCACATAAACAGCATCGCTCCATAAATGCTGAATCCCCAAATTCTTGTTATTATGAAGGATCATAGGTTTCAGAGCCCGTTTGCCTATACCCATAAATTTGTGGAACATGAAGCCGCCATTCCGCATAAATACATCAACATCGGCAAAAAGCGGTTGATCTTTATAAAGCTCAATAAATTCAACTTCTGTATGTAGCAAAACAACATCCGATAATACCCTCATTGCATTACTCAGGGTATCGAGCTCTGCGCCTTGAATATCGATATAGATGGCATCAACATCTTGCATGCCCTCAAGATGACGTAAGTCATCCAGTCTGTTGGTCTCGACTGCTGAAATATCAAGTGTGACCATCGCTTCCTGGCCGAGGTTTTGATACAGGTCAACTAAATCATGGTTGGTCGGGTAGAGGGAACTGGTCTGGGAAAAACAATTTTTATGAAATTTTCCAGGTTTCCCATTGCCAATAATGTATGGATAAATCTTATGTTTTCCATCATGTATTTTTTCAAATTCTTCGGCATGGGTTGTATTGGGGTCAAACCCGATAACCCGGACCTTTCTCACATTGAGCAAAGCTTGATAATCTGTTTTAAGCTTTTCATTATGGAATGCTGAGCCGATATCAAGGATGACAACATCTGGAATATCTTTGATTATATCGATCAGGCTGAAACCCATGGGTTATGATCCATTAATAAAATAGTGAAAGCACGCTAGCTTTACACAACACAGTATAAATATTGCTTAACGATAAGATTAACAACAAAGTGGTTTCCGAATGAGCGATCAATATAGCTTGTCGGTTCGATTCCGACTGGGGGCACCAACCTTATTATTTGGAGGGCATTGTTACATTAACGGACTGGTTTTTTGTCCCGTGATCAATGTAGCATCTTCAAATTGATGATATTTTCTTCAAACGTCACGAGTTCTCTCACGAATTATCCACCAGACAGTGTGGTTATACGCGGCCGTTAAATTTTACGGTCCAGCTTGCGCAGAGTATGTGAGTATCAATCTCATCTGTTTGGTTTCGATCGGCTTAGAGAGGCGTAGCGTTCATATATGATCGGAGTTAGCCCTGCCCATGATATTACCATTATTCTTCAGGTGAAGAATCGCTTATATTTTTGTCAGACTTAGCCAGGGCCTTGATCATTTCAAACAGACGTTTACGCACCTGTGGGTTCGAAATTTTGTAGTAAGCCCGGACCAGTTCCAGAGTTTCACGCCGCGCCAATTCATCTTTCTCAAAAACACCGGCTTCCTTATCACGAAGTCCGGCGGAAAATCGCCCCTCATGGGATTTCAGTTCGCTTGGCATTTCGTCATAAAAGAATGAAACAGGCACATCCAAAAGACTGCTAAATTCATAGACCCGTGATGCGCCAATACGGTTTGCACCGCGTTCATATTTTTGAATTTGTTGAAACGTGAGGCCAACTGAATTGCCGAGTTTTGCCTGACTGACGCCTAAAAGCGTCCTGCGCAAACGCAAGCGTTTCCCCACATGAACATCTACAGGGTTTGGAGTTCCGGGAGGTAAGCGTTTGTGTTTCTTTAATGAGAATTTAGTCATTTATGTTTTTCCTGATTAAGTAGAATTTAATGTGAACTTGTACAATTATATCAAATGTTTTCATAGTTAGAATTTACATAAATCTAATTGTTCACCTAAAATTAATTAATGTTTTGATTGTCAGGAAAATGGATTTCTATTTACTTTCATACACTTAGTGCATATGATTTTTTAAATTCAGACGAACACAAAGCTATACATAAAATTTGCCCTCATGAGTTTTATTCATCCGACATGAGGTGATCTCGCCTGCTCAAATTGTGATTATCACCATTAATCCGTGAATACCTTGACGAATCGAGCCATCGGAGAACTTGGTATTTACTGAACCTTGGAAACCCCGTGATTATCACCACAGATGGCCTGCCGGATCAGGTAAGGGCTCTATCTATTCTGGATTTGGCAAAAACTATGAGTGATGTTCAAAATGAGTATTTCACTACTATGACGGGGAATAGTCCTTCGTCAGATTGATTCTCTTTTTAGGTTTTTTCTTCCGAAATTGGTTTTTTTTACCGCTTTGAGGAAAATGAAGAGTTTCATGTTTAAGAAGCCATTTCCGGACTTCCCGCACGAGTTTTTTGGGGCTTTGATCTGAAATCAACCAGTAGCCTCCGATATGCACAGGTTTTACGCCTGGAATATAAACTAAATCTCCACGATCCAGTTCCCGCTCAATTATAAAAGGCGGCATCATTACCATCCCTAAGCCTGCGATTGCCCCTTCGATGGCGGTTTCGTCAATACTAAAATAATCACGCGATGGTAATGTTTCAAAGTCGATATCATTCTCCGCAGCCCATAAACGCCACTCCCAATTTGCTTCAGTACACGAAATGGCAGGCCATTTCCCTTGGAGTAGTTCCTTCAGGCCCTCGCCTTTTTTTATTAAATGCGGTGCAATAACAGGCGCACTGAAATCAGATAAAATTTGAATTCCGTTCGTAATCAGATTATCCGCTCTTTCGTAAATAATTGTGATATCCGTTTCATCGTAACTGCCGCCATGGACATCATTAAAGGAAATGATCTTTAGATTTATCTCTGGGTGTATTGATCTAAATTCAGCGAGTCTCGGTATGAGCCAACGAGCTGCCAGGGTAATATTTGTTCGTACGGTGACACCTTTTACCGCAGTAGACTGCACCGCGCAAATGGCAGAGTGAATTTGTGAAACCGGTGCTGAAACTGCCCTATAGAGTCGTTCTCCGTCCGGCGTAAGTTTGATGGCATTCTTCGCGCGCGAAAATAGCAGAATGTCCAAACGCTGTTCAAAGTTTTTAATGCGATGGGAGACCGCACTTGGGGTTAAACAAAGTTCGTCGGCAGCGAGCTTGAAACTTTTCAGGCGAGCTGCTGTTTCGAACACACCAATTGTATTAAGCAGTGAATTAGATCCGTCTTGCATTACATTCCTTTACTTATCATGGAATCGTATTACTTGTTTCAATTCAATTCCTATCCAAGCTGTTACGGGCCCTGGAACCATTTGGTGATGATTGGTTGGTGTATGGACAGGAAACTGAACTACACTTTATCCGATGGTAGTGGCAGAAGAAACTCTTCTTTGAACACGCCCTGGAAATTGCCTGATGTTTTGGGATGATAAAACATAACTCATTATGCGGCTTCTTCGTAGGAAACCATGACTTTCCCGGAGCCCTTTTCAAAAGGGTTTTAATAATCTGGCAATATCTTTGTCCGACATCCATGTTGGTAAAAACACGATATTATGTTTAAGCAGATATAGAACATAGGTGGTCGTGGTAACGCTTGAAACTTTTTCACACCATCTGTAAGGTGCGGAAAATGAGAAAAATTCCCACTATTATGGTATGTACTCTATTTTGAATATCGCTGCTGATGATGCTGAACAATTGATGTTATTGTGGCTAAAGCCCCGTTCTGGCAACGTGGTGTCGGTATGATTTCGACTGGGGGTATCATCACTTTATATCTGGGTAGATACACTTTATATAAGGCTGAACAGCCGTCTTGATACCTTATTAAATCTTCTATAACAGATTTGCATATTCTGGAGTGCTACATGTCTAAGTTACAATTTACTGTTTATGAATTTATGAGCATTGTCGGATATTTGGATGAACAGCGTAAGGTTGCGGGCAAAGGGTTACCGAAGAAGGCACCTGAAGCTTCGGTTTATGACGAATGGATCGATCAGTGGCGTGAAATGGAAAAACGCTCTGATGCGCTTGGCCCTATGGAACGCGCCGATCTGTTATTCGATGGCAAGGTAACGATAAACGCCATCACCGCCGACCATTTGCGTGAAGTTATCGGGGTGGTTGAGATCATGCTCGATCAGCAACAGCAATTAATCGATGATGACGATCCCGATGCGGATTTGGAAGATCTCGCCATGTGGCGTAACCGCCTGCGTGATCTGAATGGTGTTTTGGCGTCTTTTGGGGCATAATGCTCGGCTGATTAACAAAAACCTCATTAGGGTGGGTTATGTCACGCCAGAAACACGACAAGATCTGGGCCGAATTTGTTCACTGGTGCATTAAACGCAAACTCCGGGTGCTGCCAGCACATCCGTGGACTATATCGGCCTATCTGCGGTGGCTCGATGGCAAAGGGCAGGGTGAAACCGCCGAAGCAAGCCTGAAAAGCATATCACGGGCGCATATTTTACGGGCCCAGCGTTCGCCTCACGATCACCCGGTTGTCCTGCGCACCATGATGTCCATTAACCGTCGTCGTGACGCCGCCCCGGATCATTCTAATCTGTTTCATGATAAGGACTTTGTATCAAAGGTGAATAACACCCAGGATGATCAGGAGCAGCGCGATAAGGTTTCTGCCGAAGAGGCTGGAAATCAACAGGAGGACCGGCCCGAATCACAGGTTCAGATGATCCGTCGGGGGTTCGCCATGCGTTCAAAGCCGAAGTTGGTGCGGCGCGGAAATCGTAAAACCGGACAAAATGAGGCTTAATGACTCTGTTTTTACCCTAAATCAGTGATTTTTCCTTGTCCTGCGAGTTAATGTTTCTCTATTATGTGCAATGCAATAATTTATTGTGCGGCGCACATATATAATCTTTTCAGGAGTAAACAATGGATACCATAGAAAAAACCGATACCGGGGTTGACCAGTTTGAAGGCCTGCACGGTTTTTATTTCGAAGATCTGGCGGTTGGCATGAGTGATAGTTTCGCCAAAACCGTCACCGAGGCAGATGTCGTCGCTTATGCCGGAACTTCCGGCGATACCAATCCGGTACACCTGAATCAGGAATTTGCCGAAAAGACCATGTTTAAGGGTCGTATTGCCCATGGAATGCTGAGCGCCGGATTTATCTCCACCGCCATCGGTACCAAATTACCCGGACCGGGCAGCATCTACATCAGCCAGAACCTTCGCTTCAAGGCACCGGTCAAGGCGGGTGATACGGTCACGGCACGGGTCACAATCACCAAATTAATCGCCGATCGCGGTTTTATCGAACTGGAAACCGTCTGCACCGTTGCCGGTAAAACGGTGATTGCCGGCGAAGCGACAATCATGGTGCCTTCACGCAACAGCTAGTATAACCGTCATAACCATAACCGGTTTTGCACAATTGGTGCTTGACCGTTGGTTGTTGTCAGATGAAATTCGCCCATGATGAAGATTTTTCGCCACCATGAGGGTATCCCCGACGACCTGAAAGGCTCCGTCATTGCCATTGGCAATTTTGATGGTGTCCATCTCGGGCATATGGGTGTGATTGGCGAAGCGCGGCGGATCGCCGAAGCCGCCGGTATTCCATGGGGCGTGATAACCTTTGAGCCCCATCCGCGCGCGTTCTTTCAACCGAACCAGCCCGAGTTCCGGATTACCCCGTTACGGGCCAAGTCCCATGCCGTCGCCCCTCTGGGGGCGGATTTCCTGATCACCCTGCGGTTTGATGTGGAGCTCGCCGGTTTGTCCGCCGAAGACTTTGTCCGCTTGGTATTAGTCAACGATCTGCAAATTCATCATGTGGTCTGCGGTTATGATTTTGTCTTTGGCCGGGGGCGGGGCGGAGATTGTCAGTCATTGTTGGCCATGGGCGAAAAACTGGGTTTTGGCATGACAGCCGTCGGGGTAATCACCGATGATAATGGTACAGCCTACTCCTCAACCCGGGTCAGGGAGGCTCTGTCGGCGGGTGATCTGCGCGGCGCAGCGTCCGTGCTGGGCCGGACCTACGAAATCGCCGGGCGGGTTTGTCACGGTGAAAAACGCGGGCGAACCCTGGGGTTTCCAACGGCCAATATTCATTTTGAGGACTATATGGAACCGGCACGCGGGATTTATGCCGTGCGGGCGGCCTTGGATACGATCGATGACCCGGTCTGGATGAACGGTGTTGCCAATCTGGGCATCCGTCCCATGTTTGAAGTTGCCGATTCTATGTTAGAGGTCTATCTGTTTGATTTTACAGGCGATCTCTACGATCAACACATGCGGGTCCAGTTGATCGAATATATTCGCCCGGAAATGAAATTTGCCGATCTGGAGGAATTGACCCGCGCCATTGAGGGCGATTGCATCAAGGCGCGAGAAATCCTTGCCCAAGACCTGCGCCGGGGATAGTATCTGCGGCCATGACAACATGCCTTTGCCCTATACACACGCTGGTGTGCGATCCGTTCAGGATACGAATTATATAGTCCGTGCCCTTGCAGGGGTGTGCGGACGAAACACGGTCGCCATAATAAGGCCTTAAATCTGCATTTCTATTCCCTAAATTCCCGAACATCAGACAGACTGTGACCAGATAATGAGTATTGACTACAAGGCAACTCTTTTCCTGCCGAAAACCGATTTCCCCATGAAGGCTGGCCTGCCTGTGCGCGAACCCGCCACCTTGGCCAAATGGGAGGCCGATCGACTTTACTCAACCCAGCGCGATGCCAGCAAGGGCCGAAATCCGTTTATCCTGCACGATGGCCCGCCCTACGCCAATGGGCATCTGCATATCGGTCATGCGCTCAATAAAATTCTGAAGGATGTCATATCGCGCTCGCAACAGATGATGGGCCGGGACGCGGTATATGTGCCTGGTTGGGATTGTCACGGTCTTCCTATCGAGTGGAAAATTGAAGAACAGTACCGCAAAAAAGGTAAAAACAAGGACGATGTGTCGGTCGTGGAATTTCGTCAGGAATGCCGCGATTTCGCCCAGAAATGGATCGACATTCAGCGCGAGGAGTTCAAGCGTCTGGGCATTCTCGGCGACTGGGACAATCCTTATACGACCATGACCCACGCTGCCGAAGCCCGCATCGTTTCAGAGCTCGGCAAATTCCTGATGAACGGTTCGCTCTATAAAGGGGCCAAACCGGTGATGTGGTCGCCGGTGGAAAAAACCGCCCTGGCCGAGGCCGAGGTCGAATATCACGATCACACCTCGACTACCATTCATGTGCGGTTCCCGGTTCGCAAAGCTGCAAAGCCCGATCTTGACGGGGCAGCCATTGTAATCTGGACCACCACACCGTGGACCATGCCGGGTAACCGTGCCGTTGCCGTGGGTCCGGACATCGATTACAGCGTGATCACAGTATCGGACGTGGCCGACGACAGTCTGGCCCGGGTTGGTGAAAAGCTGGTGATCGCCACCCTGCGGCTGGACGATTTTTGTGCTACCACGAAAATCGAAGGGTATGCCACGAAGGCCAGCCTGAAAGGTGCCGACATGCTCGGAACCGTGTGCGAGCATCCCTTGCACGGCCAGGGATATGATTTCGATGTGCCCGTGTTGTCGGCCGATTTCGCGACCACCGAAGATGGCACCGGCATCGTGCATATTGCCCCGGGCCACGGCGTCGATGACTGGGTGCTGGGATCAGCCAATGGCATCGAAGTGCCGCAGACCGTGGGTGAGGATGGCTGTTTCTACGAGCACGTGCCGTTATTTGCCGGTGGTCATGTGTACAAAGTCAATGACCAGGTGGCCCAGGCCATCGCCGATGCCGGTGGCCTGCTGGCCAAGGGCAAGCTGGTTCACCGCTACCCCCATAGCTGGCGTTCCAAGGCCCCGCTGATTTACCGCAATACCTCCCAGTGGTTTATCTCCATGGCTGAAAACGACCTGCGCGAAAAAGCCCTGAAAGGCATTGCCGAGACCCGGTTTATTCCAGCTTCGGGTCGCAAGCGGTTGCATTCCATGATTGCCGACCGGCCCGACTGGTGTGTATCACGCCAGCGTGCCTGGGGTGTGCCTATCGCGGTCTTTACCCATAAGGAAACCGGCGAACCCTTGCGCGACCCGGCCGTCATGGAGCGCATCGTCGAAGCCTTTGAAGCCGAAGGGGCCGATGCCTGGTATACCTCCGATCCATCGCGCTTCCTGGGTGATGAATACCATGTGGATGATTTTGAACAGGTCGGCGATATTCTCGATGTGTGGTTCGATTCCGGGTGTACCCATAGTTTTGTGCTGGAAGATCGCGAAGATTTGTCGTCACCGGCATCGTTGTACCTGGAAGGCACTGACCAGCACCGCGGATGGTTCCATTCATCATTATTGGAATCGTGTGGAACCCGTGACCGGGCACCTTATGATGCGGTCCTGACCCATGGGTTCGTGATGGCCGGAGATGGTCAGAAAATGTCCAAATCACTGGGCAATGTTGTCTCACCCTTTGATATTATCAACCAGCATGGCGCGGATATTCTGCGCTTGTGGGTGGTCGGATCGGATTATTCCGACGACCTGAGAATCGGCCCGGAGATCATTAAACATCATTCCGATATCTATCGTCGGTTGCGCAACACCTTGCGTTTCCTGCTGGGAAATTTGAACGATTTCAGCGCCGACGAACGGCTCGATATCACCCAAATGCCCGATCTTGATCGCTGGGTTTTGCACCGGTTATGGGAAATGGATACGAAAATCCGCGAAGCCTGTGATAACTTCGAATTCCATCACCTGTTTGCCGAACTGCACTATTTCTGCTCGGTGGACCTGTCGGCGTTCTATCTGGATATTCGCAAGGACAGCCTGTATTGCGATGGTGTGGACTCCATCAACCGCCGGGCCGCTAGAACGGTGCTCGATACCCTGTTTAATTGTCTGACCACCTGGCTGGCCCCGTTTATCTGTTTTACCGCCGAGGAAGTCTGGCAGGCACGTTATGGCCAGGATGCGCCCAGTGTGCACTTGCAGGATTTTGCCCCGGTTCCGTCGTCGTGGCGCGATGAGGAGCTGAATGAACGGTGGAAAATTATCCGTGAGCTGCGCAGTGTGGTGACCGGTGCGCTGGAAGTGGAACGGGCAGAAAAACGCATCCGCTCCAGCTTGCAGGCCGCACCAGAGATTTATGCCGGGCCACAATATCACGAGGCCGTGGCTGGATTATCGGCCAGCGAAATAGCCGATCTGTTTATTACCTCAAGCGCGACATTTGTCCATGGCGAGGCCCCTCAGGACGCATTCTGTAATACCGAGATTGACGGACTAGCTGTTGTACCAAATCTGGCGGAAGGCGATAAATGTATCCGGTGCTGGAAATTCCTGCCCGATGTTGGCAGCAACCCCGAGCACCCGGAAGTCTGTGGCCGGTGTAGTGATGTGGTACGAGAATCATCATGACGGTCATGATTAATAAACCAATCCGCAACGGGTTAATCATTGCCTGTATAGTTTTTGCTATCGACCAGTTATCTAAGTGGTGGATTCTCGAATACGTCATGCAGCCACCCCGGGTCATACCGTTGACACCTTTTTTTAATCTGGTCAGCGGTTGGAACCGGGGCATCAGTTTCGGTCTGTTGAGCAGCGATATACCGTGGATGTCCTGGTTGTTGAGCATAATGGCTCTGGTTATCGTGGGCTTTCTGGTTCACTGGTTGCGCGCTGCCGAGACCCGCCATGCCGTGGTGGCTATCGGGTTGATCATTGGCGGGGCCATCGGCAATGTCATTGATCGTTTAAACTATGGCGCGGTTTTTGACTTTCTCGATGTCCATGTGGCGGGTTATCACTGGCCAGCTTTTAATGTGGCCGATTCGGGCATAACCATCGGCGCCGTCATACTGGTTCTTGATTCTCTGCTCACAAAGTCGGACAATAGAGAATCGAATGATCGGTCAAATGATTCTGCGGAGAATACATGAGTATCAGATACCAGAAAACGGCTTTACTTGCCGTCTGCCTTACCAGCTTTCTGACCACGGCTTGCGGCGTGCGCGAGGTTTTCATTCAGGGCAAACAGGCCCCCGATGAATTTGCCGTATATACCCGTGCACCGCTGAGCATTCCGCCGGAGTATAAACTGCGTGTCCCCGACCCTGGTATAAAACGCCCCCAGGAAACCAATCCCGGCGATACGGCGCAAAAAATTGTTCTCGGCTCCATCAACTCGTCAACCATAGACACACAAAGTGGTGGGCCTACATCGGGCATTCAAAGTTTCCTGCGTGATGCCGGGGCGCTCAATACCGAACCCGGTATTCGTGATCTGGTTGATCGGGAAACATCGGTTCTGGCTCTGGAAGACGGCACGGTCATTGAGCGTATCATGTTCTGGGGCGAGGCTTCGGATTATGGCCTGGAGGTCGACCCCACACTTGAAAACAAACGTTTGCAGGAAAATCAGGCTCTCGGGCAACCCCTGACGACGGGTGAGGTGCCGACCATCGAAAGACGCCGCAAGAGTATACTTCAAGATCTGTTCTGACTTTAGACTTAACCCCCTGTATCAAGGTTTGCTGGTATGAATTCAAAATGGCTGGTTAGCCTGTGCCTCACCCTGTATCTGGTTATTGGCCTGTCCGATAATGCCAGGGCTGCGGTGTTTTCACCCGAGACGTTCACCCTGAAAAACGGTATGCAGGTTGTCGTTATTCCCAATCACCGGGTTCCGGTGGTCACCCATATGGTGTGGTACGCCGTGGGTTCTGCCGATGAAGGCCCCGGAGAATCCGGTATCGCACATTTGCTGGAACACTTGATGTTCAAGGGCACACCGCGTTTTCCTGATGGTGAATTTTCGGCTCTGGTGGCGCGTAATGGCGGTCAGGAAAACGCCTTTACATCGACAGATTACACGGCTTATCACCAGAGCGTTGCGCGCTCGCGTCTGGAACTGGTTATGGAGCTTGAAGCCGACCGCATGACCAATCTGGTGCTATCGGATGACATGGTATCGACCGAGCGTCTGGTGGTTCTGGAGGAGCGCCGCTCGCGGGTGGACAACAACCCGTCGGCTATATTGCGCGAACAGGCCAATGCGGCCCTGTATCTCAATTACCCCTATCGCCGACCGGTGATCGGCTGGGAGCACGAAATTCGCGCCCTGGATCATCAGGCCATCATCAATTTTTACCGCCGCTGGTACGCACCCAACAATGCCATCCTGGTGGTTGCCGGGGACATTACCGCCGAGGCTTTACGACCTCTGGCGGAAAAATATTACGGTGTTATTCCGCGTGCCGATACACCCCTACGATCGCGACCTGTCGAGCCGCCGCAACGGGCCGAGCGCGAAGTGACATATTATGACGACCGGGTCCGCCAGCCCGTCTGGCAACGCACATATATCGCTCCCAGTTATCAAACCGGTGAAACGAAATATGCCTATGGACTTGAAGTCCTGGCCGATGTGCTTGGCGGCGGGGCGACGTCACGGTTATACAAGGCGTTGATCATTAACGACAAGCTGGCCATCGGAACCGGAGCTTATTATGCCGCCGACCGTCTCGGGCCGGGGGTTTTTACCCTATACGCCAGCCCCCGTCCCGGTGTCTCCATGGCCCAGATCGAGGCTGCCATCACCGCTGAGATTGAAAAGATTATGGCCGAGGGGATTACCGATAAGGAATTGAAACGATCGGTTCGCGCCATGAAGGCCAGTGCTGTTTATGCCCGGGATTCCCTTTCGACTGGGGCCAGAGTCCTGGGCGCGGCCCTGACCACCGGGCAAACCATCGAGGATGTGGAAAGCTGGCCCGAGCGTATAGCCGCGCTGAGCACCGCAGATGTATTGTCGGCCGCACAGACGGTGTTTGATAAACAACGCTCCGTAACATCCCTGCTGCTGCCCAAAGAAGAGGAATGATGTCATGATCCGTTTCAGTATTCTGGTTTTCATTCTTGGTTTGTGGGGCGGACCGGCGCACGCCGTCGAGGTTCAGCGTGTCAAAACAGGCCTGGGATTTTCGGCCCTGTTGGTGGAAGATCACAGCAACCCGATCATCGCGTTTCGTTTCGCCTTTCACGGCGGCAGTGCGCTGGACCCTGAAACGCGTGTCGGACTGGCCAATCTGGTTTCCGGCCTGCTCGATGAAGGGGCGGGTGATCTGGACAGCCAGGCTTTTCAGGAGCGCCTCGAAGACGCCTCCATCCGGCTCAGTTTCAGTGCCGGATTTGATACCTTTGGCGGTAGCCTGACCACGTTGAGTGAAAACCGCGACGAGGCTTTCGCCCTGCTCAAACTGGCCCTGACCAGTCCCCGGTTCGATGCGGAACCGGTCGAGCGTATCCGCGGCCAGATTTTGTCGGGCATCGCCCAGAGCAGTGAAAACCCCAATACCATCGCACACCAGGCATTATACAAATCCATGTTCGCAGATCATCCCTATGGTCGGCCGTCCAAGGGTAACCGTGAGACTGTCGAGGCCATAACCAGTACAGATTTACAGGGTTTTGTGGCTCGGCGTCTGGCTCGTAATAACCTGCATATTGGTGTTACCGGGGACATAACCGCAGCGGAGTTGAAAACCGTACTGGGCACTATATTTGGTGATTTGCCGGCCAAGGCAACACCCTGGAAGCTGCCACCCGCAACGGTACATTCCAGCGGTGGCGAGCAGGTTATCAACAAGCCCGTGCCGCAGAGTGCTATCGTTTTCGCCCAACCCGGTCTGTTGCGCGATGACCCGGATTTTTATGCCGCCTACGTGATGAATTATACCCTGGGCGGTGGCGGGTTTATTTCCCGCCTGTACCGTGAGGTGCGTGAAAAACGGGGACTGGCCTATTCGGTTTACAGTTATCTGACACCCATGGATAGCGCCGCGTTATATATCGGTGGTGCCGGTACGGCTAATGAAAGTGTCAGCCAGACCCTGGCCGTGGTGCGCCAGCAATGGGCCTTGATGGCCGAACAGGGTATCACGGCTGAAGAACTGGAAAATGCCAAAACCTATCTGACCGGCTCATATCCTTTGCGGTTTTCTTCAAATGGGATGATAGCCGGCATGTTGCTCGGGGTTGATCTGGAGGGACTGGGGGCAGACTTTTTTGACCGGCGAAATGGTTTGATCGAGGCCGTGACACAAGACGATGTCAACCGGGTCGCAGGCAAGTTACTTGATGCGGAGCGATTGACGTTTATTATTGTCGGCCAACCTGAAGGTTTGTAAATCCCATGGTCCTGCGCTTGTTGCCCGAGACCCTGATCAATCGCATCGCCGCTGGTGAGGTCGTCGAGCGTCCGGCTTCGGTGGTCAAGGAGTTGTGTGAAAACAGCATTGATGCCGGGGCCAGCCATATTGACGTGACCTTGCGCGATGGCGGTCAGAGCCTGATTTCGGTGCTCGATGATGGCTGTGGCATGACAGCCAATGAGTTGAGCCTGGCCATCGAGCGTCACGCCACATCAAAATTACCCGACGATGACCTGGTCACCATCAACTCACTGGGGTTTCGCGGTGAAGCCCTGCCGTCTATCGGCGCGGTGGCCCGGCTGGTTATCACATCGCGACGCACCGGTACTGATGAAGCCTGGAAGATCACCGTGCAGGGTGGCCGCAAGTCAGACCCCGAGCCTGCCGCCCATGCCCAGGGAACCAGCGTCGAGGTGCGTGATTTATTCTATGCCACACCGGCTCGTCTGAAGTTCATGAAATCGGTTCGCGCCGAACAAAACCAGGCGGTGGAAATTCTTAACCGGCTGGCCATGGCCAACCCGAACATTGGCTTTACCCTTTCGGATGGCAATCGTCATCTGATCAAGCTGGCGCCCGCGCAAGGCGAGTTGTTTTCCGCCCGGATGGTGCGTCTGATGGCGATCATGGGGCGCGATTTTGCCGACAACGCAATGACCATCGAAGCAGAGCGCCAGGGTGTGAGGCTGACCGGTCATGCCTCGTTGCCAACCCTGAACCGGGGCAATGGGGCCAAGCAATTCCTGTTTGTCAATGGCCGCCCGGTTCGTGATAAATTGCTGGTCGGTGCCGTGCGCGGGGCGTATCGGGATTTTCTGGCGTCGGATCGTTATCCGCTGGTCGCGCTGTTTCTCGAACTGCCCGGTGAGGCGGTCGATGTCAATGTGCACCCGGCTAAAACCGAGGTTCGGTTTCGTGATGCCGGGCTGGTCCGCGGGTTGATTGTCGGGGCCTTAAAACATGGGCTGGCAGATGCTGGGCACCGCGCCTCAAGCACCGTCAGTGATGCCGCTTTGGGGGCTTTTAAAACGACCCCGGCGTCCTATCAGTTTTGGGGGACGTCACGCCCGTCAGGCTCTATGTCACAAACCCTGTCGGATCGCTCCCAGGAATTCCACCGTCCGTTAGACGACCGCAACGCCCCCCCGCAGGCCCGTCAGGTCGAAGATTTAACACCCCACGACGACATCCCGGATGATTATCCGCTGGGTGTGGCGCGTGGTCAGCTGCACGCCACTTATATCGTATCGCAAACAAGCGACGGTATCGTAATCGTCGATCAGCACGCCGCCCATGAGCGGCTGGTCCATGAGCGCCTTAAAGCGGCACTGGAAAGTGGCGGGGTGGCCCGGCAAGGGTTGTTGATCCCCGAGGTTATCGAGCTGGACGAAGCCGCCGTGGCGCGGTTGCTTGAGCGAGCCCATGAACTGGCCGAACTGGGTCTGGTCATCGAGGGTTTTGGTCCGGCGACCATCGTTGTTCGCGAAACTCCGGCTTTGCTGGGTGATACGGATGTGAAGGGTATGATTCTGGATCTGGCCGATGATCTGAGCGAAATGGATGAAGCGTTGAGCCTGAAAGACCGGCTCGGTGATGTGGTTGCGTCCATGGCCTGTCACGGCAGCGTGCGGGCTGGCCGGATCATGAATGGTGCTGAAATGAACGCCCTGTTGCGCGAGATGGAAGCCACGCCTCATTCCGGTCAGTGCAGCCATGGCCGCCCGACTTACGTAGCGCTGAAATTACACGATATCGAAAAACTTTTTGGCAGGCGCTAGGATAAAACCCTCATGTCGTCTGCTCCTCACCCATCCCCCGAACATGCCTACCGCTGGGTCATTGTGGTAGTTTCTGCCATCATACTGGCACTCAGCATGGGGTTGATGGTTAACGGTGTTTCGGTATTTTTTATCCCCCTTCATGATGAGTTTGGCTGGCAACGCGGCTCGGTAGCGTTGATTAATTTTTCCGGTCTGATGGGGCTGGCTATCGGCGGGGTGGTCATGGGCAAGGTTGCAGACCAGACCTCAACCCGGCGGGTATGTCTGATCGGTGCGGTGGTTCTGGGTTTGTGTGTCCTGGCTGCCTCAATGGCTCATGACCTGTGGCAGTTCTATGTGATATTTTTCGTAGCCGGGGTCTTTGGTGCCGGATCGTTATACACACCCCTGCTCGCCAATGTGGGCAACTGGTTTGTGAACAATCCGGGGCTGGCACTGGGCATTGCATCTGCGGGCCAGGCGTTGGGTCAGGGCGCGGTGCCTTTTGGTGTTGCGGTTCTGATCGGCATGATGGGCTGGCGCGGTGCCTTGGTGACTATGGCGGTCATCATGCTGATTGTGCTTTTACCGTTAGCCATGTTGATCCGCCAACCACCACGAAACAACGCTGTGGCCGCAACAGGCCATGACGTGTCAGATGATGAGAACCCCACCGTTCTACCGCCCAAAGTGGCCGTGAGGTGGCTTGGTATTGCGGTGCTTTTTTGCTGTATCTGCATGTCCGTGCCCTTGATCCATCTGGTGCCGTTAATCCAGGACCGGGGTTTTTCCCTGGAAGATGCAGGCAGTGTGATTTTTTTGATGTTGATCGTTGCTATCCTGGGGCGCATCGCATTTGGCAAGCTGGCCGATATGATTGGCGCCATCAGGGCATACTGGATTGCCTCGTGCTGGCAGACACTACTGGTCGTTGGGTTCTTGTATATCGATACTCTTGACGGGTTTTACCTGTTTGCTGCGATCTACGGTTTCGGCTATGCCGGGGTGATGACTGGGTTGCTGGTCTGTGTGCGGGTTTTGACACCCCTTGCCCGGCGGGCCTCAGCCCTTGGTATCGTCAGTTTATTTGGATTCCTGGGTCACGGGATCGGCGGTTATCAGGGCGGATTTTTCTTTGACATGACCGGGAATTATACCCTTACCTATACCAATGCGGCACTGGCGGGTGGCATTAATCTGGTGATCGTGGCGGCACTTTATTTCACCTACTCGCGCAGACGATTGGCACTGGCCATGCCCAACTAGGGTCCTGACCTTAGGGATTGTCAGGCATGTTACGCAGAAACGTCATCCGTGCGGCCCCATAGGTTCGTGTATCGATCAGCTCAAATCCGTCGGGTGTGGTGAACTGATAATCTGCCTCGGTTTCGATCACCACCACGGCTTGATCGGCGAGCCAGCCTTTGGTCTGAAATGCCTTCAGGCTTGGCTCTATCAGGCCCAGTCCGTAGGGTGGATCGAGGAATGCCAGTGCGGCTGGACAAACCATAGCAAAAGGAACTCGCCCGGGATTGATGCCATCCTGGCGGATCATCAAACAGTTTGCATTCATATCTAGGCTGGCGGCATTGGCACCGATACAGCTAATGGCCTCGCGCGAGGTGTCCACAAACACGGCTCTGTGCGCACCACGAGACAGGGCTTCCAGACCCAGTGCACCGGACCCGGCAAAGATATCGAGCACGGTGATACCATCAAAATCCACGGCTGGTTTACCGTTAAGCAGGATATTAAAAATCGCACTACGCGCCCGGTCGGACGTGGGGCGCACAGCCTCGCCTGAGGGGGCTTTCAGGGCACGTCCGCGATGGCTGCCTGCGATTATCCGCATGGTCGCTAATCCAGCTTGAAGTCTTTGGGCAGGCTGTCTTTCAACATGCGCCGGGCAACCTCGGTGACCGCCCCGCGCGCCATGCTGCCCAGTTGAAACGGACCGTAAGTGGTGCGTATGAGCCGGGTCACCTGATAACCCAGGTGTTCCATGACCACCCGGATTTCGCGGTTTTTACCTTCCGTCAGGGATAAGGTCAGCCAGGCGTTAGCACCCTTTTGACTGTCCAGTGTGGCCCGGATGGCACCATACCGTATGCCGGAAATGGTGACGCCTTTTGCCAGTTTGGTTAATTGGTCCTCATCGACCCGGCCATTGACCCGGACCCGATAACGCCGGATCCAGCCGGTTTGCGGTTTTTCCATGTGGCGGGCCAGTTCGCCGTTGTTGGTCATCAACAGCAAACCTTCCGAGGTGTAGTCGAGCCGCCCAACCGATATGACACGTGGCATTCCGGGGGGCATTTTGTCGAACACAGTCTCGCGGCCCTCCGGGTCATTGTGGCTGACGATCAATCCGGCAGGCTTGTGATAGCGCCACAGTTTGGTTTCCTGTTTATCGGTGATGGGATTGCCATCGACGGTGATGATATTGGCACCGGTGACGGTAAAGGCCGGACTTTCGAGCAGCTTTCCATCGACGCTGACGCGGCCATCATTGATCCAGCGTTCGGCTTCGCGGCGGGAACACAATCCGGCACGGGCCATGACCTTGGCAATGCGTTCGCCGTCGGCAGTTACGTTTGAATTTTTTGTTTTGTCTGTCATTGATATCTTTCTTGTGGGCATGAGGCCCGGCGCGACATTAGCACTTGCATTGCGTCCTGTCATGACGAGACTGTGACGATCATGACAAAAAACTTAACAGATAATCCTTATATGTTGCAGGCCTTGCAGGCGGCCCGCCGGGCTGGTGAACGTGGCGATGTGCCGGTCGGGGCTGTCCTGATCGATACGCTCAGTGGTGAGGTTATCTCAAGTCACGGTAATCGGGTCGAAGCCGATCATGACCCCACGGCCCACGCCGAAATGCTGGTGATCCGGGAAGCCTGCGCAAAGCTCAGCACGCCCCGTCTCGGTCATTGTGATCTTTATGTCACGCTGGAACCATGCGGTATGTGTGCGACGGCCATATCACTGGCCCGCATCCGCAGGCTGTATTTTGCGGCCTATGATCCCAAGGGCGGCGGTGTGGAACACGGACCGCAGATGTTTTCCCAGTCGAGCTGTCACCACGCTCCACAGGTCTACGGCGGGATTGGTGAACTGGCTGCCAGCGAGCTGTTGAAGGATTTTTTCGCCACGCGCCGTTGAGCTAATCCTGATGCAGGCTAACGCAAATGTTTACGGACCAGCCCGGAGATGATGCCGCGCATGGTACGGACTTCCTGATCGGTCATTTGGGCGCGCTGGAAAATAGTCCGGATATTGCGCACCATGGCCGGGCGTTTTTCCGGTGGACGCAGGAACCCGCAAGCATCCAGTTCGCTCTCCAGATGTTCAAACATGTTAATCAGATCCTGCTTGTCAGCCAACCGGGTGCGCTCAACCGGCGGGGCTGGCAGGCTTGCCTTGCGCTCGCTCTCGCTATCGCCCAGGCTGGCCTGATACCATTCATAGCTGATACAAAAAACCGCCTGTGCCAGATTGAGCGATTTAAACGCCGGGTTCAGGGGCACCACCAACAGGGCATCGGCGAGCACCACATCGTCGTTTTTAAGGCCCATGGCCTCGGGGCCAAAGATAATTCCCGATTTGCGGTCGTCGTTCGCCGCACTATGCAAAGCACTTGCGGCCTCTCGTGGGGTGGCGATGGATTGTGATGAGTCACGCGGGCGGGCGGTGGTCGCATAAACCAGTTGCAGATCGGCAATGGCGTCGCGGGTTGTGGTATAAACCTTGGTTTGATCGATCACCAGATCCGCGCCCGACGCACTGGCCCGGGCTTTTTCATTGGGCCAGCCATCACGCGGATTAACCAGCCTGAGTTCGCTCAGGCCATTGTTCAACATGGCGCGACAACACATGCCGATGTTTTCGCCCAGTTGCGGGTCGACCAGAATTATTACCGGGGCGTTGGTTGTGGCAGTAGATCCGGTTTCGGTTAGACCAGATGGGCTGCTTTTGGCTTCAGCCATCACAGGGAAATCTTTTCCCGGAACAACTTGAATATCAAACTGTCGCGCAGGGCATTATAGGAGGCATCGATAATATTGGGTGAGACCCCGATGGTGTTCCAGCTTTGTACGGTGCTGCCGGAGTTGTCAGGAATGCCATTGGAATCGGTGGTTTCGATCATGACCCGGGTTATGGCTCCGGTGCCGTCACCGGGTGTCAGGATGCGGACCTTGAAGTCGCTCAGGGACAGGCCTTCCAGTATGGGATAGCGAGGCAGTAATACTTTGCGCAAAGCCGCGTCCAATGCATTGACCGGGCCGTTGCCCTCGGCAACGGTCATGTGTTCCTGGCCGTCAACAACCAATTTAACGGTTGCCTCAGACATGGTGATCAGATCGCCTTTGGTATTCCACCTTCGGTCATCGATGACCCGGAAACTTTTACAATGGAAATAATCGGGGATCTCACCCAGTTCGCGGCGCGCCAGTAATTCGAAACTGGCCTCGGCCCCGTCATAGGCATAGCCCTCAAATTCCCGTTCCTTGACCAGATCGACCAGGCGGCCCAGCCGGGGGTCTTTGGGGTCAACATCAATACCGATTTCACGAAACCTGGCCAGGATATTGGCCCGACCGGCCTGATCGGAAACCACGATATGGCGCACGTTACCCACACTTTCGGGTTCCACATGTTCGTAGGTACGCGGGTCTTTTTCAACGGCTGAGACATGCAGGCCGCCTTTATGGGCAAAGGCCGACGAACCCACATAAGGGGCCGATTTGTTCGATGAACGACCAAGCCGTTCATCGACAACGTGCGAGGCGTGGGTCAGTTTTTTCAATTGTTCGGACGTAATACCGATATCATAGCCCATCTTGAGCTTCAGGGTCGGGATGATGGTGACCAGGTTGGCGTTGCCGCAACGTTCACCCAGACCGTTCATGGCACCTTGCACCTGGCGTGCACCGGCACGCACGGCGGCCAGGGTATTTGCTACTGCGTTGGCGGTGTCATCATGACAATGAATGCCCACGTGATCGCCCGGAATAACCGCGCAGACCCCAGTCACGATGGCCTCGATCTCATGGGGCAGGGTGCCGCCGTTGGTATCGCACAGCACCACCCAGCGAGCCCCGGCTTCAAAGGCTGCGGTAATGCATGCCATGGCATATTCAGGATTGTCTTTATAACCATCAAAAAAATGCTCGGCGTCAAACAGGGCTTGTTTATTATGGTTGCTGACGGCCTTGACGCTGTCGGTGATCATGGAGATGTTCTCGGACCGTTCAATGCCAAGTGCCACATCAACATGGAAATCCCAGGTTTTGCCGACCATACAGATCAGGGGTGTATCAACGCCGAGCAGGGCGTTCAGGCCGGGGTCATTTTCCGTGCTACGCCCACTGCGCCGGGTCATGCCGAAGGCCGCATATTGTGATGTTTTGAGCGTTGGCAGATTGGCAAAAAAGGCGTCATCCGTAGGGTTAGCCCCGGGCCATCCGCCTTCGATATAATCGATGCCGATGGCATCGAGGATACGCGAGATTACGATCTTGTCCTGACTGCTGAAATCAACACCTTGTGTCTGTGCGCCGTCACGTAATGTAACGTCATAAATGTATACTCGATTGTCGCTCATGGGTTTTATGATGCCTGTATTGTGTCTTTGCGCCGAGATTGCCTTATTTCAACGGGGCTCACAAGGTATTGCGATGGTAGAATCAAAGAAAATCTATAATACAGTGTAGACGTAACCTATGAGGACTTGCTAATCTACTGTAATATTGTGCGTATGAAGATATTCATATCTAAAAAAAATTACAAATGTCAAATATATACAGATCAAAAAACAGACATATTATAACTCTGAACGATCCTCAGTACCTGGTATTCAAAAACCGGGCGGAGGGTACGAATGTCAACGCCAAGACGCTGTTGGCGACCGATTACCTGAATCATTTCAATGAAGTCATTATGTTGCTGGAAATGATTCCCGACATGCCGGAGCTTCTGGAAGATGCTCATGACTGGACACCTAAATCATATAAGGACCATTTCAGGGTGGCCACCATTGCCGATTGCGAACTGGCAATCGAAGCCTATGAATTTGTTCCAACGGCTTATAAAGATGCCTTTGAAGATGCCGTTGCCCATCTGGACTCCATGGTGATTAAAGGGATCGACATTATTGAAAAAGACCTGGAGAGCGGCAACATCGATTTTCTCCGCGAAACCGTTTCATATCAGTCGCGAACCGTACAGCAGGCCATGGACGTCGTCAGTGGCATCATCAATGGTCATCATAATATCGACCAGGACGAGGTTGACGCCTTGCTGAATGACACCTGACTAATGACTGATAGAGGGGCTTTAGTATATGGCCGCACAACACAACCTGACGGCTGGTCAGTGAAAACTTTTAAGCGCCAGTTTTTTGAACTCTTCCGCCGTCATGGGTTTGCCAAATAAATATCCCTGCCCGGTCTCGCAACCCAGTGCATTGAGGAATGTTTCCTGGCTTTTGGTCTCAATGCCCTCGGCAATAAGCTCAACACCCAATTGTTTTGCCATGGTGATGATGGCGCGAACCAGAGCCGCGGCATCTTTGTCGTCGGGCAGGTTCATGACGAATGAACGATCCACTTTCAGGTAATCCAGCGGGAAGCGGGTCAGGTAGCTGAGAGATGAATAACCAGTGCCGAAATCATCCATGGATGTAGTCATGCCGTGACTTTTTAGCGCATTGAGTGTGCTTATGGTATGTTCGGGGTTTTCGATTAACATGCTTTCTGTCAATTCCACATCAAGCTGTGTGGCCGGATAATTTGCATCGGACAGTGACTTGAGAATGCGTTCCTCCAGATCGCCATGCTGGAATTGAATAGCCGACAGGTTCACCGCCACCTTGATGTTGGGCAGTCCGTTATTCATCCAGAAACTACCTTGCTTGCAAGCCTCATCCATGACCCACTGACCGATTTCGATGATCAGCCCGGTGTGCTCCGCAATGGGGATGAATTCATCGGGATAGACCGAGCCTAATTCTCTGCATTCCCAACGGATCAGCGCTTCGCAACCGGTAAATATTCCGGTCTTCAGATCGACTTTGGGCTGGTAAAGCAGGTGAAACTCCATACGTTCGACGGCCCGGCGCAGGTTGCGTTCAATATCAAGTCGGCGTTGGGCTTGCTGGCTTAAATGTTCGGCGAAGAAAACATGACCGCCAGGGTCGGTCTTTTTTGCATGATAAATCGCGCTATCGGTATGCTGCATAAGCTCGATTCTGTCCTTGGCGGTGTCAGGGTAAATGCAGATGCCAATGGTGCACGAGGTGAATATTTCCTTGTCGTCAACGCTTAAAGGCAGGGCTACCTGAGAGATAATGTGCTTGGCGATAGTTTCCAGCGAGGTAGCATCGGGGTTGCCTTCAACCAGAATATAAAAATCATCACTGCCCATATGAAACAGCGTGGTGTTATTGTCGATGATTGCCACCAGGCGTTTGCTGATGGAAACCAGTAATTTATCCCCGAACACGTGGCCAAAGGCTTCGTTGACATTCTTGAAGTTGTTTAAATCGATGTTCATGATGGCAAAGCGTTCGCCCGCCTGGTCAGCATTCACGATGGATTTATTAATGCATTGTTCGAATAAATACCGGTTTGCCAACCCGCTCAATGGGTCTCTGGTCGCCAGGTCCAGGAGTTTTTGCTCCTGCTTTTTACGTTTCGAAATATCGCGAAAGGAACCGATCAGTAGGTTTCGTGTGCCAAGATTCAGCTCGTTCAGGGTAATTTCCAGGGGGAATGGGGTTTCCTCGCCCTGTCGTTTGCCGCGTAGCTCATACAAGGTGTTCATGGCTAGGGGTGCGCCATCGTGGTCCAGCACCTGGGCAAACGTTAACTCTTTTTCTTCCGTGACCGCGTTGTCAAGCAGGGCACTGAAGTTGCTCCCGATGAGCTCACCGTGGCTGCAATTAAAGATATTTTCGCCGGAAAGATTCAAGGCTTCGATTTTACCCAGTGAGTCAACGATCACAATGCCATCGGCAACGGTATCCATGGTTTTGCGAATCTGTTCTTCCCGGTCGATGGTCGCGATGGTCGCGCGCTGGCGCTCGGTCATATCGCGGGCCATCATGATAACGCTGTTTTGGTACCCATCATCGTTTGCCTGATATGGCAGAACATTAATCTCCACGGCGACTTCACGGCCATCACCGCGAATAAGCTTCATGGGGATCATGCGTTCTTCATCAATCATATCAGTCATGTTGTTGGTGACGATTGACTTATAATCATTATGTACAAAATCGTTAAAATTCCGGCCTTCCAGGTCCTGGGCATCCCACATGCCCAGCAAGGCAACACCGGCGGCATTGATTTTGGTAAATATACCATCGCTACAGATACAGATCATATCCGGCGACAGCTCGATTATTTGCTCATAGTTATCATAAGCATCATGGTTTTGAAGTTTGGCCAGCCGTTCCCGAGAAGTTTGCTCGTTAAACTGGTCGAGCAAGCCCCGGCCAGACTTGCTGATCATCGTGGCATATTCCCGGTATTGTGCGGTTCCAACAGGCCCCAGCATTTCATCTTCGATCATTTGGGAAAAACCGATGATGGAATTCAATGGCGTGCGCAGGTCATGGCTGATTTTCGCCAACAGGGTGGTGACAACTCCGGTGGCTTCTTCACGGTGCTGATCGGCGGCCTTGTCCAGTGCCAGTTTTAATTCATCCGATGCGCTGGGCTGTATCACGAGAAAAATTTGTTGGTGACCGACGGGCTGATCCGAGATGGTCATCAGGATGTTGAAATGTTTTTTACCGAATTGGGTCTTTAACCGGAATTCATTGGTTATTGATGTTTTGCTATGCATCAGGAAAGATAACTGGGAGGTGAATTTTCCATGATCCCTTTTGCAGATCAAGGCACGCATATGGATTGTGTTGTTGCCCTGGTTATCCATAAGGAAGGTTTCGTGCGCCATGCCGTTCAGGGCCGTGCCGACCATGGATTTGAATGAATGGGAATTGATTTCCACCACATCCAGACAGAACACAGGATAGGGCATACAGTCCAGCGCCGTATGGGATACGTTGTCACTGGCGACAGGATGAATTTCTGGATAACCCTTGTTGTGCTTAACCGATGTCATTAAAATCTCTTACGTTAAGGTCTCTTTAGATTTTTACTGGGAACGAACAATTCACAAGAAATCTTTTATTAATTTTAAGTGGTATGTAATATTCATTCGGTGATAATACACTATCAGAAACTGCGAATAATATATATATATTTGATGATATGGTGATGTATCCAGGATTTTTGTTTGGCGATGGTATATAAAAAAATTCATCCTTGCGGACATTGTTCATTAATGCTTCTAATTCTAATGGGCCTTGTCCCAGTTAGAACCACTTCCCACATCGACAATTAACGGAACGTCGAGATTTGCAGCATTTTCCATAACCCGG
Organism: Alphaproteobacteria bacterium; assembly: GCA_024279135.1. Taxonomy (GTDB): domain Bacteria; phylum Pseudomonadota; class Alphaproteobacteria; order Rhodospirillales; family Casp-alpha2; genus JABJOR01. The sequence goes on from JAJRRU010000010.1 coordinate 187,576, forward strand.
CGGATAACCGGGATGGTTTTTTCCAGTTCATGGTCGGGGATTTCGAAGACCAGTTCATCATGAACCTGTAATAACATGTGGGCTTTTAGGCCCGCCCTTTCAAGGTGCCCGGGCAGCTCGATCATGGCCCGCTTGATAATGTCGGCCGCACCACCCTGGATGGGGGCATTGATGGCAGCACGTTCGGCAAAACCGCGTCGATTGGGCTGGCGGTCATTTATCTCCGGTGTGTGACAGCGCCGCCCAAACAAGGTTTCAACGTAGCCAAATTTTCGGGCCTGCTCAATGGTGGTGTCCATATAATGGCGAATACCGGGGTAACGTTCGAAATAAGCCTCGATGAAGCCCTGGGCCTGGCTGCGGGAAATGCCGAGCTGGCGGGCCAGTCCGAAGGCAGAAATACCATAAATAATCCCGAAGTTGATGGCTTTGGCATTGCGCCGAACCATGGGGTCCATGTCGTCAAGGGGAACGCCGAAGACCTGGCTGGCCGTTATGGCATGAATGTCCAGGCCGTCGCGAAAGGCCTGTTTCAAGACTTCGATGTCGGCAACGTGGGCCAGCAATCGTAATTCGATCTGGGAATAATCGGCAGAAACAAGAGTATGTTGCGGAGCTGGAATGAAAGCCTGTCGGATTTTGCGGCCTTCTTCTGTGCGGATCGGGATGTTTTGCAAATTAGGGTCCGATGAGCTTAATCGCCCGGTCGAGGTGGTGGCCTGGGCGTAGGATGTGTGGACCCGGCCGGTCCGGGGATTGATCTGTTTTATCAGGGCGTCGGTGTAGGTGCTCTTGAGCTTCGCAAGCTGGCGCCAGGACAATACCTGTTGTGGCAAATCATGGCCGCCGGCGACCAGATCATCGAGCACATCGGCCCCGGTTCCCCAGGCTCCGGTCTTGCCTTTTTTACCCCCCGGCAGGCCCAGTTCATCGAACAGGATTTCTCCCAGTTGTTTGGGCGAGGCCACGTTGAACTGGCGCCCGGCGAGACGGTGAATCTCGGCCTCCAGGTGGACCATACGCTCGGCAAAGTCCACTGAAAGGGAACTCAGGGCGTCCCGGTCGACCAGAATGCCCCGTCGTTCCATGGCTTCGAGAATGGGTACCAGCGGGCGTTCCAGATTTTCGTAGACACTGACCAGCCGGTCCTCCAGTAACTTGGGTTTGAGCAGACCGTACAGGCGGCCGGTTATATCGGCATCTTCGGCGGCATAGTCACAAGCCGCATCCAGTTCGACCAGATCAAAGGTAATCTGTGCTTTGCCCGTACCGACAACCTGCTTGAACTTGATGGTTTCCATTTGCAGATGACGCAGCGCCAGGGTATCCATGCCATGACCCGTCAGGCCGCTTTCGACTACGTAGGATAACAGCATGGTATCATCAATCGACTTCATATTGATATCGTAACGCTCAAAAATTTGCATATCATATTTGATATTCTGGCCAATTTTCAGGATCGATGGATCTTGCAGCAGGGGTTTGAGGGTGGCCAGCGCGTCGGCCAGGGGGATCTGTCGGTCAAGTTGAGCGGTTTCTTCAGAGGCTGTTTCTGCTTGAGCGTTTTCCGGCAGGTCGCCGAAATCGAGGGTTGCCTGTGCCTGTACCCGACGATGGGCGAGCGGTATATAACAGGCCTCACCGGGAACACATGACAGGGAAATGCCCACCAGGTCGGCCTGCATGGAGTCCAGAGAGGTGGTCTCTGTATCAATTGTTACGTAGCCAAAATGATAAATCCTGGCGACCCATTGCTCCAGGCTATCCATATCCTGGACCAGAGTGTAGGATTTTTCAACGGGTTGAACACGGGCTTGCCCGGATGTCTGGTTCGCGGTGTCCATACTGATTTCTATCTTGCTGGCCAGCGTGCGGAAGGCCTGTTCGTGTAAGAATTCAATCAGGGTTGTCTTGTCGGGGGGCTTGACGAGAAATTGTTCGAGCTCAATATCAATGGGAACATCGTTACGCAGGCGGACCAGTTCACGAGACGTGCGGGCCATATCTGCTTCGTTAATCAGGGACTCGCGTCTTTTGGGCTGTTTGATTTCGCTGGCCCGTTCCAGCAAACTGTCCAGGTCGCCATATTCATTAATAAGCAGAGCTGCGGTTTTGATGCCGATGCCGCGGACCCCGGGTACGTTGTCACTTGCATCACCGGCCAGGGCCTGCACATCGACCACTCGATCCGGTCCGACACCGAACTTCTCGATGACCTGCTCGCGGGTGATCAGGGTGTTTTTCATGGCATCGAATATTGAAACTTTATCGTTGACCAGTTGCATCAAATCTTTGTCGGAAGACACAATAGTCACGCTGGCGCCGGCTTCGACGGCCTTGCGGGCATAGGTGGCGATCAGGTCATCGGCCTCGAAACCTTCCATTTCAACCCGGGCGATGTTCAGCGCATCGGTGGCACGGCGAACCAGATCAAACTGTGGAATTAATTCTTCCGGCGGAGCATCGCGATTGGCTTTATAGTCGGCATAAATATCATTTCGGAAGGTTTTACGCTTGGTATCGAAAATCACCGCGATATGATCGGCGTCCGTATCATCGACCAGTTTCATGATCATCTTGGTAAAGCCGAAAACCGCATTGACCGGGGTGCCGTCGCCGCGTGTCATGGGTGGCAGGGCATAAAAAGCCCGAAAGATAAAACCTGAACCGTCGATCAAATAAACGTGTTCGGGTTGCATGGATTTATCCTCGGTTATTGCTGGGTCGGTGGCGGTGCCGTGACAGGCAAATATTGGCAAGCATCATGATAACGATTGCCGCATGACAATCAACGCCTGGAACGCTATATCATAACAGTTCTTTTGACACACAAATTCAGATACACCATGAACCAGCAATTACCAGTTCCCAACCCTGATCAGGACCTTGAATTTGCCATCCGCATCGAGGGCCTGAACAAAACCTATTGCGGCACCCGCAATTCCGCGCCTCAACATGCCCTGAAGGATGTTACCCTTAACATCCCCCGCGGCTCGTTTTTTGGCTTGTTAGGACCTAACGGGGCGGGGAAATCAACCCTGATCAATATTCTGGCCGGACTGGTTATCAAAACCTCCGGTACGGCACGGATCTGGGGTTACGATTTGGAGACTGACATGCGCGCCGCGCGCCGTGCAATCGGCGTGGTGCCACAGGAACTTAATATCGATCCGTATTTTACGCCCTATGAATTGCTTGATTTGTACGCCGGGCTTTATGGTGTGGCGGCAAAGGACCGCCAGACCGGGGAAATTCTTGAGGCCGTTGGCCTGGCCGATAAACGCGATGCCTATGCCCGTACATTGTCGGGTGGTATGCGCAGACGGTTGCTGGTGGCAAAGGCACTCGTGCACCGGCCAAAAATCCTTATTCTGGATGAACCCACCGCCGGGGTGGACGTGGATTTACGCCGCCGGTTGTGGGAATACGTGCGCGAGTTAAATGCCCAGGGCACGACGATCCTGCTCACCACCCACTATCTGAAAGAAGCCGAAGAGTTGTGCGATCATATCGCCATCATCAACCATGGCCGGATGATTACCAATAAACCGACCGGGGCATTGATGAAACACCTTGATAGCCGGGAAATCTGTATTCTGGTTGATCGGGATGTGCCATCCGAGCCGACACAACTGGCCGGTTATAATCTGGAGATTCGCGGCCAACGCGAGCTGGTTTTCAGCTACGCGCCCAGCACCATAAATTCGGGACAAATACTGACGGCCGTTCAGGATTGCGGCCTTGGCATTATCGATGTCACTACCCGTGAAGCCGAGCTCGAAGATATATTCCTCAGCCTGACACGCGCCAGTGATGATGGCCACATTGACATTCCAGATGATGTGGCAAATGACGTTCCCCCTGGCGGGGCCGGATAATGGGTTGGGCCGGATTTGGTTTTTCGGCCATTGTTTTGAGTTTTGTGATAGGCTGTGCTCCGATCATCAAACACCCCGGACCTGACGTGCAAGCACCGCAAATTTACGGCTCCCCAGAAACCGATGACGCCAGCCTGATCATGGCCGATGGCATGGCGTTGCCCCTGCGTATCTGGCTACCCGATGGCAAACAACCGCCCGATGCGGTGGTATTGGCGGTTCACGGTTTTAACGACTACGGCGCTTTTTTTACGGAATTTGCCCAGTATTTGAACAGGCACAACATCGCGGCCTATGCCTATGACCAGCGCGGTTTCGGGGCATCGGACGATACCGGTTACTGGGCCGGTACCCAGGCCTATCTGGATGATGCCATAAGCTCTCTGGCGCTTATCGTTAAACGCCATCCCGGTGTACCGGTGTTCGGATTTGGCGAGAGTATGGGCGGGGCCGTGCTGATGGCTGCCGCTCAAAACAGGGACGCACTGCCCGCAGCCCTTGATGGGTTAATTCTGGCCGCCCCGGCGGTTTGGGGGCGACAGACCATGCCGTGGTACCAGAATGCCACCTTGTGGCTGGCCAGTCATTTGATACCCTCGCTCAGGTTCACGGGCCAGGGGCTGGATATCATAGCTTCGGATAACATGGAGATGTTGCGTGCTCTGGGTCGCGACCCGCTGGTCATCAAGCAAACCCGGGTCGATGCCATTTGGGGTGTAGTGAATTTGATGGACAGGGCTCTGGACAGTGCACAGGATTTCCACGTTCGCTCGCTGATCCTTTATGGTGAGCGCGATCAGGTGATCAAACAAGCACCGATCAGGGCCATGCTGGCACGATTACCCGAACAGCCGGAGAACGGGCGTCTTATTGCGACCTATGAGGACGGTTATCATATGCTGATCCGTGACTTGGGCGCGAAAGTCGTCTGGCAGGATATTCTGGCCTGGATCGGCAACCGGGGTATCACCAGTCTGCCGTCGGGTGCAGAGCAACGTAGCGGAAAATTCATCCGGCGAATGGGGGGACTGGCGGACTGAACAGACGAAATATGCCAAACCAAGAGAATTTAATATAAACACCAGTTGAGGATGCCGATCATGCATATTAAGGGTTCCTGTTATTGTGGTGCCGTCCGGTTTTCACTGAACGCAGCCACACCGGTTCCGTATCTTCGTTGTTATTGTTCCATATGTCGAAAGACGGCTGGCGGTGGCGGGTTTGCTATCAATCTGGGTGGCCTGAAGGATAGCCTGAGCGTGCAAGGAGATGACTGTATCAGCGTTTTTAATGCCATGATCGATGGCCAGCAGAGCCCGGCCGAACGACGGTTTTGTTCAAAATGCGGGTCAGCCTTGTGGGTATGGGATCCGCGCTGGCCTGAGCTGGTTCACCCCTTCGCCAGTGCTATCGACAGCGCTTTGCCCAAGCCTCCTGAGCATGTCCACATCATGCTGAGCGTAAAACCCGATTGGGTGTGTCTTGATGAGGACCAGGACGAAACCTGTTTTCAGCAGTATCCGGATCGATCTTTAAAGGACTGGCACACTCACCATGGCCTGTTGAGTCCTGAGCCTGACTAGGGTCCCATCCCGAATTGTGATTTATTCCACCTCACGCAACACTTTTTGTATGAGTTTGTTTTGCCTTTTTCGTCGGCGGCAATTTCTGCATCAACGGGTTAATTCTAACTGGTTATACGGTGCAGCACGTTGATGATTTCACTTTCATCTTCGTTAAATTTAATGCCCACGTAATCGCCATCCAGCCAGACAATCTCACCGGGAATTTCACCAGCGTTGAGAATATTGATACGGACATTTTTGAATAAACCGTCTTTGACTTTCAATTTTACACCGCCGGCAGACAGGTCGGCTGTGGTGCATTCCTGGGTGTTGGAACTGAGAACAAGTTCGGCCTGTAGCTCAATAGTGATGCGACGATGTTCACGATGTTCGAGTTTAGAGGAAATATCGGGCGTATCGGACTCGATGAATAAATCATCGATATTTTCAAGAGGTTGTCCGGGTTTAGATGTATTTGCCTTCATATCACGCGGCACGCCCGGCACAGGTTTGCGAGCCGGTTTCGAGGTGTAATCCAGTAATAAATCTTTTAATGGTGTTACTTTATCGTCGATGGCCGTTCTCCAGCATTATTTCATAAAGGGATATATACTTTATAGTCTATCGCGGTGTTGTCTGCAAAAAAAGGACTGCTTTGGTTTAATAATTTTATTTTCCTCTGGACGGTTTCTCACGTTAATTAGGTTTTTTATGCATCCAGTAACGTAAAAAGTACCCGTTCATTTTTCACACCGCGCATTTTATGCTGCCCCATTGCTCATGAATACTGTCGGTGTTGTGGTGATATTAACGACCACTGAGCGGCTACCTTTTAACTGGTCGTGGAGCCCTTGGCTCGGGCCTAAAGACAAACTATGGTGATCAGATTAACGATACAACGGACGACAAAGGTATGGAACGAGCATGGGTGAAATTCTGTCATTGCTGGCAGCCGCAGTGGCCGCAGTTTTATTATTCAATCGGTTAGGTCTCGGTTCGGTATTGGGTTATCTGGCTGCCGGAGTTTTGGTTGGGCCTGCCGGGTTCGCGCTGGTCAATGATCCCGATAATATGCGTCATATCGGTGAGTTTGGTGTGGTATTTTTATTGTTCATGATCGGTATTGAAATCAAGCCGCAACGGCTTTGGGTCATGCGTCGTCTGGTGTTTGGCCTGGGCGGTGCACAGGTGCTGATAACCGGTCTGGTATTGGGCGCCATCTTTTATGTGGTGCTCGAGCTCAGTTTTGTGCAAGCATTTATCGTTGGGTTTGGCTTCGCCCTGTCATCCACGGCGTTTGGCATCCAGATTTTGGCCGATGAAAATCATCTGACTGATCGCTGGGGGCGAACCAGTTTCGCCATGTTATTGTTTCAGGATCTGGCTATCGTACCTTTGATGGTGATTGTGCCTTTGCTGGCTGCTGGCAGCCTTAACCTCAGCGAATCCATGGGCCTGGCTGTGTTGGAATCAGTGGCTATATTTGCCGCCGTACTGGTTGTCGGACGGTATGCGGTCAATCCAATTCTACGAAGCATAGCCAGCACCCGTAATGCAGACGCCTTCGTCGCTGCGGCATTGCTTCTGGTACTTGGTTTCGCCTGGGCAATGGATTATATCGGCATGTCCATGGCCTTGGGCGCCTTTATTGCCGGTGTGCTTTTGGCAGATTCAGAATATCGCCATCAGGTCGAGGCCGATGTGTTCCCCTTCCGTGGTTTGCTGCTGGGTCTGTTTTTCATGAGTGTGGGAATGACCCTGGATATTGCGGCATTAGCCGTTAGCTGGCAGATCGTTCTGGGTGGAACGGCGACAATTCTCATCGTGAAAACAATACTGATCATTGGATTGGCACAATTGGCTAAGTTGTCATTCGTCGATGCTCTGCGGTCGGGGTTTTTATTGTCCCAGGCAGGTGAGTTTGGTTTTGTGCTGTTTTCCCTTGCCGGTGATCAGGGCCTGCTCGACGCGACCTTGATCAAACCCTTGTTGTCGATGATCGTGCTGTCGATGGTCGCAACACCGTTCATGGTGCGGATTGCCAGCATGCTGGCTGATCGTTTCAGTGACGCGAAAACCGAGATTTCGACCGTTGAAGAAACTGAAGAAATCCGTCCGGTACTGATTGCAGGTTTTGGCCGCGTCGGTAAAACCGTAGCAAGTATGTTAAAGGCTACCGGCATTCCCTGCATTGCTATCGATATGAATGTGGACGGGGTCACGCAGGGGCGAAGCGAGGGCTATGAGGTATTTTTTGGCGATGCCAGTCGGCCCGATGTTTTGCGCGCGGTTGGGGCTAAACATGCCCGGCTTATGGTGGTGACGCTGGATAATTTCAAGGCGGCGGAGCGTCTGATTGCCACCATGAACCGGTTATACCCGGATGTGCCCATTCATGCCCGATCCCATAACTGGGATATTGCTGATCGTTTCGAAGCACTGGGTTCTGCCCATTCCATCCCCGATACGGTTGAATCGAGCCTGCGTCTGGGTGCCGTCACGCTTGAAGCCGTCGGTGTCAGTGAGGAGGAACGCTGTAGCCTGTTCGAGAATCTGAGTGCCGAGAATTATGCCAAGATGCGTGCCTGGGAAACTCGGTAGAGCATATGTTTGCCGCTGTTATGAATATCGCTGGCATAATCAACATAATAATCTGATCTCAGGGGACCGGATAATTGATCGCGGATCATTGGGTAGGCGGGAATGATTTTTTTTATATGCTAAAAAAATCGTGCCAGGCGGATCATCAGGAAATCGTCATTTTTAATGCCTGAGAAAGACCCGTTGTCGGGTACACGGGCGAACCAACGCAATTCGGCTTGTATTTTTAATTGATCGCTCAGGCGACGTTCTGCCTCAAAAGACATGGATGTTTCCCGGCTGTTTTTATCAACCACGACACCGGCGAGGATAGAGCTATCCTCTACATCATTGAACACCAGCCGCGCGCCCATGAAGATGTCATCATCGGCCAGGGTGACCGGGGCCGAACTGTCACGACCATCGTAGAGATATTCAGCTAACACACCGATATCCATTGGGCTTTCGGCAATCTGATAGAAGGTGTATTCAAAGCCCGCTACACTGGCCATGAAGTCTTTGCCGTGGCCTCTTCTGACAATGGATTCCAGTTTCCAGAGCCACGGGCCGGAGGTCAATTGTAACTCCAGTGCGCTCTGGTTGATGATATCATAGTGGGGTTGAAACACCGCGACGCCGTCGAAGCGGGTAACGGATTTCATGCCCGGTTCCCGGCTGGTACCATAAAACTGGCTCAGCCCGATATCCACATCACCAAAGGTGTGGGACCAGCGCAACGCCAGATCCACGTGTTTGTTCCCGGCACTTGAATCATAGGTAGCATCATCGGCCTGAATTGGTTTTGGTCCTCGCAGCCTGGCGTCGTCATCGGCAAATGTGCGTTCGCGAAATCCGGGTAACACATACCCCCCGACAGTTCCCCAGTCGGTAATTATATTTAAATTGAACAAGGGCTGGCCCAGTTTGTCTTCGCCATCGGCACCCTCGACGGTGTCTGTCTGATTGATAATATCGACCAGATGGCGGGATTCTGTAACCCCCCAGAAAATTTTCCCAATGCCGATGGTGGTGTCCCAGTTATCAGCAAGATGGACCCAGGTCATTTCGCGAATGTCGTAATGACTGCGCCGTTCGTCGTGGCTATCGAGCCGCATGAAAGGTGTCAAGGTCAGGGTGTCATCACCCTGGCCAATGACATAAATAAATTCAGGCTCCAACACGATCGACGGCGACAAGGTGGCGCGGCGTTGGCCGGCGTAGGATGTTTTATTTGGAAACACCCGGATTTCAAGCGCGCTTGAGCCGCCGATTTCAAGTTCGGCAGCGGCTGGCGCGGCCACGACTCCGGTGATCGCCAGTGCCAGCACAAAACGCTGGATGTGGTGTAGATGATTGCTCAGTACCATGGATTGAGCCCGATTTATCTGATTAATTTCAAACGATTGGGGGTGAAGTCATTATCCTTGACGCCGACCTGGAACTCATAACTTGAAAAAACAAGTTCAGTGGATTTGCCGGTCTGGTGGTTGACCATGACCATTTTTAAAGGCCGCCAGTATTGAGCCAGATATTGTTCGTAATTTGATTGGACCAGGGTTTTCAGCAAACTGTCCTTGCGGTCATAAAAGTCCACTTTCTGGATGCGATATTCCGCTTTGTCGATCCAGACAGTCTGGCGGGTGTAGCCGGAATTTTCGTACTTGGGAAACCGCTCTACCACAAAACACTGAAGCTCACCGCAAGCCTCATCGCGCAGCCATTTGTAATCGTATTTGCCGACCTCGAAGGATACCAGATCCTCATAGGCGAATTCAGAACCCACAAAAGGCCCGGACTTGTTGGCTGAGGATATACGCTTAACCCGTTTGAGAGCGGGCAGGTATAACCACTGGTCATCGGGGTCAAGAATTTTCGTGAAGCTCAGGAATGCGGTGCCTTTAATGTCACGTGGGAAAATAAATACGGTCAGGCTCTTGTCGCCTACTGTCGGGTCGCTGTTTTCCAGTGTGGCGAGACGCATTTTACGGATGCTGGTTTCGCCATGGCGATTGGTCAGGTGCATCTCCAGTTTTGTTCGGCTGTCACCAAAGCCCTGGTCGCGCAGATCGATCTGTTGGGCGATCTCCAGACCTTTTTCCTCGGGCGAAGCGGCGTTTGCGAGATGAGATGAAAAAGCAATAACGACAAGTGTCGAGACCAGCGTTTTCAGGACAGGGGTTGTTTTCATTAATTTTACTCCGCGGCTGCGATTTGGGGGGTAGGCGAATTGCTCGCCTTTTTTGAAAGTGGTGCCTTGTCTGCAATGAGCAGTAAGGCAGGTAACAACAGGAAATCGGCGATTAAAGCACAGGCCAGGGTAATGGCCATCAACTCACCCATTTCCTGGTTCATCTTGAATGCCGATAAGGCCAGAACAGCGAACCCGGCAATCAGGATAAGTGAGGTTACCCATAAAGCCGTACCAACGGTTGAAAAGGCATACCGGATGGCGTCTTCGGCATTGTCCCCCCGGGTGCGGCGGGCTCGCATGTATTTACTGAGGAAGTGAACGGTGGCATCGACGATGACACCCAGACTGGTCGCCGCCACCACGGAAGCGGCCAGTCCGACCTGACCAATAAAAATGCTCCACAAACCAAACGCCATGATGGCCGGGACCAGATTCGGAACCAGACTGATGAACCCCATCTTGATGCTGCGAAGGGCCAGCATCAACAGGGCCGAAATCAACACCAGCGCCAGGGCTGTACCCACGAGCATACCTTCGATGTTGCGCTGGGAGATATAGGAAAACATCACAAATGGCCCGGTTGCATTGGCCTGTGCGGCTGACGGGAAGTTTCCGGAAAGCCAGGTTGCTGCCCGGGCTTCCAGTATTCTGGCGCTACGTGTTGAGATGTTTTTCAAGGTAACAGACAACCGGGTCGCCGATTTTTGCACATTGATCTGGTTGTTCAGGTCCAGACCATAGGGCAGGGACATTTCGAACAGCAACAAATACTGTGCGGCCAGGTTTCGCTCGTCCGGCAGGCGGTAATAACTCTCGTCATCGCCATGCATATTCTTGTTCAGACGCCGCATGACCGATGTCATGGCCTGCACATGTACGACCTCTGGCTGTTTTTCAAACCAGGATTTGAAGCCATCCACATTTGCCAGATACGCCGGTTCGTTAATGCCGCCTTCGTCCGCAGCGGGCAGGGAAAACTCCATCAGGTAGATACCGCTCAAATTCTCCATGGCAAAGTCCGTATCGGTCCTGAACTGGATGGAAGGATCGAAGTACTCGACAAATTTGTCGTTTAACTCAATGCGCGGTACAAATACACCAAGTACGATGACCAATCCGGTAATGCCCCAGAACATCAGTTTCCTGCGGCGAATAACAAATTCCGCAAAACCCAGCATTCCGGTTGTTTTTGACTCCGGTTGAACCTTCACCCGGATCGGCAAGACAGATATGATCGCCGGAAGAAAGACGATCGAATACAACCAGGCCGCAGCTACACCGACAGCCGTAATATTGCCCAGATCCTGAAATGGCGGCGAGTCGCTGAAATTCAGAGACATAAATCCGATGATGGTCGTCACGCTGGTCAGAAATACCGGTGAAAAATTGATGCGCAGGCTCTCGATGATGGCGTCACGTTTGCTGGCACCGAGACGCATTTCTCGCAGGATGGTAATCAGAATATGAATGCTGTCTGCCACGGCAACCGTGAGAATAATGGTCGGGGCCGTCGCCGAAGGCGGGGTTAACAGAACACCGGCCCATCCGGCCAGGCCCAAAGCCGTCAGCGCCGAAAATCCGATGACCAGAACGGTGGCAAAAGTCGCGCCGAACGAGCGCAACAAAATGATCATGATGCCAAGCAAGGCGGCATACATCAGCGGTATTAATGACTGTATATCGCCCTGTGAGGCTTCAGCAAAGGCATGATTGAGTGCCGCGACCCCGGTCAGAGCCACATGCAGGTCAGGGTTTTCGGCCCGGACCTGATCGGCAAGATCGCGTGCGTATGCCATAATCTGGGGACTTTCCAGCATACTTTTACCCGGCAGGTTAACGCTGACATTAATCCCGGCGGTGGTGCCATCGGTTGAGACTAGTTTATTGATAAGCAAGGGTTCACTGGTGGCGGTTTGTTTGATGTAGGCCAGCCTGTCGGGGGACAACTCCAGCCGTTTGCCAACCAGATCCTCAACGGTCAGATCGTCACCCGAGGCATAGCTGTTTTGAAAATTGGTCAGGGAATCGACCCGTGTGGAGAAGGGGATTTTCCAGGATGCCTCCGTCAGGTTTCTGATCGTCGTGAGATTTTCCGCAGTGAAGATATCGCCGGATCTGGATTGCACTACAAACGTGACATTGTCTTCCTTGGTATAAATTTTCTGCAAATTTTCAAAGGCCGTCAACTGGGGGTTTTCACTGCCGAAGAATACCCGGTAACTGGTTGAAAAGCCCAGATACTGAACGCCAAAAGCTGATCCCATGACGGTGATCAACGTTGCCACGATCAATAACCAGCGCCACCGTATTACCCATTCCCCATAGGCGGTTACCTTCTGATCAAAGCCGCTCATGAACTGCTGTGGATTATGTTTGTTGTCAACTGCATCAGTCATTGTTACGTTCCTGCCTTGAAATCTGCACCTTCATTTAACAGAAGGCTTGTCGAATGAGGAGAATGAATGTAAACTAAATGGTGTATCTAGGTACACTAAACGGTGTAGTTTACTAAATTAGTCTAGGAAAGAAGTCAAGAGGAAAGTATGCCACAACCCGTTCATGCCATGGCACCCCAGGAAGACGTGCAGCAAAGTCCCAAACAGATTGCCATTGTTGAAGCGGCAACGAAGTTGTTTCTGAGCAACGGTTTCGGGGCGATCAGTGTTGATGCCATTGCGGCCCAGGCCCAGGTTTCCAAGCGGACGGTATACAATTATTTTGAAAACAAGGAAGCCCTGTTCGCCGGTGTGATGTCCGGGGTTTGTGAAAAACAGTCCGGTAAGACGGCTTGCCCATTGGCCAACGAAGATCTGATACGCTACATGCCTATGGCGGAGCTCCTGCAAAAAACCGGCGAGCATGTTCTGGGTATTGTAACGGCTCCTGAAATTGTTGAGGTGTTCAGGGTGGTTATTGGCGATTCCGGTCGATTCCCCGAATTGGGGAAAACATTTTTTGAATTTGGTCCGGCCTCCATTATAGAAATGATCGCCCGGTATTTTGATGATCTTAACCGTTTGGGCAATCTGCGCGTTGACGATCCCGCAAAAGCCGCCCGATTGTTTATGGCCATGATGGTATTTCCCATTCAGATGCAACTGGCCTGTGGTGTCCGAAAATCACCTTCTGAACAGGAAGTCAGGGACATCGTCGCCGATGCCGTTGCGGCAATAATCAAGCTGTATAAATAAAACCGCCCTTGTGACGCCTGTCACAGACAGAGGGCGTGCAGTGTGGCATATTATTTATCATGTAAAGAGATCCCCTCTCTCATATGACCCTCACTCCCCGGAATTATATTAATTCCGGGGAGCTTTTTTTGTTATGATGGCAAACCACATTCCGGATTTTGATGTGCTCTTAACAGGTCGCGAAAATCCTCGACATCACGATTGAGGACGCCTTTTTCAGCGGCACTTAAACTCAGGATGTTCTTGTTATCGAGGCCGGCTGCCATGGCGTAGAGTAAATTCAGTGTTGCCTTGCCGCTACATTGCTGAACGTGGACAAACGCCGCAACGGCACCCATTGCCCGCAACATTTCAACATCTTCAATGCCGGCGAGGCTCAGCATTCGCCACGAAGCCGGTCCCAGATTTTGCAGCTGTTTCATATGATCATGCCACAAAGCCCCGTTATTGGCTATTTTGGTATCATGCACAATGCATTCAACTTGTTGCCATCCAGGTCACGGAAATATCCGGCGTAAAATGCGCCATCGTTTCGCGGTCCTGGTTTGCCTTCATCCGTAGCACCCAGCTCAAGGGCTTTTTTATAAAAAGCGTCAATGTCTTCGGGTTTATCAATAAAAATGGAAACCATTGTGCCATTGCCGATGCTTGCCTTGTTGCCATCAAATGGCTTGGTTATCGCCAGGCTGGGTTCTTCTGGACTAACGGCCCAGGCAACAAAATAGTTTTCGACTTCCATAAACCGTGTAGCGCCGATTTCTGCGAGTAATGCATCATAAAATTTTACTGCACGGTCCAAGTCGTTTGTGCCCAGTGTAACGTACCTGATCATCATTATATCCTTTATATCTTGTCAAAGTGTTTTGTTTTGCCGTCAATGGCCATGAAGATATACTGGACACACCCTGACAGTTTATGTCAGGGTCAAGCATGCGTATATTACGACTGTTTGCCATACTGGACCGCATGAGGGTCAATCGGCGTCCGGTCTCGGCCGAGACACTGGCCCAAGCTCTGGATGTGTCGGTACGCACGATTTACCGCGATATGGCGACGTTGCAGTCCATGGGTGCGCCGGTCCGTGGCGAAGGCGGAATCGGTTATCAGCTGGAGAAGGGATATTTTCTTCCTCCCCTGCATTTTGATCCCGATGAGCTGGACGCTATAATTCTGGGTATGCAGCTCATCTCCGTGCGTGGTGACGAGCAACTGGCCAATGCGGCGGTTCGGGCTTCGGCCAAAATCAAGGCCGCCCTGTTAGAGGGAGAACGCGACAATTTTGCTACTTCGCCATTACATGCGGTATCCATGCCTGACGAGGTGCCTGCGGCCAGTCCTTTGCTGAGCCCCATACGATTGGCTTTGCGAGAGCGTATGAGACTTAATATTACCTACAAGGATTTGAAAGAAAAAAGCAGTACACGGATAATTCGACCCCTTGGATTAACGGTTTTTGACCGGGTCTGGTTGTTGACAGCCTGGTGCGAGAGTAAGTCAGATTTCAGGAATTTTCGAGTTGACCGCATCGCAGAAATTATAAAAACCGGTGATATTTTCCCCCGTGAAACAGGGAAGGAGTTTCACGATTTCCTGCAAACCTTATAATGGGGCCAATCCTGCTCCATTTGATATATGCGCGATAAATATTTTATTTTCTGGAATGCTTTTGTAATTTCGTAGAGTTTGTCTTTTGCGTGGAAGGCAATTTTTTGGTCTTCTTTCATAATGTGATTAAACAACCAATTTTGTAGAAAATAACAAAATTCGGTATATGAATCCTCATCAGAATTATCACGCCATTTAACGTAATAAACTTAGTTGAATATCTATTGCTGAATATATATTTCAATTAAAAATCGCGGTAGCGACCAGGTATCTGATCTGCGTAAGGGATTAAGCAATTTACGTTTCATCCGTGCTATTGAATGTTTCAGGATAATTGTAAAAAAGTTCCGATGCCCTTAAAGTCGAATTTTCCAGCTCCTTGAAAATATCAGGGATCGCGTAATAGTGGCCCCGCCATTCTCCAGTGGCGTATGGTGAGAAGGGGTGTAGATGAGTGTTTTGAATGTCCTGATAGTCGATACCGGGTTGGACATCTGGTGGTTTATTATCCTTTGCGGGGTCTCTTTCCTGGCCAGTTTTATCGCGGCATCACTGGGCCTGGGGGGCGGGATTCTACTATTGGCAACCATTGCGCTGGTATTACCGCCAGTGGTTTTGATTCCCCTTCATGGTGTTGTCCAGATCGGCTCTAATATGGGGCGGGCGATCTTGATGCGGCGCTATATTTTATTTTCCATTGTTCCGGCTTTTGCCGTGGGGTCAATTATCGGTGTTGTCATTGGAACCCACTTTCTGATTTCCCTGCCCACGGGCTTCCTGCAATTCATACTCGCCCTGTTTATTCTGTATGCCACCTGGGCACCTAAATTTCAGGCACATCGACCTGGATTGCGGGCTTTTTTCGGGGTCGGTATTATCAGCTCGATCGTGACCATGTTCGTCGGAGCGACCGGCCCTCTGATAGCACCCTTTGTTTCGGCGGCCGGCAAAGACCGGCAACAGGTCGTCGCAACCCACGGTACACTCATGATGTTACAGCACAGCCTGAAGGTTATCTCGTTTGGTATGATCGGGTTTGCTTTTGGCCCCTATATCCCATTACTCGTGTGCATGATCAGTTTCGGATTTGCCGGTACTTACACGGGTCAGATTGTCTTGCACCGATTACCCGAAAAGGTATTCAGGACGGGATTAAAGATAATTTTAACGCTACTGGCTGTGAGGCTCTTTTATACGGCGGTGATCAGATAATCGATCCGGATTTTATCCAGGCAGCAACATTTTACACCGGACAAAAAATAGCGGTTATTCTCCCGGCACTGGTATATGTCAGGATTACCCTTGCGGCGGGCAAGACCAATGGCTAAGAATGGGGCAACAGAAAAGGTCCCTTATTGATGAACAAAACCCGATCCGGTAAGACCAATACCCGTAAAGGCGATAATTCGGTTTTGCCGGAAAACTACGAGGAATTCGTTCACCAGATTTCCGACCAGTACGACAATCTAAGCAAACGACTGAAACAGATTGCCGGTTATGCTCTGGACCACCCCAATGATTTTGCCATCGATACTATCGCAGAAAGCTCCCGCAAGGCCGGTGTTCAACCCTCGGTTCTGATTCGGTTTGCCCAGGCTTTCGGGTTCGATGGGTTCTCCGATGCCCAGCGATTGTTTCAACATCGTCTGCTGGAAACCCGGCCAAGTTACCAGTCCCGTCTTGCATCTGTTCGCGACAGTGATGAACACACCCCACCGGCTTTGCTAAACCGGTTCGTTGAAAGCAACATGGCCGCCCTTGAGCACCTGCGACAGGAAATTGATCTGGACAAATTAACCCATGCCATTGACATTCTCGACCAAGCCAATGTCATACATATCATGGCTATGCGACGCGCCTTTCCACTGGCGGCCTATGCTTTTTATTCTCTCACCACCATGGGGCGGCGCGCACATCTTATCGATAATGTGGGCGGATTGGGACGTGAACAACAAGTCCAGATCGGGCCGGACGATTGCCTGTTTGTTGCCAGTTATTCCAGTTACACTCCTGAAACCGTGCAAGCAGCCGCGAATGCCATGGCACGGGGCATTCCGGTAGTTGCCCTGACTGACCATCCCTTGAGTCCGCTGACCACAAATTCATCGGTGTGCTTTCATATCCATGACGCCGAGGTCCACGATTTCCGGACCCTTGGTACGTCCATGTGTCTGGTACAAACCCTGGTGGTCGGGTTGGGCGCCGGGAATTAATGGGTCCTGTCCCTAGGTTATTTTTACCGGCAGGCCGCTGGCCATGGATTGTTTGGCAGCCAACCCCAACACCAGAGCGACGCGGCCTTCTTCCATGCCCACCATGGGTGTCGCCTTGCCTTCCAGACAATCGAGGAAATGTGACATTTCGTTTCGATAGGCCGCCTCATAGCGTTCGAGAAAAAAGTGCAGGGGTTTATCATGGCTGATGGTATCACTCGTCCATGATGTCAGGCTGTTGGCATTGCGATTGCCAGCCTGGATCATACCTTTAGAGCCAAACGCTTCAATGCGCTGGTCGTATCCGTAGACGGAACGGCGGGAATTGGAAATATGGCACATTTTGCCGCTCTTGGTGGTCAGGGTAACCACGGCGGTATCCACATCCCCGGCTTTTCCAATCTCAGGGTCTACCAGAACGGCTCCCCTGGCAAAGACCTCATGGGGGACTTCGCCCAAAATCCAGTGGGCCATGTCAAAATCATGGATCATCATGTCGAGAAACAAACCACCCGAGACGGTGATGTAATCGATGGGTGGCGGTGCCGGATCGCGGCTGGTGATAATTACCGTCTCAACTTCCCCCACATCACCACGGCGAACCGCCTCGCCCAGCCCGCCGAGAGTTGGATCGAAACGGCGGTTAAAGGCGATTAAGGCGACGACGCCTGTCTGGGCGATAATGTCTGCTGCGTGATCGACCCGGGCAATATCCAGATCTATGGGTTTTTCACAAAAAATAGCCTTGCCCGCCAGCGCCGCGGCCTCGATGAGGTTGGCATGGGTGTCGGTCGGACTGGCGATGAGCACCGCGTCAATGGCCGGGTCAGCCAGGGCCTCTTCCATGGATGCGGGTCTGCCACCGCATTTATCGGTCAGCGCGCGCGCTGCATCTTCATTAACATCAACAACATAACGTAGTTCGGCCCGCTCGCTGGCGGCAATATTTCCGGCATGGATGGCACCGATTCTTCCGGCGCCGAACTGGCAGAATGTAAATTTTTCTGTGCTCATTAAGCGTATCCTGATGTTAAAATTTTGATTAAATTTCCTTGCTAATTCAGATACTATATTCTATTTATTTTTGATAGTGAAATTTTTATTCGGTTGATTGTTTTTAGAAAGAACGCCCACCATGACTGGTAAGAAACTCGATGTTATAACGATAGGACGTTCTTCTGTCGATCTGTATGGTCTTCAAATCGGTGGTCGTCTTGAAGACATGTCGAGTTTTGCAAAATATCTCGGTGGCAGCCCGACCAATACCGCAGCCGGTGCGGCCCGGCTGGGCCTCAAATCGGCTATTATCACTGCGGTTGGTGACGAGCACATGGGACGGTTTGTTCGTGAAGCCCTCATCCGTGAAGGTGTTGATGTCCAGGGCGTAAAGACCGACCCGGACCGCCTGACCGCCCTGGTTATCCTCGGCATTCGTGACAGCGAGACCTTTCCGCTTATTTTTTACCGCGAGAATTGCGCCGATATGGGGCTGAGCGAAGATGACGTGGATCCTGACTTTATCGGCTCGTCCAGATCGGTGGTTCTATCCGGCACGCATTTTTCCACAGCCAGCACTGCTGCCGCATCTCGCAAGGCCGCGACGCTGTGTCGCCAGGCCGGGGGCCGGGTTGCCTTCGATATTGATTATCGCCCCGTGCTGTGGGGGATCGGTGGACATGGCAGCGGTGAGGAACGTTTTATTCCTTCCGATCATGTGAGCCAACACTTGCAGGAAATACTACCACTGTGTGATTTGCTGGTTGGCACCGAAGAAGAGTTGCATATCGCCGGGGGTACTACCGATACGCTGGCCGCCATCAAAGTGGTGCGCGAAAAGACCGACGCCGTCATCGTGTGTAAGCGTGGACCCATGGGATGTGTTATTTTTCCAGATGCTATACCCGATAATCTGGAAGATGGCATCAAGGGACCGGGGTTTCCCATCGAGGTCTTCAATGTGTTGGGTGCCGGTGACGCTTTTATGAGCGGTTTCCTGCGCGGTTGGCTGAGGGATGAGACTTGGGAAACTTGCGCCGAGTACGCCAATGCCTGTGGTGCCTTTGCGGTGTCGCGGCACGGCTGCACACCGGCTATACCTACCTGGGAAGAACTAACCCTGTTTCTCTCCCAGGGCAGTTCTCACAAGGCCCTGCGTTTCGATACCGAGCTTAATGATATTCACTGGGCGACAACCCGGCGTAAAGACCGTGATACGGTCATGGCGCTGGCTATTGATCACCGCTCGCAATTCGAAGACATGGTGGAGCGGACCGGCAGTTCCCTGGAACGGGTTGGAAAATTCAAGTTATTGGCCGTGCAGGCTCTGCGCCGCGTCGCCGATGGCAGGCCGGGTTTCGGAACCCTGGTCGATGACCGTCTGGGTCGCGATGCCCTGCATGGGGCCATGGCGGGTGATCTCTGGGTAGCAAGACCGGTCGAATTACCGGGTTCCCGCCCGCTGGAATTTGAACCGGGACCCGATATTGGTGGCGCGCTGGCTGATTGGCCGGTTGAACAGGTTGTCAAATGTCTGGTGTTTTATCACCCCGACGATCCTGCCCAGTTATGCCGCCAGCAGGAACAGCAGGTGGTAACACTTTTTCAGGCCTGTCGGCGGACCGGCCATGAGATGTTGCTGGAAGTCATTTCGGGCAAACACGGCTCGGTAAAAACCGATACGGTGGCCCGTGCCCTTGGGCGATTTTATGATCTGGGGGTGCGACCCGACTGGTGGAAGCTGGAACCCGCCGCAGACGCCGCCACCTGGCAGGTCATTTGTGATACCATTACCAGGCGCGATCCCCATTGTCGCGGGATCGTTATGCTGGGACTTGAAGCATCACAGGAAAGCCTGCTTTGTTCATTTGTTACGGCCTCGAAATTTGACCTGATCAAGGGATTTGCCGTGGGCCGGACAATTTTTGCCGATGTGGCGGAGGACTGGCTTTCTGATAAGATTGATGATGACGCCGCTTGCGATCAGATGGCTGCCCGTTTCAAGGCACTGGTTGATGGTTGGATGGCTCTCAATAAAGAAGGATTAAGGCAATGAGCAGCCCGGAAGTAACCATACGATTGACTGCTGCCCAGGCACTGGTGCGCTATATGATAAACCAGAAAGTCCGTCTCGATGACGACACGCTGGTTCCGTTGTTTGCCGGGGTCTGGGCAATCTTTGGTCATGGTAACGTTGCAGGGCTGGGTGAAGCTCTGTACGGCGTGCGTGATGATCTGCCGACCTTTCGCGGGCATAACGAACAATCCATGGCCCACGCGGCTATCGCCTATGCAAAATCCATGAACCGCAAACGGATCATGGCCGTTACCTCGTCCATCGGACCTGGTGCGACAAACATGGTCACCGCAGCGGCGCTGGCCCATGCCAACCGGTTGCCGGTGCTGTTGTTGCCCGGCGATGTATTTGCCAATCGCCGGCCCGATCCTGTGTTGCAGCAAATCGAAGACTTTGGCGACCCCACCGTGAGCGCGAACGATGCCTTTCGTCCTGTCTCGCGCTATTGGGATCGTATCACTCGGCCTGAACAACTCCTGAACACTCTCCCCAGAGCCATGTCGGTTTTAACCGATGCCGCTGAATGCGGCCCGGTCACGCTTGCTCTGTGTCAGGATGTTCAGACCGAGGCCTATGATTACCCGCAGGCATTTTTTCGCGAAACCGTGTGGCAGCAACGCCGTATCTGCCCCGATGCCGGTGAACTGGAACGCGCCGTTGCGGTCCTTGGCAAAGCCAAAACCCCCCTGATCGTCAGCGGTGGCGGCACCTTGTACAGTGGTGCGCGTGACGTACTGGCTGACTTCGCTGCAACGCACCGCATTGCGGTGGCGGAAACCCAGGCCGGTAAAGGAGGTCTGGCGTGGGATCACCCCATGAATGTGGGCGGGCTCGGTGTCACCGGGACCAGTGCGGCGAACGAACTGGCCGCTAGGGCTGATGTGGTGTTGGGTATTGGTACGCGCCTGCAGGATTTTACCAGCGGATCGCGAGCCTTGTTTGCCAACCAGGATCGCACCTTGATACAATTGAATGTCACCACTTTCGACGGACAAAAACATGGTGCCCAGCCGTTGGTGTGTGATGCCCGCGTGGGCCTTGAAGCCCTGCATGACGGGTTAGGTGATTATGTGAGCCCGAAAGACTGGCAGGACCGCACATCGCTTGCCATGGCCAACTGGCAACAGGCGGCAGACGGTGTAATGGCTGCAAGCAATGCAGAACGCCCCAGCGATGCCCAGGTTATCGGTGTGGTGAACCGGGTAATCGATGATACAGCCACACTGGTATGTGCGGCCGGTGGCCTGCCCGGCGAGCTGCATAAATTATGGCGGGTGCCCGGTGCGGGTGGTTATCACGCCGAATACGGCTATTCGTGCATGGGCTACGAGATCGCCGCCGGTCTGGGTGTAAAGATGGCTCACCCCCATCGCGAAGTGGTGGTCATGCTGGGTGACGGGTCTTATATGATGGCCAATTCTGAGCTTGCCACATCGGTTATGCTGGGCCTGAAAATTATTCTGGTGGTGCTCGATAACCGCGGTTTCGGCTGCATCAACCGTCTGCAAATGGGCTGTGGTAGCGAACCGTTTAATAATCTGCTCGATGATGCCCGCCACTCGGTACCCTCGGCAATAGATTTTTGCAGTCACGCCCAGGCTATGGGTGCAACGGCTGAAAAGGTCGATGGTTTGAGCGATCTGAAAGCCGCCCTGGAGCGGGCCAAAGCCTCACCCGTGAGTTATACCATTGTCATCGATACGGACCCGCTGGTCTCCACCGAAGTCGGTGGAACGTGGTGGGACGTGGCTATCGCCGAGGTTTCCCACAGCGAAAATGTTCGCAGTGCCAGGAAATCCTACGATAATGCTAAAACAAAACAACGACTGGGAGACTGAACAGTGACGATACGTATGGGCACCAACCCCATTGCCTGGTCCAATGATGACATGCGCGAACTGGGGGCCGATATCTCGCTCGATACCTGCCTCGCCCAGGCCCGCAGCGCAGGATTTCAAGGCATGGAGCTGGGTCATAAATTCCCCAGAACCAGTGCAGAGCTGCGCCCTGTCATGGAGCAACACCATATAGATCTGATCGGTGGCTGGTATTCTACGGGACTCTTGTCGCGATCGGCAGCAGAAGAATGGGACGCCGCCGGTGATCATATACGTTTGCTGAAAGACATGGGGTGCGAGGTTTTTATTATGGCTGAGACATCGGGTGCCGTGCATGGTTTGCGGGGCTCGGCGCTGTCAAAACGACCGATTCTGGAAATGGCTGACTGGGATGGCTTCACGACCCGCATGGCTGAATTTTCAAGCCGTCTGCGCGATCAGGGTTTCTTGCCGGCCTATCATCATCATATGGGAACTGTGGTTGAAACGTCCCGCGAGATAGACCGCTATATGGACGGTGTGGGCGATGCTGCCGGGTTGCTGCTCGATACAGGTCATGCGACCTTCGCCGGGGTAGATCCATATGAGCTTGCCCGGACCTATGGCGCGCGCATCACCCATGTTCATTGCAAGGATATTCGCCTGGCTGTCAGTGTTAAGGCGGCCCAAAGCGATGCCAGCTTCCTCGACGCCGTGGTCGATGGTGTGTTTACCGTGCCCGGAGATGGTGATGTAAATTTTGCCAAGGTTCTCGCTGAAATGAAAAAGCACGACTATGATGGCTGGCTGGTGGTCGAGGCCGAACAGGACCCGGCGGTCGCCGATCCTGAATATTATGCCAATCTGGGTTTTGCCAATCTCCGGTCATTGGCGGTTGAAGCCGGATTATTATAAGGAATATACAGTATGTCTGAGCTTCTCATTCGCCCCACTGAGCCGGATGCTAATGGCCGGGTGACCCATGTCACCCCGGAAAGCGCCGGATGGGGACATGTTGGTTTCGATCTTTATCATCTGGAGGCCGGTCAATCGATCAGCTGTCAGACCGGTTCGCGTGAGGTCTGTCTGGTTCTGGTTTCGGGGCTGGCTGATATTACCGCCGGACAATTGACATTTGAGGAATTGGGCGGGCGGAGCAGCCCTTTCGAGGATAAGCCGCCCGGTGCGATTTATGTGGCCCCCGAGTCGTCCTGGACGGTGGTTGCGCGCGGTCTCGTGGAACTGGCGGTCTGTTCGGCCCCCGGCGGTGATGAGCCGCGCACCGAACGCCGCATAGATGAGCATGATATGGGGGTCGAGATCCGTGGCGAGGGTGCCAATACGCGACACGTGCGTAATATCATGCCCGATACGGACCCCACGGCTCACAGCCTGCTCGTGGTCGAGGTTATCACGCCGCCGGGCAACTGGTCGTCTTATCCGCCCCATAAACATGACACGGACGCCCTGCCAGAAGAATCCTTCCTTGAGGAAACCTATTACCACCGCCTGGACCCGGTACAGGGTTTTGCCTTCCAGCGTGTTTATACGGATGATCTGTCACTGGATGAAACCATGACCGTACAAAATGGTGATGTGGTGTGTGTGCCGCGTGGTTACCATCCGGCAGGCACGCCGTACGGGTATTCGCTGTATTATCTTAACGTGATGGCCGGGCCGATCCGGAAATGGGTATTCCGAAACGACCCGCAACACGAGTGGATGTTAAAATAAAGTCTCAGGCGGCGTTTTTGGATGCCGCCAGCAGTGCGGCAAATTCATCCGTGATACCGGGGGCCGTAGCGATAATCTCGCAGCCATCGATCAAGCCGTTGTTGGCTTCGGCGTGGCACGTATGCCCACCGGCTTCGCGGATAATCGCAATCGCACCATAACAGTCCCATGAATTGATGTGGGGTTCGTAATATCCGATTAACCGCCCGCAGGCAACGTAGACCAGCCCCAGCGCCCCGGTGCCGTAGGATACATACATGCCACCGGCTTTTAACAATGCATCGAACACCGGTACGATCTGATCGGCTGTGGAGCGATGGGAAAATCCCACACACATACGCCCGTTGGTCAGGCTGGTCGTGTCAGATGTGGTGATCGGCTTGCCGTTCAAATGGGCACCGCCGCCCCGCATGGCAGAGAACAGCTCGTCATGGATGGGATCATAAATCAGGCCAAACTCTATTTTTTCATTCACCACAAAGGCAATGGAAACGCACCACATGGGGACACCGGCAATAAAACAGGCGGTACCGTCAATCGGGTCTACCACCCACATGCCTTGATCGGCAGGTGGGCTGAAACCGCCGGTTTCCTCACCGAAAAAAGCGTCTTCGGGGAAGCTTTCTGCGATCCGGGCCTTAATAAGTTCTTCGGTTTCCAGATCGGCCTGGCTGGCCATGTCCTGAAGCCCCTTGGACTGGATATTCAAGGAACCCAGGTTGCGATAATACCCCATGGCCAGATCACCGGCTTGATTAATAAGAGTTTTCGCAAATTCGAAGCGTTGTTTGAAATTAATGGGAGACAATTATATATTCCTTTGTGATTGGCGGTTATGCCGCGTTTATGTTCAATATTAATCCTCAGAATAGCGAGACCTATGACCGAGCCTGTTCGTGCCCTGCTTTTTGATCTGGACGGTACCCTTATACATACGGGGGAGCTCCATTATCAGGCGACGATAAAAGCACTGGAGACTTTCGGCAAGTCTATTGGTCGGGAAGAATATGACCAGCATATTCATGGCAATAATAATACCGCGATCGTCCGATATCTTTTCCCCGACCAGGATCAGGATATCCACGACGCCTACGTGGATACCAAGGAACGGTTATTTCGAGCAGATCTGAGGCCCATGGCCCCTATTGCCGGCCTGGCGGGGGTTCTGGAGTGGGCTTCGAAGCGCCAGATCCCTGTCGCCCTGGTAACCAATGCCCCGAAAGAAAATAAAGATGCCATGTTAAGCGCGTTGGGACTGACCGGGCGGTTCTGGCCGGTGGTGCTTGGTGATGAGCTGCCCAGGGGAAAGCCCGATCCATTGCCGTTTCTCACGGCCCTCGATATTTTGCAGATCGCCCCGCAAAACGCCATGGGATTTGATGATTCTGCCCACGGCATTCGCTCGGCCAGTCGTGCTGGTACGTTCGTTGTTGGTCTGATGACCGGGTTGGGCGGGGCAGAACTGGCGCGCCATGGGGCCGACCTGACCAATGTTGATTATACCGACCAGACCTTGCACACTATTCTGGCTGAACGGGATCCGGGTAGATAAATTCGGGCATAATGATACAAATATTCTACCAATACGACTTGCATTGAATAAAAATTCAATATTATTATGTTAAACTCTTGCCATCGATGCAAGATTTGTCGAGACTAGGCTCTTCACTAAATCTTGCCTAAATTAATGAATTAAAAAAATTTTAAAATAGTATCACCAAGGGAGAAACTCAGAATGAAAATATATAAACTGATGTTAACAACGGCAATTGGTGTTGTTGTGGCCATGGGCTTTGGCACCGGACCGGCTGCCGCTAAAGGCAAACTCAATTATTATTGCAGTGCTCAGGAAGACTGGTGCCAGCTGATGGCCAAAGGTTTTGAAAAAGAAACCGGCATTAAAGTTAATATGAGCCGTAAAAGTTCTGGCGAGACATTTGCCCAGATCAAGGCCGAATCGCGTAATCCCAAAGGTGACGTATGGTGGGGTGGTACCGGTGATCCACACCTTCAGGCCGCCGAAGAAGGCCTGACAGAGCCCTATGTCACGCCTATCCGCGGAGAGCTCAACGGCTGGGCTATCAGCCAGGCCAAGTCGGCTGATGATAAGACCATCGGCATCTATTCCGGCGCCTTAGGTTATGGTTACAATGCAGATGTGCTGAAACAGAATAATCTGCCCGTACCCGCGTGCTGGAAAGATTTGCTGAAGCCTGTCTATAAAGGGCATGTCCAGATGGCCAATCCAAACTCATCCGGTACGGCCTATACCACACTGGCGACCATCGTTCAGTTGTTTGGTGAAGAAGAAGGCTTCGAATTCATGAAGGGCCTTCACAAAAACATCAACCAGTACACCAAATCCGGTTCTGCCCCCATCAAGGCTGCTGCCCGTGGTGAAAACACCATTGGTATCGTGTTCTTGCATGATGCGGTAAAACAGGCCGTCAAGGGCTTCCCCATTGTGGCCGTGGCACCGTGTGAAGGTACTGGTTACGAAATTGGTTCCATGAGCATCATCAAGGGTTCGCGGAATATGGAAGAAGCCAAAAAGTTCTATGATTTTGCCTTGCGGGCCGATATTCAGTCCCGTGCCCTGGAAGTAAAAGCTTTCCAGGTGCCTTCCAACAAGGCTGCTAAAACCTCTCCGAAGGCACCCAAGCTCGCCGACATCAAACTGATCGATTATGACTTTAAAAAGTATGGCAGTTCGTCTGAGCGCAAGCGTTTGCTGAAGAAATGGGATGACGAAGTAAAGTCCCTGGCGAAATAAGAGCGGCCTCTTGAGTTTACGGAACACGCCATGAACCGAACAGTTCTCCTATGGCTGACTATAGGGTTAGTAAGTTTCTTGATCTTGCCCTGGTACGTCATTGAAGACGGCTTTTGGGGATTGGAGTGGCTCGTAGACGGTTACCCGCTCGATCCGGACTACGGTCCGGCCTGGTCGCAGATTATGACAGGGGGGAAGGTGTGGTTATCACCGATCCCCCTGTTTCTTTTGTTGCCATTCGCTACATGGGGACGGCCTAAAACTGACCCGCTGTATTCCAGAATTTTACTGATATCGGGTATGGGCGGGCTGGGTTATATCCTCTTGCAGGCTTTCACCATCGGTATCGCCGGGTGGGAATTCCTAGTCCTTGAATCCCTGTTTGATCCCATAGATCGCCAATATGGTATGGGTTATGGCGGCTTGCTGGTTTCGGCGGCATTCCTGTTTATGATTACCCAGGGAGTTGCGGCGCGCGGCGTCATTAATGGTGACGTCTTTGTGGTCAGCAGTATCGGTCTGATTTCGGCCATTGTGGTGATGTTTATTTTCTTCCCCGTTTCGCGAATCCTGATCAGCGCCCTTCAAGATAATGAAGGGCTTTATTCTGTTGTTGCATTCACCTCTAAAATATCCCATTACAAAATCTGGGGGCTGGGTTGTCTGACCTCCAATGTTGGTTGTGGTGCGGCCTGGAACTCTTTGTTTCTAGCCATCACAGTGGGCTTAACAACCACGGCTTTGGGGCTGGTTTTTGCCCTTCTGGCGACCCGGTCCGGCTTCAAGCACCGCAAGTTATTGCGTGCCCTGACCGTCCTGCCCATCATTACCCCGCCCTTTGTCATTGGCCTTTCACTGATTTTACTGTTCGGTGTGTCGGGGGTGGTGACACAGTTTGTCGGTGATCTGATCGGGGTGACCCCCGGTCGGTGGTTATATGGAATGCCGGGTATCTTGCTGGCACAATTACTGGCTTTTACCCCTATTGCATTTCTGGTGATGATCGGGGTTGTGGAAGGTATCAGCCCGTCCATGGAAGAGGCCGCACAAACCTTGCGGGCGGATCGCTGGCGAACATTTACGACCGTATCCCTGCCTCTCATGCGGCCCGGTCTGGCAAATGCATTTCTGCTCGGTTTCATCGAGAGCATGGCCGATTTCGGCAATCCGCTGGTCCTGGGTGGTGATTACGATGTGCTGTCCACGGAAATATTTTTCGCCATCGTCGGTGCCCAGAACGATCAGGGCATGGCCGGCGTCCTGGCTCTGGTTCTGTTGGGCTTTACACTCAGTGCATTTTTTATCCAGCGCCGCTGGTTGGGCAAAAAATCATATACCACGGTCACGGGCAAGGGTGATTCCGGTTTTCACTCGGCCCTGCCAAACCGTCTGAAGTGGCCGATTTATGGTATCGCAGGTAGCTGGACTGCTTTTACGATTGTGATTTATTGCATGATCATGTTCGGTGGGTTTGTCGAAGTCTGGGGGCTCGATCATTCCCTGACTTTCAAACATTACATCACCGCATTTTCCGTTGATTTTGGTGAACACGGTATCTTGTGGGAAGGCTCAGCCTGGAATTCCTTCTGGACCACCATCACCATCGCGACCATTGCAGCACCCCTGACAGCCGGGCTGGGGTTGTTGACGGCCTATGTTCTTGTACGCCAGAAATTTCGCGGGCATGATATTTTCGAATTCGGAACCATGCTCAGCTTCGCCATTCCGGGAACCATTATCGGCGTCAGTTATATTCTGGCCTTCAATGTGCCGCCCATCGAGCTGACCGGAACCGGGGCAATCCTGGTTTTGTGCTTCATCTTCCGAAATATGCCGGTTGGTGTTCGTGCCGGTGTTGCCGCCATGTCACAACTGGACAAGAGCCTGGATGAGGCCTCGCTCACATTGGGTGCCAATAGCTTTTATACGTTCCGCAAAGTAGTTTTACCACTGCTACGCCCGGCTATCCTGGCGGCCCTGGTTTATAGTTTTGTGCGTGCCATGACCGCCATCAGTGCCGTGATATTTCTGGTCAGTGCCGAATATGACATGGCGACCAGTTATATTATCGGCCGGGTCGAGAACAACGATTATGGTCTGGCTATTGCCTATTGTTCCATCCTGATTTTGGTCATGTTAAGTGCCGTTAGTATCTTCCAGTTCCTGGTCGGAGACCGCCGCCTTGGCCGTCGCAGTCAATCGCCAGCCAAGTCGCCTGCACAGCAGTCACCACCAAACACAGAGGAAAAATTTGCATGAGTATTCAAAGCAATGCCGCATCGGTTGTCTTTGACAATGTCTCAAAAATCTATGGCACGGATATCGTTGCCGTCGATCAGGTGTCATTTTCCATCGAGGCAGGTACTCTTGTCACTCTGCTTGGACCTTCGGGGTGTGGAAAGACAACAACCTTGCGTATGATCGCCGGTCTTGAGATGACCAATGGCGGGCGCATTATTATTGGTGATGACGATGTGACGACCCTGCCAGCGACAGACCGTGATGTCAGTATGGTGTTCCAGTCCTATGCCTTGTTCCCCCACATGACGGTCGGGGAAAATGTTGCGTACGGATTGACTGTGGGCAACACTGATAAAGATGAGGTCCATAGCAAAGCCATGGACGGACTTAAGCTGGTTGGACTGGATGGGTACAGTGAGCGATTGCCCAGCGAACTGTCGGGCGGACAGCAACAACGGGTTGCCGTAGCGCGGGCACTGGTGCTTGAACCACAAGTCCTGTTATTTGATGAACCACTGTCAAACCTGGATGCTAAATTGCGCCGCAAGGTTCGTGAGGAAATCCGCGATATTCAGCAAAATCTTGGTCTGACCGTTGTTTACGTCACCCACGACCAGGAGGAAGCCCTGGCGATTTCTGATCGTATCATTGTGATGAAAAATGCCGTTATCGCCCAGGAAGGCTCACCGCGCGATCTTTATGAAGCGCCAGTAGATTATTTCGTTGCTGATTTTATCGGTAACGCCAATTTGCTTGAAACCGAGATCACCTCGATTACCAACGGTGATGCCAGTGTCAGGATCGGCTCCTTGGAGTTGATGCTGCCCAGTCGCGGCATGAGTGCAGGGGTCGCCCATGTAGCGATCAGGCCCGAATCGGTTATGCTTTCCCGTGATATGGCATCTTCCGGACTGGATGGGCTCATCGCCAAAGCGACCTATCTGGGCAGTCACATGGAATATACCGTGACAACCCAGATGGGCGAACTTTTTGTCATCGACAAGGACGTTATCTCGCCGATGGCAGAAAAAATCTCTGTAAAGATCAACCTGTCAGACCGTGGCGTCACCCTGGTCAGCACCTAGGGTCAGGACCCTAACCGTGCAGGACGTCTCGTAAGGTTGTGGCCTGACCTGCGAGCTCGGTAGAGACCTTCAGAACTTCACCCGAAATTTCATTGACTTGGCTAACGTCTTCCGTGACGCCGACTATATTTGTTGTTACTTCGGTAACGCCTGCCGATGCTTCTTGCACATTACGGGCAATTTCCTGGGTTGCGGAGCCTTGCTCTTCTACGGCCGCAGAGATGGCTTCTGAGGTTTCATTCAAGGAATTGACCGTCTTGCCGATATCGCCGATGGATGTAACGGCAATCGCGGTGGCACTTTGAATCTCGCCCACTTGTGACTTGATGTCTTGGGTCGCCTTGGCCGTCTGGGTCGCCAGGTTTTTTACTTCCGAAGCGACAACGGCAAAGCCCTTGCCGGCCTCGCCTGCCCGTGCCGCTTCAATCGTCGCATTGAGCGCCAACAGGTTTGTCTGTTTGGCAATATCATTAATCAAGGTGACCACCTGTTCAATTTTTGTTGAGGATTCAGACAATCCATTTACCAGCTCGTTGGCCTTTTTGACCTCGTCAACGGCCGCACTGGCCATGGTGGCTGACTGGGAGACCTGACGGTTAATTTCCTGAATTGAGGAATTTAGTTCCTCGGCCGCCGCCGCAACGGTTTGTGTATTGACGCCAGCTTCCTCGGCCGCCGCGGCAACGGTTGTGGCTCTGGTATTGGCATGACCGGCGGTTTCACCCATGGATTGGGCGCTTGAATTGAGCATCTCGGAGGCCGAAGAAATTGAATCGACAATATCAGAGAATGTATTCATTTTAGTTTCAATGCCATCGGCAGCATTGTTCATTCCTTCGACGGCGTAGCCATAACTGCCCAACATGCCGTGGGCCGCCACCCGTCGGTAAAATTTATTTTCCGCGATGAAACCCATACAGGCGGTTGATTCACGGATATAGGCATCTGCCCGGTCAATCATCTCGTTGATTTTCAGGCATAGCGAGCGTTCTAATGAATCCAGTGGTGAAATATCCAGCAATCGTGCTTCAAAGTTGCCTTTGCAAATTTCATCAACGACTTCTAAAATATACTCAAGTTTATCAGGGCTGATCGTATCTGTCGTTGATGCCGGGGTCGCCTGATCTTGGTTTTGTTCCTCGCTCATATCAATCATCCTCCATTAAACTGGCCATAAACTTGCTATAATTTGTTCCTTTATCACTCAATATACCGTCCAATGCAGCCAAAGACTCCTGAATCCCGGTTTTGGAACTTGAATTCTTGTCTTCAATGGCTTTCAGTTGGTCGTATAATGGCTCGATGATGGTTTTAATGGTCTGAGAGCTGGGCACCCTTCGGGTAGAGTGATAGCCGCAAATTTTTCCGTTTTCCGTGCTTGGGGTTACATGGGCGATAACCCAATAGTGGTCGCCATTCTTGGTGGCATTTACCACATAGGCAAATAGCTCGTTACCCTTGGCGATCGTGGTCCATAACAGTTCAAAAATTGCTCGTGGCATATTCGGATTGCGTATCATATTGTGCGGCTGACCAAATACTTCTGTTGCCTTAAAACCGGCAATGTCCAGAAATATATGGTTAGCATAGGTAATCTTGCCTTTCAGGTCGGTCTTGCTGACGATTAAATCGTCACGATCAAAGAACACCTCATTTCCCATGTATTGCATTAGCTTTCCCTATTCATATAAATGAGTATACATCGCATATTCGCCGTAAATTTATTATAGAACTCTCAATTTATCTCTCAGGAAGAGGATTGACGGTCCTTTGAAGTAATAATAATTCTAAACTTTACATACATATAGCTAATATTTAAAGCATCATTTCTCAAGAAATGTTAATATTGATTGAAGAATTTATAGTAATTTGGATAATAAATAACCGCTAACATCAAATAATAGATATGCTGTCTGTAGTTTTCATATAGAAAATGGATGCTGAAAAATGCAGTTTGACTGTAATTCCTTTTCGTGATTGAACTTTGTAGTTCTAGGGTGCCGCCGTGTAATTCTGTATATCTTATGGCAGGATACAGTCCCAGTCCAATGCCACCATGAGTAATGTCAAATTTTTGCCGGGCCTGGCCAAAGGGTTCCAGGACAGGGTTGAGATACTTTTCGGGCATGCCCTGTCCTGTATGGTTCACTTGGATTTTCATGCCGCTATTCTCAAACACCGCTGTAATAGCAATGGTACCTTTAGGCGTGAATTTCATGCTGTTGGTCGGCGGATATCTGGCTGTCTCGTCCACCGGAAATTGGAAATTGATGTCTGGGTCGTTCCCATTGCCTGATATACCATGGTATATCGTATGCTGGTATTGTCACTTTGCGAAGGCATTGTACCCATGGTCTGTGTGGTGTGAAGAAAATTACTCTGGCAATAATCTGGGCTGTGACCGGTTTGTGGTCGGCCATACCCGGTGCACAGGCAGCCCCTCCGGAGCTTACCCTGCCGATTGATTGTGCCATCGGGACCGATTGCTGGGTTGTCAATTATGTAGACCGTGATCCGTCTGAAGGTACCCGTGATTACACCTGTCAGTACCGGACATATGACGGTCATAAGGGAACGGATTTTGTCATTGCAGACATGGCGGCCATGCGCGCAGGTGTGGATGTTCTGGCTAGTGCACCCGGCGTTGTGCGCGCGCTGCGTAACAATATGGCAGATGTGAATATCAAAAAAATCGGTCGCAAGGCCGTCAAGGGGCGGGAATGTGGCAATGGTGTGCTGCTGGCCCACGATGATGGCTGGGAAACCCAGTATTGCCACATGCGTCGGGGCAGTATTTCCGTGCGCGTCGGCGATCGCGTGCAACAAGGTGACGCGCTGGGTCTTGTGGGATTGTCCGGATTTACCCAGATGCCCCATTCACACATATCAGTGCGCCATAACGGGGTGGTGGTCGATCCTTTCAGTTACACAGGTACGGACCTTGAAAAGACCCGTTGTGAGTCTCCGGCCCAATCGGTCCAACACGATGATTTATGGCGTGATGATATTGCGCGTGCCATCGGGCCGCCACAAAGTACTATTTATTTATCCGGATTCTCCGACGGAGTGCCCAACGCCGAGAGTATTCGCGATGGCAACCATGGCATTGAAGTATTGGCTGGCAATGCCAAGGCTCTGGTTTTCTGGGCGGATATGTTCTGGGTTGAGCCGACCGATAAAATTACATTGAGTATTCGGCTGCCTGATGGTTCTATGTTTGTATCAAACACCGCAAGCCCACCCAGGATTCAGGCTCGTCGGTTTATATTCGTCGGCAAGAAGAATACCGGAAAACTATGGCCACCCGGCCAATATCTGGGAACGGCAGAGATCAAGCGGTCCGCGAAAGATGGTAGCATTCGTACCATAACGACATCGCGCACCTTGCAAGTACAATAATTTGGCAAGCTGAAGGCGATATCTTTAAACCATGTGGAATAAGCCAGAAAAACCACCCCTGATAATCCTGATTGTAGCGACGGCTGTGGGGCCACTTGCCATCAACATCTTCCTGCCATCCATGCCGGGGTTGGCGAAAGAACTCAATACCAGTTATTCCATGGTCCAGCTGACCCTGTCGCTTTATCTGGCCGGTTTGTCCGTTGCCCAATTGCTTTATGGGCCCTTGTCGGATCGTTACGGGCGCAGGCCATTGATGTTGATCGGTCTGGGTATTTTTCTGGCCGGCGCCCTGACGTGCGCGCTGGCTCCGACAATTTCTGTGCTGATTGCCGGTCGGATATTGCAAGCCATTGGCGGGTGTGCCGGGCTGGTGTTGGGCCGTGCCATCGTGCGCGATCTGTATGACCGAAATCGTTCGGCTAGCATGATCGCCTATATTACCATGGCCATGGTTGTCGCACCCATGCTGGCCCCGACCATTGGCGGATTGATCGATGAATGGCTAGGCTGGCGTTATAGTTTTTATTTTGTGCTGGCATTTGGTGGCCTGGTTATGCTGGGCTGTGTGTTTTTCCTTCCCGAGACCAACGATGCCTCCCGTCGTCAGGCGGCCAGTGAGGCCCGTGTTGGTTTCAGTGGATTGTTGGGCGTGCCGGCATTTTATAGCTACACCCTGCAACTCAGTTTTTCATCTGCCGTATTCTTTGGTTTTCTTGGCGGCGCTCCCTATGTGGTGGTCAAATTGATGGGCTATCCGCCGTCAACCTTCGGCTTCTATTTTATCATCATCTCGATTTTTTACATGAGTGGCAATTTCACCGCCGCACGGATATCCACAAAAGTGGGAACGGACCGGATGATCCTGTATGGAACCGCCATATCCCTGGTTGGCGGATGGGGGCTGGTTGCTTGCTATTTGAGCGGCTGGTTAACACCCCTGACATTGTTTGGCAATATGGGGCTGATCGCTCTGGGTAACGGTATTTCGATTACCAACGGTATCGCCGGTGCCATCAGCATTGACCCCGGGCAAGCCGGGACCGCTTCGGGTATCAGCGGCTTTACCCAAATGGCCTTTGGCGCAATGTCTTCCATGCTGGTGGGCAGCTTGCTGGTCAACACCGCCACACCCTTGGTCGCGGTGATGGCCATCGGGGTTACCGTATCCTTCGCTATCCACATTTTTGGGGCGAAAATGTTCAAACAACTATAAACAGCCAATAGTCATGGTTGGATCGCGAGGAATTTTTTATCTTCTTCGTGACATGCGCCTTGATCTCATCCGGACTCAAGGGGCCTGAAATCCCAAGATCTGCATGTTGTTGAGCTTATAGAACAATGAGACCGACAAAATCCCGAGCGACTTCACTCGTTCTTTGGCGGCCAAACACCAGCAGAGGTTTATGGAATTCATGATCGCTTAACGTAGAGAAGAAGACATAATCAACGGGGTGTTGAGAAAGCGATTGCTCGCCGATGTGTTGTGGACCCAACCACATCTGGCAGACCAGATGCTGAAAACACACTTGAACCAGGATACACCAATGGCATCCCGGCCATTCGCTGCCATTGATAGCGTGGTAACCTGGCTGGATGAAAAATTCCATCTGAATGGAAAAACAGTCTGCGATCTTGGCTGTGGGCCTGGGTTATACACAGAGCGTTATGCCCAACTTGGTGCATTGGTTTGTGGCTTGGATTTTTCTACCAATTCTATTGAGTATGCCAAGCTGAGTGCAGTAGAAAAAGACTTGTCTGTATCATACGCCGTGGCCAACTATCTCACCGATCCATTGCCGCAAGATCAGGATCTGGTCACGATGATTTACTGTGATCTGTGTCCACTTTCTCCCGCCCAGCGTCAAATTCTGTTGGGGAAAGTCCGAGCAAGCCTAAACCATGACGGGCTGTTTGCTCTTCAATAAAAGTTGGTTTCGCGTCAACGCCAGTAGAATTACTGCACAGAATGTAGTCTGCTAAATGCCTGTAGATTTTGCAGGGGATGTGCATTATCGGAACGGGCCATATAACACCGTAGAGATAGTGTCCAGTGGTCACTTAATGGTCACTCAAATAGAAAAGGAGTCAGCGAAAATTCGCTAACCCCTTGAAAAATGGTGGAGCCGAGGGGAATCGAACCCCTGACCTCTTGAATGCCATTCAAGCGCTCTCCCAACTGAGCTACGGCCCCATTTTTTTGTTCGCGATCCGCAACTTGGGGGAAGCGAGACTGCGCGGGAACATAAGGGGCGGTGCTTGGTTATAGCAAGCGAAAACGACCTCTTATGGAATAAAAAATTAAATGTTAGTTGTCGTCGGTAGTATCATTGCTCCTGTGTTCCTTGACCTCTTCCATGCCGTTATCCCCGCTCAGGTCAGAGGTATCTTCGATCAGGCCGCTATCTTCCTCATCATCGTCGTCCTCGTCTAGTTCCAGGACCACCGAGTCGAAATCATTTGTATCATCACCTGTATCATCATCTGTGTTTTTTTCTTTATCTTTGATGACTTCCTTGGCGACCTTTTCAATGACCTTGGCCGGTGCCACAGTGCGCCTTGGTCTGACGACCTGAACGACGAGCTCTGTATTACAGGTCGGGCAGACGGCTGGATCTTTCATTAAATCATAGAAGCGTGCGCCACATCCTTGGCACAGGCGTTTTGTTCCCCAATCAGACTTGGCCAAAATTTTGGTCTCCTCGTATTAAAATCAACGTTTATGCATACAGTAAAATGTTAATATAGCAAAATGTGGAAGAGGCAATAACCATTTCCATCGGCTCTGTCAATCGGCTCTGTAAAAACACATTATATTAAACATGGTAGATTTTTACATATTTGCTTTTTTTGACAAGTCAATGCTTTTAACTATGGTCATATATTTTCAATCTCAACTGGTCGGTTGAACAGCCATAGGATCGGCAGGAGGAATTCTATATTGAGCATTCTGGTATCAAAACAGGGTCGGGCATTACAGGGCGATATTCTCGTTCCCGGTGACAAATCCATATCTCATCGAGCCTTGATGCTGGGTGGGCTGGCTATAGGCGAGACCACCATCGAGGGCCTGCTGGAGGGTGAGGACGTGCTGGCAACGGCCCAGGCCATGCGCCAGATGGGTGCCCGGGTGATGCCCCCGGCTCAACCCGGTGGTCAATGGCGGATTGTCGGGTGCGGTGTCGGCGGGTTGTCAGAACCGGACGGTGTGCTTGATATGGGTAATTCCGGGACCGCTGCGCGATTATTGATGGGGGTGTTGGCGGCTCACCCTTTTACCTCGTTCCTGAGCGGGGATCGTTCGCTCAATAGCCGACCCATGGCGAGGATCATCACCCCGCTGGGACAAATGGGCGCAGGGTTTGTCACCCGCTCCAAAGGGCGGATGCCGCTCTGTGTGCAGGGCACGGACCAGCTTATTCCCATTTCCTATGAATTGCCGGTTGCTTCGGCACAGGTCAAATCGGCTATCCTGTTTGCTGGGATGAATACCCAGGGTGAAACAACCGTCATCGAACCGCTGGCCACACGGGATCATTCCGAACGTATGCTCAATCATTTCGGCGCGCAGGTTGCCACCTCGATCCTTGATAATGGCGCACGGTCCATCACCATTACCGGATACCCGGAGCTTGAGGCCCGCCATGTGATCGTACCGGGTGATATATCATCGGCGGCTTTCCCCATAGTCGCCGGGTTGATCGTGCCCGGATCGGAGATTTCCACCCGTGGCGTGGGCGTCAATCCTTTGCGCACCGGGTTGATCGACTGTCTGGTTGAAATGGGTGGCGATCTCAGCCTTGATAACCGCCGCGATCAGGCCGGCGAGCCGGTTGCCGATCTGGTTATCCGGGGTTCAACACTGAGCGGTATTGAGGTGCCGCCCGAACGCGCCCCGTCGATGATCGATGAATACCCCATATTGTGTGTGGCTGCGGCCTGTGCCCAGGGCTCGACCCGCATGAATGGTATCGGTGAACTGCGGGTCAAGGAATGTGACCGGCTGGCGGCCATGGTGCGCGGTCTGAAGGCGGCCGGTGTGGAGCTGGAAGAGGGTGAAGACTGGTTGCTCGTTCACGGCACAGGCAGCCCGCCAAAGGGCGGTATGACCATGGATGTTGAGCTTGATCACCGGATCGCCATGTCGTTTCTGGTCCTCGGCATGGCCAGCGATGAGCCGGTCACGGTGGATGATGGCAGCCCTATTGCAACCAGCTTTCCGGGGTTCGAGGCGCTGTTCAATGGCCTCGGCGCTGATATTTCAGGTTAATGAGTCTGGTTTAAAGGGTAGAACGTTATGGATATAGAAGCCTTGCGTGCTGAAACACCGGGCACGCAACATCGCATTCATTTGAACAATGCCGGGGCCGGGTTGATGCCCAGACCGGTCGTCGATGCGGTTTACAGCCATCTGGAGCTTGAGGCCACCATCGGCGGCTACGAAGCGGCAAACCGTGAAGCCGACGCGCTACAGGGCGTCTACGGCTCTGTGGCCCGATTGTTGAATGCGGATCATGATGAGATCGCCCTGATGGAAAATGCCACAATGGGCTGGGCCAAGGCATTTTATTCCCTGCCTTTCAACGTTGGCGACCATATTCTCACATGCCGCTCGGAATATGGTGCCAACTATGTGGCGTATTTACAGATTGCCAAACGGTACGGTGTGAAGATCAAGGTCATTGCCAATGATCAAACCGGGGCAACCGATCCCCAGGCCCTGCAGGCCATGATCGAGGATATCGGGGCCGAACGGATACGTCTGATCGCTATTACCCATGTGCCGACCAACGGTGGACTGGTTAACCCTGTGGCGGAAATCGGTGCTGTGGCTCGTGAGTTTAATATTCTTTATCTGCTTGATGCCTGCCAGAGTGTCGGCCAGATGCCGCTCGATGTGAAGGCTGTTGGGTGTGATATCCTCAGTGCCGCAGGCCGCAAGTTTCTGCGCGCACCGCGCGGCACGGGTTTCCTGTATATCCGGCGCACCGTGCTGCAAAACCTGGAACCGGCCATGATCGACCATTTTTCCGGGGTATGGGTTGAGGGTGATCGCTACCAGTTACGCGACGACGCCCGGCGTTTCGAGTTCTGGGAGAATAACTACGCCACCCGTATGGGGCTGGGTGTGGCGGTGGACTACGCCCTTGACGTGGGGCTCGATGCTATTTCTGCGCGCGCCACCATGTTGGCTGACAGGCTTCGGGCCGGGTTGAAAAACATGGCTGGTGTGGGCGTGTATGACCTTGGCCGCACACCGTGTGCTATCGTGACTTTCAGTATACCAGATTTGGATGCCTGTTCTGTGGTCGCCAGGCTGGCCGAGCACACCATCAACGCCAGTGCGTCGGATGCCAACAGCACACGGCTGGACGCCGAGGCACGAAACCTGCCGGTACTGGTTCGTTTATCACCACATTATTATAATTCGGAAGATGAAATAGAGCGAACCCTTGAGATAATAGGCTCAATGATCAAGAATAAATCATAGGCTGCCTGCCATGGGCAGGGATTAACAAGACTTTTGATGTGAGGTAACGATAGATGATTATCGCAGTTGATGGACCGGCCGGAGCCGGAAAAGGCTCGCTCTGTGCGGCACTTCAGGAGCATTTCGGCTTTGCCAAGCTCGATACCGGGTTGTTGTACCGGGCCGTTGGCTTGACGGTACTGCGCGGTGGCGATGACCCGGAAGACCCGGTCGCCGCAGAGATCGTCGCGCGCGCCTTGCAACCTGACGCGCTGGATGATCCGGCCTTGCGTAGTGACGAAGCCGGTCAGGCCGCCTCAAAGGTCGGGGCAATCCCCGGGGTTCGCGCCGCCCTGTTGGATTTCCAGCGGGATTTTGCCAACAACCCGCCCGACGGGGCAAAAGGGGCCATTCTGGATGGTCGTGATATCGGCACAGCGGTGTGTCCCGAGGCCCAAGTGAAGCTGTTTTTGACGGCTTCTTTAGAGATAAGAGCGAAAAGACGTTATAAAGAGTTGCAGTCACGCGGTCATGAGGCTATATATGCCCGCGTTTTCGATGATATGAAAATGCGGGATGAACGAGACCAGGGACGTTCCGATGCTCCCATGAAAACCGCGGATGATGCCTTTCTGCTCGATACGAGCGATCTGGACATTCCGGGCGTTTTTCAGGCGGCTCTCAAATTCATAAAGTCAAAGACAACGTGACGACCAAAGATCAGACGACGCTAATCCAAACCAGGAGCGTTATAAAAAAACGACGCACCTATTTTTTAACTCCAAGACCACCGGAACCAACCGGTTGGCCGGAATCGTAAATTTATAAGGACTACTCATAATGGCATCTGCCGCAACCGCTGCGCATGAAGCAGCCCCCGAAATAACAGAAAATTTTCTTGAAATGCTTGATGAAACCTTTGGTGACGGCCTCGAAGGCCGTGTCGTCAAGGGTACCGTAATCTTTGTCGACAGCGATGCTGCGACCATTGATGTGGGTATGAAATCGGAAGGCCGTATTCCCCTGAAGGAATTTGGTTCCGAAGTGACCATTTCCGTCGGCGACAGTGTCGACGTTTATATCGAGCGTTATGAAGACCGCGAAGGTCTTATCAAGCTCAGCCGCGAACGCGCCCGCCGCGAAGAAGCCTGGCTGGAACTGGAAACCGCCTACAAGGATCAGGTCCGGGTTACCGGCACCATCTTTGGCCGGGTCAAGGGTGGTTTTATTGTCGATCTCGACGGCGCGGTGGCATTCTTGCCCGGCAGCCAGGTCGACATTCGCCCGGTTCGCGATATCACACCCCTGATGGGCAACCCTCAGCCGTTCCAGATTTTGAAAATGGACGCCCAGCGCAACAACATTGTCGTCTCGCGCCGTGCCGTTCTTGAAGAAGCCCGCGCCGAGGCTCGTGCCGATTTGATTTCTAATCTCTCCGAAGGCCAGATCCTCGAAGGCATGGTCAAGAACATCACCGATTATGGTGCGTTTGTTGACCTGGGTGGTGTTGATGGCCTGTTGCATGTGACCGATATTGCATGGCGCCGGATCAATCATCCGTCAGAAGCCCTGCAAATTGGTGAAACCATCAAGGTTCAGATCATCCGCTTCAACGCCGAAACGCAGCGTATTTCGCTGGGCATGAAGCAGCTTGAAGTCGATCCCTGGGAAGGCGTTGCCGCCAAGTACCCGGTCGGTGGCAAATTTACCGGCAGCGTTACCAACATCACCGATTACGGCGCATTCGTAGAGCTGGAAGCCGGTGTCGAAGGTCTGGTCCATGTTTCAGAAATGAGCTGGACCAAAAAGAACACCCACCCGGGCAAGATCGTTTCAACCTCCCAGGAAGTCGAGATTATGGTTCTCGATGTGGATGCCGAGAAGCGCCGCATCAGTCTTGGTCTGAAACAATGTGCTGACAATCCGTGGGATGCATTTCTGGCAACCTACCCAACTGGTGTCGAGGTCGAAGGCGAGATCAAGAATATCACAGAGTTTGGCCTGTTTGTCGGCTTGTCTGGCGATATCGATGGTATGGTACATCTTTCTGATCTGTCATGGGACCTGTCCGGTGACGAAGCCATTGCCGGTTTCACCAAGGGTGAGATGGTCAAAGCCAAGGTGCTTGATGTGGATGTGGATAAAGAACGTATCAGTCTGGGTATCAAACAGCTCAGCGAAGATACGGTCGGTGCCGCGCTTTCGGGTATCAAGAAGGGCAGTGTCGTGACCTGCGATGTCACAAACGTGACCGTCAATGGCCTCGAAGTTTCCATCAATGGTGATATTCCAGGCTTCATTCGCAAATCTGATCTGTCGCGTGAGCGTTCAGAACAGCGCCCGGACCGGTTTGCATCGGGTGAAAAAATCGATGCCAAGGTCGTGATGGTTGATCCTAAAAATCGCAAGCTGACACTTTCTATCAAGGCACTTGAAGCCGAAGAAGAGAAAAAAGCCATGGCAGAATACGGTTCATCGGACTCCGGTGCCAGCCTGGGCGATATTCTTGGTGCTGCATTGAAGCAGAAACAGGAAAAAGATGCTTCCTGACGGGAACCGGTTATTTAATAACCCAGGGTTCTAATTGTATTGAGCAGGCCCGGTGCATCTGTGATAGAATGTGCGCCGGGCCTGTTTTTTATAGAGCCCGCGATTTTTATAGAGCCCGCGATTTGTTATTTTTCAGGAAGAAAACCGAACAAACCATGACCACCAATTCGGACCGCATCATAGACCGTCGCAGAATGAAACGAAGCCTCGTTTTTTGGCGGGTGATCGCCATCGTGGCCCTGGTCAGTGTTATCGCTGTGCTGACGGCCAGGTTTGATGGCATCACCGGCGGCATCTCCGGTGGGTCTTATGTGGCGATGCTGGACGTTAATGGCCTGATTCTGGATGATCTGGAGCGCGATGATATGCTCAATCATCTGGTAACCGATGATGACGCCGTGGCCCTGATTGTCCGCATCGACAGCCCCGGTGGCACCTTTGTCGGCGGAGAGGCGCTCTATTTGGCGCTTCGTCTGGTGGCCAAAGAAAAGCCGGTTATTGCGGTGATCGGTAATCTTGGAACCTCGGCGGCTTATATGGCCGCCATTGCCAGTGACCATATTCTGGTTCGCGGCGGCAGCATCACGGCCTCTATCGGGGTCTTGATGCAAAGTGCCAATGTCACAGAGATGTTGGAAAAAATCGGCATTCAACCAGTTATTATCAAGAGCGATCCGCTCAAGGCACAACCCAACCCTATGGAAACGTTTACGGCTGAGGGGCGAGCCATGA
Source organism: Alphaproteobacteria bacterium (assembly GCA_024279135.1). GTDB lineage: Bacteria > Pseudomonadota > Alphaproteobacteria > Rhodospirillales > Casp-alpha2 > JABJOR01. The sequence goes on from JAJRRU010000010.1 coordinate 229,673, forward strand.
TCAGCGAAGTGATTTCAGATATGCATGATACTTTCGTTGCCATGGTCGCCGAGCGCCGGAATATGCCCGCCCAGCAGGCCCGCACCCTGGCCGATGGCCGAATCATGAGCGGTCGTCAGGCTATTGAAGCCGGGCTTGTTGATGCCATTGGTGGCAAGCGTGAAGCCGTTGCGTGGTTATCTGACAGTGCGGGAATTGCTGAGAATCTTCGAATAGTTAATGTGACACCCGTCGATGACGTAGAGGTCTGGTCAGGATTATTATCAAAATTTATGGGTAAGACACTGTTCACAGAACGACTTAGCCTTGACGGTGTACTTTCTCTCTGGCACCCTCAGATAAATTAAACAAACAAACCGATGGCATCAGGACATAATCATTTCAATAATAGACTTGAACACAAGTTTAATAAAAATAATATTGTAAATAAACAGGCTTATCTTTTTACGGTAGGAAGCGAGGAGCGATGACAAAATCAGAATTAATTGCACGGGTATCCACGGCCAACCCACATCTTCTTCAACGCGATATAGAACGAATTGTTACCACGATATTTGAAGAAATTACGGACGCACTGGCAATGGGCAACAGGGTGGAATTACGCGGTTTCGGGGCCTTTTCCGTAAAACGCCGGGCATCTCGTATCGGGCGCAATCCACGCACCGGCGAGGCCGTAGATGTCTCGGAAAAGTTTATCCCCTATTTTAAGACGGGCAAACAGCTTCGCGAGAAATTGAACGCCTGATTTATCATCGGGTTCGCCTGATCATAGCGATCTTTTGGGTTGTTGGTACACGTGAAATATTTAATCTGGATTATTTTTCTGCCCATTGCTGTCGTGCTGATCGTATTCGGCGTCAGTAATCGCGCCTCCGTTCCTGTTGATCTGTGGCCATTTTCCCTGATTATTGAAGTACCGCTTTTTGCCTTGTTGATCGGGGCCTTGCTGAGCGGTGTTATCTGGGGTGGTGTTTCGACCTGGCTGCGCGCCGGTTCAGCCCGCCGAGAGGCGCGTCAGAATGCTCGTGAAGTGCGCTCCCTGACATTTGAAAATCAGCGCCAGGGTAAAACAATCGAAAGCCTTAAAGCCGATATCAAAACCCGTGATAAACGCCCGGCTGCTGTCCAGCCAGCCAATGACGGTGGCGATAGCGGTTTGTTGAAACTCGAGAAAACATCTTCATGAACCCTGTTTCGCGAATATACGTGGCTCTGGATACACCAGATGTTGAGCGTGCTTGTGATCTTGCAGCCAACTTGCAAGGCAGCGTTGGCGGCGTGAAAATCGGCAAGGAGTTTTTTACCGCCAATGGCCCGCAAGGTGTGCGCCGGATATCGGATGTGGGTATGCCGGTTTTCCTGGATTTTAAATTCCATGATATTCCCAATACGGTCGCCAGCGCCATTCGGGCCGCATTACCGCTCAATCCAAGTCTGATCAATGTCCATGCCCAGGGTGGCTCAGACATGCTCAGGGTGGCCGCGCAAGCTGCACAGGATGCCGTTGACAGTCGTCCCCTGGTGCTTGCCGTAACGATTTTAACCTCACTGGACGATACGGACTTGCAGGATATTGGTGTATCGGCCCCGGTGGGTGAGCAAGTCGTGCGACTGGCACGGCTGGCGCAAAGCTGCGGTATAGACGGGGTGGTATGTTCTGCCCTGGAGATCGCCGCGTTGCGTGAGGCTTGCGGACCGGATTTCAAATTGCTGGTTCCGGGTATTCGTCCCGACTGGGCGTCCAGTGGAGACCAGAAACGGGTCATGACCCCCAGACAGGCCGTCGAGCTTGGGGCAGACTACCTGGTTATCGGTCGCCCCATAACGGGTGCTGACGATCCGCTGGCCGCAGCCAGACGTATCGCTGAGGAACTGGAAGGCCTGTAGGATGAGCGTGCTGGTTAAAATCTGCGGATTATCGACTCAAGAAAGTGTTGATATGGCCGTAACGTCAGGCACCCATATGATCGGTTTCAATTTTTTCGAACGCTCGCCACGCTACGTCAGTCCTGCATTAGCCGGAACATTATGCGCCCGGGTTCCCGAGCATATTGAACGGGTCGGGCTGGTAGTCGATGCCAGCGATGAGGAAATTGCCACCATACTGGATGGGGCTGCCCTGGATGTATTACAGCTCCACGGTCATGAGACGCCTGATCGGGTCCGTGATATTTCCCGCCGTTTTGGCCTGCCGGTTATGAAGGTCTGTGCCATATCGGAGGCCAGCGATCTGGATAGAGCCGAAACCTATCTGGATGTGGCCGATGCGTTGTTGTTCGATGCCAAACCACCCAAACATGCGTCCCGTCCCGGTGGCAATGCCGTGAGCTTCGACTGGACTTTGCTCAGTGAACGAAGCTGGACCCGTCCGTGGTTACTGGCCGGTGGACTGGACATCTCCAATGTGGCAGACGCCGTCAGGATTAGTGGTTCACCGGGGGTCGATGTATCGTCCAGTGTGGAAGATGCGCCGGGGATTAAAAATCTCGACAAGATCGCCGACTTTATTCAGGCCGTAAAAGCGATTTGAGCGTCAAGAATTGCTGTAATCGCGGGGCTTAGTAGGGTATGACCACAGTTCAATTTTTCTTAATTCAAGGATAATCTGATGGGCACTCTCAATACCTATCGCGCAGGCGCAGACGAAGATGGCCATTTCGGTATCTTCGGTGGCCGGTATGTAGCCGAAACCCTGATGCCATTGATTTTGGAGGTCGAACAGGCCTATGCCCGTTATAAGGATGATCCTGCATTCTGTGAAGAGCTTGCCTATTACCTGCAACACTATGTGGGCCGTCCAAGCCCGCTCTACCATGCCCGGCGTCTGAGCGAACATCTGGGTGGTGCCAAGATCTTTATGAAGCGTGATGAATTAAACCACACAGGAGCGCACAAAATTAATTCCACCATGGGCCAGATTTTGCTGGCCCGGCGCATGGAAAAACCCCGGATTATTGCCGAAACCGGCGCCGGTCAGCATGGTGTGGCGACCGCTACAGTGTGTGCGTTGTTTGGCCTGGAATGTGTGATCTATATGGGCGAAACCGATATCAAGCGCCAGGCCCCCAATGTTTTCCGCATGAAATTACTGGGTGCAGAAGTGGTGCCTGTCACAAGCGGCACCGGGACTCTGAAGGACGCCATGAACGAAGCATTGCGCGACTGGGTCGCCAATGTGGATAATACCTATTATCTGATCGGCACAGTTGCCGGACCCCATCCTTATCCGACCATGGTGCGCGATTTTCAGTGTGTGATCGGCGACGAGACCCGCACCCAGATGATGGACGCCGAAGGCCGTCTGCCCGATACCCTGATTGCCAGCATCGGTGGCGGATCAAATGCCATGGGCCTGTTCCATCCATTCCTAGATGACGCCAGTGTGGAGATCATCGGTGTGGAAGCCGCCGGACATGGTTTGAATACCGATAAACACTGTGCCTCGCTGGCAGGCGGCAGACCCGGTGTGCTGCACGGCAACCGGACCTATTTATTGCAGGACGATGACGGCCAGATATACGATGGTCATTCAATTTCAGCCGGACTGGATTACCCCGGTATCGGGCCGGAACATTCCTGGCTGCATGAAACCGGCCGGGTGAGTTATGTCTCGGTGACAGACGCCGAAGCGCTGGACGCTTTTCAGCTTTGCACCTGTCTGGAAGGCATTATCCCGGCGCTGGAGCCCGCTCACGCTATCGCCCATGTGATGAAGATTGCCCCTGATCTGCCAAAAGATCATCTGCTGGTGATGAATTTGTGTGGTCGGGGTGATAAGGATGTGTTTGCCGTAGCTGAAATGCTCGGGGTGACATTATGAGTTTCGAAACCCGAATCGACAGACTTTTCAAAAACTTGAAAGACCAAGGCCGTGGTGCCCTGGGGGTTTATGTGACGGCCGGTGATCCCGATTTTGACACGGCCCAGAAAATCCTCAACGGCTTGCCGGAGGCCGGTGCCGATATGATCGAATTCGGTATGCCGTTTTCCGACCCCATGGCCGATGGTCCGGCTATCCAGGCGGCATCCCTGCGCGCCCTGGCCAATGGCCAGACCCTGAAAAAAACCATCAAAATGGTGCGCAATTTCAGAACCCGTGATGATGTGACACCTATTGTCCTGATGGGATATTTTAACCCGATTTATGCCTATGGGGTTGATCTGTTTCTGGAACACGCCTGTGAAGCCGGTGTGGATGGGCTGATCGTTGTCGATCTGCCGCCCGAGGAAGAAAATGATTTATGTCTGCCCGCCCTGAAGGCCGGCATCAGCTTTATCTTCCTGACCGCCCCGACCACCACCGATGCGCGACTGCCCCGGGTACTGGAGAATGCATCGGGTTTTATATATTATGTCTCCATTAAGGGGATTACCGGCACGGCTTCGTCAACCGCGGCACAGATCAAGCCCAACATAGACCGTATCAAGGCGAAAACCAGCCTGCCTGTTGCCGTTGGTTTCGGTATCAAGACGGCGGCCAATGTTGCTGAATTTACCTCTATTGCCGAAGCTGCTATTGTTGGTACGGCCGTGGTGAATATTATTGCTGATCACCTCGACGATGATAACCGTGCTCAGGCTGGGCTGGTCGAGGCGGTCCATAAATTCGTTGGCGAACTGGCTTCGGGCCTGAGGGAGACATCAAAATGAATTGGCTTCAAAGCTGGGTTCGCCCTAAATTACGTCAACTGGTTGGCGGGCAGAAAGATATCCCCGATCATCTCTGGCATAAGTGTAAAGGCTGCGAGGAAATGATCTTTCACCGTGACCTGGAGAAAAATCTCAGCGTCTGCCAGCATTGTGGTTATCACATGCGGATCGGTGTTAAAAAACGTCTGGAGCTGTTGTTTGATGATGCCAAATACACCACCGTCGAACTGAAGTCGCCAATTGCAGATCCCCTGAAGTTCAGGGATCGACGGAAATATACCGAACGCCTGAAAGAAGCCCGCAACAATACCGGTGAAAAGGATGCCATCGTGGTCGCCCACGGCGCCATGGGTGGTAACAAGGTGGTGGTTGCAGCCTTTAATTTTGACTTTATGGCGGGTTCTATGGGTATTGCGGTGGGTGATGGCCTGCTCACGGCTGCACGGTTGGCTGTTGTTCAGGAGACCCCGCTCATCGCTATTCCCGCATCGGGCGGGGCGCGTATGCAGGAAGGTATCCTGTCGCTCATGCAGATGGCACGAACGACCATCGCTGTCGAAGAGGTTCGCGACGCCGGACTGCCCTATATCGTGTTGATGCTGGATCCCACCGCCGGTGGTGTGACGGCCTCGTTTGCCATGCTCGGCGATGTTGCCATTGCCGAACCGGGGGCCGTGATCTGTTTTGCCGGAGCGCGGGTTATCGAGCAGACCATACGTGAAAAATTGCCCGAGGGTTTTCAATGTGCTGAATATCTGTATGAGCACGGTATGGTCGATATGGTTGTCCACCGCAGTGCCCTGAGCGAAACCCTCAACCGGGTTATTGATCTGCTTTGTAACCACAAACCAGCGGGGGAATTGGTGCCGCTTGATGAAGATAGTTCACCAGCGGACAAAAGTGATAAAAAATCCCAGGCCGCCGCTCCGAACGAGCCAGCCAGCAAGGCCGATAAAGACGGCCAGGATAAGCAGGGCAAGCAGGACAAGCAAGACGAACAAGCTAATCAAGACAATCAAGACAAGCCAACCGGGTAACCATGTTGCTTTCTGATACTGATGCCGTTTTAACACGGCTGATGACGCTCCACCCCAAGGTAATCGACCTGGTTCTTGACAGGGTCGAGCTTTTGCTGGCGCGCCTTGATCATCCCGAACATAAATTACCGCCGGTCATTCATGTTGCCGGGACCAATGGCAAGGGATCGACCATCGCTTTCATGGCCGCCATGCTGGAAGCCGCCGGTTACCGGGTTCATGTCTATACGTCGCCCCATCTGGTACGGTTTAATGAACGCATTACCCTTGCCGGGGATGTGATAGCCGAACATGACCTGGCGGCCCTTCTCGAAGAATGCGAACGGGTCAACCAGGGTGAGCCCATTACATTTTTCGAAATTACCACCTGTGCCGCTTTCCTGGCTTTTTCCAGGGTTCCTGGCGATGTGTTGTTACTGGAAACCGGATTGGGCGGCAGGCTGGATGCAACCAATATGGTGGCTCGTCCGGCCCTCAGTATCATTACCGAAATTTCCCTCGATCATCAGCAATTTCTGGGCGACACCCTATCAGAGATTGCCGGTGAAAAAGCCGGCATTATCAAACCGGGTGTTCCTTGCGTGATGGCCCGCCAGGTTCCCGAAGTCGCAAGCATTATCGCCGGTGTTGCCCGGCACAACGATGCATCACTGATCGCAGAGGGTGCTGATTGGAAAATTTCCCCCGTGTCTGGCGGTTTTATCGTGCGCAGCTCTGGGCAGGACCAGTACCTGCCAAAACCGGTCCTGCCGGGTGCTCATCAGTATCACAATGGTGGCCTCGCGGTCATGGCACTTGGCGAATTGTCGGATATGTTCAAGGTCTCGGGGCGTGATATGGCTTTGGGTCTGAAAACGGCGCGCTGGCCAGCCCGCTTCCAGCATCTGGTCCGCGGCCCGCTGGTTAACATGTTGCCCCGGGATTGGCAGCTTTGGCTCGATGGTGGGCATAATGAAGCCGCCGGTTTGATGATTGCAGGTGAAATTAAATCCTGGCGCACTGACGGGGATGAACGCCCGGTCCATTTGATCTTTGGTATGCTCAATAGCAAACAGGCCGATACCTTCCTCAAGCCCCTGGCAAGCTGTGTCGCGTCAGTTCATACGGTGAGCATACCCGGTGAGGAAAATGCCCTTAGTGCCTCTGAGCTGGCTGAAACAGCAAAGCTCAGCGGGCACACAGTCGCCTTGCCACAACCCAGTGTGGATGTGGCACTCCAGGCTATTATCAGCGCACAAAAAGGAGCCGCACGGGTACTTGTGTGCGGCTCTCTCTATCTTGCGGGAACGATCCTGGCTCAGAATGGCTGACAATCAGCCATTTACCAGGCCATTTAAATGTAGGACTCGATCCATTCTTTCAATTGGCTCTTGGGCACGGCACCGACCTTCATGGCGGCAACTTCACCATCTTTGAACAACAGCAACGTGGGAATGCCGCGCACACCATATTTAGAGGGTGTGCCGGGATTTTCGTCGATATTGACCTTGGCGATGGTCAGACGGCCTTTCAGTTCGGAAGAAATTTCTTCCAGTGCCGGGGCGATTTGCTTGCAAGGTCCGCACCATTCGGCCCAGAAATCGACCAGAACAGGCTCTGATGAATTGATGACGTCGTTGTCAAATGAGTCGTCGGTGACGTGTTTTGGCATTTTTCCAACCTTACTTGCGTTTACTATAATACGGACTCTAACAGAGGCGATGGCCCCGTCAAGGTGCAGCAGTCTGCAATTTTTCAATATCCAGAATCATAACGCTCGGCGTATGCGTCCACACTAGCATACACCGTATATGGTGTTCTGGATAGATATGCACAAGTGCGGCTTTGTAAAGGGCCATTTGGCGAAAATAGACCGCCGGAATGTCTTTTTGATGTTTTGGCGGCGGGCGATTCGTCTTGTAATCCACCACGGTGATAGTCGATTTGCCAATGCACAGCCGGTCAACCTGTCCGGCGATTGTGCGGGGGCCATGGGCGGTCTCTATGGTCCCGGCAATGGCCACTTCTGGCAAGCTGTCTGGGCCGAATATATCAGCAAAATCAGGATGTTGTACGATATTCAGGGTTTCTGTTGCGATCTCTTCGCGGGTTTCCGGGGTGAGATCACTGGCGGTCGCCTTGAGCCAGCGCCGGGCCGCCTGCGGTCGTTGTGATGGGGCCAGATCGGGCAGGGACTGCAACAACCGGTGGATCAGGTTGCCGCGCCGGAAACGAGCGGTATCGTTACCGTCAAACGGTGATAAAACAGCCGGTTCCTCGCCATCCGGAGCACTCGGAGCCAGGGGAAGCGCGGGTTCCGGTTCGCCTTTTGGCGGCTCGTGCAGCCAGTCCGGGCACTGGGATACGGGCAGGGGCAGAACCTGCACAACGGTATCATCCCCACTTTCAGGCTCATCACTCTGGGGTGTTTCGAAACGCCGAATATCATCGGGTATGTCGATGCAATCCACGCTTTCCAGGGCCGGTTTGACCAGTTCATACCATGACCCGTCATCGCGGCCATGTCCGGTGTCCTTGTTGGGTTGTTTGTTTTCCCAACCGGCAATATAGAGCCGGTCGCGGGCTCGTGTCATGGCCACATACAACAATCGCCGGTATTCTTCCAGTCCGCCCTGTTTGATGTTCTGGCGGATATCCCGGCACAGCTGGTTTTCCTGATCGCGGGTGCCGGGCCACAAGGGTATGGTCTTATCGTGGCCCCACAGTACATTGTCGCTTTTTCGGCCATCCGGTGCTGAGCAGGTATCGGGCAGGATGACGATATTGGCCTCCAGCCCTTTTGATCCATGCACCGTCATGACCCGGACCTTGTCGTTGCCAGTTTCCATATCGCGTTTGATCTGGGTTTGGGCGGCGTCGATCCAGCCCAGGAACTCTTCCAGAGAGGCCACATGATTTTGCTCGAAATTCAGGGCCTGATTGAGAAATTCATCGATCGGATCGTTGGCTTCCTGACCCAGCCGGGCAATCAGTTTCTCACGCCCCCGGTGAGCGCCCAGCAAGGTGGTGAAAAATTCAAAGGGCGGCATGAAGTCGGCCCGCCCGAGCATCTCACGCAAAATAATGCAGGCCGTACTTTTGGCCGCGCGCTGGCATAAAACCTGCCAGAGTGAATGGTCGCCGCGGTTCCACGCCAGCTCAAACAGGGCGTCTTCGTCGAGCCCCACAAACGGGCCTTTCAGCACGGTGGCCGTGTTCAGGTCGTCCTCGGGCAGCAGGGCGAAGCGGGCCGCGGCAATCAGGTCCATGACCGCCAGTTGCTCGCCCAGTTCCATGCGGTCACTACCGGCCACGGCAATGTTACGGGCCTTCAGGCGGCGCACCATCTCGTCGGCAAATTGTGTGCGGTTGCGGACCAGAATCATGATGTCACCGGCATTAACCGGGCGGCCCAGCGAGGCCAGTATCTCGCCATTTTTCAACCAGCCATCAATGGTTCGTGCAATAGTCTCGGCGGTCAGGGTTATGGGGCTGTTCACACTGAGCCGATCAACCGGAGCGTCCCACGGGCCGGGTTCCTCGTAATCAGATTTGGCAATGGTCGGCCACAACTCCACCAGTCCGGCATGGCCTTTGCGCGAGGCCAGATGACGGGTACCGTCCTCACCACAAACACCCGGTTGGGCGTGGGGTTGTTCAAATACTGCGTCCACAAGGTCCAGAACGGCGCTGGTGGACCTGAATGACTGTATGAGAGTGACTTTTTGCCAAGGGCGGCCAGCATCTTTGGTCAGTTTGGCGAAATGATCGTGGGCCAGGGCAAAGCCAGCGGGGTCGGCACCCTGAAAGCTGTAGATGGATTGTTTTTCATCACCAACGGCGAATACGGTGCGCAGCAATGGCAGATCCGGGTTATCCTGCGTGGTGGTCCGATCATCCTGACTCGTGAAAAAATCTCCGGCCAGCAGTTTGATCACCTGCCACTGTTCCGGGCTGGTATCCTGGGCTTCATCGACCAGTACATGATCGATCCCGCCATCGAGTTTGTAATGAACCCAGCTGACACCGTTCTGGCGGCGCAACAGCGCCAGGGTCTTGAGGATCAGATCATCATAATCGAGCAGGGCGCGTTGCTGCTTTAAGGCTTCGTAATCCTCAAACAGGGCCACCGCGATGGTTACCAGGTAGCTCGTGGCGGTGGCCACACCGGCGGCCTTGATGCGATCGCCAAGCTCGACTATGCGCGCCTGTTCTGCGTGTAAGGCCATCAGTGCTGCCGGATAGGCTTCTCTGGGTTGTTTGGTGATGAGACCCGATTCTGCTCTGGCAGAACCGGCCTTGGTCATAAACAGATCAATATATTCCTGATCGAGCATCTCGATCCGTTGTACTTCGCTGGCCCGCAGCCAGTCATCGATCTGTCGGGCACGTTTTTTGTCGCTGTCCGAGCCGGTCTCCAGGGCACCCACGGTCCCTGATAATGCTGGCCCGTCGAAAGCATCATTGTGGCAGGCTTTCAGGCGGATGGTGTCCGGGGTATCGCCGGGGGCAAGCCCCAGGGTCGTCCTGATGGTATCGATCAGCCCCTCCAGGCCGCCCGAGCTGTGCAGAGAACTGCTCAGCCGCTGGCGTTTGTTGAGCATTTCCTGCATGACGGCTTCAAATCCAGCTTCGTCGCTGTTGCGGGCGATGGCGGCGATGGCCATGCCAAGCGGTGAAGCCGGGTCGTCAAAGGCCCGCCGGTAGACCCGCTCGCGCGCGCTGGCCAGGATCTCTGCCTTGCTGCGATCATCCATGACCGTTGCGTGGGGCGCGATGGCGGACTCGATGGGAAAGCGGGCCAGAATGGATTCGCAGAACGCGTGAATGGTGCGCACCTTCATGCCGCCCGGTGCCTCCAGCGTTTGGGCAAACAACCGCCGGGCACGCAGCAGGTCATCGGTCTGCGGTACCCTGCCCAATAATTCCAGCAGGTCTATGTGCAGGGTCTCATCGTCCATCACGGCCCATTGACCGAGGCGTTGGCTCAGGCGGTTTTCCATTTCCGCCGCGGCGGCCTTGGTAAAGGTCAGGCAGAGAATTTTCTCGGCTCGAACCCCGGCCAGTAACAGTCGCGATATCCGATCAACCAGTACCCGGGTCTTGCCGGTTCCCGCATTGGCGCTGACCCAGACAGAGGCGGTTGGATCGGCGGCCATGCGTTGTCGGGCCGTGGCCTGTTCCAGGGTATCGTGAATGTTCTGGCTGGACGTGTTCATTCTTCGTCCCCCACAGATTTCCATTCCTTAAAACGGGCCAGATGGTCGTAATCGCCATAATCATTCTGTTTTACGGGTCGGATATGGCACAGGTAAGGCTGATCATCCCGGTCGTATTGGGCCACCAGTTTCTGGAAACCCTGCCAGATATCTTCGCTCACCGTTTCCACATCGAAATCCAGATAGCTGATTTTACCGGGGTGGCGTCCACCCGACAGCCAATAATAGGCCAATTGGTCGACCCGTTCGCGGGTCAGGCCGTCAAAATGGCCGTGCCTGATTATGGCGGCTTCCAGCGGCAGTTGCGGTTCGAGCCCGGATTTGGCCTGTCTGGAAGATGGCGGCTGGCCGGTTTTATAGTCGATGATGGATAGTTTGCCATGGCCCAGACGGTCGATGCGGTCGGCCCGGGCGGTCAGGGTAAAAGGGCCGCCTGGAGCCTCGAATGTCACCGTTCCTGTGCTTTCCACAACCGCACTGTATTGCCCGGACTGGCGAATGATTTGCTCATTGGTGATGAACCAGTGTGCTACCCGCAGGAACCGGGGCCACCAGAAGGCCCGGATGCCGGGACGCGATATCAGGGATGAAAATTTCTGTTCACCGATTTCGATCAGCCGTTGTTCGGCATGGTCGGGCAGGTCAACGGGGTAGGCTTTGATAAAGGCTTCCAGCACGTTGTGGATGATGGTGCCACGATCAGCCGCCCCCGGATCGGCATCGATGGTATCGAGCGGCTTCAACTTCAACACATAACGCGCGTAGATAGCGTAAGGGTCGCGTTGCAGACTGCGCACCCTGGTGACCGATAACTGGCGTGGACGAGCGGCCACCGGCGGACATGGCTTGGGCTGGACAGGGTGCAGTTGATCGGTCGGGTGGTCGAGCGCCAGTGTCAGGCGCTGCCAGTACTGATCGGCTTTCAGGGCGGCACTGAGCGGTGTTTCTTCAATCAGGTTCTCCAGACGCCGCAACCAGCGCGAGGGGACTGTCGGGGCGCCATCGCTGCGTTCAGAACGGGTCAGGAAGACGCGCGGAGCACAAAACGCCTGGGCGAAATCATGGGCCGATAACCCGATACGTCGTTCGGGTGGGGGCAGCCCGAATGCCGCCATCATGGGGCGGCTCATCCAGGGATCAGGGGCAGGCTCGCGGGGCCATGCGGCCTCGTTCAGGCTGCCCAAAATCAGCACATCGGCATGTTGCAGCCGGGCTTCCATGGGCCCCCAGATGTTCAGCCGCGGATGGCTGGCATGACGCGGACGCACCACCCGTCCCATCAATAATGTATTGAACAACGCCGGATAATCGCCCGGTGGGATGGTCGGCAGGTTGCTGGCATCAAGGGATTCGTAAAGCTCGGCGACAAATCCGGCCAAAACTTCTCCGGCATCGCCTCGCCATAACCGGTTGGCACCGCTCGCCTCATCGCTGCCAGCGAGGGCCTCGGCGAAGTCGATATGGGCACGCAATATGGCGGCAAGGGGCAAGTCGTGATCAGCCATGCTCTGGCTGAAAGGTTGAGCCATAATACTCAGGTTTTCAACGAAGTCGCGGCTGTCGGCGTACTTTGCGGTGCCTTGGGGGTCGTTCAGCGCGTCCAGCAATCCGGCAAAACCTGGCGCCGGTCTGGGACCGCGCAAGGCATCGCGTTCCAACTGTCTGACTTTGCGGCGAAACGTTGCCGGGTCCTGGCCGCCAGCCGCCAGGGGGTGTTTTAAAACACCCAACAATGATAGCGGGGCCAGTTCAGAGGCGATCATGGCAGCACTTAGCCGCAGGAAGGTTCCCGGTGGGGTCTGGGAAAGCGGGGTTCCGCCCGAGTCGTCAACCTCGACATTCCAGCGTTTCATCTCGCTGCGGACCCGGCGCGCCAGATTGCGATCCGGGGTTATCAGGGCCGCCGTGCGGCCCGGTGTGTCAAGGGTCTCACGCAGGATCAGGGCGATGGTTTCCGCTTCTTTGCCCGTATCGGGACAGGTGATCAGGCTAACACCGCTCAAGGCGTCGCTTGCCAGATGAGTGACATCTACCGGCGTGCCAGTCACGCTGGCAGGGCGCAGGGCACTGCGCAACAGATCAATCCGCGATTGCGGGGCCGTACGAGTTGTGTGGTCTGTGGGGTCTGTGTGCCAGTCTTTCACATCGCCGCGTTCCACACCTAGCTGGCCGAGCAGTAATTTCAGGCCGTACTGTGGATGGGTAGGCTCGAGGGCCTGCCAGGCGTTCTGGTCCATGCCCCGATCCAGACCGGGCAGGATTACGCACCCCGTAGGCAGGCTCGCGATGGTGGCGAGCAATTGTGCGGTGGCCGGGATGCTGCCGGTGGAACCGGCCGCAATAATCGGTATTTGAGGCGGGTTATTCGCCCATGCCCGGTTTTGTGCCTGGATCAGTAAATTGCGCCGGCTGGCCGGGTCCAGGAGGTTTTTTTCGGCCAGTATGGCTGGCCAGAATTCTGTCACGATTTGCATAAATTTGAGGGTTTCCTGCCAGTGCTCCGACAGGTCTTTTTCAACCAGTCCCTCGAGGGCGGCGAAATCAAGTTGTTCGGTGGCCACCTGATCGATCAGTTTGGCCAGTTCGCCCGCCAGCAGGGCTGCCTGATCGGCAGAGGTCTCAGGCGAGCGTTTGCCTATCAGCCCCATCAGGATCAACTGGCGGTGCAGGCTCGCAATGGCCGGTGGAATATCGAGCACGTCCTGACCGGTGCCGCTAAATCCATCCATGGCGGATAACAACAGGTCATCTTCATCCACATCACCGATCGGGGTCATGCGAGGCAGCAAGACGGGCTTGCCACCGCTTTGGCGCAAGAAAGCTTCGCGCAGGCTGCGACACGAACGCCGGGTCGGTAGTAAAATACGGGTATTGGCCAGCGACAAGGGACCACCCTCACTGGCTTGAGACAGGCCCGCCGCAAGGGTATCGGTGAACGCAAGATTCGCTGCGATGGTATAGACGTTCAATTGACGGGCTGGATTATCGGTCATCCCGGTCCTTAATAATCTGTGAAATGTCCTGCAGTGCCTGGGGGGTTCCGGCATGATACCAGCGACCATCATGGACCATGCCAAACAAACGATTGTCGGCCATTGCCCTGTCATAGATCATGTTGAGCGAAAACATTTTGTCTTCGAGCCCGGCAAACAGGCGAGGATGCAATATCTGTATGCCGGCGAACATGTGGGGGTATTGTTTTATGTGGGGGCCGCGCGTCAGCCGGTTATCGGTATGGATCAGGAAATCGCCGCGCCCGTTGTACCCATAGGCATCATCCGTCGCGTGAAGCAACAGGAGCGCGTCCATGGACGTTGCGTCCCAGATCTCGGCCATTCGCCCCAGGGTATCTGTCGCACCGTTTAGCCACAAGGCATCACTATTGATGACATAAAACGGCTCATCGCCCAATAATGCCAGCGCGTTCAGCACCCCGCCGCCGGTCTCCAGACGCCGGGGTTCGCGCGAGAATTTTATGTCCAGCCCTGGCCGGGCGGACAGGTGAGCTTCGATTTTCTCTGCGAGATAAAACGTATTGACCACGATATGGGAAATGCCGGTTTCCTCCAGCCGGTCGATGGCATGATCGATCAGGGCCCGACCATTGATCTGCAACAAAGGCTTCGGGGTGTTATCGGTCAGCGGACGCATTCTCTCGCCCAATCCGGCAGCCAGCACCATGGCGTGGCTGATGATCGGAGGTGTCATGTTTCCTGCTCGTTTAAGAATGTATGGCCCATCAGATATTTTTGCCACACCGGGTCCGTGCTGGAAAGCGATACGACTCGTTGGGTTGGATCGGCTGTATGGTCCAGCCTTACATCGAGCCTGCGACGGGGCAGCCACGGACCCAGCCGGTCGGGCCATTCGATTAGGCATAAGCCGTCAGAAAAGGCATCCTCGATACCCAGTTCCAGGGCGTCATCGGGCACATTCAGGCGGTATAAATCAAAGTGATGGATAAGGCCCGATGGGGTGTCATAGCTTTGCAGCAGGGTGAAGGTCGGGCTTGGGACTTCTTCGGCATACCCCATGGCGGCACTGATGAAACCGCGGGCGAAAGATGTTTTTCCGGCCCCCAGATCACCCCACAGGGCGAGCACACCCGAACCGTGATCGTCGATCACCCGGAGCGCCAGTTTGCTTAACTCGCCAGCCAGCGCACTGGTCATGGCTTCGTTTTCAAGCGTCAGCGTGGCGATCGGATCGGTCAATTTAACCCGGAAGCACTCTAGTTGGCCTTTTGGCGCGTTACGTAGCAACCGTCTTCGATCCCGACGAAGTATTCGCCAAGTTCAGGATGCATGAAGGGTTCTTCGGAATGATCAACTTCCAGGTTTTGTTCAGACACATAGGCCACATAAGGGGTGGTATCCTCGTTTTCGGCCAACAGGTGATAGAACGGCTGGTCTTTGCGGGGGCGTGCGGCCAATGGAATGCTCTCGTACCATTCCTCCGAGTTGCCAAATTCCGGGTCGACATCAAAAACCACACCACGAAAGCCGAACAATCGGTGTTTCACGGGTTGTCCGATGGGAAATTTTGCCTGATTATAATCTATGTTCATGTCTTAAATTTCCGTCGATCTGGGCGTTTTCTCAGCCTGTGATGTGTCTGCAGGCTCCATTTGTTCACGTATGAGATAGTCATCTTTTGGCGTTTCGTCAATGTTTGACCGTCAATAGCCGAGCGTATAATCAATCTGTTTTATACCATATCCGTATGGCGGCGAATATTGATATTCCGCAGCATGACTTCCAGTAAAATCTTATCATCGAAGCCAATAGCGCTGGTTTCTGCATGTTTTTGACGTAATTCCTCGAATATAGCCCTTTCGCTGTCGTTCAGTTGATCTTCTATTATAGAGATTTGCTCGATCAAGTCTTTGATCTTGCTCAATTGCTCCAGTCCTGTGGTGGGTGTCGCGGGCATGATCTAATCCTCGCCATAGTCGAAGGCATTGCGGGCATCGCCGCCTTCGGTGCCGGTCGCAGGTAAAAAGCAGGTTACCCGGGTGCCCCGGTTACGCGGTGATATAATACTGACCGTGCCACCATGCAGCTCTATGAAGCTCTTGACCAGGGCCAGCCCCAGCCCGGCTCCGCCCGGATCACCTTCCGGTTGCTCGCCTTTCTGGAATTTTTGCCAAAACCGGTCCAGATCGGCTTTCGGGATGCCGGTTCCGCTGTCGGAGACGATAATTTTGATGCCATCATCGTTGCGTTCGGCACTGAGCTGTACCCCGCCGTGGTTTGGCGTGAACCGGATGGCGTTGGACAGCAAATTGAAGACCACCTGTTTCAGCCTCTTTTCATCGGCCGATATCCAGCCAATGTCTATGGGCACGATAAAATCCATATACAGGCTTTTGGTGCGGGCATGTTCGGAGAACAGTTCCAGGGAATGAAACAGCATGTTGTGTAAATCAATGGCGTCTTTTTCCAGGCTTGCTGCGCCGCTTTCAATGGCCGCCAGTTCCAGAATATCCGCGATCACCAGTTGCAGGTTATCGGCGGTCTGCAAGATGCCGTTCATGTATTCTTTCTGGCGGGTGTTCAGCTCGCCAAAATATTCACCGTTCATGATTTGGGCAAAACCACTGATGGTGGTCAGTGGGGTGCGGGCCTCGTAGGACACATCGGCAATAAATTTGGATTTCAGGCGGTCAGTTTCTTCCAGGATTTCGGCCCTTTCCTGTAAGGCCCGCTCGACCTCGGCTTCCTCTGTGACATCTTGATAGCTGATCAGCAAAGCACCATCGCTCAAGGGCACGCACGACAGATCATAAACCTTGCCATCCGGGCGGCGTATTCGGTCCTGATGTTTCTGGCGGTGGGTCAGGTTGGCCATAATCTTGGCCCGGCGTGCCGTCCAGACATCGTTGTTTTCGTCCGGGTCGCGCATATATTCGACCACATCGGACAGGTGCAATTCACTTTCCAGGGCATTGTCAGGCAATGCCCACAGGGCTGCAAAGGATGCATTGTGTAATTTCAGACGGCCGTCGCTGCCGAACAGGGCAACGGATTCTTGTAAATTATCGATGGTCTGACGCTGTACGGCGTCGAGAGATTTATAGGACCGTTGGATCGTCAGCGCGCCGGTAATGTCTTCATAAATATAGGTCAGCCCTCTGGCCGCGTTGACGGTATCGGCTACACCGGGGGCAATGGTCAGTCGCAGTGCGCGACCATCAGGCAGATATAGCGTGTCTTCGCTGGTAGCGGTCTGGCTTGTAAAACGCTTGCTTTCTTCGCTTCGAAATTCCGTGAAATTGGACACCTCGGGCAGGCGCCGCTCGTCGCGCAGTCGCTCAGAAATCTGGGTTATGGTCGGGCTTTGTTCAAGCCATACAGCATCCAGCGACCACATATTTGCAAAGGCGGCATTAAAGTTCCGCAAACGCTTGTCCGCACCATAGATGGCAATGCCGGCGTGAAGTGCCTCGATCATGCGACCGTAAGTGGCCTGCTCAATGGACCTGCCGGATGGCTGGTCGGGGTTGTGCGCCGCCGAGACCACCTGTTCTATGCAGATACCGATGGTGCCCGCTTCGTCAGTGCCGCCCATGCCTGATTCCAGGGGGGTCTCGGTGATTTCCATGACCCGTCGCTGGCCATTGCTGGTGAGCATGCGGGCCTCTTTTTGCGGCTCGCCTGTCTCAAGCGCGCGTGTTGCGAGGCCATGGGCATAGTCGATCAGGCCATCGCTGTTTTGGGCCGCATGGTTGACGAACACCACGTTCAGGTCCGGGTCGCGTAACCAGATGGGGATCGCCATGGTATGGAGCAGGGTGCAGAACTGCTCTTCGGTCTGTTGGGTGATTTCTTCGGTGATCTTGTGGGAGGCCGCCGTCACGGCCTGCTCGAGGGTCGGGGATGTGCCATTGGCCAGTTTGAGTCGGTGGCGTTTAACAAAGTACCACGACCCCGGCAACCCGAGGATCAGGCTGGCGGCTATTCCGGTGGCAAAGGCAACAAAAGGGTCCATGGGTATGGCCGGAATTTCAGTTAGGTTTGCGAATCGATAGGGAATCTTAGGGGCAGAATGCAAAAACGACAAGGGCGGCTCATCAAGAACCGCCCTTGGCAGATTAAGCTATGGATGTTCTTTAGTAGCGGTACGTATCCGGCTTGAACGGGCCTTCTACGGTAACGCCGATGTAATCGGCCTGTTGTTTGTTGAGCACGGTCAGTTTTGCACCCAGTTTGTCCAGGTGCAGCCGGGCAACTTTTTCATCCAGATGTTTGGGTAAAACATAGACCTTGTTGCCATATTTACCGTCTTCGTTATTGGCGAACAGTTCGATCTGGGCGATGGTCTGGTTGGCAAACGATGCACTCATCACAAAACTGGGGTGGCCGGTGGCACAACCCAGATTCACCAGGCGGCCTTCGGCCAGCAAGATGATGCGGTGGCCATCGGGGAAGGTAATCTCATCGACCTGTGGTTTGATGTTTTTCCATTCCAGATTTTTCAGGGCAGCGATCTGGATCTCGCTATCAAAATGCCCGATATTACAGACGATGGCACGGTCTTTCATGGCACGCATGTGCTCCAGGGTGATCACGTCGATATTGCCTGTGGTGGTGACAAAAATATCGCCGCGCGCCGTGGCGTCTTCCATGGTAACGACCTCGAAGCCTTCCATGCAGGCTTGCAGGGCACAGATCGGGTCGGCCTCGGTGACCAGCACCCGGCAACCGGCATTGCGCAATGAGTCTGCCGAGCCTTTGCCCACATCGCCATATCCGCATACCACGCCGACTTTACCGGCCATCATTACGTCGGTTGCCCTACGGATGGCATCCACCAGACTTTCGCGGCAACCGTATTTGTTATCGAATTTTGACTTGGTGACCGAATCGTTCACGTTCATGGCCGGGAATGGCAGGATGCCTTCTTTTTCCAATTCATAAAGACGGTGTACACCAGTCGTGGTTTCTTCGGTTACACCCAGGATTGCCTTCAGGCTGCGCGAATAGAATGTCGCATCGGTTTTCAGGCGTTCCTTGATGGAAGCAAACATTACCTCGGCTTCTTCGCTGCCCGGATTATCGAGCACTGAGAGGTCGCTTTCGGCCTGGGCACCCAGATGGATCAGCATGGTGGCATCACCACCGTCATCGAGAATCATGTTGGCTGTTTCGCCATTTGGCCATTCAAAAATTTGGTGGGCAAACACCCAGTATTCTTCCAGGCTCTCGCCTTTATGGGCGAACACCGGGGTGCCGGCATCTGCGATGGCGGCGGCGGCATGGTCCTGGGTTGAATAGATATTGCACGAAGCCCAGCGGACTGTTGCACCGAGGGCTTCCAGGGTCTGAATCAGCACGGCGGTCTGGATGGTCATGTGCAGGGATCCCGCAATGCGGGCACCGGCCAGGGGTTTGGATTTGCCGAATTCTTCACGGATAGACATCAGGCCGGGCATTTCAGACTCGGCAATATCTATTTCCATTCGGCCATAGTCGGCCAGGGACAAATCGGCAACTTTAAAGTCTTCGGTCGTGCTCATGAAGGAGGCTCCGTTTAAAATGGCAGGATAAATATTTTGGTAAGTACGAATGTGGCCTGTTGCTAGCATAAACCAGCGAGAAGGTAAACAGGCTATAAGGCGATATGAGGACCGTCAGGCCGGGCCGTTGAAATCGTCGAGCAGGGTTGCGATGCGCCCGGAGTCTACCTGATCCATGATCAGTCCGGCACGGCGACTGGCCGCGATTAAATCCATATCGCGAATGCGTTGTTTGACCCGTGGTATGCTTGGTGCCGACATGGATAGTTCGCGAAAACCGAGTCCCAGCAGCAGGGCCGTATAACGAGGATCGCCCGCCATTTCACCACAGATACTGACCGGAATTCCCATGCGGCGGGCTGATTCTGCGGAAAACTGTATAAGCCGCAGAACCGCCGGGTGCAGGGGATCAAACAGGTTAGCCACGTATTCGTTGCCCCGGTCGATGGCCAGGGTATACATGGTCAGGTCGTTGGACCCGATGGCAAAAAAATCGGAAACCTGGGCCAGCGCATCGGCCGCAAGGGCGGCGGCGGGCACTTCGATCATGCACCCCATGGGCGGGATTTTATGGGGCAGGGCAACCTTGCGGCGCTTGAGCTTGGCTATGGATTTTTTGAGGTGCCCTCTGGCCCGGTGAACTTCCCAGACCGAAGTTACCATGGGCAGCAGAATACGGACCTCGCCATGACAGGCTGCCCGCAAGATGGCACAAAGCTGGGTTTCCAGAATTTTTGGCTGGAGCAACGATAAACGGATGCCGCGCAGACCGAGGGCGGAGGTGGCTTTTGCGTCCATGTTTTTGTGCAGGGCTTCGGAGGATTTGTCGCCACCCACATCGACGGTTCTGATCGTCACCGGGCCATTTGCCGCTTTGACGATTTCTCGAAGCTGGTCATATTGTTCGTCTTCGCTGGGCACGGTGTCGCGGTTCATGAACAGAAATTCAGTGCGTAATAAACCAACGCCCACCGCACCGGATTCACGAGCCATGGTCATCTCGATGGGTAATTCAACATTGGCCCACAGTTCGACCTCCGTGCCATCGCGGGTCGTCGCCGGTAGGTCGCGCATACAGACCAGCCGATCGGCCTGTTTGCGGTATTCGTCCTGTTGATGGGTTGCGGTTTTCAAGGTCGCGGCGTCGGGATTGATCACAATTCGACCCACGGTACCATCGATTAACAAGGTGTCGCCGTGTGAAACATAACGCAACATGCTGGTTACACCCAGCACCCCGGGCATACCCAATGCCCGCAGCATGATGGCGGTGTGTCCTTCCGCTCCGCCCAGTTCGGCGGCGACCCCGATAATCCGTTCCGGGTTCATCTGCGCGGTATCTGCCGGGGTCAGTTCATCGGTAATGATGATGCTGCCCGGCGGTACAGCGGCAAACGGCTTGACCGGCGTTCGGGTGAGGTTGAGGATCAAACGTCGCCCAACCTCGCGGATATCATCGATGCGATTGGCAATATAGGCGTCATCCATGGCGGCGAAGGCGGCGGCAATATCAGATATTTCAGCCTGTACGGCGGCTTCGGCGTTCATTTGTCCGTTTTTGATGCGATTGGCGGCCCCCCGTATTAATCTTGAATCGCGCAGCATTTGCTCATAGGCATTAACCAGGAAGCCCAATTCGTCGGCGGCCGTGGCTGGCATGTTCCTGGCCTTGCGACGCAACCGTGACATTTGTCTGCGCGCCCGATCCACGGCCGTAGTCAGACGTGTTTGCTCTTGTACGATATCTTCCACATTAATGGTGTGCTCAGAAATATCGATGGTGCCACGTTCGCGGATATAAGCTGGACCGATAATAATGCCAGGCGAAACACCGAGGCCGACAAGAACAATTTCTTTGCTGGTTTTGTTTGCAGGTTTGCTGCTCATATTCAGTTGTCCATACTCTGTCATTAATGCCCGTTCACGTAAAATTGGCATTCATGTTTAGTCTGTTTCGTCGAAGCCAGCTTCTACCAGTGTTTTCAGTGCATCGATTACATCATCGGCCTGGTTGCCTTCAGCGGTGATATTGATTTGTGTGCCGGGGGCCGCTGCCAGCATCATCAGGCCCAAGATCGAACGCCCTGATACGGTCTGGCCATTTCGGGTGACCCCGACACGAGCTTCGTAGATTTCAGTGGTTTGGACAAATTTTGCTGCTGCCCGTGCATGAAGACCCCGTTGATTGACAATCGTAACCAGACATTGCGTTGCATTTTCATTGAATACCAGGTTGTCATTCACGATTGTTTTTCCTGCAGTAAATGTGAGGCAATATTGATATATTTGCGCCCGGCTTCCTGTGCCTGTTCGGAGGCCTTGTCCAGAGTTGCATCTGAGCGAACACTGGCCAACTTGATGAGCATGGGCAAATTGACCCCGGCAATGATTTCTACATTGGCCTTTTCCATGACCGAGATTGCCAGATTGGACGGTGTGCCGCCAAACATGTCGGTCAGCAGGATGACCCCGCCACCACTGTCGGCCTCGGCGATGTTATTGAGTATATCCTTGCGACGACGCTCCATGTCATCATCCGGGCCAATGCAGATGGCACTGATATTTTCCTGTGGGCCGACCACATGTTCCAGTGCGTTAATGAGTTCAACGGCGAGGCGACCGTGGGTTACGAGGACCAATCCGATCATGTTTATGGTTTCCTGTTTTTGCGTAGCATTTGCTTTTTTTAGCGTCTCATGATGCATAGCACCATGCATGTGGCGACATATTCTGGATATTTCAGACTATTTTGTCTGATTTTCCAAGGTTTAAAAATATTTTCATTCGTTATGGCCATAAATTACTTCGTGCCTACTTTTAAATCTCGGTGAAAAACCCTGACTGGAAATTCGCTTTCTTCAAGCCATTTAAACATCAATTCCGTGACATAGACGGAGCGATGCTTGCCGCCGGTACAGCCTATGGCAAGGGTTAGATAGCTTTTGCCTTCAGAGGCGTATCTAGGCAACAGGGGGGTTATCAGGGTCTTCAAATTCGTGATGAATTGTGAGAAATCAGGGTCCTGATCGATATAATCTGCGACCGGTTTGTCGCGTCCGCATAATTTTTGAAGTTCGTCCACATAATGGGGATTTTGCAGGAACCTGACATCGATGACCAGATCAGCTTCTCGTGGGACGCCGTGGGCAAACGAAAAGGAGGTGACAAACAAGGTAAGTCTTGAAGCGCCCATTGGGGCAAATCTTTCTTCCATCAGGTGGCGAAAGTCGGCGGGTGTCCGCGAGCTGGTATCGACCACCATGCTGGCCTCGTGCTTGAGAGGGCGGGTCAATTCCCGTTCCTGATTTATGCCATCGATGATCCGGCGATCATGGGCTAGCGGATGGGGTCGCCGGGTGGTTTTAAACCGGTTCTCCAACTGGCTGCTGCTGCATTCCAGATACAACAGGGTGACATCAAGCTCGTTGTTCTTACGCAAACGGTTGATCGCTTCGAGAAGCAGATGGGCCTTGAAATTGCGGGTCCGCACGTCGATGCCAATGGCAACAGAATCTTCATTATCATCGGAGAACACCAGATTTGATAACAACGATAATGGCAGATTATCAACGGCTTCAAAGCCCAGGTCTTCGAAGGCGTTCAGGGCGGTTGATTTGCCGGCTCCCGACATGCCGGTGACGAAGACGATACGCCGCTTGTTTTGAGCGGGGCTTTCTTGCGAGCCTTCTGTAGAGTCAGGGTGTGCGCTCGTCATGGTCTATGAAATCCTTTCTTGTTTGCCAAGGGCTATGGCCAGAGACATACGTATTTTGGAAGTGCAGGAGGCCTCGAAAGCAAGCAGGGTGATATAGGGTATTGCAGGGCCGAAATCATTGCACAGGGTTTCTTCCGGCATACGGGAGATAGAACCTGTGCCGATTAAATCGACCACCAATGCAACCGGCGCAAAACTTTCAGCCGGTATTTTTATAATGCCCAGACCACGGACTTCCAGTAATCCAGCCAGAGCTTCCGGGGCTGAGACGATAATCTGGTTTGCCCGGATATCCAGGTCACAACGATCATCGGCGACCAGCCTGGCACCCTGGTCTATCAGTCTCAGAGCCAAATCCGACTTGCCACATCCCGGTTCGCCCCGAAGCAAAACGGCGTGATTATCAATACAAATAGCTGTGGCATGAATCTGGATCACGGTGACCGGCTTTTACGGTTGGCAACAGGTCGTGATGGTGGCGGCGTGGTGGCGGACTGTCAACCAGTAAGCAGGGTAACGGTAAACCTGGCACCGCTTACAGTACCATCCTGTGCGATAATGTTCTCAGCTTTCAATTCACCGCCATGGGCGTCAATTATTTGTTTGGAAATGCTAAGCCCAAGACCCGAATGGGTACCAAATTTCTCACTGTAAGGCCGTTCTGAGTAGAATCGCTCAAAGATAGCGTGTTCTTTTCCCGGTGGAATGCCGGGGCCCTGGTCACTAATCGTTATGATAATTTTCTTTTCCGATCCGAGGGGAGAGGCCCGGTGTGCCGAAAGGGTGATCGTGCTGTCGGGCGGGCTGAAACTTTGTGCATTGCGAATCAGATTGGAAAATACCTGGGCCAGGCGACCCTCCATGCCGAAGGCAGTCAGCGTGTTGGGTTCGGCACCATTAATATTCATGATTATTGTTGGTTCTTTGGTCGGATTATCACCCGGACTTCTATTCACCTCCACCAGTGTCTGAAGCATTCTTGAGATGTTGACCGATGTCATCGCGGCTCGAGACAGCTCGGCGTCCAGACGTGATGCGTCTGATATGTCAGTGATCAGATGATCCAGCCTGACGACATCATCCTGGATGATCGACATGAGTTCGCGTTGTTGTTCTGGGTCTTTAATGCGTGTCGCTGTTTCAACCGCACTTTTCAGGGATGCCAGCGGGTTCTTGATTTCGTGGCTTACATCAGCGGCGAATTGTTCAATGGCATCCATTCGATCCCATAAGGCGTCGGTCATATCACGCAGAGAATCGGCCAGATCGCCGATCTCATCGTTGCGGTGTTTAAGGTCCGGCAGCTGCTCGCGCCGATTGAGAGTATGGCGTACCCTGTCGGCTGCCTGAGCCAGAAGGTAAATGGGCCGGGCAATGGTGCCAGCCAGATAGAGCGATAATAATGTGGTCAGCATCAGGGAAATCAGGAAGAGTTTTAAAATTCCGACCCGAACCTCATACAGGGCCTGATCGATGGAGCGCGATGACATGGAAACCAGCAAGGCACCCATGACCTGTTTGTAGCGTTGTACGGGAACCGCGACGCTGAGCATCAGGTGGTTTTTGTCCAGTGCCCGTACAATTGAGGCGACGTTACCGCGGAAGGCAAAAGATATCTCGCTGTAGTGCGATGCATTTTGGACAGGAAGCTCGACATAGGGAGCCAGTGGGCGATTGCCCGGTAACTGCTTTACCAGCCGGTCATAGATATTGAAAATCTTACCCAGAAAATTTGGTGTTTCATCAGGTGGCGGCAGGGTTTCGATGACCACGTCACGACCGGCGAGGCTCAGGGTGCGACTGTCGGCAACCAGTTGACCGTTCAGATGAAATAATCTGGCCCGGGTGTTTGTGCTTTCGACCATGCGAATGACAATGCGTTTGGCCGTGCCACTAATCAGTTTCTGTGCCATGGGTGTCTCGCCGCCGATAGCACCTTCGCCAAGGGCCGCGGCGAACATCTCGGCCTGGATGCGCAAGCTGATCATTTCCGACTCGATCAGATTTTGGCGGTATTGGCCCTGATAAAGCAGTCCGGCAACCAGAATGCCAAGCGCAACCACGTTGACGGCCAAAATTCGCCAGGTAATTGGCGATATTCCCCGTCGGGGTTTGAAATTTTTCGGCGCTGTGTTGTTTGGCGTCATTGCTCTGTGCGCATGTCCGGTATTTTATTCTGTTCGGT
This sequence comes from Alphaproteobacteria bacterium, assembly GCA_024279135.1. Lineage (GTDB taxonomy): Bacteria > Pseudomonadota > Alphaproteobacteria > Rhodospirillales > Casp-alpha2 > JABJOR01. Next base: position 254,976 of record JAJRRU010000010.1, read on the forward strand.
AACGGTACCCTACGCCGTAGAGGGTTTCAATCTCGGAAAAGTCATCGTCGACAGCCTTGAATTTTCGCCGCAATCGTTTGATGTGACTGTCGATGGTCCGATCGTCCACATAGATATGTTCGCCATAAGCCGCATCAATGAGTTGGTCGCGGTTTTTCACATGACCCGGTCTGCGGGCCAGTGTCTCAATTAATAAAAACTCTGTTACGGTCAGATTGACCGGGGTGTCCCGCCAGGTGCACAGGTGGCGCAAGTCGTCGAGTACCAGCTCTCCACGGCGCATAATATGCTTGGCGTCCTGGGTATCGCCTTGCGGGATCTTGCGTCTTAATACGGTGCGGATGCGTTCGATCAGAAGGCGCTGGGAAAATGGTTTGGAAATGTAGTCGTCTGCACCGAGGCGCAGACCCATCATTTCATCAATCTCAGCGTCTTTTGAGGTCAGGAAAATAACCGGCAAATCGCTGGTCTCGCGAAGCTTTGTCAGTAACTCCATACCATCCATGCGCGGCATTTTGATATCGAAAATGGCCAGGTCAACGGGTGTAACTGACAGTCCGGCGAGGGCTTCTTCACCATCATGATAGGTGGTCACGTCAAATCCTTCGGCACGCAGGGTCATGGAAACCGACGTTAGAATATTGCGGTCATCGTCAACGAGGGCGATTGTTTCTGTCATAGATGGTCCATTCTGGCAGATTAGGGTGTGTATGATATGACTAAACACGGTCTTTGTGGCAAAAATATTGCATAGAATTTTTCACCAGGTTTATCCAGGCTATTTATAGGGAGGTAATTGGGGCTGGTCATGGCCCTGTATATGTGAAAAATTTATGCAGGTTATAACTGAGAATACAGACATAGTACGCGTCTTGAAGACATGAGTATGTATGGGAAAGTTTGTAAGAAATTTTCTGAAGATCTCGATCAACGCAACACGCGATATGTTGCCGATTGTGCTGGTCATTGGATTTTTTCAAATTGTAGTTCTGCAAAAACCCTTCCCTAATCTGGCGGACGTGGCTGTCGGCCTTGTTTTTGTTATCATCGGGCTGGCCCTGTTCATCCGGGGGTTGGAAATGGGTCTGTTCCCTATTGGTGAGGCCATGGCCAGTGCGCTGGCCAAAAAAGGCAGCCTGACGGCCTTGCTCGGTTTTGCATTTTGCCTCGGTTTTGGTACCACGGCGGCGGAACCTGCGCTGATTGCCGTGGCTGACGAGGCCGCCAGTGTGGCGAGCCTGGCAGGGATCATCGGTGCGGATAAGGAATCACTGGACAGTTATGCTTTTGGATTGCGTTTTACGGTCGCCCTGTCGGTTGGCTTCGCGCTGGTGCTGGGGGTGTTTCGCATCTTGAAAGGCTGGCCTATCCAATATCTGATTATCGGTGGATATGGGCTGGTTATTATCATTACGTTGTTTGCCCCGGCGGAAATTATCGGTATTGCCTATGATTCCGGCGGTGTGACGACTTCGACAATTACCGTGCCGCTGGTGACTGCCCTGGGGGTTGGTCTGGCGGGCTCCATTCGCGGACGTAATCCGATGATCGACGGCTTTGGGCTGATCGCCTTTGCCAGCCTGCTGCCAATTATTTTTGTTTTAATTTATGGGATAATCTATTGATGCCGGGATACTTGAAATGATTGATCATATCCTGTCGACGGGTCTGAGCACCATGATAGATGTGCTGCCCATCGTCATCATTCTGGCCGGGTTCCAGTTCGTCGTTATTCGCCGGCTGCCGCCAAATCCGAAACGCATGATGTTCGGCTTTCTGTATGTACTCATCGGCCTGACCCTGTTTTTGGTAGGATTGGAGCAGGCTCTGTTCCCGCTGGGTCGGACCATGGCCCATCAACTGACCGCCCCGGAATTCACAGGCAGTGTGGAAGGTGTTGTGAATTGGCGGGATTATTCGTGGGTATATATCTTTGGCTTTGCCATCGGTTTTGCCACAACCATTGCTGAACCGTCGTTAATTGCGGTCGCTATAAAAGCCCAGGAAATCTCCGGTGGATCATTAAATGCACTTATGCTACGTCTGGCCGTAGCTTTCGGGGTGGCTGTCGGGGTTTCGCTTGGTGCATACAGAATTGTCAGTGGTACGCCGTTACCCTATTACATTATGGCGGGTTATGTGGTTGTGATTATTCAGACGATCTGGGCATCCAAGTCAATTATACCACTGGCATATGATTCTGGCGGGGTTACAACGTCAACGGTAACCGTGCCGGTTGTTGCTGCTCTGGGATTGGGGCTGGCAACGGCCATACCGGGCCGCAGCCCCTTGATCGATGGCTTCGGCCTGATCGCTTTTGCCAGCGTCTTTCCGATTATGTCGGTATTGGGCTACGCCATGGTGGCAGAGGCCTATAAAAACAGGAAAAACAGGAAAAACAGGACTTCTCGGACTGAGGACCAGAAACGGGCTTTTGAAGAAAGGAAAAGTTCATGAGGCTTAAGCTAATTATTGCCATGGTTGCTGATGAAAAAACCGAAACGGTGATCAATGCCGCCCGCGAGGCTGGTGCCACTGGGGCGACGATTATCACCAATGTGCGCGGGGAAGGCTTAAATCCGGAAAAAACCTTCCTCGGGCTGGATCTGGACGCACAACGCGATACCGTGCTGTTCATCGTTGCCGAGCCCATGGCCCGGGTCATACTGGAAGCCATTTCCGAGGCAGCAAAGTTTGATGAAGAACCGGGAAGCGGTATCGCCATTCAGCTTGATATTGAGGATTTTGTCGGACTGGGAACCCAGAAAGATAAAATAATTGAAGAAATCGAGGAAACATTATGAGTAATTCAGAGACCATTAAAATTTCCGATGTCATGTCCCGTGACGTGCGCACAATTGGTGGTATGGCGACCATCGCGGAAGCTATAAATGAAATGCGAGAATACAATCTCAGTTCACTGGTTGTTGAGCGGCGCGACGAAGATGACGAATACGGTCTGATTGAACTGTACGACATCGCCAAGAGCGTGATTGCCTGTAATCGTTCCATCGAACGGATAAATGTATACGAGGTCATGACAAAGCCGGTCATGGCTGTGCCGGCAGAAATGAAAGTTCGGTATGCGGTACGCCTGCTGGTGAAGTTCCGTTTGACCCGCGCGCTGGTGGTCGATGATGGAAGAAATCCTGTAGGCATTGTTACCTTACGCGACATGGTCTATGGGTTATCTGGGGAAGAAAATTAGAATTACCATTTTGTTGAATATATCTAGGAGTATGAAGTGCAGGACGTCGGGCATGTGATTAGTTCTTTCTGTTTGAATAAACAGGGTTTGGGTAAGGTTAAGACAGCATTCTGGAATTTGGATGCCGCAGCGCTTTATGAGCACGCGATAGCCGGTCATGAAGGTCAGATTGCAAAAGGGGGCGCCTTTGTTACGCTAACAGGAAAACATACCGGGCGCTCACCCAATGATCGGTTCGTGGTTGAAGATGATGCCACGCGCCACGAGGTATCCTGGGGTGCCGTAAACCGCCCGTTCTCGGAAGAGAATTACCAACGGCTTTACAACAAGATGATAGACTATTTCGCAGGCCGGGATGTGTTTGTGCAAGATTGCTGTGCCGGGACCGATGGGCAATACCGGCTCAACATTCGCGTAATCACCGAACGTGCCATGCATAGCATGTTCGCCCGTAATATGTTTATCCAGCCCGATGATGGACAACTGGCATCCTTCGAGCCGGAATTTACCGTTCTACAGGCACCGGGGCTGACCGCCGATCCGCAAACCGATGGCACCAATTCCGGCGCTTTCATCGTGGTTAATTTTACCCAACGCATTATCCTTGTCGGGGGCACGGCCTATGCGGGCGAAATTAAAAAGTCTATTTTCTCGGTCATGAACTTCCTGTTGCCTGCTCGCGACGTTTTGCCCATGCACTGTTCGGCCAATACCACGGATGATGACAATGCGGCGATATTTTTTGGCTTGTCGGGAACGGGAAAGACAACCATTTCCGCCGATCAGTCGCGCATCCTTATTGGCGACGATGAACATGGCTGGGGCCCAAACGGGGTTTTCAATTTTGAAGGCGGTTGTTATGCCAAGACCATTGCCCTGACGGCCGAGGCCGAACCCGAGATTTTCGAAACCACCCGGACATTCGGCTCGTTGATCGAAAATGTGATGTGCCATGATGAGACCCGCGAACTGGATTTTTTCGATACCACCTATAGCGAGAATGGTCGGGTATCATACGATATTTCGAAAATTCCCAATGCGTCGGAATCGGGTCATGGGGCACACCCTAAAAATATTATCATGCTGACCTGTGATGCCTTCGGTGTGTTGCCGCCGATCAGCCAGTTGTCACCGGATCAGGCTATGTATCACTTTCTATCGGGCTACACCGCCAAGGTGGCCGGGACAGAACGGGGCCTGAAAGAAACCGTTGCCACTTTTTCGACCTGTTTTGGTGCGCCGTTCATGCCGCGTGCCCCGTCGGTGTACGCCACCCTGCTGGGCCAGAAAATGGCCGCCCATGATGCCCGGTGCTGGTTGGTAAATACCGGTTGGTCGGCTGGCGGGTATGGTGTGGGCCAGCGTATGAAGATTGCCTATACCCGGGCCATGGTAAACGCGGCACTGGGTGGAAAGCTCGATGATGTGGATTATGTAATTGATCCGAATTTCGGCGTTCGTGTGCCCCAGAGCTGTCCGGGCGTTCCAGATAATGTGCTCAATCCGCGTGCCACATGGACCGACCAGGATGACTATGATCGTCAGGCACAGAAAGTTGTCGCCATGTTCGAAGAAAATTTCAAACAATTCGAGGATCAGGTAACCGACAGTGTCAGGGCGGTGGCAATCCGGGCGTAATTATTTTGCCAGTTTATAGGCAGCAAGAGTAAATGCGAGCCAGCCAAAGATGTAACTCGCCCCGCCAATAGGGGCGGCGTGACGGACAAACAATTCGCTGTTTAACCCGAAATAATACAGCGTGCCGGAAAATAGCACGATACCAAGGCAAAAGCTTGCACCAGCTATATTGGCAAGTACACCGGCACCCCGTTCGCATAACCATGCTATGCCGATCAGGGCCAGGGTGTGCCACATATGGTATTGTACGCCGATGTTAAAACTCTCGCGCAAATATTGTGGGCTCTCGTCCAGTGCGTGCCAGCCATAGGCCCCTATTGCCACGCCAAATGCACCGTTTAACCCGGCGATGATCATCCAGAGTCTGGCGTACTGTAGCTGGGTCATGCATGATCTCCATGGGCGGCTTCGATCAGCGCCTCAAAAATGGCCTTGTGCGGCTGGTTAGCCGTTTGGGCCGCTTGGAAAAATTCCGGGTGCCACTGGACTCCCAGGGCAAACCGGTAGCCGGGTATTTCGATACCCTCGATGACACCGTCATCGGCAACCGCATTGACTGTAATGGTATCGGGAATTGTATCAAGCGCCTCGTTGTGGGCGGTGTTCACATCAATCCTGTCGGCTTCCACGATGGCGTGTAATCGGGTTCCGGGCGTAATGCTGACCGGGTGGGCGGTTTGTTCGGCCGGTTTTCCGTTCAGGTGATCGGTGGTGGTCTCAAGAACTTTATGGACATCGCGAAACAGGGTTGCGCCCATGACCGCACCGAGCACCTGCATACCGGCGCAAATACCCAGTAGTGGAATGTCCCGCTTGAGGATCTCGCGGGTAAATCCGTCCTCGAACTGGCTGCGTGGATGGGGCGGGGTATTGTGATCTGCTGGTTCGCCATAATAGGGTGGCGGAAAGTCGTAGAACCCACCGGGTATGACCACGGCCTGGGCCAGGCTCAGAATTGCATCGGTGGTTGATGCCAGATACGGAATGGCAATGGGGATGCCACCGGCTCGCTCGATAGCGCTGAAATAACCGGTTCGCAGAGCATAATGTGGCCGGGACGAAAAACTTCCCTGACTTTCATAATCCATCAGAACGGCAATCACGGGTCGTTGCATATGCGGTATTCCAGTAAGTCAGGCTTCCAGGGCAGCTAATGCTTCGGTATGAATCGGATGCTCCAGTTTGTCGAGCATTTCCTTGGGTACCACCTGCCAGAACTTTTGCCCCAAACGGTCCCAGGAATGTAACAGACGTTCGGCGTGGGGTGAGCGAGTGCGCCGGGCATGTTGGGCGATCAGCACCTTGAGGACCTCGTTCCAATAAGTGGTTTCAATACGCTGATAGATAATGGTATCGGGATTTGCCCGATGTTGGAAATCATCATCCGGATCAAATACGAAGGCCATGCCGCCGGTCATGCCAGCGCCGAAATTGGCACCAACCTTGCCCAAAATGGCGACGATGCCGCCGGTCATGTATTCACAGCCGTTGGAGCCACAACCCTCGACCACGGCCTGGGCACCGGAATTGCGCACGCAAAACCGCTCGCCAGCCTGTCCGGCGGCATAGAGGTTGCCAGCCGTGGCACCATACAGAACCGTGTTGCCGATGATGGTGTTGCGGTGGCTCTCCAGCGGGCTGGAGACCGGTGGGCGGACAATAATGGTGCCGCCGGACAAACCCTTGCCGACATAATCGTTGGCATCGCCAAAGACTTCCAGTGTCAGCCCCTGGACGGCAAAAGCCCCCAGAGACTGTCCGGCCGAGCCGCGCAAGCGCACGGTCAGGTGGTTGGCCTGCAAGCCGGTCATGCCATATTGGCGGACGATGGCCGAACTGGTCCGTGTGCCTACCGCCCGGTGGGTATTGCGGATGGTATAGGTCAGTTGCATTTTGCCGCTCTTGCCCAGCGTGGCCGAGGTATCGGCCAGGATCTGCGCGTCCAGGGTGTCGGGCACTTCGTTGCGTTCCTTGATGGAGCAGTATCGTGCAAATCCGCCCGCGTCCGCCTGGGTCAGCAAGGCGTTGAGGTCCAGGTCGTCCAGATCGTCATGACCTCGACTGACCTGAGCCAGCAGATCAGACCGGCCGGTGATTTCGTGTAGCGAGCTGTAGCCCAGTTCGGCCAGTATTTCCGAGACTTCCTCAGCGATGAACGAGAATAGATTAACCACCGCCTCGGGCGTGCCCATGAACTTCTCGCGCAACGCTTCGTCCTGGGTACAGATGCCCACCGGACAGGTGTTGGAATGACATTGTCGAACCATGATGCATCCCATGGCAATTAGCGACGCTGTGCCGATGCCGAATTCCTCACCGCCCAGCATGGCGGCAATGACCACATCGCGGCCGGTTTTGATGCCGCCGTCCACACGTAGCTTTATGGTATGGCGCAGGCGGTTCAGGGTCAGCACCTGATTGACCTCTGCCAGACCCAGCTCCCAGGGTGATCCCGCATGTTTGATAGAACTTTGCGGGCTGGCCCCGGTGCCGCCATCGTTACCGGAAATCAGGATCACGTCTGCCTTGGCTTTGGCGACACCGGCGGCGATGGTGCCGACACCGGCGCGGGCAACCAGTTTGACGCAGACCCGGGCATCAGGATTGATCTGTTTCAGATCATAGATCAACTGGGCCAGATCCTCGATGGAATAAATATCGTGGTGGGGTGGCGGTGATATAAGCGTAACCCCGGCGGTAGAGTGGCGCAGTTTGGCAATCTGGAAGGTGACTTTCTTGCCCGGCAATTGTCCGCCTTCGCCCGGCTTGGCACCCTGGGCCATTTTAATCTCGATTTCCGAACAGTTGTTGAGGTATTGCGCTGTTACCCCGAAACGCCCCGATGCGATTTGCTTGATGGCGCTGGATGGATTGTCTCCGTTGGGGCGCAGGGTAAACCGTTCCGGGTCTTCGCCGCCTTCGCCGGAATCTGATTTTGCCCCGATCCGGTTCATGGCGATGGACAGGGTTTCGTGGGCTTCAGAACTGAGAGCGCCCAGTGAAATTCCCGGCGAGACCAACCGTCGGCGAATTTCCGTAATGGACTGGACCTCTTCCACGGGGATCGGTTTGCGTTTGGATATAAAACCAAGCAAATCACGCAAATAGATGGGGTCACGCTCGTAGATACCCTTGGTGTATTTCAAAAACACGCCAAAGGATTCCGTCTTGACGGCCTCTTGCAGGATATGGATTAACTTGCCGTCATGGCCATGACGCTCACCACCGGTGCGATATTTATAATATCCGCCTACCGATAGGGGGACGGTCTGGGGCATAAAGGCCCGGTTGTGCTGCTGGGTTATTTTGTTCCAGATACCCGACAGGCCAATGCCGGAAATTCGGCTCGGCATTCCGGGGAAAAATTCGGCAACCAGCGCACGGCTCAAACCGATGACCTCAAAGTTGCAGCCGCCCCGGTAAGAGCTGATGACGCTGATACCCATCTTGGACATGATTTTGAGCAGTCCCTGATCGATGGCGCTGATGTAGTTGGCAATACTCTGGTCCACAGTCTGGTCACCAAACAACCCCCGTCCGTGGCGTTCTGCGATGGTATCCTCGGCCAGATAAGGGTTCACGGTGGTCGCACCCACACCGATCAGCACGGCAAAATATTGCACGTCCATGCATTCCGCCGCGCGCACATTAATGGATGTGAAGGTCCGCAGGGATTGACTGATCAGGTGCGTGTGTACGCCGGACGTGGCCATAATCATGGGCACCGGGGCGCGGGTTTTTGATGTTTTTGTATCGCTCAGGATTAAATGGGTGCGCCCGCCGCGGACCGCTTCTTCGGCTTCATTGCGAATCCGCTCAAGGGCACCGTGTAAGGCATCAGGGCCCAGGGCTGGATCAAACGTGCAATCGATTTCGGCGACCCCATCGCCCAGGTAATTTTGCACCACGGCAAAGGTGGCGTTTGACAGCACCGGACTGTCGAGTTGCAGGGTCTCACATTGGTCATCTTCTTCGGCCAGCACATTATTGAGGTTACCAAAACGCGTATTGAGCGACATAACCTGGCGTTCGCGCAGGCTGTCGATGGGGGGATTGGTGACTTGAGAGAACGCCTGGCGGAAAAAGTGATGTAATCCGCGGTAGTGATCCGACAACACCGCCAGCGGGGTATCATCGCCCATGGAACCAATGGCTTCTTTGCCATCTTCGGCCATGGGGTGGAGGATCATTTCCAGATCTTCCATGGAAACCCCGAAGGTCAGATGACGGCGGTGCAGGTCTTCGCTGTCGAACAAACGTTCGTGCGGGGCCTTTTTAACGGTGTTGAGTTCATCAAGGCTATCGATGTGTTTGATGCCTTTGAGCCAGTCGGCATAAGGTTTTTGGGCCGACAGGTAATCTTTCATTTCCTGATCTTTGAACAACTTGCCGGTTTTTAAATCCACGCCCATAACTCCGCCGGGGCCCAGCCTGCCTTTTTCGATGATGTCGCTTTGGTCCAGCTCAACCATACCGGTTTCCGAACCCAGAACCAACAGACCGCATTTGGTGATGGCGTATCTGATGGGACGCAATCCATTACGGTCCAGTCCGGCGATAACCCACCGGCCATCGGTGGCACAAATTGCCGCCGGGCCATCCCAGGCTTCCATCACCGTATAACAATAGGCAAAAAAGTCACGGTGCGCATCGGGCATCGTCTGGTTCTGGCCAATGGATTCCGGGATCAACAGCGCCTTGGCTGCCGGTGCGGAGCGTCCGGCCCGGCACAACACCTCGTATACCGCATCAAGGGCGGCACTATCGGAACTGTCGGGCTGGATGACCGGTTTGATATGCTCGATGGCCTCGCCAAACGCCTTGCTTTCCATTTTCGGTTCGTGGGCCTTCATCCAGCGAATGTTGCCGGTCACCGTGTTGATCTCGCCATTGTGGGCCAGCATGCGAAATGGCTGGGCCAGTTGCCATGTGGGAAAGGTGTTGGTGGAATACCGCTGATGATAGATCGCGAAACTGGAAATAAATTTATCGTCCAGCAGGTCCGGGTAAAATGCCGAGAGCTGTTCGGCCAGAAACATGCCTTTGTAGATGATAGAGCGACAGCTCAGCGAACAGATGTAGAAACCGGTAATATGGGCTTTGAGCACCTTTATTTCGATCCGGCGGCGGATGATGAACAGATCCGTCTCGAAGGCCTCATCGTCTTGATCGGGTGTCCCGGCGATGAGAATTTGTTCGATCTCCGGGCGGCTGGTATTGGCTTTTTCACCGATCACCTTCACGTCGATGGGAACCTGACGCCAGCCATAAATCCGGTAGCCGGCCCGCAGGATTTCCGTCTCGACGATAGAGCGACAGGATTCCTGGGCGATCAGATCGGTCTTGGGCAGGAATACCATGCCCGCGGCCAGCTTTTCGTTACCCGGCTCATGGCCGGTTAACCGGACATGTTCCTTGAAAAAATCCTGCGGAATCTCGACATGGATTCCGGCCCCGTCACCGGTCTGCCCATCGGCGTCAACGGCACCCCGGTGCCAGACGTTTTTTAAGGCCTCGATGCCTTTTTCCACAACCTCGCGGCGCGGTTTGCCGTCGATGGTTACGATCATGCCCACACCACAGGCATCATGCTCGTCGGCCGGATCATAAAGTCCGGTGTGTTTCAGGTGCTCGGCGGTGGCTTGCCATTGGGCGATGAAATCGCTTTTGCTGGTGCTGGATGGTTTCATTTTTTTATCTTTCAGCAGCGGTTTGAATATAGTGATGGATGGCGAGTGCGGCCTCGCGACCATCGACGATGCCCCAGACAACAAGCGAGGCACCACGGGTAATGTCGCCACCTGCGAACACACCGGGTATGGTGCTCATTTTTGTAACCGGGTCGGTCTCGATGGTACCCCAGCGGCTGATTGCCAATGCCGGTTCGTCAAACAGGCTGGGTAGATCCTGGGGATCGAACCCGAGGGCCTTGATGACCATATCACTGCCTAAGGTGAAGCTGGAGCCTTCGATGGGTTGGGGAGACTGGCGTCCGGTATCATCGGCTGGGCCGAGGCGCATCTTGTTGGCCTGCACACCGCTTACCACCCCCTCGCCGAGAAAGGCTTCGGCGGCCACCCGCCAGATAAATTCGACACCCTCTTCTTCGGCGTTGGCCACTTCGCGCATGGAACCGGGCATGTTGCGACGATCGCGGCGGTACAGGCATTTAACGGATTTGGCACCCTGACGCACAGCCGTGCGGACACAATCCATGGCCGTATCGCCGCCACCGATAACGATAACATCTTTGCCTTTGGCGTCCAGGGTGCCATCTTCAAAGGTCGCCACGGTGTCGCCGAGGCCGACCCGGTTGGCCGCAATCAGGTAATCGAGGGCTGCATAAATGCCGCCCAAATCGTCACCGGGGGCTTCCAGGTCGCGGGGTTTGTAGACACCTGTGGCGATAAAAATCGCGTCGTGTTTGTCGCGCAATTCAGCCAGAGAGGCATCCCGCCCGACCTCAAAATTCTGGTGGAATGTAATGCCGCTGTCGGCCAGCAGTTTGCAGCGCCGGGCGACGATGTCCTTTTCCAGTTTAAAATTGGGGATGCCATAAATCAGCAAACCACCGGCCCGGTCATGGCGATCATAAATATCAACCCGGTAACCCTCGCGGCGCAGCATATCAGCTGCCGCCATACCAGCGGGACCGGCACCGATAATGGCGACTGACTGTTGGCGTTCCCGGTGCGGCTCGGGGCCCTTGACCCAGCCGTTTTCCCAGGCCGTGTCGGTGATGTGTTTTTCAATCGCGCCAATGGTGATGGTGGTATGGTGGGATTGTTCCAGCACGCACGATCCTTCACACAACCGGTCCTGGGGGCAAATCCGACCACATATTTCAGGAAATGTGTTGGTGGCCTGGGATATTTCGTAGGCTTCGCGGATACGGCCTTCGGCGTTCAGCCGCAACCAGTCGGGGATATTATTCTGCAACGGACAATGGATCTGGCAATAGGGTATGCCGCATTGCTCGCAACGTGAGGACTGATCGGACGCCATTTTGGGTGAAAAATACTGATAGATTTCAGCAAAATCACTGCGACGCATACGGGCATGACGTTTTTCCGGCATTTTTGACTCGATATCCACAAAACGCTGCATGTGATCTGGCATGGAGACTTCCTCTGGTTGGCTCGATTGTACTCAATGACGGACAGGCGCGAGCCTGAAAATAATACGGGCGAGAGCCTGAATATAATATCGGCGAGAGCCTGAAACGTGACCCGTGCTGTTTTTATGCCCCGGTACGGGGGAAAAGGCAATAGCAACAAGGTCAGTAATATTGACATAAATTGCTGTTTTATTGAATTACAAGCTCCTATGTACGGCCTTTATGGCCAGAAACCGGCAAAACCAAAGAGTTAATAGTCGCATAATGGTACTAAACATACCTGCAATTCAAGGGTGGGAACTTGGAATCTGCATGCTATAAGGAGAACTATACTAGGATATATAGAGGATTATAGCGGTGCCCTTACTACATTTGGCGGTTTTGGCCGTTGTTCAGGGGATAACGGAGTTTTTGCCGGTCAGTTCTTCCGGACATCTGATCCTGGTGCCGATCTTCACCGGTTGGCCTGATCAGGGTCTGCTCATGGATGTTGCGGTTCATGTGGGCACCCTTGGTGCTGTGCTGGTCTATCTTAGCCGGGATGTATTGGACATGCTGGGTGGTTTTTTCGATATGCTGCGGGGTCGGCGTGCCCACAAGATTGCTCTGGTGGGTTATATAATTCTCGCCACAGTGCCGGTGATCGTGGCGGGATATTTACTCAATCTATATTATCCCGGTGGTTTTCGCAGCATTATGGTCATCGGCTGGACTACATTGTGTTTTGGTTTGTTTCTGGCGCTGGCGGACTGGATGGGCATGACCTTGCGCCGGATGGACCATATTCGGGTCACCGACGCGCTGGTCATTGGTCTGTTTCAGGTGCTGGCCCTGATACCGGGAACCAGCCGTTCGGGCATTACCATGTCAGCGGCGCGATTATTGGGGTTCGAGCGTCAGGACGCGGCCCGGTTTTCCATGCTATTATCCATCCCGGTTATTCTCGGTGCCGGTACCTTGAAAGGCTTTGAGCTCTATGAAACCGATGATGTGGTCTTGACATACCAGGTCTTTCTGGCCGCTGGCATGGCCTTTTTCATGGCGTTGATTGCCATATCCGTGATGATGGCCTGGCTGCGACGGTCCACATTTGCACCGTTTGTATTTTACAGGGTCGGTCTCGGTATATTCCTGCTGGCCATTGCGTACGGTTATATCTAGAGCATTTCCAGGTTATTTTTTACCGTAATTTTTGTATCGCTCAACGTAAAACTCGGGCGGATTGGCAATGGCCATGACGGAAGGGCGGTTGGACATGAGTTCAATCCAAGATTTAAGATTGATGCAATCATCAGGAATATTAATACCGCGAAGAACGCGTAACGCGTCAAACCGTTCAAAAAATGGGTAAAACGTATAATCAATCAGAGTTGGCGTACGACCCAGCCAATAGGGCCCGTTGCCGGATCGTTCAGTAAGACTATCGTTTTCCAGAACATGCAGGCACTGTTCAATGTTTGCTTTAAACTCGGTGTCTTTGGACCTGTCCTGATTGGTCAGGACACCATAAAAAAAATCCAGATAAAACCGGTCAAAATAATCGATCCAGATACGCATACGGGCCTTTAATGACGGATCATTGGGGACCATAGGCGGATGTGGCAGGATATCATCCAGATACTGATTGATGATGGTACTTTCCACCAGGGCATGGCCACGGTGGACCAGGGCGGGGACTTTGCCATAGCGGGAAATCTTCTTGAAAGTATCCGGTTTGTTCTTCAAATCAATTTCGGTCAGGGTAAACTCAGCGTGTTTTTCCGCCAGCACCAGTCGGCTGCGATGGGCAAAGGGGCAAACCTGGGCACTGAATAATTCAAGGGTATCATCTGAGTTGGACATGACAGGCTCCTGTTATCATGGAAGCATTCTATTCCTTCACCACGCCTGTGTCATCTGCCTTCAGATCAAACGCGGCGGCCATCAGGGCTTTGGTGTAGGGCTGTTGCGGGTTTTTAATGATTTGGCTGGCAGGGCCGTGTTCGACGATTTTGCCCTGATGCATGACCACAATATTATGAGCCATGGCGCGCACCACCCGCAAGTCATGGCTGATAAAAAGATAAGAAATCTTGTAGGTTTTTTGCATATCACGCAACAAATCGATAATCTGGGCCTGGACGGAAACATCCAATGCGCTGGTCGGCTCATCCAGGACCATGAAGTCCGGCTTCAGGATATGGGCACGCGCAATGCAGATGCGCTGGCGCTGGCCACCGGAAAATTCATGGGGGTAACGATCCATCATGGAGGCGTCCAGTCCGACCTCTTTAAGGGTCTCGGCGATCAAGGTCCGCCGGGCCGCAGCATTACCACCCATGTTATGAACCAACAGGCCTTCTTCGATAATCTGGGCCACAGACATGCGCGGGCTGAGGCTGCCGAAGGGATCTTGAAACACGATTTGCATGTCGGCCCGCAAAGGACGCATGGCGCGTGTGCTGAGATCATGAATAGGCTGGCCGGAAAAAAAGATGGTGCCATCAGAATGTTCCAGACGCAATAAAGCGCGCGCCAGCGTGGATTTGCCCGAGCCGGATTCCCCGACCACACCCAGGGTCTGTCCCTGGGTTACGTTGATGGTTATGCCATCGACGGCTTTGACATGATCCACCGTGCGTTTGAGGATACCACGACGGATTGGAAACCAGACTTTCAGATCATCACACGCCATGACGGTCGTCGCGCCGGGGTCAGCCGGTTGCGGCGCACCACTGGGCTGGGTCGCCAGTAAATGTTTTGTATAGGCGTGCTGGGGGTTGGTGAAGACGTCGTCGGTCTGACCCTGTTCGACGATCTGGCCCTGGTTCATGACACACACCCGCTCGGCGGTCGAGCGCACGATACCCAGATCATGGGTTATAAGCAGCAGGGCCATATCCAGATCTTTGCGTAAATCATTGAGCAGTTTAAGAACCTTGGCCTGGATGGTTACATCCAGAGCCGTGGTCGGCTCATCAGCGATCAGCAAATCAGGGTCATTGGCCAGCGCCATGGCAATCATGACCCGTTGTTGCTGGCCACCGGAAAATTCATGGGGCAGGGCATCGAAACGTGATATGGCCGAGCCAAGCCCCACCAGTTCCAGCAATTCCACAACCCGGGCACGGGCCGCTTTGTGGCTCATGGCTTTGTGCAGATAAAGCACCTCGCTGATCTGTTTATAGATGCTGTGCAGTGGGTTGAGGCTGCTCAGGGGCTCCTGGAAAATCATCGCAATGCGGTCGCCGCGAATTGAGTGCAACCGTTGTGGGCTGGCGCCGATCAGCTCTTCACCCTGATAGGTGATACTGCCGGAGGTGTGTCGGGCTTGCGGATAGGGCAACAGTTGCAAAACCGACAGGGCAGTGACGGACTTTCCTGAACCGGACTCACCGACCAGGGCAACACATTCCCCCTTGTCGATGGTAAATGTTGCCCCACTGACAGCTTTAATTTCCCGCTCGCCGTGGCCGAAGGAAACGCTGAGATCATTGATTTCAAGTAACGGGCTCATTGAAAGGTCTTTCGCGGATCAAACGCGTCACGAACCGCTTCGCCGATAAAAACCAGCAGGCTGAGCATGACCGAGAGCACAAGAAATGTGGATATGCCAAGCCACGGGGCCTGCAAATTGTTTTTGCCCTGATTGAGCAGCTCACCCAGCGAGGCCGAACCGGGCGGCATACCAAAGCCCAGGAAATCCAGTGAGGTCAGGGTGGTGATGGAACCCGACAGGATAAACGGCAGGAACGTCAGAGTGGCGACCATGGCGTTGGGCAGGACGTGTTTGACCATAATCACGCGGTCGCTGACACCCAGAGCGCGGGCGGCCCGTACATAATCGAAATTTCGGGCGCGCAGGAATTCAGCCCGCACCACCCCGACCAGACCCATCCAGCTAAACATCAGCATAATGCCCAGCAGCCACCAGAAATTCGGTGTCACGATGCTGGCCAGAATAATGAGTAGATACAAGGTGGGCATACTGGCCCAAAGTTCAATAAACCGTTGCGCGAACAGGTCGAGGGTTCCACCGAAGTAGCCTTGTACCGCACCGGCTGCGATGCCCACAATGCTGGAGAAAATAGTCAGGGTCAGGCCAAACAGGACCGATATGCGGAAACCATAAAGCAATCGCGCGACCACGTCGCGGCCCTGATCATCGGTGCCGAACCAGTTGTCCGTACTGGGCGGGGCCGGGGCCGGGGTGTCCAGATCGTAATTAACCGTGGCGTAGGAAAACCGGATTGGCGGCCAGATCATCCAGCCCTTTTCCTCGATCAGTTCGCTAACGAAAGGATCGCGGTAGTCGGCCTCGGTGAGAAATTCGCCACCAAACACGGTTTCATTATAGGATACAAAAACCGGGGTGTAGAGTGCCCCGTCATACCACACCACCAGGGGTTTATCATTGGCGATCAGTTCGGCAAACAGGCTGATCAGAAAAAAGAACAAGAAAATCCACAGCGACCAGAAACCGCGTCTGTTGCGACAGAAATTAGCCAGTCGGCGCCGGGTCAGGGGGGATATCTGCATCTAGACCTCCTGACTTTCAAAGTCGATGCGCGGATCGACAATATGATACATCACATCGCCCACAATCCCCATAATCAACCCCAGCAGGGTAAAGAAATACAGCGTGCCAAACATCACCGGATAATCCCGGTTAATGGCGGCTTCAAATCCCAACAGGCCGAGCCCGTCCAGCGAGAAGATAATCTCGGTCAGAAGCGAGCCGGTAAACAGGATGCCGATAAAGGCACTGGGGAAGGCCGCAATAATGATCAGCATGGCGTTGCGAAACACATGGCCGTACAGCACATTGCGTTCGGGCAAGCCCTTGGCCCGTGCGGTAACCACGTATTGTTTGTTGATCTCTTCCATAAATGAATTCTTGGTCAACATGGTCAGTCCGGCAAAACCGCCGATCACCATGGACAGCACCGGCAGGGCGATGTGCCATAAATAATCGGTTATCTTGGACAGTGAATTGAAATCTTCCCAGCCCGGCGAGGTTAACCCGCGCAAGGGAAACCAGTCGAAATACCGGCCTCCGGCAAACAGCACAATCAGCAGTATGGCAAATAGAAAGCCCGGTATGGCGTTGCCCACGATGACCACGCCTGAGCTCCACATATCGAAGCGCGAGCCATCGGCAACGGCTTTACGAATACCCAACGGAATGGAAATCAGATAGACCAGCAACGTGGTCCACAGGCCGAGCGAAATTGAGACCGGCATTTTCTCGATGACCAGGTCGATCACATCGGTGTCACGGAAAAAGCTCTGGCCGAAATCAAATCGTACGTAGTTGCCGATCATCAGCCAGAAACGTTCATGCAGGGGTTTGTCGAAACCGAATTGTTTTTCGATCTGGGCAATCATTTCCGGCGGCAATCCTTGCGCCCCGCGATACTTGCTGGTTCCTGAAGACGCGCCGGGTGATGTGCCGGGTGATGGGGCCAGGGCGGCTTCGCCACCATCGAGAGAGCCGCTGACCCGTGCCGTGGCCGAAACACCGGTGTGGGTGATCTGGGCAATCATCTGTTCGACCGGACCACCCGGTGCGGCCTGAATGATGATAAAATTGATCACCATAATACCGAACAATGTGGGGATAATCAGGGCCAGTCGACGGATGATATAGGCATACATGGTCGTGCTGCCTCAGTTCGAAGACGACGAGCCTAAAGCCCGGTCTTTTTCGACGTCAATCCACCAGGCATCGAACTGCACCCCTTGCGCAGGCGTAATGTCGGGTATCCCGAATTTATTCCAGTAAACGATGTTATCAAATTTATTATACCAGTGGGGCACCAGCCAGTAACCCCATTGTAATACCCGGTCCAGCGCGTGTACCGCGGTGACCAGTCCGCCCCGGTCCGGTGCTGCAATGACCCGTTCGATCAGTTCGTCAATAACCGGATCCTTGATGCCCATGATATTGCCGCCGCCTTCCATGTCGGCAACCTTCGAGCCCCAGTAATTGCGTTGCTCGTTACCCGGTGACAGGGATTGTCCGAAGGTCCGGACAATCACATCGAAGTCATAGGTCCGGTTGCGACGAATGTATTGCGCGGTATCGATGGTCCGCACCGATACCGTCACGCCGAGCTTTTTCAGGTTCTGGGTATAGGGCAGCACGATGCGTTCAAACAACGGGCTGTTGAGCAAAATCTCGAAAGTCAGTTCCTGACCGGTCACATCGTGAACACGCTTGCCGTCCTTGATTTGCCATCCGGCCTGGCTTAGTAGTTTTCCAGCGATGCGAAGGTTCTTGCGGATATTGCCTGATCCGTCATTGGCCGGCGGCTCATACGCGGCAGTAAAAACCTCGTCAGGGATACGGCCCCGGAAGGGCTCCAGAATTTTCAGCTCATCTGCACTGGGCAATCCGGTTGCTGCCAGTTCGGAGTTTTCGAAATAACTGCGGGTTCGGTTATACAGGCCATAAAACAGGCTCTTGTTGGACCATTCGAAATCGAAGGCATAACCCAGAGCCTGGCGAACCCGGCGATCGCTGAAAATATCGCGCCGGGTATTAAAAATAAAACCCTGCATTCCTGCCGAACGCTGATGCTTGAACTGGGATTTGATCAGGCGGCCATTTTTGATGGCCGGAATGTCATATTCTGTTGCCCAGGCCTTGGAGGAATTTTCCGCCCGGAAATCGAATTCTCCGGCTTTCAGGGCTTCCAGCATGACGGAGCTGTCGCGGTAATAATCGTATCGGATGGTATCGAAGTTGTGCTGACCTTTGTTGACCGGGATATCGCGGCCCCAGTAATCGGCTACTCGTTCCAGGGTTATGGAGCGCCCGGCCTCGAATTTTCCAACCCGGTAAGGACCACTGCCCAGGGGAGGTTCCAGCGTGGTTTTGCTAAAATCCCGGCTCGCCCAGTAGTGTTTGGGCAACACCGAAAGTTGGCCGATGATTAACGGCAACTCGCGGTTTTCACCATCCTTGAAAATAAATCGTACGGACCGATCGGCGGTTTTTTCAACCCGGTCGACGCTACCATAATAGAAGCGGTAAAACGGCAACCCCTGTTCCAGCAGGGTCTCAAACGTCCAGATCACGTCTTCCACCGTAACCGGTTTGCCATCGTGCCAGCGGGCTTGCTTGCGCAGGGTAAACTCCACCCAGGAACGGTCATCGGCCACGGTGATGGTCTCGGCCAGCAAGCCGTACTGGGTGAAAGGCTCGTCAGCCGATGAGGTCGCCAGAGTATCATAGATCCCCCCCAGTCCCGCCGCTGCGCGTCCCTTGACAATAAACCCGTTCAGGCTGTCGAAGCTGCCTGTGGTTGCCAGTCGCACGTCGCCGCCTTTCGGGGCATCGGGGTTAACGTAGTCAAAATGGCTGAAATCGGACGGGTATTTCAGATCACCATGCATGGCGATCCCGTGGCTTGTAGCGGCATGATCCTTAGCCAGAGCGGGGCCGGTGCCTAGTAAAATAATCACTAGTACACTGAAAATACGGTTTATCATATTGGTTGTCCTGACAGTCGTTCGAGGGCTTTTGAATGCAAGGTTTTGTCACCGCTGGCCAGCACCAATCCATCAGATTGCATGGTCAGCGGCGCGCCCTGCCAATCGGTCACCGAGCCACCGCCGCCTTCGATAACCGGGATTAACGCCATGAAATCATGGACGCCTAAATCCGCTTCGCACACGATATCCAGTTTGCCGCTGGCCAGCAATCCGTAGGCCACACAGTTGCCACTGAACACCGGGCGGCGGGATGAACTGGTTTGCAGATTCTCGTAACGCTGGCGTTGCGAACCAGCTTCAAACATGAACGGTGATGAAGACGTTATCCAGGCTTCGTCCAGGCTGGCGCAGGACCTAGTGTGCACGGGTTCGCCGTTGAGAGTGGTGGATTGGCCGACAATACCGATCCAGCGTTTATCCATGGCCGGGGCGTCGATAATGCCGAGCACCGGTCTTCCCTCATCGAGCAGGGCGATCAAGCTGCCGAACAGGGGAAAGCCCGCCGCAAAACAATGGGTGCCGTCGATGGGGTCCAGAACCCAGACATAACGGGCGTCCGGGTTCTTGCTTTCGTACTCTTCGCCCAGTATCCCGTGTTCGGGAAACCGCTCGGCAATCATGTTGCGCAAGGTTGTCTCGATTTCCAGGTCGGCGACCGTCACCGGGCTGTTATCGGATTTTTGCGTGCTATCCACACCAGCACTGAAATACCGCATGGCGATAGACCCGGCACGATCGGCCATATCCCTGGCGAGGTTAAGAGGCTCGTTAAGTGAAGCAATGCTCACAGTGGGCTCCCTATGGCAGAGCAAGCGGGTTATCACTTTGGGCGCGCAGATACATCAACAATGCGGCCCGCGCACCGTCCTTCTTGATGCCTTTGTATTTCATTTTGGTGCCGGAAATATACTCACTGGGTTTGGTCAGAAAACCGTTAAGTTCTTCAAAACTCCAGGTGCCGCCCCGCGACGACAGGGCATCGGAATATTTAAATCCATCGGTGCTGGCCTGTGCTTTGCCAACGATGTTCCATAAATTGGGTCCAATTTTGTTTTTGCCACCCTTATCAATGGAGTGACAGGCTTTGCAGTTTTTGAATACACTCTTGCCAGCCGCCGCATCGGTACTTGCCATCAGGACATCCAGACCAGCGGATTGTGCAGCGGCTTCCGGTTCGGCCTCTTGTTCGACGCTCACGTCATCTGAAGGTGGTAGCGATACAAGACGCAGGGCATCAATATTGCTGTTGTCGACTTTTATGAGAATATCACTCAGCATCATACTGCCAAATATCAACCAGGCGAAAATAAGGATTGATAGCCCGATTTTCTGAAACAGTGTAAAATGCATTTGAGCGTGCTCCTTGTCTGTATATACCGCATTGTTTATATTCGTGATGATTGTGGCAACATTACGCTTTCACTCAAGGCCGTTCAATCTTGTTATGAGGCTTTCTTTGATTTAGGTTTCAAATAAACAAGAATTAAATAATATTTAGGAGGCTGCGCGCATGAAGCCTGTGGTGGTAATTCCGGCCCGTATGGCCTCGATCCGATTGCCGGGTAAACCTCTGATCGATATTCTGGGCACGGCGATGATTGTCCATGTGGTCCGTCGCGCCATAGAAGTTGATCTGGGACCGGTCCTGGTTGCCTGTGGTGAACGTGAAATCGTCACGGCCGTCCAGGAAGCCGAAATCAAGGGAGTCACTGCCGTGATGACACGGCCCGATCATCCATCGGGTTCGGACCGTATTCATGAAGCATTACAGGTTTTTGACCCGGACCGCTACTATGACACGGTGATAAATGTGCAAGGGGATCTGCCGACTATTGCCGCCGATGCCATACGTGCCAGCCTGTTGCCACTGGCCGTAGAGGCCGTGGATATTGCCACATTGGTAGCCGAAATAACTGACGTTGAGGAACGAACCGATCCTAATGTGGTGAAGGCTGCGGTGGCTTTTGAGCCGGGAAAGAAAATTGGCCGGGCGATGTATTTCTCTCGCAGTACCGTGCCGTACGGCGATGGTCCGCTGTACCACCATATCGGGCTTTATGCCTATCGACGCGCCGCACTGATGCGTTATGTCTGTTTGCCACAGGGTTTATTGGAGCGGCGCGAGAGGCTGGAGCAGCTTCGCGCCCTGGAAAATGGTATGCGGATCGATGCGGCGCTCGTTGACACGGTTCCTTTTGGCGTTGATACTCCTGCTGATCTGAAGCGTGCAGAACACCTGCTTTCGTCGTAATACCGAAGTGAAAATATAATGTCTGAAAAAAAACCATCGCCGGAAAACATCATTGCATTTCAGGGCTTGCCCGGGGCTTACTCCCATCTGGCCTGCCTGCGGGCATTGCCGGATATGGAGACATTGCCGTGCCGCACGTTCCAAGACGCTTTCGATGCCGTGCTGGGCGGGCAGGCCGCTCTGGCGATGATCCCCATCGATAATTCCGTGGCCGGGCGGGTCGCCGATATTCATCATTTGTTACCCGATTCGGGCCTGCATATCGTTGGTGAGCATTATGAGCGGGTCAATCATCATCTGCTCGCCTTGCCGGGCACCAAACTGGCAGAACTGACCCACGTTCACAGCCATGTCCATGCTCTGAGCCAGTGCCGGATATTGCTCAAGGAACTGAATATTCAGCCCGTTGTCCATGTGGATACGGCTGGGGCTGCCAGTGATATAGCCGAGAACAGTGACAAGTCCCAGGGTGCCATTGCATCGAGCCTGGCCGGCGAATTTTATGGCCTGGATTCTTTGCAGGGCAACATCGAGGATGCCGAACACAACACTACCCGGTTTGTTATCATGGCGTGTCATCGCAAGATGCCGAGCCCTGAAAAGGAGCCGCGTGATGTGATCACAAGTTTTGTTTTTCGGGTCCGTAACGTGCCGGCGGCGTTATATAAAGCCATGGGGGGATTCGCCACAAATGGGGTTAATATAGTTAAGTTGGAAAGTTACGTGGACGGTGATTTTGTCGCCGCCCAGTTTTATGCCGATGTGGAAGGTCACCCCGACCACCATGCCATGAAGCTGGCTTTTGAGGAACTGCATTTTTTCACCCATAAAGTTCATATTCTGGGCACCTATGAGGCCCACGAATTTCGAAAAACATTGAATTCCCGATAATCTGTCGCCAGATAACGGCCTGAACACCTGACAACAGGATATACGCTATGCTTGCTATAGTTTCCCCGGCCAAGAAAATTGATACCGCTTCCATGACCCGCCCGCTGGCCCATACTGTCCCGGAATTTACCCGTGATGCACAGGGTCTGGCAGCCACACTGCGCAAACTTGGCAAAACCAGAATGCAGCAGATGATGAAAGTCAGTGACAAGCTGGCGGAACTTAATTTTCACCGCTACCAGGATTTTGCCCGCCACGAGACACCCTCCAGTGCCAAGCAAGCCGTGATGACCTTTGCCGGTGACACCTATATTGGCCTGGACGCCAAAACCATGGATGATGATGATCTGGATTATGCCCAGGATCATTTGCGCATATTGTCTGGTCTCTACGGTGTGTTGCGCCCACTTGATCTGATCCAGCCCTATCGGCTGGAAATGGGCTCACGCCTGGTGACCGAGAGCGGCGGCGATCTTTATGATTTCTGGGGTGAGCGGCTGGGTGTCGCACTGGACGCTGCCGTGGCTGAGCACCCGTCGCCCGTGTTGATTAATCTGGCTTCGGTGGAATATTTCAAGGCCGTGCGGGCAAAAACCCGCTCGGCACGTATTATCACACCGGTTTTCAAGGAAGAAAAAAACGGTGTGGCTAAGGTTCTGGGCATGTTTGCCAAGCGTGCCCGTGGTGCAATGGCACGTTATATGATCGGTAACCGTATCGAGAATATTGCGGACCTGAAGATGTTTGATAGTGACGGGTATGAATTCCGGCCCCATCTATCAGATGATGAAAACTGGGTGTTTATCCGTAAATCCTGATCTAGTGGCTTGCAGTTATTGTCATTCCCCTCTCATAATAGGGCAATAATTATGGCGAGGATGAAGTGGCAAGAAAACCCAAGATTGTTCCGCGTAAAAATCCGGGCAATAAACCGGTAACAAAACCGCAACCGACTGGCGCTGGAAAATCCGCGAAACCCGTGAAGCCGAAAAAACCTGTTGTGGTGCCACGGACGCCCAAACCGGCGAAGGTTGCGCCAACATCACCTGAACCGGTTGCGGACACTCCCGCTCCAGCATCTACTCCCGCACCTACTCCGCCCAGTCCGGCTTCAGAGCGCGACCGCCAAGCCGCCCAGGTTTTCGCCTATGCCACAAACCTGCACCGTCAGGGCGACCATGAACAGGCCATTGAGGCTTATTGCCGGGCCTTGAGTCTGAGCCCGGGAAATGCCGAAATTTACAGCAATATGGGGATTTGCCTGCGAGCCCAGGGCAAGCTGGCCGCCGCGGTGAGCTGTTATCGCCGCGCTTTGGTCTTGCAACCTGACGATGCCGTAATTCTGACCAATCTTGGCAACGTGCTGCGCGATATGGATGATTTCCAACCCGCCATATCCGCTCTTGGCAGGGCCTTGACCATTGCCCCGAATATGCCTCGGGTATTGTTTAATATGGCCCTTGCCCTGCGTGATGTGGGCGAGGTTGATAAAGCAATCGCATGCCTCGCCAAGGCCATGGTCGACAACCCGGAAGATATCGCCTGTCATGTGGAGATTGGCTTCAGCTTTTTGATGAACGGCGACCTGGCACGCGGATTTGCTCATCTGGAATGGCGCACGGCCCTGGCAGAATACCGCCAGGCCATGCCCCAAGTCGCCATGTGGGATGGCAAGCCTCTGGCAGGTAAAACCATTCTGGTTTATCAGGATGGGGGCCTAAGCGATGCCGTCCTGTTTGCGCGATATATTTCTAAACTCAAGGATTTTGGCGCCAATGTGGTCCTCGAATGTCATGCAAAAGCAGCCGACCTGTTATCTACGGTCCAAGGCGTGGACAAAATTTGCATTGCCGGCAAACAGCGCCCGGATTTCCATGTCCATGCACCGCTGATGAGCCTATCGCATCTGCTGGGTGGTTCCGATCAGATCCTCAGTGAGAAAATACCCTATATCAAGGTCGGCCAGGCCCAACCGGTCAACCTGCCTCCCAAGGCTGGCTTGCAAACCAGAACGGGATTGTGCTGGGCACCCGATATGGTTCGCGCAAATGCACGCGATCGCTCATGTCGGCTGGAAGACCTGCTGGATCTGGTGACCGTGCCGGGGGTAACGGCGTTCAGTCTGCAAGGCGGTCAGCGGGCCGGTGATCTGGCAACGGTGTCGTGTCCGGCCCTGATCACGGATTTATCCACTCAGATTGAAAATCTGGCTGATCTGGCCGGGGCCATATCCCAGCTTGATCTGGTGATCTGCGTGGACGGAGTGACGGCGCATATTGCCGGTGCATTGGGTAAACCGACCTGGGTGTTGTTACCATTTACCACCGACTGGCATTGGAACCCGTTGGCTCAAACCTCGGTGTGGTACCCGCATATGCGCTTGTTCAGACAACCCCGTCCGGGTGACTGGGCGAGCGTTGTCGATGAAGTCAAACAGGCTCTTTTTGAGCATACCAGCCAGCAACTGACCCCCACAAGAGCCTAAATCTCCAAAAGACCCCATAAAATCTGGAATATTTGCTCCATAGCTACCTTTTATTTACCTATCGAAGGCTAAAATTGGGCATCACAGCCGGGTGTGCAATCCCGCTGCTGTTGATTGGTTATAGAAATAGCGGAGTATTTCGTGGCGCAAGGCCTGAAACATTATTCGGATGGTGAGGTTATTTTCCGCGAGGGAGAAGCGGGGCAGGATACCTATGTCATCATTTCAGGCGGTGTATCCCTGAGCAAGGATACCGCCCGTGGCTTGATTAATATCGAAGAACTTTCTACCGGGGCGGGTTTTGGTGAAACCGGTGTAATGAATGGTGGCAAGCGAACCCTTACCGCTGTGGCGATGGGCGATGTCCAGTTAAAGGTCATTGCGGGTGAACAGGCCGCACGTCCAAATGTCGGGCAACAAAATATACTGGCACCCGGCAAAGGATATGGTTCTGACGCGAAGCAGGGCTGGTGGGAGAGGTTGTTTGGCTTTGGCAGCCTGCGCTCAGGTAAAATAGAGATCCGTATCGTGCCGTTTTCCGGCGATAAAGGGGCGGTTCATACAAAAACTGTCTTTGAGGCTCTGCAACATTGTGCCGATGTCAAGGTACGGATGGTCAGCAGCGTGGGACCATTCACCCAGAAAAATGGCATTTCAAAAAACAATATAGGGGTTTGTGTCGGTGCGGGGCGTAAAATCCTGCAAAGGACCTCCGGCGATATATTGATCTGGGGCGAGATACCGTCACCCGGAAAAGTCTCAGGGCGTATGTCCGGCAAGGTTATGCATCTGCATTTTGTCTCGGCACTGGCCAACGATGAGGACGCCGCAGGCTCCTTCAATGGTTATGATATGTTACCGTTGCCGTTTGACCTGGATGAGGCATGGACGGCATTACTTTATGGCGTGGTGCTGGCCGCAACGGTGCCGCGTTCACAAATTAAGGCAAGAAATATTAATACCCATATAGAGCCGGCCATCGAACTGGGGGCCACGGTTGCCCAGAATACGCCGCAACATTTTCAGGCCACCGAGCGGGCCTGTCTGCAAATCTGCCTGGCCCATTGTGTGGCAACAGTCGCCCGGCGACTGGATGAACCGGATTTGTTGGGCTTTGCCATGGAAACCTACCACCGGGGACTGGAGCTTGTAACCTTGGAAGAAGCCCCCATAACCTGGGGGCTGGTGCATAAACATCTGGGCAATGTACAGGTGTTGACCGCCGACCGTCTGGGTGATCCCAGTGCGCTGGAAGAAGCCCAGGCATCTTTCCAGATCGCGGTGGATACGATCCCGCGCCGCCGTTTGCCCCGGGAATGGGCCGCCGCACAGAACAAGCTTGGACTGGTTTTGTACAAATTGGAATATGCCGATCCGTCGTCAGATATTTCCCGTCTGAACAAGGCGATCTGGGCTTTTCAGTATGCCATGCAGGTCTACACCCGTATTGAAGCGCCGGTACGCTGGGCCGAGGTGATGAATAATTACGCCCAGGTGGCACAAGTTATCGGCCAGCAGTTCCGTGATCCGTCCATGCTGCAAAAAGCCGTTTCGGCCTGCCGCAGTTCTCTGGAGGTCCGTCGGCGCTCGCGCACCCCCCTGCTCTGGGCGGCAACTCAGAACACCCTCGGAACGGCCTTGTTTATGCTGGGTCGTTATTCCCGCCGCGTCGATTATCTGGAAGCCGCAATGGACGCTTTCCGCATGTCTTATTCGGTTTATTCCAACAAGGGTGCCGGACACATGAGCCGCGTTATCATGCGGAACCTGGAGCACGTGCAAAAACTGTTACAGGAATTGAAAACCGAGACCGAGTGGTACGAAGAGCCACAGTATGAGGGGGGAGACGGTTTGCAGCCATCCGGGGAAGATGGCCAGCAGTGGTGGAAAGACAACGTTGTCTCTCCGTCTTCATTTTCAGGCGATGAGGATTATGATGTTTCATCATCCGAAATTGAGCCCGCCCGCCCGCGCAAGGTTGCAAACGTCAAGGTATATTCCAGCTGAATTAGGGCCAGAATGGTTCATAATATCCCGGAAATGCTCTAGAGCGTCAGTCCGCGCTCCATCATGGCACTGACGCGCCGGGCAAATGCCATGGGGTCAGCCGGGGTCTCACCTTCCATAATGCGGGCCTGGTCGAACAACAGGTGGGCCGCCTCATCGATCGCCGGGTTAGCTTCGCTGGAGGCCAGGGCCGACTTGCTCAGTTTTACGATTAGGGCATGTTTTGGATTGATCTCCAGAATGCGCGGGGTCGCCGGACCATCTGCGAACTGGCGGTGTTGTTTCATGATCCGTTCCATGTGGATATCCATATCGCCATCATCGGAAACCAGACAGACCGCACTGTCGGTCAGACGCGATGACGAGCGCACGTCCTTGACCTTATCACCCAGGGCAACCTTTAAACGGGCGACCAGGGCGTCTATGCCGGCATCACCGCTCTTTTTGTCGTCATCATCCTTGTCGGTGTCATCATCTTTTTTGTCCATGGCGTCCAGATCTGATCCGGCGCGGGTAACCGATTTGAACGGTTTATCCTTGAACTGGTTAACCGATTGAAGCCAGAAATCATCGATGGCATCGCTCAGCAACAGAACCTCGATATCCTTGGCTGCAAAACCTTCCAGTTGCGGACTCTTGGTGATTTTGTTCTGATCTTCACCGGTGATATAATAAATATCGTTCTGGCCATCCTTCATGCGCTCCACATAATCACTGAGCGATATCAGTTCATCACTTTTGGTCGAACGGAAACGGCAAATTTCCAGCAATCTGTCACGGTTTTCATAATCTTCATACAGGCCTTCTTTCAGGACTGGCCCGAAGTTGCCCCAGAATTCGGCGTATTCATCGGCTTTTTTATCCGCTTTCTTTTTCAGTTCGCCGAGAATGCGTTTGACCAGGCCGGTGCGGAT
This sequence comes from Alphaproteobacteria bacterium, assembly GCA_024279135.1. Lineage (GTDB taxonomy): Bacteria > Pseudomonadota > Alphaproteobacteria > Rhodospirillales > Casp-alpha2 > JABJOR01. The sequence goes on from JAJRRU010000010.1 coordinate 282,966, forward strand.
TTTCGTTAGTTTGGGATCTTTCTGCATCATTTCGCGGCTGATGTTAAGCGACAGGTCTTCCGAGTCGATGATACCCTGCACGAAGCGCAGATACGACGGCATCAACTCTTCACAGTCATCGGTAATGAATACCCGGTTCACATACAGCTTGATCTGGGCCTTGCGCTCTGAATTGAACAGATTAAACGGCGGGGTGCTGGGGATGAATAGCAAGTTGGTATAGGACATGACACCTTCGACCCGGTTGTGCAGGGTCAGCCACGGCGTATCAAATGCATGGGCAACATGGTGGTAGAATTCGGTATATTGTTCGCTTGATATATCTTTTTTGTCGCGTCCCCACAGGGCAGAAGCCGTGTTCAGGGTTTCCGGCACGCTGGCTTCATCAGAGTCTCCGGCCTTCTGATCCTTGAGCAGGGTAACTGGGATGCTGATATGATCGCTGTAGGTTTTGACGATGGTGCTGATGCGCAAAGGTTCCAGGTATTCCTTGTCAGCTTTTTTGATGTGCACAATCACATCGGTGCCACAGGTCTCGCGTGTGCTGTCGTCGATGGTGTATGAGCCCCGTCCATCGGATACCCAGAGCCATGCTTTGTCTTCACCGGCCTTGCGGGTCAGAACCTCTACCTTGTCGGCAACCATAAACGATGAATAGAACCCGACACCGAACTGGCCGATTAACGAGGCCACGTCCTGTTCTTTATTCTTGGCAGTCTTGGTCTTGCTTTTTGTTTTGGTGGTATTTTGGGAAATCTCGTTGGCGAAGGCCTGGGTGCCGGACCGGGCAATGGTGCCGAGCAGATCATTGAGGTCGTCACGGTTCATGCCGATGCCATTATCAGAAATCGTCAGGGTTTTCTTTTTTGCATCAACTTTAAGTGCGATGCCATAAGACCCGCCCGATGCGGCCGCCAGTTTCTTGTCTGTCAGTGCGCCGTAGCGTAATTTGTCACAGGCGTCCGAGGCATTGGAAATAAGTTCGCGAAGAAAAATTTCCTTGTGGCTGTAGAGTGAGTGAGCAACGATGTCGAGTAGCTTTCCGACTTCGGCTTGAAACGCATATGTTTCCTGGGTCATGGCTTAATGTGAACTCCCGATGTAGACAATATTTATATGATGGGGCAGATATGTGCTGAAATGCGTCATGACGCAAGGCGTTTATACAAAATTACAGGATTTAACCTATGGCTTCACCGCAATATCTGATCGATGGTCCCGCCACAGCCCCTATTACTGTTATTCTGGCCCACGGGGCCGGTGCCCCCATGGATAGCCGGTTTATGGATGCCGTGGCCGGGGGGGTGGTGGATGGCGGGTTGCGGTGTGTGCGATTTGAATTTCCCTATATGGTCGAGCGTCGCACGCTGGGTATAAAAAAACCGCCCAACCGTATGCCGGTATTGCTGGAAAGCTGGCGAACTGTGATCGACGATTTCGCCGACCAGAAATTACTCATTGGCGGTAAGTCCTTGGGTGGCCGGGCCGCCAGTATGATTGTGGCCCAGAGTGATGATATACAGAGTGATGAAATAAAAGGTGATGAAACAAAACCGGACCAAAACCCGGCTTCTTGGCCGGTGGTCGGGTTGTGTTGTCTCGGTTATCCGTTTCATCCACCGGGCAAGCCGGAAGTGCTGCGTCTGGATCATTTTTCAAACCTGAGAACGCCCAGCTTGATCGTGCAAGGCACCCGTGACAGCCTGGGAAGTCTTGACGAAGTGTCGCGTTACCCGTTACCGGCTTGTGTCGATTTATGCTGGCTGGAAGATGGCGACCATAGTTTCAAACCACGCAAGAAATCGGGCAGGACCGAAGACCAGAATTGGCAACAGGCAATCACCGCTCTGGTCGACTTTGCCCGGAAATTTATTTGATTGGGCCATAAAATGGATGATGACGAACAGATCAAAAAACGCTCGGTACTTATCGCCGGGCATCGCACCAGCATTTCGTTGGAGCAGGTTTTCTGGCACGGGTTGAAGGAAATTGCCGGGCGGCGTGGATTATCGATTAATCAACTGATCGTGCAAATCGATGAAAAACGCCGTGGAAACCTGTCCAGCGCCGTTCGGGTGTATGTCTTGAAATATACCCCTAGAATTTCAGAAGATTCTTGATCAAATCTGCCGGGTTCAGCTCCTGCTGTTGCTGGGGTTGGGGCTGCTGGCTGGGCGGTGGCGGTGGTTGAGAGGAATCTTGACCTTGATCTTGCGCCGTGGGTGCGGGTTGTGGTGGAGGCTGACGGGTAATTTTTTTGCCCAGTAAACCGCCCAGCACCCCTTCCAGCACGGTGCCGATGACAGGGACATCGCCAACAAGGGGGATTTTCGGGTTGGTACCGGCTTTCGAACCGGTCGAGAATTTAATAGTCGGATCATCCATCGAGCCGGAAACGCTGAACGGGAAATCCTGCATGATTCCGGTGTTGAGAGAAAGCACCTGGGTCAGGATATTCTTTGTCATGTGCATGGTGCCGTTCACATCGAGCTGCCAGGCTGGCAGATCAACATTGCCCTCCAGTTCGCCATCACCCAACCCGGAACGCAGGATCATGTTTTGCAGGCTCGCCACACCATTTTTCAGGGTAAAAGACCCGCTGGCATCAGCCAGTGCTGAAGATGATTTACCTGACAGGCTCGAGCCGATCTGGCCCAGCCCGCGAACAATACCCAATATACCGGCAAGCGGTGTGCCCTTGGCCGAGCCTTTAACGTCGATGGCCCTGGCATCGAAAGAGCCATCACCGTTCATTGCCGCCACAAGATCGGCCACGCTGGAACCGGTTGCGGCTAGGCTTGATTTAAGGCTGACGATGCCCGTGGCGATATCCTTATCGGACAGTGCGTTGAGTAAATTCTTAACCTGAATGTTATTTGCAGTCACGGTTGTCGTAAGGTTTGGTATGTTCCGGGCATCCAGTATGGCCGATGCGTTAATCTGTCCACCAAACAAAGAGGAACTGATCTGGCGGATATTGAGGATACCCTTATCAAGTACTGCGGATAATTTGGCATTCTTCAGTTGTATTTTTTCATGGTGAACAGTGGTTGAATTAATTATCACGTCTGCATCGAAACCCTGAAGTCCCGACAGATCAATTTTGTCGTGTGACCAGGGTGCTCCGGTCGCCCCGGAAGCCCCGGAAGCCCCGGAAGTCCCGGGTGGCGGCGGTGGTGATTGTGATGACGTGGCAGAAGATGGTGCCGATTTCCCCCCGGCTGGTATGTAAGGATCGAGAACGACCGGTCCGGTGTTTAGAATTGCGACGATCTGCGGGCGGTCATTGCCCAGGGACATGGACGTCGACCCGTTGAAGCTGATTTTACCAGTCACCCCTTTGATGTTCGTCAGGTTTACCTTTGTCAGTCCTCCCTTGGCGTGCAGTGACACATCAAGCCCGCCGATTTTACCCGATGACCTATAGTCCGACCCGCTGATCCGGATCAACTTTGCCAGGCTGCCGTGTTTCAGGGCGATATCCAGATCAATCGGCGGGTGGGTCGGCAAGACCGACAGTTTGCCCGCCAGTGACAGGTTCGCGCCCAGGGCGCTCAAACTGGTTTTTATGGCTGGCTGCAATGGTGGGCCGTTCAGCACGGTGCTCAGGTTCACCGCGCCAATAGTCTTTGCCGGGATCGGCAGAGTAATGTCGAATGCACGTGCCAGACCGGCCATGGATTTGGTTTTGAAATCCAGCTTCAGGTTATCAAATCTGGGTATCTTATGTAATGCACTCAGGCTCCCCGAAACGGCAATACGTGCACCTGCCACGTCACCGACCTGAACCTTGTTCAAGGTCAGATTGTTATTGCGAAGGTTTGCATCAAGCACGATTTTACGGGCCTTGGTTTTGTTGAAAACCAATTCACCAACACGGATCTTTACGGTGCCATCGATCTGCGTCAGGCTTTGTAGCGGAGCCAGGGGGTTGTCCAGGACCCCAGGTGAGGTTGATTGTGAGCCCGCCGTAGCATCAGTCGCAATTGTGGTCGTTTGATTGGTCGTGCCTGATGATAGTGAGGTTGAGCCGCCCACCACACCGGGTGCCAGATAATCATCCAGGTTGAGCCGGTCGAGTGACAGATTGATATCCAGGCCCAGTCGTTGCTGAAGCTTTATGGCAACGTCCCCGGTCAGTTTGGATTTACCAAACTTGAGATCAATTTTTTTCAGCCGGGCTGTCAGATTTTCTGCTTTGAACCCGGTCATGATGGTGGTGCTGGCCACAATGTTTTTCAAGGCACCCCGGCGAACCGTAGCCAGATCCAGGCCCAGCCATTGAGCCAGTTTGTGTCCGTCGGTGATGTTTAGTTCGCTGTCACCCTCAAACGACAGGGTGCCGTCCTGGGCTGATGCAAAACCGAACAAGGCGAACTCGGTTTTGCCGGGCAGGGTTGCCGAAAACTGGCTGAGGGTAATCTCGCCTTGGTTTAGTTCCGCATTAAAAATGACCTCGCCGCTGCGCTGGCCATTAAAGGTGATGGCCTCGACCAGAATGGACAGGGCACCGTTGACATTGTCAGGCAGGATGAGCGGAGCGTTATTTGCGGCTTCTTTGGCAACGGGTGTTTTGCCGTTGTTTTGATCCGGGCTGGTATTTTCCTGATTGCTGATCGTTTGCGTTGCTTCTGACAGAGACTGGACCAGCATCTTGTCCAGATCAATATGGCCGAGCCGAAGATTGAGGGACGCGGAGGTTATGTCTGAAAATCCGGCGTTCAGTTTTGCCGTTCCGGAAATATCGCCGAGGGTGATTAACAATTCATCGATTGACAACTCGCTCGATGAACTCGTGATATCGCCCTGAATGTCCAGGCCTTGAGTGAGCGGAGCTGGCAGGGTTGTGCCCGGCACCAGTACAGCGATAATCGATGCCAGGGATGCGCCCTGAATGCGGGTTTTTCCGGTGAATTTGGGCTCCGTGTCCAGATTGGTCAGATCACCGGAAATGGCCAAGGTGAGCAGATTATCGGCCAGTTTGATCTCGGCCTTTAGGGGGGCGGTTCGGCCTTGGTAAATGCCGTCGATACCAATGTTGAAGTTTAGCGGGGTGTTCCGCACAATCAACGATCCTTCACTGATGAAGGGGCCTTTCAGGGACGCCATGCGAAATGTTGCACTGATGGCATTGATTGTCTCTTCACTGCCACCCGGCCCATCGCGGTAGATCACCGTAGCGTTGACCAGCTCAAAGTTATCAAGCTGTACGCCAGGTCCGACAGATGTGCTGAAAGAACCGTTCGGTTCTGGGGTCGCAGGTGCCAGATTTTGTCCGCCTTCCGCAGAAGAAGGCTTTGATTGATCGGGCGTGTCCAGTTCCCAGTTCTTTCGCCCATCAGGCAGGACTTCCAGGATGATAACCGGGTCGACAAGGCGGATTTTTTCAACCTGAATGGTGCCACCGAGTAATGGTAACAAGGCGACGCGGACCTCCAGGGAGTCCAGTTTCGCCATATAGGGATCTTCGGAGCCCGCAATATTAGCGAAGGCAACGTTGCTGATCTTCACCACAGGGGCGGGCAGAATGGACAGGGATATATCACCGGCAATGGTTAACCGTCTGCCGGAAGCGTTTTCGACCTGAGAGGTGATTTCATCCTTATAGTCGTTCCAGTCGATCATGCCTGGGACAACAAGCACCCCGGCAATCACCATAGTGACAACGGCTATAAACCCGATCAAAAATTTACGCACTGTTTTTTTTACTCCGCTATTGGATCAATAAGAATTACCCTGAAATCATTGACGTTGGTATAAGTTGGCCCGCATACCACCAGGTCTCCGATGGTTTCAAAAAATCCGTAAGAATCATTTTTCTCCAGGGCGTCTTGCGGCGATGTGCCTACATTGGCGGCACGCTCCAGAGTATCGGGTTTTATGATAGCACCGGCATTGTTTTCTGTCCCGTCAATCCCGTCTGTGTCACAGGCCAGGGCGCATATGCCCGGTGCGCCGCGCAATGCTTCGGCCATGGCCAGCATGTATTCACTGTTTCGCCCGCCCCGTCCGGGGCCGCGTACAATGACCGTGGTTTCACCGCCGGAAATGAGTGCCAGACGGGTGCCCTCAACTTGTCTGCGCAAGGCCAGTGCCGCATGTTCACGGGCCACATCGCTGGCGATGCCCTCGATGGCATCACCCAGAATAACCGGTTCATACCCGCCCGCCAGGGCGATTTTGGCGGCGGCCTCCAGACTGGCCTGGGGCAAAGCCACCAACTGGGTCAGGTTGTTTGTCAGTCGCGCATCGTCTGATCCCGGTGTTTCGTCGGCGGCGTTTTCCAGGGTTTGTCGGACGCTGTCGGGCAGGTCGATATTGTAGTCTGCCAGGATAGTGCGGGCATCGTCGTAGGATGTATCATCGGCAACGGTCGGACCCGACGCAATCACTGAAGGATCATCACCCGGCACATCAGAAATCAGTAACGTGATTACCCGTGCAGGCCATGCCGCAATAGCCAACCGACCGCCCTTGATGGCGGACAGGTGTTTGCGAACACAGTTCATTTCGCTGATGGTAGCACCACAGCGCAACAGGGCCGTATTGGTGGATTGTTTGTCAGCAAAACTCATGCCTGCCGCTGGCATAGACAGCAGGGCCGAACCGCCGCCCGAAATCAGACACAACAGGGTATCATCCTGACCCAGTCCTTCGGCTATTTCCTTGATGCGCCGCGCGGCATCCAGCCCGGCGTTATCGGGCACCGGATGAGCGGCCTCTATGATTTCGATTTTATCACAGGCAACCCCGTAATCATATCGGGTTACCACCAGGCCCTCCAGGTCGCCATCCCAGTTGTCTTCAACCGCACGCGCCATGGCCGCCGATGCTTTGCCAGCCCCGATAACCACCAGTTTGCCCTTGGTGATGTTCGATGATTGTGGCAAATACGGTGGCACACAGGTTCGCGGCATAGCGGCTTCAACGGCTGCGTCAAACATTTTGCGCAACAGCTGTTCCGGTGCTCCCCAGCTCTGGTTCATGTTTAAAATCCCGATTGAAAGCGATGATTTATAGTCATATTTTATGGCGTCAGTTCAGGCAAACAAAACTGTAAGAAAATAATCCCGTTTAGAGTATTTTGCCGGGGTTCATGATGTTATGGGGGTCGAGGGCTGCTTTGATGTCTTGCATGATCGACAGGGCGTCACCGTGTTCGGCCGCCATAAATTTTAACTTACCGTGGCCCACGCCATGCTCGCCGGTGCATGTGCCGCCCATGGCAAGGGCGCGCATTATCATGTCCTCATTGAGCATGTTGACTTTCTCGAACTCGATGGGATCATCGGGATCGAAGATCAGGGTCAAATGAAAATTACCGTCACCCACATGTCCCACAATGGGTGCCAGCAGACCGAGTTTTTCAATCTCCAGCTTGGTATCCAGAATGCAGTCGGCCAGTCGCGACAGGGGAACGCAAACATCCGTCGCCATGCCCTTGGACTGTGGGCGTAACGCCAGTGCCGCGTAATAGGCATCGTGGCGGGCTTGCCACAATTTGTTGCGGTCTTCCTCGCGGGTCGCCCATGCAAAATCGCTGCCGCCATTTTCACTGACGATGGATCCGACGGTTTTGGTTTGTTCCAGCACCCCGGCTTGCGTGCCGTGAAACTCGAAAAACAGGGTTGGCGAGACCGGATAATCCAGTCCTGAATACTGGTTGACGGCATCCATCTGAACCTCGTCGAGCAATTCAACCCGGGCCACAGGAACGCCGTTTTGAATTGTTTCGATTACCGTATTAACCGCACCTGCCATGGTTTCAAAGGAACACACTGCAGAAGCCATCGCCTCGGGGATGCCATGCAGGCGCAGGGTAATCTCGGTAATGATGCCCAGGGTTCCTTCCGAGCCGACAAATAATCGCGTCAGATCATATCCGGCGGCTGATTTGCGTGCCCGGCTACTGGTGCGAATTGTCCGGCCATCGGCCATAACCACGGACAGGGCCAGGACGTTTTCGCGCATGGTTCCATAGCGCACGGCGTTGGTGCCAGATGCCCGGGTTGCCGCCATGCCGCCGATACTGGCATCGGCACCGGGATCGACCGGAAAGAAAAGTCCGGTGTCGCGTAAAAAGCTATTGAGTTGTTTGCGGGTTACGCCGGGTTGTACACGGACATCCATGTCCGCCAGATTGACATCCATAATCTGGTCCATACGCGACAGATCAATACACACCCCGCCGCTCAGTGCCGCCACGTGGCCTTCCAGCGATGTACCGGTACCGTAAGGGATAATCGGTACGCCACAACTGGCACACAAATTGACAACAGCCACCACGTCATCAGTGTTGGCGGCATATACAACGGCATCGGGTGGGGCTGGTTTGTGATAGCTTTCATCGCGGCCATGTTGCTGGCGATCGGCCTCAGATAAAGACAGGGCGTCACCCATAAGCTGGCGTAACCGGGCGATAAAAGCATCATCAACGTTGGCATTGGCCGGTGATTGAGGCAATCGTAAAATCCTTGGTTTAGTCGTCTCCATGGAGCTTTACAAAATACACTCTAGATAGAGTTTTGCTCAATCTTTTCTTTCAGAAATTCGATATAATTATAGATACTGGGCATATGGGGGTTCGCCTTGAGGGCTTCTTCAAAGGCCGATATGGCGGCCTGGTCGTCTCCGGTTTGCATGAGAATAAAACCCATTCCCGACAAGGCACCAAAGTGTCGGGGCTCCAGCGACAGGGTCTTGTAAACGTCGTGCATGGACGAGGTATACTGACCCATTATGTAATACAGGGTGGCGCGTTTATTCCAGCCCTCGGCAAAATCCGGTTCGGCTTTGATAATGGTATTAAAGGACTCCATGGCCTGGCTGTAGTTCGCTATGTGCATGGCGGCAATGCCTCGCTGCATTTCAAGACGCAAAGCAGGATCCGGTGTCTCGGTCCAGATCATCCAGATGCGATCGATGATGGGCCCGGCATCACCGGAATTGTCCATGGATTTCAAGCTGGTGAACAAATTGTTCAGGCGCGCGTCATTCTGATCAGCCCAAACGGTAGCGCTGGTGAGCAACAGCACCGATAATATTATAAACAACACACCGAGTGTTTTACGCGTCATTTATTATATTTAAGGCTTGTGAGCCCTGATTCCAAGGGTTGGTTGCAGCGGGCACGGTCACATTTGCGCGAGGTAAATTATTTATAGGAGATTTTCAGTTAAACGGCCATGGACGCACAATCACTGTCACTCAAACAGTTTCAAGTTATCCTGTGCCATCTTATAGCCCTGATCGGCGGCCTTACGTAACCATTGCTTTGCCTTGCTTTTATTTTTCTTCACACCTTCGCCATTGTAATACATGGTGCCAAGGTTATTTTGAGCTGCGGCATTGCCTTGTTCGGCGGCCTTGCGATACCAGCCAGCAGCCTCGGTGTCATTCTCGGCAACACCTTTACCATTTTTATACATGGTGCCAATGTTGTACTGGGCACTGGCTTGGCCTTGTTCGGCGGCCTTGCGATACCAGCGAAGGGCCTCGGTGTTATTCTCGGCAACACCTTCACCATTCTCATACATGGTACCAAGGTTGTACTGGGCACGGGCATAGCCTTGTTCAGCAGCCTTGCGATACCAGCGAATGGCCTCGGTGTCATTCTCGGCAACACCTTTACCATTGTAATACATGACGCCAAGGTTGTACTGGGCACGGGCATATCCTTGTTCGGCGGCCTTGCGATACCAGCGGACGGCCTCGGTGTCATTCTCGGTAACGCCTTTGCCAAAGTCATACATGGTGCCAAGGTAGTGCTGGGCACGGGCATATCCTTGTTCGGCGGCCTTGCGATACCAGCCAGTAGCCTCGGTGTCATTCTCGGTAACGCCTTCACCATTCTCATACATGGTGCCAAGCAAATATTGGGCACGGGCATATCCTTGTTCGGCCCCCTTGCGATACCAGCGAATGGCCTCGGCATCATTCTCAGCAACGCCTTCACCGTTGTCATACATTACACCAATGGCTGAAAACGCCGTTACATAATTACCCGCCGCCGCTTCACGAAGGTACGTAAGTGTCCGATTATAGTTTCCGTCTTTATTGTTTGAACGTCCCAGTTGATAAACAAAGCGCATCTCGTCGGGATATTGTTTTAAGGCCTGCTCGCAGGCTCGTATGGCTGTGCCTGCCACGAGATTATTCCATTTAACGCCCAAACCGACTTTATCGGGGTCATAGGGGTGTGCGGCCAATCGATCACAATCTGTAATTGGCGCACGGCCAGATACAGATTGATTTGCGTCCTGGGTCGGATCAATCGCCGCCACTTGTGAACGGTTCAGAATTTTCATCTTGATTTTGGCAATGGCGTTAAACGTACCATTGGGATATTGGCTTAAATATGCCTCAAACAATGAGGCATCGGCACTACCTTGAATTGATTGCCAGAAGATCGTCTCAGGCGTCAGGTTGTTTTGCTGGGTGACCGCGGGGGTCTTCGTGGCCTGCGCGCCCGCAGGATTAAAGAAGAAGTCTTCGCCGATCAGAGACGAACTCTCCCACGGGGTCTGGTCATTGTTTGTCGCACTGCGTACATTATTGCGAACCTTCCTGAACATCCGCTCTACGGCAATGCCCGGCTCTAGCATGGCATTGCTCAGGGCCGTGGTATAGGGACTGTTCACACCATCACCATCAGCGGCCACATCGCCGGGCGAGGTCGCATAAGCGATGAAGGAACCCGTGGGAGCATTCATTTCTGCCAGGCCGCGGCTACCCGAACGGTTGCTGCTCAGGAACGGATTATTACGACAGGCATCAAGGATAACGAAGTTCAGACCTGCACCACTGTGTTCCATCATGGATAAAACATCGTTGGCATCTATGGACTCAATACTAACGTCACCTTCCTTGATGATTTGCGCATCCACTGGAATGATGTAGTTTGCACCCTTAACCTGTACGCCGTGTCCTGCGTAATAAAACAGACCTACGGCATCATCGCCACCAGCCTCCAGCAGATCGCCAAAGGCTCGGACAGCCCGTTTCATGGACTTCTGGCTGGCGTCGATCTTTTCAATAACTTCAAAACCAAGGCTGCGCAGGGTGCCTGCCATCAACCGTGCGTCATTGGGTGGATTGGCCAGTGGGCTGACGCCGGTATAGTTGCCATTGCCAATTACAAGGGCCACCCGTTTTTGTGCCTGCGCCACACCCGGTAAGGTAATGATCAGGGCCACAAAGGCAATAAAGACTATCAGGCGGTGCAAGGCACTCTCCCACGCTTCATCTGGGAATAGCATAACGGGACATGATCGCGAGGTAAATAGTCAAGCGTGTGGGGCGAGTTCAGTTCGGCACCCTGCTAATACAATCCATACTCAGAACGACAAAAACCGCGCTCACGGGCGCGGTTTTATAGCGATAGTCGCATTTTCTGCAAATTTATGCAGTACAGATTAGCCCTGGCGTACTTTAAAACGCGGGTTTTTCTTGTTGATGACCAGTACACGGCCTTTGCGACGGACGACAACACAGTTGCGATCACGTGTCTTTGCCGATTTCAGTGAATTTCTGACTTTCATAGTACTAATTCCGCTCTGTATTCATATTTCTGTTGGTAATCTTCGGGCAACACCCGTCCAAGGCGCGGAACATAAGCGCTGGCGGGGGGGCTGTCAACGCTCCTGAGGCATGTTTTCAGGTTTTATAGTCTTCCCGAACTTCGATCAGGGTCGGAACATCGCGCTCGAATGCCTGTTTCAGGGCTTCGGTGAGGTCTGCCGGGGTTTCGGCAAGTACCGCGGCACAGCCAAATCCCTTGGCGATGGTCTGGAAGTCCGGGGCATAATTCAGCACGCCGCGGGGTTCTATCTGTTTGCCGATCATAAAATCACGGATGGTTCGATAGCTTTCGTTGTTCCACAACACAATGGCGATACCGATTCTGTCTTCCACCGCCGTGGTCAGTTCGCCAATGGTAAACAAAATACCACCATCACCGGTAACACAGATCACCGGACGGTCCGGGGCGGCAAGTTTTGCGCCTAAAGCACCCGGCAGGCCGTAACCCAGGGTGCCGTATCCGGTCGATGAGGTGAAATACGAGCGCGGCTGGCGGGTATCATAACAATGATTGGCGGAATAAACCGGGCCGGTGGAATCGCCGACGATAATCAGATCATCGGACGCTGCGTCCATAGCGTCGTACCAGGTCATGTGAGTGCTGCAACCATCGGCAAGCTCGGCCAGGCTTTCGCGGCGGATCAGCTCACAACGATCATAGGCCACCGCCGGGTCGTTTTGCACATCCCTGGCCGACAACGCGGTATTCAGGGCGGCGAGCCCCAAGCGGGCATCGGACGTAATGGAAAGATCGGCGTGGTAATTACGTGCAGTCTGGTCCGGCTCGATATCCATACGGATCAGCTTGCCGGGTATTTTAACATTCCCGTTACGGTACACATCGTAATCGGTCTCACCCATTTCCGTACCCACGGCGAGCACTACATCGGCCTCGCCCAGCAACGTGCACATGGCCTTGTAGGGGATGAAAGAGCCACACGACAGGGGGTGTCCCTTGGTCAGCACACCTTTTGCATTGATGGTCAGACCGACCGGGCTGGCCAGCCGTTCGGCCAGTGCTGTGGCCTCAACACTGGCATCATTGGTGCCGCCACCGAGCAGCAAGACCGGGCTTTTGGCTTTGGCTAACAGATTGGCGGCGGCCTCGATGCTTTGTGGGTCCGGTCCGGGTCGGGATGCTGACACCGCGACACCCCGGACCGCATCATCGGCGGATTGGGAGAATATATCGATAGGGATCTGAATATGTACGGGGCGCGGCCGGGCACCGTTAAAGACGGCAAAAGCGCGGGCCAGCACGCCGGGCAGATCGACCGGGCGCAAGACGGTCTGGCTGAACGCACAGACCCCCGATACCAATGCGCCCTGATCGCGTAGTTCATGCAGATGGCCTTCGCCCAGGCCCTGATGGCCCAGTTCGTTGGTGCTGGATATGACCAGCATGGGGATCGAGTCGCCGTAAGCCTGTCCCATGGCGGTGACAATATTCGTCATGCCCGGTCCGGTTATAATCAGGCACACGGCGGGCTTGCCGGTGATCCGGGCATAACCATCGGCCATGAACCCGGCACCTTGTTCGTGGCGTGGGGTTATGTGGCGCATATTGGCATTTTGCAGCCCGCGATAAAGTTCCAGCGTATGGACACCGGGGATACCGAATACAGTATCAACGCCATAGTCCTGTAATATTTCCATGAGCATCTCGCCACATGTGGTCATTGTCTCGGTTCCTTATAATAATCTGTAATAATTTTGTCGTTGAATCTCATTACCGGGATTTGGAAATTACTGCAACAGGTTCTGTCGCATCAAAGGGCTAAATTTTATTACACAGCCAGCAAATTTATTTTTCAAGGTTACTTAAAACGTTCAATGACTTTGTCGACTATATGTTCGCCAATGGGGATTGCCGAGGTGGCCGCCGGTGAGGGCGCGTTACAGACCAGCACGGCGCGCCGTGTTTCGGCAAACAGGAAGTCATTGATCAGGGTTCCGTCAGGCGTTACCGCCTGGGCGCGAATACCGCTCGGATAGGGTTGCAAATCTTCCAGCTGCAATTCCGGGCAATACTTGCGACAGCGTTTCAGATAACCGTTCTTTAGCAAGGAGTCTTTCATCTCATGAACTCCGGTGTGCAGGTTGGCCTTCATGAGCTTCCAGAACCCGCCATAACCGACCATGGCGGCCACATCGGATATATTGAAACTGCCCTTGGCATAGCCTTCGCGGGAGAAACCGAGCACGGCATTGGGACCAACGGTCACTCGGCCGTCAATCATGCGGGTCAGATGAACCCCGAGAAAAGGTAACTGCGGATCGGGTATGGGGTAGATCAGATGTTTGATAATATTATTTTTTGACGTGGGTAGCTGGTAATATTCACCCCGCACCGGGATCATGCGGAAATTTATCCCTACCCCCAGCATGTAGGCGATGCGGTCGGCCATGATGCCGGCACAGGCGATAATATGCCCGGCTCTGATTTCCCTATGCTGCGGATTTTTTGTACCCAGAATGATTTCATCGTTGGTTTCACGGACTGAATTTACCGCTGTGTCGAGCCTGAGCTCACCACCCAGTTCCTGAAATTTTTCGACCATTTTGCGGCAGATCGCCGGGTAATCGGCGATCCCGGTGCTTTCGACCAGGATAGCACCGGTCCCGGCGATATGGGGTTCGCGCTGGGTTAATTCATCGGCCGATAATAGCGAAACCGGCACCTGATTTTCCCGACAGCGTTTATACAGGGCCTCCATGCGGGTATGCTCGGCAGGATTGGTAGAAACCAGCAGCTTGCCGCATTGTTCGACGGGAATGTTGTTGGCTTGAGAAAACTTTATGGTCGCATCCACACCGCGCAGGCAAAACCGGGCCTTCATGCTGCCGGGCTGATAATATATCCCGGCATGGATCACACCCGAATTATGACCCGATTGATGGCTTGCCAACTGGGATTCTTTTTCGATCAGGACAATCGTAGCCGATGGCAGCCGCTGTTTAAGTTGCCAGGCCGTAGAAGCCCCGACAATCCCACCGCCGATAATTGCATAATCAAAAGTCATGACTTGTCATACATTCTCTGGCATATAAATTACAGTCCAGATTACCCCCGGTTGGCAAAAAAATAGTGACCCTATGATGATACAGTCCGAGCCTGAAAAGCGTATTTTGGTTTATATTGGTCGCCACCGTGACGATGCCATTGGCGAAAACCTGATCAAACTGCCATTCCTGCGGGCCATATACTCGGCGTATCCCAACGCGCAGATAACCTGGGTGCATGGTCATGATGGGTTGAAGTTTCAAACCATGCTGGAGCCTCTGGCTCGCGGCATGATCCATGAGGCGTTGCCTGCTACGGTGTTGGGCAATAGCTGGACAGCGGCTCTCAATCCATGCGGGTTGCTGGCTGGGCGTCATTTCGATCTGATCATCGATACCCAGAAGAACCCCCGCGACACCCTGGCCCTGCGCCGTATTTCCCATGACATGTTTATATCTTCATGTTGGAGATTTGTTTTTTCATCAAAACGTCCGCCCGGTGGCAAGCTGGCCGCAGGCACCCTGAGCGAGCGATTGCTGCAATTGCTGGAACTGGCGGTGGGCCGCAAACAAAACCCCGATTACAAGGCGATTATCCCGGATGACTACCGCGATGCGGCAAACCGGATTTTATCCTCGCAAACCAGCTATATTGGTCTGGCACCCGGTGCAGGGCGTATCGATACGGGCAAGTGCTGGCCGCTGGAGAATTTTATTCTGGTGGCAAAACATCAACTTGAAAAATCCCGCACACCGGTGTTTATCCTTGGCCCCGAAGAAGCCGACTGGCAGCGTGATATTAAAGCTGAGATCCCAAACGCCCGGTTTTCACCGCTCGAATTTAAAACCGCCGACGGGACCAGTCTGGACGGGCCGACCCTGACCATTGCCCTGGCTGGGAAATTATCTCTCGGTTTGGCTAACTGCTCGGGTACGGGCCACATGCTGGCGGCCGGAGGTGCGCCTATGGTCTCCTTGTTCGGGCCGACAAATCCGGATAAATTCGCCCCCTACACCCCCGACATTACCATCATCAAGGCCCAGGACTTCGGCACCAGCGAAATCGCGGACATTCCGGTTTCAAAGGTTATTGATGCCATGGAGAAGCGGCTCGTCCATAAGTCGTTTACCCGGTAAGTTTTACCACACCGACCGGGCAATACTGGGCAATAATTACACGGTTATTGCTCGTCGTCCGGTTCGGGCGGAGTAGTGGATTGTTCAAGTAAATGCAGTTTGTTCAACATAGGTCCGGCGTTTTGATCGGCTGTCATAAGTTGTGTAACCGCAGGGTTCATTGAATTCAAATGACCACTGAACAGACCCGGCGTGGCGTTTGAGTTTTCCTTGGGATCGCTATTTATCAAGGAATTGGTGGCCATGCGGTTCTGGATTTCATCTTCGATCAGGCGTTCGATTGTAGCCCGCTGTTCGGGTTTCATAGAGGCCAGTATTTCCTCTGTCAGCTTCATGGAGCGTAGAATTTCTTCCCGAAGTTCCTCGCGTTTATCCTCGTGTACTTTTTCTGCAAACGCCCTGAAGCCGTGTTCACGAATATAGGCTATATCTTCGGTGTTCATGTTTTCTTTTTTGGGCTGCTGGGCGGCAAGCAGATGATCTCTGAACGCCTTGTTTCTGGCTTCAACCTGTTGTGCACTGGAATCATCGACCTGTTGCGATTGTTTGACGGGGGTAGATGACATCGCCTGTGGAGTGTTCAGTAGTGCAAATTCCGGTTTCATTTTTTATTCCCTGATCATGGTTTTAACCAGAGTAAGCTGCAAAAACTAAGCCAATATAAGACATTGTTAATGCCCTTTGGTATAAAAGTACTAGTTACGCTGCTACGCAACGACAGGTGGTAATAAAATGTCAGACTTGAAAATGGACCAAACAGACCGTCGTGATAGGCCCCAGCGCAGTGAGCAAAGACGTGAAGATGAGCGCCGTGGTCAGGACAGACGAATTACCCTACCCGGGGACTGGTCTGGTGTGGAGCGCCGCGAGAACAATCGTCGGGAAACCCAGGAACGCCGTACCGCCGAACGCCGCGAGATGGAACGCCGCAAGGTCCAGGATATTATTGAAAATGGCTGGCCTTTGATAGAAGACGGTGATTGAGGATATTTCCTGATCGGCGTTATTTTTCGCTCAAGGTGATGATGGCTCCTTGGTCACCCTGATTATAACGCTGGGCGTGATAGGTGACCAGTGGATCGTCCGGATAGCGGGAATGCAGGTCCTGTAAAATTGCAGAAACCGAAGGATCGTCCTGTTCGATCATGGCGTAGGCTTTTTCATAATCTTTAAACTGCTGGCTCTGGGTTGTTTCTTCGCTGACCGGCTCAAAAACAAAAACCGGTTTTGTTTTGCCCTTCAATATTAATCCACCCACATTGCGGAAGTGCGTGGTGTGACACAACGTCTTGGTTGTCTCGCTGATGCAAATCCGGGTGCCCAGTTGTTTGTTGACGGACTCGAGTCTGGCTGCGGTATTGATGGCGTCCCCATGGGCGGTGTAGTCAAACCGGTCAGCCCCGCCGAAATTACCGATGATGGCTAGGCCCGTATTGACGCCAATACGGGTTATCCCGAATTCTATGCCTTGCTCAGCCTGCTTTTTGATAAAATTTATGGAGAATTCATCAATTGCCAGGGCGCAATCAACAGCCCGCTGGGCGTGGTTGTCCTGATAAACCGGTGCATTGAAGATAACACACAACGCGTCGCCAATGATCTTGTCGATCATGCCGTCGTGGTCCATGGCGATGGAACATGCCTGGCCCAGATAATCGTTCAGGACGGCGACCATGATTTCCGGTTCGGTTTTTTCGGTAAATGACGTAAAGTTTGCTATGTCGGTGAACAGGAACGTCATTTCACGTTTTTCACCTTTGGTGCTCAGGCGACTGGGATCATCTTCAAGTAATTTCACCACCGCCGGGGCCATATATTTGGCAAAGGCACGGCGGATGAATTTTTTCTGCTGGCGGGCTTGTCTGCCAAAGATAACTTCCATCAGCCAGGCCGCACTTAACAGGGCAATGGTCGGCGCGATCAGGGGGAGTAATAATTTTACCTGGGCGAATGCCAGGAACCCGATGGCCCAGTACAGCAGCATTAACAGGCCGGACAGGCTGATCCGCCAGACCAGGGATTTTGTCAATAAAGAGGTGACGACAGCCAGCAATCCGATGATGAAAACGAAACCGAATGTGGCTACAGGACCGAGATAATAGGACGGTCGGTTTTCAAGTATCTGGGCCAGACCGTGGGCGTGGACCAAAACCCCCGGGCTAAAGGATGCATTGGCCCCTGCGTGGGCTGCAAAGGGTGTGCGGTGGCGATCGGTGATGCTCAGGTCGGCACCGATGAAAACGATTTTATCCTTGAGCCAGGGTGCCGGTAAATTTTCCAGAAACTGGATGGGAAATGTTCTGAAGGTGGTTATCTTGTTATCGAGCGGACTGCCGCGCCAGGAAATATCAAGGGTGTCACGCGACGTGGCGACCCCGATTTTTTCTGCTATCGCACCAACCATACCGGGAATGAATACACCATCATCCGATGTCTTGCCGGGGTAAATCCAGCGCGCCGTATTGGTGAACGGGTCTTTCAGAAGGTTTGCCAGCCCACGGGCCGGTGGCGGAATAAACCTGTCCAGATAGTCGATCTGTGCCGGGTTAAGGCCTTCCGCCTGTCCGGCGTAGGCCGCTACATAAGGGATGGTTAAATTATCGAGGGCACGAGCCAGGGCGGCATCCTTGGCCGGTTCAGTAGGCTGGTCGAACAGGATGTCGAGGACGATTGCCCGCACCCCCATGGTACCCAGTAAACGCACCGTGTTTGCCAGCAATGCCCGATCAACCGGCGAGCGATAGGGAAAAGCCGACAGGGTATCTTCGTTTATCATCAACATCATGATGTCGGGGTGCTGATCTTCCGGTGGCAGCAGGTACGCTATGCGCAGGTCTTCGCTCCAGCGTTCCATGGTATTGATAACCGGAAATAGTGCAACAACGATGGTCGCTATCATTGCCGCGAGCATGGCGCTGCCCAAAATTGTTCTGCTTTTTTGCACCAGAGTGTTTTTCATTGATTTTACATTCAGTCGCAACAACGTGTGTTGATGGAATTAAATCAGAAAAAGGTATAATATGGTATAATTCATAAATGTTTGTAAAAAATAATATAGCGAGCCATATTTATTAATTATGGTTGTAAGAAAACAATTCTGAAACTGACAGGTTGAGTTTAAACAGATGAGTTTGGCTATTACTATCTTGTTGCGCACAGCAATACTGGCGATGGTTTATGTTCTGGTGCCTTTATCATCGCAGGTTTTTGCCCAGGGCATGGAACCGGAAGATGAAGAGGCCTATCCGGCATTTCGAGCCGTACCGACGTTTCGGGCTTATCTGCCCGCTCAGGTGGATTTATCTGATGACTTTCCCATACCCCAAACCCAGGGATCTCAATCTTCCTGTTCGGCCTGGGCGGTAGGCTATGCCTTGCGCAGTTATTACGCCATAAAACAAGGTATTCTGGACCCCCGTGAAATGCCCGCAGCGTTCAGCCCGGCGTATTTGTATAATCAGGTTATCAATGCCAAAGGTAACTGTACGACCGGAACCCGGATATCCGATACCCTTGAGTTTTTGCGCCAGAACGGTACCGCTACCTTGCGCGATTTTCCCTATATTGATGGTAATTGTTCGGCTATTCCCGATAGCTCGTTGCAGCAAAAATCCCGACCCAACAACATCGATGAATGGCGTCGTGTTTCCTTGCAAAACCTGGATGATATCAAGGGAGAGCTGGCAAACGGAGACCCGGTGGTTTTTGGTATGATGATTTCAAATACATTCGAGAACCTTAAACGCGACGAAATCTATACCGCACAGGCCGGGCCTGACAGTTTCGGACATGCCATGGTAATGGCCGGTTATGATGATCGTCGGCGGGCCTTTAAAGTGATAAATTCCTGGGGTGATAACTGGGCCGATGATGGTTTTGGCTGGATTAGTTATGACAGTTTTTCCGCCGATGCAAATTCCGCCTTCGTGATGCGTCTAGCCAGTGCCAAACCGGACCCGGAACCCATTGTCAAACCCGTGAGCGTTTCAAAACCGAAGCCTGCCAAGACTGTCGATATGATGGCCCTGGCCAATCGTCTGACCAAGATGGGCAGCGGTTTCAAATGCTCCCGGGTTAATTTTGCCATCAAACCCAATGGTAAACTTGCCGGTCATGGATATGTTGGCAATGCGGGCGGGCTTGCATTGTTGCAGGCTGTCGGACGAGTTGCCGGACCCGGTGCGGTCGATATTTCTGATATCAAGGTCCGTCCGTGGCCCCAGTGTGAGGCGCTGGAAACCTTCCATGACCAGTTGGCGACCGCCACGGGTTTGCGGGTCGCGGTCCGCACCATGAGCGGCAGCCAGGAGTTCGTTGAAGACGACAAGCTTGTTGTGCTGGTGCGCTCACCGGAATTTGCCAGTTATATCTATGTGACATATCTGATGGTTAGTGGGGAAGCCGTTCACCTTTATCAGTCTGACTGGCAAAAAGAACCCCTCGCACCCAATACCCTGATTACCCTGGGCAACGACCCTAAATTACCGAGCTTTCGGCTTGCCGAACCGTTCGGAAAGGAAATGGTTGTTGTGGTGGCGTCTGCGACACCATTGTTTGAGCGTGAATTTGATTTTGTTGAAATTGAGCGGAAATACCTGAGTGTGTTCCGCCAGCGAATTTTGAAATTACAAAACTTCGGAGACGACACCCGTGTTGTTGCCCGCGCCGTTTACCTGGAGACGCAACCGAAGTAACGAGTGGAGAATAGCGATGTTAAATAAACATGGAATGATCGGATTGTCGGGTCTGTTCCTGATGGTCTCGATTCTGATTTTGCCCGGTATTGTGCTGGCCCAGCAAGCCACGGATGGTAATACGCCGTCCAGTGATGAAATTATCAAAAAACTCGAAAACTCCGGTGGGTTCTCTTTCAGGGGGCTGGTTATTGAACCACCGGAAGAGCCCCAGAATGTGACCACCGATGAAGAAGGCAATAAGGTGGTGACCGATGACAAGGGTAATACTTTTGTGACCGACGATGCGGGTAAAACCGTGGCTACCGATACCAAAGGAAATACTATCGTTACCGATGAAGCCGGCAAGACGGTGATCACCGATGTGAAGGGTAATACCATCGAAATGGATGATCAGGGTAATACGGTAATTACCGATACCCAGGGTAATAAAGAGGTTGTGGCACCACCTTCCATTGACATGAAGGTCACTTTCCAGTTCAACTCCGACGAACTGACCGAAGATGCCGAGGCGGTTTTGAACAGCCTTGGTGTGGCATTGATTTCCGAGCAGCTCAAGGACGCTCAGTTCCTGATTGCCGGGCACACCGATGCTTCGGGCAGTAATAGCTATAATCAGAAATTGTCCGAACGACGGGCCGTGGCGGTCCGCGATTATCTTATGAGAAAGTTTGATATCCGCTACAGCCGTCTCGAAGCGGTAGGCCGCGGGGAAGAGCAATTACTGATGCCCGATGATCCTGACAATGGCGAGAACCGCCGTGTCCAGATCGTTAACGTGAGTTCATAGGTTATTATAAGCAGCACTCATGGGTGGAAAGTTATGATCTGCCATGTTTTTATGGTATGCTTTACCATAAAATAAAATTACTCATCCATGACTTTAAGACAGGGCTTATTATCATGCATTTCTCCCGGCGATTTACAGGAATTCTGGCAGCACTGGCTATCGTGGTGCTCGCCTGGCCAGCCATGGCACTTGATTATGTGGTTGTGAAAGCCGCCGGTAATACCAATTACAAACCCGGTGATGTTCTTGCAGAAACGACTGAGATTACCATCGCCGAAAAACAATCGATGACCCTGATTGATGCCCTGGGTCGTAAATTGCTGTTGAAAGGTCCCCTGTCGGGTGATCTCGCGCAACTTTCGGCCAGTCAGAACAATGGTGAGGCCGCCAAGGTCGAGCTGGGCTCCGGGCGGTCTTCCAATATTATCGGTGCCCTGTCCAATTTGCTGAAGACCGAAACGGTGAACAGTGTATCCGTCGGTGCTTTTCGTAATCTGGCCGCCGGAGATCCATCAACGGACCCCTGGGCTATCGATGTAACCCAGGCTGATGATCATTGTGTCCAGGAAGGCCGTTCGGCCACTTTCTGGCGCGCCGATGCCGGTAAAGTTGATCAACTCATACTGGAAGCCTCCAATGGTTCGGAAAAAGCCAATATTTCGTGGCCCGCTTCATATGAGGAAGTTGAATGGCCGCTCGAAGTCGCCTTGAATGATGGGGCGGCATATAAAATGGGTATGGCCGATGGTCAGGTCCGTGATCTGAAGGTTCATATGGTTCCTGACAACCTGCCGACACGTGCCCATCAAGCGGCCTGGATGGCAGAACGCAATTGCGCCCAGCAAGCCTTATTGCTGGTTTTGACCGCAGAAATTGATGCCCTGGTCAATGATTTGGCCAAGGGAGGACAGTTCTAGGGGTGTTTCCTGTTGGGATCGTATTGGTTTTTCCTGTAACGAAATCTGAGTTTTAAAGGGGTCGCCAGACAGTGAAGTTGCGTCGATTCCTGGTCTGGTTAAGCTCATTCGTGCTGATCATGATCTTGATACTGGTGATCGGGATCAAGGTCGTTGCCCCGCGACTTATCGAAAAACTCGCCATTGAGCAGATCGCCGAACTGGGTGTTAGTTCTGCCGCCCTGACCATTGAAGAAATTTCCTATGAACGGGTCGTGGTTACGGGATTGCGTATCGGAGCCGATGCGGATCTGGAAATCCCCGATTTACGGGCGGAGTTTTCTCCGTTTGATCTGTTTCGTGCCAGAATGAAGGAAATTCATATTTCCGGACTGGTCTTGCGCATGAAGCGGGTTGACGATGGTTTGTCATTTGGCGCCCTTGATCCACTTTTTCTGACCTCCGACAGCCCGACACCCGATGCCCAGGCCAATACAGTCAAGCGGTGGCCTATCGACAGTATTGTGCTGATCGACTCTCTTATCGTTATTCAGTCGCCATTCGATACCACCTATTTGCCATTCTCCGGGCGAATTTCCCAGACCCCGGATCGCGAAATCTTCCTGGATGATACACACATTGAATTTATTCACCCGAATATAAAACTGAAGATGACAGTCCAGGGCAAAATGGATGTGCACGGTGTGCTCGATGCCATATTGGATATAGATCAGGGCGAGATAAAATTCGGCGCCATCGAGACTGTTATTAACGGCGGACAATTTTCGGTCTCGGGAAAACTGGAACAGATCAATTCATTCAATGCCGAGGGCGGGTTCCAGATTGCCCAAACAAAACTACCCCTGGGTTTCCAGCCCGAGACAAACTATGGGCTGTCTTTGCGCGATGGGATATTAACCTCGACGATCACTCTCGAAGATCAGGCACATGACGTTCGGGCGTCCTTTGTTACGGTCGTTTCCGACGTTTTTTCCGGCAACCCCGCCATTACCATCGATTTGAAGAACACCACCACCAGCCTTCGCGCCCTGCCGGATGGTGTGGGCCTGCCCGATATTGTGGATGGTCAGGTCCAGCTTGATTTTAATCTGGCTTTTGACTTTGACGATTTTGTAAACCTGACGGCATCTCCGGATGTGGCGACCATGATGGATCGCTTGCCCGAATTACAGGTCCGGCTTCGCTCCGAGCAGATTGTTATGGATGGTCAACCCGTGCAGGTCGGTATTAATGGCAATTTTGGTGTGGTGGCGCAAAGTGGCGCTATTACTTTGCGCTCTCAAAGCGGGTTGAACGTGATGATTGAAGAACGTCAAGACGGTGCTTTCAGGAGTCTTTTTGGAACCATGGTGCGGGTTGGAGACACGCCCGATGGGGGGGCAATACTTTTCACGTTGAATAGCCAGGACGACTTGCTGGTTCTGTCACAGGTCGAAGACAGTGAACAGGTCGCTATTCATTTTTCCGGGCATTCGGAATTGTCAGGATCATACCTGCCAGCCATGCGCGGTGATGTAGAGGCTTCTTTTGTTTTAGACCAGAATGATTTCTCTTTGCAGTGGTTCGTGGTGGATGAATTCTCACTCGCCATTGATCCTTTGAAAATTAAGGGTGGGGTGTTATCGCCGGATGACCTGTACCTGAATATTAACGGTGGTGCAGACTGGTTGGCCGGGACATTTAAATTGCTGGGTGGTTACGACGGAGAGTTACCCGGTGGGCTGGCACTGAAGAACGCTCGCCTCAAGCTGGACGGTGAGATTGGCTTTGCCGACCGGCAACTGGCATTGTCGCTTTATGGCTGTGGCGATATTCACGCCGCGGCCGTCCGCCTGTCCGGTGTGATCGGTTTCGATGCGCCCATGAATTTTTGCCTGCAGAATAAACAGGTTGGCACCGATCTGATCGTTCTGGATTTTGACAGCCAGGGTATACCCGAAAAGCTGCATAGTGATCTGCGCCTGATACCGGAATACAGTAATATTCTTATCCAGCCCCAGGGTGCACCGGGGTTCCTGATAAAAGGTGAACGACGGTTCATTGATGTGACGGGTGAGCTGAATTTAAAAACCGGTGCAGGGCGTACCAAAGCCTTTCTGGGTGGCTACGATGTGATTGTGCCCGATCAGCGCCTGGTTTTCAGGGATATTTCCATGGGCTCAACGCTGACCTCGCAGAACCTGGATATTGAAACTGAAATGGATATAAAAATAGGCTCTGTGGAACATCAAACCAGACAGCCGTTTATTGCCCCTTCGTCGGTAGAATTACATGTTGAGCTGGATAATACCGAAGCCCGTTTTATGGCGAAAATCAAGATCGCCAATGGGCTGGCCACGGTCGAGTTAGAGGGCAATCATAATCTCCAAACGGGCAGTGGCGAGGCCCTGACCCGGTTGTTGCCGCTGAACCTGATACCAGATGCCAGGACCTTGCAGGTTATCTCCCCTTACAGTGCGCAATGGATCGACCAGATTGCCGGGCTGGCAATCGGTGTCGCCATAACGCGGTGGAATAATAACCAGGACGATGATGGGGTATCGAGCCGGAATATCTCTCTGGAAACCGATCTGGTCATTCAAGATGTTTCCTTGCGAACCAACCGCTCACTGATCGCCGGGTTGAGTAGCGGCGGGGAAATCAACATGGCTCAACTGGGTATTATTTCAACCATATCGATTCCCGGCCAGGGCAATATGGCGGGTGTTATGGAAGTGCTTGTGGAAAATGCATACGCGGATACGGACATCGGTAAAGTTGAGCGTATCAATGGGGTGATTAATTTTGATAGCCTGTGGCCGCTGAGCACGCCATCCCCACAGCAAATCTCCATTGCCAGAATCGAAAGCGGGTTCACACTGACCAATGGCGTGGTAAAATTCTCTCTCGGTGATGATGGTATTCTCGACCTTCATAAGGTGCATTTCCGGTTGGCTGGCGGCGAAATCGCTGTGGAGGGTTTGCAGGTTGGGCCAGACATCCCGATCATCCAGATCCCGCTTGTTATTACGGGCATCGACGTCGAAGAACTTACCAATCTGATCCCGGTCAGCGGCCTGACGGCAACCGGTATTATCAATGGTAGCATCCCCATTGAGGTTTCCGAAGGGGAGTTTTACATTAACCAAGGCAGCCTCAAAGTTGAGGGTGGCGGCGTGTTGTCTTATCGCCCGCAAGACGCCGAGCAAACCGCCGCCAGCAATGAATATATGGGCCTCGCCCTCGACATATTAGCTGACTTTCAATACAGCGATCTTACCATGGCGGTCGAAAAATCAAAAAGCCAGGATCTGGTTTTTCATTTTGTCATCAAAGGGGCAAACCCGGCCTTTTACGAAGGTTTTCCAGTGGAATTACGGCTCAATGTGACGGGTGAAATTTCCAAGTTGATCCGCAATGAGTTGACGATCTATTCCATACCGGACATGATTGCTGAGCGGATCAGACGATTTGGCAGTTCACAGTAGGTTCACCTGAAAGTTTAATGATGAATTCCCCGTATAAATCCTTGTTGTGTTGTTTTTCTGCCGTCGCCTTGCTGGTGATATCGGCGTGTTCGGTCAAAATTGATTCTCCCAGTGAGCCGATTGTTTTGCAGATCGATTTGAATATCAAGCATGAGCTTGAGCTGATAGTCGAAAAAGACCTGGAACAGGCCACATCAACACCGCGTGTGCCGCTTGCCAAGAAGGCCGGTTGGATCGGCGAGCGGGCGGATGGCTATATTGGCCTGGTCCGCAGCGATTCACCTCAGGAAATTCGCGATATGGTCATCGAGGTCAATGAGGATCGCTATGCCAAGTATCAGGTGATCGCCAAAAAACACGCCATTAAATTACAGGCCGTCGAAAAAGTCGCCGGCCAGAGCCTGATAAAAAAATCCCTGAGCGGCGAGTATATCTCACTGGACAATGTGACCTGGAAAAAGAAATAATATCCCGAAAGTACTCTAGCGTTGCTGGAAGATTATTTCTTCGACTTCGCCGGTATCTTCATTGTACATCAACGTGGCATTATACTCATCGGCCGGACTATACATGGCTTCGCTGCGGGCATAGCTGACCAGTTCTATGACGATGGAAAAGATTGCGCCGATAACACCCCGGGTCTGGGCGTTGGGATCGGGTATGGGTTTGACGTTGATGGTGCCACCGGACTCCTGGACACGTTCCAGCCAGATATTCATGCGATCTGGAATATCATTGAGCGAAAATTTGGCAGGCATATTCACCATTACAGCCTGGGTTTTATCACCTAGAGACGATGAAAGATTTGAGTCGAAAACCGACATGTCGACAAATTGTAAATTGTCAATTTGTCGAACCGCAGGCTCTGGCATCGTGGTCGTCTCAACGACCTTGGGTACGGCAGCAACCTCGACCGGCTGTGCGGTTTCTGTTACCGCGGCTGGTTCCGCTGTTGCGGCCGGTTCCACTGTATTTGTTGATTGGCAGGCCGAAAGTACCAGGAGGGAAGCACTTGTTAATAAAACCACGGTTAATGACGTGGCGGATTTTCGGGGATGAAAAATGAACATTTTATTCCTCCTGTTGATCAAGCAAGGTACCGGCTCATCATACGGTAAAACTGGTTCGTTGTCTTTTATTAAAAGGACCTGATAAAGCGGCCGGTAAATTCAGTTAATTTTTTTGGTGTCATCGGTCTTTATATGTACCACACGTTGCGGGAAAGGTATGACCACGCCGGCTTCTTTAAAAGCCTTGCTGATGGCAAACCGCAGATCGCTTCCCACGTCGTACATATGTTCGATTTCTTTGAGTATTACGCGCAGTTCCAGATCCTGGGAACTGTCGCCAAAATTCATAAATAGGACTCTCGGGGCCGGGAATTTTAAAACCAGCGGGTGTTCTTCGCCACATTTACGCATAATTTCGGCGGCAATTTCCGGGTCCGCATTGTAATCGATGCCGACACGGATTTCCACTCGTCCATGCTGGTCTTTATGGGTCCAGTTTATGACCGACGTAGACAGAACCTCGGAGTTCGGAATGATCACCGATGCCCGTTGAAAAGTACGCAGTTCTGTGGAGCGCACATTGATACGGGTTACGGTGCCTTCCTGGGTACCGACCACAATCCAGTCGCCGGGTTTGATGGGACGCTCGAAAAGCAATATGAGGCCGGATATGAAATTGCCGACGATGGCCTGCAATCCAAAGCCGATACCAACCGACAGGGCACCTGCGACAAGAGCGATGCTCGTGAGGTCAATGCCAAGTGTCGAAACAGCCACCATCAATCCCAAAATGACACCCAGATAGCCGACCACCAGACGGATGCTCTGGCGGATGCCAAGGTCCAGCCGTTTGGGCAGCAGGCGGGTGTCAAAAAGCCACTGAATGGCGCGGGTTACCAACATGATGAAGGCGAACGCCGTTATGGCCAGAATAAAATCCGTGAGGGAGAATACGTATGAGCCGATGGCAATGCCGTTCATGGCACGGGCCAGCCAGTTCATGACCAATTCTGGCGGAAACCCCCAAATGCCCAGCAGAATCAGCGCACTGAGCAAGAGCAGGATGCCATCGAGAATATTGAGGCCAACAGTCTGGACCGTATCGTGGTTATATCGCTGGATACCGGTCAGTTGGTTGAGCCAGTGGCCCGGTTCCAGTGCGTCTTCCAGGCCCTTGTTTATGAGTTCCTGGACCAGGCTTCGGATCAGGGAAACCGCCCCCATCAGGATGCCACTCAACAGCAGATTGCCAAGGACAAATTGTGTCAGGTTTATATAACCGAACAGCCCGGCAATGGCAGACAGGACAATGATAATGGTCAGGATGAAGCGAACCTTTGCCCATCCCGTGGCGATTTTGCTGGCAGCCTCTGCGCGCATGACACTGGGTGGCGGGTCTTGTTCGTCGTCCTCTTTAGCGGCCCATTGCCAGGCTTTGTGTTGGAGCAGGGGCAGCATAAGGATGGCCAGTACGATGCCGGTCAACCCGGCGTAGAAAAAAGAAAGTGTTTCGGATATCTCCAGAGAATTTGTCATGTCGGCAAAGGCATTGAGGATGGAAAACCCGCCAACCAACAAGATTATACGGCGGTATAACAGGCGCGAGCTTCTGTCATCAAAGGGTGTCATGCGCCAGACCGGGCGATTGGGGGCAAGGGCGGCGCGTGCGAGGGCCTCAATGGCAATAAAAAAGATCAGATAGATGGCCGGGGCCGTTACGATATCTCGAAATAGCCCGGTCAACAGTTCAAGCGAGTCGACCGATACCACGATAATCATGATTAAAAGGGCGGGCATCAGTCCACGGCCGATGGCCTCCACAAGGGTGGCAACAAGTTTGCGTGAGTAACTCGGATGCAGGTCAGCCTCTTCGCAGCCGTAACGCCGTAACAACCAGTTACGGAAGGTCCATGCGATGGCTATGGAGATAATCAGCCCGATAACAAATCGGGTAACCAGGGCTTGCCACAAATCTTCAAGTCGGACATCGGCAATCCAGTTTACCGGGGCAATAAGAAGGGTTGCCGTCAGGCTCAGAATTTCTGGAATGGCCGATACAATAATATTAGGTGATAAAGGTGGCGGGCCGCGTTCAATTAATTTTTGCCATTTGCTGCCTTCGGCCAGGACACCCATTTCTTCCAGGACCGTCTGGGCGCGTTGGGCGACAATACTTGCCTGCAAGAGCATTTGGGACAGCCCTTTACGTTGGTCAGCATCAAGAATTCTTGGTTCTATATTATTGGGCTGGTCTTCGCTGGTTTTGGAGCTGGCTCCGGTTTCGGTCGTGCTGTCGGCTTCGGCAAAAAAGGTTTCCATCAACTCAACGGTTGCCTGGGCATCATCGTGAATGAAGGTAATGTTCCGGATGATGCGACTTTTTTGTGCTGGTGTCTGACCCGTTGTGTCTCGCAGCTCATCAGCCTGATCGAGAGTTTGCAGCCAATATACCAGTTTTGCCTTGAACTGAACTGGGTCCGGTAAGGGTTCAGCGGCGCGAACCGGGCCGGACCACAACACCAGAATACATAAAATCGTAAACAAATTTATTGTCGTCGATATGATAGACCGCACGCTCAACATGCCCCTTATTTAGTGTAATGCTAAGAATATACAGAACCCTACGGGTTGAAGATAGCTGAATATGGGCTTTTCCCCGGTTGTTATTGAGTGCACAATAATTTTTACGCCCCGATAACAGAAGCTTAGAGCCGCAATCATGGAACCCGACAACCTCCAAAATCCCGCCAAAACCAAGCCGACCCCGCAGGATGTGGCGCGTGCCATGTATGCCAGGGATGGTCTGGCCCATTCGCTCAACATTACGGTTTCGGTGCTACAGGCCGGTCATTGCCGTGCCCGAATGGTTATTCGCGATGATATGGTTAATATTCACGGGCTCTGTCATGACGGCATGACATTCACCCTTGCCGGGACGGCTTTTACCTATGCCAGTCATTCAGAAAACAATGCCGCGGTGACCTCGGCGGCGACGATTACTTTTCTCAGGCCTGCGCGGGTTGGCGAGACGCTGACCGCCGAATGTGTCGAACGGGCCCGGCAACATAAAACCGGGGTTTTTGACGTGAGCGTAACGGATGAGGGCGGTCAGGTCGTTGCCATATTCCAAGGCTTGTCCAAAACGATCACAGGCGAAGCCGTGCCCGGTTTGGACCCGTCGCGCGACGGGATGCGTGACATTCTGGAAACCGAAATTGTAACCTTGCCAGATATTTTCTGATATCCGGCAAGGCGTTTTGTGTGGCGTCTTGTATGGTTTATTCTTCTTCTGTTTTCTTGCATGTCTGAATGCCAAAAATCCGGTAAACCGGGCAGAATTTAAAGGCTGCCGTCAGGACCAGAATGACACCGAGCCAGCCGTAGCTGTTGTACCCGGTATCAGGAGAAATCATGTTTAAGGCGTAGGCAATAAATAC
Organism: Alphaproteobacteria bacterium; assembly: GCA_024279135.1. Taxonomy (GTDB): domain Bacteria; phylum Pseudomonadota; class Alphaproteobacteria; order Rhodospirillales; family Casp-alpha2; genus JABJOR01. The sequence continues at coordinate 313,001 of JAJRRU010000010.1, forward strand.
AGCGCCAATAACAAAACGCAGTACCCGGTCGATGGTTCCAACATTTTTTAGCATGGTGTCTTGCTCTCTCTATTCAGGGTGTAATGACAGTATCGTCTCAGGGTCTCAATAGGTGCACGAGTTCTGTAATAATTGTAGAATCTTTGCCGTGCGGGATTATACCATGGCCCGGGTATGTCGGGAACTGCTTATTGCCCGGTGAGAGGGCAGTCGTTGTGGTTACGGAGAATGGCGCGCCCGGGAAGATTCGAACTCCCGACCTCTTGATTCGTAGTCAAACGCTCTATCCAGCTGAGCTACGGGCGCTTACCAGTTCTGATATCCGACAGAAATTTTTTTGATATTTTTCATGTTGCGGATGCGGGAAGCTACTCTAGGTTTTTCGTAAACGCAAGTCGCATAATAATGGATTTTGGTATATTTTGCTTTTTTGATACTGGCACCGATATGTATGCCCGGTGCAAATAGGTTGTATTTTGCAAAAAATCCACGATAGTAACCATGAACATCAGTGAAAATAGGAACTTGTGACTTCTAATTCCATTGTTTAGTATCCACAATGTGTTGAATAAGGTGCTAAAATTACGTATTGATAACGACTTTTTATTACTTTTTGGGGTACGTTAGCTTAGATTGAGGATGACACGATAATTTTCGTGGGAATTAGGGACATAATATAAATGACGGCAACAAAGTATTTGACCACGATTGTAGGGGCTGCGCTATTTTTGAGCAGTTGTTCGTTTGCTGAAGAATCCTTGTGGCCTTCACTGTCAGGCGAGGATCCGGCAGGGGGAGAGACCCAGGAAGTCGCCGTGGGTGGCCAAGGTGCCGTGGCAAACGAGGTGCCGCCGCAACCGGTTGCGACCGTGCAGATAAGTGCCCAGCCAACACTGGGCAGCAATTCCTTTGTTCCCCAAGGGGTTTCACCCGGACAGAATACGGGAACCTTTGTCGGCGAGAAAGTAGTTGAGCTGCGTGACGAACTGACCGGATTACAGACGTCTATCGTACAGCAAAATCAGGTTTTGCAGCAGGTTCGGGCGAAAATTATTAGCGATTCCATTAGTTATCATAACAACGTAGCGGCCATGAATGCCCGCTTGCAGGTTGGCACGACACCGGGCAATCCGATCATGGTGCAGCAGTATAACAATGCCCAGGCCGATCTTGATCAAATCGATAAAGACATTGGCGATATGAATAAACTGGCGCAAGCCGTGGCGACGGCTTCTACCATGTCGGCATTTTTGGCAGAATCGGCTACGGCGGCCCTGAGTGTATCGGGTGCGGTTGATGAAGATCACCGCCAGTTGGCAATCTTGCAGGACGAGATCGGCCGCACGGTCGTCCTGATCGAACGCCTGCATAAAGAAGTATCGCGTGATGTGCGCAGACAGTCTGCTTATATCTCTACGGAACGCTCTAATCTGAACCTGCTTTCGTCGGGTATTCGCACAGGCGAAATTTATGGCATCAGCCTGGTCAACAAAGCCATGGCCTCGGCTGCCAATGTCAATACAGGTAATACGGCAGGCAATCCGCTCGATACCACCGGGCGTCGTCCGCTGGTTGTAATCCGGTTTGACCGGATCGATATTCCTTACGAGCAGGCGCTTTATAATGCGGTGAAAAAAGTTCTGGAGCGCCGCCCAGATGCAACATTCGATCTTGTTGCTGTTGCCCCGTCGCTCGGTGATGAAGCAACGGTAGCCTTGAATTCGTCGAAATCACGACGGAACGCCGAAAAAGTATTACGCTCTCTGGTTGATATGGGATTACCACCAGCCAGGGTCGCAGTTTCCGGCAAGACCGCGCCTAACACGGAAGTTAACGAGGTGCATCTGTACCTCCGTTAGGCCCAATATAATAAAATCAGGACGGCACCCCATGGGGTGCCGTTTTGTATTAGAACTGTAAAGAAAGAACATCATGACCAGCTCTCAATCTGACCCCATTCGCCATGCCGTTACCTGGACGGAAGTCCACCGTGATGCCAGGCTGCTCGTTCGAAAATTGATGACCAAAGGTCCCTGGAAGGGTATTATCGCCCTGACCCGGGGTGGTTTGGTGCCCGCGGCCATTGTGGCGCGTGAAATGGGTATCTATGTGGTCGATACCTTATGTATTTCAACCTACGACGAACAGAAAATGGGTGTGGTCAAGGTTCTGAAATTGCCCCAGGCCGCCATGGAAGATGGTGGAAAAGGTTGGCTGCTGATCGATGATCTGGTCGATACCGGGATTACCGCCAAGGAAGCCCGGCGGCTTTTACCCAATGTTCTTTTTGCTACAGTTTATGCAAAACCGGGTGGTCGCGACGAAACCGATGTGTTTGTCCATGAAATTGATCAAGATGTGTGGGTTGATTTCCCCTGGGATACGGCCCCGCAGTACGTTGCCCCGCTATCCACAGGCTCGCCTATAAAGATTGATGGCAGCGAAGCCTGAGGTCACCTTGACTCCGGATTGTTCCTCGAAAGTTTTTAACCCGCCAGAACTTCATTCACCTTATCCATCAGGTGCTCCAGCTTCAGGGGTTTCTGGATATAAGCCGCGCAACCTTCCCGGTAGGCCTCATCATAGTCTTCCGGGGTTTGATGGGCGCTGAGGGCGATGACAGGGGTGGCGCTGGTTTGCGGACGGGATTTAAGGCTGCGTAACAATTCCCATCCGGTCATGTTGGGCATATTCATATCACTGATGATCAGATCAAATTGTGAGGATTGTGCCGCGGCCAATCCATCTTTGCCATCACTGGCTTCCTCTACCGAGTGTTCCATGGCTTCCAGGGTGGTACGAACCAGAACGCGCATATCAGCGTCGTCATCAATAATCAGGATGTGTGCCATTTCTGTTATCCAATTCAGATCAAAGTTCTATATTATCAATCAGACGGGTCGTGCCAAGCCGCGCAGCGGCGAGAATTCTGCCTGGCCTGCCATGTAAATCGGCAAGGCTCATGATATCCGACATGGTCTCGGCGTCACAAGCAACAAGATAATCAACCGAGCTGAACCCTGCATGGATCAGAAAAGCCTGGGCGGCCTGGGAACTGAGCAGGGCGGTGTCGCCGCTACGCATGGCATCCGCCATCTGGTTCATAGCTTTGTAGAGGGCCGGTGCTATAAGCCTCTCGTCCTTATCAAGGTAGATGTTGCGCGATGATAAAGCCAGTCCGTCATTTTCGCGGTAACACGCAACGCTTGCAATGCTCACCGGAATGGCAAGATCTTTGACCAGGCGTTTGATGACTTGTAATTGCTGGAAGTCCTTTTCCCCGAACAAGGCATAATCGGGCAGGCACTGGAGCAGTAATTTCGTTACAACCGTAGCCACGCCGGTAAAAAATCCGGGACGCGACAAGCCTTCCAGACTTTCACCCAGGCTTCCAACCGATACTCTGGTGGCATCGCCCGGGCCGTACATTTGTGTCACATCCGGAGCGTAAAGCAGGTCAACACCGGCGCCCGACAACAGGGCCAGATCGCTGGCTTCGTTACGCGGGTAGGTGCTCAGGTCCTCGTTTTTGCCAAACTGTGCCGGGTTGACAAACAGGGAGACACAAACCTTGCTGGCGATCTCGTGGGCCCGAAATATCAGGGCCATGTGCCCCGCATGCAACGCACCCATGGTCGGCACCAGGGCAAGGGTCTCACCGGCAGCTCGCCAAACGGCAACCTGTGCCCGAAGTTCCGCTACCGAACGTACAATGGTGACGGGGGGACTTGCGGTCATAATTTCAGTCGACTTTTTTCATGCCAAACAGGTGTTCGTCACCGGGAAATTTTCCGGTTCGAACATCTTCGGCATAGGCCTTGGCCGAGGCTTCGATCTGTTCGCCAAGCAGGGCATAGCGTTTGACAAACCGGGGGGTGAAATCGATGAACAGACCGACCAGGTCTTCGGTTACTAGAATCTGTCCGTCACAGGCTGCCGATGCCCCGATACCAATTGTGGGTATGGACACTGATTGAGTTATCTTGCGGGCAACCGGTTCAACGGTACCTTCAATGACCAGAGAAAACGCCCCGGCGGCTTCCACGGCCTTGGCATCTTCGAGGATTTGGCGGGCTTCATCATCGCTGCCGCCCTGGGCCTTGAAACCACCCATGGCCTGTACGGACTGGGGCATCAGGCCCACATGTCCCATGACCGGAATGCCCCGTTTGGTTAAATACTCGATGGTTTCTGCCATTTCCACTCCGCCTTCGATCTTGATGCCCGAGGCCCCCGACTGGCTGAGCAGACGGGCCGCGTTGCGAAATGCCTTTTTTGGGCTTTCTTCATAGGAACCAAATGGCATATCGACAATAATACAACTTTTTCTGGAGCCTCGCATAACGGCCTGGGCATGGGCTATCATCATGTCCAGGGTCACTCCGAGGGTATTTTCCATGCCATAAATCACCATGCCAAGAGAGTCCCCGACCAGCAGCAAATCCGTGTGGTCATCTAGCCAGCGGGCCGTCAGGACCGTATAGGCGGTCAGGCAAACAATGGGTTGTTTACCCTTGGCATTACGGATATCAGGGATAGTGATGCGTTTTGTTTTTTTGGTAACCGCGCTCATAGACTCGCTCCCGGTTAAAATCGGTAGAAGATTTATAATATCTATACTATTAGACGATATGAGGAAAGTTTAAGGATTTTCAATGAAGTGTATTCCCAGAGCCGGATTCTCGGGCTAGCATGGCACATGGTAAATAAAAAGTCGTATATGGTGCTCCCGACGCCGTTCGTATGTTTTGTCTTGTTGCTTGGCTTGCTGATGGTGGCTGGGTGTAGCACCCGCCAGATCAATATCGTGGATAAGGACCAACCTGTCACGGCCAGCAAGCATATGGTGGCGACCGCTAATTCATTCGCCAGCCAGGCCGCGCTGGAAGTCCTGCGTGAGGGTGGCAGCGCCATCGATGCGGCGATCACAGCCCAGATGGTTCTGACCCTGGTCGAACCCCAGTCTTCCGGCATCGGGGGTGGGGCTTTCATGATGTATTATGATGCTGATACAGGTGATATTGGCGCCTATGACGGGCGCGAAACAGCACCGGCCTCGGCCACGGCAACAATGTTCACGGGTGATGGTGGCGAGCCCATGAAATTTTATGAGGCCGTTGTCGGTGGCCTTTCGGTCGGTGTTCCCGGCGTCTTGCGAATGCTGGAAATGGTCCACGACAAATATGGCAAGCTGCCCTGGCAGCGCCTGTTTCAACCCGCTATCGATCTGGCACAGAACGGATTTGCCGTTTCTGAACGCATGAGCGAAATGATTGCCGGAGATAAATACCTCAAGACATTCCCGCAAACCGAGGCCTATTTCTTCGATGACGATGGTGCGGCGCTGAAATCCGGATCGATCTTGAAAAACCCGGATCTGGCACGTACTTTCGAGGCCATAGCCCAAGGCGGAGCCGATGCCCTGTATCAGGGTGATATTGCCGCCGACATTGCCCGAACCGTTCAGACTGCCGACCTCAACCCGGCTCAAATGCAGGTTTCTGACCTGGCCGCATACAAGGCCGTACTTCGTAATCCAGTGTGTATGCCCTACACCGAATATCTGATTTGTGGTATGCCGCCACCGTCTTCGGGCGGCATCACTACGCTGCAAATCCTGGGTATCCTGCAAAATTTTGATGTGGCATCCCTGAAACCCGGATCCTTGATGTCGGTGCATTTAATGGCCGAAGCCGGTCGTCTGGCTTTCGCTGACCGCAACACCTATCTGGCTGATCCGGATTTCTTTATGCCGCCACCGGGCATGATTGACCCGGACTATCTGAAGCTCCGGGCTTCGGAAATATCACTCAAGCGGGCTATGGGGACATCGGTTCCCGGAATGCCCGGATTTGGCGCTAATAACCTGTGGGCGCCTGATGCTCAGGAAAAAGGTCTTTCAACGACCCACCTCAGTATCATTGACGCTCAGGGCAATGCGGTATCCATGACCTCGAGCATCGAAAACAAATTTGGCTCACGCATGATGGTGCGCGGGTTTCTGCTGAACAATCAATTGACGGATTTCTCCTTTGTGCCTGAGCGCGCCGGGGTGCCGGTTGCCAATCAGGTCGAACCCAACAAACGCCCGCGTAGCTCTATGGCCCCCACACTGGTTTTCGATATGTCGGGTAATGTTGTGCTGGCCGTCGGATCACCTGGCGGATCGTCGATTATCGGTTACGTGGCCAAGACTCTCGTTGCCACCCTTGATTGGGATATGAATATTCAGCAGGCTATTAATCTGCCCCATTATCTGAATAAAAACGGCAAGACGTATCTCGAGGCAGGAACCCCGTTTATACGCTTTAAACCCGCCCTTGAGAAAATGGGTCATGAGGTGAACGTTCGTAATCTGACCAGCGGCCTGCAAGCTATTATGCGCAAGGACACAACCCTGTACGGCGGTGTGGATAAGCGTCGTGAAGGTGTCGCCGTCGGGGACTGATATTCAGCCGTCCTGCGGGGTATTACCGATTGGCAGGGTGATACGGAATGTGGTGCCGGTCTGCCCGGTATGCAGCAATTCCAGATTGCCTTCATGAATGCCGACAATATCGCGGGCAATGACCAGTCCCAGTCCCGTGCCGCCAGTACGCGATGATCCGGCAAAGGATTCAAACAAATTCTCCTGGGCATTTTCCGGTAATCCGGGGCCATCGTCTATCAGGTCAATGCGCAAGATGTCGTCAATACAAACGGCCCTGACCGTAAAATTCTCCGCGCCTGCCAGCTTGGCATTCAGGCTGATATTATGAAATACTCGAAATAACTGATGTCGATCAGCCATGATGCTGATGTCAAACGGTACCTCGTTATGCCAAATGATGGTGGGTCCAGTATCCTGATTCGATTCGGTGGCACTGAATAATCCGGTTTCACGCAAAGCCGCATTGACCTCGACGATCAGCTCATGGAGATGAAACAGCTCGCGGTTCAGCTTTAAATCACTGAAACTGACAAAATCAAGGGTCTGGCTGCACAACCGGATGGCCCGGTCAATGGCCGTGTATAAGCGGGGCATGACCTGCTGGACTTCGGGATCATCGACCAGCGCGAGCCGGTCTGAGGCCAGCACCGCGGTGGCCAGCGTGTTGCGCAGATCATGGTTCACCCGGGCTACGGCTGAGCCCAGCGTTGCCAACCGGGACTTTTGTTGCAGTGACCGGCGGATATCTTCCTGCATATAGCGCAGTTCGTTCTGGGCGATGCCCAGCTCATCTGTGCGGTCGTTCGAGGCGATGACACGGGATTTTTCTTCCGGTTGCTGGCGAAACGAGATCAGGCTCCGGGTGATACGTTTTATGGGCCGCACCATGAGCCATTGCAGGCTGAAAAATACCAGCCCGGCAGTAAACAGGGAAATGACGATGGAAAGCCCCATGATACGCCATGAGAAATCAACCATTTGTTGCCGCATGGGGGCTTCGTCAATGATGATTTCAGCGATGATATCAGCGTTGTTCGGCGACATGCCGGTTACCCGCAACACCCGGTTTTCGCTCTGGGCAAGGGTGTCGAAGGCATCACTGATCCAGCCCATGAAGGTGTCATTGGACAAATCTATTTCCAGATCTATTTTGTCCGGCATTGTATCACCGACGATGATCAATCGCTGGCTCTTATCATTGATGGCGATACCGTAGGTGCCTGTATAAAACAGTAATTCCTGTTCCAGATTATCATCCACCAGACCGGGTTTCAGGGCGCTCACAGCGACCATAGCCAGATGTGCGCGCGATATGTGTTCGAGCAGATAGTCCCGGCGATACCGTGACACAGATGGCGTCCAGATTAAAAATTCAGCCAGTAAAACAAAAACAATCGTCAATAAAACAAGCCGCCCGGATAACCCGGACAGGTGGGATGGCATTCGCCACTTTTTTTCAGCTGGTTGTTTCATGGCCGTTTAGTCCCCAAAACGGTATTTTGAGGTTGGCCGGGAAAATGCAGGGCGTGATCAGTGTTCATGGTTATATGCTGGCATTGATTACGGCCATGGGCAAGCTATCCAAAGATTGACAGAAACTTTACAATCATCCTGGTGCGTGGACTGAACAGGGACGGCGTGTAAAAACTGCCGGCTGCGCGCTTGCTGGCTTCGCCAAACGTGGGGTAGGGCGCAATCATGCTCGCCACGGTCCCGATTTTCAACTTGTTGGACATGGCAAGAACCCAGGTCTGGATCATTTCTCCGGCACCCGGACCCACAATGGACGCCCCCAGGATGTGCCCCTTGGGTGTGACCATGACCTTGACCATACCGTGGGTCTGGTGTTCGGCCTGAGCGCGGTCATTTTCATGGAAAGGCCAGCGCAGGATACGGATATCGTCCCCGTGTTTCTTGCGTGCTTCGGCCTCGATCAGGCCCACCTGGGCCAGTTCTGGGCTGGTATAGGTGACCCACGGAACCGCATGATAACTGGCTTTTGCGGGTAATCTGAACAACGCGTTGCGAATAAAAATTCCGGCATGGTAGCCTGCAACGTGGGTGAACTGAAAACCCCCGGCGCAGTCGCCGATGGCGTAAACTTTTTTATTCGAGGTTCGCAGTCGGTTATCGACCTCGATGCCTGTGCGGGCATATTTGATGCCGCCAGCTTCAAGATCAAGACCATCCAGATTTGGTCGCCGCCCTGCCGCAATCAATAAATCAGAGCCGTCGATGGTGCTTGTAACATCGTCCTTTTTAATGGTGACCCGCACCCCGTCCGGAGTCTTTTCAATGCTTTCCACGCCGACACCCTCGCGAATATCGACCCCTTCCCTGAGCAGGGACTGGCGAACCACGTCAACCAGCTCGGCGTCATCCTTGGGCATGATGGTGAACATTTCCAGCACGGTAACCTGGGCACCAAGCCGGGTGTGGGCCTGGGCCAGTTCACAACCGATAGGTCCGCCACCGATAATAATCAGGTGTTTTGGGAAAGCCCGCGGGCTGAAAATAGTCTCGTTGGTATAATAAGGTATGGTATCGATGCCGGGAATTGGTGGCACCGCAGCGCTTGAGCCCGTGGAGATGACAAATCGTCGGGCGGAAATCCGGGTCTCACCGACGACCACTTCCCGGCGGCCGGAAAACCGGGCGGCACCCTGGATTACCTCAACGCCGAGGCCTTCAAACCGTTCGATGGAATCATTGGGGGCTATGGCATCGATGACACCTTGAACATGGTTATAGAGGGCGTTGTGGTCGATATCCGGTTCACTGCCGGTTATGCCAAAAGGTTCGCCCGAACGGAAAGCCTGCGCCGCCTTGCCAGCCGCCAGCATGGCTTTGGAAGGGACGCACCCGAAATTCAGACAGTCCCCGCCCATTTTTGCCTTTTCGATCAGCACCGTTTTTGCACCCATTTGCGAGCAGCCTGCCGCCACAGACAAACCACCGGAACCGGCACCAATAACACAAATATCAGCCTTTATGGATTGGGACATGCCGGGTCACTTTCGTAAGCTACAGAGGTTACAGATTTTCCGAATGGGACGCTCTGAAACGTTTATACAATACCGGAGCTATGGATAACAGGGAAAGACCGATAATGGGGAATAACACAACCGGCTCAAAGATAATGCCGATATTGGGCATTTCTCCGCGGTCCAGTACGGCCCCTAAGCCACTGCCGACCCAGGTGAAAACCAGCGAGCCCGGAATAATGCCGAAGAACGTGCCTATAATATAGGTTCGCAATTGCACACCCAGTAATGCCGGGACCAGATTAACCAGCCAGAACGGGAAAACAGGCACCAGGCGCAGAAATAAAAGATACGATAGCGCATTTTTGCGAAAACCGTCCTCCATGCGGGTCACGGCAGGCCCCGCCTTGGCGTGGAAATAGTCGGCAAAGGCATACCGTGCGGCAAGGAATATCAGGACCGCACCACTGGTAGCCGCGATAACCACATAAATAACGCCCTGCAAGAAACCAAAGATAAATCCACCGGACAGGGTAATCCAGACTGCGCCGGGGATGGAAAGGGCGGTGACTATGGTATAAACAACAATGAACGTGAAAACGGCCAGCACCATGTTTGATTCACACCAGTTGAGGATTTCAACCCGATGCTCGCTCAATGTCTCAAAGGATAAGAAATCCAGCCCTCCTGAGAATATGAATGCTGAAAAACCGGTTATAATGACGATAATCGGGAGTAACTTCTGGATTGATAACGCCGATTTTGCACCATTTGTTTTATTGCTCATTGAAGGTCGTATCCTGATCGGGTAGCTATAAGATGGAGTTCTATATACAGGGAAGAATGACAGAATAACCAATGAAAACGGGTAAATTATCCGTGATTAGTCCCTCGAAATGGGTTCGTGATCGATTATGGCTGCTCTGGATTCAGTGAATTTCCCTGTGTTGTGAAAAAAATGCCGATATTTCACTGGAAAAAACGGTGGTGAGCGTTGACTTCCAACAGGCGACCCCGTATACACCGTGGCCTATCAACGTCGGAGATGTCTCGTGAAACGCACCTATCAACCAAGCAAGCTCGTTCGCAAGCGCCGCCATGGCTTTCGTAGTCGTATGGCCACTGTTGGCGGACGCCGAGTGATTGCAAATCGCAGAGCAAAAGGCCGTAAGCGTCTTTCTGCCTGATCGCGCATGCCTTCTAATGTCATACGTCTGCAAAACCGGCCACAATTTTTAAGAGTGGCTGGTTCGCGGCGCAAATGGGTAACGCCCGGCTTGATTCTTCAAGCCCGGTGCCGCACCGGTATTGACATGGATAGCGTATCGCCACAAACCGTCCGGATCGGATTTACCGTCAGTAAAAAAGTCGGAAATGCGGTCAAACGCAACCGGGCCCGCCGTCGTTTACGCGCCATTGCCGATGATCTGGTCAGCGGCTATGCCCGGCCCGGATATGATTATGTTGTGATCGGGCGGGCTGTTACTGTTAGACGACCGTTTGCAGAACTGGTAAATGATTTCCGAACCGCGCTACAGCGGCTCAAAGCCTAGGTTCGATTAATCGGATCATGTCACAATGGCCATAAGGGAATAACTGTAATGATCGGGCTGAAAGACAAGTTATCAAAAATCCTTGCTTTCCTGCTTATCGGGATCGTTCAATTCTATCGGGCTGTTTATTCGTCAATCACACCGGGGACGTGCCGGTATAGCCCGACATGCTCGAGTTATACCATTGAAGCCCTTAAAAATCATGGTCTGTTGCGCGGTGGCTGGTTGGGCCTATGTCGTATCGCCAGGTGTAATCCCTGGGGCGGCTGGGGAGATGATCCCGTACCGCCGCGCCCGAAACAAACCCATACAAAATCTAGCTTGAAGGTCCAGGAAAACCCGTAATGTCTGATAACCGTAATATGATGCTGGCGATTTTTCTCTCAATCCTGATTTTGGTTGGGTATGAGCTGTTATTCAAACCAGCAGTTGTTCCTGTGGTGCAAACAGGCAATCAGCAGACCACCCAGACCCAAAACCAGCCCCAGAGCAGAGCAACACCGGCTGGCAGCGTCCCGGAGGCCACGTCAGATGTGCCGAGTGCTTCGCCAGGCAGCAGTGCCTCACAGTCTACGGTGAGTATTCCCTCTGCCATCACACAAGCCCTTGACGCCGCCACGGACGGGATGTTTGATCGCTCCGGTGATCTGGCGTCGGGCCAGCGCATTGCCATTGAAAGTGACCGCATCAGAGGTTCAATTTCCCTGACAGGTGGGCGGATCGATGATCTGGAACTGATCGATTACCGTGAAGAGCTTGACCCAGAAAGTCACAATATCGTGGTTTTGCGGCCCAAGGGCCAGGATTTAGCCTATTATGCCGAGTTTGGCTGGGTGCCGTCATCGGGCAGCACCGATATCGCGCTACCCGGCGCGGACACCGTATGGCGGGCTGACAGTAAAACGTTGACGCAAGACCGCCCCTTGGTCCTGCGTTGGGACAATGGCCAGGGACAGGTCTTCAGCAAGATCATCTCGCTCGATGAGAATTACATGTTCACCATTGCACAAAGTGTGGATAACAGCTCTTCCAGGGCAGTCAGTCTGCACCCATACGGCCTTATTTCGCGCCGTACCACGCCAGAAACCACCGGGTTTTATATTCTCCATGAAGGGTTGCTCGGGGTGTTTGATGAGACCCTCGAAGAAATCGACTATGATGATTTGCAGGAAGCCGGCACCATCAAGCAGTCCACCACTGGGGGCTGGCTCGGTATTACCGATAAATACTGGCTGGCTGCTCTGGTGCCCGATCAGGCTATCAGCATCGACTCGCGGTTTATTCATCGCATGGACAACGGTGCCGATAAATATCAGGTGGATTACCTGAGTGAGGCCGTGGTAGCGCCTGCCGGGGGTAGTGTCGAGGTCATCAATAACTTCTTTGCTGGTGCCAAGGAAGTCAAGTTGCTCGACGGATATGAAGAAGAACTTGGCGTCAAACGCTTCGACCTGGCCATTGATTTTGGCTGGTTCTACTTTTTGACCAAACCGATTTTCTATGCCCTGTTATGGCTGCACAGCCATGTTGGCAATCTAGGTGTCTCGATCCTGTTGTTGACTGTTGGCATCAAAATATGTTTCTACCCGCTGGCCAACAAGTCCTACGTATCCATGAGCAAGATGAAAAAGCTGCAACCGAAAATGGTTGAACTGCGCGAAAGATATGGCGACGACAAGGTCAAGTTGAACGGGGAAATGATGGCCCTGTATAAACGGGAAAAAGCCAACCCGGCCGCCGGTTGCTTGCCAATTCTTATTCAAATTCCAGTGTTTTTCTCGCTCTACAAGGTGTTGTTCGTGACCATCGAGATGCGTCATGCACCATTTTTCGGCTGGATTCAGGACCTCTCGGCGCCCGATCCCACAACCGTATTTAATCTGTTTGGCATGATCCCCTGGACACCACCGGATTTCCTGATGATCGGAATCTGGCCGTTGATTATGGGCATCAGTATGTATTTGCAGCAGAAGCTCAACCCGCAACCGGCTGATCCCATGCAGGCGAAAATCTTCCTGTTCATGCCGATCATGTTTACCTTCCTGCTGGCTACCTTCCCGGCTGGTTTGGTGATTTACTGGGCCTGGAACAACTCCCTGTCCATCTTGCAACAATGGACCATCATGCGCCGTATGGGCGTAAAGGTGTAAAACGGAATTATGACCGCCGAAGACACCGCGTACACCGAACCCAGTCCCGAAGAACTGGAAATTGGCAGATTGTTATTTGCCAAGGAGTGCACTTTTGTTCTCGGGGCGGTCAAGATGGAGCATATCCCGACGACCTCATTACCCGAAATAGCCTTTGCCGGGCGTTCCAATGTAGGCAAGTCCAGCCTTATCAATGCCCTGACACGGCGCAAGGCGCTGGCACGAACCTCCAACACCCCGGGGCGGACCCAGGAGATTAATTTCTTCAACCTGGATGAGCGGCTGATGATCGCCGATTTGCCGGGCTTCGGGTATGCCAGGGTTTCAAAAAGCCGGGTGGTGGAATGGACAAAGCTGGTCAATGACTACCTGAGAGGCCGCCCCCAGTTGCGCCGTGTGTTGCTGCTGGTCGATGCTCGCCACGGCCTTAAAAGCAGCGACGAAGGGGTCATGAAAATGCTCAACGTGGCGGCTGTCAGTTATCAGATCGTGCTGACCAAGTGCGACAAGATAGGTAAAGGTGCCCTGGACGGACTGATCGAAGGCATTGCTAAAATTGCCCCTCTCAATACGGCTTTGCATCCCGAGGTGATCGCCACCAGTTCACGCAAAGGTATGGGCATCGAGGTTTTGCGCGCACGGCTTGCACATTTGTCCGAAGACGCGTAAAAATTCTGCTCCCCTTCCGTATGGTCAATATAACCTGAGTGGGCACAACAATGAACGACACCAACGATCAAATCGATATGTCGCAGACCGAAGGGCGCTGGATGGAACAGGCCAAGATTTTGTCTGAAGCCCTGCCTTTCATGAAGCGCAACGCCGGTCAGACCATCGTTATCAAATACGGTGGTCATGCCATGGGTGATCCGGCAATGGCCCGGTTGTTCGCCCGTGATATGGTGGTGTTGCGTCAGGTCGGCAGCAATCCGCTGGTCGTGCACGGTGGCGGGCCCCAGATCGGTGCCATGCTGGAACGGTTAAATATCAAATGCGAATTTGTTGATGGTTTGCGCATTACCGACCAGCAAACCGTCGATGTGGTTGAAATGGTGCTGTCGGGATCCATCAACAAAAAAATTGTTTCTAATATCAATGAAGCCGGTGGTTTTGCTGTGGGCCTGTCCGGCAAGGATGGAAATTTGATTCAGGCGGAAAAACTGACCCGCACCCGGCACAATACGGATTCCAATATTGAAGAAATCCTCGACCTGGGCCTTGTCGGCCAACCGCGTGAAATACGCCCTCATATACTCGATTTTTTCAGAAAGTCAGATATTACCCCGGTTATTGCCCCGATCGGCAGCGGACCGGATGGTCAGACCCTGAACATCAATGCCGATACCGTGGCCGGGGCTATCGCCGGATCGTTGTCTGCGCGTCGTCTGCTGATGCTGACCGATGTGGAAGGCGTGCTCGACAGCAAGGGCAAGTTAATATCGGAGCTGACTGTCTCTCAGGCCCGCGAACGGATTGCTGATGGGACCATATCGGGTGGCATGATCCCGAAAATCGAGACCTGTATTGAAGCCGTGGAAGCCGGTGTGCGTGGCGCGGTTATCATTGATGGCCGGGTCGCCCATGCGGTGTTGGTGGAACTCTATACCGAACACGGTGCCGGGACTCGGATTTCGCCCGACCCTTAATCGTTGCCGCCGGTATTTTCCAATACAAAATATTCGCAATCAAAATCGTAGGCCCGTTTTATACCGCGATGGGTTAATCCTGTTTTGATCAGAACATTCCAGGATGGTTTATTGTCGGGGTGAGTTACGGCCACCAGTTTACCAAGTTTCAGGTTTTCCATGGCATACGCAGCCATACACCTTGCTGCCTCCGTTGCATACCCTTTGCCCCACATACCGCTCAGTAATCGATAACCAAGCTCGACCTCCGGTGTGTCATTGAGATAGATCAGGAATACCCAGCCCACAAAACGCTGGTCGCATGAGCGTTCTATGGCCCAGACACCGCCGCCCGCAGGTGCCCGTAAATTGTAGTAGCGCGACGCAGCAATAAATGCATCATCGTAAGGAATGGCCGGGCGAATGTATTCCATGACATCCCGATCGCTATCCATCTCCGCCAGGTAACACCGATCATCAATTCCCAGTGGCCGCAGAGTGAGCCGTTCTGTTTTATGCACGCTCATGGTTCAAAATTTTCCTCAATCCTGTTTTTATTAGCCATCAATAACCTGTCGGGCGATATCATAACTGTAACCGGCGCGTGCCAGTGCGGCCATGTGTTTATCCCGGTTTTGTTGCCGTTTTTCAAGATCGCCGTAGGGGCCGAGCCCTCGACGCCGGGCTAGCCTGATGGCGCCCTGGTGCTCTCTGGAGGTACCATCATCACAGTCTGCTTCGAGTTTTTGCAAGGCGGCCTCGATCAGTTCCCCGGAAACACCCTTTGCGCGTAATTTCAGGGTGATGACTTTTGCGCTGTTGCCGCGTTGGTGCAGGGTTCGCGCGCGGGCCTGTGCGAAGCTGGCATCATCGATCAGCCCGGCGGCTTGAAAACGTTCGACGATTTCAGCAACCCAGTCCAGGCCTTGTGGAATTTCTGTATGGTGATAATGGGCCGAACGATGGACCCGGCGGGTCAGGACATTGCGCAGGCTGTCAGCGGTACTGGAAAACCGTTCCACATAATATAGTGCGGCATTTTCCAGATGTGACTTGGTGGCTTTTTTCGGCAGTTTCTTGGTCTTGTCGGTTTCGTTTTTCATTTCCGGGGCTTTTGTCTATTGTGCGATCATAATCTTACACCAAGGTGAAGCGAGTGCAATGAGTGCGACGAACCGGGACATGACGTCTCTAAAAACATATAACTGGATTGGCCTGTGGACGCTTTATATGCGCGAGGTGCGCCGCTTCATGAAGGTTTATACCCAGACCCTGGCAGCGCCTGCGGTGACGGCTTTGCTGTTTCTGGTGGTGTTTGCCCTGGCCCTCGGCGGGGCCGATCGCCAGATTTTGGGCATTTCGTTTGTAACATTTCTGGCGCCCGGGTTGGTTATGATGGCCATTGCCCAGAATGCCTTCGCCAACACCTCGTCGTCCATGGTGGTGTCCAAGGTTCAGGGTAATATTGTCGATATTCTGTTGCCTCCGCTGAGTGCCCACGAATTGACCACAGGTATTGCGCTGGGTGGCATGACCCGGGGTGTGGTGGTTGGTAGTGTGGTCGGTATCGTTATGGCATTTTTTGTAGATTTGCAGATCAACCATCTTTTTTATGTGGTGTTCCACGGCTTTGCCGCTTCGTTGATGTTATCGTTGATCGGCATCATGGCCGGGATATGGTCTGAAAAATTTGATCATATCGCCGCCGTTACCAATTTTATCGTTACCCCGTTATCCTTTCTGTCGGGGACTTTCTATACCATCAACCAGTTGCCGGAAACCGCCCAGATGCTGGCCCGACTCAACCCGTTTTTCTATATGATTGACGGCTTTCGATATGGTTTTATCGGCCATGCGGATGCCGATCCTCTCTTTGGTGTCGCGGTGTTATGTGTGATCAACATATGCCTGTGGATGGGCTGTCACCGGATGTTTGCTTCCGGTTACAAGTTGAAAGACTAAACCGGCGCACCTTAGTTCCTGCGCTTCGCATTTTCCCGGTTCCGGTCTTACCGGCAAACCAGTCATTGACAGGCCCGGGGGCAATCCCGATAATCCCCGGCTTTTCGCCTTATTCGTCAATAGACTTATACAGAATTGGAGAAAACCATGATCGACAGCATCATGCCGACCTATGCCAGAATCGATATTGCCTTTGATCGCGGGGAAGGTGTCTACCTGTATGATACCAACGGGCGGCGATATCTGGATTTCCTGGCCGGTATTGCGGTCGATTGCCTGGGTCATTGCCACCCCCATCTGGTGAAAGAGCTGACCAGCCAGGTTGGCAAACTGTGGCATACCTCTAATTTATACCGGGTTCCCGGGCAGGAAAAACTGGCCGATCGGCTGGTGGCAAACAGCTTTGCTGACTCAGTATTTTTTACCAATTCCGGGGCCGAAGCTATCGAATGTGGCTTGAAATCTATTCGCCGCTATCACTATCTCAATGGTGCACCGGAACGCTACCGGGTAATCTGTGCCGCCAATGCTTTCCATGGCCGGACACTGGCAACCATTGCCGCAGGTGGCCAGGCCAAACACCTGGAGGGGTTCGGTCCTGCGGTGGATGGCTTCGATCATGTTGCCTTCGGTAATCTGAACGAAATGCGGGCCGCTATAACACCCCAGACCGCAGCCATTCTGGTCGAACCGGTTCAGGGCGAAGGCGGTGTAAACCCTGCTCCGCAAGGATATCTGGAAGAACTGCGCGCTATCGCCGATGAATTCGGTTTATTATTAATGTTCGATGAGGTGCAGTGCGGGATCGGGCGGACCGGAAGGTTGTTTGCCCACGAATGGGCTGGTATAGTGCCCGATGTTATGGCCATTGCGAAGGGTATTGGCGGCGGTTTCCCCGTTGGTGCCTGCCTTGCTGTTGAGAAGGTCGCTTCGGTTATGACGGCGGGAACCCATGGTACGACTTATGGTGGAAATCCGTTGGCTATGGCTGCGGCTAATGCGGTTCTCGACGTGATCCTTGAAGATGGATTTATCGCCAATGTTGAGCACACGGGCCGGTATTTCCGACAAAAACTTGAAGGGCTGGTCAGTAAATATCCCGCTGTTTTGGAAGCCGTCAGTGGCAAAGGCCTGATGCTTGGCCTGCGCGCAACGGCAGATGGCGGCAATAGTGCGCTGAATAATGAACTGTTCGGACTGGGGCTGTTGACAGCTCTCGCCGGCAATAATGTGGTCCGGTTTGTGCCGCCCTTGATCGTGAACGAGCAACACATTGATGATGCAATTTCGATGATAGATCAGGCTTGTCAGAAACTGAGTGCTGCTTGATATAGAGGTTAATTTAATGGATACGACGACTGAAACTCCGGTGCAACATTTTCTGGGATTGAACCATGTGAGCCACGATGGCTTGCGTGACATTCTCAATACGGGTGTTGCTTTCAAGCATGAAAGCCATAATTCCCTACCTTTGCAGGGCAAGACACTGGCGATGATTTTCGAGAAACCATCGACCCGGACACGAGTCTCCTTTCAGGTTGGAATGCAACAGCTTGGTGGCGATGTTGTCTTGCTTTCTGAAGCCGATTCGCAAATCGGTCGCGGCGAAACCATTGCCGATACGGCCCGCGTGCTTTCACGCTATGTGGACGCCATCATGATCCGAACCGATGACCACGACAAGCTCCATGAACTGGCTGCCCATGCCACTGTTCCGGTCATCAATGGCCTGACTGATAATACTCATCCCTGTCAGTTGATGGCTGACATTATGACCTACGAGGAACATCGCGGTACCATAACCGGGGCGACGGTTGCCTGGTGCGGCGATGGTAATAATGTGGCAGCAAGCTGGGTTCATGCCGCCGCTCGTTTCGGATTTACCTTAAAGCTGGCAACACCACCCGAACGCCGGGTCAATCCGGCCATGGTCGCGTGGGCAGAAAAAAATGGTGGTTTGATTATCCAGAGCGATGATGTCGATGCCATGGTCGAGGGCGCCGATGTGGTGGTCACTGATACCTGGATTTCCATGGGCGATGAGCTCAGCAATGCCCATAACCTGTTCAAGCCTTATCAGGTTAATGAGGCTTTGATGGCGCGGGCCAAACCAGAAGCCCTGTTCATGCATTGCCTGCCAGCCCATCGCGGCGAGGAGGTCACCGATGGGGTCATCGATGGCCCGCAATCGGTTGTCTGGGATGAGGCAGAGAACCGCCTTCATGTCCAGAAAGGTATTCTGGTCTGGTCCATGATAGGTTAAAACCGGCATGATCGAGGTTGCGGGTAACACCGATTACATCCAGTCTTTTCAGGTCGAAGGCCAGGGCGGTGGCGCGGCTCTGCGCGGTCGTATGGTGCGTGTGGGGCCGGCTTTATGCCAGGCCCTTGGTCGGCATGACTATCCATCGGTAGTCTTTCAATTGTTGGCGGAAACCGTTGTTTTATCGCTCATTTTATCCAGCACGCTTAAGTACCAGGGGGTCTTTACCCTGCAAACCAAAAGCGAAGGGCCGATTAAGACCCTGATGGCCGATGTAACCCACAACCAGGGTTTTCGGTGTTATGCCAATGTAGATGAGGAAAAACTGGCGGCTGTCCTGAAAAACGATGCATCACCGTCCTTGATGGGATTGCTGGGGCCGGGTTATCTGTCGTTTAACGTTGACCAGGGCCCGGATATGGAACCCTATCAGGGAATAACAGAACTGAAGGGTTCCACGCTGGTTGATTGCGCCCATCACTATTTTCAGCAATCCGAACAACTCAGAACGGCCGTGGTTGCACTGGCTGAAAACCGCGGTCAGGTCGCCGGTGCATTGATGATCCAGCAATTACCCCTGAACGAAAACCTGCCTGATCTTGTCAGCGATAGCGAGGAAAACTGGCGACGTGCGGTTACGTTGATGAGTACCGTTACGGCGCGTGAGCTGCTTGACGAGGGGTTGCCTGCCGAGGATTTGCTGTTCCGGTTGTTCCATGAGGATGGCGTTCGGTTGTTTGACCGGGAAACCATCAGCAATGTATGTCGCTGCTCGGAAGCCAAAATACGTCAAACCCTGTTATCTTTCGATCCACAAGAGCTTGAAGACCTGTATGAAAATAATTCCATTGAGGTGGTCTGTGAATTTTGCAAAACACAGTATAATTTCAGTCATGAAGATATGGTGGTATAGTGACGTCAATGGTGACAGTTCTCTTGCAACGAGATAGGAAAATTCATGATGGCTTTACGCAATAGCTTTGTTTTTATGATCTGCGCCGTGGTTCTGGCGGGGTGTGTCAAAACCACGTCGGTGGTCATGCCGGAAATTACCTTTACCCACATGAAACCCTATTCCCTGGCGGTTGGCGAACTGCGTGTTGAGCAAACTTTCGAAGCCTCGCAAACCGCGCCACGGATTGAATTGCGTATGAAACAACCGCCTGTCCAGACCTTGCGCCGCTGGGCTGCCGATCGGTTGACGGCGGTTGGCGGCAAGGCCTTCGCCCGGTTTGTTGTTGTCGATGCCAGCGTCATCGAACAGGCCCTGGCGACCGATGGCAGCTTTACGGCCTATTTTACCAATGAACAGGCCGCCCGGTATGAAGCGACTGTTGAGGCTTTTCTGGAAATACAATCCGATGACGGCCTGAAAAAAGCCAGTGCGGTGACACGGGTCAAACACGCCGTGACAATCGCGGAGAAGTCATCCCTCAATGATCGTGAGCAGGCCTTGTTTGATCTGGTTGAAGGTTTGATGAAAGAATTTAACGCCCGCATGGAAAAAAGTATGGTGGAACATTTATCACCGTGGATGCGTTAGGCTTAACAATCAGGTCGTTATCGATTGTATGAAAAATGTATGATTCGGAACTCGATAAGCAACTTAGACGGGTCGCTAACGAAGCTATTTCTGAATATGAAGCCAAAAACGATGACGCGGCGAGGCGTGCGATTATCCGGACCATCGATATGTTGTCGGGTTTTGAGGAACACCTGTTTCATAGCGAAGAAATAATATTACCGTTGATGCAGATTATGCGGTCGCTTGGTGATCAGGATAACTGTAACCGGCTGGACGAGTTGCTGAGCGCCATGATGGGCGAAGGGCGTATCCAGCGAAATCAAGCCAGCACAGACAAACTGTCAGCCACAATGCAGCAGATAAAAGCCCGGTTACAGTCGGGCGTGAGTGCGACTGAAATATCATGGCTGCAAAAAACAATCGTCGAGCTGATTGCGCATCATGCATGGCATTTTGATGAATATCAGATGGTTTGCGAGCTTGTTCATATTGCGCAGAAACATGGTCTTGATGGCCAGATTCACGGCCTGCAATCATTGCGGGGCAACTTGCGGGCACAACAGATAAAGGGCGATATTTATGGTAGCGAAGCAAATAAACTTTATCTGGACTGGATCGATTATCCGGCCATCATAACCATTGAAACATTCATGAAATGTAATGCCCGGTGTTCTTTTTGCCCCTATCCAATGATGGAGGAACAAGGCATTCGGGCGGATCAAAAATTAAGCAAACAGTTGTTTGAAAAAATTATCAATGATTTGAAAGACATTCCACCGGAAAGCAGTTTCACCATCAATCTGTCCCGCGTTAACGAACCGCTGCTCGATACGCGGATTTATGGATTTATGAAAATCATCGATGATCAGCTGCAAAACTGTGATATCTGGCTGCCGTCAAATGGCTCCACATTGACGGAAAAAAATATTCGCAAATTAAATGACATCAACTGTTTCACGACCCTTGGAATTTCCATAAACAGCAACAATCCCGAAGATTATGAACGCATTATGGGGCTGCCGTTTGAGCGAACAGTAAAAAATATTGATCGTTTGCATGAAATGAAATGCGCCGGCAAGATAAACTTTAATGTGCGGCTGACTCATGTGACAAATTCGCGGCAGAAAAGCGTGGAAATCAATAATTGGCTGGTTGAGCGATGGCCGGAGTTCAATCCATGTTCCTACCGTGCCATGGACTGGTTGGGACTGATGCCAGATGAAACCCGCGGTCAGGAGCCGTCTGACGTACCGGCTTTACCCTGCCTCGACTGGCATCAGGTTCACATTCTGGCTGACGGCAGCGAGGCGTTGTGTTGTTTTGATGCTCTGGGAAAATTTGCCTCGGGCAACGTCAACGATCAGCACATCCTGGAAATGTATAATGTGGACTGGCAGCGCAAGGCGCGCAGGTTGCTGGTTTCCCGGCGCTCAGATATTGTTCCGAAAATATGCCACGGTTGCCCCAGTCCGTTTGTCTGATTGTCTGTGTATTAAATTGTCTGTGCATTAAACGCTAACCGCGCCAGAACGAGCGGGTAAACAGGATCAGGACCGTAAACAGCTCCAGCCGTCCCAACAGCATTCCCCAGCACAAAAGCCATTTTGCGGCGTCCGGTAAGGACTGGAAATTTCCACCGGGGCCGACGATGGGGCCCAACGCCGGGCCAACATTGGAGATCGATGTGGCCGCACTGGAAATAGCCGACAGGAAATCAAGCCCCAGCATGCCGAGCCCCAGGGCCAGCAGGGCGTAACAAACACCAAAAACGAAGAAAAAACTCAGCACCGATGTCATGACCTCATCGGAAATGGGCCGATTGTTATATTGTGCTATGAAGATGCCATGGGGTTGCAGGAGATGGCGCATCTGGGTCCGGGCGCCGGAATACAGGACCTGAAACCGGAAAACCTTGATGCCACAGGTGGTCGAACCGGCACAACCGCCAATGAACATGATGAAAAAGAACAGCGGCGTGGCGAAAGCCCCCCACATGGTGTAATCCTCGCTGGCATAACCTGTGCCGGTGATGATGGAAACCACGTTGAAGGCAGCATATCGGAAGGCACTGGTCAGGTCGCGCCCCTGGTCCAGCCACAACCAGCCGGTCGCGACCATAATAGCCATCGCCACGGCGACCATGAACACCTGAACCTGGCTGTCGCGGAACAGCGTGCCCCAACTGCCTTGCAGGGTTTTCATATAATGCAGGAATGGCAAGGCTCCCAGCAACATGCCAAGGGTCGCGATCATATCGATAGACATACTGTCGAAATAACCAAAGGATCGATCCGATGTGGAAAACCCGCCTGTGGCAATGGTTGTCATGGCATGGGTGATGGCCTCAAATCCGGTCATGCCGGCACCCCAGTACGCGCCGGAAAAAATGATGGTCAGGATCAGGTAAATGACGCCGATCATGGCCGCGGCCTGTGCCGCACGGGGCAGGGCTTTTTCGCTCTGGTCGGAAGATTCCATGCGGAAAAGTTGCATTCCGCCAACCCTCAACATGGGCATGATGGCAATGGCCATGACAATAATACCGATGCCGCCGACCCATTGCAGCAGGGCTCGCCAGAGTAAAATTCCCGGTGGCGCATAATCCAGTCCGTTGATCACCGTGGAACCGGTTGTGGTCAGGCCAGACATGGCTTCAAAAAACGAATCCGTGTAGCTGAGTCCCATATTGCTGAAATACAGGGGAAAAGCGGCGAAGGTTGTCAGGAAGATCCAGGACAAGGTGGTGATAATGAAAGCCTGTCGAACGTTAAGCTGTGTGCCACCGGAACGGGACGCCAGTGCCATGGCCGCCCCGACAAACAGGGTGACACCAGCCGAGGTCATGAATATCTGCCAGTCGGAATTGTCTTCCGCATAGTCGACAATTGCAGGAATACACATGAAGATCGCCAGCGTGATCAGCAAGATGCCAATAACTAGAAATACCGGGCGAAAATCAATCGAGCTCATGGATTAAGGGCCCTGCCAACCATCAAAGATGCCCGGATTCGATGGTCGTCGGGCTGCCGATCATGGCGAGCAACTCGCGACGTGTGGTGGGATCACTTCGAAAGGCTCCCAACATGCGGCTGGTGACCATGGTAACACCGGGTTTATGGATGCCGCGGGTGGTCATGCATTGATGGGCGGCTTCCATAATGACGGCTGTGCCAAAGGGTTGCAGCACTTCATCGATTGTGTTGGCAATCTGGGCCGTCATTTTTTCCTGAATTTGCAGGCGTTTTGAGAACGTGTCTACCAGTCGGGCTAATTTGGATATACCGACCACCCGGGTTCGCGGCAGGTAGGCGATATGGACTTTGCCGATAATCGGTGCCATGTGATGTTCACAATGGGACTCGAAACGAATATTACGCAACAGGACTATTTCATCATATCCTTCGGTTTCTTCAAAGGTGCGTTCCAGATAAGCCCTCGGATCGATGTTGTATCCGGAATAAAATTCTTCATAGGATCGAACGACCCTTGACGGGGTGTCGTATAATCCTTCTCGTTCAGGATCATCGCCAGCCCAGCGTAACAATGTCCGCACGGCGTCTTCGGCCTGTTCACGGCTGGGGCGGGTTTTGGTATCTGTGGTATCCGGGGCGGCTGTTTTTGAAGTTCTGGACATAATCTGGCCTGTGCCAATAGGGGTTAACGTATTGCACCGTACTCTAGAACACAAAAGACCGGGGGTAAATTGCCGGAATGACTACCAGACAAAAAAATCAGAATTTAATTCATGGCCGCGGCGGTTCCGCTCGACCTGCGGCAAGACGTCCATATTGGGCCAAATTCCGGAGATCAGGGATTGCGCATAACTATCAGCCAGCCCGGCGGCCACCATGGCAGTGGAGCTTTGGACATGGGCATAGCCGAAGGCTTCGGTCGTCAGCCTGAAAGTATTATCTTGTGGTTCCAGCATGGCGAACCAGCCTCTTGTGGTGCCATCATTGGCTGGCATCCCGATGACCCCGGCATTGGCCCACACCCGACCATCATCCAATGGCGAGATAAATGGCAGACCAGAATGTCCGGCGATCACCACATCACTGCCCAAAGTGCCTAGGTGGCGGGCTTTTTCTTCATCAGGGGTGGAAGCGAATATCCAGCCGCTGAGGGACGTGGTAGAGCCGTGAATAAAGCTGAACCGGCGTGATTTCCCCGGTGTCTCCATGGTCGCTACAATATGGCGCGGCAGGCCTCGCATCCAGGCCAGGGCGCTTGCGTCCAGGTGTTTGCTGGCATACTCAAACCATTGTCGCGACAAGGTGTCACAGGCGCTGTCCTGGGTGAAGCCACAGCCACAGTCTTCAAACTGGAAACCGAGGGATTCTTCGCAATTGCCCATCACCACATGAATGCCGGCCTGACGGATCAGATCGACGCAGGCTTGCGGCTCAGCACAGTATGCCACAACATCGCCGGTACAGATAATCCGGTTTTTCGCAACCCCGCGCCGGGCGGCCAGATCCAGCATGCTTTCGGTGGCTTGCCGGTTGGAATAGGGTCCGCCGAAGACAAGCATCGGATCGCTTACGGTGCCCAGATCCAGAATACTGTCGCCCAGAACCTCGTTTAGATCGCGCTGCATGACGCGCCACCGAGCACACAAAACCGTGCACAGTGCGGGTGATTGAGCTTGACCACCCGGCTGCATTGCGAAAGTTTGCTGCCCAGTTCAAACTGGGGGTCATGGGGTAACAAGGTACATGGTGTGACCACCGGGGACGACGCCCCTTTGCGCTTGATGACCATGCGCGAGGTCGAACACATGATGGAGGTTGGTGCCACACCCAGGATATCCCAGCAATGAATGGTGATCTCCGGCACGTCCTTCGTCACATCCATTTCGGGGAAAATTACCATGGATGCCATATTGTGCGCATCGACGGGAATTCTTTCGGCCTTGAACAGGGTCTGGTACCCACGGCGGGCTGTTTCGTCGCTTTCATCCCATACCGAACGCCCGGCGACCGACAGGTTAAATCCGTTTTCCGCCAGCCAGCGGAGGTTTTCGATCATGGGTGCCCAGGTGTTTTCACCTCGAATGTATTCATGTTTGGCCTGGCTATAATGATCGATGGAAATCCGCAGTGTAAGAGCGTCACCGAAACGCTCTTTAATGGCCAACAGGTTCGGGCGTTTGTGGTGCAACGGTTTTAGGGCATTGGTCAACACCAGGACACGGTAACCGCGGGCCAGGGCGTCTTCGATCATGGCGGGCAGGTCGTTGTTCATGAACGGCTCGCCGCCGGTAAAGGCAATTTCTTCCACCCGCCAGTCCCCGGTGGATATTTCGTCCAGGTAGTCGCCGACCTCCCTGGCGCTCAGATAGGCCAGCTCGTCATTGGTCGGGCTGGATTCCATATAACAATTCTTGCAGGTGATATTGCACAGACTGCCGGTATTGAACCACAAGGTCCGTAACTGCGTCAGGGCGACCACGGCGCGCTGTTCGCCCTTGGCCGTGATATCGGGATTGCTGAATTTTATGTGCTTGAGGCTATGGGCCTCATGTTGGGCGTCCCGGGCGGTGGTTTGTGGTTTTGTATTTAACATTATAATACCATGTGGTTATTCTATGAGTTTCTTTTTAAGGGGTATTGTCGGTAAGGTTAAATCAAATCTTCGTAATCGGTTGTGATGGCCGGTTTAAATTATCTATATCATGCGACCATGGGCGACGACTATATTAATCTGGCAGCGGTGAATGGACGGGTTTGGCGGCGTGTTTGCTGCGGATCTGTTCAATTTGGGCCCAGATAAGCTCAAGTTCCCGTTCAGCCGCATCATCCATATCTATCTCCTGTGCCAGGCACAGGGCGGCCAAGGTTATCATTACACCACCGACCTCCTGTTGCCTACCGCCAACCGGGCGGCCATAGACATAATCGACCATTTGGTGGCACTCGCTGGCCGTCGCACCACAGGCCTGGACCAGTTCCAGCGCCTCTTCAATAAAGCGGTGATTTCGTTCGTTCTTATCCGATGCGATGTCTTTTCCAAAACAAGCCTCCAGCCATGGTTGAACGCGGTGTTGCAGGTTTTTATGGATCATCTGTTATTCCTTGGATTTTGAGGCTGCCCTTGGAAGTCGGGTAACTGTACCGGATAGTCTGAAGTTTCCCATGGTTATTTATGTGCGTAACGTCTATAAAACCTTAGAAAATAAGCCATTCGCGGGTGTAGCTCAATGGTAGAGCAGCAGCTTCCCAAGCTGAATACGAGGGTTCGATTCCCTTCACCCGCTCCAATTTCAGCCCCCACATCAGCAATCGTGTTCTGACCATATTTTCAGAATTTGCTCACTCAAAGTCATGGGGTCAAATGGCTTGGCGATGACGTCCATAGCACCGGCCTCGATATAGCGTTCCAGATCAGCCGTCATGGCGTTGGCGGTCAGGAACAATGCCGGGGTTTCCTTCAGGCTGTCGATCTGGCGAAGTTTGTTCAGGGTTTCAGGTCCATCCAGATCGGGCATCATGACATCCAGCAATAACAGGTCCGGGTTTACCTCGGATGCAATTTCGATGGCTTCGCGACCCGAACTGCATATCACAACATCAAAGTTGCCAATGGTTCCCAGGGCCAGTTTCGCAATGGCCTGAATGTCTGGCTCGTCCTCGACGTATAATATTTTTTTCAAGGTTGTCATGATATATCCTGATTTGCCGTATCAAGGTCATGAAACACGAAAGCCAGATCATGCCTGAGACACAAATTATTGACCAGTATAGATTGTAAATAATCAGCCATACAATGCCTTTGCGTGATGTTCCATATGCTGGCCCATAAACGAGGCAATGAAATAATAGGAATGATCATAGTCCGGCTGCAAGCTGAGTGTCAGGGGTTGGTCAACATCCTTGCAAACTGTTTCGAACAGGGCGGGTTTAAGCTGTTCGGTCAGAAAATTATCGGCCTGGCCCTGATGGATCAGGATGTTGCCGTCAAACCGGGCGCCGGATTTAACCAGTTCTGTGGCATCATAGGCTTTCCAGGTCTCGCGGTCATCGCCGAGGTATCGTGAAAAGGCTTTTTCACCCCAGGGGCATTGCATGGGGGCAACGATGGGGGCAAACGCCGAAAGCGAGCCATAGACGCCGGGATTTTTCAGGGCAATGCTGAGGGCTCCGTGGCCACCCATTGAATGACCAAAGATGCCTTGCGCGTCGGCCCGCGCCGGGAAATTCCTGAAAATCAGGGCGGGTAGTTCGCCGGTAATATAATCATACATCCGGTAGTGCTTGGCCCACGGCATTTGTGTGGCGTTCAGGTAGAAACCGGCACCCTTGCCGAAATCATAGGCCTTATCGTCGGGCACATGGTCCCCGCGTGGGCTGGTGTCGGGGGCAACCACCACCAGACCATACTGGGCGGCATAACGCTGGGCGCCTGCCTTGGAGGTAAAGTTTTCTTCCGTACAGGTTAACCCCGATAACCAGAATACCACCGGACAGGGTTCGGTGCGGGCCTGCTCGGGGACAAAAACAGAAAACTGCATTGTACAGTCCAGTTGCTGGGAACGGTGGCTGTAAAAGCCTTGTACGCCACCGAAACAGTGGGTTTCAGATCGTGTGGTCAGGGACAAGGAGTTTCTCCAATAAAACATTTAAAAGGGTTGTTAGGTATATTGATTCAGGGTGTCTTTATTCAAGGATATAAAATTTACATAAAAGAGTAGCATATGATTAATTTACTTGATAAACGATGATAATCAAAGTCACGCTTCGGGGTGAATGTCTAATTCTAATTTCTGTTTTAATGTATAGGGTTGAGCGATGAAATATGCGGATCGGGTAGACAGTTTTTGCGGCGAAGCGACAGACGCCTGGGATATTCATGTCACCGCCGCACAAAGGAAATCGGAGGGTCAGGACATAATTCTGTTATCGGTGGGAAATACCGATTTTGAAACCCCAGAACCGGTTGTCGAAGCGGCCTATAACAGCTTGCTGCGCGGACGGACAAATTATCCTACCATATCGGGAGAGCTGGATCTGCGTCAGGTCATCGCCGAGCGCCATAGCCGTAAAACCGGCCTTCAGGTATCACCCGATCAGGTACTGGTGACCCTGGGTGCCCAACATGCGCTTTATAATGTGGCCCAGTGTCTGCTCGATCCGGGTTGCGAGGCTATCGTGCCCGAACCTATGTACCTGACCTATCCGGCGACCATAAATGCGGCGGGCGGTGATATTGTCCGGGTTGCCTCGAGGGCTGAAAATGATTTTCATCCGACCGTCGAGGATATTGCCAGCGCTATTACGGACAAAACACGGGCTATATTCTTTGCCACTCCCAATAATCCCACCGGCGCGGTTTATCCGCGAAAATTGCTGGAAGGTATCGCCGAGCTATGTTGCGAGCATGATCTCTGGCTGGTTTCAGACGAAGTATACGGCGATATTACCTATGGGTATGAACATATATCGCCGGCGATCTTACCGGGCATGGACAGCCGCGCCGTGACCATCAGCAGCCTGTCAAAATCCCATGCCATGGCAGGTTGGCGTTTGGGCTGGGCAATTGTTCCCATGGAACTGGCGGGTCATCTGGGTCGGCTTATTCTGTGCGGGACCTACGGTTCGCCGACATTTATTCAGGACGCCGCCATAGTGGCCTTGCAGGAAAACCCCGATGGTCTGGCCGATATGAAACCAACATACGAAGACCGCCGCCTGCGGGTCTGTGGTTTCCTTGATAAATTGCCGGGCCTGTCCTGTAAACCGCCACAGGGCGGCATGTTCGCCATGCTGGATGTTCGTGGCACCGGGCTGAGTGCGCAGGAATATGCCACCCGGTTGCTCGATGATCAGGGCGTTGCAACCCTGCCAACGACACCTTTTGGTCCCAGTGCCACCGGGTTCCTGCGGTTAAATCTTGGTGTGGAAGATGTCCTGCTCGATGATGCCATTGAACGTATCGCGGCGTTTAACGGGACACTGAATTTTTTTACCGCTAAATAGTCCTCAGCATTTTAATCCCGTTACTTTATTGTGCAGACTTGGATTTACCCATGTTCTTGAGTTGTTCGGCATATTTATCGCACGGGTCGCCCAGTTCGATACGTGGCGTAAACCACAGATAGTCAAATGGCGGATTTATGTTATCCCAGTCATGGCCGTAATCCCCGACAGAGATAGCCCCCTCGTCGACTTCTAACATGACCAGACTGATGACCGATGCGTTAACGCTGCGCCGTTGATCCAGGTACCACGGCACGCCCCAGTCGTTACGGGCATGACCGCCGCCGGTAATCAGGATGGCCCCGTCCAGGCCTTCCGTATCTGCGGCACCGATCATGACATGGGCCATCATGGCGTCTTTGGTGGTCTGGGCGCGTAACATGGGTTCGACCATGTTTTCGGGCATCATGCTGCAATGGCTGCGGACCAGATCCATGGTCTGGGATGCGGTCATGGCCTCGGGGAAAGCCCGGTCGAGGCCCATTGTGCTGATGGTTTGTTTGTCCAGGAAGGTTTCATTGTGACGAACCATGGCCATGGCCTGGGCGCGGGTCATGTTGGTCGCCAGGATAGGCACCCCGGCATCCATAGCATGCTGGGCAATGGGCAGGTAGTGTTTCCAGTCCGGCCAGCCACTGTTTTTCCAGTCGGTCAACTCGGCGATGTCCGCCGCATCATTAGACCCGGACGCCAGAAAGGTTTCTAAAATTTGTTTCTTGTCCATGGCGAACATTTCAAATGCCACGGCAAGCTTGCGATGGTTATCCAACAGGTTCCCCACCAGCCAGGCCTGGATAGAGTGGTGATCCGGGTTGTCGTGTTTTTCGCCAAGTAATATATAATTTGCCTGTCCCAGGGCCGCCACCAGTTCGTCTGGCCCGATAAATTCGTTGGATTTTGTGGACCAGATTTTACCAACCAACGCATGGTCCTGCATGTATTCTGCGCGCCACGGCGATCCCGGTTGCCAGTCATGGGCGACCATATCATCACTCCTCAGGGTTGTTGGGGCGAAAAAAACGAAACCGATCAAAAACAGGATTATATATTTCATTATTCAACCATTAATTCACGTAAAGAATTGTAAGCCTGATCGGAGTCCCAATCACGCACGCCCACGATTCTTTCCATTAAACATCCATCAGGGGCAAAAATAAATGTTTCCGGCAAACTGGATACTTTCCACTTTCGCCCGATCAGGGCTTTTTTGGGGTCGAGAAAGGTGGGGAAGGTCACCCCGGTTTCTTCAAGAAATGCCTGTACGTTTTTTTCAGGCGCGCGGTCTATGGAAATGCCGAGCACAACAGCCTTGTCCGGGTCAAGACGGTCACTCAGGATCTGTAAGGCAGGCATTTCACGGCGGCACGGTGCGCACCACGTGGCCCAGATATTGACCACCACCACCTTGCCATCATAGATGCTCATAGGGATCATCTCGCCATCCAGACGTTCCAGGGTATGGGGGCTCAGCCTGATTTGTGTGTTGGGATTGTCGGCGTTATCGTTGCAGGCCTGTGGGTTTGCCGGGTTCTCCGGATCGCTCTGATCGCAGGCCGCGACCAGCAATCCCAGGCCTAATCCCAACCCCAGGGCAAGGAAGCGACGTCGATTGTGCAAGGAGGGATAGTTGAGGTGTTGTTTGTTCATAATTTTCCGTGTCATAAAATCATTGAATGTCATATAGCAATGTGTGACATAAATCCAAGAATATTGTCCTTCGCCATGCTTGACCAGCATGTTTGAACATTTCAATAATGTCAGCCTGTCGTGACGGACCGGAGATTGATGGTGAATAACCGGAATAATGACTTCCAACATGAAACTTTTGTTCTGCTGGATGACCGATCCACGCCGCAGAGTGATTGTGTGCTGTATCGTGATCCTGTTGAGATAATTCAGGTCTTTACCCCTGATCAGGTTGAGGCCGGGCTTGCGGTACTACAGGGAGCCGCCGGGCGGGGGCTTCATGGTGCGGGTTATCTGTCCTATGAACTGGGTTACCTGCTGGAACCATCCTTGTCGGCGCTTTTTGCCGAGCGGAAAAGCGGGCTGGCGAGCGGGGGTATGCCCCTGATGTGGATCGGATTGTTTGCCAGTCGCCAGTCGTTCCCGTCGCGTGAGTTTGAAGAATTTTTTGCTATCGATGATGATGCGCACTACCGGGTCGGTGAGGTGAGCCCGTCTATCGGGCGTGAGCGATATCTTGATGATGTGGCCCGCATCAAGGAATACCTCATAGCTGGTGACGTTTATCAGGTGAACTACACCTTTGACCTGCATTTTGACTTTACCGGTGACGGGCTGGCGTTTTACCGGGATTTACGCCGTAAACAGAAGGCCGCCCATGGTGCTATTATCTGGACACCGGATTTCAAAGTGCTGTCGGCCTCGCCGGAAATGTTTGTGCACATTGATGAGCGCCATATCAAAGCCAGACCCATGAAGGGAACCCTGCCCCGTTCGGTTGATTTAAAGCAGGATCAGATTGCCAAGCTTGAATTTCGTAAAGATAGCAAGACCCAGGCCGAGAATCTGATGATCGTAGATTTGTTACGCAATGATATTGGACGGATTGCCGAGATAGGCAGCGTCAAGGTTACCGACCTGTTTCAGATAGAGACCTATCCGACCCTGCACCAGATGACCTCGACCATTGAAGCCACCTTGCGTGATGATATCACCGTACGCGATGTGATCGCCCAGACATTCCCTTGTGGTTCGGTAACCGGTGCGCCCAAGGTTCGGGCCATGGAAATTATCCATGAACTGGAAGCCCGCCAACGTGGCGTCTATACCGGTTCCATCGGTGCGTTTGATGCCGATGGAGCCGTGCATTTTAATGTAGCTATTCGCACAGTGTGCCTGCAAGGAGAAGGATTTCGGGAAGGTGTGATGGGGATCGGCAGTGCGATTATTTACGACTCGGACAATCAGGCAGAATATGAGGAATGCCTGTTAAAGGCTAAATTCCTTCACGATCCCGCGCGCCGTTTTCGCCTGCTGGAAACCCTGTTATGGCACCACGAAGACGGTTTGGTGCTGCTCTACTATCACCTCAAACGGTTGAGCAACTCGGCCCGGTATTTCGGATTTGTCTGCCAGCGCGATGCGGTGGAAGAGGCCTTGCACGGCGTTGAAAAACCAGTCGGTCATGATTTGCGCATACGGTTGCTGCTGGATGAATACGGCGAAATTGAGGTTCAGGCCTTCGCGCTGGAACCCACTGAGCCGGAAAGTGTGTTACGGTGCGTCTTGTGGGCGGACCCGGTAGACAGCGCAAACGTATTTCTCTACCACAAGACAACCGAACGCCAGATGTTTGAGGACGCCCTGAGCCATGTGCAGCAATATCTTGATGCACAGGAAGTGCTGTTCATCAACCAGCGCGGGGAACTGACGGAAGCCAGTCGGTCAAATATTTTCATCGAGCGCGGTAATATAATTTTAACGCCACCCGTTTCTTGCGGTTTACTCGACGGCACGTTGCGCCAGAAATTACTGGCCGATGGCCTGTACGACGGTATGCCGGTTCGCCAGTCCGTGCTGTATCCTGATGACCTTATTAGCTGTGACGCTATCTATCTGGGTAATTCCGTGCGCGGTATGCAGCGCGTCAGTTTCGCGGGCTAAGTAACCCTCGGGCAATAACGTTGCTCTGGATTTCGGCAGCCCCCTCGAAGATATTGAGGATGCGGGCGTCGCATAGTACCCGCGATATGGGAAATTCCAGCGCGTAACCGTTGCCGCCATGAATTTGCAGGGCATTGTCGGCGTTGGACCAGGCCACGCGGGCGGCCAGAAGTTTTGCCATGCCGGCCTGGATGTCACACCGGCGGTCCTGATCGCGTTCGCGGGCGGCAAAATAACTCAATTGACGGGCCATCATTGTTTCAACCGCCATCCAGGCGATCTTGCCGCCGATGCGCGGGAATTCATAGATCGGTTTGCCAAACTGGATACGTTCACGGGCGTATGTATGGCCCAGTTCCATGGCGTTCTGGGCCACACCAACGGCGCGTGCGGCGGTCTGGATGCGGGCCGACTCGAAGGTTGCCATAAGTTGTTTGAAACCCTGGCCCTCGACCTGGCCCAGCAAATTTTCGCTCGGCACCTGGAAATCATCGAAACGCAGTTCATATTCTTTCATGCCGCGATAGCCGAGCACGCCAATCTCGCCACCACTCATGCCCTGGGCGGGAAAATCATCACCTTCGGTGCCGCGTGGTTTGCTGGCGAGCAGCATGGACAGCCCCTTGTAACCCGGCTCGTCGCGATCGGTGCGCACCAGCAGGGTCATCAAATCTGAGCGCGCGGCATGGGTGATCCATGTTTTGTTGCCGGTCACCCGGTAGCTGTCACCACGGCGTTCGGCGCGGGTTTGGAGGCTGCCCAGATCGGAGCCCGTGTTGGGTTCGGTGAAGACCGCCGTGGGCAATATCTCGCCGCTGGCAAGTTTCGGCAGGTAGTGTTCTTTCTGGGCGTCCGTGCCGCCCAGACGGATCAATTCGGCGGCGATTTCTGATCGGGTGCCTAATGAACCCACACCGATATAGCCGCGCGACAGTTCCTCTGTCACCACGCACATGGCGGTTTTGCTCATGCCAAGCCCGCCCCATTGTTCCGGCACGGTCAGGCCAAACACCCCCAGTTCGGCCATCTGATCGATCACCGTCATGGGGATCAGTTCGTCATTCAGGTGCCACTGGTGGCAATGGGGGTCGATCTGTTCGCGGGTAAACCGGCGGAACTGATCGCGCACCATGTCCAGCATGTCGTCATCGAAACCCAGCGCACCGTAATCGCCTGTTTCGTTGGCATCTTCCAGCGCGCGCGCGAGGGCCATGCGGGCCGCGGCGGTATTACCCTCGGTGACCAGCCGTTTGACGCCTCCCTTAAAAAACCCGTGAGTCTGCTGTGAGGTCAAGCCCATATCGCGGGGCCGGATGATCTCGACCTGGCTAAGCGGGATGCCACCGCATATCTGGCTGCAATATTCGCCGAAGCCGATTTGCAGAATCAGTTTTTCGACAGTTCCAAACCTGTCGCTGGCTGCCAATCGTTCGGCCCAGCCATGGAGTTGGCGCAGGCTTTCGGTGTAGGTGGCCAGCCAGGCAAATCCGTGAGCGGCCAGTTGTTCAGCTTCCAGCAAACCACTGTCCACCCGGCCATTTTTGGTTACCTGCCCCAGCACATGATCGTGGGCCTGGGATAACAATGTCTCGGTTGAACGAACCGCATCACCGGTCAGCTCAAGCAGATCGTCGAGGGGCGGCGTTGGGT
The DNA here is from genome assembly GCA_024279135.1 of Alphaproteobacteria bacterium. Classification (GTDB taxonomy): domain Bacteria; phylum Pseudomonadota; class Alphaproteobacteria; order Rhodospirillales; family Casp-alpha2; genus JABJOR01. Next base: position 347,748 of record JAJRRU010000010.1, read on the forward strand.
CTTGGGTGGTCATGGGTATTCTCGTGCCGTGATCAGGAGTTATTCTTCGATGCAATCTTCCATGGTGCGCCGTCCGGGTTTTTTGGCCTGGATCAGTACGGCCATATTACCGGGTTTGTGTTCGTTATTCATCATTTTCATGTGGGCTTCGGGGATATCGTCCCATGAGAACACCTCTGACATGGACGGATCGATGCGCCGTTCGATCATCAACTGGTTGGCTTGCGCGGCCTGTTTCAGGTTGGCGAAATGGCTGCCTTGAATGCGTTTCTGGCGCATCCAGACAAATCGCGCGTCCATGGTCAGGTTAAACCCGGTGGTCCCGGCACAAAATACCACCATGCCGCCGCGCCGCACTACGTTACAGCTCACGGGAAAGGTCGATTCGCCGGGATGCTCAAAAACAAAATCAACATCGTTTCCCTTGCCGGTGATGTCCCAGATCGCCTTGCCAAACTTGCGGGTCTCTTTCATGTAGACGCCAAATCCCTCACCGTTGACCTCGGGCAATTGTCCCCAACAATTAAATTCCTTGCGGTTGATAACACCCTTGGCGCCCAGCGACATGACAAATTCACGTTTTGCTTCGTCGGATATTACGCCGATGGCGTTGGCGCCTGCCGTGGCGCAAAGTTGGATGGCCATGGAGCCCAGTCCGCCGGACGCACCCCAGATCAATACATTATGGCCCGGTCGCAGGATATGCGGGCGGTGACCAAACAACATGCGGTAGGCCGTCGCCAGGGTCAGCACATAACAGGCGCTTTCTTCCCAGGTCAGGTGTTTGGGGCGTGGCATACATTGCTGGACCTGGACACGGGTAAACTGGGCGAAGGAGCCGTCGGGGGTCTCATATCCCCAGATCCGCTGGCTGGTTGAAAACATCGGGTCGCCGCCGTTGCATTCCTCGTCGTCGCCGTCGTCCTGGTTACAGTGCACCACCACCTCGTCACCGACCTTGAAGCGGGTTACTTTGGAGCCCACGGCCCAGACCATACCGGAAGCATCAGACCCGGCAATGTGGTATTCGTCCTTGTGCACATCAAACACGCTGATGGGGGTGCCCAGAGCAGCCCAAACGCCGTTGTAGTTGACCCCGGCGGCCATGACCATGATCAGAACCTCGTGACTGTCCAGCTTGGGGGTGTCCACCACTTCAACCTGCATGGCCGTATCGGGGTTGCCATGACGTTCGCGACGGATAGCCCAAGCATACATCTTAGACGGTACATGACCCAGCGGTGGAATTTCGCCCAATTCGTACAGGTCTTTTTTAGTTTGTCCGTCAAACAGGTTGATGACTTCGGCAGTATCACTCATGGTAGAGGCTCCAGGCAAAATAAGGGTTAAAAATTTCGCAATGCACAACAACATGTAAAGTTATATTGGAATGTTATTTGCCCTGCAAGCGTAATTTTATTGCGTATTTTACTTTGTATGTATACTAATTGGGAATAATTCTGGCTTTTGGAGATTTTGGATGGTTGATATGTTAGCGAGTGCAAAAGAAAATACCGCAGCGCAACCAAAGGGGCATGATGAGACGCACAATAAAGCGCATAAGCAGGGGCTTAAAGACCGTCCGTGGCTGATCCGCACCTATTCCGGTCATTCTTCCGCCCAGCAATCCAATGCCTTGTATCGCAAGAACCTGTCCAAGGGTCAGACCGGTTTGTCTATTGCCTTCGATCTGCCGACCCAGACGGGTTACGATTCCGACCACCCCCTGGCCCGCGGCGAGGTTGGCAAGGTTGGCGTGCCGATCTGCCATCTGGGTGATATGGAGGCCCTGTTCGAGGGTATCCCCATGGATCAGATGAATACATCCATGACCATTAATGCCCCGGCGGCCTGGCAACTGGCGCTTTATATTGCGGCTGCCGAACGCCAGGGCGTGGCGCGTGACAAATTGAGCGGTACGGTACAAAACGATATCATCAAGGAATATCTCAGCCGGGGAACCTATATTTTCCCGCCCGAACCGAGCCTTAAACTGATCGCTGATACGGTGGCTTTTACCTATACGGAAGTGCCCCGGTGGAACCCAATCAATATCTGTTCCTATCATTTGCAGGAAGCCGGGGCTACCCCGGTTCAGGAACTGGCCTTTGCCATGGCCACCGCGACTGCCGTGCTTGATGCGGTAAAGGCTTCCGGGCAGGTGCCTGATGCCGATTTCCCGGCGGTGGTTGGCCGCATCAGTTTTTTTGTTAATGCGGGCATCCGGTTTATTACCGAAATGTGCAAGATGCGCGCCTTTGCCCGGTTGTGGGACCAGATCACCGCCGAACGCTATGGCGTGGATGATCCCAGGATGCGGCGCTTTCGCTACGGGGTACAGGTCAACTCACTGGGGCTGACCGAACCACAGCCGGAAAACAATGTTTACCGGATATTGCTGGAAATGCTCGCCGTGGTGCTGTCCAAAGATGCCCGCGCGCGGGCCGTACAATTACCGGCCTGGAACGAGGCCCTGGGCTTGCCACGCCCATGGGACCAGCAATGGTCTCTGCGCCTGCAACAGATCATGGCTTACGAGACTGACCTGCTGGAATATGCCGATATTTTTAATGGCTCCCACGTGATCGATGAAAAAGTCGAGCAACTGGTGGCGCAAGCGCTGGAAGAACTGGCCCGTATTGATGGCCTGGGTGGGGCCATTGTGGCGGTGGAACAAAGTTATATGAAGCGCCAGTTGGTACAATCCAACGCCGACCGTGTACGGGCCATTGAAAGCGGCGAACAGGTGGTGGTCGGACTGAATAAATTTATTGAGACAGAAGAAAGCCCGTTGACCAGTCAGGGTACGGATGGGGACGCGATCATGACCGTGGACCCCCGCGCCGAAGCCGAGCAGATCGAGCGATTGCAGGCCTGGCGTGCGGCTCGCGACCAGACAGCCACCGATGCGGCGCTGGCTGGGTTGCGTTCGGCGGCTGTTGAGAGGCGCAATATCATGGAGCCGTCCATAACCTGTGCACACGCAGGTGTGACCACCGGAGAATGGGCTCAGGTACTGCGAGAGGTCTATGGTGAATACCGCGCCCCCACTGGAATTTCAGGGGGTATCTCGGGTGGTGGCGTTAGCTCGGCCAGCAGTATCCAAGCTGCACGAAATGGCGTTGAAGCCGCCTCAAAAAAGCTCGGTCGACGGCTGAAAATACTGGTCGGCAAGCCGGGTCTGGATGGTCATTCAAACGGTGCTGAACAGATCGCCGTGCGGGCACGGGACGCCGGTATGGAGGTGGTTTACGAAGGCATCCGCCTGACCCCCGATGAAATTGTCGAGGCCGCCTTGCAGGAAAACGTCCACATCATCGGCCTGTCCATCCTGTCGGGTTCCCACATTTCGCTGGTCGGTGATATTCTGGCGCGCATGAAAACCAGAGGTATTGATGACGTGCCCGTGGTGGTCGGCGGCATCATCCCCGAGGTTGATGCCAATACCTTGCTGGTCGCCGGTGTGACGCGGGTCTACACGCCCAAGGATTTCGACCTCAATACTATCATTGAAGACATCGCCAGCATCGCCGTGGATCTGCCGGAGGCGGTTTAATGGTTCTATAGCAGGGGGAATTACTTGATGTACGAATATCATAAATTATGTGGAAAACTTAAACCTTCAGAAATTTGTTTAGTAGTCGAGAAATATTTTGAGGGAGAAATAGTTAGAAAATTTCACATGCATGTCCCAAAATCACGATTGAATAATGATGCGCGTATCAATTTGTTGCGTACATTATGCATATATTTTTCGAATGTTGGTGCAGAAACTATAGTGCGTAGACATTTGAATAAGAGAGGAAAGACACCGGTATCTGAAACTTTACCTATCAGAACTACTTACTCGGAATCAGGTGTGTTACGGGATTATTGTGGAACAAATACGATAGCTTGGGCCGATTGGGTCTTTGCACCAGAGAAGTTCCGGGTTCCGGGGGAAAAGAAGATTTAACCACAGAGATCACAGAGCAAGATGAGGGCGCTTCGCGCAAGAGAGGTTTCTTTTCTTCTTCTCCGTGATTTCTGTGAACCCTCTGTGTACTCTGTGTTAAACCCTTCTTTACCGAGGCAGAGACTGCTCGACAATGGCCGCCCAGTAGCTGGCGCCGGTGGTCAGTACCTTGTCGTTGAAATCATAAGCCGGGTTATGCAGGCCGGAGGTGTGGTCTTCGTCGCTTTGGCCGATCCAGATATAGGCGCCGGGTTTTTCTTCCAGCATAAAGGCGAAGTCTTCGCTGCCCATGACATAATCGGCGTCGCGTTCCACGTTGTCCTCACCGACGATGCTGGCCGCCACGTCGGCGGCGATCTCGGTGTGTTTCGGATCATTCACCAAGACAGGGTAGCCGTCCTGGTAGTCGACCTGGATCTGGATGCCATTGGCTTGGGCCAGACCTTCGCTGATCTGGAAAATTCTTTGCCGAATCATGGCGCGGGTTTCTCCATCCAGTGCGCGGATTGTCATGCCCAGGGATGCGGTATCAGAAATCACGTTGGATGCCGTTCCGCTGTTGAACATGGTGACGCTGAGCACTGCCTTGTCCAACGGGTTGGTATTGCGGCTGATGATGGTTTGCAGGGCTGTATGGAGTTGTACGCCCGTGGCGATGGGGTCGATACACCGATCAGGCCACGCCGCATGTCCTCCCTTGCCCGTAATGGTGATCATGGCGGTGTCTGCTGCGGCGAAAAAAGCGTTTGCTTTGATGGTAAATGTGCCCACCGGAGCGCCTGCGTGATTGTGCATGCCATAGACATAGTCACAGGGAAATTTTTCAAACAGGCCCTCGTCCATCATGACCTTGGCACCGCCGCCGCCTTCCTCGGCGGGTTGAAAGATAAAATATACCGTGCCATCAAAATTCCGTGTTTCGGCCAGATACCGCGCCGCACCCAGCAACATGGCCGTATGACCATCGTGACCACAGGCATGCATCTTGCCATCATGGCGTGACATGTAGGACCGCTGGGCAGTTTCCTGCAAAGGAAGTGCGTCCATGTCGGCGCGCAGGGCTATGGACCGTGTGCCATCGCCGCGCCCTCGCAATGTGGCGACAACGCCGGTTCTGGCCAGACCGGTATGAACCTCCATTCCCCAGCCCCGGAGCTTTTCAGCGACAATGGCGCTGGTGCGAACCTCTTCGAAACACAGTTCCGGGTGGGCGTGAATATCTTGTCGCCATGTGGTCATATCCTGGTGAAATTCAGCGATCCTGGTGTAGACGGACATAATGGTCTCCGAATGCTATTGGGTTCAATATACCGCCTGGGTTTCGGTTTTCAGCCACTTGGCCGTTTCATCATCAAGTTCATGGCGCAGGTCGTGATAGACGGTTGTATGATAATCGTTCAGCCAGCCCAGTTCCACATCCGTCATCATGGCAGGATTGACCAGTGCCAGATCGATGGGTGCCCTGGTCAGGGTTTCAAAGCCGAGAACACTCGCATTACTGGGGTTGGGGAAATCGATGTTGCAAACCGCAACCAGATTTTCCATGCGGATGCCATAATGTCCGGATTTGTAGAAACCCGGTTCATTGGAAATAATCATACCCGGTTCCAGGGCGATAGTGCTGTGGGACTTTGAGATGCGTTGCGGCCCTTCGTGCACGTTCAGATAGCTGCCCACGCCGTGCCCCGTGCCGTGATCGTAATCCAGTCCAACCCGCCACAGGGCTTGTCGGGCAAACGGGTCCAGTTGCGAGCCCGTGGTTCCCTCCGGGAAGCGGGCCATGGTCAGGGCTATATGGCCTTGTAAGACACGGGTGAAATTATCACGCATCTCATCGTCTGGCTGACCGATGGAAATTGTTCGTGTGACATCTGTGGTGCCATCCAGATACTGGGCGCCGGAGTCCACCAGAAACAGAGAATTTCGAACCAGTATCTGGTTGGAACGCTCATTGACCCGGTAGTGAACGATAGCCCCGTTGGGCCCCGACCCGACGATTGTATCGAAGCTCAAACTTTTAAACAGGTCGCCTTCGCGGCGTAAATCAGCCAGATGGTCGGCGGCTTCCATTTCGGTGATATCGCGGTGGGCGGTCTCAACATCAAGCCAACACAGAAACCGGGTCAGGGCAATGCCGTCGCGGTGGTGGGCGTCACGCGCACCGCTTAATTCCTGCTGGTTCTTTCGCGCCCTGGGTAATTCGCATGGGTCGCTGTCGTAGATAACCTGAGCGCCGCCGGTTTTTAATGTATTGGCGATCCAGAAAGGTGTGTCGGTCGCACTCAGGCGCACGGTCCTGGTATTTTTAGACAAGACGTCCAAGGAGGCTGCCAGTGCTTCGGGTTGTGCCACGGTGACGCTGTCATCCAGATGATCGCGCAGGGTGGTTGATAGTTTAGCCTCATCCACGAACCATTCTACCTTGCCCGTATCATGGATAATTGCAAGCGACAGGGGCAGGGGTGAATGGTCCAGATCATCGCCGCGCACATTGAGCAGCCAGGCGATGGTTTCAGGTTTAATTAAAACCGCGCTGTGTTGCTGATTGTCGCCAAGCAAGGCGGCAATCTCGCTACATTTATCCAGGCTGGATCGTCCGCTGTAGCACAACGGGTGGGCCACAATGGCACCTTGTGGTGCGGCCGGGCGATCACCCCAGATGGCATCGATGGGGTTTTGATCGAGGCTGACCAGTTCGCCACCGGCCTCGCGGACAGTTTTTTCAAAGGCCTCGATTTGCTTGGGTGTCATCAGCCACGGATCATAAGCCAGTTTCTGGCCTTCTAGTAACTGTGTGCCGACCCAGTCTGCCGGGCGATCATCGATCAGGTGCAAAAATGTATAGAGGCTCTCCGGCACTTCGGACCTGACCTGCAGGGTATAACGGCCGTCCACGAAGATGGCGGCTGTTTGCTTGAGGATTATGGCCAGACCGGCTGATCCGGTAAACCCGGTCAGCCATGCCAGACGTTCGGCATCCGGCGGGATGTATTCACCTTGATAGCGATCGGTACGCGGGACAATAAAGCCATCCACACCCAGATCGGTCAGTTCCTTGCGCAGGTTACTCAGGCGATCTTGCTGGCTCATGTTTATGGATTACCCTGATCGTCAGCCGCTTCAACGTAGCCCAGGTCGGCCATACAACGTGAAAACAGGGTTATGGCGGTTTTGTTGATATCGCTTGCGGCGAACATGGCATCAATGGACTGGGTGTTCTTGTAACTTCTTTGCTGGGTCAGGGCAGCGCGATCCCGATAGTCCCTGTCGGCCTTTTGTTTGGCTTCCCATTTGCATTGCGCCGCGTCTACATCCCAGTCGGCCCGCGCAATTGAGGGGTGTTCCCATTGTGTGTTTTCTGACACACAACCCTGCAAAGTCACCACCAGAACGAGGGGTAAAAAGACCGCACGGGAAAATACTTTAAGCGTGTCTGTACGTATCATGACGGGCACCAGAATTAGAGTTGAATTGGAAGCTGCCTTTATGCCAGAATCCTATCGTGTCGCATGGTTTTGCACAAGAATAGCTTTGAATTTTTCGATCAAATGTTTTCAAGGCTTGCAACGTATGAAATTATGACCAAAATCCACGGCGTGTAACATTTATAACCATATTGACCAGGATACGATCATGGCCGATGATAATTCCCAGACTAAAACATCTGTCAGCACCATGTGGGGTGGCCGGTTCGCGGGCGGACCTGACGCCCTGATGGAAGCCATCAACGCCTCGATCAGTTTCGACAAGCGCCTGTATGCCCAGGATATCGCAGGCTCTAAAGCCCATGCGGCCATGTTGGTTGCCTGTGACATTATCGCAGCCAAAGACGGAGAGGAAATCCAACGCGGGCTGGATCAGATACGGGACGAAATCGAAGCAGGAAATTTTAATTTCAAGGCCGCCCTGGAAGATATTCACATGAATGTGGAATCCCGGTTGGCAGAACTGATCGGCGAGGCGGCGGGCCGGTTGCATACGGCGCGTTCGCGCAACGATCAGGTCGCGACCGATTTCAAGCTCTGGGTACGTGATACCCTCGATGGCATCGATGGTGCCTTGCAGAGTTTTCAGGGTGTCATGATTGATCTGGCCAAGCACCATGCCGCAACTGTGATGCCGGGATTTACCCATTTGCAAACCGCCCAGCCGGTAACTTTCGGCCATCACATGCTGGCTTATGTGGAAATGATTGGCCGCGACCGGGGGCGCTTTGCCGACTGTCGTGCGCGGCTGAACGAATGCCCGCTTGGTTCGGCGGCGCTGGCCGGCACGTCGTTTCCCATTGATCGCCAGATGACCAGCCAGGCCCTCGGTTTTGCGCGGCCCACGGCCAATTCGCTGGATGGTGTATCGGACCGGGATTTCGCCCTGGAATTTCTTTCTGCCGCGTCAATAGCGGCCATGCACCTGTCCCGTCTGGCCGAGGAAATCGTCATCTGGACGTCTTCCCAGTTCGACTTCATCAGGCTTTCCGACGGGTTTTCCACCGGCAGCTCTATCATGCCGCAAAAACGCAACCCCGATGCCGCCGAACTGGTGCGCGCCAAGATCGGCCGCATCGTCGGGGCCATGAACGCGCTTTTGATGGTCATGAAGGGTTTGCCGTTGGCCTATGGCAAGGATATGCAGGAAGACAAGGAACCCGTCTTCGATGCCGCTCAGTCACTGGAATTGTGCATTGCTGCCATGACCGGCATGATGGACCAGGTTGAGGTCAATGGTGATACCATGGCCGCCGCAGCCGGGACCGGGTATGCTACGGCAACCGATCTGGCTGACTGGCTGGTGCGTGAATTGGGTTTACCGTTTCGCAATGCCCATCATGTCACCGGGGCTTTGGTCAAGCTGGCTGAAAACAAGGGACTGGGCCTTGAGGCGTTGTCTCTGACAGAAATGCAGGGCGTTGAAAGTGGTATTACCGAGGCGGTGTTTTCCGTGCTTGGAGTGGAAAACTCGGTAGCCTCACGGCGCAGTTTCGGCGGCACGGCACCGGAAAATGTTATGGCAGCCGCCAAGTTGGCGGCCGAACGGTTTTTATAATTACAGGATCGCTCTATGGGATATTTATTGAAGGGTTTGTGCAGCATCGGCCGGAACATGCCGGTGATTGTGGTTATTCTGGCTTTGGCTCTGAGCGCGTGTGGTCGGAAAAATTCGCCCATACCGCCCGAAGGGTCAAATTATCCAAAGGACTACCCGACGAACTAGGGTCTGGACCCTAAGCGGATAAAACAAAAAGGCCGCACCCGGTCTGGGGTACGGCCTTGAATGTTTGTGTTTTTCCGGGTGTTCGATGTTCAGGCGGCAAATTCCACTTGTTTGTCTTTCAACAGTTGTTCCAGTTCACCGTTTTCATACATTTCACGGATAATGTCACAACCACCGACAAACTCGCCCTTGACGTAGAGCTGGGGAATGGTCGGCCAGTTTGAGAACGCCTTGACGCCATCCCTGATCTCGCCGTCTTGCAGCACGTCGATACCTTTAAATTTAACCTGAAGATTGGTCAGCAAGGTACTGACCGCAGCCGAAAATCCGCACTGTGGCATCATGGGGCTGCCCTTCATGAACAGCACTATCTGGTTTTCATCAATTTCGCTCTGGATACGATCGAATACAGGGTTATCAGTCATTTCAGTTGGTCCTTATGTCACAGTTTTGCTTAAGTGTCGTTATTGGGTACGCTGGTTTGCAGGGCAAGGGCGTGAAGTTCGCCGCCCATTCGGCCTTGCAATGCATTGTAGACAAGCTGGTGTTGCTGGACGCGGTTCATACCTTCAAATGTCTGGGAGATGACATGGGCCGAATAATGATCGCCATCGCCGGCCAGGTCTTCGATGCTGACTTGCGCATCAGGCAAGGCTTCTTTAATCAGGCGTTCAATATCAGTCGCTTCCATAGCCATGGTTTATGTCCTTTGCATAGATTTGTTATGTCCTTTGCATAGATTTGTTATATCTATAGTCACGATATGGTCCGTAATGGCATCACGTCAACCATAAGAAAAATATGGGTATTACGTAATGCTCCTTCGCGCCTGATCAGATCGCCATATATTCCGGCATCCAGCCCTCGTGGCAGGCACGTAAATCTTGCAAGGCAACCTGTCCGTGCTGGTCAATACTAATGGTTTCGCCGCCCGTTGTGCCCAGACACATCGCCCTGACCCCGGCGCTTTGCGCGGCCTGTAACAAGGCTTGTGAATTATCGGGGCCGGTGGTCAACAGATATCGGGCCTGATCCTCACCAAACATCCAGTCATTGATGGAACCATCTTCGGTGAACGCCGGATCAAGCTGGACGCCTATATTTCCGGCCATGGCCATTTCCGCAACCGCTATCAGCAATCCGCCGCCTGAAATATCATGACAGGCCGTGACCGTACCGGCAAGGATCTGCTGGCGGACAAAGTCACCGTTGGTACGTTCACTCTCAAGATCGACCAAAGGCGGGGCGTAAGTGGTCTTATTATCCGGTTCAGCCAGTTTCATGTACAGCGACTGACCCACATGGCCCAGCGTATCACCGATCACGATCAGAATATGATCGCTATCCTTAAAGGCAATGGTCGCACATTTCGATATATCGTCAATAATACCGACCCCGCCAATCACCGGTGTGGGCAGGATAGCCTTGCCCTCGGTTTCGTTGTAGAGCGATACATTGCCCGATACGATGGGGAAATCCAGTGCGATGCAGGCTTGCCCCATGCCGTCGATACAGCCCACAAACTGGCCCATAATCTCAGGTTTCTGGGGGTTGCCAAAATTCATATTGTCGGTGCACGCCAATGGTGTGGCCCCGGTCGCGGTGATGTTGCGCCAGGCTTCGGCAACGGCCTGTTTGCCGCCCTGGATGGGATCGGCGAAACAGTATCGCGGCGTGCAATCGCTGGTCGATGCCAGACCTTTGTTGGTACCAAAGACACGGACCATTGCCGCATCGCCACCCGGGCGGACCACCGTATCGGCCATAACCATGTGATCGTACTGTTCCCATATCCAGCGTTTGCTTGCCAGATCGGGTGTGGCGAGCAGGGCCTTGAGAACCTCGAGGGGCTGTTGCCGGGCAACAGTACCGGTAACGGTTGCCGCTGTTTTGGCAGCAACTGTCTTGACCCAGGGCCGGTCATATTCGGGCGATGCCTCGGCCAGCGGATCGATGGGCAGATCGGCAACCACCTGACCCTTGTGACGCAGAACCATGTGGCCGGTGTCGGTTAACCTGCCGACCACGGAGAAATCCAGCTCCCATTTATCGAAAATGGCCTTTGCTGCTTCTTCACAGTCGGGTTTCAGGACCATGAGCATACGTTCCTGGCTTTCCGACAGCATCATTTCATAGGCCGTCATGTCGGGTTCGCGCTGGGGTACCATATCCAGATCCAGCTCCACACCCATGCCGCCTTTGGACGCCATCTCAAAAGACGAAGAGGTCAGTCCGGCGGCCCCCATGTCCTGGATGCCGACGATCATATCGGTCGCCATCAGTTCCATGCAGGCTTCCAGCAACAGTTTTTCGGTAAACGGATCGCCAACCTGTACGGTGGGTCGTTTTTCCTCGGTGTCGGCATTAAATTCGGTCGAAGCCATGGTCGCACCGTGGATGCCGTCGCGCCCTGTCTTGGCACCCACATAAACGATTGGGTTGCCGATGCCGCTGGCCGCCGAATAGAAAATCCGGTCCGTCTCGGCCAGACCGATGGTCATGGCATTGACCAGAATATTACCGTTATAGGCCGCATCAAATTCACATTCGCCGCCCACGGTGGGAACCCCCATACAGTTGCCATAGCCGCCGATGCCCGATACCACTCCGGCCACCAGATGGCGGGTTTTGGGATGCTCAATACTGCCGAAGCGCAGGGCGTTCAGGTTGGCAATGGGGCGCGCGCCCATGGTGAAAACATCACGCATGATACCGCCGACCCCGGTCGCTGCACCCTGATAGGGCTCAATATAACTGGGGTGATTGTGACTTTCCATTTTGAAGATGACGGCCTTGCCATCGCCGATGTCGATGACCCCGGCGTTTTCGCCGGGACCACAGATCACCCAGGGTGCCGTGGTGGGCAGGGTCTTGAGCCATTTTTTCGAAGACTTGTACGAGCAGTGCTCAGACCACATGACCGAAAAAATACCCAGTTCTGTATGGTTGGGTTCGCGGCCCATAATGTCGAGTATAAGCGCGTATTCCTCGGCATTCAGGCCATGTTCGGCGATGATATTGGGGGTGATTTTTATTGAATTATCCATGATGGCATGTACATAGCAGATCGTGTCCGATAAGCAATGTCTTTAACCCCTTATCAACCCTGTTTTATCCCGCGTTTACCCCCAGGGTTTACCCGGACCGGGCGGTTTTTTAGCCCCCCGGTCAATGCGTCGGATGGTGATGCCGCGTGGCAGCGGGCGCACCGGTTGATCTGGTGTGCCCGTCATGCCCTGTAACAGCTCAACATCCTTGTGCTTGAAAAACGGGATCAGGATCAATCCTGCTACCAGCCCGCCAATGTGTGCCCACCACGCAACATTGCCGCCACCGCCCTGGAAGATGCTGAAAACCTGGATGCCGATCCACAGGCCGAGCACAATCCAGGCCGGGATAGCGATGACAAAATAGAATATCAGGGTGTGGATCGATGCCTTGGGGTGGAGCAGCAAATAGGCCCCGATAACACCGGAAATAGCACCTGACGCGCCGATCATGGGCACCTCGGAGGTCGGCTCGATGATGCCGTGGGTCAGAGCCGCAGCCATGCCGCACAGAATATAGAAAACCGTGAAGCGGGTGTGACCCATTGCATCTTCGATGTTATCGCCCAGCACCCAAAGGAACAGCATATTGCCGATCAGGTGCATCCAGCCTGCGTGCAGGAACATGCTGGTGAACAACGTGATATCAGCGGGAACCATGAACAGTTCCGGGGGCAGCTCCGCATAGCCAAAGATCACCGCAGGAATGGCTCCGAGGCCAAGAACCAGAAGATGCCCATCCTCTTCGCTTAGGGCTTGCTGCCCCAGGAAGGCAAGCACACACAGCGCGATTATTGTGACGGTGACGTACTGAAACCGGATGCGTGTTTTCGGGTTATCATCGTAAAGGGGCAGTAGCATGAGAAGTCCGGATTGTTGTCGTATAAAGCCATTAACATTTTTTATCGGCAACTGGTTTAAGGCTTGAAGATAATTTCGACGCGCCTGTTCTGGGCTGCGCGGACCCCGTCTTTTGTCTCAAGTACCGGCTGGTCTTCACCGAACCATTCAGTGGTGATCCAGGGGCTTGCCACGCCGCGGGCAACCAGGGCATCGCGGACTTTCTCGGCGCGTATTTTTGACAGCTTGGTGTTGTTTTTCATGGTCCCGGAGCGATCGGCATGTCCGCTGACAAGAATACGGATGACTTTACCGTCCTCGATTTTCAGGGCGTTGTGAGCCGCCAGTTGAATAACCGCCATGCCTTGGTCATTAAGCGCCGCACTGTTCCAGTCAAATAATAACCTGTAGGCAGTGGGATAGGTCGGCAGGCTCGGTGCGACCGTTTGCTGTGTGTTATCGACAGCGGCGGTCAGGATTTCAGGTTTTGGTTTGGCCGGTAATGTGACGGCTGGAGGGGGTGCGGCAGGCATGACAGCGGCTGCCTGGCTGACCGGCTCACTTGCCGATCCACTTGTCTGGCCACCAAAATTGAAGGTGATACCCAGCATCAGGGCATGGTTGGCGTATTGCTGGCTGACTGCGGTGCCGTTGCCCGTGTTGAAATCCAGATCCCGTGTCGAGAAATATCGGTAATCGGCATTAAACGCCATACCTTGGGACACTTGATAGGACATACCCACGATCCCCTGATAGGCCAGGGCCGTGTCGGTATCGTTGATGGAGGTCGCAGCTACAGGCGACAGGCTGTTTGCCTTGACTTTGGCGGCCCCCAGACCGAGGCCCACATAGGGCGAAAAAGGCCCGTCTGTGGATAGATCATAATAGCCATTCAGCATGGCGCTGAGGGCCCGTACATCACCGGATGCCGCGCTATTGCTGATGCTGTCCGCATCGCTCCATCGGCTGCCCAGTTCGATTTCGTTGCGCCAACCGCTGTCATACTCATAGCCCACGGAAATAGATGCCACCGCGCCGGTCTCGAATTCTGCACTTGAATTGATGCCAGTCCCGCTGATGTCTGAATCGGACGTTTGCCCTACGCCGCCGGAAAAACCGGCATAAAAGCCGCCCGAGAGAGCCGGAGAGGCAGAACTCAGAACGAATAGAAGTGAGATAGCAGTTAAAAAATTCCGAAAACCGAATGGGGTATAAATTGCAGACGCCATTTACTATGTTCCCGTACCACTGAATTGCCTTCGCACCACGAAGGTGCGAATCGGATTGGGAAAACTATACTATATGTTGTCTCAGGCCGCGAGTACTTCCACAAGACCTTGGAACATTGGCCGTCCATCCGTGCCACCAAGCTCGGCCTCCATCAGCCGTTCGGGGTGGGGCATCATGCCGAGAACATTGAGGTTTTTATTGTAAATACCGGCAATATTTTCAAGCGATCCGTTTGGATTTGCGCCATCCGTGACATTACCGCCTTCGTCGCAATAGCGAAATGCCACCAGATTATCCTGGTTGAGGCCAGCCAGGGTATCATCATCGGCGAAATAGTTGCCGTCATGGTTGGCAATGGGGATGCGAATGGCACTGTTTTGGGTATAAAGGGCGGTAAACGCCGTATCATTGCGCTCCACACGCAACCACACATCGCGACAGATAAATTTCAGGTTGGCATTGCGCATCAGCACGCCGGGCAGCAAGCCCGCTTCGCTCAGTATCTGGAAACCGTTGCAGATGCCGAGAACCCGAACCCCACGATTGGCTTGGGTGACCACCTCGCGCATGATCGGAGAATTGGCCGCCATGGCACCGGAGCGCAAATAATCGCCATAGGAGAACCCGCCCGGAATAACAATCAAATCCACCGCAGGCATAGTCGCATCACCGTGCCAGACCATAATCGGTTCGCTGCCAAAGGTGTTGCGCAGGGCGACCTGGGCGTCACGGTCACAGTTCGAGGCCGGAAAAACGATGACAGCGGTTTTCATGGCTCAGCTTTCCAGCTCGATGGTGTAGTTTTCAATAACCATGTTGGCGAGCAATTTGCGGCACATTTCATCGACGCTGGATCGGGCTGCCTCGGTGTCGGTTTCGGCCAGCTCCAGTTCAATGATCTTGCCCTGGCGGACCTCATTGACACCATCAAACCCGAGGGAACCCAGGGCGTGCTGAACCGCCTTGCCCTGAGGGTCAAGAACGCCGTTTTTCAACATGACATGAATACGCGCTTTCACTTTTATCGCTCCTTGGTATTTCCCTGGTATGACAGGGTCTATTGAATGGTGTCGGGACCGGGCATGTCACGCGGTCCGCTTTCAGGCATAATGCCCAGACGCCGGGCGACTTCCTGATAGGCTTCTTCCACACCGCCGAGATCACGGCGGAAGCGGTCCTTGTCCATCTTTTCATTGGTTTTGACATCCCACAAGCGACACGAGTCGGGGCTGATCTCATCGGCCAGCAGGATTCTCATCTGGTCATCATCCCAGACTCGGCCAAATTCCAGTTTGAAATCGATCAGCCGCAGTCCGATACCGTAAAACAGGCCACCCAGAAAATCGTTGATACGCAGGGACATGGCCATAATCTCATCCAGATCCTGACTGGTTGCCCAGCCGAAAGCGGTGATGTGCTCCTCGGTAATCAGGGGGTCGTTCAGCTCATCGGATTTATAGCAAAATTCAATGATGGAGCGGGGCAGTGCAGTGCCTTCTTCCATGTCGAAACGTTTGGCAAGTGAGCCGGCGACTACATTGCGCACGATAACTTCCAGCGGAATGATCTCAACCTGACGGATCAGTTGCTCGCGCATGTTCAATCGACGGATAAAATGAGTCGGTATACCGATGTCACCCAAACGGTTCATCAGGTATTCTGATATGCGGTTGTTGATGACACCCTTGCCTGTAATGGTGCCTTTTTTCTTGTTGTTGAACGCCGTGGCGTCGTCCTTGAAATATTGTACCAGGGTGCCCGGCTCGGGGCCTTCAAAAAGGACCTTTGCCTTGCCTTCATAAATCTGTCTGCGTCTGGCCATGTGCGGTATTCCGGTGAGAAGTGAGGCCCCGGCACCATGACCCGATATTTCTATGGGGTGATGTATGCTGGCCTGGAAAATTCCATTTGCTAAAGTCACTGGTCAATGGTTCTTTAACCAATATTAGCACCCTATAGCAGGTGACATGGTCAATGACAACGCAATACCCTGTTAGAAATCGGGTATTGTCTGCTGTGTCCGTTACAATTAAATGCCCGGGTTATAATACCACATCCTGCCATGGGGTAATGCCCGGCGCGCCGGGGGTGAATATCCAGCGCGCTTTCACAGCCCTTCCCATAATAGCCAGGGCGGGCTGGTGGCGGGGCAGGGCAATCAACGACGATGAAATGGTTGCAAAGTTGCTGCCGGGCACGGCATCGATCAACAGGGCTGCGCTGCGGTTATCATTATTATCCCTGTTATTTGCCCGCGTCCGGTCAGCCATCAGATCCTGCCAGGCGGTCCAGTCGTTATCGTCCGGTTGGGGTGGTGGGCTCTGGTGAAAGCGCGGCAGGTGGCGGGCCGAACGGGCACAGAGGGGGCGGTCACTGTAATGGCTCAAACCATGGGCCGTGACCATTGAAAGCCCGGGTTTGATGGGCTGTTTGAGAATGTGCGGGGTCTCGCCATCGTTGATCAGCAACCAGCCCCCCAGGGCATCGGCGATAACCAGATTGAAGGGACGCCAGGCCGCCGGATCAAGGTTGCTCAGGGCCTCGGCAGCGGTCTCGGCATCGCCGTGGTCGAGCGCGTCCAGAGGCAGTTCACCGCGGCTGCGTTTGTCGACTGCGGGGCCAAGGCTGTTTATGCGGTTGAGGATACCGGCCACAACACCATCATCGTTCACTGCGAGCCAGGTACCACCGCCCAGATCGTCATGCCCGGCCGTGACGTGGTGGCGATCTGGCCAGTGGCGAGCCGGGGGTTGACACGGCCGGTCCCGCATTTCGTCTCGATTGGACGCGATGATAACCGGCCAGTCATGCCCGGCCCGGATCAGGATAATCAGTGTGCACATGCCTTGGGGTTACGCTGTTGTGGCAAACAGGTCAACCGGTGTTTGACTATGCGTTGGTGTGTTCGGGGATTACATACCTCTGGCCACGGCGCGGACATAAACCATTATACCGGCGCCAATAACCAGGGTAAGAGTCAGGATTATCAAAGTCCTGGTGATCGGGGCGTTCAGAAAGTCGAACAGGTGAGCATCGCCATCGAGACGCTCGGGTTCAGCCGTTTTGTCCTGGGCAGTCTTTTTTATTTCTGTTTTCTTGATTTTTTGAAAGATGGTTTTGGACTGGGCCTTGCCATCAGTATCGGCGTGCCCCTCCCGGATAACTCTAACGCCGGTATAAACAGCTTCATCAAACATCATACGGGCTTCGGATAGGGCCTGATTTTCTTCAGGGAAAGAAGATTCAACATCCCAGTGGTTTTGTTTGTATGTATAGACGACGTAAGAAGCTTCGGCATGCATCGAGATTTTCCTCCTTCAGGATATTTAGCAATCAACGCGGGTATTATAATCATGGCACTCCATGAAAATAGGTAATAAATCAGTTTCCCAATTATGCCAAAAATTTTGCCGTGGCAAAACCCTAATTCAGGATTATTTAAGCAATTTAGTGTATATTAGCGGCTTTTTTTTGCGTATTTTCACATCGTGGAATAGCTTTGTGCCTTTTTGGAACGATTTTATTGAGCTTTGTACCGGTTTGTAGCACCGATCAATTCGTGAACGATGCCCGATTCGCTGCCGGCGTGTCCGGCGTCAACGATCACCCGGAAGTCTGCTTCCGGCCAGGCTTTGTGAATATCCCAGGCCGTTCGCATAGGCGTGCACATGTCATAGCGACCCTGGACCAGAACAGCCGGAATATGCCGGATTTTATGAAGGTCACGGATAATCTGATCATCGGTCTCAAAAAATCCCCGGTTGATGAAAAAGTGGCATTCTATACGGGCGAACGCCAAGGCGAACTCGTCCCCGCCAAACGCCGCCTGTCGCTCCAGGTCGGGCCACAGTGACAAGGTGGAGCCTTCCCAGACAGACCAGGCCCGCGCGCATTCCAGACGAACTGCGTGGTCATCGCCGGTCAGGCGTTTGTAATAGGCGGCCATCAGGTCGCCGTGCTCGTCGACCGGGATGGGGGCCAGAAATGTTTCCCAGATATCGGGATATACATGGCTCGCCCCGTCCTGATAAAACCACAGTAATTCAGAACGGCGCAGGGTAAACAGACCACGCAAGACCAGTTCCGTAACCTGTTGGGTATGGCTCTGGGCATAGGCCAGGGCCAGACAACTGCCCCATGAACCGCCGAAAACTTGCCATTTTTCGATACCCAGATGGCCGCGTAATGCTTCAATGTCGGCCACCGAATGCCAGGTCGTGTTATCGTCAAGACAGGCATGAGGTTTGGACCGCCCGCAACCGCGCTGGTCGAACAACACAATACGGTAAGCCTGGGGATCAAAATAACGCCTGAAGTTTTCATTACACCCGCCACCGGGTCCGCCATGCAGGAAAACTACCGGCTTGCCATCCGGGTTGCCACATTCTTCATAATAAAGTTCGTGGATGTCAGAAACACGGAGCATTCCAGTATTGTACGGACTGATTTTTGGATACAGGATACGGTCATAATGGGTCACGGGCAGAACCTCACTCTTGGGTTATATCGGGATATATGATGTCAGGGTTTGGTGAAAATATTGATACGCATGGGCTGGTCGAAACGATATCCTTTATCCTCAAGCACCCCGAGTTTGTCAAAGGTTTCGCGTAAACGACCGTCGTATTTATCAAACAATGATTGACGGGTTGGTTCGATGCGGATGCTGTCGTCACGAAAATCTTCATAGTCATCATAGAAAAAAGCAGTCGCATAGGTAATCTCGCAGGCACTTTCCATGCGCGGGCTTATGTCCTGTAAGGCCTGGATGGCAGACGCACGAACCTCGGTTTCATCGTCGATGGGCTCGTGCAGTTCAAATCCGCTGCCCCCGGCCAGGGGTTCGGCGCAATAGATGATACCGTGCGGGCGAACGACCCGAAATGCCTCGCTCAAAGCCTCAGCCATTTGCTGGTGTGGAATATGGTGCAATGAATTAAAAAATATGGCGGCATCGAATAGACCGTCATGGAATGGCAAAGCCTGACCGACGCCCTTTACATAGATTTCATCATCTTGTTTTTCAGTTGCCCGGGCTTTTGCCAGTTGGGCCTCGCCGCATTCAAGCCCGACGACTTTGGCCCCATAGCGGGTCATGTAGCGGGCGAGTTTTCCGGCACCACTGCCTATGTCGATAATATAACATTGATCGAGTTCCAGATTTTCTCTGAGCACCGAACCATTGGTTCGAAATTCCAGTGTCTGCGACGTGTCCATGGCAATTACTTTCAGGAGATTGTTTTACAAGATGGTGATCATTCTATAATTTTAAAAAATAATTTCCAGATGATAATCAAATAATTCTAATCTATTAAAAGTGGGAGAATGTTTATGTTATCCAGTATCATCGCCGCAACCGATGGTTCGGCTCACGCTCAGAATGCCCAGAAACTTGCCATTGATATGGCGGTTAAATACGGTGCAAAGATCACCTTTGTTCATGTTCTGACACATGATCATCCCTCTGAAGAATTAAAGCGAATGGTTTCGGTTGAACATCTTTCCGGAACCAAAGAAAAAACACATACGGCCATTCCGCTGATTATGGAAGAACGGTATGCATTTTCGCGTCCCGATACGTCCGAGGCACGTGTTATCGTGGTACTGGGTGAGCGAATTCTTAAAAGTGCAAAAGACAGCGCCAAGAAAGCAGGCATCAAGGATGTTGCCGTTGAAATTCGTTCCGGTGACTATGCAAACTGCATTCTCGAGGCCGCAGACAAAGCCGGGGCGGACCTGATTATTCTGGGTCGTCGCGGGCTGAGCACATTAAAAGGTTTCGTGACGGGCAGTGTATCGCACAAGGTGTCGCAACGTGCCAGTTGTTCTGTCATGACCGTAAGATGAATAAAGAGCCATGGCAGAGGCATCCGTAAAAAACCTGCCGCTCCACGGTATTCGTGTTCTCGATGTAGCGACATTTATCGCCGCACCCTATAGTGCTGCCATCCTTGGTGAATTCGGCGCCGAGATTATCAAGATAGAAGCGCCGGACAAGGGCGATCCATTGCGGGCTTTTGGGACACCCACACAGCGCCACGACAGTACTTTGATGTGGTTGTCGGAAGCTCGCAACAAACAATCTCTCACCTTGAACCTGAAGACGCCGGAAGGCGTGGATATCTTCAAAAAGCTGGTTGCCAGGACCGATGTGGTCTGTGAAAACTTCAGGCCCGGAACCCTGGAGAAATGGGGGCTCGGCTGGGACGTTCTGCATTCGATAAACCCGGCGCTGGTTATGTTGCGGGTCTCTGGATATGGCCAGAGCGGTCCCTATCGCGACAGGCCGGGGTTCGCACGGATCGCTCATGCAATGAGTGGACTGGCGGCTTTGTCTGGCATGCCCGGCGAAACACCCGTGACGCCGGGATCAACCTCGCTTGGTGATTATATCTCCGGATTGTATGGCGCCGTCGGCGTCCTTCTGGCCTTGCGTCACCGCGATCAAACCGGGGTTGGGCAGATGATTGATGTGGGGCTGTATGAATCCGTCTTTCGGGTTCTCGATGAACTGGCACCGGCCTTCGCGCGCAACGGGACGGTTCGTCAACCGGAAGGCAGCGGCACCCGCAATGCCTGTCCCCACGGACATTTCCCGACCCGCGATGACAAATGGATCGCGCTGGCATGCACAACAGACAAGATGTTCGCCCGCCTGGCACACGCCATGGGCAAACCGGAACTTTGCGCAACGCAGAACTATGGCCAACTCCGCATCCGGCTGGCCGCCCATGAAAAAATTGACAAACTGGTTGCAGCCTGGACCGGGTCAAAAACCCGCGACGAGATCATGGCGCTGTGTCTGGACCATGAGGTGCCTGCCGGGCCGCTTAATACCATTGAGGATATCTTTGATGATGAACAGTTTGCCGCCCGTGGCAACCTGTTGTCGTTCGAGCATCCCGAACTGGGAGAGATCGTCGTCCCCAACGTATTTCCCAACCTGTCGGAAACACCGGGCCAGATAAACTCTTTGGGGCCGGGTCTGGGACAGGACAGCCAAAGCATCCTTGAAAACCTGATCGGTCTCAGCGAACAGGAAATCAAGGCCTTGCGCGATAAAGGTGTTATCTAGGATCTATTGTGGCGATAAGCCACGCAACCGTTCGGAGCGGCGGCGCAACAGCTCAAGCACCGTTAACAGGCAGATCGACAGGAATACCAGCAAGGTGGCTACCGCCAGAATGGTCGGGCTGATCTGTTCACGCAGGCCGGACCACATCTGGCGCGGAATGGTCCGTTGTTCGAAACTTGCCAGGAACAACACCATGACCACTTCATCAAACGAGGTGATAAAGGCAAACAACGCCCCGGAGATGACACCGGGCAGAATAAGCGGCAATGTCACCGTGAAAAATGTTCGTGTCGGCGCACTGCCCAGACTGGCAGCAGCCCGGATCAGGCTTTGATCGAAACTCGACAGGGTTGCGGTTACGGTTATCACCACGAAAGGGGTTCCCAGTACGGCGTGGGACAGGATTATACCCAAATAAGTTCCGGTCAGGTTTACCTTTGAATAGAAGAAGAACATGGCTGCTGCGGAAATAATAATCGGAACAATCATCGGTGAAATCAGCAGCATCATAATGATATTACGATAGGGCATGAAAGGACGGCTCAGGCCCAGCGCAGCCATAGTGCCGAGTACGGTAGCAACAATGGTGGCAAAAAACCCGATAATGAAACTGTTTTTCATGGAGTGCAGCCATTGATCATTATCAATGATATCGCGATACCAACGCAGGGAAAAAGCTTCCGGGTCTAAAGAGAGCATACCCTGGGTGAACGTAAAATACGGTTCGGAATTGAAGGACAGTGGGATAATGACCAGGATCGGCAGGATCAGGAACAGGAATACCAGCCCGCAGAATACGCGGAAGCCGTAATACCACGTCCGTTCCAAAGCTCCAGCATAGGGGGGAATGCCTGACATATTTGTTATCCCATCTTCATCTTATCGATGCCAATTATCCGGTTATAAGCCAGATAAATCAGCAATATAGCGGCGAGAAGAACCCCGCCCAAAGCCGCCGCAAGACCCCAGTTCAGGGATTTCTGCATGTGGAAGGCAATGAAATTGGAAATCAGCTGGCCGGTGCGTCCGCCGACCAGTGCCGGGGTTATGTAATATCCGACCGACAGGATAAACACCAGGATCGAGCCAGCCGCCACGCCCGGAATGGTCAGCGGTAGATAGATCTTGTAAAAGGCATAGGCCTGGTTGGCACCGAGCGAACGCGCCGCCCGCATATAGCTGGGCGGTATGGTCTTCATGACGCTGTACAGCGGCAAGACCATAAACGGCAACAGAATATGTGACATGGCGACGATGGTTCCGGTCATGTTATAGATCATCTGAATGCGGTTTTCGTCATCTATAAAGCCGAAATAAACCATCAGATCGTTCAGGGTTCCCTGGGTTTGCAACAGTACGATCCACGAGGTGGTTCGTACCAGCAGCGAGGTCCAGAATGGCAGCAGCACCAATATCATCAACATGTTGCTGGTTCGAACCGGCAATGTGGCCATCAAAAAAGAGATCGGGTAGGCCAGGAACACACAAATCAGAGTGATGGCAATACTGATGTAGAAGGTGCGCCAGAACAGGGTCAAATAAATCTGGCGTTCTTCCGGTTGGGCGACGATCTTGCCGGTTTCACTGTAGCGCATGTCGATACTGTTAAGATAAAAGCTTGCAGTATATTTCTGTGAGGCTTTTTTCAGGGCGACCCAGGTTCGCATTTCACCCCATTTTTCGTTGAGCCCGATGAACCAGTCCTTATAGGGGCCTTCGGTTTTCTTTTTGAGCTTGCGGGCCGTCTGGGTGATCATGGAACGCGACCCGGTTATATCGTAATTCAGGCGGGTCGCAACTTTACCCTGGTTTTTCAGCTTTCCCGCGGCGCGTAAATCATCGGCCAGGATTGCAAACAATGCCTCGTCCGGTATAGCCCTCTCGTCCCAGTCCTGAATTTCACGGCTCAGGTTCGGGATATTATCGTGAATGGCCGGGTTGTCGATGCTGCGAAACAGCATTTGAATAATTGGGAAAATAAAAGAAACAAGGATAAAGGCCAGCAAGGGAAGCGCCATAATGAGGGCTTTCCTGCGCTTGTTGCGCTCCGCGATTGCCAGCGCCTGTTTCAGCGGCATACCGGACGCATCCAGCATGATGTCATCTGCAGTTGGCGTTGTCGCTGTTACAGCCATTGTTAATCTGCCTTCAAATATTGAAGATATAAATCATATTTGGGTAAATGGCCGGGGGTGTCCGTATATAATTTCACGGCACACCCCCAAACCAGATTTTTTATTTAGCAAGCCAGGCGGCGAAACGTTCGTTCATTTCGTCGGCGTGATCTGCCCACCATTCAAAGTCGTTCAGAATGGCGGTTTTCATGTTTTCGGGCGCAGTTGGCATATGCGGCAGCATGGCGATGCCTGCTGTGGCATGGTTGCCAATCATCCCGGAAGACGATTTACGGGCCGGGCCATAGGAAATGTACTTGGCCTGGTCAGCAAGACGCTGGGTGTCGGTAGAGTACTTGATGAAATCAAGTGCCGCTGCTTTGTTTTTGGAACCTTTTGGAATAACCCACAGGTCAAGGTCAAGAATCTGACCGTCCCAAACGATTTCAAAAGGTTTGTTTTCGGCGACCTGGGCGTTAAAGATACGTCCATTATATGCCGTTGCCATAACAACTTCACCATCGGCCAGCATCTGCGGAGGCTGTGCGCCGGCTTCCCACCAGATCACATCGTCTTTGATCTTGTCGAGTACGGCGAAGGCGCGATCAACACCGGCTGATGTGCTCAGTACATCATAGATGTCAGCCGCTTTAACGCCATCGGCGATCAGAGCGAACTCAAGGTTTGGTTTTGCACCTTTACGCAAACCACGCTTGCCGGGGAATTTGCTGGTATCGAAGAAATCGGCCATGCTTTTTGGGCCGCCAGCGGGGAATTTAGTTGTGTCATAGGCATATACCGTTGACCATACGATGGTTGCAACAGCACAATCGGTCAGCGCACCATCGATGAAGTCATCGGTGGCAGGCGTGCCATCGGGAGCCGCCGGAAGCATGCTCGCATCAATAGTCTCCAGAATGCCTTCATCACACCCGCGAACCGCGTCTGATAATTCAACATCGAGCAGATCCCAGGTCACGTTGCCAGCTTCCACCTGGGCACGAACCTCGGCCAGGCCACCGGAATAATCTTCTGAATTGATCTTGGTTCCGGTCATTTTGGTATAAGGCTTGTGATAAGCTTCAACCTGACTGTGCGTGTAGGCACCGCCCCATGAAACGATCGTTAGAGCATCAGCCATGGCTGCGCTTGTCATACCGCCGATTAGTGCTGCAACAGCAGCAAATGTTGAAAATTTTAGTATTTTATTCATTCGGTTTCTCCCTGTAATTTGGTTGCTTTGCCGAGGCAACCTTGTTTGCCACTTTTTATTATTTTGGCGCGGCAGCAAAAAATAACATCATTGGCTCTATGGCATGTCAACCATGAATTAACTACAAATCTCCTGTGTGATTATGCCAATTATAACCCTTCATAGAAGTCCAATGCACGGCAATCATTCGTTTTCCAACCAATCTTGATGGTTTCTCCTTCGCTCATGTGCGCGACGTTGCTGGAATTGGGCACTTTGATGATAAATTCATCATTGCCACACACATTGACCCGGGTGCGGATGTGATCACCCAGATAGATAAGCTCCCTGACGGTGGCATCAAAAATATTGTTGAAATCCGTACTATCTGCATTGACCTGAACACGTTCGGGGCGCAAGGAAAGTGTCGAGCGTTCGCCGACTTGCGATACATTAATTCGCACAGCCGTTACCATGTCACCGGAGTCCAGTTCCACCGTAGCTGTGTCGTCTGAAATTTCTTTTACAATGCCGTTTAGGCGATTGTTTTCACCGATAAACTGGGCAACAAAGGCGTTGTCTGGCTTTTCATACAGGTCCGCAGGAGCGGCCAGTTGCTGGACAATTCCGTCTTCGAACACGGCGATGCGATTGGACATGGTCAGGGCTTCGGACTGGTCATGGGTCACATAGACCACGGTCACGCCCAGCCGTTCATGAATATGCTTGATCTCATACTGCATTTGCTCACGCAGTTGTTTGTCCAGCGCGCCCAGGGGCTCATCCATCAAAACGAGCTGCGGATCAAAAACCAGAGCGCGGGCCACGGCAACACGTTGCTGTTGGCCGCCGGATAACTGGGCTGGCCTGCGGTGGCCGAAGCCTCCCAGTTGGACCATATCCAGTGCCCGGTTGACTTTTTCTTCGGTCTCGGCCTTGCCCATACCACGGACCTCCAGCGGAAATGCCAGATTTTCGGCCACGCTCATATGGGGGAACAGGGCATAGTTCTGAAACACCATGCCGATGCCGCGTTTGTGGGGGGCCACGTTATTGATCGGTTTGCCGTCGAGCATGATGTCGCCATGGGTGGTCGGTTCGAAACCGGCCAGCATCATCAGACACGTGGTTTTGCCGGAGCCAGATGGGCCAAGCATGGTGAGAAACTCACCGCGAGCAATATCCAGGTTAAAATCTTTTACGACGAGTATCTCGCCATCGTAACTTTTCTGGACCCCGATGAAACGTACGAGTGGATCATTAGTATCAATCATGCGCCAAGATTCCGCCCTGTTATTATATAGTTGTATGTGTTTTTTTTTATTTAAAAAGTAACACTGTAAACACAATACACAAACTTGTCCCAAGGGCAAGTGATACGAAGGTGGGGTAAAGTTGTCTGGTGTGGCGTTAAGGATCAGGAATAGCGGTGCGTTATTCTGCAGGTTTTATACTGAATCTCTTGCGCCATTTATCCAGGTCGTTGCGGTGGCGGCCCGCTAATTGGCTTTTTTCTTTTGCCAGCAGGTCCTTGATGTTCTGCATTTCTTTTGCGGCTTTTCGAATTCGATTAATCTGGGCCGACAGGGTATAGGTTTGCCCGGTCCGCACACCGCGCACGTAACTGGATCGCCAGCCATTTTCTGCCCCTTCGGCCTGTTCGCTTATTCTGGTGGCCCGTACGCTGGGTGGTTCGTTGAGACGATTGCGGAATGCCTCGTTCAATTGTGCGGTGCGGACCGTATCGATGCGGGGTCGGGTCAGGCGGGTGTTGATATTGGCCGTGTTATAATAGGTTTCCAGGGCCTGGTTATTGGCCTGGCTTTCCTGCCAGTAACGATCATCGTTCCAGATCGCGACAAAACGTTTACGATAGCGATCATGATATTTGGGCGTGGTCGAATGATAATTGCCCACCGCCGTTATCCAGTCCGGTGTGTTTTTGCGCAGTTTTTTCAGATATGTTGCCGCATAGCTCACATTGCGAAGGGGATCAAACATCTGTGTCAGGTTATTGAAATATTCCCGGTGATAGCGCAGGTTGAGCTGCATACAGCCCACATCAATGTTGCGCACACCAGCATTTAACAGGCTTTCAACCTGGGCGATGGCTTGTTGTTTGGTGTCCAGATACCATTCCTGTGAACCGGACGTTACTGTCCAGGGCCACGCGGCATGGGTATTGTCGCGATCATTCCAGCGCCCCGATTCCACGATGGCAATGGCTTGTAATACCCGTTCGGGTAAGTTTGCCTGGCGTTCAGTTGCATGGGTTGCTGCCCCGCAAAGGGTCCATGACAGGGCAGTCTGGCGGATGCTGGCTGCGTTCGCCGCAGGGCTGTAGCCGAGCAAAAACCCACCCAGCAATACAGCCAGCAAAATAATCAGAACCGATGTGTAGGAACGCCTCATGGTGGCTCCGCATTCAGGGTGAATTCATATTAAAGCGGATTTATGGTTAATTATTCTTTAACATACGCTGCATAAAAACACTGTCGACCCAGCGATTATGTTTGTAGCCAACATCTTTTAATACACCGGCCATTGCAAAGCCGTGCTGTTCGTGCAGCTTGATGGATGCCGTATTATCTGAATCTCCGATCACCGCAATAATTTGATTGTATCCGCGTTTCTCACACCCTTCAATGGTGGCTTGCAGCAAAGCACTGCCGATCTTGCGCCCGGTCATTGAAGGGTCCACATAGACCGAATTTTCCACACTGTGACGATAGGCCGGACGGGCACGATATTGCACGGCATAAGCATAGCCGACGACTTGGTTGTCAATTTCGGCCACATGGTAGGGGTATCCTGCATCACATATTTCTTTAAAGCGGGCCAGCATTTCACTGGCCTCTGGCGGGATCTCCTCGAAGCTCGCCAAACCATAAATCACATGGTGAGCATAAATTTCGGTGATCTTCGGGATATCATTTTTATGGGCATCGCGGACTTTGATCCGGTTTTTCGTGTTCATTGTGCGGCTCTCGCTTCGCCCTGGGTGGCACACAAGGTTTCGGCCAGGCGCAACAGATTTTTGCGTAACACGTCAAATACAGGCAGGCAGCTCACGGATCGTTGATCCATGTACAGCCCGCGGCTGATCTCGATCTGGATTGCGTGAACCGAGGATTTGGGATGGCCGTAGTGTTCAATAGTATAACCGCCTGCGTAGGGTGTGTTGCGGCGTACGGAATATCCCATGGCCAGAATGGCATGTTCTGCGGCATTTGAAATCTCCGGTGCGCAAGACTTGCCCCAGCAATCACCGATCACGAATTCAGCCTGGGCACTGGTCTGCGGCGGGCTCGGCATGGAATGACAATCGACCAGTAATGCCATACCGAACTTCGCCAGTGTTTGATCGAGCAACCGTTGCAAGGCCTGATGATAGGGGAAATAACACGCCGCCAGCCGTTTGCTGGCTTCGTTGTAGGACAGGGTAGACTGGTAGATTGACCGGTTGTTGCCGACCACGCGTGCGATGGTGCCGATGCCGGCCTTGACCCGTGACGATGTGGTGTTCGCCTGGGCTGGCAAAGGGTCTTTGAACATGTCCGGGTCAAGCTCCATGGCCTCGCGGTTGACGTCCACATAGGCGCGAGGAAATTGCGCGGTGATCAGGGGGGCGCCCAAATCAACCACACCGGCGAAAAGCTCATCGATGAAGGCATCTTCCGAAGTCCGCAAACTCAGCGGATCAAGGCATGACTGGGCAAGGAAGTCAGCCGGGTACAAACGCCCGCTGTGGGGGCTGGCAAACACCACCGGTACGCGCTGGTGCTCCGGTGTTAAAATACGAACCGCCGAAAGGGGTGTGAATTGGTTGATGTTGTCGGGTTTCATTTAACGTCCGTCCGGTAAAATAAGTGCGGTGCCATTCGGTCATCATAAAATCACTGCCGTTTTATACAATCGGTTATCGTCATTTTTTATAAAGTGGAGTTCAGTCGGTAACCCGGCCGGTACGCCAAACGCACGAAGGTAATGGGTTGGGTGTCGCTCCAGGTGGTGCGTTCGACGATCAGGATCGGCCGGCCTTCATCAATACCCAGATGCAGCGCCTCGTCGGCTGAGGCCGCAGCGCTCAGGATGGAAAGCTCGCCCCGCGAATACGGCGCATGGCCGACCAGCCATTCGTTGGCGCTGATGGTGGTAAAATCAACCTCCTGGATGTCAGGCATGACGATGGTATTGATCCAGCGGTCTTCATATAAAAAGGCTTCATGATCGGACAGGTGCAGGGCCTTGTGATGCAAGGCCTTGACCCCGCCCGGCACATTAAACCGGCTGGTCATGTGCGCAGGCAGGCGTTTGAGGGTGTTTTCGATCAGAACATGGCTGTAGGTGCATCCGCGGGCCTGGATTTCCTGCCGGGTGACCGGAATGCTCATGGTGGCCTTGCGGACCGGATTTATGGTCACCCTGGTGCCGGATTTTCGTTTGCGTTCCAGAATTCCGGTACTGGCAAGTTCGTTGAGGGCCTTGTTAACTGTAGCCCGCGCACAACCGAATTCCCGGGCAAACTCCATTTCACTGGGCAGGGTGTCGCCGGGCAGCCATTGGCGTTCCGACAGTCGGCGCAGGACATTGTTTTTGATGATCTGCCAGGTGTTAATCTCGGGCATGAAGAAAATGCGATGCTTCTGTTGACTCGTTATTATGTCTAGACATATACTATATTAAGATAGGCATATCAAGATATGATCTTTCAAAACGTGACTTTCTAACAGGAGACACCACAGCATGACGCCTGCCGCCAAAACAACGGTTTTAACCCCCGGCTCGGTTAGTCTGGAACAGTTGTGTGAGATTTTTCGCTCAAACAGCGCGGTGACCATTGATCGTGCCTGCAAGCCCCAGGTTGAGGCCGCCCGGTTGTTGATCGTGGACGCCGTGGCGGGGCGTGATGCGGTGTACGGTGTCAACACCGGTTTCGGTAAACTATCGAGCGTTAAAATAGAGCCTGAACTTACCGCGACCCTACAGCGTAATCTGGTTTTATCCCATTGCTGCGGTGTGGGCGAGCCATTGGAAACGGGTGTGGTCCGGTTGATGATGATCCTGAAGTTGTTGTCATTGGGACGCGGGGCCTCCGGTGTGCGGTGGCTGATTATCACCCAGATTGAGGCCCTGCTGGAAAACGGCGTCACGCCGGTTATCCCCTCGCAAGGGTCCGTCGGCGCATCGGGTGATCTGGCCCCGCTGGCCCATCTGGCGGCAACCCTGCTGGGCGAAGGTCAGGCGGAACTGAATGGTGAAATACTATCCAGTGCAGAGGCTTTGGATAAAGCGGGTCTGGAACCGCTCGAACTGGCTGCTAAAGAAGGTCTTGCCTTGATCAATGGTACACAATTTTCCACGGCCTGTGCGCTGACCAGCTATTTTGATGCCTGGCGCAATGCGGCGGCGACCATCGTGGTGTCGGCCCTGTCGTCCGATGCCATCATGGGTTCGACGTCTCCGTTGGTACCTGAAATCCATGCCCTGCGGGGCCATGCGGGCCAGATTGCCGTGGCCGCTATCATGCGCCAGTTGATGGACGGCTCGCAAATTCGCGAAAGCCATCGTCAGGATGATGCCAGGGTTCAAGATCCCTATTGTATCCGCTGCCAGCCCCAGGTGGCGGGGGCCTGTCTTGATATGCTGCGGTTTGCCGGCCAGACACTGGAAATCGAGGCCAACGCCGTTACTGATAACCCGCTGGTTTTACAGCAGTCCGGGCGGATTATTTCCGGGGGTAATTTCCACGCCGAACCGGTGGCTTTTGCCGCAGATACCCTGGCCTTGGCCATTGCTGAAATGGGGGCCATCGCCCAACGCCGGGTGGCCTTGATGGTGGACCCGGCCCTGTCATTTGATCTGCCACCATTTCTGACCGCCGATCCGGGCCTGAATTCCGGGTTTATGATTGCCGAGGTGACCTCGGCGGCCTTGATGAGCGAAAACAAACATCTGGCAAATCCCTGTTCCACCGACTCCACACCGACCAGCGCCAATCAGGAAGACCATGTTTCCATGGCCGCCCACGCAGCCCGGCGTCTTACGCGCATGAACGCCAACCTGAGCAATATTATCGCTATTGAATTGCTGTGTGCCGCGCAAGGTATTGAATTCCGCAAGCCTTTGAAAACCAGCGCAGTGCTGCAAGCCGTGATTGACAGATTACGCCAGGTTGTCCCGCCATTGGGCAGTGATCGGTATATGGCGCCCGATATCGTGCACGCAGCGGAGCTTGTGGCGGGGAATATTGTGGCCGAGGTCGCCGGGCTTGGCGACTTCGCCGCGGGCCAGATTGATGGATATAACCGGCAACATTTGAGTTAACTGGAGGAACCATGAATAAATCCCGTCAAAATACCCGCGATGTCTATCCCCCCATGGGCAGCCAGATCACGGCGAAGTCCTGGTTGACGGAAGCCCCTATGCGGATGTTGATGAACAACCTGCATCCCGATGTGGCGGAAAATCCCCATGAACTGGTGGTTTATGGTGGTATCGGGCGGGCGGCGCGGACTTGGCAAGATTTTGATCTGATCGTGGCAACCCTAAAAGACCTAAATGAGGATGAAACATTATTGGTCCAGTCAGGCAAGCCGGTCGGTGTGTTCAAGACCCATAAGGATGCGCCCCGGGTGTTGATTGCAAATTCCAATCTGGTACCGCACTGGGCAAACTGGGATCACTTTAACGAGCTGGATAAAAAGGGGCTGGCTATGTATGGCCAGATGACGGCGGGTTCGTGGATCTACATCGGCAGCCAGGGTATCGTGCAAGGCACCTATGAGACCTTCGTCGAGGCCGGGCGCCAGCACTATAAGGGTGATTTGACCGGCAAGTGGATACTGACCGGTGGACTGGGGGGGATGGGTGGTGCCCAACCTCTGGCGGCTGTCATGGCCGGGGCCTGTTGTCTGGCGGTGGAATGTAATACTGACAGTATCGATTTCCGCCTGCGCACCGGTTACGTGGACGAGCGGGCCGAAACCCTGGACGAGGCGCTCACTATGATCGAACGCTGGACAAAAGCGGGACAGGCCAAATCCGTCGGCCTGCTGGGTAATGCGGCCGATGTGTTCCCCGAACTGTTTGCCCGCGGGGTCCGTCCCCACATGGTAACCGATCAAACCTCGGCTCATGATCCTCTGAATGGGTACCTGCCGCAAGGCTGGACAATGGCCCAGTGGAAAGACAAGCGCCAGAGCGATCCCAAAGCCGTGGAAAAAGCCGCCCGGGCGTCTATGGCGACCCACGTTGCGGCCATGGTGGATTTCTGGCAGGCCGGTGTGCCGACCTTCGATTACGGAAATAATATTCGCCAGGTTGCCCTCGATGAGGGTCTGGAAAACGCCTTTGAGTTTCCGGGCTTCGTTCCGGCCTATGTGCGCCCGTTGTTCTGTCGGGGTATCGGCCCGTTCCGCTGGGTGGCCCTGTCGGGCGATCCGCAGGATATCTACAAGACCGACGCCAAGGTGAAAGAGATACTACCGGACAATACACACCTGCATAATTGGCTGGATATGGCGCGTGAGCGGATCAGCTTTCAAGGTTTGCCGGCGCGGATTTGCTGGGTTGGCCTGGGTGATCGTCACCGGCTTGGGCTGGCGTTCAATGAAATGGTTGCCAGTGGCGAGCTGAGTGCGCCCATCGTGATCGGGCGTGATCATCTCGATAGTGGTTCGGTGGCCTCGCCCAACCGGGAAACAGAAGCCATGAAAGATGGCTCGGACGCTGTATCGGACTGGCCTTTGTTAAATGCCTTGCTGAATACGGCCTCCGGGGCGACCTGGGTTTCGCTGCATCATGGTGGCGGGGTTGGCATGGGGTTTTCGCAACATG
The DNA here is from genome assembly GCA_024279135.1 of Alphaproteobacteria bacterium. Lineage (GTDB taxonomy): Bacteria > Pseudomonadota > Alphaproteobacteria > Rhodospirillales > Casp-alpha2 > JABJOR01. Next base: position 380,251 of record JAJRRU010000010.1, read on the forward strand.
CGGGCATGGTTATCGTAGCCGATGGCACTTCTGATGCAAAAAGGCGTCTGGGCCGTGTTTTGTGGAATGATCCGGGTACGGGTGTCATGCGTCACGCCGATGCGGGGTATGACAGTGCACTTGACTGTGCCCGCGAGCAGGGATTGAACCTGCCGGGTATTTTACAGGGCCGGTAGTATGTTGTCCGACCGGCCCGACTGGCAAAAACCGATTATTTTGCCAGTATTACGCTATACCGTGTGTTGTTTAGGAAGCTCTGGGGAAACCGGTTATGGTCATGGCATCGACGGCTGCCAGAGTTGAGTTACGATAGTTAACGCCGATATCGGCTAACTGGTAAGAGTTCAGGCTGGCCAGTTCGGTGTTGACGGTGCGGGAAACCAGAGAGTTCAAGAATTTTACAATTTTCATAATACAAATTCCTTGTGGGATATCGGGGTTAAGTAATCATTGTTTCGTGTTGCAGGGAATTTAATGCCGCTCTGCAAAAATGACTAATGCCAAGATGTCAAAACAGCCATGCAGCCGTTGCATGGCTTTGTGTGGAATCGTGATGGGGAATAGTCGCCTGGTTAATACAGGGACCATCTGTCTTTCAGAATCAAGGTCATTTTTTTATGATCGTTTCGCATCTCGCTGATTAACCAGTCGCGCACGTCTTCGACCATGGGGCGCATGGGGTTCAGGTTCGATGCCACAACATGATAACGCCGTCCGGTTTTGACCACCTGGGTACAGGCCGTAACCAGATTGCCCTCGATAATCTGTTTCGAGGCGTCCGTAACCCATGCCAGGGAAATGCCCTGACCCTGAAGTGTTGCCTGCATAACGCTGGAATAATCGGAAAACCGGATGAATTTAGGCGTCTTTAATCTCATTTGGCCGGTTGCGTGAAAAAATTCGTCAAAGGTAAAACGCTGGTCTCCCGATTGGATCAGGCTGTGGGTGAACCCTTTTATGGGTTTGTCCAGGCAGCCGTGCTCAGAAAAATACTCAGGCGTGCAAACGGCAATAATCTGTTCGTCGGCGAAGGGCCATCGGTGCATGTCTGTGTCCAGAGGATTGGACAGCCGTATCCCTAAATCAATATTGTGAAAAAAACCGTCCATCTCGTCGTTGCTAAACTGGAAATCAAGGCTGATTGTGGGAAACGTCTCATTAAACGAAAACATGCGCGGAATGAACCAGTAATTGATCGCCGTGGCCGTCATGGCAATTTTAAACGTGTCGCGACGTTCGGCCTGCTGGTCAATATCGCGCAACACATCGGTGACGGTGTTAAATGCCATCGATGTTGCGCGGAAAAGCTTGCCACCACTGAGGGTGAGCTCGATCCACCGCCCATGTCGTTCAAACAGGTTATACCCGAGATGGGATTCCAGATTTTTTATAGATCGGCTGACGGCGGGCTGGGTCACATTAAGCTCGTTTGCCGCGTCGGAAAAACTCCGCAGACGAGCGACTGCTTCAAACGTGAACAGGGCGTTCGTGGATGGCAGGCGGCGCCTCAGCATAATATAACCTCAGGTAATATTTGATATGATTATTATACAGTTTCAATTCTTCTGCAAGACCGCAAGACTATAAACAGGTGAAGAAGTTCATCAGGATCTATAAACCTGAGTAATAATTAATAAAGTTATCAAACAACGGAGGAAACACAGTGACCAAATCAAACAGTACCCTGCCTACTATCGATAGTCTTTCGCTAGTTGATCGTGATCGGGTAACCGCTGGATTGCGTCGTGGCGCGAACCGGCGTGAAGTTATGTCATGGCTTATCGCTGGCGGCATTTCTTTTGCTGCGGCTGGCTCCATTATCACGTCTGCGAAAAAGGCTTTGGCGGCGACACCGAAAAAAGGTGGCAGACTGTCATTCGCCAGTGACCTACATGGGCCGTCCGATACCCTCGATCCGGGGCTTAACACCTCGACCATCGATTATACCCGTGGCCGCTCACATTATAACGGCCTGTGCCAGATGAATGAAAATCTGACAACGCGGCCTGAACTGGCCGAAGAATACTCGCCCAATAGTGATAATACGGAATGGACCTTTAAACTGCGCAAGGATGTGAAATTCCACGATGGTTCATCGTTCGGTGCGGATGATGTTATCTATACCATGAGCCGTCATTACGGCGAGACATCAACCTCGACGGCCAAGACCCTGGTTGCCGACGTTGCGGAATGGAAGAAAGTTGACAACCATACGGTCAAGGCGATCATGTCCTCACCAAGTGGCGATCTTCCGGCTATTTTGTGTACGCCCCAGTTCAAGATGATTAAAAACGGCACAACGGATTTCCAGAACCCGACCGGTACGGGACCATACAAGCTAAAGGAATACAAACCCGGTGTGCGTTCACTTCATGTGCGTAATGAAGGTTACTGGCGTGAAGGTGGCAACGTTGACGAGATCGAGATTTTTGCCATTACCGATCCGGTGGCGCGTACCAGTGCCTTACTGTCCGGTGACATCACCATGATGCAGGCGCTCGATCCCAAAGCCATTAAACAGGTCGAAGGTACCCCTGGTGTGGGTATCTGGTCTGTTCCAGCCGGTGGTTATTTCGGCATCTGCGCTATGACCAATACGTCGCCCGGCAACGACCCGGACTTCGTCAAGGCCCTGCAATATATCCAGCGTCGCAAGAAGGTCATTAAATCGATCCTTAAAGGTCAAGGCACCGTTGGCAACGATCAGCCGATCAATATTTCTTACGGTGTGGATCATTGTTCCGATCTGGAACAGCGTGTTCATGATCTGGACAAGGCCAAGTTCCATCTCAAGAAATCCGGTATCACCACGGCTGAATTGCATGTGGCCGAGGTCGCACCAGGCCTGACGGACTCGTGTCTGCTGGCCCAGCGCGAGGCCTCCAAGATCGGCCTTGACCTGCAAATCAAGAAAGTACCCAACGATGGTTACTGGGGTGCTGTGTGGATGAAGACACCGCTGAATGTTGTGTCATGGAACATGCGTCCAACGGCTAATATCATGATGAATTTGGCCTTTGCACCGGACGCGCCATGGAATGATACTTTGTGGAAAGACGAGCGCATGGGTAAATGGCTGGTTGAACACCGGGCTGAAACCGACCCGGGCAAACAACACGAATTAATGTGTGCCATGCAGACGCTCATTAATGAAAATAGTGGCATGGTCATCATGGCTCATCGCAACTATCTCGACGCCAAGTCAGATAAAGTACAGGGTATTTCCCGTATGCCGCTTGGCTCATTGGGTGGTTACGAATGGCCGGAGTTTGCCTGGCTGGAAGGCTAAGCTAACGTTGTTATATATCCGCTGGCCTGATGATCCGGTCAGCGGACAAACCACGTACGTGATTGAGTATCTGGTGAAAAATCCGACATTGTTTTGAGATGCGACCGCGAAGGAGCATTGCTTAAAGGCGGACCTGTTAATCATTTAACGTGATGAGGGTAGCGCAATTTTTTTTCTTCGTAACTGACCTGCTGTTGGGTTTCAGTAAAATTTGGTAGGGTCTGGTACGTTTGTTCTTGTGTCGTCAGTAAAGTTGATCGCCGTAAAAAATAAAAAAGCGACGCGTTTAGACAAAATCAAGGTTGTAGAAACTTGATTTAGGGTGGGAGGCACTTACACATGCAACGCATGGTCATAAATCGAATTTTAATTGGTATCGTTACGCTGTTTGTTGTGTCGATTCTGGTTTTTGTCGGCACATCCATATTACCGGGAGACGTGGCCGAGATTGTCCTGGGACAAGCCGCAACGCCTGAATCACTGGCGGCTTACCGGGCCGAACGCGGCCTTGATCAACCGCTCTATATCCAGTTCATTAGCTGGCTGCAGGGCATGGCGACCGGTGATCTGGGAATCTCAAAGGCCGGCGGTGCCACCATTTCCAGTCTGATCGACGGGCGTCTGGGCAATACCATGTATCTTGCCGCAATCGTTGCGGTTATATCTGTGCCGTTGTCCATTGCACTGGGGTTGCTGGCAGCCATGTATCCCGGCACCTGGATTGACCGGGTTTTGACCTTCGGAACATTGAGCCTGATTTCGGTACCCGAGTTCTTTATTGCCACATTTATGGTGCTTATTCTGGCCGTCAATCTGCACTGGTTGCCGGCGATTTCACGTATTTCACCGGATGCTACATTCCTGGAGGAAATGCGTGGCCTGGCCATGCCGCTGATAACCCTGATCATTGTCGTTTCCGCACAAATGATCCGTATGACCAGGGCCGGCATCCTCAACGTCATGAACTCTCCCTACATTGAAATGGCCATCCTGAAGGGTGTCCCGCGCAAACGGATTATCCTGCGCCATGCTTTTTTCAATGCCATTGGCCCCATCGTCAATGTGGTTGCCCTCAATCTGGCTTACCTGGTTTCCGGGGTTGTAGTGGTGGAAACCATCTTTGCCTATCCGGGGCTGGCCAAACTGATGATTGACGGGGTGCAGACCCGTGACCTACCGCTGGTCCAGGCCTGTGCCATGATTTTTTGCGGCACCTATGTTGTGCTGATCATTCTGGCCGATGTTGCGGCTATTTTGTCTAACCCTCGTTTACGTAATCCGAAATAGGCGTATTGAATCATGACAGACAATATTACCAGCACAGGCGAAGAAGAAGAAAAGACCATCTATGATGAGTTGCACGATGCGCCGCCCAAAAAGAAGCTTAAGCTTACCTGGGTCGGCAAACTTGGTGTGACCGTCGTTGCTTTCTGGGTGGTTATGGCTTTGATCGGGCCTTATATTGCGCCATTCCACGAGGCCGATATCATCGCCGATGACAGTTACCTTCCCGCGTTCAGCACGGATTCAGAAGGAACCTACATTCTGGGTACGGATTATCTGGAACGTGATATTTTATCGCGGATAATCTGGGGTGCGCGGACCACCATTGGTATTTCATTCGTTGCAACGTTGCTGGCCTATATGATGGGGGTAACCCTTGGTATTGGTGCTGCGGTGGCCGGTGGCTGGACCGATATGATCCTGAGCCGGGCCAATGACGCTATCTTATCCCTGCCGTCGATCATGCTTGGATTGCTGATCGTTGTGGCATTGGGAACCTCTATACCGATCCTGATTTTGACGGCTTCGCTGATCTATGCCGCCAGTGTTTTCCGAATAGCGCGTGCCTTGGGTCAGGATATTATGGTGATCGATTTTGTCGAAGCGGCCCGAGTTCGTGGCGAAGGGTTGTGGTGGGTAATTTCCCGCGAGGTCCTGCCCAATGCGGCTATGCCGCTGGCCACGGACTTTGGTCTTCGGCTGGTGTTTGTGGTGCTGTTTATTTCGAGCCTCAGTTTCCTCGGTCTCGGTATCCAGCCACCGGCGGCTGACTGGGGCAGCATGGTTCGCCAGAATTTGAGTGGACTTGGATATGGCTCCTACGCCTCTGTATGGCCCGCTTTGGCGATTGCCAGTTTCACGATTTCCATCAACCTGATCGTTGACGATATTTCAGCGAAGTCCGGCGGCAGCCTGGCCAAGAAGATGATATAATGAGTGAACTTTTAGAAGTACGCGGCCTGAAAATAGAGGCCAAAAAAGAAGACGGTACACCTATTCCTATCGTCAAGGGTGTGGATTTTGTTGTCAAAGCCGGACAGGTGGTTGCCCTGATCGGCGAGTCAGGGTCGGGTAAAACTACGATTTCCCTGGCAGCACTTGCGTATACCCGGCCGGGCCTGGAATTTTGCGGCGGTGAAGTTTGCCTGCATGGCGAAGATATTCTGACCATGCCCCCACTCGGCCAGCGTAATTTACGTGGCAATCGTGTTGCCTATTTGGCCCAGAGTGCGGCGGCGACTTTTAATCCGGCAATCACCATTGGTGAACAGGTCACCGAGTCGGCTGTTCTGCATGGTGTATTGACCCAGGAAGAAGCCAACATACGAGCAATCGAGCTGTATGGTGCGCTCGAACTGCCGGACCCTGAACTGTTGGGCAGACGCTATCCTCACCAGGTTTCCGGTGGTCAGCTTCAACGCCTGATGGCGGCTATGGCGCTGATCGGTAAACCGGACCTGCTGGTGCTGGATGAACCCACAACCGCACTGGATGTGACAACCCAGATCGAAGTGCTGAAAGCCTTTAAGAAGGTCATCAACGAAGAAGGCTCTGCGGCCATTTATGTGACCCATGATCTGGCTGTCGTGGCACAGGTCGCCGATCATATTGTGGTGCTGTATTCCGGTGAAGTGCAGGAGCAAGGTTCGGTTGAACAGATAATCAATAATCCACAACATCCCTATACCAAACGCCTGATGGCGGCGGTCAAACCGAAACCGACGGTCGATCTGGCCAGTGATGCGGTCGACGCCCGGCATGACCGCGAGCATGACAATGTTAGAGTTGAAAACATGACGGCGGGTTATGGTGGCATAATCGATGGCAAACCGGCCATAACGGTGCTGCGTGATATTGATATGTCCGTGGAAAATGGCCATGTTGTCGGTGTTATCGGCGAAAGTGGTTGTGGCAAGTCCACGCTTGCACGTGTTATCGCCGGGTTGCTGGCACCGGCCCAGGGCAGTATATCACTTGATGGTAAAATCCTTCCTGGCAATATGCTTTCGCGTTCACGCTCAGAATTGCAGAAGCTCCAGTTTGTTTACCAGATGGCCGATACGGCCCTCAATCCGAGACAGCTTATCGGGGACATACTGGGCCGTCCTTTGCAATTCTATCATGGTATCACCGGCAAGGAGAATCGCAGACGGGTTAACGAGCTGCTGGAACTGGTTGAATTGCCCATCGATTTCGCCGAACGCTACCAGACAGAATTGTCCGGTGGACAGAAACAGCGTGTCAATCTGGCCCGCGCCCTGGCCGCCGAACCGGAAGTGTTGCTGTGTGATGAGGTCACATCGGCGCTCGACAGTATCGTCAGTTCCAACGTGATCAAGCTGCTCTCTAAATTACGAGACAAGACCGGTGTATCGTTCATGTTCATCAGCCATGATTTGTCTACGGTGGCATCCTTTGCCGATGAAATCGTGGTTCTGTATGCTGGCCGTGTGGTTGAGCAAGGCCCGGTGGCGAAAATTCTGGCCCCGCCGTTCCATCCCTATACCCGGTTGTTAATCAGCTCGGTGCCTGAATTGCGCATCGGCTGGCTAGAAGAAACCATGGGCAAGCGTGAAATGGCGGTCGGTATCGCCCGCGGTGTGGAAATAACCGAGGTTGGTTGCCCGTTCTATAACCGGTGCCCCATGGCTATTGAGGGAACCTGTAATCTCGACACGGCCCCGGTTCATGAGCCGTCTTCGGGTCATTTGATTGCCTGCCATTGCAGCCTGGAAGATATCATCGCGGTAGAACATGAAACGCAACAAATTCTCAAGGGCTTTGAAGGTATAGGTGATAAAGTTGATATAAACCCCACTGGTAAAGCAGCCGTTTTAACGCAAGAACATTTTTAAGCAAGGGACCGTCATATGATTAAAAAAATCCTGATAGCCGTTGATGGTTCCAAACATTCATTGAAGTGTGTCGAATACGGGGCCTCCCTGGCTATGGGGCTGGGCGCCAAGATTCTACTTTTTCATGTGGTAAAACCCTATAACCTGCCGGACAGTCTGAGAAATTTTGCTAAGGCAGAACACATGGCGACGATCGATGCTGACCTGCTTAAAAAAGGTGCCCAGTATCTGCTCGCCAGTGCTTTGGATATCGCCCATGCAGCGGGTGTGAAAGACGTGACTATCGAGGCCGAAGAAGGCCCTATTGCGCGAACCATTGTAAAGCGGGCAGAATCCTACAAGGCTGATATGCTGGTTATCGGATCTCGTGGCATGGGGGATGTGGAAGGCATGTTGCGCGGCGGGGTTTCCCACCGGGTCGAGATTCTCTCAAAATGCCCTGTGGTGGTGGTTAAATAAAATATCGCTCTGGCAGTTGCAGATAATGCTCTGGGCAATCAAACCCCCGTCGATTGATCGTGCATCGGTTAGAGGGGGGTTTCCATGAATTCAATTCAGGCCAGCAATAGATAATTTCTCTTGCAGAGTGCATGGTCAGTCATGAACACTGTTTGCGGTTCAATACCCTGGGCAAGGAGTTCCGCGATGGGCGTCCCTTTTAACGAGTTTATTTCACCATTGTGTTATGAGACCCTGCCCGAGGATGTCCGCAAGGTTATGTTGCGCAGCCTGCTCGATACTATCGGTGTGGCCGCCGTGGGCAGCACCACAAAGCTTTCTGTCATCGCCCGCCAATTTGCCAGTGAGCACATGGCCGCTGGCCCGGATGGACCGCAAGCCCGTCTGTTATTTGATGGCCGTGCCGTAAGCCCGGCCGGGGCCGCAATGGGGGGGGCTTTTACCATAGATTCCATCGATGCCCATGATGGTTATTCCGCCGTCAAGGGCCATGCCGGATCGGCGGTCCTGCCCGGTGTGCTGGGTGTGGTCGATGGTCTGCGCAGCCAGGGAAAAGATGTTTCCAGCCACCAGTTCATCACCGCACTGGCCATCGGGTATGAGGTCGGCTACCGCGCAGGCCTGGCCATGCACGCCACGTGCGCCGACTATCATACATCGGGTGCCTGGACGGCGGTCGGTGTCGCGGCGGCGGCGGCGAAATTGCTGGGGCTGGAGTATGAACAGGTCCGCCATGCCATGGGCATTGCGGAATATCATGGCCCGCGCAGCCAGATGATGCGCTGCATCGATCATCCCTCCATGGTCCGCGACGGCGTGGGCTGGGGCGCGCCGTCGGGTGTCAGCGCGGCTTATATGGCCCGTGCCGGTTTCACCGGCGCACCGGCTATTACCGTGGAAGCCAGCGACGATGTGACGGCGGGTTTCTGGTCTGATCTGGGCGTGAACTGGCAAATCAACAATACCCATTATAAACAATATCCGGTTTGTCGCTGGGCACACCCGTCTATCGATGCCGGCGATAAATTAATGCGCGAACATAATCTTACCAGCGATCATATTGAGCGGGTCCGTATCTCGACATTCCACTATGCTACGCGGCTGGCGGGACATCAGCCCAAGTCCCTCGATGAGCTGACTTATGCCTTGGCATTCCCTCTGGCTATCATGATTGTAAAACGCCGGATCGGCGCCGAGGAACTGCAAGAAAGCATTCTCAGCGATGAGGAGGTTCTGCGCATCAGTATGGCCACGGAAATCGTCGATTCTGATCACTATACCAAGATCAGCACCGCCAAGCGCTGGGCCGATGTGACGCTCTATCTGAAAGACGGTCGCGAACTTCAGTCGCCACCCAACACCCCGCGGGGTGACCCGGACGACCCATTGTCAGACCGCGAAATCAGCACCAAATTCCATTTACTGGCCGACCCGGTTCTGGGCGCAACCAAGACCAGTGATATTGAAAATTTGATACCGCAGGATGGTCAGGGAGAATTCGATCTGGCCCGGTTGCTGGACCTGATACTGGCCCCAGTGGACGAAAACCCTGTTTAGTCGGTCACCGTTATTTTAACTTTATTTGCCAGCAGTTTTTGTTCGAGCTTGCGCGGTGGGCGGGTTTCGCACACCAGCTCATTAACCTGGTTCATGTCGCACAAACGTAACGGGGCAATCTTGCCGAATTTTCGGGAATCCGCCGCAATGCAGGTTTTCTCCGCTCGTTTGATAATGGCCCCGGCAAATTCCGCTTCACCCAGATGATGGACCAGAATACCCTTGTCGGGATGGATTGCCGCGGCGGAAAAGATTGCATACCTGACCTCGAACTTTTTGACGAATTCCAGTGTTTCCGGCCCAAAGGCTCCGCCGTTCTGGTGGCGCAATTCACCACCGGCCATGAACACCTTGTTACCCGGATGAACAGCCAGAATGTTGGCGACGATGACGGAGTTCGTTACCACAAAAAGGCTTTTGTGATCGCTCAGGGCATGGGCGATATAGGCCGTGGTCGAGCCATTGTCGAGGATTAGCGAATCGCCGTCCTTGATTTGACCGGCTATGTGTTCGGCAATGCGTTGTTTGGCTTCCTTGCCTTCATTCATGCGTAAGGGGAAGGCGGCTTCCGACAGGGTATCAGGCAACATCACACCGCCGCGGATTTTTTGTAGCAAGCCTTCTTCGGCGAGAATTTTTACATTTCGGCGGATGGTTCCATCAGACACATCAAGCTCATTGGCCAGGTCGATTATGCTGCTGGTGCCGTGCATTCTGATGATCTTCAGAATTTCAGCCTGACGTTTGTTTGACAGGATCGTGGGTGGTTTGCGATGGATCATAAATGCTCCAAAATTTCACTTATTTCTTTGTTATGATTGAATTATATAGGCAATTACCGCACAAACACAACTTATTCCACAGTAAACCCACATATTTTGTTGGCTTTCTATGTTTTTTGTGGAATAATTGCTTGGTAGTTAAAATTGCTACTCAAAAATATTTTTGATCTATATATTTCGTGAAATTCTACTGCAGGGAGACTTTCTTATGAAGCGCAACCTATTGTTATCTCTTGGGCTGGCCGGTGCAATGGCGCTGGGCAGCCTGGCCTTAACATCGACCAGTGTATCGGCCGGTGTGGAATCCAATGACCCTATCAGGCTGACAATCCATGACTGGACCGGGCAATATGTCTCGACCCATCTTATGGGCGAAGTCCTGAAAAAAGCCGGTTACAATATTGAATATGTACAGGCCGATTATATCGCCCAGTTTGCCGGGCTCGAAACAGGCGATTTGCACGTCGCCATGGAAATGTGGGAAACCACCGGTAAGCAGGCAATGGAGGCTAGTCTGGCCACTGGAAAAACGATCGATCTTGGTGAAACCGGCATGGATGCCAAGGAAGACTGGTGGTATCCGTCTTATATGAAAGACGTCTGTCCTGGCCTGCCTGATTGGAAAGCTCTCAACGATTGCGCCGAATTATTTTCGACGGCTGAAACTGCACCCATGGGTCGCTATCTTGGTGGACCTGTGACCTGGGGCGGATTTGATGATGAGCGTGTCGAGGCTTTGGGTATGGATTTTGAAGTTGTTCATGCCGGAACGGACGCGGCTTTGTTCGCCGAACTGGAATCTGCCTATCAGCGTAAAGCACCGGTCCTGTTGTGGATTTATGCACCCCATTGGGCGGTTGCCAAATTCGACGGTGAATGGGTTGAATTCCCGGAATATACCGATGAATGTTATAATGATCCCAGTTGGGGCATGAATAAAGACATGGCCTATGACTGTGGCAAGCCCTTCGGCTGGATCAAGAAAGTCGGCTGGAAAGGTGGCGAAAAGAAATGGCCGGGTGCGTTCAAAGCCATTCGCAAGTTCCATATTGAGAACGATGCCATGAGCCAGATGATCGTCGAGATCGATCTCGAAGGCAAGGATCTGGATGCGGTTGTTACCAACTGGATGGATAATAACAAGAGCACCTGGCAAGCCTGGATCAAATAAATTCCGCTTGTGTCTTGACGGGTGGCTGCGATTGCCGCCACCCGTTTGCTCACTCTAGGCGTGAACTGGACAGACATGCCCTTACAAACATCGAGTGATATTGATGCCCGACCAATCAAGTTATCTTGCAATGGTATCTGGAAGATATTTGGTGATGGCGGTGCACAATTATTAAAACAGACAAACAACGCACCCCAGGAAAATGACCTGATAGAACGCTCGCTGATCGCGGCTGTTCGCGATGCAAGCATCGAGGTTCGCGAGGGTGAAATTTTCATCATCATGGGGCTGTCGGGATCGGGTAAGTCGACCATGGTTCGGTGCCTGTCTCGGCTTATTGAGCCGACCGCCGGTGAGGTGTTGTTTGAAGGTCAGGATTTGCTGAAGGCAAACCCCAAGGAACTTATTCAAATTCGCCGCCACAAGATGGGCATGGTGTTCCAGCACTTTGCCCTGCTGCCCCATTTAACGGTTCTGGGCAACGTCGCTTTCCCTCTTGAAATCCAGGGGATCAAACGCCGTGAGCGAGAAGACCGCGCCCTGGAGGTCATCGAACTGGTTGGCCTGAAAGGGCGCGAAACCTATTATCCACGCGAATTATCCGGCGGCCAGCAACAACGTGTGGGCATTGCGCGCTCCCTGGCGGTGGAACCCGATATCTGGTTTCTGGATGAGCCTTTTTCCGCCCTCGATCCGTTGATCCGCCGTGAAATGCAGGATGAATTTCTGCGTCTGCAAAAAATGCTTCAGAAAACCATTGTTTTTATTACCCATGATTTTGATGAAGCCATTCGTCTGGCCGATCATATTGCCATCATGAAAGACGGTGCGGTCATTCAGATTGGAACCCCGGAACAACTGGTATTGAACCCGGCGACCGAATATGTGGCGGAATTCACCAATGGCATTCCACGCGCCAAGGTTCTGTCGGTGGGCTCGGTCATGGAACCCGTCATGGAACCGGGGGGGAATGATTACTCAGGGCGTGTGTTCGCCGATATACGGCTTGAAGAACTGGGCGGCGATATTCTGCACGCCGACAAACCGTTTGCCGTGATTGATCGCAATGACCAGATTATTGGTCAGGTCACCCGGGACGTCGTTCTGGAAGTTTTGGTCGGTAGTTCTTCACAGAGTGATACATGACCAGCCGCTTCACATCCTGGCAGATAGCCTGGGGTGTCGCCCTGTCTCTGGCGGTGGTCGGTTTTTTCCTGAAAGATATTGCACCGTGGGCTTTTAAATACCCCCGTGACTGGGTTTTCCCCTTACGGTTCTGGATCAGCGATTTTGTGAAATGGTTGTTGAACGATTTCGATCTTGGATTATTTACATTCAAGGAATTTACCCGCGCAATTTCCTGGCTTATCGAATTACCTTATATATTTGTGCGCTCTTTGCTATCGGATGGTTTCCGCGAGGGCCAGGGCAGCAACGCTATTCAGGTTTTCCCCCGGGTTTCCTGGATAGCCGTTATTTTGTTCGTGATTATGATCGGGCGTTACGCGCGGGACTGGAAACTGGCCGCTCTGGCTAGCGGGTGTTTTACCTATCTCGCAGTTTTTGGCCAATGGGACAGCGCCATGGTCACCTTGAGCTCGATCATCATCGCGGTTCCCCTCGGGGTTGTCGGTGGTATCATGATTGGCGTGCTGGGCTATCGCTCGGCCACATTCAAGGCCATGATAATGCCGGTTCTGGACCTGATGCAGACCGTACCGGTTTTTGCCTATCTGGTGCCGATCCTGATCCTGTTTGGTTTTGGGCCGGTATCGGCCATGATCGCGACTGTTATCTATGCCATGCCACCCATGGTTCGTATCACCTTGCTTGCCCTCAGCCAGGTACCGGAAGAAATCGTTGAATTTGGCCGCATGGCCGGGTGCAATACCCGTCAATTGTTGTGGAAAGTGCTGATCCCGTCGGCCAAACCGGCCCTGATGATCGGGGTTAATCAGGTCGTTATGTTGTCGCTGAACATGGTCATTATCGCCTCCATGATCGGTGCCGGTGGTCTGGGCTTCGATGTGCTGAACGCCTTGAAGCGATTGCGCATCGGTGAGGGTATCGAAGCCGGGCTGGCCATTACCCTGCTGGCCATAGCACTTGATCGGTTAAGCCAGGGCCTGGCCAATCGTCCGCCACCGGAACATGGTTCCGAGGTGAAAAATTTTGCGGGTCGTCATCCATTTGCCATTGCCGCACTTGGTTTCATGTCCCTGACCTGGTTGATCGGGCTGGTGCTGCCTGCATTCCAGACCTATCCGGAAGGTTTAGAGCTGACCACCGGAACGTTCTGGGGCGATACGGTAAGGTGGCTCAATATCAATTATTTTGACCAGATCGATGGTTTCAAAAACGCCGTGTTGCTGAATTTCATGATCCCCACAAAGCGGTTTTTGCTGTCGCTGCCCTGGCCCGTGGTGGTTGGACTTGTCGCCATGCTCGGCCTGCAACTGGGTGGTTGGCGGCTGGCCTTGCTATGCGGGGGAATGGCGTTCGTCATCGCCACTCTCGGCTTATGGCCCAAGGCCATGATCACCGTTTATTTGTGTGGACTGTCGGTTATTATCGCAGCAGCCATCGGTATTCCGGTGGGTATTATGGCGGCCCTGAATGAACGTTTTCACCGTGTCATTCAGGTTGTTGTCGATACCTTGCAGACCCTGCCCAGTTTTGTCTATCTGATGCCCATCGTGATGTTATTCCGGGTCGGTGATTTTTCCGCCTTTATTGCCGTGATAGTTTACGCCATTGCACCGGCTATTCGCTATACCGATCATGGTATCCGCCGGGTCCCGCCCCATCTGATCGAAGCGGCTACCCAGATGGGATGCAGCCCGTGGCAGATTTTATGGCGGGTTCGTCTGCCCATAGCAATGCCAGAGATTATGCTGGGCATTAACCAGACCATCATGATGGCGCTCAGTATGTTGGTTATTACCGCCCTGGTCGGAACCCGTGATCTCGGTCAGGAAGTCTATATAGCCCTGACCAAGGCCGATAGCGGTCGCGGTCTGGCTGCTGGAATGAGTGTCGCCTTTATCGCCATCATCGCTGATCGATTGATCAACGCCTGGAGTGCTAAACGCAAAGCAGAATTGGGGCTCGACTGATATGTCAGGTGATACCACAACCTTGGTGAAAAATCTGTCATGCTGGAATACACCGGTCGATCCCATACCGCTCGGGGGCGGGATTACCAATACCAATTTCACGGTGCAGGATGGCGAGCGGAAATATGTCGTGCGCATCGGTGAAGATATTCCGGTCCATGGTATCATGCGCTTTAATGAATTATCGGCCAGTCGTGCGGCTCACGGGGCGGGCCTGTCTCCGGAGGTTTTCCATAGTGAAAATGGCGTGCTGGTTATCGACTTTATCGCCAGCCGGACATTATCACCCGCCGACATTCGAAACCTGGTCATGCTGGAACAGATCGTGCCGATTATCCGCCGTGTGCATCATGACATTCCAAGATATCTGGAAGGCCCCGTCCTGAGTTTCTGGGTGTTTCAGGTGTTGCGCGATTATCGCCGCACCCTGCGTCAGGCTAACAGCCGGATGATCGCCGATCTGGATGGTTTGGAAAGCATCGCCCATGAACTGGAACACGCCGTCGGGTCGGTGCATCTGGTGTTTGGCCATAATGATTTGCTGGCGGCAAATTTTCTCGATGATGGGCAACGTCTGTGGATTATCGATTGGGACTATGCCGGTTTCAACAGTCCCCTGTTTGATCTCGCAAACCTGGCGTCCAACAATGAATTCGACGTGGATCTGGAACACAGATTACTGGAACTTTATTTCCACGATGGCGTCCCGGACAAAGTGTGGCAATCGTTCAGCGCCATGAAATGTGCGTCGCTTCTTCGTGAGGCTATGTGGAGCATGGTATCAGAAATTCATTCCACACTGGACTTCGATTATGTGGCCTACACCACAGAAAATCTGGAACGGTTTAATACGGTATATGAACATTACAAATTGAATAGGAGCTAAAATGAGTTCACTGCCCACCCATGCCCGTGTAGTGATTATCGGTGGCGGGATCATCGGTTGTAGTACGGCCTATCACCTTGGCAAACTTGGCTGGAGTGATGTGGTTGTCCTGGAAAAACACAAACTGACCAGTGGATCTACCTTTCACGCCGCGGGGCTGGTCGGGCAATTGCGCAGCAGTGCAAATATAACCCAGTTACTGAAATACAGTGTTGAGCTGTACGATACACTGGAAGCCGAAACCGGCCTGGGCACGGGCTGGAAGATGAACGGTGGTTTGCGGCTGGCCTGTAATTCACAACGCATGATCGAGATTGAACGACAGGCTACCACGGCCCAGAGCTTCGGTCTGGAGATGAATGTTTTGAGCGCTCAGCAGGCTCAGGATTTATGGCCGTTGATGGATATCTCAGACGTTGTCGGGGCGGCCTTCCTGCCCAGCGATGGTCAGGCCAATCCTTCTGACATTACCATGGCGCTAGCCAAGGGTGCGCGCAATTGCGGTATTCAAATTGTCGAGGACTGTACTGTTACCGGGATTGTCAAGAAGGACGGACGAGCCTGTGGCGTGACCACCTCGCTGGGTGATATTGAGTGCGAGGTCGTGGTTAATTGTGGTGGACAATGGGCCGGTGAAATAGGCCGTATGGCCGGGGTCACCGTGCCACTGATTTCTGTCGAGCACCAGTTCATGATTACCGAGCTTATCGAGGGCATCACCAGCGACCTGCCCACCTTGCGCGATCCCGACCGGCTGATCTATTTCAAGGAAGATGTTGGCGGTCTGGTCATGGGCGGGTACGAGCCAAATCCCATCGGCTGGGCCAAGGACGGCATTCCGGAAGGCTTTAACTTTACCTTGCTGGAATCCAACTGGGATCATTTTGAACAACTGATGTTACAGGCTCTGGAGCGTGTTCCGGCACTGGAAACTGCCGGGGTCAAGACCCTGACCAATGGACCGGAATCCTTTACCCCCGATGGCAATTTTATCCTCGGTGAAGCACCAGAACTGGATAATTTCTTTGTCGGTGCCGGGTTTAACGCCTTCGGTATCGCATCGGGTGGCGGGGCTGGTAAAGCCCTGGCTGAATGGATTGTCGGTGGCGAGCCTTCGCTGGATCTGTGGCCGGTCGATATCCGGCGCTTCGGTAATCATCACCGTGATCAGGACTGGGTACGGACCCGGACACTGGAGCTTTACGGTAAGCATTACACCATGTCGTGGCCCTTCGAGGAGCACGAGAGTGCCCGGCCAACCCGCACCTCTGCCCTGTATGAACGGTTGGTAGCCGATGGTGCATGTTTTGGCGAAAAGATGGGTTGGGAAAGGCCAAACTGGTTTGCCCCTCCCGGTGTGGAACCAAAAGACGTTTATTCATTCGGGCGCCAGAACTGGTTTGAGCATGTGGGGCAAGAACACAAAGCCGCCCGCGAGCGGGTGGTGCTCTATGACCAAAGCTCTTTTGCCAAGTTCATGGTTAGCGGTCCCGGTGCGCAAGAAGCCCTGAGCTGGATTTGTGCCAATGATATCGCCAAACCACCGGGGGCTTTGATCTATACCCAGATGCTCAATGTCCGAGGCGGGATTGAGTGCGATCTGACGGTGGTTCGTCTGGCCGAAGACCAGTTCTATCTGGTCACCGGAACAGGATATCGAACCCATGATTTCCAGTGGATCCGGCGCAATATTCCGGATGGCTGTGATGTGACGCTGGATGATGTCACCGACAGCATGTGCACCTTGTCCCTGATGGGGCCGCGCGCTCGCGATGTTTTGTCACGGGTCACTAAAACGGATGTTTCCAATGCATCGTTTCCGTTTGGAAGTTACCAGCAAATTGTCATCGCTGAGGCAACCGTCAAAGCTTTGCGGATCACCTATGTTGGTGAACTGGGCTGGGAATTTCATTTCCCCATTGAGCACGCCCTGACGGTGTATCAGGCATTGATGTCCGCCGGGCAGGATTGCGGTATAACCAATGCCGGATACCGGTCTATTGAGTCCCTGCGACTGGAAAAAGGTTACCGGGCATGGTCTTCGGATATCGGACCGGATTATTCGCCCTTTGAATCCGGTTTGGGCTGGGCGGTCAAGTTGAAAAGTAATATTCCGTTTTTGGGCCGCGAGGCGGCTGTTGCCCTGAAGGATAACCCGCGCACCAAATTGCTGGCTTGTTTCACGGTTGATGACCCGGATGTGGTGTTGCTGGGACGGGAAACCATTTACCGAAACGGTGAGCGGGTCGGCTGGCTGAGCAGTGGCGGGTATGGCTATACCATCGCCAAGGGTATCGGATATGGCTATGTACGTAATGGGGATGGTGTCACCCGTGATTATCTTGCCGCCGGAAACTATGAACTGGACGTTGCAACCAGACGGGTTCCATGTACGATACATTTTCAGGCTCTTGTCGATCCGGCAATGGAGCGTATCAAGGCCTGAAATGGGGAATAGGGGATAAGTAAAATGGAAGAAGTGCGTCGACAGCTTGCTCGTATTGAGATGTTTCAGGGCCGCGAGGCAGAGGCACAAATCGAGCGTCTGGGGGGATTGACGAACTTGGTCTACAAGATCAGCCTGGATGGTGAGGCGTATATCTTGCGCATTGCCGGTGAAGGAACCGATGAGATTATTGACCGGGTGATCGAAAAACATAATGCCAGGGTCGCAGCGAATGCCGGCATGTCGGCTGATGTGCTGTTTTTCGATGCTTCCGATGGGCTGATGTTGGCAAGCTATATTCCTGGCGAGACCATGAGTGCCGAAAAGTTTACCAATTCAGCGGGCAGTGCGGCTCGCGCCGCCCGGGCCTTTAAAATCATTCATACCTGCGGCCAGGAATTCAAGTTCCGGTTCGAACTGTTTGCCATGATGGACGACTATCTCAAGGTGCTGGATGATCTGGGCGCAACACTTCCAGACGGTTATCACGATGTGGTTCACGAGGCCCAGGCGGTCCGTCGGGCCATCGATGCGCACCCTGCCGATCTGGTGCCCTGTCATTGTGATCCGCTTTGTGAAAATTTCATTGACGATGGTGAGCGGATGTGGATTATCGATTGGGAATATTCCGGGATGAATGATCCACTGTGGGACCTGGGCGATCTGTCCATCGAGGCTGGTTTCACAGAGGCACAAGACCGCGAAATGATGGAGGCGTATTTTGATAATCAACCCACCGAAGCACAGTTTGCCCGCATGGTCATTTACAAGGCTATGGCGGATCTTCTGTGGACATTATGGGGGTTGATCCAACATGCCAATAACAACCCCGTCGACGATTTCTGGGCCTATTCTATTGGCCGGTTTGAACGGTGTAAAAAATTGATGGCCTCGCCTGAATTTACCCGGCACCTTGAAGCCATGAATAGTACACATGAATAATACAATGCATCAGTCGCACGTATAAAAACATGTATAAAAGATTTGTATAACCAACCTGGTTTAACCATAAGGATTTGACCATGCTTAGAATAATTTCTCCGGTTGACGGCAGTGTTTATGCGGAACGTCCCTACGCCGATCCGCAAGCAATTCGTGATACCCTGACCAGTGCCAGTGAGGCGCAAAATTCCTGGAAGCTGGTCAGTATTGCCGAGCGTGGGGCTATTTGCTCAAAAGCAATTGATGCCTTTGTCGCCGACAAGGATCGCATCAGCGATGAACTGGCCTGGCAAATGGGTCGGCCCATTCGTTTTGGCCCCGGTGAAGTGGGCGGATTTGAAGAACGCGCCCGTTATATGATCTCCATTGCCGAGCAGGCGCTCAAACCGGTTGATGTGGGGCCCAAGGATGGGTTCGTGCGTTATATCAAACGCGAACCTGTGGGTGTGGTGCTGACCATTGCACCGTGGAATTTCCCGTTTATGACGGCGGTTAATTCGATTATTCCGGCGCTTATGGCGGGCAATGCAGTGATCTTGAAACACGCCCAGCAGACCCTGTTGTGCGCCGAACGGATCGCGGACGCTTTTGTCGCCGCCGGATTACCCGAAGGCCTGTTTCAGGTTCTGCACATGTCACACGACCAGACAGCCGAGGTTATCCAGTCTCCAGAGATCAACTTTGTTGCTTTTACCGGGTCGGTCCCGGCGGGTGCCACCATGGAACGTAATGCTGCGGGCCGGTTCATCGGTATGGGACTGGAGCTGGGCGGCAAGGATCCGGCTTACGTTTGCGCCGATGTGGATGTAAACTATGCGGCTGAAAATCTGGTCGATGGGGCGTTTTTCAATACCGGGCAGTCGTGCTGCGGCATCGAGAGAATTTATGTTCACGAGGATGTTTATGACGCCTTTGTGGCGCGGTTCTGTGAGGTGGTTCGCGGCTATGTGCTGGGCAGTCCCATGGACCCGGAAACTACTTTGGGACCGTTGGTCACGACCAAGGCCGCCGACTTTGTCCGGGGCCAGATTGATGATGCTGTGGCCGCCGGTGCCACGGCTTTGATCGATACGTCGAAATTTACCCGTGATGAGGCTGGCACACCCTATATGGCACCACAGGTTCTGGTCGATGTGGATCATTCCATGCGGGTCATGACCGAAGAAAGTTTCGGTCCGGTGGTCGGTATTATGAAGGTCAGGGACGATGATCAGGCCGTCGAGTTGATGAACGATAGTGAGTTTGGCTTGACCGCGTCGATCTGGACGTCTTCACAGGACACCGCTATCGCCATCGGTGACCGGATTAATACCGGGACTTTTTTCATGAACCGGTGTGACGCACTGGACCCGGCACTGGCCTGGACGGGGGTTAAAAATACCGGACGGGGTTGCACTTTATCCAGTGTAGGTTATGAAGCCATCACGCGGCCCAAGTCCTATCATTTGCGTGTCGATATTGATAAATAAGTTTCTTTAAGGAAAACACCATGACCATGTCTTTGTCCCTTGATCCGGAAACCCTTGTTGGCAACTGGAACTTTCCTACCACTATAAAATTCGGACCCGGGCGGATTGTCGAACTGCCCGCAGTCTGTGCCGATCAGGGTATGTCAAATCCATTGATTATTACCGATCCGGGCTTGCGTGATTTGCCCATGACCAAGGCCATTCTGGACAACTTTAAGGCGGCAAACATTCAATGTGGACTGTTTTCAAATATAAAACCAAACCCGGTCGGGCAGAATATTGACGATGGTGTGGTCGCATATAAATCCGGCGGTCATGACGGTGTTATCGCCTATGGTGGTGGCAGCGGCCTGGATGCGGCAAAGGCCGTAGCCCTGATGGTCGGTCAGGACCGACCGCTGTGGGACTTTGAGGATGAAGGTGACAACTGGACCAGGGTCAAGCTCGATGGGGTGGCCAGCGTGGTCGCCGTGCCTACCACCTCGGGTACCGGATCGGAAGTTGGTCGGGCCTCGGTGATCATTAATGAAGAGGCACACCTGAAGAAAATTATTTTCCATCCCTCCATGTGTCCGGCCATTGTGATCGCCGATCCGGAATTGACCCTTGGTCTGCCGGCCAAGATCACGGCGGCCACCGGCATGGACGCGTTGTCGCATAATCTGGAAGCCTTTTGTGCGCCAGGCTTCCATCCCATGGCCCGTGGCATGGCGGTTGAAGGTATCAGGATCACCAAAGACTGGCTGCCCGAAGCAACTCGCAATGGTAGCAACATTTCTGCCCGCGCCATGATGATGGCAGCCTCAACCATGGGGGCCACCGCTTTTCAGCGCGGCCTGGGCGGTATGCACGCGCTGGCTCATCCATTGGGGGCTACTTTTGATGCCCATCACGGGCTGCTCAATGCCATTTTGATGCCTTATATATTATGGGCCAACAAATCGGTTATCGAGGACGACATCTGTTATCTGGGCGGTTGCATCGGACTGGCCAAGAGCTTCGATGCGGTGGTTGACTGGATTCTTGGTTTGCGTGAAGAACTGGGTATTCCCAACGATCTTGCGGCTATTGGAATTCCAGAGGATTGCGTCGATGATATTGGTGCCAAGGCCGAGGTCGATCCGGCGGCTGGTGGTAATCCCATCACGTATACCGGCTCGCAATATGCGGCGATCTGCCGCAAGGCTGTTCTTGGTCAGCACGGCTGATCTTTATTAATACAAAAGGAAAAACAGACTATGACAATTCGTGCGGTAACCTTTGATCTATGGGATACCATCGTTCATGACGATTCGGATGAGCCCAAACGCGCCGCCAAGGGCTTGCGCAGCAAACGCGACGAGCGTCGGCATCTGGTATGGCAGGCTCTTAACACCGTCGAGCCCATTGATCTGGCTTTGGTGGTGGCGGCTTATGATGTGGCCGATGCCGCCTTTAACGTGGTGTGGAAGGAAAATCATATCAACTGGACCGTGGACCAGCGTATGCGGGTTATCCTGAGCGGTCTGGGTCGGACACTGCCCGATGATGTGATGGCCAAGCTGATCCATGACACCGGACGCATGGAGGTTAACATTCCGCCCGATCTGATCGATGGCATCAAAGAGGCTCTGGAAGATTTACACGGTCGTTACAAGTTGTGCATTGTCTCGGACGCCATCGTCACACCGGGAACCGGTTTGCGCGACCTGTTGGAAGCCTATGGCCTGAAACAGTATTTTACCGGCTTTGCTTTTTCTGATGAGGTCGGTCATTCCAAACCCCACAAGTCCATGTTTGACAGTGCCGCCCAGCAGCTCGGTGTGGAACTTCATGAAATCGTTCACATTGGCGATCGGGACCATAATGACGTGAAGGGCCCCCATGCCATCGGTGCCAAGGCCATTTTGTTTACTGCCACCCGCGCCGATGATCGTGATACAACCACAGCCGATGCGATCTGTGACCACCACCGTGACCTGGCCGCGACCATTGACCGGCTGGCCGCCAGCTAAATAGAATAGGATTATATAAATGACTGAACAAATCAGATTTCTGGTCATCGATGGCTACGCGCTGGCTGGACGGGAAGACCTGAAGGCCGGCGGGGCATCCACGGCTGGCGAGTTGTATGAAAGAATGCTCAAAAAATGTCTGCCCGGTTGCGCTGTAGATGTTTTGTTTCCGGCGGATCCCGGAGCAAAATTACCCCAAGGTGCCGATATCGCTCAATACGACGGTATCGCCTGGACCGGTTCCAGCCTGACGGTTCACAAACCCGATGAGAATGTCACACCCCAGATCGAGTTTGCCAAAGCCGCCTTTAAAGCCAGGGTGCCCAGTTTCGGCAGTTGCTGGGCGGCCCAGATCGCCGTGGTGGCAGCTGGTGGAATTTGTGCCGTGAACCCGCGGGGCCGCGAGATGGGTTTTGCCCGCAAGATTTCTCTCACCTCGGAAGGCCGCGGCCACCCGCTTTATTACGGCAAAAATTCGGTGTTTGATGCCTACATCAGCCACGATGACGAAATTACCCATGTGCCGCCTGGCGGTATTGTGCTGGCCTCAAATGCCTATACCCGGGTCCAGTCGGTTACCGTGACCCATCAGGGCGGGGTATTTTGGGGGTTGCAGTATCATCCGGAATACGATCTGCATGAAATGTCCCGGCTGTGTTATTGCCGCAAGCAAAAACTCACCGACAAGGGGTTTTTCCGCTCGACCGACGACGCTCAGGTTTTTGTCGATCAACTGGAGATCCTGTTCCAGGACCCCGGCCGCACGGATATATCCTGGCTGCTGGGCATTGATGAGGACATCATGAACGAAGATATTCGTCTAGCCGAGGTCCGCAACTGGATCGAACAACTGGTGATCCCTACGCGTATCGCCCGGCGTTAATCCCCGACGTTAATCCCCGGCGTTAATCCCTGGGGTTAATCACAGTATTCTGGTCACGGTCAGTCGATTATTCGGCGGCTGTGACTTTTCCTTCGAAGTGCTGTTCGGCTTTAAGGCCCAGGGTTTTAAACAGGGCCATGTCGGTGTCGTTGTCCACATTGCGGGTGGTCAGCAACCGATCACCGCAGAAGATGGAGTTGGCCCCGGCCAGGAAACACAGTGACTGGGCATGGTCGTTCAATTCCATGCGCCCGGCTGACAATCGCACATAAGAACGCGGCATCATGATGCGGGCAACGGCAATGGTGCGGATTAGCTCGAAACTATCTACTTGATCCAGATCGGCAAACGGCGTGCCGGGAATGGGGACCAGCATATTGATGGGCACACTCTCGGGGTGTTTGGGTAAACATGCCAAGGTACGCAGCATATTGGCCCGATCAATACGGGTCTCGCCCATACCGATGATGCCGCCCGTACACAGTTTGATTTTCTTGTCACGGAGAATAGCCAGGGTATCGATACGATCGTTGAAACTGTGGGAGCTGACGACAGTTTTGTAATATTCCTGCGAGGTATCGATGTTGTGATTGTAATAATCCAGACCGGCTTCTTTCAGCTCACCAGCCTGCTCGGGTGAAACAAAACCCAGTGTAACACAGGTTTCCAATTCCAGATTTTTCACCGCTTTGACCATTTCGATAATCTTTGGCATGTCGCGCTCTTTTGGGTTGCGCCAGGCAGCCCCCATACAAAACCGGGTCGCGCCAGCTTGTTTGGCGTCTTTGGCGGCGGCGACCACTTGTTCCAGTGGGATGATTTTCGAGGCTTCCAGGCCACTGTCATAAGAAGAGCTTTGGGAACAATAACTACAGTCTTCTTCACACCCGCCGGTTTTTATACTTAACAGGGAGCTCATCTGTATCATGTTGGGATCGAAACAGGCCCGGTGCACGCTTTGGGCCTGGAACAATAAATCGTTGAACGGCAAATTGAAAAATTTCAGAGCTTGTTCACTTGTCCAATTATGATAAGGGGTTACATGTTTCATAAGACTAATTCTCTTTTTATCGTGGTGCTGTACCGCTAAATATTTATTCTGTGGATACATGTTTTACTGAAAAATTGGCCCAATATCAACTCATACCCGTGTCATATGCCAAGACATTTCCTAGCGGCTGAGATTGCTTAAGTTGTGAAAATATATGGAAAAATTATCCGAATCATAAGGGAAAACTGCTAAAAGTTAAAATAACCCTATAGATATCAATGTATTTTACATGAAATCAATAGTAACGCTTGCAATAGTGTTAATAATAAGGCAGATTTCACTCGGTTCTATATGATTCTGGCGTAAGCTCCTAACGCCCACGCGCTTAGCCGTGTTACCCCTAGAAATTGAGAGCCTGTCAGTCCTGTGCCGTTTTTGGGATGGGATATTATGTACTAAATTATAAAGGAATACGACAATGGCAACTGGATCCGTTAAGTGGTTCAACTCAACCAAGGGTTATGGCTTCATTGAGCCTGATGATGGCTCAAAAGATGCATTCGTACACATTTCTGCCGTACAGCGTGCCGGTCTTTCCGGTCTGCGTGATGGCCAGAAAGTCGAGTACGAACTGGTGCCCGGACAGAATGGCAAGACTTCTGCAGAAAATCTGGTTGCACTGGATTAATTCGGAACGATCAAGCCATTATCAAATGGCTTGTTAGCTTTTTCCATTTTCTCTGGTGGTAAATGGATGTGATATTCAAGATCACGATGAACGACAGCAGCGGTGACGCTGCTGTCGTTTTCGTTTTCGAAGCTGAACGTATTACCGTCTTTTTGATAGCTGAATGGCTTCTTCCAGGGCACTGAGGAAACGGGAACGATCCTGTTTTGTAAAACCCGATGGACCACCGGTGATCTCGCCGGTTTCGCGTAACTGGGTCATCAGGTCGCGCACCGCCAGTGCCATACCAATACTGTCGGTGGTAAAAGGTTTGCCGTTGGGGGCGAGAACATGGGCACCTTGTTTGATGCATCGCGATGCCAAGGGAATATCCGATGTGATGGCGATGTCGCCAGGCTTTATATGATCAATAATCCAGTCATCGGCCACATCGGGGCCTTCGGCAACCACGACCCGGTTAATCAGCGGGCTTTTATCAAGGCGCATCCAGCTGTTTGATACCACATGAATTTTCAGGTTATGTCGGCTCGCCACCCGTAAGGCTTCATCCTTTACCGGACAGGCGTCCGCATCAATATATATTTCAGGTGTTATTTCTGGCACGGAATTATGGCTGCGGCAGGTTCAGGTTACCCGACGTCAGTCGCCCCATGGCCAGCAGGAGCTGATAAGTGGACAGGCGTTCACTGTAGGCAGTCGATGTATAGTTGATCTGGGCACTGGTGACCTGATTTTGGGCGTCGAGAACATTGATCACCGTTTCCTTGCCCGCGGCACGGAGTTTGGCCCGGGATATAAAAACTTCTGAGGCGATGTTTACGGCATTTTCCAGCAGGCCGACCCTGGTGCGGGTCGTCAGCAGAGACTGCCAGGCCAGTTGGACCTGTTCGGCGGCCTTGCGTTGGACGAAGATATGATTATCCATGCTGGCGCGATAGTCATAAAAAGCCTGATCCATGCTGGCCGGGGTGGAAAAACCGGAAAACAATTCCCACGATGCTCGCAACAGCAGGATATAATCCCGCCTGATGCCCAGGGCGGTGTCATTGTTTTTTTCGTAGTTGGCTGTACCTTCAAGATCAAATGTCGGGTATAGCTCGGAAGCCACCGACTGGCGTCGTTCGCGGGATAATTCTATATTGGCGGTGCTGTTGCTGACCGACGGATTTTCGCGTAGTGCAATGGCGATGGCTTCTTCCAGCGTGCTGGGGATCAGCGATACCGGTGGCCAGGGGTCTTGCATGGTATCGGGATTGGCCAGCCGTCCGAAGACCTGATTATAACGGGTCATGGCATCGATCAGGGCACCATCAAAACTGACCAGACGTTCTTTGGCAATTTGCAGCCGTGACTTGGCTTCCAGCACATCCACGGCGATGCCCGATCCCCGCCGCACCCGTTCGTCTTCCAGATTAAGCTGTTCTTCAATGTTTCTGACGTTTTCGCGGCCCAGATCGACCAGTCTTTTTTGGCGCAATACATCAATGTAGGCGGTGACGCCTTCGAATAATATGGTCTGCCTGGTATTTTTCAGCTCAATACTCGCCGCTTCGGTATTGAGTTGCGCCGTGCGAACATCAGATTTTGTCTGTTCGCCATTAAACAAATTCTGGGATACCGTTAATGTGGCCACATGCTTGGTTCGTTTGTAGGCCGATCCGGCTTCACGGGTTGACGGATTTTCGATGTACTGTGGTCCTGTGTCGCCGGCGATATTGATGTTTGGATAATAATCAGATTTTGCAATATCAATGCCTGAACGTCGGCTTTCTTCGGTTTTTTGGGCCGCTTTGATACTGGGGTGTTCTATCAGTAAAAGTCCCAACGCGGTTTCTATTTTGCTGGCATGGACGGGCGCTGACATGAGCACGGATAATATGCAGCCAAACAGCCAAAATCCCATAGCGCGCAGACCTGGGCTGCGTGATGTGTCGCCCGCAATATAACGTAATCTGATCAACGTGTTCTCTCTAACGTTGGTGTGTGTATCAAAATACTATAACATTTGAGCATGAATGAGGAGTTAAAGTATTGCAGCCATGTAAAATTCGTTTAATAATTTTTGGCCTGACAGCCCTGTGGGGTGTTGCACCAGGCATCATACAAGGCGCAAAATGCGACGGAAAAGACGTGTAGGTTCTGTAAATTTGCCGGTGTCTTGTCGAAAAAAGTTGCCAGATTAGCTCTGAAGGCTTTTATAAAGTACGACCCGCCTCGTTGATACTGGATCAAAGGTGAAATATATAAGAATGTGTTGGAAACGGTTATTTCGATATTTTCTGACCGGGCTTGTTCTACTGATCACAGGATCGGGACTTGCAGCGTGCAGCAAAGGACACAGTATGACGGCTGACTGGCGAACGGCGAGCCGGGAATCGGCGGGAATTGCTCCAGACCCTCAGGAGGTTCGCCAGGCCGTTGTACAGGTATATTCTGCCCGGGCATTCAACTGGCGCGGACTTTTGGGTGTGCATACCTGGATTGCCTCGAAACGCACCGGTGCAGAGAATTTTCTGGTCTATGAAGTTATTGGCTGGCGGCAATATCGCGGCTTGCCGGTTGTATCGATCAATACCCGTGCGCCGGATCAACGCTGGTTCGGGGCTATGCCCGAGGTTCTACTCGATATTCGCGGGGCTCATGTGGACGGGATCATCGATGAAATCGAAGCCGCCGTTGGGCGCTATCCTTTCAGCGAGCAATATCATGTCTGGCCGGGGCCAAATTCCAATACATTTACCGCGTTTGTGGCCCGTGAAGTTTCCGGTCTGCGGCTCGACCTGCCACCCACAGCTATTGGGAAGGATTATCTGGAAACCGGTTTTTTTGCCCGTGCGCCCAGTGGGTCGGGGGGGCAATTTTCGCTGTTTGGAATGCTCGGCGTGATGCTCGCCAGGGAAGAAGGTTTGGAAATTAATATCCTTGGCCTGACATTCGGTCTTGATCCGGAAGATCTGGCGATTAAATTTCCGGGCATCGGGCGTCTTTCCCTGTTGTCTGACGACTAGAACAGTTCCGCTCTAAAACGCTCAAAACCACCCATAAACCTGATTACGGTATTGAGGGAGCCAGATGGGGTAATCCGTGTTTGTTGAAAATCTTGGCAACGATCCCGTCGTCATAGAGTTCATCATAGGCGTTTTGCCACGTCGTAATGATTTTTTGCGGCGTGGTCTTGCTGAATGCAATGTAGAGCAAGGATTCTTTCGTGATAAAAAGCTCCTCGACTTCGGTTTGCGGGATATTTTTCTGTTTCAGAATTTCGTTAATTGTTGAACTGCTAGCGTACCATAATTCGGAATGCCCGCGAAGCAGGTTGTGCAGGTTACGCATGGGGAAAATAACCTTGTTCAGTTGGGAAAATCCTTCAGATGTCAGGAACTGCTCACTGACCCCATCCTTTTGGACGCCAATTCGGTAGGCTTTGGCATCTTCGATTTTGTTCAGTACGATACCCGACCCGGCTTTGCCATAGAAAGCGAATTTCTTGACGGCCAGCGGGCCGACCCATTTGAAGAGTCTTTCTCTGATTTCCGATCGGGTGGTCGAGAATAAGGCGATGTTATCACGAGTTTCGAGCAGATTATAACCGTGGGCCCAGGGGAGAACATCGATTTTTGTGGTCAGATAAAGCTTCTTTAGAATCTCCCGGACAATATCGACCGAGGCCCCTTTCAGGTCTGAATATTCCACATAATTAAGCGGCGGGTAATCTTCTGTGATGATCCGCAAATATTCCTGCGCATGACCTTGAGCGGGTAAAAAAATTAAGTAGACGGCGATTGAGAGGATTTTCGTTAACCATGCTCTTATCGCATTCATTATATATCTCTCAATAATATATCAGAGGCCACAAGTTATGATAGATATACCCCGCAGAAATGATAGCACTTGCCCTCGTGGAATAACAAGCTTAGGTATTCTGATATAGGGAGGCGATGAATAATGTCTATTTGGGGTAAAGTCATTGGTGGTGTTACGGGATTTGCGCTTGGCGGGCCATTTGGGGCCTTGATGGGCGCTTTTGCCGGACATGCCATGGACCGTATGCGTAGTACCATGCCTGAAGGTGGCGGCATGGCTGATGGCATGGGGGGTGGCGGGCAAGACCGCCAGGTAGCTTTTACCATGGCTGTTATTGTGATGGGCGCCAAGCTGGCGAAAGTCGATGGCCGAGTTACCTCAGACGAGGTTGCGGCTTTTCGCAAGGTATTCAATATTCCCCCCGATGAGGCTGGCGAAGTTGGTCGGCTGTTCAATGAGGCCAAGCAGGATGCACAGGGTTTCGAGCCTTATGCCCGCCAGATTGCCGGAATATTTTCCCAAAACAGGTCCGTGCTGGAAGAATTATTGGGTGCCTTGTTTCATATTGCCATGGCCGATGGCACCTATCATCCGGCGGAAAAAGACTATTTGAGCCGGGTCGCCGTAATTTTCGGGTTTTCCCGGAGCGAGTTCCAGCGACTTGAGGACACCTTCGTCAACAAGGGCGACGCCGAGAACCCCTATAAAATTCTCGACATCAGCGAGAGCGCCGATAATGATGAAATCAAGAAACATTACCGTAAACTGATCCGCGAGAACCACCCCGATAAGCTCATGGCCCAGGGTTTGCCTCAGGAATTTATTGATCTGGCCAATGAACGCATGGCGACTTTTAACGCGGCATATGACAAGGTATCCAAGTTACGGGGTATTAAATAGAGGTCTGACAGATCCGCCATGATTGCCATGATCGAACGACCATCCGCCAATTATAACGAGCGGCCTGCCGGTGTCGGGATCGAGATGCTGGTATTGCATTATACGGGCATGGTGTCTTGTGAGGATGCGCTGGCCCGACTGTGTGATGAACAGGCCAAAGTCAGCGCCCATTATCTGATCGATGAAGATGGCCGGCTTTATAGACTCGTTGCGGAAGACCGCCGGGCCTGGCACGCCGGGGTGGCCTATTGGCGCGGCGAGCGCAATATCAACGCCTGTTCGATCGGCATCGAAATGGTCAACCCGGGTCATGAGTTTGGCTATCGGGAATTTGGCGAAGCCCAGATGTTAACGCTGATCGATCTTTGCCAGGACATTCTTGCACGATATGTTATACCGCCTGGCCATGTGCTGGGGCACAGTGATGTGGCACCACAACGCAAGAAAGACCCCGGCGAACTGTTCGACTGGCAACGGCTGGCCGTTGACGGCATCGGTTTGTGGCCACAGTCATCTGGCCCGGTAGAACTGGAAGAGGGTGCGGCAAGTCAGCTCTTGCACAGCATCGGTTATGATACCAGCGACTTGCCAGCAACCCTGATGGCCTTTCAGAGGCGGTATCGCCCCGAGCAGATCGACGGTTTGCTTGACCCCGAGACAGGCGGGCTGATCAGGGCGTTGTCCCGCGCCAGTGAAAAGCCACCCGCGTAATAGTTTTGACCCGTACAGGACTTGTATGCTATCGCTTGGCTTGCCAGACGGCTGGACGGCCGCTGTTTGCGGAGCCCCGTTTACGGGTGCGGATCGCAAATGGAGGAAAGTCCGGGCTCCATGGGAATACGGTGCCGGGTAACGCCCGGCGGGGGTGACCCCAGGGAAAGTGCCACAGAAAGCAAACCGCCCTGCTTGCCGGTCTTAGGCCGGGTCCGCAGGGTAAGGGTGAAAGGGTGCGGTAAGAGCGCACCGCGCGAGCGGCAACGTAAGCGGCACGGTAAACCCCACCGGGAGCAAGACCGAATAGGAACGGCAGACCCCTTGAGGGTCAGGTGTATTCTCGCACCGTTGTTCGGGTTGGTCGCACGAGGCGTTCGGTAACGGACGTCCCAGATGAATGGTCGTCACCCGCGAAAGCGGCGTACAGAACCCGGCTTACAGGCCGTCTGGCACTTTTTTATGATGGTCACACCGTCATGGTATTATGTAGCAAATCCCAGTTGCTTCAGGGTATCACTCAATTCTTCATAGAGTTCGCCCATTGACAGGCTTTTACGGATATATCCACAAGCCCCGGAATGGCTGCTTGATTCCGCGACAGCGGTATCGTCCATTGCCGACAGCATGACGACCTTTGCCTGGGCGTTTAACTTGATGATGTCTCGTAACGTCGCCATACCATCTTTCCCGGGCATCCTGATATCCATAAATACCAGGTCCGGCTGGCTGGTTGTAAATTGCCGGATGCCATCCTTGCCATCACTGCACAGTGCGACGATTTCACAGTTCAGGCTGCTTAGAATATTCTGCAATAAAGCCCTGACGTCTTCGTCATCATCACAAATCAAAACCCGTGTTGCCGTCTTGCTCATGACCTATCTTTGGTGTTTCAGACATTAATTGTTCAACTAATCATTATATGTTTAAGCCCGTTTCAATTCAACTAAAGTCGGGATGACAATAGAGAAAAAACCGGATTTCATGGCCGGTGTCACATTGCTGCCTTAAATATCCATTAACCCGGTCTGTGAGATACTGATTGCCTGTGGGGATCGCCTCGGGAATTACTTCAGGTCTGAAAAATGCGAATCTCCATGATTTTGGCCTGATTTAGGCGGGTTTACAGGGGTTATAGGCGTGCTAGCCCATTGACGCCCATCAATGCCCATGATATCCCATGTAAGTCCAATAAATCCGGTGGCATTCGGATTGCGAGGCGTTGCCAATCTGTTCGACTGATTAGATTTTTAACAACAAATCGGGTACAGATTTTATGGTAATCGGCATAAGAGGTACATAGACGACACGCAGGAGACACGCAGGAGACACGGGGTATTTACATGACGTTGCTGGTCGGCAGGCACACGAATAAAATCGATAAAAAGGGGCGGGTATCCGTGCCCAAGATTTTTCGTGCGGTCACGACACATCAGAATTTTAACGGCGTCTATGCCTATCCCTTATTCAAGCACCCGGCCATCGAGGTCTGCGACGAGGTTTTTATGACCCGAATCAGTGACAGCCTGGACGCGCTTGATATGTTTTCCGACGAACAGGATGATCTGGCAACGGTGATTATGAACCATGCAGAGGCCCTCGGTTTCGACCCCGAAGGCCGTATCGTGTTGCCCGAGCGTTTTCTTGTCCATGCCGGAATTTCGGCTCAGGCGGTTTTTGTCGGGCGCGGGCGGCGGTTCCAGATCTGGGATCCGGAGACCTTTGAAGCCCATAACCATCGTACTTTCGAGCGGGTGCGTTCAAGCGGTGTGACCTTGCCCTTACGGTCCGATCATGGACGCCCTGACCTTGTGGGCCCGGGTGGTGGGGAGGGTTGAGAATGCAGCCTCATATCCCCGTGCTGATCAATGAAGTCCTGGATGCCCTGCAACCGCGCGACAATGGATTATATGTGGACGCCACATTTGGTGCCGGGGGCTATACCCGGGCATTGTTGGAGGCCGCACAGTGTTCGGTCTGGGCCATTGATCGCGATCCAAATGTCCGCTGTCATTGTGAGGCTCTCGAAAAAGAATTCCCCGGCCGTGTAGGGTTACTTCAGGGCTGCTTCGGTGACATGGCGAACTTGCTGCACGGTGCCGGGGTTGATGGCGTTGACGGAGTCGCCATTGATCTGGGTGTCTCGTCCATGCAATTGGATGATCCGCAGCGTGGGTTCTCATTCCGTTTCGATGGCCCGCTTGATATGCGCATGGGCCAGTCGGGTCGTTCAGCCGCCGATGTGGTTAATTCCATGGATGAGGCAGAACTGGCCGATATTATTTATTTGTACGGTGAAGAACGGGCCTCGCGCAAAGTCGCCCGGATAATCGTTGAGCGCCGCGAAAGTGAGCCGTTCAGCAGGACCACAGAGCTGGCCAATGTGATCCGCAAAGTGGTGCGTAAATCCAAAGACGGGATCGATCCCGCCACCCGCACATTTCAGGCTTTGCGAATTTACGTAAATGATGAACTGGGCGAGATTGAGCGCGGTCTGGCAGGCGGTGAGGCGGTGCTTCGCAGCGGTGGCCGGCTGGCTGTGGTTGCGTTCCATTCGCTGGAAGACAAACTGGTTAAACGGTTTATGCGTAATCACAGCGGCGGACAGGCGCGTGTTTCACGCCATTTGCCGGAACTCAGCAATCCCGACGAAGCCGCACCGACCTTCGACTTGATAAAACGCAGTGGCGTTACCGCGGGAAAACAGGAATTACGCTCCAATCCGCGCTCGCGCTCTGCCCGGCTGCGGTGGGCTGTACGAACGGCGGCCCCGGCGCTACCGGGAGGGGTGGAGGCCGCCGTATGAGCCGTATCATAACCCTGGTATGCCTGTTGATCAGCACCTTGCTGGTGGTCTTCGTTTTTGCCATTAAATACAGTGTTCAGGACCTGGAAACAGAATATGAAAACCTGAACCGTCAAATTGAAATTGAGCAAAAGGCAATCCATATCCTCAAGGCGGAATGGAGTTATCTAAACGAACCACAACGGTTGCAAGCCCTCACTGAATTGTATCTGGACGGCACAAAACTGACCTACAAACAAATGGAAGCCCTGGAGCTTATTCCCATGAAAGATGCCTCCGGGACACCCGATCCGGAGGCTCTGGAAACAGCCAGGCCAACCGTGCCCATAGGCGATGGCGTCACTACCATGGCGACCATAGAAGCCGTCTTGCGTGAGCTTCGCGAAAAGCAGGTGGCACAGTGAAACAAACCGCCAACAATTTTAGCGCAACACGCATCCAGCTCGAAGGGGTACGCAAACAGGCAATCGAAATGGGTCGTCGTCGTTTGTTGGTCACCGGTGTTTTCATCATGGCGGCCTTTATGGCGATTTCCCTGCGTCTGGTTGATTTGATGGTGGTCGATAGTAATGAACTGGCCCGCATTGATCGTGGTTTCAAGGCCATACAGGCTCCCGTCAGCCGGGCCAGTATTGTTGACAGGAACGGCGTTATCATTGCGATCAGCCTGCCCACGGCATCGCTCTACTCTGACCCGGCCTTAATTCAGGATCCCCATGAGGCCGCCCGGCGTCTGGCCCAGATATTGCCTGAATTGGACCGACAGGAAATTTACCGGAAAATTACCCTGGACAAGCGTTTTGTCTGGCTCAAACGAAACCTGTCACCCGACCAGCATTACCGGATTAATGCCCTCGGCGAGCCGGGCTTTGGTTTTAAACACGAAGAACGCCGGGTTTATCCACAAGGCCCCCTGATGGCTCATGTAATCGGCCTGACCGATACCGATGGCAAGGGCACAGCGGGTGTGGAGAAATATTTCAATTCCATTCTCGACGAAAATGTTGCCTCCTTGCGATTATCCCTCGATGTGCGTGTGCAATCGCTGGTCCGTCAGGCGCTGATTGATACCATGACAGAGTTCAAGGCAATCGGGGCGGCTGCCGTCGTGATGGATGTATCCACGGGCGAAGTTCTGTCGCTGGTATCGTTACCTGATTTTGATCCCAATACCCCTGGTTTGGCCAGCCCGGATGCGATTTTTAACCGGGTTACCAAGGGGGTGTATGAAATGGGCTCCACCTTCAAGCTGTTTACCGCAGCCATGGCACTTGACACCGGTGCGGTTCAGCTTGATGACGGCTACGATGCCTCGGAACCCATACAGGTAGCGCGTTATACAATTTCCGATTACCACGGCAAGAACCGTTGGTTATCGATACCGGAAATTCTGGTTTATTCATCGAATATCGGATCGGCCAAAATGGCTCTCGATGTGGGTGGCGAACGCCAGCAAAGTTATCTCAATGATTTCGGGCTGATGGACCCAGCCGAGATCGAATTGCCGGAAATTGGAAAACCTTTGCTGCCCCGGCCTTGGCGTGAAATCAGTACCATGACCGTATCGTTCGGCCATGGCATTGCCGTCAGCCCCCTGCAATTGACCAATGGTGTGGCGGCACTGGTAAACGGTGGTATGTTTCATCCACCGACAATTTTGCGACAGGTCACAGGCGCTACGGTGCCCGGTGTCCGGGTGATTGATCAGGCCACGTCAAATTCCATGCGCGGTCTGATGCGCCTGGTCGTGGAATACGGTACAGGCAAAAATGCCGAGACCGCCGGATATATGGTCGGTGGAAAAACTGGCACATCGGATAAGTTAGTCAATGGTGCATACAGCAATGACAAAAGGATCGCATCCTTTGTCGCGGCTTTTCCCATGGATAAACCCCGCTATGTTGTTTTTGTGCTGGTCGATGAACCGGTCGGTATCAAGCGGACTTTCAATTATGCCACCGGTGGCTGGGTCGCCGCACCTACGGCCCAGAAGATTATAGCCAGTATGGGACCGTTGCTTGGTATCACACCACGGGTGGTTGTGGCATCAAATGAAAACAAAAAACCGACCCGGAAAACTTTTATGCGAGATTTGGAGCGGGCCCTTGAGGTTCGCTGAATTATTGACAAGGGCAGGCCAACACGTGATCGCGAATATACCAGATCTGGTTTTGCAAGGCGATATAGCCGGTATCACCTGTGACTCCCGACGGGTTGAGGCGGGCTTTATGTTTGCCGCCCTGCCCGGATTGCGGGTTGATGGTCGTGACTATATGAACCAGGCCATCGCCCGCGGGGCGCGTGTTATTCTGGCCCCCGAAGGAACCTCGCTGGAACCATCGTCACCTTCGGTATGTTTGATCACCGATCACAATGTTCGGCAATGTTATGCCCGCCTGTCGAGTGCTTTTCACCCAAACCAGCCCAGTTGGATTGCCGCCATTACCGGGACCAATGGCAAAACCTCGGTGGCATCCTTTGCACGCCAGATCTGGGCCGCTTTGGGTCTGAAGGCGGGTGCCCTCGGCACCCTTGGGGTCCAGGCCAGCGGCGGTGATCTGGAGATCAATAATCCGGGCAGCCTGACCACACCCGACCCGGCTGATTTGCATCAGATTCTGGCCGAGCTTGCCACCATGGGGGTGGCTCACATGGCCATTGAGGCTTCCAGCCACGGCCTCGATCAATTCCGGCTCGATGGTGTCCACATCAAAATAGCCGCCTTCACCAACCTGTCGCGTGATCACCTTGATTATCATGGTGATGTGGTAAGTTATTTTCAGGCCAAGCGCCGCTTGTTCGATGACCTGCTGGAGGTCGATGGCACGGCCGTCCTGAACGCCGACGCGCAGGAATATCGTGATCTGAAAGACCGGGTGAAACGCCGGGGATGCCGGGTTATCAGTTACGGCAGGCAGGCGACGGACATCGTTTTGCTGGGCCATGAAACCCATCGCAATGGACAGCGTATATCACTCGTCGTGGAAGGCAGGGAAATCGACATAGACATGCCGTTGATCGGTGCGTTTCAGATTGAGAATGCCTTGTGTGCTCTGGGCATCATCATGGCCTCTGGCGAAGACCCGTATCTGGCCGCACAGGTTTTATCGTCCTTGCAAGGCGTGCGGGGTCGGCTGGAACTGGTTGCCACGTTGCGCAACGGGGCCAGCGTCTATGTAGATTTTGCCCACACCCCGGACGCGCTGGTTACCATGTTGCAAAACCTGAGACCGCATGTGAGCGGGCGGCTGGTCGTGATATTCGGATGTGGCGGTGACCGGGACCCCGGCAAGCGGGCCGCCATGGGTCGTGCGGCGCAGGAAAATGCCGATTATGTTATTCTGAGTGATGACAACCCGCGCAGCGAAGACCCGGCAGCTATTCGTGCCCAGGCGCGCGAGGGTTGCCCCGGTGCAACAGAAATCGGTGATCGCGCCGAGGCCATCGGATTTGGCATTGAGCTGATGCAAACCGGTGACCTGCTGGTTGTTGCCGGTAAAGGTCACGAGCAGGGACAGGTCATCGGTGACACCATCCATCCGTTCGACGACGCAAATGTCGTGCGCCGCGTTATTGAGGAAATTTCAGCATGACCGGGGATATGATGCACAATCTTGTACAATGGTCATCACGTGAGCTTTGTCATGCGCTGGGGTGTGAAGGGGTGGGGGCGTGGACGGCCAGCGGCGTGTCGATTGACAGCAGAACCCTGCAAACCGGTGATTTGTTTGTCGCCCTGCAAGGCCCCAACCATGACGGCCACGATCATGTTGCACGCGCATTCCATGACGGGGCGGTGGCCGCAGTTGTCTCGCGCCAGCCTGATGACCTGACCGAAGATGCCCTGTCTGGCGATACCCTGTCCGACCTTGCGCCATTGCTGGTGGTTGGTGATACCATGATCGCGCTGGAAGATCTGGGTCGTGCGGCACGCCACCGCATGGCCGGTAAGGTTATCGCGGTAACCGGCAGTGTGGGAAAAACCGGCACCAAGGAAATGCTGCGCCTGGCCTTTGAAGGACAAGGTTTGGTATCGGTCAGTGCAGGCAATCTGAACAATCAATTCGGTGTACCGCTCAGCCTGTCGCGTATGGCCGCCGAAACCGATTATGGGGTCTTTGAGGTCGGCATGAACCACCCCGGCGAGATCCGCCCGCTTGCAAAAATGATCCAACCCCACGTTGTGGTCGTTACATCGGTTGATGCCGTGCATCTGGAATATTTTGACAGCGTCGAACAAATCGTCGATGCCAAGGCCGAGATTTTCGAAGGTCTGGCACCCGGTGGTCTTGCTATCATAAATCGCGACAATATGCATTACCCTCGCCTTGCCCATGCCGCGAAGGTTACCGGCGTGAAAAATATTATTGGCTTTGGCGAGCACGATGATTGTCAGGCGCGGCTTGTATCACTGGCTCAACGTGATGGACATTCCAGGATCGAAGCGGTGATTTGCGGCGAAACAGTAAATTTTGAACTGCACGTGCCAGGACGTCACCATGTCATGAACAGTTTGGCAGTGCTTGCCGCGGTTAGCAGTGTTGGCGGAAACCTGCAAAGCGCGGCTGAAACCCTGAAGGGCTTTGCCCTGCCTAAAGGCCGTGGTGCGCAAAGCAGGATCAGACTGGGTGATGGTGGCGAGGTGCTGATAATCGATGAGAGCTATAACGCCAGTCCGCCGTCAATGCACAGTGCCCTGGATATTCTTGGTGGCATTAATCCGGTGAAAACGGGACGCCGCATAGCCGTTCTGGGCGACATGCTGGAACTGGGTGTCAGTGCACCGGAAATGCACCGCAACCTGCTCGATATCATCATTCGTAACAACGTCGATATGGTGTTTGCCTGTGGTCCGCTCATGGAGAACCTGTGGTCTGATTTACCCGATGGTTTGCGTGGCGGATATTCCATCAGCCCGGAAAAAGTCGCGCTGATTGTTGCCAGCATTTTGCAACAGGGTGATGTGGTGATGGTCAAGGGGTCATTAGGCAGCCGTGTGGGCGTGATTGTTGACGCCTTGCTTGATTTGGGAGAGAGGTAAGTATGTTACAGTATATTCTGGTTCCCCTGGCGGATCAATTTTCCGCCTTGAACGTGTTTCGATATATCACCTTCAGAACCGGCGGTGCGGTGATGACCGCATTGTTGCTCAGTTTTCTGTTCGGCCCTGTTATCATCAGGTTGCTGAAAGTTCGTCAGGGCAGCGGCCAGCCGATCCGCGAAGATGGTCCGCAAAGTCATATTCTGACCAAGGCCGGAACGCCAACCATGGGCGGCATCCTGATTTTACTGGCCATGACCAGCGCCACATTGTTGTGGGCGGACCTGTCGAGCCCACTGATCTGGGGTGCATTAGCCATTACCATTGCTTATGGCATCATCGGTTTTATGGACGATTACCTGAAAGTCAGCCAACGCAACAGCAAAGGGTTGTCGGGCAAACTTAAACTGGTCCTGCAGGTGAGCATTGCCCTGGTGGTGTCTTTTTGGTTGCTGAGCAACCTGCCGCCCGACCTGGCGACCACATTGGCCGTGCCGTTTATGAAGGATACCCTGATTGAATTTGGTTGGGTTTTTGTAGGGTTTGCCGTGCTTGTCATGGTCGGTTCATCCAATGCGGTTAATTTGACAGACGGGCTGGACGGGCTGGCGATTGTCCCGGTTATGATCGCTGCCGGTGTATTTACACTGATTGCCTATTTGGTCGGGAACTCTGTTTTCTCAAACTATTTGCAATTACCCTATGTGCCCGGCGCAGGCGAACTATCGGTTTTCTGTGGCGCTCTGGTGGGTAGTGGTCTGGGATTTTTGTGGTTCAATGCGCCACCGGCAAGAATTTTTATGGGTGATACAGGCTCGCTGGCTCTGGGTGGGGCATTGGGTGCGGTTGCGGTGATCACCAAACATGAACTTGTTCTGGCTATCGTTGGTGGTTTGTTCGTGCTGGAAACCGTTTCGGTTATTGTTCAGGTTATTTCCTTCAAATTAACCGGCAAACGGGTTTTCCGTATGGCACCGCTGCACCATCACTTCGAGCAGAAAGGCTGGGCAGAGAGCACCATTGTTATCCGGTTCTGGATTATCGCGTCCATTCTGGCACTGGTCGGTCTGGCCACATTGAAACTACGGTGAAGGGGGCTATCGCGAACCATGATTAATGGAACCTCCATTTGCGGTAAACGCATGGCCGTTTTCGGTCTGGGTAAATCGGGTATCTCCGCTGCCCTTGCCCTGCGCGGTGACGGGGTCGAGGTGCTGGCCTGGGATGATAATATAGTATCGCGTGGGCGGGCGAAGGATCTGGGGCTTACGGTATCAGACCTGTCTGCTGCGGACTGGCATGGCATTGATGGGCTGGTTCTGGCCCCCGGTGTACCGCTCCACCATCCCAGCCCCCATCCGGTGGTTCTACGGGCCCAGGACGCCGGATGTCCGATTATTGGCGATATTGAAATTCTGGGTCGTGTGGAACGCCATGCACAATTTATCGGGATTACCGGGACCAATGGAAAATCCACCACCACGTCACTGATCGGTCATGGCCTTGATAGAGCCGGTCGGCGTGTGGAAGTGGGTGGAAATCTGGGCAGGCCGGTTCTCGATATGGATAATCTGGGACAAGGCGGCATCTATGTTCTGGAAATGTCATCTTACCAGATCGACCTGACACCCTCGTTGGAATTCCATGTTGCGGTGTTGCTGAATATTACCCCCGATCATCTGGACCGCCACGGCGGCATGGCTGGATACGTGGCGGCAAAAAAGCAGATGTTCAAAGCCCAGGGCAAAACTTCTGTCGCCATTATCGGGGTAGATACCGAGCCCTCACGCGAGATATTCGAGGCCCTGAAAGAAAGCGGTGGTCAACGGGTCGTCGCCATTTCCGGGTCGTCAGTTATAGTGGGCGGGGTGTATGTACAAGACGGTATCTTGATTGATGATACAGCTCACCGTCAGACGGTTATCATGGACCTGGCTTATGTGAAGACCTTGCAAGGTGCCCACAACTGGCAAAATGCCGCGGCTACCTACGCGGTTATGGATGCCATGGGTGTGGACGCTGAAACCATAGCCTCCTGCATTGCAGATTTCCCCGGACTGCGTCATCGCCAGGAAGTCGTTGGGACGTTCAACGGTGTGTTATTTATTAATGACTCCAAGGCGACGAATCCCGATGCGGCGGCCCGCGCACTGACCAGCTACCGCGCCATTTACTGGATCGTTGGCGGACAGCTCAAACAGGGCGGGTTCGATGTGCTGCTTGACCAGCTGGCCGCCGTGCAGCATGCCTATCTGGTCGGCGAAGGGGCATCTGATATTGCCCAAATTATCGGTGACCGTGTCTCCAGCACCCTGTCGGAAACCATTGCCCATGCCACGCAAGCGGCTTACGCACAGGCCTTGAAAGACGGTCATGATGATCCGGTGGTGATGTTGTCACCGGCCTGTGCCTCGTTCGATCAGTTCGAAAATTTTGAGCTGCGCGGCGATCATTTCAAGGCTTGTGTCTCATCCATTGTCAAAACAGCGCGAGGTGTGGCATGACTACAATCGCGCGGACAGATACCAGCCTTGTGGGACATTGGTGGTGGACCGTTGATCGTTGGTTGATGGTGATGATCGGTCTGCTGATTTTCGTCGGCGGGGTTATGACATTGTCGGCCTCACCGGCGGTTGCCGAGCGGATCGGGTTCGATACCTATCACTTTGTCATTCGTCAATTAGTCTTCCTGCCCGCAGGCATCATGTTAATGCTTGGGGTTTCCCTGCTATCGCCCCGGTCTGTTTGTTATCTGGCCTTGTTGGTGATGGGTGGGGCTATTGTCTTGATGGTGGCGACCCTGGTTATCGGTATGGATGTCAAGGGTGCGACCCGGTGGATCAGGTTTGGCAGTTTTGCCCTGCAACCGTCAGAATTCGTCAAACCGGGTTTTGCTGTCATTGCGGCCTGGTTGTTTTCCCGGCGCAGGCTGGACGACAGGTTTCCGGGATATCTGCTGGCGACCGGGTTATTTATGCTGATAGCGGCCTTGCTGGTGCTGCAACCGGATATCGGTATGGCGTTGGTTGTTTCGGCGGTCTGGGCCGTGCAATTTTTCCTTGCCGGATTGCCCATGGTTCTGGTGTTTGGTCTGGGCTTTGTTTTCCTCGGTGGCAGTGTCTCGGCTTATTTCATGTTTGATCACGTTCAGGTTCGCATTGACCGGTTTTTTGATCCATCGCTTAGCGAAGGTTATCAGGTCAAGCGCGCCCTCGAAGCCCTGCAAAACGGCGGCTTGTTCGGGCGCGGCCCGGGCGAGGGTTCGGTCAAGGAAGTGCTGCCCGATGCCCATGCTGATTTTATTTTTGCTGTTGCTGCAGAAGAGTTCGGCCTGATTGTTTGCCTGGCTCTGGTGTTGTTGTTTGCCTGCATCGTTTTACGCGGCCTGAGCCGGGCCTACCGGGGCGGTGATCTGTTCGTGCTTGTGGCCGTTGCGGGATTGATGGTCCAGTTTGCCCTGCAAGCGATTATCAACATGGCGTCAACGCTGAACATGATGCCACCCAAGGGTATGACCCTGCCGTTTATTTCCTATGGCGGGTCTTCAACAATTGCCATCGCCCTTGGTATGGGTATGGTTCTGGCCTTGACACGCGCTTTGCCGGTTGACGGGAACCTCGGCACACCGCTTGGCAGGAGGCCATTATGAGCAGGCGGGTAAAGCTTCTGGTTCTGGCTGCCGGAGGAACGGGGGGGCATGTTTTCCCGGCCCGCGCCCTGGCGGCGGAAATTAAGTCCCGTGGCTGGTATGTAGCTTTTATTACCGATGTTCGCGGGGCGGCCATCAACACAATGGAAGACATGGAAACATTTACCGTATCGGCTGGCGGGATCGCCGGTAAGAGTATTCTGGGGCGTCTGTTCAGTCTCGTATCGCTGTTTATCGGCATGGTTCAGGCCCGCTCAATCCTGAAACGTCTGAAGCCGGATGTAGTGGTGGGTTTTGGCGGTTATCCATCGGTACCAACTATGATGGCGGCAAAGTATGGCAACTATGTCATGGCGATCCATGAACAAAACGCAATTCTGGGTCGCGCCAATCGTTTGCTGGCCAGCTCAGTCGGTTGTATCGCCACCTCCTATAGTGCCATGAAAGCGCTCCCAGATGAGGTGGTCTCAAATGTCACGTTAACCGGTATGCCGGTCAGGCAACAGGTTATCGAGCACCGCCATGCGCCATACCATGAAGTTGATGACAGCGGACCCATAAACCTGTTGGTGCTCGGCGGCAGCCAGGGCGCTTTGGTCCTCAGCCAGGTTGTCCCGGCAGCGATCGCCCTGCTTGACGATGGCATGCGTCGACGTATCTCTGTGGTGCAGCAATGCCGTGCCGAAGATCTGGAAGATGTGCGTCAGGCCTATGAGGATATCGGGGTGCAAGCCGAGCTTGATACATTTATTGATGATGTACCTCGCAGGATTGTCGATGCTCATTTGCTGATTGCCAGGTCCGGCGCGTCCACGGTGGCCGAATGCATGGTTATCGGACGCCCGGCAATTCTTGTGCCTTATCCCCATGCGGTTGATGACCACCAGTCGGCCAATGCCCACGCCATTACATCAGCCGGAGCCGGCTGGATCATGGAACAATCCGTATTCACGGCAGAAAACCTTTCGTTACGACTGGGTGAATTATTCAGCACGGGGGAAATCCTGAAGGCAGCGGCTAAATGCGCCTGTAAAGTCGGCGTTGCCGATGCGGCCAGCCGGTTGGCCGATATCGTCGAGGCTTTAACCCATAAAAACGGAGGGCAACAGGAATGAGCCATCTTTTATGGTCGCGGGTATATGGAGGAAAGACACTATGAGGGCATTGCCTCTCGATCTTGGGGTTATTCATTTTGTCGGCATCGGTGGTATCGGCATGAGTGGTATCGCCGAGGTGCT
Source organism: Alphaproteobacteria bacterium (assembly GCA_024279135.1). GTDB lineage: Bacteria > Pseudomonadota > Alphaproteobacteria > Rhodospirillales > Casp-alpha2 > JABJOR01. Next base: position 423,212 of record JAJRRU010000010.1, read on the forward strand.
GCACAATCAGGGCTATGCCATCCAGGGCAGTGATATGGCCGAAAGCCCCAATGTTGCCCGGCTGCGTGATATGGGAATTTCCATCGCCATCGGCCATGCCGAGGAAAACCTTGGCGAGGCCGCCGTGGTGGTTATTTCCTCGGCGGTCGGGGCGGATAATCCGGAAGTCACCGGGGCACGTGCGCGGTTGGTTCCGGTGGTCAAACGCGCCGAGATGCTGGGCGAGCTCATGCGGTTGAAGTGGGGCGTTGCGGTCGGTGGAACTCACGGTAAGACCACTACAACATCGCTGTTGGCTGCCTTGTTTGATACTGCCGGTCTCGATCCGACCGTCATCAACGGAGGCATCATCAATGCCTGGGCATCCAATGCACGGCTCGGCGAGGGCGAGTGGATGGTGGTTGAGGCCGACGAGTCAGATGGTACCTTTGTTAAACTGCCGGCCACCATTGCGGTGGTAACCAATATTGACCCAGAGCACCTGGATCATTATGGCGATTTTGATGCGGTGCGGGCAGCCTTTGTGCAGTTTGTTGAAAATATACCGTTTTATGGTCTGGCCGTGCTGTGCATCGATCATCCCGAAGTCCAGGCCATGATCCCCAAGGTGTCAGACCGCCGGGTGGTGACCTATGGTTTCAGCCCCCAGGCAGATATCCGCGGGGTTAATTTACGGCCGGATTCTGCGGGGATGCATTTCGACGTCGTGATTACCAACCGGCGCGATGATACCATACGCACCATTGACGGGCTGTTCCTGTCCATGCACGGCGAGCACAATGTGCAAAATGCACTTTCGGCTGTGGCCATTGCCGATGAAATGGACTTGCCCAATGACGTGATCAAACGCGCCTTGTCGGGTTTCGAAGGTGTTAAACGGCGTTTCACCAAAACCGGTGAGGTAAATGGTATCACGGTGATCGATGATTATGGCCACCATCCGGTTGAAATTCTGGCGGTCCTGAAAGCCGCCAGGGGTGCCGTATCAGGACAGGTCATTGCCGTGGTTCAGCCGCACCGTTATACCCGGTTGCGTGATCTGTTCGAGGATTTCTGTACCTGTTTCAATGATGCCGATGCGGTGCTGGTTTGTGATGTTTATCCGGCCGGTGAGCAACCCATCGAGGGTTTTGATCGGGACGGTCTGGTGGCCGGGTTGCGCGAACACGGGCACCGGGTCGTGGAAGGCGTAGACGCGCCGCAAGACCTGGCTGTTACCATCAACAAGATCGCCTCTGCCGGTGATATGGTGGTCTTCCTCGGGGCTGGAAATATTACCCAGTGGGCCGCTGCCCTGCCCGATGAGTTACGCAAGCTGCACGATATGGGAGCACCCGGCACATGACCTCGCCCGTTACATTCAACAGCAATCTGTCCGACAAGTTGCCGGAGGTTCGCGGCAGTTACGAAGACAATGCATCGCTGAACAAATACACCTGGTTTCGCACCGGGGGGCCGGCCGAAGTTTTGTATAACCCGACCGACATTGATGACCTGATGGTTTTCATGGCTGCCCGCCCAAGGGATGTTGCGGTGACCGTGATAGGCCTGGGTTCGAACCTGATCATCCGCGATGGCGGCATTCCGGGTGTGGTTATCCGACTTGGCAAATCATTTACCGTAATTAATGCTCGCGATGACCATTTGCTGGTCGGTGGCGGCGCGCTCGATAGTGCGGTTTCAGCCGCGGCACGCGATGTCGGTCTGACGGGCATGGAATTCCTGTCAGGCGTGCCCGGAACAATCGGTGGTGCCTTGCGCATGAATGCCGGGGCCTTTGATCAGGAAATGAAGGATATCGTCAGCTACGTGCGGGTAATCGATAACAAGGGAAAATTACAGATCATCCAGAACGAAGACCTGGGTTACAGCTATCGCAGCACGAGTGTCGCGGAGGACTGGATTTTTGTCGGTGCCATGTTGCAAGGCACACCCGGTGATCGCGGTGTGATCGCCCGCAAGATGGAAGAGATCAGAATGTACCGTGAAGACTCCCACCCCATGCGAACGAAAACCGGCGGTTCCACATTCCGAAATCCAGACCCCGAGGGTGTGCTCAGTCGCAAGGCCTGGGAGCTTATTGAGAGTGTTGAAGGACGGGGGCTGACACTGGGTGGTGCGAAAATTTCGGAAAAACATTGCAATTTCTTAATCAATACAGGCGATGCTACATCAACGGAGTTGGAAGAATTAGGTGAAATGGTGCGTAAACGAGTACTTGAACGGACCGGGGTTGTCCTGGAATGGGAAGTTCGCCGCATTGGACAACACTTGCCGATGAAAAAGAAATAAACCGGGTAACAGAGAAATAAATGGCAAAAAAAATTGCAGTCTTGATGGGTGGTTGGTCAGCCGAGCGGGAAGTCTCGCTGGTCAGCGGTGCGGCGTGCGCCAAGGCTCTGGTGCGTGCCGGATATATGGTTACCCCGATCGATGTGCAACGCGATATGGGGGCTTTGCTGACACGCCTGCTGCCGCGACCGGATGTTGTGTTTAATGCCCTGCATGGCCGGTTTGGCGAGGATGGCTGCGTCCAGGGGTTGCTCGATATTCTGGATGTTTCCTATACCCATTCAGGCTTGCTGGCCTCCGCGCTGGCCATGAACAAACCCGTATCCAAGAAAATGTTTGCCGCCGCCGGTCTGCACGTTGCCGACGAGATTGTTGTTAGTCCACAGACCCTGATGGCGGGTGATCCCATGGCGCGCCCCTATGTGGTCAAACCGGTCAATGAAGGTTCCAGCGTTGGTGTTCATATTATTACCGAGGGTGATAATCACGAACCCTATGATGATGTGGGATGGCCACTGGGTGACGAAGTCATGGTCGAGAAATTTATCCCCGGGCGTGAATTTACAGTCGCCGTCATGGGCAAGGGTGATGACGCAAAAGCCATGACGGTTACTGAGATTACCACTGATCACGGGTTCTATGATTATGATGCCAAATATGTGGCTGGCGGTTCTCGACATGAGGTACCAGCCGATCTGGATGAGGCGGTGTTTGAGGAAGCCTTGCGCAGTGCGCAAACCGCACACCGGGTACTGGGCTGTCGTGGTATATCGCGGGCGGATTTCCGCTATGACGGGGAGACCCTCTATATTCTGGAGATAAATACTCAGCCCGGCATGACACCGACCTCGCTGGTCCCCGAACAGGCAAAATTAATCGGCATGGATTTTGAGAGTCTGGTCGCCTGGATGGTCGAGAACGCGGAGTGTGATCCATGAGCCCCGCGAGTAACAAGAACATGAGTACTGCGACCAAAAAGAACAAATCTGCATCCGCACAGCGCTCGCCACAGGGTAAACCGCGCAAACAGGCGGCACCGTTGTGGCGACGGGGATGGCTGCGCAGTGTCATGGTTATTTTGCTGCTGGCTGGTATGGCGGGCAGTGGCTGGTGGACGGTATCGTCTGGACTATTTGACACGGTCATGGAGACGACCAGAAAACATGGCCTCGCAATTTCCATTAAAATTGGCTTGCGGGTTGATGAAGTGCTCGTGGTCGGGCGGCAAAATGCCGAACGTCCCGAATTGCTGCGGGCGCTGAACATCACCCGCGGCGAGGCTATACTGGCATTTGATGTGGAACAGGCTCGCCAACGGGTAGAGGCCCTGCCCTGGGTGCGTGGCGCTTCGGTAGAGCGTCTGCTGCCCGATACCATCCTGCTCACCGTGGAAGAACGCGCCCCGCTTGCCCTGTGGCAGTACAATGGCCGGTTCTCACTGATCGATTATGAGGGCCATGTGATCTTGCGCAAAGGCCTTGGGCGATACAGTGACTATATGGTTGTGGTCGGCAAGGATGCGCCCAGACACGCCGCAGACCTCATGGAAATGCTTGATTCCCAGCCAGAGCTCATGGCGCTGGTCCGGGCCGCCATCCGGGTTGGTGGCAGGCGCTGGAATTTGCGGCTGGCCGGGGGGATCGATGTCCAGTTGCCCGAGGATGATATGCCCTCGGCATGGTTGCGTCTGGCACAATACCAGCGTTCGCACAGCGTTCTCGATCGTGACGTGAGTATTGTGGATCTTAGGCTCCCTGACCGTTTGATTGTTCGCCGCACGCCGCAGGACAAAATTGTTATTTTAAATTTGGGTCAGGAAACATGACTACCTTTAAACCACAATCGCTTAATCGTAGCGGCCTTATAGCGGTCCTCGATATTGGCACCACAAAAATTTGCTGCCTGATTGCCAGGATGACGGATTTCGGTCCAAAAATTGTCGGCCTCGGTCATCAGGTCTCCGCCGGGGTGCGCAATGGCACCGTGGTCGATGTGCAGGCCCTGGAAGGTGCTATTCGCTCTACTGTCGAGGCGGCAGAGAAAATGGCCGGAGAAAACATTCGCAGTGTAACCATTAACGTCTCCAATGCGGCATTACAGTCTCGCCTGATATCCTATGAGATATCCACCGCAGGCCACCGCATCGATCAGGCTGACCTGCGCCACCTGCTTGATCCCCATGGTTTAAAAATCAAGGAAGGCGAAGGCCGCGAACGCATCCATGTGGTTCCCGTTGGTTATAGTATCGATGGGGTTCGCGGGGTACGTGATCCCATCGGCATGTATGGTCAGCGGCTGGCCGTTAACATGCATGTTATATCGGCCTCTTCGGCACCGTTGCGTAATCTGGAAATGGTCGTCTCCAAATGTCACCTTGGGATTTCCGGTGTCGTATCGACGCCGCTGGCATCTTCGCTGGCCTGTCTGGTGGGTGACGAGGCAAAGTTGGGCGTTACCATGATCGATATGGGTGGCGGGACCACATCGGTTGCCGTATTTTTTGATGGTGAACTGGTCCATACCGACATGATTCCCATCGGCGGAACCCATGTGACCAATGATATTGCGCGCGGCATGTCCACACCACTGGCCCATGCAGAACGGGTAAAAACCCTGTTTGGCAATGCGGTGTCATCATCATCCGATGATCAGGCTCATATTGAGGTTCCCCTGATTGGTGAGGACGGAGTCGGCGAAGCGACCCATGTTCCACGCTCCATGCTGGTCGGTATTATTCGTCCCAGACTGGAAGAAACTTTTGAACTGATCCGCGAACGATTGAAACATGCCGGGTTTGAGCAGGCCTCCGGTCCGCGTCTGGTACTGACCGGCGGGGCTTCACAATTGCCCGGGGTCAGCGATGTGGCAAACCAGATCCTTGATCGCCAGGTACGTATTGCCAAGCCCAATATTATAAGCGGCCTGGCCGAGGCGGCATCGGGTCCTGCATTTTCCACCAGCCTGGGACTGATCAATTTTACGATTCGCGAATCCACCCACATATCAACTGAAATTTTGTCGTCTGGCGCCGTGTCTTCGGGGCGATTTGGTCGCCTGGGGCAGTGGTTTCGAGAGATTTTTTGAGAACAACCATTAAAAACACTGAAATGAATGAAAAATTTACCTGATATCAACCATGTCTCTATAAACATTTTAAGATATTGCTTATCCGGAGGTCACAATGAGCATCAATCTTAGTATCCCCGAAGAAACCATCGATCGGGAATTGAAACCAAAAATTACAGTCGTCGGCGTCGGTGGCGCTGGTGGTAATGCCGTCAATGATATGATTACGGAAAAATTGGCAGGTGTGGATTTCCTCGTCGTCAATACGGATGCCCAGTCCCTGAAAGGGTCAAGCTCCGAACGCCGTGTTCAGATGGGGGCTTCGATTACCAGCGGCTTAGGTGCCGGTGCCAGTCCCGAGATCGGACGTGCTGCGGCCGAAGAATCACTGACAGAAATCATGGAGCACCTGGAAGGTGCCAACATGGTGTTTATTGCCGCCGGAATGGGTGGCGGGACAGGAACCGGTGGGGCGCCCGTTATTGCACAGGCCGCCCGCGAAAAAGGTATCCTGACCGTTGGTGTTGTTACCAAGCCATTTCATTTTGAAGGCACCCACCGCATGAGACTTGCCGAACAGGGCATCGAGGAACTGAGTCAGTTCGTCGATACGCTGATCGTCATTCCCAACCAGAACTTATTTCGGGTAGCCAACGAGAAAACGACTTTTGCCGATGCTTTCCGCATGGCCGACGAAGTGCTTTATTCCGGCGTGCGCGGGGTAACCGACCTGATCTTGATGCCGGGTATGATTAATCTGGATTTTGCCGATATTCGCACGGTGATGCATGAAATGGGCAAGGCCATGATGGGAACGGGTGAGGCCGAGGGCGAACGCCGCGCACTCGATGCCGCAGAGGCGGCCATTGCCAACCCGTTGCTTGATGACAGTTCAATGAAGGGTGCCCGTGGTGTCTTGATCAATATCACCGGTGGCAGCGATATGACCCTGTTCGAAGTGGACGAAGCGGCAAACCGCATACGTTCCGAAGTTGACGAGGATGCCTATATTATCTTCGGTTCGGCATTTGAAGATAACCTGGAAGGTAAAATCCGGGTATCTGTTGTTGCCACGGGAATCGATTCTGGAAAAGCTATCACGCCGGTTCCACTACCGCAAAGACAAGACCGGACAGTCATGGCCTCGAGCCCTGTGGACAATACCCAGGTTGCCGGCGCACCGGAAATTTTACGTGTTGAGGATGTCGTCACCGATACAGTTGAACAGTTCACTGAGGAAACGGTAGTAAAGGCAGGCCCGAAATCAGCTGCTGAAACGGCTTTGGAATCCGTCTTTGCCAATGCCGAGGATGCATTGGAAATGATTGAGGAAACGCAACAGAAACCGTTGCCATTTTCCGCCTCGCAAGGGTCTGATGATACTCAAGTTGAAACCAGTCAGGAAGATACTGCAGAGCTTGACGATGTTCCCGATGTGATCGAAAAACAAGTTGATATAATGACTGCCAGTGGAAGTCCATCATCGGCACCAATGGCTGAAATGCCCGTTGCCGTAACCGATAAACCGGAAGCCATGCCGGGTGCTCAGGCCTCAGACCCCTTTATTCCGCCTGTTCCCGCCGTGGCGAATGGCAAGGAAGAAATGCCGCCCAGCAAACCATTTGCGGAATCGGAATTCATTAATGGTGCTAACGAACCGGCGGCTGTTACCTCTTCTGCCGCCGTGAAGAAACCAGTCATTAAGCGCGCAGGCAGCCTGTTTAAAACCATCCTGGGGGCAAACAAGGCCAAGACAGTAAGCCAGCCAGTGGACTGGCAGGACAAGGCCAAGGTTGCACCGGCGGCAACGGCGGCAACGGCGGCACCGGTAGCACCGGCTGCAATGGCGGCACCGGCTGCAACGGCAGCAACGGCCCCGACCATGCCTGCTTCGCGCTTTGGTCCTTCCCCTGCGAGCGGTAACGTGATCAGTTCCACCAGCGGCATGGCCCAGGCCAACCTTGATGTGGTTGAACAGCCAGATAGATATTCCCTGAATGACCAGGAAGACGACCTGCTTGATATTCCGGCATTCCTGCGCCGTCAGGCCAATTAATGCTGACGTCTTGATGACGCATTAAAGGCGATCGAAATACAACAAACAGGGCGAGGGCTGCAGTGAAGCTCACGCCCTGTTTTTTTGTTGTTTAAGAACACCTTATAAATCGTCGGTGACTGTAAATACCGTAACAAAACGTAACAAAGAGTGATTTGTATAGCGGCCTGACTTTTGTTAGAAGAAGGTAACAAAATAGGAGCTTGGCTTTGCCAGGTGTGGTCACGAGGATGGTTGCGATGGATGGTGTGGAACACCTTTATTTGAATAGACGACCTGTTAAGCAGCGCACGCTGAAAACAGAGATCGATTGTAAAGGGGTTGCTTTACATTCGGGTAACAAGGTCACCATGACACTGTGTCCCGCAGATGTGGATACCGGTATTGTATTCCGCCGTACCGACATTGCCGGGCTTCGTGCTGAAATTCCTGCCAGGTGGGACAATGTTACCGATACCCGGTTGTGCAGTGTTATCGGCAATGACGAGGGTATCAAGGTATCGACCATCGAGCATGTTATGGCAGCCCTGTCAGGGTGTGGCATTGATAATGCCTATGTTGATGTTAATGGCCCGGAAGTTCCTATTATGGATGGCAGTTCCGAACCATTTGTCTTCCTGATTGAATGTGCCGGTATTATTGAACAACAGGCCTCGCGCCAGGTGATCCGTGTCTTGAAGTCCGTCGTCGTAAGTGATGGCGAGAGCATGGCTTCGCTGTCTCCGGCTGAAAATTTTTCCGTCGATATGGCAATTGTCTATGACTGTGCCGTTGTGGGACGTCAGAGCGTCCAGTTGGATATCATTAACGGTGCGTTTATCAGTGAACTTGCCCGGGCCAGAACCTTCGGTTTCCTGCATGAGGTAGATGCCATGCGCGCGGCAGGTCTGGCCAGAGGTGGATCGCTTGATAATGCCGTGATTATCTCCGGTGACGGGATCATGAACGAAGATGGTTTGCGGTTTGAAAATGAATTTGTCCGCCATAAAGCCCTGGACGCCGTTGGCGATATGTATCTCGCCGGGGGACAGGTTATCGGGGCGTTCAGCGGTGTACGGTCGGGACATGCGCTCAATAACAAACTGTTACATGCCCTGTTCGCAGATCCGTCTGCGTGGTGTTATGCCACAATCTCTGCTCACGACGAGAAAGCCTTTCAAACAGGCAAGGCCCAACGTGACCATGAACAGCGTTCTGTCGCCGTAAACGGGTAAATCTTAGACCTCAAACAGCCATTTCCCGCATACCGTTTCCGATTGAACGGCCATAAGTTCGTTTTTCTGCCATAATTCGGATTTAAGGCTGTTCGTATCGCCCTGTCGGCGTGCTATATATAGCGCACGGATATTGTCGGATATTACCGGATAATACGCCCTTTGGTATTTGTGAAGTGACGGTTTTGAATTGAGATGAGAATAACAACCCTTGCTGAGACCTTTAATGTGGTTATGAACTCTGGCCTGACAAAGCTCATGAGGGCAGGCTCCTGCCTGCGCGTTTCCCGATTTATGGTCGGGGTGTTTTGTCTCATGTTGCTGGCAGCCTGTTCGGGCGATGAAGAACTGGTGTATTTGGAAGAAGGTGTCGACGTGCTTTATAATGAAGCACAGGATCTGATGGACGACAAAAAATACAATGCCGCCGCCAGAAAATTTGACGAAGTTGAACGTCAACACCCCTATTCAAAATGGGCCACCAAGGCACAGTTGATGTCTGGATATGCCTATTATCAGGCTAACAGATATGACGATTCTGTTATTGCCCTGGACCGCTTTATCCAGTTACACCCGTCCCACAAGGATGTCGCCTACGCCTATTACCTGAAGGCATTGTGTTATTATGAGCAGATCTCGACCGTTGATCGGGACCAGCAAATGACGGTAAACGCAACCAAGACGCTCAATGAGCTGGTGACCCGCTTTCCGGACAGTAAATATGCCCGTGATGCCAAAGTGAAGATGGATCTGACATTCGACCACCTGGCTGGCAAGGAAATGGCTATTGGCCGATATTATCAGGGCCAGAAACAGCATCTGGCTGCCCTGAACCGGTTTAAACTGGTTGTCGAGAGGTATCAGACGACAACCCATGTTCCCGAAGCCCTGCTCAGGATGACCGAGTCGTATCTGGCCATCGGACTGGTCAACGAGGCGCAAAAAAGCGCATCGGTGCTCGGCCATAATTTCCCGGGCAGTGAATGGTATGTCGATGCCTATCAGATCGTCGAAGGCCGCGTTATCCGTGCAGAAGAAATCGATGATCCGTGGTATAAATCATGGTATCAATCGTTGGAAAATATCTGGTAAGAACCATACGGTAAAATAATACCATGCTCAGGGCTATATCTATTCGTAATGTTGTCTTGATAGAGAGTCTCGATCTGGAATTCGGGGCTGGACTGTCTGTCTTCAGTGGTGAAACCGGGGCGGGCAAGTCGATCCTGCTGGGTTCATTGGGGTTGGTATTGGGCGAGCGGGCCGATTTGTCACTGGTCCGCCTGGGCACCAGACAGGCCACTGTAACGGCCGTTTTTGATGACCTGTCACCAGATACCACCGCCATTCTGGATGACTATGGCATCGAGCCGGAAGATCAGGATAGCGGGCTGATTATCAAACGTGTTATCGGGGCTGATGGACGCTCCAAGGCTTTTATCAATGGCGAACCGGTGAGCGTGGCATCGCTTCGTGCTCTCGGTCAGTGTCTCGCCGAAGTCCACGGGCAATTTGAGAGCCAGTCTCTGTTAAACCCGGCTACTCATCGCGGGCTGCTGGATGCCTATGGCGGGCTGGGGGCTCAACTTGACGGGGTCGCAGGCGCCTGGAAAGACTGGCGGGCAGCCGAGAAGGCCGTCACTCATGCCCGCGAGCAACACGAACTTGCCTGCCGTGAAGAAGAATATTTGCGTCATGCCGCCGCCGAGATCGGTGCCCTGGCACCGCAACCCGGTGAAGAGAGCGAGCTTTCCGAAAATCGAACCATGATGATGAACAGCGAGAAAATAATCGAGGCCGTTGATGGTGCCACGAAAGATTTAAACCATGGCCGGGGTGTGGGATATGCCCTGCAAAACGCGGCCAAACAGCTGGCCCGGCTGGCCGAGAAAGTCGAGGGCCAGTTTGAGCCCATCATCACCGCTTTGGACCGGGCGTCGGCCGATGTGGACGAGGCCACGTCCATGCTCGACAGACTGACCGCAGACATGGATATGGACCAGGCAAATCTGGAACAGGTTGAAGAACGCCTGTTCACCTTGCGGGCCCAAGCCCGGAAACATCAAGTCAGTGTGGATGATCTGGCTGCACTTTATCAGGATTTTGAACGTCAACTGGCTTCCATCGTCGATGGCGGGGCCGAGGTGTTTCGTCTGCAACAGGTCGCCAGCGCGGCGCAGGATAAATATAGCAAGGCAGCACAAGCCTTATCAGCCTTGCGGGCAAAATTTGCCAATACCATGGGGCTGGCAGTTTGTGGTGAACTGGAGCCGCTCAAGCTGGGTAAAGCAACATTTTTGGTCAGCGTAGAGACCCTTGATGAAGCAGCCTGGGGCGAACACGGCATGGACCGGGTGACATTTCTGGTTGCCACCAATCCGGGCAGCAAGCCCGGTCCCATCGGCAAGATTGCGTCGGGTGGTGAACTGGCCCGTTTTGTGCTGGCCCTGAAGGTTATTCTATCGCGCGCCGATCCTGTGTCCACGCTGGTTTTCGATGAAGTCGATAGTGGTATTGGTGGGGCCACGGCGGCGGCTGTGGGTGAAAGATTGAGCGCTTTGGCCCGCGATATTCAGGTTCTTGTGGTAACCCATTCACCCCAGGTTGCCGCCATGGGATCACAACACTGGCGGGTCCATAAAGCGCAACATTCCACAGGCCAGGAGGTCACCACCAAAGTCGACGCCCTGTCAGCATCACAACGACGCGAGGAGATTGCACGCATGTTGTCCGGTGCCACCATCACCGATGAAGCCCGCGCCGCAGCCATGCAATTACTCGATTCTGACATACCCCTGATAGCCGATGGAAGTGCTGCGTGAACACGCCACTTAGAGCCATGAAGGTAGCAGACTTGTTGCCCATGGAAGCCGATGTGGAGTTGCGCGCGCTGGCCCGTGAAATCACCGGGCATGATGTGGCCTATCACCGCAATGATGCGCCTAGCATCACGGACGCCGAGTACGACGCCTTGCGCCAGCGCAACCTTGCCATTGAGGATTTATATCCCGAACTGGTCCGGCCCGACAGCCCATCCAAACGGGTCGGTGCTCCGGCTGTATCGGGTTTTGGCAAGATCACCCATGCCAGACCCATGTTGTCGCTGGGTAATGCTTTTTCGCAACAGGACGTGGCAGATTTCCTGGCTCGTATTCGCCGGTTTTTGGGTCTGGACGCCGATGAAACCGTGCAGATCGCCGCCGAACCCAAGATCGATGGCTTGTCTGTTTCCCTGCGTTATGAGGGCGGTATACTGCAATACGGTGCCACCCGTGGGGACGGTGCGCAAGGCGAGGATGTCACGCCAAACCTGCTGACCTTCGATGAGGCCCAGATACCACGCAACCTGCCGCCGGGGGTGCCCGACGTGGTGGAAATACGCGGTGAGGTATTTATGGCAAAATCCGATTTTGCCAAACTCAATGCCGCCCAGGAAGAACGCGGCGCAAAAATTTTCGCCAACCCCCGTAATGCGGCAGCCGGCAGCTTGCGACAGCTCGATACCACGATCACCGCAGGACGAAATCTGCGTTTTTTTGCCTATGCCTGGGGGGAACTGAGTGCTGAGCTGGCAAGCCATCATGATCAGGTTCTGGCATTGTTTAAAGAATGGGGCTTCATGATCAATCCCTTAACCCGGGTCTGTGATGATCTGGGGGGGGTTATGGCCCTGTATAGGGATATTGAAGCGGGCCGGGCCGGGCTGGATTATGATATCGATGGCATGGTCTACAAGGTCAACCGGCTCGACTGGCAGTCACGCCTGGGCATGGTGACCCGCTCACCACGTTGGGCCATCGCCCACAAATTTCCGGCTGAACAGGCCCAGACCACTATTAACGACATTACGGTTCAGGTCGGGCGCACCGGGGCTTTGACACCGGTTGCCGAGCTGGAACCGGTTACGGTGGGTGGGGCGGTTGTCAGCCGTGCCACCTTGCATAATGCAGACGAGATCGAGCGTCTCGGTGTGCGCAAGGGTGATACGGTGATCATCGAACGGTCCGGAGATGTGATCCCGAAAATCCTCAGGGTCATTGAGGAGAAGCGAGCGAATAATTCTGACCCGTATAAATTTCCTGAACAATGCCCGGTTTGTGAAAGCAGCGTCATGCGCGAAGAGGGCGAGGTGGCCTGGCGGTGTACTGGCGGGCTGGTCTGCCGTGCCCAGCTGGTGGAACGCCTGAAACATTTTGTCTCGCGCGATGCTTTCGATATTGAAGGCATAGGCGGCAAACAGATTGAACGTTTCCTGGATCAGGATTTAATCGCCACCCCGGCCGATATATTCCGGCTGGTCGATCACCGTGATACCATTGCGCGTTGGGATGGCTGGGGTGACAAATCAGCCGATAATCTGATCGCGGCTATCGAGAACCGTACATCTATTGGTTTTGATCGGTTTCTGTTCGGGCTGGGCATCCGCCATGTGGGACAGGCCACGGCCAAGTTGCTGGCTCGCCATTATACTTCCTTTGAAAACTGGCACGCGGCCTGTGTCAAGTTCGCCGCGGCCACCGGCACCCAGGAACGTCAGGAACTGGTGGAACTGGATTCCATCGGTGATGCGGTGGCCGACAGTCTGGCGGAATTTTTCCGCGAACAGCATAATCTGGATGTGCTTGAAGATTTGCACCGTGAGCTTAATATCCGGGATGTCGAACCGCTGGATACATCGGTTTCCCCCGTAGCTGGTAAGACCGTGGTTTTTACTGGCTCGCTTGAAACCATGACCCGCAGCGAAGCCAAGGCTCGCGCCGAAAGTCTGGGGGCCAAGGTCGCAGGCTCGGTGTCGAAAAAGACCGACTATGTTATTGCCGGGCCGGGGGCTGGCTCGAAAGCCAGGAAGGCGCTTGAATTAGGTCTGGAAGTCCTGAGTGAGGAAGACTGGATCAACTTGATAAATGGTTTTTAGGCCGGATATAGTGGCCGAATTATAGGGAGTTAAGTGGAGATATGCGTCAATTAATCGATGCCCTGGAGGGTTTGTTTACAGCCACATCCATTGCCGGTGGAGAGTCGGTAGAAGATGTCAATATGGCTCTTGAGGTCGTTGACTGGTCGGCTGATCTGGTGCCTGTGGAAGCCAGCAGTCAACCGGTGGTTGATGCCCAGCTTGATCTGGCTTGTGATGGGTCGATCCATGAATATGGTTCCAATGCCCATGTAATATGCGAGGCGTTGCTTGCCGCGCGCAATCAGATCAAATGGTCTCCCATTTCGCAGAAACCGTCTCATGAAATTGATATTACAACTTTGGCGAGAAATTATTCCTATTGCCTGCTGATTGGCAAAAATGCACCCTTGCACAGCGATAAAATTCGAGCCGGCATCAGTTTGCAAGGCCGTGATACCTATTATCCTCCCCATGTCCATAAATCCGTTGAACGGTTCTGGATTGTTGGTGGGAGTGGTGACTGGAAAATAGATATTGAACCCTGGTCTGCGGTGGAGCCGGGCGATATCATCAGTTACGAAACCGGTGTTCGCCATGCTATCCAGACTAACGAGCTGCCCATGCTTTGTGTCTGGTTGCGCTCATCGGATCTGAATTCCAGATTACGCATCAGGCGCGGCGGCATGTAAGCCACAGTAAGTCACAGTAAATCACTGGGCCAGGGGGAACTTGATTTATATAATCTCGGCCATGGCCTGTTCTATAACATCATAGGTTCGGTTTAACTGATCGTCTGTCGTACAATAAGGCGGTAACAGGTACACCACATTGCCTAATGGGCGCACCAACAGGTTATGTTCCATAAAATAATCCCGCAGTCTGGGGCCTGTTTTTGAGGCATACCCGGCATCGTCACACTCAATATTAAAAGCCGCAATGGTCCCCAGAACGCGTCGTTTTGTTACCCGGGGATGGTCGGGCAGACCAAATAAACGTTCGGTATGAAAGGCTTCTATGGCTAGCCTGCGCCGGGTGGTTTCTTCATCGAGCAACAAATCAAGCGATGCCAGCGAGGCCGCACAGGCCAGCGGGTTGGCGGTGAACGAATGGCCGTGGGCGAAAGCCTTTTCCAAAGTGTCGCCCAAAAATGCCTGAAAAATCTGTTCGCGGCAAATCGTCAGCGACATGGGCAGGAAACCGCCCGTCAGGCCCTTGGACAGGCAAATCATATCCGGTGTGACGCCGGCTTTCTGGCAGGCGAACAATTCACCTGTGCGTCCGAACCCGGTCATCACTTCGTCATAAATAAGCAAGACCTCGGCGGCGCGAATTTTCTCTGCCACGGCGCGCAAAAATTCCGGTCTGCACATGCGCATACCCGACGCGCCCTGGCACAAAGGCTCCATAATCAGGGCGGCGGTCTGATCACCTTGACGGGCGAGATGCTCATCCAGTTTGGCCAGTGCTTCGGCTTCTTTCTGTTCAATCTGTGGGTCGCCTTGCCAGGTTTGCGGGTAGGGCAACATGGTGACCGGGAACATCATGTTCTGCCAATGGGCGAACAGACCCGAAGATGATCCCAGCGACATGGCTCCCACCGTATCACCGTGATAGCCCCCCTCAAAAGCCAGATACTGGCACCGTTCAGGTTTCCCCAAATTTCGCCAGTACTGGTGGGCCAGTTTCAGGGATATTTCAACGGCGGTCGAACCATCGTCGGAAAAGAAGGCTCGGTCCAGATCATCTGGCAGCAAGGCGCTGAGGCGCTCAATCAATGTAACGGCTGGCTGGTGTGTGAAACCGCCGAAGATAACCTGTTCCAGCTTGCCTGCTTGTTCAGCAATGGCATTGACAATTTTCGGGTGGGCATGACCGTGCAGGGTCACCCACCATGACGAGATCATATCGAGTATTTCCCGGCCATCATGGCTATAGAGTACCGTGCCCTTGGCATGGCTGATGGGAACCGGGTCGGGCGATATACCGGCCTGGGTAAAGGGGTGCCAGACATGCTTGAGGTCAGCGGCAACGATGTTTTTGGCGTTGGTCATATCACGTCCCTGTAAAAATCTCGGGTAGTTGTTGGGCGGCAAGCGCAATGGTGGCGGCATTGAGCGGTTCAAGCTGATCGAGCTGCATAATGATATTGATATTTCCGTAGGTTGTGATTGCCTGACTGTTGGCCTCATTAAGCGGGCCATTGACAATCACACCCAGGATAGAGATTGCGCGTGCCCGCAGGGCCTGCAGGCTGAGCAGGGTATGATTGATGGTACCCAGACCGCTGCTGGCCACCACCACCACCGGCAGGGCGAGACGCTCGATCAGATCGATCATCAAATCATGCTCGTTCAGGGGGACCAGTAAACCACCCGCACCCTCGATTACCAGTGGGCGTTGGGTGACGGGCATGGTGATGGCATCCATGCTGATTGTAACATCTTCCAGCCGGGCCGCCTCATGGGGTGACAGGGCGGCTTGCAGGCTGTAGCAGCACGGGTGCAGTCGCGTCGGTGTCAGTCCGGCCAACTCGATGACTGTTTTACTGTCGGAGGCTTCATCGCCCAGCGCCAGACCCGACTGGACGGGCTTCCAGTAATCGGCGTCCAGTGCCTTGACCAGGCACGCAGCAACCACGGTCTTGCCCACATCGGTGCCCGTACCGGTGACGAATAAACCGTTCATGAGGCGTCTTTCTCAAACAATCCATAGGCCACCCGGTAAGTAATTTTAACCTCGCCATGGTGATCCAGCGCGCGTAATACCTTGCGGAAGGTGCCGGGTAACAAGGGCTGGGTGCCCGGTGCGGGTGTGCCTGCCCCAATGGCTTTCAGGGAGTTTACAAAATCCAGTGTGCTGTCAAATACTTGCGGGATATCTTGGGTTTCCAGTCGGCCCACACCACCGTGCGGCCACAATTTTTGTAGCGTGGCGGCGGAGGGGAAATCCAGAATGGACGGTGTCAGGCCGAGCCCATCATGGGCGGTTCGCCATTCAGCCAGGCTGCCCCTGATCAAGGTGGCATAGGCCATCAACCCGCCTGGTCTGAGACATGCTTCGAGCTTCTTCAAACAGTCGCCCAGATCATCCACCCACTGGAAAACCATGCTGGCGCAGACCAGATCGCAAGGCTCGTCAACTGTGGGGTTTTCCGCATCCATGCGCCATGCGGAAACACCGGTTATGGTGCGGCATTGCTCGACCATGGCCGGGGCCATGTCGGTCGCCCCATAATATCCCCACGGGTGCAGGTCGACCAATTCACGGGTCAAAAGGCCGGTTCCGGCACCGACTTCCAGCACCCGGGCTTTTGCGGAAAACGGGTGTGTCATAATACGTTGTGCCAGCCGGGACGCGATCAGGCGCTGAATGTTGGCGGCGTCATTGTAGTGGTGTGAGACCCGGTTAAAAGACGCGGCAATTTGTTGTTTGCGGGCGTTCATAAGGCTACCAGACCAGCTCTAATATGTTGGGCGCACCATTGTGTGGCCGTGCGGGGCAACAGATGGCCGCCATCATAGGATTGGTGTTGTACATTGGAAAGACCGGAAAAAACATCGCCGCTGATGATCGGGTCTTTGCTGCCCGACAAAGCCAGAACCGGAACACTTTGGGATGCCAGAATGGCTGTTGCGTCCCATTCTGCCAACCAGTCCAGACCTTCGCGCAGGCGTGCCTTATTCAGTATTTGTGGCATTTTTTCCAGACCGCAACTGTGCAGGAAACCATGGGTTGCCGCCTCGGGTGTCTGGTCGAACATCTCAATCATCCGGGCCAGCGGGCCGGGTGAGGGAAACCGGGCAAAACCATTGATGGATATCAGGCCCTTCCAGTCGACTGGTCGGTTCTGCAATAACCACAGAAACCCCAATGAATGGCCCACCGCCATGCAAGGCCCGGTTGGTATGGGTGGTGTCGGGTGGCTGGCTTGAGAGCCAATAAAACCAAGATCAATGGTGGTTGATGGTATATCAGACAGGGCGTCACGCACCCCGTCCCAGAATGAGGCATCGAAGCCCCAGCCATGGACAAATACCAGAGATGTGCTTGAGGTGTTCATGGTTGTTGCCTGAGCGAGGTTACCGCATCAAACAATCGTTGCATGTCCTGATCGCTATGGCTGGCCGACAGGGCAAAGCGGACGCGGCTGCTGGATCGGGGGACCGTTGGCGGGCGAATGGCAACGCCGTATATGCCATGGTCCTGAAGGTGACGGCTGGCCGCCAGTGTGGCTTCTTCAGAACCCATGATGGCTGGAACGATCTGGCTCGATGAGGCGGCGGTATCAATTCCGGCATCGTGCAGCACCCGTCGCAGTTCATCAGCATTGGCGTGCAGCGTTGTGCGCTCATCCCCCATTGAAGGTACCAGATCGAGGGCGGCGTCCATGGCACCCAGCACACCGGGCGGCGGGGCGGTTGAATAGATGAAGCCCCCACAGCGATTGATCAGGTAGTCTTTCAAGGTTTGCGAACAGGCCACATAAGCACCGAAGCCACCCAAAGCCTTGCCAAAGGTGCCCATGACCAGATCAACCTGTCCATGGACAGCCCCGGCAAGCCCCATGCCACCCTGTCCCAGAACACCGGTGGCGTGGGCTTCGTCCACATACAGGAACGCGTCAAAACGCTCGGCAAGATTAACCAGACTTTGCAGGTCAACCCGGTCACCGTCCATGCTGAAGACAGACTCGGTGATGATAAAACGTGCTGTTGAGCGGGGGGCATTTTTGCTCAACAATTCTTCCAGATGGTTCAGGTCGTTGTGAGCAAACCGGATTTGGCGAACACCCGCCGCCGCACAGCCATGATGCAGACTGGCATGGTTCAGCTTGTCACAAAATACCAGGGCGTCCTGGCCCAGAGTGTCTGGTGCAAATAAAGCCTGGGGAATGCTGGCATTGGCCTGATAGCCCGTGGCGAAGATCAGCGCGGCCTCGGTGCCTTTTAGCCGTGCCAGCTTGGCTTCGACCCGGTGATGAATTTCCAGTGATCCGGCCACCAGTCGCGAGGCGGTCGATCCTGCCCCCCATTTTTGCGTCCATTCACAAGCCCGCTCAATCAGGGCGGGATGGCGCGACAGTCCGAGATAGTCATTGGAGGAGAAATTGATCAGCGGGCTATCAGATGAGCGAACCGTCAGGCTGCGTAGTCGATCAGTGCTGCGGGCATCATCCAGAAAGGCTTTGAACCGGGTGTCATATGAACTTGACTTATTTCGCATCGCCATAGGTTTTCCAGCCATTTTTGCGCAAATCACAGGACGGGCACTCACCGCAACCATAACCCCAGGCATGGCGTTCGCCGCGCTCGCCCAGATAACAGGTATGGGTTTGTTCGATAATCAGATCAACCAGAGACTGACCACCCAGATCAAACGCCATCTTCCATGTGGCGGCCTTGTCGATCCACATCAAGGGGGTTTCGATGACAAAGGGTTCATCCATACCCAGTGCCAGTGCCTGTTGCATGGCCTTGATGGTCTCATGGCGACAGTCGGGATAGCCCGAATAGTCTGTTTCGCATACCCCGGCGATAATGTGCCAGATTTCGCGCCGGTAGGCCAATGCCGCCGAAAAAGTCAGAAAAATCAGATTGCGACCGGGCACAAAAGTAGACGGCAGGCCATTGTCGTCCATGCGGATCGCTACATCTCTGGTCAGAGCGGTGTCGCTGATTTCACCCAGAACGCCCAGGTTGATGATATGATCTTCGCCCAGTCTGGCGTCCCAGTCGGGTTTTAGCGAGCGCAAGGCGTCGAGCACGCGGGGCCGACAGTCCATCTCGATAACGTGGCGTTGGCCATAGTCGAATCCGATGGTCTCCACCAGGTCATAGCGATCCAGAGCCCAGGCCAGACAGGTTGTCGAATCCTGACCGCCGGAGAATAAAACCAAAGCTTTTGAGGCATCAAAACTCATTCTGGTATTCCAAAAATAAAACCGGGGATATGCGTCGCGCACCCCCGGTCTGTTATAGCTTATGGATGGCGAGCAATCAGTGCAGTTTTTTGTCCAGTTCGGCAATTGAATCGCTGATTAGTTTGTCGCCACTGGTCGCGGCCTGGGCTGCGATCATCTCATTGGCGGCATCCATGGCGATATCAACGGCCATCTGGCGCACGTCATCGACGGCCTGAGCCTCAACCTGGGCAATCCGGTCCATGGCCATTTTTTTGCGGCGGGCCAGGGATTGTTCGAGGCGTTCCTTGCCCTGTTGTTCCAGAAGTTTGGCTTCTACCTTGGCATTTTCCAGGATGTCCTCGGCCTCGTTCATGGCTTCCCGCTGCTTGCGCTCGTAGCGGGCCAGAAGGTCCTGGGCTTCTTCGCAAAGTTTTTCGGCATCGCGAATATCGGCTTCAATTTTTTCAGCGCGACTATCGAGCTGGCTTGCGATCATGCCAGGGATTTTCATGTAGACAAGGATAGCGACCAGCGCGAAAAATGCCAGGGCAACCCAAAAGGTGGGATCGTTTAAAATTGCGTCCATCTTATCAATCGCTCCTTACGAACGGGCTTTAAGGGCGGTATCAACGGCCTGGCCCGCAGCCGCAGAATCCGGTTTGCTGCCGGACAGCTTCTCGACCACGCTGGAGGCAACATCAAGTGCTACATCGCGTAAATCGGCGATGGCTTGTTGTTTGGCCTGCTCAATGGCTTTTTCGCTTTCGCTGACTTTTGCCATCAGGGCTTCGGCCAACTCGGCCTCACTTTTGGCGGCCTGGGCGGTAATTTCATGAGATGTCTGGTTGATCAGCTCGTGGGCCTTGGTCCGGGAGTCTGCCATTGCCTTTTCATAGGAAGCAATGGCGGCCTCGGCCTCGTTCTTGAAGTTGGCTGCTTTGTCCAGGCTATCTTCAATACGGCGCTGACGGGCTTCCAGTACGGATGAAATCCGCGGGATGGCAACCTTCCACATGATCAAAAACAGGGCAGCAAAAGTAATGGCAACCCAGAGTATCTGAGACGGAAAAGACCAGATTTGTTCTAATTGTGGCATAGCGCCCTCTCGTCCTGCTAGGCTAAGATGATGTTATGGTGTCTGCTAACCACCAAATGTCAGCAGACCCACAGCCGTCAGCGTCGCCAGTTGGATGATTAACCAAACAGAATGACAAGCGCGATAACCAACGCGAACAGAGCAATGGCTTCCACCAGTGCAAAGCCCAGCATGGTCATCGGGAACACGGCACCCTGTGCCGATGGGTTGCGACCAACAGCCTGAATAAAGGAGGAAAAGATGTTTCCGATACCAATACCAGAACCAATCACACCGATAACGGCCAGACCGGCACCCAACAGCTTCGCAGCTTCTACGTCCATATTAAAAATCCTCTTTCCTAGTAAGTAAATGTTTCAGTAAACGGGGTAAATTAATGCAGATGCAGTGCATCATTCAGGTACAGGCAGGTCAGGATAGCAAATACATAAGCCTGTAAGAAAGCAATAACGAACTCCAGCCCTGTCAGTGCGACCACAAAAACAAATGGCGCTATACCGGCGACGCCAAGCGCCATGATAAATCCTGCAAACACTTTCAGCAGCGTATGACCGGCCAGCATATTGGCAAACAGTCGAACACTGAGGCTGATCGGGCGCGACAGGTATGAAATGATTTCAATGGGGATCAGCAGCGGGGCCATGTACATGGGAACACCCGGCGGCATGAAAAAAGTGAAAAAATGCATCTTGTGTTTGATCAGCGCAATAATCGTGCAGCCGATAAACACAAACAGTGCCATCACGAAGGTCACCACAATGTGGCTGGTAAAGGTAAAGCTGTAGGGCATCATGCCCAGCAGGTTGCCGAACAGGACAAACATGAAAATGGTAAAGATGAACGGGAAATAGGCCCGGCCTTCGCTGCCCACCGTATCTTTCATCAAATTAGCAATAAAAACGAAGCTCAGTTCGACCACGGACTGCCAGCGTCCGGGGATATGGGCATTCTTGCGCATACCCAGAATTAAAAATGCCGATACGCTCAAGACGGTCAGAACCATTAATAAAGACGAGTTGGTAAAAGACGCATCAAAATCGCCAATCCGCATGGGGATTAGTTGCTTGATCTCGAATTGAGCGAGTGGGCTATGCTTTTCTGCTGACACTCTGGGAACCCCCTATTGATCCTATCGATTTTTGCCTGCCAAATTAGCTGGCGTAATGAATAATTAAAAATTGCTGTTATGTACAGATTATTCGGCCCTTTGTGGGCAGCTTTTTAACCACTATATGCTGGTTTGTCCTCAATTATCCCGGTTTATTTCGGATTTTCCTTCAGTCTCATCATTTTGTTCGCCGCCACCGAGGGTGAGGGCCAAACGATAAACATTCAAAATGCCGGCTGCGCCTCCGATTAAGAGAAATACCAGCATCAGCCACGGCCGTGTTCCTAACCAGTCATCGAGTACCCATCCGATGGCAAATCCAACGGCCACGGCGGAAAGTACCTCGACAGATACCCGCATGGCAAGCCCCAGAGCGTTGCTGGGTGGCTGTTTAATTTTGGCGGCCAGTTTCGAGGGCGCTTCACGTTCGGCGGTGGCCTGTTCCAACTTGCGGCTTATTTCAGCAAGATCTTGTTTCTCCTCGGTAAAATTATCCTGTTGAGAAGATTTGTTTTGATCTTGTCCGTTATTAACCATTTTTATTCGTCCGGTCATTCAGCAAAATAATCAGCGTTATTTTCAGTTTCATCTGATACAGCGCATCTATATAGGTAAATTTCCGGAAAATCCATATTAAGATGCGGTTTGACAGGATATGCTGGGTACCACAAAATTCAGCAAGGCGATGTTGAGGAAAATATGACGAATTCCGGGTGGTTGAAAAACAGTAGCTTTGAAGTCCTGACCAAGGACAACAACCGATGGACCATCGATGCGCCGTTCAGCAAAAAATATGCTGCCCTTGAGCGGGCAGGGGAACTTGTGGCTTCCGGTGATTCTGAGTGTGTTCGAGTGGTTGAAGTACGTCAGGGAGATGATGAAGAACATATAATCTTCGAAGAAACTGTTCAACTCAGGGCGAAACCCCTCAAGATCAACCCCATAAAGGAAACCACGATCTGTCAGGCACTTGCCGATTATTATGACTATCCCGCCCGTAGATCCATGGGTCGACTGTTTCGGGCTTATCTGGATGAGCAGGGCATGACGGCTCTCGAACTACTTTTCGACTCGGGCTACCTGGTCATGCTTGAACGCACCGATACCTATTATGTAAACGGTGTGCGCCATGTGGGCAGCCTGCAATCCAAAATCATCGGTGAGAAGCCCGGCAAACGAACAGATGATCTGTACCGGACCTTTGAGCGTATTCGCGAACAGGCCCGTGACCGGGAAGAAATTACCCCATATAGCCGGATTTTGGCCAATAAGGGCATCGATCAGGCGCGGCGTAAAATTGCCAGGGATGTCAGCGACGAGAATCGCTATTTTTACACCTATGGTATGCTGGCGGCATACCTTGGTAAGGGCAGTCCTGCCCACAAGCTCTCCATGATGATGGTGTTGGCTGATATGGCAAAGGACGAGGGTTCGCTTGACCTGATCGACGGGGTTATGGCTGAAATTATCGATGGTCACCAGGGCCTGCTTGATATTTTCGGCGATCCACCATCGCCGATCAATGCCTGGCAGATGTATATTCAGGTGCTCGGCGGCAATTATAAGGCCCAGCGTGCCTCGACCGTTGAAATCCAGCGATTGAACCGGGTTTTTGCGGTCCACGACCTGCCCTTGACGAAAGCCGTGTTGCTTGGTCATGTGGCGCGCGGATTACGTGGGTTCAAGCCGTTGTCGCGCGATGGCCGGAATGTGGATCGGGAAAAGTTCAATACCCTGCTCCAGCAGATTATCGAACCAACCGGTATCCTGGGTGGATCGAAGATGAGCGAGGCGGTTATCCTGCGGGCTAAGATTCTGCTCGGTGAAGATGGCGATGACCTGCCCATAGAAACCGCCCTGCGACAAATTATTTACATGCTGCCAAGCAATGCGGCACGGCTCGGCATGATGCTCGATCTGACGGGCACCAGCATTGGCATCAAGTATCAAAAAGTACTGCGGGTCCAGTTGGGACTGTTGCTTGGCAAGTTATCGTCGGTAACAGATCTGTTTCCCGCCAATATTGATGAAACAACCCGGCATGACTACCTCGATGCCCTGCGCCAGCGTGTGGGGTTAAGCGCCCTGCCCGATGAGTTAAAGGCCGGTTTCGCCGCATCTCTGGATAAAATTGCCGGGAAAAAAAATAATAATCTACCAACTGAAACAGAAACGTCTTCCGATAAACAATCCAAGGTCGTAACTGAAACCGAAACCGCCGCCCCTCAAAACAAAAAAGTTGATGATATGGATAATCTGATGTCTCTCAAGTCAGGTGAGGTATTATTCTGCGAAGGTGATGAGGGTAACAATGCTTATTTGATCCTGAACGGCACCATCGAAATTTATCGTACTGCGGGCGAAGCCGATATAAATATTTCCAATCTGGGCAAGGGTGAAATTATTGGTGAAATGTCGCTGATTGATAATCAGCCCCGCATGGCCTCGGCGCGTGCCCTCACGAACGTAAAGCTTGCCGGGATATCGCAAGATGATCTGTCAAAGCGGCTGAAAAGGCTGAAACGTGACGACAAGGTAATCCACCACGTCATGAAAACCCTGGTCCGTCGATTGCGCGGATTTGCCATTCATGGTGAATAATCTGAATGGGTGCTGATGGCTCAGGCAGTCTGGCGAATTTCCTCAGCCTGCTTCAGGTCAACCGATACCAGCCGTGAGACACCCCGTTCGGTCATGGTAACGCCAAACAGGCGGTCCATGCGGGCCATTGTCATGCGGTGATGGGTAATCAGGATAAACCGGGTGCCGGTATCCTTGGAGATCTGTTCGACCATGGTACAAAACCGGTCCACGTTTGCATCGTCGAGCGGCGCGTCGACCTCATCGAGCACACAGATCGGTGCCGGGTTTGTCAGGAACACCGCAAATAACAGAGCCGTTGCGGTCAGGGCCTGTTCCCCGCCAGACAGCAGGGACAGAACCTGTAATTTTTTACCCGGTGGGCTGGCCATGATTTCCAGACCCGCCTCTAATGGATCGTCATGATCGGTCAGGCTGAGATGGGCCGTGCCGCCGCCGAATAGCTTGATAAACAATTCCTGGAAATGCTGGTCAACTTCATTGAACGAGGCCAGTAACCTGAGACGGCCTTCGCGGTTCAGTTCGGCAATGGCTTTGCGCAGCTTGTCGATGGCTGCAAGCAAATCATCGCGCTCACTGTTCAGGGTGTCAATTTGTTCGGCCATTTCTGTGGCTTCCTGTTCGGCGCGCAGGTTAACCGGACCCATGGTATCGCGTTCGCGCAACAAACGTTCGACCCGGCGTTCGGCGGCTTCCATTTCAGGCAACTTGCTGTCATCGGTAATTTCGGCAAGCCCCCGCAGGGCCTGAGGCTGTACTTTCAGCCTTTCGGATACCCGCTCGACGATGGAGCGAACGGCTTGCAAATTCTGTTCGACAATGCCTTCGCTGCGAACCCTGGCTTCGCGGGCCTGGGCGAGGTTTTGCTCAAAATCTCGTAATATGCGGGCCACGTCGTTGAGCTTGTTTTCACGCTCTGCCAGCACGTCAGCGGCCTGGCTGCGCTTGCGTTCGGCCACGCTGACCAGCTCGCCCAGTTCCAGGCGTTTCTGCTCGATCTCGGCGGGCAGGTTTTTCAGTCGTTCCTGTTGGGCGGTCAGGGTCTCGTTGCGGACTTCAAGTTGTTCGATCTGGGTGGCGGCGTCACGTTGGCGGGTCCGCCACGAGACCAACTCACCGTCAATATGGCTGATCCGACGCTCGCGGTCTTCGGCAGCCTGGCTCAGGCCGGTGTAGCGGCTCTGGCAATCAACCTGTTCGGCGCGCCGCGCGGAAAGTTCTTCGCGTAAGGCTTCCAGTTCGCCGCGTTTTTCGCCGGTCGGCGGCAGGGCGGTAAAGGCTTCATCGGCCTGTTGTGCAGCCAGGGAGATTTCCTGATGGTCGCTATCCATTGCGGCCAGCTGTTCTTCGAAAGCCGTAATGCGTGACGAGCGGGCAGCGGCTTTTTCTTTCAGGGCGATCTGGCGTTCACGGGCCACGGCCAGACGTTTTTCCGCCTCACGGGCCGCTTGCCGGGTCGTGCGTTGTTTGTCGGTGGCCTGTACCAGAGCCGCCCGAGCGGTTTGGGTCTGATCGGCGGCCTGATCGGCCTGCGCGCTGGCGGTATCGATTTCACGGCGTACCTGATCTAGCCTGTTGCGCTGTTCCAGACGTTTGGCGGCCCCGGTGGCGGCGTCGGGTGATGTGGTGTAACCATCCCATCGCCACAACCAGCCATCACGGCTGACCAGTCGCTGGCCCTGCGCCAGATCCGGTTGCAAGGCGTGCCCGCTGGCCACATCGTCGACCACACCAACCTGTGACAACCGGCGAACCAGGGCGTCGGGTGCCCGGACCATGTCGGAAAGGCGCACCACGCCGGCGGGCAGGCCATCGGGGTTCTGGTAGGCGTTGAGGGTTCGCCAGTGAGCGGCGGACGGCTCATCAGCCGGTGCGGACAGGTCATCACCGAGCGCCGCACCAAGGGCACCTTCGTAACCTGCCTCGACGCTCAGAGCGTCGATTAGTGGCGGGAACATTTCCGGCTCACCACTATGGAGAATATTGCTCAGGGCCTTTTCTTCGGCGGTCAGACCGGTCAGAGCCGCGCGCGCGGCCTGTTCTGTCATGCGGGCGGTCTCAACGGAATTTTGGCTCTCTTCGCGGGCATTCTCGATCTCTTCAATTTCAGTCCGCAAGAGATCAAGGCCGGTTTCGGCATCGGTATATTCGGCGTCGATCCGCCCACCACCATTTTCTTCACCGATTTCTTCCAGCAGGGCAGCCCGCTGGGCCCGGGTGATATCCTGGCGTTCGAGAATGCGCCGTAGTCGATCGTTAAGTTCGCTGGCATTGCGTTCCATACTGGCGCGTCGGGCCTGTGCAGCGGCTAGCTCTTCGGTCAGGCGGGTATGGCTGCTGTCCAGTTCCTCGACAATTGTATTGGCGTGTTCCAATTCGGTCTGCGCCTTGGCTACTACGTCAGTTTGATCTGTCCGGGCGTCTTGTAACTGGGCGTACTCGGCCTCCATTTTGGTGATGGCGGTCACGGCATCTTCGGCGCGGGTGCGTTCGCGGATAATATCGCTGCTGATCTGGCGTACACGGACCAGACATTCGTCGTGCTCACGGGCAATGCGGTCTTCTTCCTCGGCCAGATTGTCGCGGGCTATGCCCAGGCGCTGTAGCTCGGCCGCCGCCATGGCTTCGGTCTGACGCAGGTCCGGCAGGTCGGCGGCAGACTGTGTCTGGGCCAGTGACGCTGTGGCCGTTCTGCGGGTCAGTTCGTTGACGGTTTGTTCGGCGTTTTGCAGGGTCTTGCGCGACCCCTCAAGGTCGTTTTCGGCATCCACCCAGCGCAGGTAATACAGGGTGGCTTCGGCCTTGCGGATGTGATCGCTCAGATTGCGGTAGCGGGTCGCCTGGCGAGCCTGTTTTTTCAGGCCCTGAAGCTGGTTGTCCAGGGTGCCGAGAATATCATCCAGGCGTTCCATGTTGGTTTCAGCGGCACGCAGGCGAAGTTCCGCTTCATGGCGGCGAGAGTGAAGCCCCGTGATACCGGCGGCTTCTTCCAGCAGATGACGTCGTTCGGCTGGCTTCTGGGTGATCAACTGGCTGATCCGGCCTTGGCTGACCATGGCCGTCGAGCGTGCGCCGGTCGATGCATCGGCAAACAGCAACTGCATGTCGCGGGCCCGGCATTCCTTGCCATTGACCCGGTAGGTGGAACCTTTTTCGCGCTCGATTTTGCGCGAGACTTCCATGTCGGTGTATTCGTTGAATGCCGCCGGGGCTACCCGGTCGCGGTTATCGAGTACAAGCGAAACCTCGGCCACATTGCGCGCCGGCCGGGTGGTGGTGCCACCGAAGATGACGTCATCCATGCCTGTGCCACGCATCTGTTTGGCCGATGTTTCACCCATCACCCAGCGCAAAGCTTCTACCAGATTGGATTTGCCGCAACCGTTGGGGCCCACAATACCCGTCAGGCCAAGCTGTACCGGCATTTCGGTTGGCTCGACAAACGACTTGAAGCCTGACAACTTGAGTTTGGTAAAATGCAGCAACGCCGTAAACCCTTCGCCCTTTATTTAAGGGGACTGTTTTGTGTTCCGCCTGTTAGCTTCGGCGAGTATATCACAAGACAGCCCGTTTCGTATTATTCGTTGCCCCGTTTAGTTCAGGGCGGCATCGATTGCCTTGCGAAAGACCTCGATATCCTGAGCCCCCTCAATGATTGTATCGCCGTCACCGATGATAAATGTCGGTGTGGAGCGAACGTTGAAGTTTTTGGTACCTTCCTTGGCAATGGCCGTAATGCCATTCATCAATTCCTGATCCTGCAGGCAGGTCGCCACATCATCGCGGCTCATCATGCCGTGTCTGGCCACACTTGCCAGGGCACCGATGGCATCCTGTGCGCGTCCCCAGGTTTCCTGTTTGTCAAAAAACAGTTCGAGCATTCCGAAGTATGTCGATTTGGGCGCACAACGCGTCAACATGGCGGCAGCCATGGCCCGGTTGCCAAGTGGGAAATCACGATAGATCAGGCGCAACTTTCCGGTGTCGATATATTCCTTTTTCAAGGTCGGCAGGGTGTTGGTATGAAAAGCCTTACAATGCGGACAGCCCAATGAGGAGTATTCTGTCATGGTAACCGGCGCATTGGGATCGCCCAGGGACCTTATCTCCAGGGCTTCCTTGGTGCTGAGTGAGCCGGCATGGGCTACATTCAGCTGCAACGGCGTGGCGAGCGCACCGTAAATGAATACGAAACATACTAACGCAAGATTTTGTATATAAAGACGCAAAATTACCTCCTAAGGCACAAGATATAGAATATAGAGTCGCTTTGACATGAAAGTCGAGCCATTGTTTTCCACAACTTATCCACAAGGCCCGATTATCATAATTGTGGGGTTTATCACGAATCACAATATGAGCACAAACATTGGTAGAATAAAGGCTAATTTGAGTCGTTGCGCCGGGTAGATCAGGGAATTTCTCCAGTGCAGCATTCCGGACTGTAAAGTGGTATCATGGCATAATGACGCTTACCGCTGGAAGTGAATTTTACCATGCGAAATGTGTGAGCGAATTTTACCATGCGAACCGTGTGGCAGAGAATCGTTGATTACTGGGATGACATGGGCATCGAAAGCCAATATGGGCTGGCGGCCATCGGGGCGCTGGTGGGGCTGGTTGTTATTCTCGATTTGATTTCCTGGCACCGGACTTACGGCGTTGACTTCTAGGGCCTTTTTTTTCGTTGCAGGATACTCTGTCCAAGCCGTTCCAATGCGGCGTGCAGGTCGTCATCTTCCACGTTGGTCAGGGCGTCATTCAGGTCTTTTTCGTCCTGTGGGCTCAGTTGTTTGTGATCGGGTTCGTAAATGCTGGCATTGTTTTCACCATAATGGGTCAAAGGGGATTGTTGCAACTGGATGCGTTCAACCGCCCGGTAACCAAAGTAAGCGTTGATGCGCTGGATCAACAGGGGTTCCATGTGTTGCAGTTCAACCGCAATGGAACCCGATGCGATCCGCAAATATAATGTGCCGCGTGAGCGCTTGCCCCGGGGGTAGATAATGCGGGTGGGCGAGGACAGGGCCGCCAGGTCTTTGCCAACCACACTGGACCACTGGGCGATGATCGTCCCGCTGGCGAAACCGCGCTGGCCAAAGGCCTGTTTGGTCAGCTTGCCAATATGTTGGCCCAGCGTTCGGGGTTTGCTGGCTCGGCGACGATAGGGTTTTCTGGATATTGGCGACGGCATCATGGCTTTATGGTAGGGTTGTGGCTTGAACAGGGCAAGCCATAAGGGGAATTATTCAGGTGGGTTGTGACCGTCAGGCCTTGACGGTAAAAACCCCGGTGGGTGATGAGCGGCCCCGCATGGTGATCTGGCCAAGGTGTTGGAACTGGAATTCGTCACCGGCCAGCTTGACGGTATTTTCACCGATCAGAATATAGGTTGCAAATTTTTTATTCATCTGTTCGAGACGCGCGGCAATATTCACATCATCACCATGGATGGTGTATAATAACCGGTCTTTGGTGCCGACCATACCGACCACCAGATCGCCTGAATTTATGCCGCAACGGGTCTTCAGGGGGGAACCGCCTTCAAAGGGCAGAATATTGATTTGCTGCTGGATATCTTGAGCCGTGCGAATGGCACTGGTGGCGTGATCTTCATTGGTGGAGGCCGCATTGAAGGTAATCAGGATACCGTCGCCAATGAACTGGCTGATGACACCATTATGACTATCGATGATTGTCGACACCTGGCTCAGGTATTTGTTGAGCAAGCTCATTAACTGTTCCGGGTTCAGTCGTTCAGATATACCTGAAAAGCCCTCGATGTCGGTGAACAGGGCGGTTGCCGGTTTGATTTCCCGGTCACCCGCCTGCATTTGCTCTTCGCTGTCGATAATGCGTTTGGTGACTTCTGGCGAAACAAAGCGTGACAGGTCCTGAGCCGTCACATTGTCCAGCACGGAGCGAATTAACAAACGGTGGGCACGCACCAGGGCCACTGCCAGAATGGCTGTGACCACCAAAATGGAGATAACCTTGTCGATTTCGGCACCGATCAAAACCCGGTTCGATGTCATATAGAGCACATAATCCGTGGTGATGGGGTCGATGATGCCGCTGGTATCCTTGAGGGCAATATAGAGCAATAACAACCAGCCGCCTGCCGCCGCCATGCCAGCGGCCACCACGTATTTTGCCTCGAACCTCAAGGTGCGAAGGGCGATGAAAATGAACACATATAAAAGTGTTGGTGCTTTCAGGTAGAACGCCGCCGGTTGTTGATATTGCAGATGAAAACTCCAGATCAGGAACATCAACAGTCCCATATCCATCATGATGGAAAATAACATACCGCCGCGTGGGATAAAGCGCCGATAGGCCAGGATCAGGCGGATGACCGAAAAGCTGAAATAAACGCTTAAAGCCCACGGCACAGGGGTGAAGCTGGTGCCCTGGGAGGTCTTGGGGGTGGCGGCGTAAAGTACAGCCAGGAAGACCACAAGCATTATCTGAGCCCATCCTATCAGGGCTTCACTGGAAATGCTGTGTTCGGAAATGGGCCGGCTGATCCGTTCGGGGATATGATCGGGTAAGGGTTCGCCAAAGACGAAACGTGTGATTTTCTTCCACACCAGCGGATTCTCCCGAAAAATATATGAATGTGCCCATTGCCAAACAGGCAATGTTTGATATCTCTAGTATAACGTTTGTCACTATCACGGAAAAACAAAGCTTCGTGAGCATACGTTATCAGGATTTTTTGAGAAGCTGGTGACCCTGTGTTATGGTGGGTTATATTGAAATGTCACGGTGTCCTGATTGTTTTTATGTAGAATTGAAGGCGTAGAATGAATCAACTAAAAAAAACGGATTTAGGCCCCCATACCAACGGTACCCTGATCAATGAGATTGCCAACTGGCTGATCGATCAGGCGCTGGGCAAGGTTGATTTGCAGGTTATGAGCGAACAATTCTATAACCGGGTCTTTGCCGCCGGTATTCCCATCAGCCGCGGACATATCTCGTTCGACACCTTACACCCGTTGTTTGCGGCGGTATCTATGGAATGGAAACCGGGCAAGGGGATCGAAACCAATTATCGCCCCCATATATCGCATAAGACAACAGACGCCTGGAAAAATAGTCCGTTTTACGTACTGATTGAAAAAGACCTTTCCTTCCTGCGACGGCATCTGGTGGGTGAGGAGGCGGTGCTTGATTTTCCCGTTCTGAAAAATTTAAAAAAACAAGGCGGTACAGATTACCTGGCTTTCATGATCCCGTTTGGTGACACTCGCGCAGATGGCGGGATTGTCGGCTCGTGGATGACCAATCGACCCGGTGGATTTTCTGACCGGGAAATATCGTGCCTGTTACGGGTCCAGAAGAGACTGGGCGTGGCCTGTAAAATCGGTATTCGAGAACAAATTTCAGAAAATATTGCCACGACATACCTGGGGCGCAGTGCTGGCAATATGGTTCTGAAAGGGAATATCAAGCGCGGCGATGGTGAAGATATATTTGCCGTGATCTGGTTCTGCGATTTGCGAAATTCCGTTAAACTGGCCAATACCCTGCCACGCGGAGAGTTCCTCACATTGCTCAACGGCTTTTTGGAATGTATGGCTGGCGCGGTGCTTGATAATGGTGGGGAAGTCCTGCGGTTCGTCGGTGATGCTGCCTTGGCAATATTTCCCATTGAGGGAACCGCCGAGGGCAATTGCCTGTCTTCCGGTGTGCACTGTCAGGCACCCGAGGCGTGTGAGAAAGCATTGCAGGCAGCCCAAAGTGCCGCCAAACGAATTGCTAAATTAAACCGCCAGCGTAAGAAAAATGGTGATGTTGCCCTTGATTATGGAATCGGGCTGCATATTGGCGATGTGATGTATGGTAACATTGGCAGTCCGGAACGATTGGAATTTACCGTTATAGGCCCAGCCGCCAACATGGCTGCGCGGATCGAGAGCCAGTGCAAACGTCAGAATAAAAAGTTGCTGATATCTTCCGATTTTGCCAAAATTTACCTCGGTAAACTACACTCGACCGGCCTTCACGACCTCGCCGGAATTGAAGGCAAACAGGAACTGTTCACCCTGTAATACAATCTTTCATGTTGTCCGGTTTACATAATCGATGCGACAGAAATACGATTCTTCTAGCCGTTCTTTTGAGCCGCCAGCAGTGCCGTTGTCTGTTCCAGACGGGCAGAGCTTTGTTTGAGCAGATCAATGACCACGCGGGTATCTTGTTCCATCAACGCGAAGAATTGTTGCTTGGAAAGCTCCAGTGTGGTCATTTTCTTTTTGACACGCACGGTTGCGGTCCGTGGTACATCGCCCAACAAGGCTATCTCACCAAAGATCTCGTTGGCCTCAACATTTCTGATATAGGCCGGTCCATCGTCCGTATCGACTAGAATTTCGGCTTGACCATCAATCACAATATAGGCCGTGTCTCCCTTTTCGCCCTGTTGAAAAACATCCTCGCCAACCTCAAACGACAATCGTTTCGAGGTGAAGGCCAGCAGCTTGAGCGTCGAGGTGTCGAAGGAGGATAACATGGGAATTTTGCGCAACAAAAGGACTTCTTCGGCCAGGTTCTCCACCACTTCCGCCGGCTTGTCCATGGGCGCCAGTTTGTCTGGATCCACGTCGGCTTCGGTAAGCCGCCCCTGTTTTATGAACAGCTTGCGAGTAAATAGTGAGGTGAGTGAGTCATCAGAATCGATATAAACAACCGTTGTTCCGGTAATCTCTGCAAGCACACGGGAAATGATGCGCTTCTTCTCATCGGCTTCGAGGGCCGAGAAAATCTCGTCCATAATCAACAGGTCGGGACGTTTCAGCAAACATCGGGCAAGCGATACCTTCTGGCGTTGGGCGAGAGCCAGGCGTCTTCCGCCAATTCCAACCGATAATTCCAGTCCGGCAATCATTAAATCTTCATATAAGCCCAGTTCATCGACGGCTTCGCGGATCAGCACACCGATGCGTTCTTTGGCCTCTTTCTGATTATATGACAGGTGACCAAACAGAATATTGTCCTGAATTGTAGCGGTGGCGTTGTAGCGTGAAATATTGAAAAACTCGATTGCATCCTTCAGGTTATCGGGCAAATCATTACGGAATGTTTTCCGGGCTTGCAGAATCTTATTCTGGATATCCTCGGTAATGATGCCCAGACGATGCCGGGCCACGGCCAGGTTAAAGGGCAGGGCGACGAGTTTATTATAATCAGTCTCGCTAATTTCACTTAACCCGCTCCTTTCCACCCGCATCAGGATGGCGCTGTATTCGGGCAGGTCGTCGGAATTGATAAATCCGTAGCGTTCAAAAAATTCGTGACCGGGTGGCAAGTCGCTGAACAGATCATCCATGGCCTTTGCCGCCAGCACACCCATTTCTGCGAACTTTGTGAGCAGGTCGTGTTGCCTGAGAACATCCAGCACATAGGTATTTTCAGCCAGATTGGCCGTTGCCAGTTGTTCGCCCACAGGCGTGCCAAACAGCAGGTTCTCCGCCACGGTTGAATTTTCGTTGTAGCTTGTTTCGTCAAACGGTTCGATTAACTGGGATATACCCGGCTGCTTCAGGGTCTCGCCAAGTTGAGCTCGCACCTTGAGGATGGCCGTGCTTAGTTCACCATTGATCGCGGGATCAATTCGGCTTTGCAGACCCATGGCATAGACATCACCATCCAGGCCTACGGTATGGAGAATATGGATGATACGCTCTGACAACTGATCGGGACCGGTCAATTGGGCCGTACTGTAATTCGTCCAGTCCGCATGACGATAATATCCGGAATTGCCCGCTTGCAGGGCGGTCTTGATATCAATCTCAATGGCCTTGGTCTCGTCGCTTTGCGCATCAGACGACTTGCTCGGTCGGTGGTTCAGACCATAGAGAAGGTTCTGGGCGATAGTTCCATTAAACATGAAGGCTTCGGAATTGGCGTAGGCTATTTGACGCCCGGTAACGGATTCGGGAAAGCGGGCTATGTTGTCACCATCCAGTTGAATATTGCCCGTGGTGGGGGACAGTATTCGGGCCAACATACGGGCAAAGTGTTCCTTGCCGCTGCCGCCGCCCGCGATAATCAAGATTTTCTCGCCAGGTGAAATATGCAGGCTGACACCGTCAATAGCTTTTATGCCGCCTTCGTCCTGCCAGCCCAGGTTGGCAATGGAAATGGGTTTTTCCGCGATGTCGGGGAAACCGTCAGGATCGCTGGTTTGCAGAGTTTCATCAATCATTCCTTCGGGGTGGAAGCGTTCCACAAGCTGGTCATATTTAATCCGGGTATCTTCCTTGCGCTGGTACCAGCCGAGAAGTTCTTTCCAGGGGGCCGCGAGATCCTTGTAGGCGGCCAGGGTGGCAACCAGGGCGCCGAAGCTGAGATCGCCTTTGATGACCAGGTAGCCACCGATGGAATAGAAAAAAAACGGCGTAATCTGGGCAATGAAATTATTAAGAAATTTTATAAAAAATTTCCGCCGGTAGATTTGCAGACGAATATTGAAATTCAGCCCCAGCAGATTTGAGATACCCGATAGCTCGTACTGGGATGTATCATTGGCATGAACTTCGTGAATACCGTCCACGGTTTCTGAGATGTGTTCAGAAATCTTGCGGACATTCATGATCCGTTGTTTAGCCAACTGGTTAACGTGTTTTTGGAGCTTGGGGATCATCCACATTTGCAAGGGGTAAAGTACGATTGCCGCAATACCCATATACGGGTCTTGCAGGGCGATGAAGCCCAAAATGGTGATCAGGATACCGCCCTGATACAGGGGCAGTGAAAAGGCCTCACCGAAAAAGCCGCCCAGCGGTTCGGCTTCTGCCGTGATGATCGATACGATTTCGCCTTGTGAAAGTTTCGAG
The DNA here is from genome assembly GCA_024279135.1 of Alphaproteobacteria bacterium. Classification (GTDB taxonomy): domain Bacteria; phylum Pseudomonadota; class Alphaproteobacteria; order Rhodospirillales; family Casp-alpha2; genus JABJOR01. The sequence continues at coordinate 458,288 of JAJRRU010000010.1, forward strand.
AAGTGTGGCAGCGGGAAGCGCAAAACACGTGAAAAGAGTGTGTAGCGAATTCTCCTGAGCATCTGTTCGGCCATCTGGCCACGATACACATTGATAAAGTATTTAAATCCACCATTACACAACACCAGTAAAAGAAAAATGCCGCACAATACGAATAAATAAGGTAACTGATCGAGGGAATAGCCGAATAAATCGCGGACTTGCTCGCCACCGATGATGGCTTCATTGATGATGATCTTGGGCAAATCCAGTGAGAAATAGAGGAATGGGAACGACATCAGGGTGATCAGCATCAGGATGATTTGTTCGCGCTTGGAATAGGCAAGAATAAACTGGAAGATTGAACGTTCCATTATTGATTGCACCTTCTATTCTGCTATGTCTTGTTTTGCTGGCATAATCAGGCCAATGTACCTTGTAATAAAGCGTCCCCACACGCTTTTTTCCGATCTTGACAAGGGGTGAGCCATATCACAACCTGAAATAAAATTATTTATACTTGCCTCAGTATATACTCGTTCTGATTATATAAAGTGAGTACTGGATATTTGCAAATCCAGGCAACACTGGGACGAGTATTATCTGGAAAATGATCACCGTATTGTGAAGGGTGGAGAATGAGTCTTGTTACGAAATTGAACGGATTGGGCCTATAATTTTCACCTGATTTTTTTAACCAATCCTGGGCTGATGCCAGCCCCAAGGAACAACTAGGCCAAGGAACAACAAGCCCAGGGAACTACAAGAATGAAAAAAACACGGCTTCTCATCTATAGCCATGATACCTTTGGTTTGGGCCATTTGCGCCGTTGCAGGACCATCGCCCACTCGCTGGTCGATTATTTCGAAGACCTGTCAGTTCTTATCGTATCGGGTTCTCCGTTGATTGGTTCCTATAATTTTCATCCACGGGTTGATTTCGTCCGCATTCCCGGCGTGGTCAAGCTTGACAGTGGTAAGTATACCTCTCTTAACCCGGACATCGGACTGGACGAACTGATTGCCATGCGCTCATCGTTGTTGCTCACGACGGCGACTGCTTTTCAACCGGATGTGTTTCTTGTGGACAAGGAACCACTGGGATTGCGGGGAGAGGCCCTCGCCACGTTGAGCAAGCTGAAGGAAAAAGGTACGACCCTGATCCTGGGATTACGCGATGTTATGGATGATCCTGTTCAGCTGGCCGAAGAATGGGAACGTAAAAACGCCATTCCAGCGCTTGAAAATTTGTATGATTTTATCTGGGTCTATGGCTTACCTGAAATTTGCAATCCACTGGCCGGGCTTCCTATCAGTAAATCAGTGACGGAAAAAATTCAGTTTACCGGTTACCTGCGTCGGGCTTCTGCCTCTTCCAGTATAAACCGGTATGCCAACGAGTTGGTCGATGACGAGCCTTATATTCTGGTCACCACCGGTGGTGGCGGGGATGGCGCTCAATTGATCGATTGGGTCTTGCGTGCCTACGAGGGTGATCCTCATATTCCCTACCCGGCTAAGCTGGTGTTCGGCCCGTTTATGAGTTCCAGCCAGCAAACCGGGTTCATGGACCGGGTGAACGGTCTGGAAAAAGTCAACGCCATTACATTTGATGCCGATATAGAAGGCCTGTTGGAAAATGCCGTGGGCGTTGTTTCCATGGGCGGGTATAATACTTTTTGTGAACTCCTTTCATTCGACATTCAAGGGCTGGTCGTGCCCAGAACCATTCCCAGAATGGAACAATATATTCGTGCCTCGCGGGCCGAAGAACTGGGCTTGATAAAGATGCTGATGCCCGATGGGGAAAACGATACAAAACGGATGGCCGATGCCCTGCACAATCTGGCGGATCAGGCCAAGCCATCGGATGTACACATTCCCGGCTTGCTGGGCGGCTTGCCGGTTATCAATATGATGATGGAAGAATACCTGGGATATCAGATGAAGCAGCGGGCGAAGCTTTCTGTCGTCGGTGAGTAAGGTGGCATGACCAGCCCAGAGGTTCCTGTCAGCACGGCTGCGCCGGTGGCTTTCATACTGAAGGGTTACCCCCGCCTGTCGGAAACATTTATTGCCCAGGAAATACACGCTCTGGAAAAACGGGGCCTGGATATCCGGATTTATTCCTTGCGCCACCCGACGGATAAACACCGTCATCCCATCCATCAGGAAATAACCGCCGATCCCCACTACCTGCCGGAATATCTCTATCAGGAACCACTCCGGGTGGTACGGTCGTGGATGGCTGTACGCGCCATGGCCGGATACAAAACGGCATTCAGGTTGTGGCTGGGTGATCTGCGCCGCGATATGAGTTTCAATCGTATCCGCCGTTTCGGCCAGGCGTTGGTGTTGGCCCATGAATTGCCGGAAGATATCCGCCGTATCCACGCCCACTTCCTGCACACCCCGGCCTCGGTGGCTCGTTATGCGGCCCATGTTCTGGATATTGCGTGGAGCTGTTCGGCCCACGCCAAGGATATCTGGACTTCACCAGAATGGGAGCTCAGAGAAAAGCTCGACGATTGTGACTGGCTGGTTACCTGTTGTCGCTCCAATGTGACCTATCTGTCCGGTTTGGCAAAACGTCCCGAGCGTATTGAGCTGGTCTATCATGGGCTTGATTTTTCGCGGTTTTCACCGCCAGAAAAAATCCAACAGGATCGCGATGGTTCGAGCGTCGCCCAACCTGTGCGCCTGATCTCGGTTGGCCGGGCGGTCAAAAAGAAAGGCTACAGCGAGCTGTTCACGGCACTTTCGGGGTTGCCGGGTGATTTAAACTGGCACCTGGAGCATGTTGGCGGCGGGGAATTGATCCCGGCCCTCAAATCCCAGGCCGCTGCTCTGGGGCTGGACCATAAAATCACCTTTGCCGGTGCCTTGCCCCAGGAACAGGTGCTGGCACGCTATCGCAAGTCCGATCTTTTTGTGCTCAACAGCGTGATCACCGATGATGGTGACCGCGATGGTTTGCCAAATGTTTTGATGGAAGCCCAGAGCCAGCGTCTTGCCTGTCTGTCGACGGGTATATCGGCGATCCCGGAACTGATCGAAGATGGTATCAGCGGTTGTCTGGTTCCCCCCGGTGATGATGAGGCTTTGATCGGCTGCCTTGAAAAACTGATCACCAGTCCGGCCCTGCGACAGTCTTTGGGGGATGCCGGGTTTGTGCGGGTCCACGAACATTTCGATTTGGGACAAGGTATAAAACAACTCTCCCGGCGTTTTGCAATCGGGGTCGATAATTTAAAACAGGCGGTGGATTAGCATGAAGGTGCCCGTTGCTTTTTATGCCCCTATGAAGCCACCAACGCACCCCACACCTTCGGGCGATCGTCGTATGGCGAAGTTACTCATCAGGGCATGGCAAGGCGCCGGGCACGGGGTTGAACTGGCTTCCCGGTTTCGCAGCTATGACCGGGGCGACGGTGATCGTCAGGCCCGCCTCAAGGCCGTGGGTCACCGTCTTGCAGGCCGCCTGATTGCCCGTTACCGCGCCCGTCCACCTGAGCGGCGACCGGGTCTGTGGTTCACCTATCATCTGTATCACAAGGCCCCCGACTGGCTTGGTCCGGCGGTCAGTGCGGCGCTGGATATTCCCTATGTGGTCGCAGAGGCTTCCTATGCACCCAAACAACGGGGCGGGCCCTGGGATCTCGGGCACAAGGCCACGGCGCAGGCGCTGGGCGTGGCGGACCTGGTTATGGGGTTTAACCGCACCGATGGTGCTTGTGTTGCGCCGCTACTGAAAAGTCCGGGGTGCCAGATTTTTGTGCCACCGTTCATCGATACCACACCGTTTGTTCAGGCCATGGAACAGCGTCACTTCCACCGCCAGCAGTTATCAAAACGTTATGGGTTGCCTTCGGACATACCCTGGTTGCTGTGCGTGGCTATGATGCGCCCTGATCAAAAATTGCTATCCTATCAACACCTGGGCACCGCATTGGCGAAGATTCTGGACCGGCCGTGGCAATTGATAGTTGTGGGTTCCGGCGGGGCTGAGGACGCGGTCAGACAGGCTCTGGGAGCACTTGGGACACTGGGAAACCGGGTAACATGGCTCGGCGGACTGACCGAGGATGACTTGCGCCCGGTCTACGCCGGGGCCGATATATTTGTCTGGCCTGCCATCAAGGAAGCCTATGGCATGGTATTTCTGGAAGCCCTGTCGACGGGGCTGCCTGTCATTGCGGGTCGCACGCCCGGTGTGGCGGGGATCGTCAGTCATGACATGAACGGTATCCTGGTTGATGTAGACAGTGCCACCGCCTTTGCCGACGGCGTTGCCCGGTTGGTCGGGGATGGGGATTTGCGGGCAAAACTGTCGCACCATGCCCATATGGATATGGTTGCGGGGCATGATCTGCGGGCTATGTCGGACATTCTCGGCGGCCATGCACTGAGTCTGACCACAAAAGGAGCGCCATGACCGATCTGTTGATGATCCGCCACGGTCCAACCATGTGGAATGCTGGCAAACGATTGCAGGGTGAAACCGATATTCCCTTGAGCCCACAAGGTCGCACGGTGGTTTCGGCTTGGCGTGTGCCCAGGCAATATGCCCATTACCGATGTCTGGCCAGCCCCTTGTCACGGGCCATGGAAACCGCCCGAATTCTGGGTTTTGAGCCTGAACCTGTCGAGGCTTTGCGAGAAATGTCCTGGGGGCAATGGGAGGGACAGCAGATTTCCGAATTGCGCACCCGGTTAGGCGCAGAGATGGCTGACAATGAAGCCCGTGGTCTGGATTTCCGTCCAGCCGGGGGCGAGAGTCCGCGAGATGTCCAGGACCGCTTGCGGCCATGGTTAAATTGTTTGAGGGAACCGACTCTGGCGATAGCCCACAAGGGCGTCCTTCGCGCGCTCTACGCCATGGCCAGTGGTTGGGATATGCGTGGCAAACCGGAAATCCGGCTTGAAGATCAGACGGCGCATTTGTTTCAAACCGATGACCAGGGCGGCATTTTCGTTGCCCGCCTGAATATCAAGCTGGTGGGGTTATGATGGAGACTTCCCAAGCCCGGCGTGTGATGTTTTATGTCCAGCACTTGCTCGGCATCGGCCATTTGCGCAGAGCTGCCCTGTTGAGTTCGGGCCTGGTTGAACAAGGTCTGGAGGTCAGCGTTATACTGGGCGGAACCGAGGTTCCAGGGATCGATTTCCCCGGTGCCCGCGTGATCCATCTGCCATCGACCCATGTTGCCGACCATACATTTTCTCCCTTGCTGGACGCCCGTAACAAGCCGGTCGATGATGACTGGAAAGCCGACCGGGCCGCAAGATTACTGAGAATTTTTCACGAAATTCAGCCCCATGTTATCCTGCTGGAAATGTTTCCTTTCGGTCGGCGTCAGTTTCGCTTCGAGCTGATGGACCTGCTGGATACGGCCAAAATGGCCGATCCGAAACCGGTTATCATATCCTCGGTGCGTGATATTCTGGTTAAAAAATCCAAACCCGAACGCGACCGTGAAGTTGTCTCACTGGTGCGTGATTATTTCGATCTGGTACTGGTCCACGGTGATCCGGGGCTGGTAACCCTGGAGGATACGTTTCCGCAAGCTCACCACATATCCGATTTGACCCGCTACACCGGTTACATCGCCCCACCACAAGACGATGATCAAGGTTCGCAGGGCAATACCGCAGGCCGAGGTAATGCCTTGGGCCGAGGCGAAATCATCGTTTCAGCCGGTGGAGGCGCGGTCGGTGCCGACTTGTTTCGCACGGCACTGGAGGCTCGCCAACAGGGTCGGTTCAAGGCGCTGACATGGCGGTTGATTACCGGACCCAATTTGCCGCAGGTTGATTTTGAAGACGTGTGCAGCCGGGCTCCCGAGGGCGTAATTGTGGAGCGTTTCAGGGCTGACCTGCCGCGCATGATGGGCCACTGTGCGGTATCGATTTCCCAGGCCGGTTATAATACGGTGATGGACCTGATCCGGGCCAGGGCAAAAGCCATCGTGGTGCCTTATGATGATGGTGGGGAGAGTGAACAGTTGCAGCGTGCCCGCTTGTTTGCCGCCAAGGGCACCCTGAGCATCGTTGAAGCCCAGTCCTTGAATGCGACATCACTGAACGCGGCGCTGGACCATATGATGAGCAACGATCATCATCCCGGCGAAATACCGGACTTGTCAGGGGCCCAGACATCGGCGCGGATTATTGCCGATAGTATATCCTCGTTCGAGCAATCCCCGGCACGGGGGACGCCATGACCGACTGGACGGATTTGGGTCACGAGCTTGATATGTGGTGTGAACGAGGCACACCGGCAACAATGTGGTGGCGTGATGATGATGCCATTGAACCGAGCCAGCCACTGACCCGAATGCTTGATCTGGTCAACCGTTATGAGGCGTCCCTTGCCCTGGCGGTTATTCCGTCTTTGGCAAAACCGGCACTGGGCGAGCTGTTGGAACCCGGTTGCGGCGTAGTCGTATTGCAACATGGTTTCGCCCACATCAATTATGCCCCCGCCAGCCATAAAAAATCCGAGCTAGGTGATCATCGCGACCGCGAGCACGTTCTGGCTGATTTAAGCGCGGGTCTTGAAATTATCGAGCGTTTTCCTGCCAGTTTGCCTGTACTGGTGCCACCATGGAACCGCATTGACCCAGGCTTTCTGGCTCCATTGCCCGCGATGGGGTATGCGGCGTTATCGACCTTCAAAGCCCGCCAGTCGCTGTGTATCGTGCCGGGACTTGTTAGTATCAATACCCATGCCGATATCATTAACTGGCATCACGGGCGGGGCTTCATTGGCACCTCGGCGGTGCTGGATCAAGTCATCGGACACCTGAGGGCGCGGCGCGACGCGGCGGTGGACCCTACCGAGCCAACCGGGTTGCTGACACACCATTTGGTCCATGACGAAGAATGTTGGAGGTTTATGGAAAATTTTCTGATATACCTGAAAGATCATATGGGCGCGGCGTTGATTAACATTACCGAGGTGTTGGCATGAAAGACTTGCTACAGGTGCAGGATCTGGCGGTCGAGTTCCATACACTGGGCGGTGTCATCAAGGCAGTCAAAGGGGTATCTTTTCGCATCAAACCAGGTGGTACGGTGGCCATTGTCGGTGAATCCGGTTCTGGAAAATCGGTTATGGCACAGGCAATTATGGGCATCCTGCCGCGTACTGCCCGCATTACGGCCGGTAAGATATTGTTCAATAATGCCGGACCTGGAAATTCGCAGGAAGGTATTTTGGACCTGGCCAGCCTGAACACCCATTCAAAATGTTTTTCGGAAATTCGCGGCGGCCAGATTTCCATGATCTTTCAGGAGCCCATGACCTCTTTGTCGCCCTTGCATACCATCGGTGATCAAATCGGTGAAACCCTGAAGCTGCACTGTGCCAAACCTGATGGGCAAAACCGCACGGCCCAAAAAGCAATGAACCGCCAGATCACCGTCGACATGTTGCGTCTGGTGGGCTTTCCCAATCCGGATGAAGCCTTTGATACCTATCCTTTTGAACTTTCCGGCGGGTTGCGGCAACGGGCCATGATTGCCATGGCGCTGGTTTGCGGGCCGTCGTTGTTAATCGCCGATGAGCCGACCACGGCTTTGGATGTCACTGTACAGGCGCAAATCCTGAAACTGATCAAGGATATGCAGGTCAAGTTGGGCATGGCGGTATTAATCATCACCCATGATCTTGGAGTGGTGGCCAACGTAGCCGACGAGGTCGTCGTGGTCTACCGGGGCCGGGTCATGGAAAGCGGGATGCTGGATGATATATTCAACGATCCCCAACATCCATATTTGCGCGCGCTGCTCAATGCAGTGCCCCATCTTGGTATGGAAGACGATGTGCGGTTAAAACCGATCCGTGAGATAAACGTCAATACCGAGAACCTTCTGTCGCTCAGTACGTCTACATCCGCGGCGTCTGGCCCAGAACAATCAGCCCCCATGCTGGAAATCAAAAATCTGACCAAAACGTTTTCCATTCGCAAGAGCCGTCAATTGTTTTCCAAACAACCGGCTGAGACGGTTACTGCGCTCGATGATGTGTCGTTGAGTATCAAACGTGGTAGTTGTCTGGGACTGGTTGGCGAAAGCGGTTGCGGTAAGACCACGCTCAGTAAAATCGTTATGCGTGCCTGTGATGCCGATCAAGGCCAGGTGTTGTTTAATGACGGTAACATCCCGATTAATCTGATGGACCTGGACGCCCGGCAAATGGAGCCTTTGCGGTGTAAAATTCAGTATGTTTTTCAAGACCCGTTCAGTTCGCTGAACCCCCGTATGACGATTTTTGATACCATTAGCGAACCGCTGGTTATCCACGGAATAGGGGATCACGATAGCCGGTGCAGGACGGTGCTCGAATTGATGGAACTGGTCGGCCTCGATAGCCAGTTGCTGAGCCGGTATCCCCATAGTTTTTCCGGTGGACAGCGGCAACGGATCGTCATCGCCCGGGCCTTGGCCCTGAACCCCGATTTGTTGATTTGTGATGAACCTGTTTCGGCTCTCGATGTTTCAATTCAGGCTCAGATCCTTAATTTATTAAAAGATCTGCAAAGCGAACTGGGGCTGACATATCTTTTCATTTCACACAATCTGGCCGTTGTGGATTACATCGCCGATACAATCGCGGTCATGTGTGCCGGGCGCATGGTCGAACTGGCCCCTTGTCATGCGTTATTCAGTAATCCTCTGCACCCCTATACAAAATCGCTCATATCGGCGGTGCCGGTTCCCGACCCGGGCCGAATGCTTGATTTTTCTGCATTGGTGGCCGGGAAAAATTCTGATCCGGCGGCCTGGGCCTATCCCTTTAGCGATGACGCCGGTAACGGGACAATCAGAAAACCAGGCATGGTCGATGTGGGTGGCGGTCATTATGTGCGCGCTCATGAGCAGCCTGCACAGACTGAAAAAGTCGGAAGTTCCCATGGTTGAACGGCGATACACCCGGTTTGTTCTGCTTGTGTGTCTGTGTTTTACAGGGCTTGCGGGGGCTATGATCTTAGGTGCCAGTCCGTTGAGCGCGCAACAGGACAGGGTCTCGCTGCTGGAACCTGATTTTTTCAAGGAAGCTGTCTCAGCCGGGCTGTTGCCGCCGGTCGAAGACCGGGTGCCGAGGGTGCCGAAAATCGTGTCCATGGCCGACAATGCTAAACAAACAGGCCGCTACGGTGGCACCATGCGCACCCTCGGTGGGCGGGCCAAGGATACCCGCCTGATGGTGGTTTATGGTTATGCCCGTCTGATCGGTTATAATGAACAATTCGAGCTGGTTGCCGATATCGCCGAAGCTGTTGATGTTGAGGAGGGGCGGATTTTCACCTTCCACCTGCGCGCCGGTCACCGGTGGTCCGATGGTCAACTGTTTACCTCGGAGGATTTCAGATATTACTGGGAAGACCTGGCCAATAATCCTGAAGCCTCTGTCATGGGATTACCGCCAGCCCTGTTGGTCAATGGCGAGCCGCCACAGGTTGATTTCCTGGACGACCTGACGGTGCGCTACAGCTGGGTGCAACCCAACCCGTTTTTCCTGCCAGCACTGGCCGGGCCATCGCCGTTATATATATTCAGACCGGCCCATTATCTGAAACAGTTTCATCCCAAATATACGGATAAATCGGTGCTGCAAGAAAAAATCGAGGAGACCGGACAGCGTAACTGGATCGGTCTGCATTTTAAACATGACCGGGCCTATAAGAATACCAACCCGGACCGGCCAAGCCTTCAGCCCTGGGTCCTGAAAACCAAACCGCCATCGGACCGCTTTATTTTTGAGCGAAACGCCTACTATTACCGGATCGATCAGAAAGGGCATCAGTTGCCATATATCGACAAGGTAGCCATGGCTATTGCCTCGCCAAAATTGATTCCGGCAAAAACCGGCAGTGGTGAAATTGACCTTCAAGGCCGTTACCTGAATATGAGAAATTACACATTCCTCAAACAGGGCGAGAAAAGGAATAATTTTACCGTGCTTCGGTGGTTGCCGGCAAAGGGTGCCAAGATCGCGCTGTTTCCCAATCTGAATATCAAGGACGATGTATGGCGTGCGTTGTTTATCGAACCTGATTTCAGGCGCGCCCTGTCCATTGCCATTAACCGCTATGACATCAATCAGGTGATTTATTACGGCTTGGCTCTGGAAGGCAATAACACTGTCCTGCCCCAATCGGAATTGAGCCGTCCGTCATACCGCAAGAAATGGACCCAGTACGACCCCGATAAATCCAATGCCATGCTGGACGCTCTGGGGCTGGACAAACGAAACGAACAGGGGATCAGGTTGTTATCCGATGGCCGGGAGATGGAAATCATCGTCGAGACGGCTGGTGAAAGTACGGAAGAAACCGACGTTTTGGACCTGATCCGCGACGACTGGCGCAAGATCGGTGTAAAATTATTTATAAAACCCCTGCAACGAGAGGTTTTCCGCCGTCGGATATTTGCCGGAACCACAATGATCGCGGTATGGTTCGGCATGGAGAACGCCATTCCGACGGCCATGACCAGCCCCGAGGAACTGGCACCAACCAACCAGCAACAACTGCAATGGCCTCGTTGGGGGCAATATTATGAAACCCGCGGCAAGGTTGGTGTACCCCCCGACCTGCCAGAAGCCAAACGGTTGCTTGCGCTTAATTATGCCTGGCGAAAGGCCGTGGGGCGCAAGGAAAAAACAGCTATCTGGAAAGAGATGCTGGAAATTCACGCCGACCAGATATTTACCATTGGTCTGGTCGCCGGGGTGTCCCAATTGGTTGTGATCAATAACCGGCTTCAAAATGTGCCTGAAAAAGGCATCTATAACTGGAATCCTGGTGCCATGTTCGGGGTCTATCGCCCCGATACGTTCTGGTTTGCACCCGAAAAAGACGCAGGCGTACAACAATGATTTATTATATTGGCAATCGCCTGTTTACCATGGCTGGAACCTTGCTGGTCATCAGTGTGCTGGTATTCTTTATCATCCAGCTGCCACCGGGTGATTATTTGACCACCTATATCGCCGAGTTGCAAAGCCAGGGAGAAACCGTTGCCCAGGAAAAAATCGATTTCCTGCGTCAGCAGTACGGCCTGGACCGCTCCATGGTCGAACAATATTTTATCTGGGTCACCGGTTTGTTGCATGGCGATCTGGGTTATTCATTTGAATATAACCTGCCGGTAAAAGACGTGATTGGTGACCGGTTATTGTTGTCCATGATATTGAATTTCTCGACAATATTATTCATTTACGCGGTGTCATTTCCCATCGGGATTTATTCGGCAACCCACCAATACAGTTGGGGCGATCATGGCCTCTCATTCCTCGGTTTTCTCGGGCTGGCCACGCCGAATTTTCTGTTAGCCCTGATCTTGTTGTATTTTGCCAATCTGACCTTTGGCACATCGTTCGGCGGCCTGATGGACCCTGATTTCATCGGCCAGGACTGGAGCGTGGATAAAGCTCTCTCGGTTCTGGAACACCTGTGGATTCCTGTGGTCGTGATCGGTACTTCCGGCACCGCGGGCATGATCCGCCGCTTGCGTGCCAATCTTCTCGACGAGTTGCACAAACAATATGTCACTACGGGACGCGCCAAAGGACTGCCAGAGATGCAATTGCTTTTAAAGTACCCGTTGCGCATGGCGCTCAACCCCTTTATCGCCGATATCGGTAATTTGATTCCACAGGTTGTGTCCGGCTCAGTCATTGTTTCGGTTGTCATGTCGCTGCCAACCACCGGACCCATGTTATTATCATCATTGCAATCCCAGGACATGTATCTGGCGGGATCATTTTTAATGTTCCTTGCCTGTCTGACGGTGGTTGGCATGTTTGTTTCGGACATTCTGCTGGGTGTGCTTGACCCAAGAATCCGTCACGGTGCGCGGGGGCAGAAATGACTGATCGTTTAGCCCATTATGTTTCTGACGCTCCGTTTGATCCGAATTATGACGAGGAGCAGGAAACTTCCGGCAACCGCTTCCACATGGCGTCCCAATGGACGATTATCTGGTGGCGTTTCAGGCGTCATAAAATCGCCATGCTGGCGTTGTGTCTGTTGATCCCCAGTTATCTGTCTATCGTGGTGACAGAATTTTTGGCGCCGTATAATCTGCACACCCGCCACACGGATTTTATTTATTCGCCGCCCCAGGAAGTTCATTTTTATCACCAGGGTGAGTTCATCGGACCCTTCGTCTATGAACATCGCATGGTCCTGAATATGGATACCCTGAAACGGGAATACAGCGAAAATACTGACAAGCCCTTGCCCATACGGTTTTTCTGTTCCGGTGATAGTTATGAATTCTGGGGGCTCATACCGGGTAATCTGCACCTTATATGCCCCGCCGAAGGGGGCGAGATGTTTTTGCTCGGCACCGACAGGCTGGGTCGGGATATGGCCTCGCGCCTGCTCTATGGCGGGCGGGTCTCGCTGACGGTGGGCATCGTGGGTATCACGGTCAGTTTTGTGCTTGGCCTGTTTTTTGGCGGATTGGCGGGTTATCTGGGGGGCTGGGTCGATTATGCCGTCATGCGATTAATCGAGATTATGCGGTCATTGCCTGAACTGCCCTTGTGGCTTGCCTTGTCTGCGGCGCTGCCGGTGACGTGGAGCCCCATTGCGATCTATTTCGGCATCACCATTATCCTCGGTCTGCTGGATTGGCCGGGTCTGGCGCGAGCCGTGCGCTCGAAATTACTGGCCTTGCGGGAAGAAGATTATTGTGTCGCCGCCCAGCTCATGGGGGCGCGTCCAAAACGCATCATCGTGCGCCATCTGTTACCGAATTTTACCAGCCATCTGATCGCCTCGGCGACCCTGTCGATCCCGTCAATGATCCTGGCCGAAACGGCATTGAGTTTTCTCGGGCTGGGCTTGCGCCCGCCGGTGACCAGTTGGGGGGTTCTGTTATCAGAAGCCCAGAATATCGAGGCGGTCGCTTTGTATCCCTGGTTGTTGATGCCCATGTTGCCGGTGATCATCATTGTGCTGGGGTTTAATTACATGGGTGATGGCCTGCGCGACGCCGTTGATCCCCATGAATGATCCCCACGATTGATGTTTACCGCTTCCTGAGCCACAAACTGGATTCATAACCGCCTTCGGGTGGTTGTATGGTATCGAACAGGGCACCTGTCAGGGATGAGGCCATGCGGGTACGTACATAGTGGCTGGACCACAGAATGTCATACCCCCCGCTGTGCAATAAAGCGGCAATACCCAATTGTTCGTTATACCCGCGCCACTGCCAGGACGCCGGATAATCACCGGGCAGGAAGATATCGTGAATGTGAACGAGCACACCGGCGGGCAAAGCAGGCAACACCACATTGAGCATCATGTCCACGTCGCTGCCCGGCATGAGAATATGGCTCGAATCCATGCTCACAATGTCTCCACTGGTCAGTTCGGCAAAAGCCGACAGTCCGGCTTCCTGAATGGTCTGGCGAATAATCGTCACATCCAGCGTGGCGATATCGGCCCTTGGTGCCGGATCGATGGTCGTTATGGCTACCGTCAGTTCGCCATCGGTGATGGCACGTGCCAGAAACCGGGTCGAATGGCCGGAACCAACCTCGACCAAACGTTTGGGCTGGCGCGTGCGAACCATGGTATAGGCCACCGCACCATCGAGACCGGGAAACCAGTCCTGTTCCCAGCGCGGGGCTGGCGGTGGCTCACTGCCGATTGCCTGCAAATCATGGGAAAAATCATTCATGAGTGATAACATGTGGTGGAAATTTTCAACCCGGCGGTCGAACATTTCCGCCAGCGTATTATAAGCGGCGCGATCCTTGCCAGCCGGTATCTGGGCGGCATAACGATAGGGGATGAAAAAACCCAGTTTTCTGATGCCCAGGACCGTAGCCAATCCCATAAAAATTTTCCGCAAATATCGTCTCATGAATTAAAATCCTGTTTTGCCGTACGTATTAACCAGTCACGCACGATAATTGCATCGCGTGATAATGGGCGGTCTTTGGCCCAGACCACATAAAATCCCTGGCCGGTTTTGAGGGTGTCGGGGATCGGCCTCGCCAGGCGACCCTCACGGATCAAGCCATCGGTTAAATGTTTCCATCCCAACGCGACACCATGGCCGTCGATGGCGGCATGGACCGTCAGGGCATAATCATTGGTCGGGATATTATTTTCCTGACTGAGCGGTTGATCAACACCGAAATGATGTAACCAGTCCTGCCAGGAAAGCCGGTTTCGGAAGGCTTCATTGAAGATGATCAGGGGCACGTTCAACAGGTCAGATGGTTCCGACAGTTGACCATATTTTTGACAAAAATCCGGACTGCAAATGGGGTAGACTTCTTCTTCGCCAAACAACATAGCGTCATATTCCATCCAGTCCCCCCGACCCCGGCGAATGCCCAGCGTGATGCCTTCGGATGTTAAATCCACATCCCTGTCCGAGGTTTGCAGGCGTAAATCGATGTTCGGGTATTGTGTCCGCCAGTCGGGCAACCGGGGTAACATCCAATAACCCGCAAAGGCTGTGCTGATGGAAATAGTTACATGGGCGCGGTCACGGACGTGATCATAACGCTGGCTGATCTCGGTGGCCGATTGCTGAATATGGGACAGCCCCAGACTGACATCGGTAAAAAACTTCTGTCCCACGTCGGTCAGGGTTATTTTTCGGTATTCCCGGTGAAACAGGCGAACATCCATAAATGTTTCCAGCCGCTTGATGGCATAGGAAACAGCCGCCTGTGTCACGTTCAGCTCGGCCGCCGCTTTGGTAAAGCTGGACAATCGTGCGGCTGCCTCGAAGGTGAACAGGCTGTTGGCAGACGGGATCAGGTTTCGCAAGTTTGGCATAAATAAAACTTATTAAAAGAATGACATTTATTAGAGGTTACCGGGGATAACTCATCGTGTAACATAAGGTTAGTACTGTTTCTATGGCGATCATAACAGGCTTTAGGGGTGATCTCATCATGAAAATCACGGCTATCAGGGCAACACCGGTTAATATACCGCTGGAAATACCCTTCTGGTGGACAGGTGGGTATTATCCCGGCACCTCCAAGGCGATCATCGAAGTGGAAACCGATCAGGGCATCGTCGGGCTGGGCGAAGCACCATCGGCCGATGTTGTTGCCACCATTATGGCAATGGGCGAACGTCTGGTTGGCATGGACCCCATCGATATCGCGGCCTGTGAAGCGGTTTGTGTGCCGGCCTGGCAGATCGTGCAAAACACTGATGATGCATCGGTGGTCAAGGCCTTTGGTGGAATCGAGATTGCTCTGTGGGATATTCGCGGCAAACTGTGGGACAAGCCGCTCTACCAGTTATTGGGCGGTGCGGTCCGCAAAGACATTCCATTCACCGAATATTTTGCCTTCCGTCCGAAAATTGACGGCAAGGGTGGCGAGATGTCGGCCCAGGCCATTGTCGATTATTGTCTGGAAATGCGCGAGCAGCACAGCTCGACATTTTTTGAGGGTAAATTAATCCAGGGCGACGCGGAACTGGAAATCGAGACCGTCAAAAAACTGCGCCAGGCATTGGGGCCGCGCGCCATGATCCGGCTGGATTCCAACATGCAATGGTCGCTGTCCAGTGCGCGTCATATCCTGCGCGAGATCGAGCCCTGTAACATCCGCAATTATGAAGACCCGGTGGCGACCTTCGAGGAAATGGCACAGTTACGCAAACATTCGGCCATTCCGTTTTCCAGCCATGTGCCCGATCTGCGCCGGGCCGTGGCACTGGGTGTGCCCGATAATTTTGTCACCAATTTCGCCGTGCTGGGCGGGATCAACAAGGCGGTACGTTTTATCGGCGCCTGTGAGGCCATGGGGGTCGGGTTCTGGTGTTACAGCGGTGATTCAGGCATCTGCACCGCGGCCTATCTGCACGTGGTGGCCGCCACCCAATGGATGCATGAACCCAGCCAGTCTCTACTTCGGTGGCAAACGACTGATGTCATCGAGGGAGGCCCGTTTTGTCAAACCAATAACCATATTCCGGTTCCCGAAGGGCCGGGTTTGGGCATCACACTGGATCGGGGAAATCTGAAACGTATGTTTGATGACTACGTTGATAACGGGCCGGTGGATCATTTTCACGACCCGCTTCGCCCCGGTGTCTTGCGCCGTTTACCGCTGAATTAACCTGTCAGGAATAGGCCATGGAATCTCACACAAGAGTTGTCATTATCGGGGGCGGCGTTGTCGGCTGTTCGATTTTATATCATCTGGCTAAACTTGGCTGGCCGGATGTTATGTTACTGGAACGCTCGGAACTCACGTCCGGCTCGTCCTGGCATGCCGCCGGTCAAATCCATACCATCAGTTCCGATCCGAATATCTCCCGTCTGCAAAGTTATACCATCAACCTGTATAAAGAGATCGAGGAATTGTCCGGCCAGTCGGTCGGCCTGCACACCACGGGCGGGTTTTATCTGGCTTCCACACCTGAGCGGATGGACTACCTGAAACGCGAACGCTCCAAGGCTCGCTATATGGGGCTCGATCAGGAATTCATCTCCCTCGACGAAGTGGCCCGCATGAACCCGTTGATCGACCCGAAACATTATCTGGGTGCGTTGTTTGATCCTATTGATGGTCATGTGGACCCCAGCGGTGTCACCTACGCCTTTGCCAAGGCCGCAAAACACTACGGGGCCAGTTATCATCGCAATACCCCGGTGATCGAGACCAACCAGCGCCCCGACGGCAGTTGGGATGTGGTCACCCCCAAGGGCACCATCCATAGCGAATACATAATAAATGCCGGTGGCCTGTGGGCTCGTGAAGTGGGGCATCTGGCCGGTATAGAATTGCCGGTTCAACCCATGGAACACCATTACCTGATTACCGATACCATACCGGAAATTGAACAGGCCGACCATGAATTGCCCTGTGGCATTGATTACGAGGCCAACATTTATTTCCGCCAGGAAGCTCAAGGTTTGTTGCTGGGTACGTATGAGCCGCAATCCACACCGTGGATGGTCAGTGGCACGCCACTGGATTTTGGTCACGAGCTGTTGCCGCCCGATCTGGACCGCATATCGGAACGTCTGGAACTGGCTTTCGAGCGTATCCCACCGCTGGCCGATGCTGGCATCAAAACCGTGGTCAACGGCCCGTTTACTTTTGGTCCGGATGGCAACCCCATGATCGGACCGGTGCCCGGATTGCGGAACTACTGGACGGCTGTGGGTGTCATGGCCGGGTTCTGTCAGGGCGGCGGGGTCGGCTTGTGCATGGCGGAATGGATGATCGAAGGCGAGCCATCCATCGATGTGTGGGCCATGGATATCGCCCGGTTCGGCGAGTTCGCGACCCGCGAATACGGCACCGTCAGATCGTCGGAAAATTATTCCAGACGGTTCCAGCTCACGTACCCCAATGAAACCCTGCCTGCATTGCGCCGCCAGAAAACCACCAGTCTGTATGACCGCCTGATGGCGCGTGGTGCGGTCATGGCCGACAGCTTTGGTCTGGAAAATGTGCTGTGGTTTGCCAACAGCCCTGAGCAGGCCTTCGAGAACCCGAGCTTTCACCGCTCCAACGCCTTTGAGCGGGTGGCCGAAGAGGTCAAGGCGGTTCGCCAGGATGTGGGTGTTATTGAGGTTGCCAACTTTGCCAAACACGAGTATACCGGCCCCGGTGCGCGGGACTTCCTGAATTATATGCTGGCTGGTAAACTGCCGGGGATTGGTCGTTTGAACCTGACACCCATGCTGAGCGCCAAAGGCAAGCTGCAAGGTGATTTGACGGTGGCGTGTCTGGCCGAGCAGCATTTTATCCTGTTCGGATCGGGTGCGGCGCAGGAAATGCATCGCCGGTGGTTTGAACAACATCTCCCCGAGACCGGTGTTTCCTATCACAATCGTTCCGATGAGCTGCATGGGTTGGCGCTTTCCGGTCCCCGGTCGCGTGAGTTGCT
Organism: Alphaproteobacteria bacterium; assembly: GCA_024279135.1. Lineage (GTDB taxonomy): Bacteria > Pseudomonadota > Alphaproteobacteria > Rhodospirillales > Casp-alpha2 > JABJOR01. The sequence goes on from JAJRRU010000010.1 coordinate 476,170, forward strand.
GGCCCGGATTTGCCGTGATGATGTGAGTGGCGAGGGATTTAAGTTCCGCGATATCCGCCAGACCACCGTGGGCGGCGTGCCCGCCATCCTGAGCCGCATTTCGTTTTCGGGCGAACTGGGGTTCGAGATTTATGTAGCACCCCAATACCTGCTGAAACTGTTTGAAGAGGTCGAAGCCGCCGGGGCCGATCTGGGGCTCAAGCCTTATGGTGCGCGGGCTTTGATGTCGTTGCGCCTGGAGAAAAGCTGGGGTGTGTGGACGCTGGATTTCCGCCCTGATTTCACTGCCGCTCAATCCGGGCTGGACGCCTTTATCAATTGGGACAAGGGTGATTTTATGGGCCGTGCCGCGGCCTGGGCTGAAAAACAGCAGGGCCCGGAAAAGAAACTTGTCACCCTGGTAATTGAAACCGATGATATTGACGTATCGAATGATGAGGCGATATTCTACGAAGGTGACTGTGTTGGTTATGTGACCTCGGGTGGGTTTGCGCACCACGTGGGCAAAAGTGTGGCCATGGGATACATTCCAACTGCTTTGTTGGATAAAGAAACTGGTTTCGAGATTGAAATACTGGGGCAAATGAAGCCCGCCAGACGTCAATTTGAGCCATTGTATGATCCGGACGGCTCGCTCATGCGCGAAATGACCTCCCCTCCGAAAACTGAGTCATGATGAAAAAGAGTTTTCCGTTAAACTGAACCAACGGAGGACACGATGAAGAAATGATTTAGCGAAGAGCAGATTATTAATATATTGAGGAACAGGTTGCGGGATTTCCGGTTAAGGAGATCACCTGCGTCACCTGATATTTCAAAGCGAATATTAGCAAATTGTCAGTCAAGTTCCTGAGGTTCAAAAACTATTCCAGGTTCTGAACACCTAATTGTTGGTACATTTTTGAGGGAACCTGTGCGATGCCTCGTTGATTTTGTATTAGCGAATTTATCTCCGTGCCATCAATATATGGACCAAGACTCGATTTCGACATAGCCAATAAGGTGCGTGCCAGCATAACACTTCCAGGATGCCCAAAATCGATAAACTCACGATCTGGAGCATCCAGTATACGAGAGTCTGTAAAATCAAAGAATTCACCACCTGCATCTATAACTTTGCGTTGCATCGAACTTGAAAATAACTTGTAGAATGATGCGAACCGTTCATCTCTTATCAAAAGAGAACGCAGCCCTGACGGTACTGGTAAAAGAACTGTGACGAAGGCTATTCCTTCTTCCTCAGCATAAATTGCAGCCCGACGTACACGCTCCAACAATTCTGAGCTCAATGTCGCACTATCAAGTTCACCTTCCGGGACTGTGCCAGGGTCTGTATTTATTGAATTGAAGAGGTCGAAATTTTTCTTCGGTTGCTGAAACTCTTTGAGATAATAATAGCTTCCATCTGGTCCGTAGCCACCGATATCCAGACTCATGCCGCGCAGCCCGAGCCTCGGTCCTTCTCTATCTCGTCCATTCAGCAATATCATAAATGCTGATTTCCATGAAATTTTACGCTCAATCAAATAAAGCCAGACTTGATAAATCTCTCGCGGAACTATTTGCAACGATAATGACTCAATCGGTGTGTCTAACAATAAATTAGCGCGACTTGATTGGTAAGCCAAATCTGTCTCATACGAGCGAAGTGTAAAATGCCAGAAGTCCGGCGCATAGAGAATAACTTGAGGCTTATGAATTGAAACCAGCCGCCGAACCTCATCGTCTATCAAGGAATATTTAATGCCGCGTCCTACATTCGTCATGTTTGTGGCAAACATCGAATTACGATAGCCGAGAACACGCGAAGACCCCATAACCATCACTTCTGGTTTATGGCGATAGACCAAGGCTTCTTTGTATTGATGCTCAATCTGACCATTACTAATAATCGAAGGGTCCCAAATACCCCCTGTTTCTGTCTGCCAGTCCACAATCCTTATCGGTGAGTATGCTTCGCCGCTACGCCATAACAATAATGCGGGAGACAAAACAGCCATTGCACATATTAAATAGAACAAAGCCAGAATTGAGATGTAAAAACCCCAGCGACGTTTCAATTTATGACCATGTTTGCAAGTCAGCATTTCTCAATATTCCTAAAAATCAAAATAAAGAAACTCAACTTCACGACCCATATTGAGGGTAATAAGCCCGAAAAGAATCGCCAAACTCAGCGCCCAAAAAATATTTGGGCGCCAAATCAGTTGCCGATCAATCCAACTGATAGGCGCTACTCGCAATCCAACAGGTTTGTTGAACCGGTAAAATAATTGTGCGGTGTTTGGTAAAGTAAATGCTATCATGGCAGCACCTGATAATATGACCAACTGAACAATTGCGCCGCTGAACTTAGGGGCAAATCCAGCCAATTCAATGAATGATCTTAGAATCTCTTCGGGCGGGCCAAACTGAATTGGGTTGCCCAACAGTTGCCAGTGAGCGAAGTCCGAGCCATAAATCATTGCTGCGTAAATTCGAAGCCCTGTTTCTACATCTGAAGATCGAAACAAAACCCAAGCAAAAACAACCAAGATAAATGTAACACCCATTGCAATGGGTCTTGGGATAGGTATCTGCGTATACGCCCATAATTGATTCGCGACAATAAGAATGCCATGAACCGCGCCCCAGAGGATGAAAGTCCAGTTTGCACCATGCCAAAAACCGCCGATAAGCATCGTCAAAAAGATATTTACATACCTACGTGTAATTCCTCTGCGATTACCACCTAATGCAATATAAAGATAGTCCCGCAAAAAGGCAGAAAGTGTAATATGCCAGCGGCGCCAAAAATCAATTATGCTAGTCGCCTTATATGGTGAATTAAAATTAATCGGAAGCCTGATACCGCACATTCTGGCGATTCCTATGGCCATATCCGAATATGCGCTGAAATCAAAATAGAGCTGAAATGTGTACGCAAGTACACCAATCCAAGAATTCAGGAGTGCCAGGTCGCCACCACTCGCCGCTTGCGAGAAGAAAGAGTTGGCAAAGATGGCTAATCGATCAGCAATCAACACTTTCTTTGCTAATCCTATAATGAGGATACTTAAGCCAACCATGATATCAAAGGTGATCCGCTCGCGCCTTTGCCCTCTTGCAATCTGTTCGACCACATCCCGGTGATGCACAATTGGTCCAGCAATTAACTGCGGAAAGAAACTGATATACATCGTGTAGTTTTGCCAAGAGACCTCAGGGCGCAATCGACGATGCGAGTCGACAAGCCAGGTAATTTGTTGGAATGTGAAAAAACTCAATCCCAATGGGATAATCAACGAGAGAATTGGCATATCGCTTCCGCTCATTCCGTCAATCATATTCAGAAAGAACAAACGGTATTTAAACCAGCCGAGAACGAGTAAATTACCACCGCAGCTAAAAAGTAAAACAACTTGCGATGGTTTATTTCTTAATTGATTTCCCAGGATGAAATTAGCGAATATTGATCCGAGCAGGATTGGTAAATTTGTAATATCCCACCACGAATAAAAAACCAATGAGGATAGGATTATCCAACTTATTGCCCAATTAGAGAATCGTGTGCGAATAAGAAAAACATTAACAACCAAGAATATAGGGAGAAAAACGAAGATAAAATCGAAACTTGAGAAAACCATTCAGAATCCTACTGCATTCTCATTTATTAATGGAAAACTACGGCTAACAGATAATTTAAATCACATACATAGACATCTGCATAGTGTACGGGATTCAGGTTGTTTGAGACACTCAAGCAACTCTGGACAGGTAATTTCACAATATGCCATCTGGGTCAATCCTCACAGCGATTTATGAAATACCACAATGACAGCAAGATGTGATAAATAGATTTTAGGTAGCATGGTCAGATATTGAAATACACCTTAACTTTGATACCAAACTGTCCAACTATGTGGGACCACCTTAAATAGATCGACCTGGTATTTAAACAAAAAGCGCAGTATTTTGTACAATCATAAAGTGTATATATGAAAAATAGTAATTTATCTAAGTCACTGTTAATATGGTACGATTCAAACAAACGCGATTTACCATGGCGAAGCACGAAAGCAACACCATACAATGTATGGCTGTCTGAAGTAATGTTGCAGCAAACCACGGTGGTAACCGTGATCCCACGTTACACATCGTTTCTTGAACGCTGGCCGGATGTACGCGCACTGGCCGGTGCATCAATCGATGATGTGCTGCACGAATGGCAGGGGCTGGGGTATTATGCACGGGCGCGGAACCTGCATCGCTGTGCCAGGGTTGTGGTCGAACAATACGGTGGCGTTTTTCCAGATGATGAAGCCGCCCTAAAAACCTTGCCCGGCATCGGCGATTATACCGCCGCAGCCATCGTAGCCATCGCGTTTGGCAATTTCTCCACACCCGTAGATGGCAATATCATCCGGGTTATTTCCCGACTGGAAGGGCTGGAACAGGTCATGCCAGCGGGCAAGGGCGCGGTACGGATGCGCATGGCAGAACTGGTGCCAGCCAAACGGCCGGGAGATTTTGTGCAAGGCCTGATGGATTTGGGTTCCATGGTTTGTACGGTGCGAAAACCTGACTGTCCGGCTTGTCCATGGGGTAGTACGAGGGGTAGTACGAGGGGCAGTGCGAGAGCCGGGCCGTGTCGCGCGCGGGCCGGGGGTAAGCCACAAAGCTATCCGCGCAAGGCTGCGAAAAAACCCAGACCGACCCGATATGGGGTGATATTCTGGTTGGTGGATCAGGCCGGGCGTGTGATGACGCGGCGCCGTGACGAGACGGGCCTGCTCGGTGGAATGATGGAATTTCCGTCCACACCATGGCGCGAACAGGACTGGACGCACGAAGATGTATTATCAAATGTCCCGGTAGCAGGAGCAGGGCTGGACTGGCAGGACGTACCGGGAACCGTCCGCCATACATTTACACATTTTCATCTGGAACTGCGTATCCTCAAAGGCCATCTTTCGAGCATGCCAGAAACGGCGCATGACCACGCGATCTGGTCGGTACCGCACGATTTTGTCGATCTGGCTCTGCCAACGGTTATGAAAAAAGTCGCCAAGCTGGTTTATTCGTCGTAGGCAATCAGGGCGTCGAACGGAATATCACCGAGTTTTTTCCGGCCACTCAAAAACGTCAGTTCGATGATACAGGCCGCACCGACCACATCGGCTCCGGCTTGTTTAAACAACGCTTGTGACGCTTTCATGGTGCCGCCAGTCGCCAGTAAATCATCCACGATAACCACCCGGTCACCCGGTTGTACGGCGTCATGCTGGATCTGGATGGTATCGGTACCGTATTCCAGATCATATTCGTGGCTGATGGTATCGCCGGGTAATTTGTTTTCCTTGCGAACCATGATGAACCCGAGACCCAGTTTCAGGGCCAGTGGGGCAGCGATCAGAAACCCGCGGGACTCGATGCCGGCAAGGACGGCAGGATTATGACGGGTAACCGTCTTGGCCATTCGGCCCATGGCGACCTGCCATGCATCGGGGTGGGCCAGAAGGGTGGAGATATCGTAAAATAAAATGCCGGGTTTGGGAAAGTCGGGGATGGTACGAATGTGGTCTTTTAGGTCCATTATTTAGAATCCGTTGGTTGTTTCGGTGGAACCTTACAGAGATATTGAGCCATTGACAATATTGCTGCTTGAGCGTGTGTCAGTTAGGTGTATCTTTTCCGTAAAATACAATTTCATATTGGAGTCTGCTCAATGACACACGTATTTGGCCGCAATCTTCGAGAGAGCCTGCCTGTTGCGGCAAAAGGCGATGGCATCTGTTTGATCGATACCAACGGCAAGCGCTACATCGATGCATCCGGCGGGGCTGCGGTTTCGTGTCTCGGGCATTCAGACCCGGATGTTATCGCCGCCATCAAGGATCAACTGGATAAAGTGGCGTTTGCCCATACCAGCTTTTTTACATCACAACCGGCCGAAGATCTGGCTGACTTTCTGATCGATGCCGCGCCCGAGGGTATCGCCATGACGTATTTTGTATCCGGTGGCTCGGAAGCTGTGGAGGCTGCCTTATTGATGGCGCGTCAGTATTTCTTTGAACGGGGTGAAACATCGCGTAAACATTTTATTTCCCGCCGTCAAAGCTACCACGGAAATACGGTTGGCGCGTTATCGGTTGGCACCAGTCCGTTCAGAAGGGGGGCAGTCGAGCCGTTATTGTTCGAGACGTCGCAAATTTCTCCGTGTTATGCCTATCGCTACAAAGATAATGATGAAAGTGAATACGAATACGGCCAACGGATCGCCAATGAACTGGACGCCGAAATCAGACGTGTGGGGGCTGAGAATGTCTGCGCCTTCGTGGCAGAAACCGTGAGCGGGGCGGCAATCGGAGTTGTGCCGCCAGTGGCGGGATATTTCAAACGAATTCGTGAGATTTGCACGGAACACGGAATTCTGCTGATCCTGGATGAGGTCATGTGCGGCATGGGGCGTACCGGCACGTTGTTTGCCTGTGAACAGGATGGTATTGCACCCGATATGGTAACAATGGCCAAGGGGCTTGGTGCCGGGTATCAGCCGATCGGCGCCCTGATGGTCTCCGGGGAAATTTTCACGACCATTCGCGATGGTTTTGGCGGGTTTCGCCATAGCCATACCTATATGGGTCACCCGACCGCGTGTGCCGCCGCACTGGCCGTACAAAAAGTTATTCGAGAGCGCGGCTTGCTCGAGAATGTCATGGTTCAGGGTGAAAACTTTCGCCAGGCCCTGATGGAGCGGTTGGGGAATCAGCCGTGGCTTGGTGACATCCGCGGTCGTGGTTTATTTTGCGGTGTGGAACTGGTCGCGGACAGGGCTACAAAGGAACCGTTTGATCCGGCGTTGAAACTCCATGATCTGATTAAACACGAGACCATGAAGCGCGGGCTGATCTGTTATCCCGGCGGTGGCACGGCAGATGGCAGTCGGGGTAATCACGTATTGTTGGCTCCGCCGTTTATCGTCACCGAGGATGACGTCAAGGAAATTGCCAGTCGACTGGGTGATTCCATTGAAGCCGCCATAGCCCAATTGCCCGTCGCGTGAAGAACTGGTCACCCCTGATCATCACCGTGGCCCCCAATGGGGCGCGTAAAACCAAAATCGATCATCCGGCTATACCATTAAGTCCGGCGGAGTGTGCCCGTGAAGCGGTGGTGTGCCGGGATGCCGGGGCGGCAATGATCCACCTGCATGTGCGCGATGGGCAGGCAAAACATTCGCTCGATGGTGGACTGTATCGGCAATCCATCGATGCGGTGCGTGAGGCGGTTGGCGATGATCTGATTATTCAGGCAACAACCGAAGCCGTCGGCATGTATAGCCCACTTGAGCAAATGAACATGGTGCGCCAGGTTCGCCCGGAAGCGATCTCCACGGCGGTCAGGGAATTGATCTCCGATCACGCGGCAGAGGGGCAGGCGTCTGAATTTTATCACTGGGCGGCACAGGAAAAAATTGCTGTGCAGTATATTCTGTATGATGGGGCGGATGTTCTCCGGCTGGCTGATTTGAATAATCGTGGCGTGGTGCCGGGAAAACGACTTTCGGTGTTATATGTTCTGGGCCGCTATAGCGCGGGACAGCGCTCTGAGCCAGCGGACCTCATACCATTTGTAAACGCCACCGCTGAGGCGGATGTGGACTGGTGCTGGAGCATGTGCGCCTTCGGGCATCTGGAAGGGGCGTGTGCCCTTAATGCCGCCACGCTTGGTGGGCATGTGCGGGTCGGGTTCGAGAATAACATGTTTCTCAATGATGGCTCACAAGCCACCGGAAACGCCGATCTGATTTCACAGGTCAAATATGGCTCGGACCTGTTGGGCCGACCCGTAGCTACCGCGTCTCAGGCACGGGAACTTTTTGCCAGTTCTTTTTAATCCATAAAAGAAAAGCGCCACACCTTGTGGGGTGCGGCGCTGGCCTTGAATATAGTAACCGCGAATTCCGGTTAAATTAATTGGTTTTCAGGAATTCGATAATGGCGGCACGCTGGGCAGGTTTTTTCAGACCGGCAAAACCCATTTTGGTTCCTTTGAGGAATTTTTTCGGTTTGGTCAGGAACGCGTCCAGGGTTGCTTCATCCCAGGTCAGGCCTGAGGCTTTCATAGCCTTGGAATACTTGAAGCCTTCAACGGAGGCGGCCGCTCTGCCCACAACGCCGTACAGGTTCGGGCCGACTTTGTTTTTGCCACCCTCTTTGACGGTGTGACAGGCTTTGCATTTTTTAAAAATTTTTGCGCCATCTTCAGCCGCAAAAGCGGGGCTGCCTGGAAGGCCGATCAGGCTGACAGCAGCAATAGCGAGAGATGCGATAAGGGTCTTTTTCATTGATAGTTTCCTCGGCTAGTCGTTTTGGTGAAAAAATTGAAATTCGCTGAAGTATTCATATAGGACCGGAATAAATTTATCAACCCAACTAATAGTAAAGATATTGGTTTTGATTTTATTCATGAATAAAGGCAATTTAGTGGCGTCTTTAAAGAATTTCTAGGGTGCCTTAAAGAGGTTTAATCCAGATAGCTGTATCGTGGAAGGATACACCACCCTTGGGTGCAACGGCCTCGGCACTGGTCAGCACATTGATACCCATGTTGTCATCGAAAGCATGGTTGGGCCAGATACCTTCGCAAATCACCACGCCTTGCTGTAGCCCGTCGAAATATTTGGCATGTAAACAAACCGAGCCCTGCCGGTTACCGATCCTCACCCGCTGGCCGTCGAGCACGCCCAGGTCGGCGGCATCATCAGGCTGGATTAAAATTTCAGGCCGCCCCTCGCGTGCCATCGACGAGGGGGTTTCGGTAAAGCTGGAGTTCAGGAATGAGCGGGCCGGTGCGGTTACCAGACGGAACGGCATATCCGGGCTGGCCGTATCTATAATATCCCAATGATCGGGCAGGCCAGGCATGTCATTAACGACATCATCGGGCACGAAGCCTCGGGGGGTGCAGCCCGGCCAGTCGGGCTTGAAGCGAAATTTACCATCCGGGTGGGCGAAACCATGGCTGAAGTGGGCTTCCTCGAATGGGGGCTGGCAATCGAGCCAGTGATTTTCTTCAAGTCCCTCAAGCGTGCCCCGGTTCGAGGCCCGTAATGTAGCGTCAATCAGTTCGCGAGGGCTCATCTCGAAGCCGGGGTGCTCTGCGCCCAGACGTTTGGCCAGATCGCATATAACCTGGTGGTTGGAGCGGCACTGCGGTGGACCATCAATAATTTTCGGGCCAAACAATATGTGCTGGTGTCCACCCCCTTTGTACAGATCATCGTGTTCAACAAACATGGTCGCTGGTAAAACGATGTCGGCAACCTGGGCCGTTTCGGTCATGAATTGTTCGTGTACACAGACAAACAGATCGGGCCGGGAAAAACCCTCATGAACTTTCGTGAGGTCTGGGGCCACCGACAGGGGATTGGTGTTCTGGATGAACATTGCCGTAACCGGCGGACCGTTTTTTAATGCTTCACTGTCGCCACACAGGACCGCCCCGATGCGCGACTGATCCATAACACGAACGCCAGGGTCACGCCGGTCGGTGCCTTCGATCAGGCTGCAATCCAGACCGAAAATGCCGCCGTTGTTGTGGAAGGCGCCACCGCCTTCGTGCTGCCAGGCCCCGCTGACTACGGCGATAGACGCCGCGGCGTGCATATTGTGGGCACCATTACGACTGCGTGAAAACCCATACCCGAGGCGGAAATATGTCTTCGGTGTCTCGCCGATCATGGTGGCAAATTTTTCTATATCCGTGACAGAAACGCCACAGATAGACGATGCCCACTGTGGCGTGCGGCTCGACAGGTGATCTTCCAACTCATCGGGCGCGTCGCTAAATTGCGCCATATAGGCCCGGTCGGCATAACCATCACGGAACAATACATGCATCACGCCACAGGCCAGTGCGCCGTCCGTGCCGGGCCTAACGCATAAAAACAGGTCGGCTTTTTTTGCCGTGGCGTTGCGGTATGTGTCGATGACAATGATCTTTGCCTGGCGATTTTTACGGGCCTTGGTGGCGTGCACCATGACGTTGACCTGGGTGTTTACCGCATTGGTGCCCCAGATGACGATCTGGTCAGAGGCGGCCATTTCCCGTGGGTCCGGGCCCATCAGTTTGCCGGTTCCGGCGATAAACCCGGTCCAGGCCGGGGTTATGCAGATGGTGGAATGCTGGCCGGAATAACCCTTGGTATGGCGCAGGCGCTCGATGCCGTCGCGCATGACCAGCCCCATGGTTCCGGCATGAAAATAAGGCCAGACGGTCTGCGGGCCATGGCGTTGTTCGGCTTTCAACAGGGCTTCGGCGGTCTCATCAAGTGCGTCATCCCATGAAATAGCCTGGAATTCAGCCGATTGCGTACCGGGCTTGCGCCGCAGGGGTGTGAGCAGCCGATCCGGGTGATGGGCACGTTCGGCGTAGCGGGCGACTTTCTCACAGATCACTCCGTCGGTATAGGTGTTATCACCCGCCCCGCGAATACGCCCGATGCGGGTTGCGCTGATGCGTTCGATCTCCAGCGCACAGGTACTCGGACAGTCATGGGGGCAGGCTGAGAAAACTGACGGAATTAGTTTTGAGATATCTGGAACTCCTCCAGGCTATTGAATTTTGTTCGCAGCTTGATTTTAGTTAAGTGTATTTTGCCAAGATTGTGTCAGGTTTGCACGAAGAACAATGAAACAGGGCAGGCTATAATGAAAATTACGGACGCACTATACGGTGAACACGGGATGTTTTATCCTGTGTTTGATTATGTCGAATCTGTCATGCGGGCAAGTCCTGAATTGAACGATTTGAAATCCATGGTGAAAATTTTCAAGCAAATGATTGTTTCCCATGCGGCTCTGGAAGAAGAGATTCTTTTCCCTGCCCTGGAGGCCCAACTCGGTCAGGCCGGTCCGTTAACGGTTATGCGGGCTGAACATAACCAGATAGATGATTTCCTGGATGCAATCCTGGAGGCCGAGAACGTGGATGTTCTGTCCGGAAATTTAAGTGATTTAATTGCGCTGTTGAGGGCTCATTTCGCAAAGGAGGAGCAGGTCTTGTTTGTGATCGCACAGAAAGTTCTCGATGAACAGACACAAATGGAACTTGCCGATCGGTGGAGCGAACATCGCGGGGTCACCGTTTCGAGTACCGATAAAAAAACTTGTTTCGGGTAAATAAAGTACGGAAGTGCTCTAATTTTTTGAATTGAGAGAATCGTGAAGCTCGAAGGCGGCTTCCATCATTTCGATTGCTTTGCGATGTTCTCCCATTTTGCTGCCGATGGCCGTTGCATCGACCTCCAGGGCCTGGAGAAGAAGTTTCGCAACTTCACGTTTATTCTCATCACATGCCTGTTTGTGGGCTGCTATAATCTTGTCACTCAAGCGACGCATGACTGCCATGTTTGATCTCCCGTATATAACACGTTCGCCACGGTCAATGTCGAGGGCATCCCGCCATTTCCAGCATATTGAGTATAGCTTTTTTCAAGACAGGATTGAACAAAATTATGCTTCTGCCGAAGCAAACCGGTTTGATGGCTGCACAAACATCGTGGACCGCAGGTTGGCGAATTTTATATATTGGCGCGTTCAGCTTTCGAATTCAATGATACTGGGTGCCATAGATTCCCAAAGTTCGCCTGAGGCCATCAGGCAACTAATACCATCCGGGCGTGTCAGGACAATGGTCCATGTGCCATCGGGCGACGAGTAGACTTCGATCATGCCGCCATTGTGGGAGAGGCCGGCACCGGTGAGTTGCTCGTCATAGGATTGTTTCAGTTTCTCGGCAACAAGCTGATGTGTTCCACAAACAGATTGTGCAGAAGCTGCGGGAATGAAGGGGATCGATAATAGTATCAGAGCGCCCAACATTGATATTGTCTTTCTGACCATAACACGCTCCTTTCTTTGTGTTATCACCTTGCCCCAGAGGTGAAGGGTCAACGTTCAGGAAGGGGTTTTCCTGGGGCGTGGGACTAATACCCAACCTGTATCAATTGTATTATACATGGTTAATTATTAATTAATTATCAATTGAATAAAAATTAATGTGATATATTTTGAAAGAGTAGCAAATAGGTTATAAAACAAGGGATTATTGGCTGGCTTGTATTGTCAGTTTTTCTAAATAAATGAAAATCTGACGGAAATATTTATTAAATGTCACAAATTACTGATCATCTGACACTAATACGCCCCGATGACTGGCATGTACATTTTCGTGATGGCCCCATGCTGGATGCGGTCGTACCCCATACGGCCCGGCAATTCGGTCGCGCCGTGGTCATGCCCAATCTGACACCGCCGGTTACCCATATGGCGGCTGCCCGGGCCTATCGTGACAGAATTCTGGCTGCCGTACCGAAAGGTGTTATATTTGACCCCCTGATGACCTGTTATCTAACCGATGACGTGAACGGCGACGACCTGGCAGCGGGCTTTGCGCAGGGTGTGTTTGCAGCGGCAAAACTCTATCCTGCCAATGCCACAACCAATTCGGCATTCGGGGTCCGTGATCTGCGAAACATTCATGGTGCGCTGGAGTGTATGCAAGCCGCTGGAATGCCTTTGTTGATCCACGGCGAAGTAACCAATCCTGAGGTGGATATTTACGACCGTGAAGCGGTCTATATCGAAACCGTGCTGGAACCGATGGTGCGCGATTTTCCGGAACTGCGGATCGTGCTGGAACATATTACTACCCGGCAGGGCGTCGATTTTGTGCGCGACCGCCATGGCGCTGCGCCGGGTCGGATCGGGGCGACCATTACCGCCCATCATTTGATGATCAATCGTTCGGATATGTTTCGCGGTGGTATTCGCCCACACCTGTATTGTTTGCCAATAGCCAAACGCGAGGCCCACAGGCAGGCTTTGCGGAAGGCCGCCATTTCCGGTGCCGGGCCTTTTTTCCTGGGTACCGATTCCGCCCCCCATGGTATTGCGGCCAAGCAAAGTGCCTGTGGTTGTGCCGGGGTATTTTCGGCTCCCCTGGCCATACAGGCCTACGCACAGGTCTTCCATGAAGAAGACGCCTTGCACAGGTTGGAGGAATTTGCCTCGCGCAACGGCCCGGCTTTTTACGGATTGGCCGAAAACACCGACACCATAACCCTGAAACGCTGCTCACCACATAAGCTTGAGCCGATCCCGGTCGGTAATCCGGGGCCGGGCCAGGAAATGATTTTACCCTTCCTGGGCGAACAGGGTGTGTCTTGGTGTCTTGAGTGATCGGATCAGAGTTAATCGCGACCGATCACGCGTAGGATACACAATCCTTGCACACCGTATCGCTAACGTCACCGTTCAGGTGGGCCTGACGCAGGGCTTGAAAGCCTGCCGACGTCCAGGCGTCCATAAAGCTCATATCGTTCAGGTTACCCATACGGAAACGCCCGTCATGGTCAAAACAACAGGCCGACAGGTGGCCTTCATAGGATACCCGCGCTTCGGTGAATAATGACCAGCATGGCATGGCGGGGCGCATCTTGCCGGCGCGTCCCGGGTTGCCGCCACGAATTTCCCAGCCGCGTTTCTTTTCATCCACACTGACCAGGTCAGCCTGGGAATAGAGCGGCAGGGCGTAAACTTCGTCAAGAAATGGTTCCAGCTCATCGACCATACTTTTCATGTGCTCGCCCTGTTGGCCGTCATAGTCGATGTACGATCCATAGAGCCCACAGTCAAAACCGCCTTTCTCGCGGATAGCGTGGGCGGCCTTGATGTTATCAACCATGTCATAGAACATGCTGCCCTTGACCAGCGCGATGCTTTTGAACTGTTCTTCATCGGCGTAGTTCAGGGAGAACTTCAGGCTATCCAGCCCGGCTACCATACAGGCCTCGACCCGCTCCGGCGTTGAAAGAGAACCATTGGTGGTCAGAAAGACGTATTCAAATCCGGTGTCCTTGGCGGCCTGGATGGCCTCGGGCAACCATGGCAGAATAAAGCTCTCGCCAAGATAAAACATCCCGACTTCCTCAACACCGGCAGCTTTAAGTTCTTTCAGCAGTTTCAGATAAAAATTCCAATCCATGTCGCGTTTGTCACGCAACTTGTAGCCGGTAGCGCAGAAGGAACAATTAAAGTTGCAACGTGCCGTCAGTTCTATCTTTACGCTGCGGGGGCAGGGCGGGGCGGCGATACGACGTTCGTCGCTGATACCCGTAATCGCATCCACACGTTCTGTGATTTTTCCGATTGCCATAGGGTTAGTACTCCAGTATGCCACGGCCCGTTCAGGGTCGTGATCTGTGTCAAAATTAAGCAGAATTACAATAAATCATTCAGGTTATGTCTGCCTGCATGCCCAGTGTAGGAATTATACAATAGTGGGTTTTAATAAATTGTACATTGAGCAAAGTCAATCTTGGGCTGATTACGTGAAATTTTGTATTTTTTAATTTTATGGCGAAAAAATCCAACCAACCACCTTCCACCTGCTTGACACCCCGTGCCCAAGCGCATTATATCCCCCTGCCATATGGCTATAGTCTAAGCCGTAACGATACCCATAGGGCGGAGTAGCTCAGCTGGTTAGAGCAGCGGAATCATAATCCGCGTGTCGGGGGTTCGAGTCCCTCCTCCGCTACCATTTTAAACCCTTGAAAACATGAAATTTTTGAGGGTTTTTCTTTGCTTGTTTAGCGCCCGTCACCGGAAAAGCTGAAAATTGAGCAGACTGAACTCATGTATTTAAATCACCGATCAGGAATTGGCACAAATGAAAAGAACGTGGAGATAAAGTTAGATTGTTTAAACCCAACGGAGGCAAAGGATAAATTCATTGAGAGGTTCAACGAGTTGAGGCGACAGCTCACTTTAACTGATTGCGGGTGTATATAGCCGTATAGGTTCTATTGTCGATACATCCGGTTTGTGATCCAATAGAAGACAATATAGATGGCTTGTTGCCCCTTAGGTTTTTAGCCAATTTCGGACTATCCTCATACGAAGAGGTATCGAAAGTGAAAACCAGTTTCCTTGATAGAAATCGATGCTCATGGTAGGTAGTTCGTACTGGAAATTTTTTTGGTGTGATCTATTGCTGCCACTTAATCATTTGTTTTCTGCTAAAAATCTATTGTTATTCGTGGTCTTATTTATCACGGTAATATCTGGTCAGTTTGGCGCGTTGGCAACAGAAACATCGTCGCAAATTTCCGTCACTTATTGCGCCGAATGCGTTCCCTTTCAGTTCACCAATGCGGCTGGAAAAGCCGATGGTCAGATCATCGATTACTGGAAACTGTGGTCAAAGAAGACCGGCGTCGCCGTCCGGTTTGTCCCGGCGACCTGGAGCCAAACATTAGCCAACGTTCGTGACGGCAAAGTGGATGCCCACGCCGGACTGTTTTTCAGTAATGAACGAAACACATACCTGGACTACGGATCGGCACTGACCAGTACCGACACACACGTCTTCTTCAATGAAGATATTGCATTCCCGGAAACGTTTGCTGAATTAAAATCATACAGAATTGCCGTACTTTCAGGGGATTTAGCCGAAGATTGGCTAAAAAGCCGGTTGGGTGAAGCATCCGTCGTCGGATTCAAGGATTATCAAAGTATCATTGCCGCATTGAATTCGGGTGAGATCAAGCTGTTCGCTGCCGATACCCAAACCGGCCTTTACCATCTTGGCCGTGCCGACCTGCTGACCAAGTTCAAACATCAAAAACTAAAACCTTTGTATACCAGCGACTGGTTCGTCGCCGCACAAAAGGGAAACCAGGCTCTTCTCGATATTATCAATGGCGGTATGGCCAAGATAAATGCCGAGGAACGCTTAAAAATCGCCCGAACATGGGCATCGGGGACACGGTCCGGTGACCCGGACAGTATCATCGTTTCTATCGATAGCTACTATCCACCTCTGTCTTCTATTGGCATTGATGGATCGCCACAAGGATTAATGGTAGATATCTGGCGTGAATGGGGAAAGGTTGTTAACCGTAAAGTCCGATTCAAGGCCGGAAATTGGAAACAAACCCTGGATGATGTTCGCACCGGCGAGGCCGACATTCACTCAGGTCTCTTTAAATCGAAGGATCGGGAAAAGTGGCTGTCTTTTTCCCAACCCATTCAAGTTATTAAGACAGGCCTTTTCTCGAAGACTGACTCGATCTCAGGCAATTCGCTGGCCGCATTAAAAGGAAAACGCATCGGTGCCATAGCAGGGTCCTATCAGGCACAGTTTATTGAACAGAATCATCCTGAAATCAGCCTTCTCAAGGTCGCCGACCGCACGGAATATCTCATGTCCTTGATGCGTGACGAAATTGTCGCGATCATCGAGGAAATTCCGACAATGGATGCCAGTTTAGCCAAGTTCGGTTTGACTGGTTCGATTTCACGTCGGACACACTTGTTTGAAAACAAAGTATTCGCAGGTGTCCGCAAGGACAACATGGCCTTGCTCGAACTTGTGAATACAGGGTTGGACTTAATACCGCGTGAACGCCTCGCCAAGATCGAAGCACGCTGGATTACCAATCCGGAAGATCGTTTTTTCAAAGAAAAGAAAGGCATCGTGGCCCTAACCAGTGCCGAAAAGAAGTGGATTGCGGCGCATCCCATATTCAGTACTGCCGCGACAGCGGACTGGCCACCTTTTGAATGGGAAGAAGAAGGAACCGGAAAGCACCTTGGTATATCAGCTGACTTCATAAAGCTGGCAGCACAAAAAGTCGGTTTACAGGTTGCTCCGGAATTTGGTCGGTGGTCTGAGTTGGTCGAAAAGTTGAAGGTTAAGCAAATTGACAGTGTACCTGGACTTAATAAAACGCCGGACCGTGATAAGTACCTGTTCTTTAGCGAACCCTTCGTAGATTATTTTTCGGTTATTTTTACATCTGAAGAACGAGATGACATCAACTCCATGTCCGACCTTGACGGTAAAACGGTTGCCGTAGAGAAAGGGTATGCCTTGGCCGAGGTGCTGGCCAGGGATTTTCCGAAAATTAGTCTGAAACTGGTTGATACAACGGTCCAGGCCTTGCAGGCTGTCTCATCCAATAATGTGGACGCCTTTGTGGGTAACCAACTGGTCGGAACCTATCTGATAAAAAAATACCTGATCACCAATGTCAAAACGACGGGGTTCTACAACAAAACTCCCGGTCAATTACGGTTCGGCGTCCGCAGGGATTTGCCTATCCTGCGTCTTCTTCTGGATAAGGGCCTGGCGGCTATAACCGATGATGAACGCGCCGCTATCATTAAAACGCATACAGGGTTGCAAGTTGAAATGGGCAAGCGGGTCAGGCTGACCAACAAGGAAAGGGAGTGGCTCAATGAACACCGGACGGTGAAACTCGGTGTGGATTCAGCCTGGCCACCCTTTGAATATATTGATGAAGACGGAGTTTACAGCGGTCTTGCCGCAGGATATATCGAAGTGCTTTCCAAGCGGCTCAATATGACGATGGCTCCGCAGTCGGCATTTTCCTGGTCCGAAGCGATCAAAGCCATAGAAGCGGGAGAGGGTATCGACATCCTGCCTGCCGCTGCGAATACGCCTGCGCGTCAGAAGTTCATGAACTTCACCAAACCTTATCTGTCATTCCCCCTGGTCGTCGCAACGCGGAAGGATTCACCTTACGTCGGCGGTTTGCCCGACTTGAATGGTAAAAAGGTCGGCGTCGTTCGTGATTATTATTCGCACGAGATATTAAAGGAAAACCACCCCGAGATTATTCCTGTTTTTTCGGATACCGTCGCTGACGGGCTGCAAGCCTTGGAGAATGGAAGATCTGATGCCTTCTTCGACAACCTGGGCGTCATCACTTACGAACAAGACCGCCTTGGACTCGCAAACATCAAAATTGCCGCGCCAACCAAATACAAGGCCGAACTGTCTATGGCTGTGCGAAAGGATTGGCCCGAACTGATTCCAATCCTCAACAAGGCCTTAGACACTATAGATTCAAAAGAACGATCGGCGATCAGAAACATCTGGCTGGCGGTTCGGGTCAGTTTTGGTTGGGATATCAAGACGGTTCTGTTATGGGCTTTGCCGATTGGTGGGAGCGCAGTGCTTATTATCCTCGTCATCGTGGTCTGGAACCGCAAAATGCGCCACGAAATCGATCAACGGAAAAAGGCCCAGGCGGAACTAACCATCGCCCATGATAAACTCGGTGAAGCAATGGGGCACATTGAAGGAAGCATTAACTATGCCAGCCGCATTCAGCGTTCCGTGCTCCCCGACGAGATCTTGTTCGAGTCGCTATTCAAGGACTATTTCATCCTATGGGAACCACGTGACGTTGTCGGCGGAGATATCTATTGGGCCAATATGTGGGGTAATGGCGTCATCATGGTGCTTGGTGATTGCACAGGCCATGGGGTCCCCGGCGCTTTCATGACGCTAATTACCACGGGCGCGATGGACCGGGCTCTGATCGATACGAAAGAAGGTAACGTCGGTGAATTCCTGCAGCATATTCATCAGATGGTGCAAGTGACGTTGGGACAGCACGGCCAGGAAGGTGAATCCGATGACGGCATGGAACTCGGTGTCTGTTATTTCGTACCGGATGGCAAATCAATGAATTTCGCCAGCGCCCGTTTCGATCTGTACAAGGTTGAAAACGGTGAGGTCACTGTCGTCAAACCGACTAAAAGCGGAATTGGCTATCGCGGCATTTCCTTTGATCAGGAATATACCGAACACCGGATTGCCCTGACAAAAGCCCAAACCTTCTATATGACATCCGATGGCCTGATTGACCAAGTGGGGGGCGAACGGCGCCGCATGTTCGGGAAAAAGCGTTTTAAAGAACTACTCTTGAGCGTTCAGAATAAGGCAATGTTTAATCAGAAAGAAACCATTCACAAAGCCCTTCTTGAATACCAAGGTGATGAAAAACGCCGGGATGACGTGGCTGTCATCGGCTTTAAAACATGATCTGTTCGTAAATTCTCTGGAAAATCTGGTTTAATCTGACAGTGTTTATCGATCAACTATAGGTCCGTTGCTCCAGCGGTGATAGGTCGATTTGCTCGGAAAGTATTTTTAAAAAAGCCTCCTCGGCGCGGTTCAACCGAGCGCTGGGATTCCAGACCATAT